>NZ_RBKS01000001.1:1345574-2691148 GCF_003634555.1 Frondihabitans australicus
CCGCGACGAAGGAGTTCCCATGGCCACCCTCAACGGATCCACCGTCAAGAAGCTGATCGTCGCCTGCGACGCCGGCATGGGCTCGAGCATCATGCTCGCCACGACGCTGAAGAAGCAGCTGAAGAAGAACGGCGTCACCGTCGAGCACTCCGCGGTGGCCGAGATCCCGCAGGATGCCGACGTCGTCGTCACCCAGAACAACCTCGCCGCCCGCGCACGCGACGCGGCCGCCCCCGGCACACCGATCGTGCCGTTCCAGCTCTTCATGGGCGATCCCGCCGTGGCCGCCGTCGTCGACGCCATCCAGAACGGCACCACCGTCGAGGTCTGACCCCGGCGCCCGCCGGGTGTCGGCACCCGTCGCTAGTCTCGATCCATGAGCACCGTGACCTCCGCGAGCACCGAAGCCGCGCGCCAGCCCACCGCCGTCGACGCCATCGCCGAGCGCTGGGTCGACACCCTCTGCGAGCTCGACCCGCAGTGGGCCACCTGGCTGGGGCGGCCCGGGCGGACGGGCGAGTACGGCGACCTCTCGCCGCGCGGGCACGCCGCGTACATCGAGGCGGCGCGGTCGACGCTGGCCGAGCTCCGCCGGGCTCCTGCGGCCGATGCCGTCGACCGGGTGACGAAAGGCGACCTCGAGGCCTCTCTCGAGCTCGATCTCGAGTACGACGCCCAGCGCCTGCACCTGCGCGATCTCAATGTTCTCGCGTCGCCGGCCCAGAGCGTCCGAGACGTCTTCGACCTCATGCCGACCGCGACCGAGGGCGACTGGGCCGATATCGCCTCGCGGCTGGAGCACCTGCAGGGCGCTCTCGACGGCTACGTCGAGACGCTGCGGCAGGGCATCACCGAGGGCGTCGTGCCGGCGAAGCGGCAGGTCCGGGCCGTCGCCGAGCAGTGCGACCGGCACATCGCGGTCGACGGCTTCTTCGCCGAGCTCACCGAGGCCCCGGTGCTCGCCGACGGCAGCGCCGTCCCCGACGACCTCGGAGACCGGCTCAGCGAAGGCGCCCGGGCTGCGTCCGAGGCGTATCGCTCGTTCGGCGCGTTCCTCCGCGACGAGCTCCTCCCCGCCGCGACCGAGGCCGACGCCGTGGGCCGCGACGCGTACGCGCTGCACTCCCGCCGATTCCTCGGGGCGACCGTCGACCTCGACGAGACCTACGAGTGGGGCCTCGCCGAGGTGGCCCGCATGGCCGCCGAGCAGGAGGCAGTGGCCGACACGATCGAGGCGGGCGCGAGCGTGACGAGGGCGATCGAGGTGCTCGACTCGGATCCTGCCCGCCAGCTCGACGGCGCCGACGCCCTCCGGGCCTGGATGCAGACGCTCAGCGATCGCGCGGTGGCCGAGCTCGGCGAGAGCCACTTCGACATCCCCGACGAGATCCGCACGCTCGAGTGCCGGATCGCGCCGACGCACGACGGCGGCATCTACTACACGTCGCCGAGCGACGACTTCACGAGGCCGGGCAGGATGTGGTGGTCCGTCCCGGTGGGCGTCACCCGGTTCACCACGTGGCGCGAGACCACGACGGTGTACCACGAGGGCGTCCCCGGTCATCACCTGCAGCTCGGCCAGGCGGTCGTCAATCGCGCGACGCTCAACACGTACCGCCGCTCGGTGGCCGGCACCTCCGGTCACGCCGAGGGCTGGGCGCTCTACGCCGAGCGGCTCATGGAGGAGCTCGGCTACCTCGACGACCCGGGCGACCGGCTCGGCATGCTCGACGGGCAGCGCATGCGCGCGGCGCGCGTCGTCATCGACATCGGCGTGCACCTCGGCAAGGAGTTCCCGGGTTGCGCCTCGATGCCCGCCGGCGGCACCTGGGACTACGACAAGGCCTTCGCCTACATGACCGACAACGTCAACATGGACGAGTCGTTCATCCGCTTCGAGATCGACCGCTACCTCGGCTGGCCGGGTCAGGCGCCGTCCTACAAGGTCGGCCAGCGCATCTGGGAGGGGCTGCGGGCCGCCCGCGCCGAACGGGACGGCGACGCGTTCGACGTCCGGCGCTTCCACAGCGAGGCGCTCGCCCTCGGCGGTGTGGGGCTCGACACCCTTCGACGCGCGCTGCTCGACTGAGGTTGTCGCGCCTGCGTCCGTGCCGTTAGACTTGCTGGGCGCAAACTGCGTCGACCTATCCGCACGCTGCCGCTTCATCACAATTCCCATGCACTGCGACCTCCGCGAGGAGTCGTGTGTCGTGCGGGAGAAGCGCGTGGCCCGAACAATGCCCAAAACGGAGCAACCACTACATGACAATCGTAACGACCAAGGCACCCAAGCAGGTCGCCGTCAACGACATCGGATCTGCTGAAGACTTCCTCGCCGCGGTCGAAAAGACTCTCAAGTTCTTCAACGACGGCGACCTCATCGAGGGCACCGTCGTCAAGATCGACCGCGACGAGGTCCTCCTCGACGTGGGCTACAAGACCGAGGGCGTCATCCCCTCGCGCGAGCTCTCGATCAAGCACGACGTCGACCCCAGCGAGGTCGTCGGCGTCGGCGACACCGTCGAGGCCCTCGTTCTCCAGAAGGAGGACAAGGAAGGCCGTCTGATCCTGTCCAAGAAGCGTGCGCAGTACGAGCGCGCGTGGGGCGACGTGGAGAAGATCAAGGACGCCGACGGCGTCGTCACCGGCACCGTCATCGAGGTCGTCAAGGGCGGCCTCATCGTCGACATCGGCCTCCGCGGCTTCCTCCCGGCCTCGCTCATCGAGCTGCGCCGCGTCCGCGACCTCACGCCGTACCTCGGCCAGGAGATCGAGGCGAAGATCCTCGAGCTCGACAAGAACCGCAACAACGTGGTCCTGTCGCGCCGCGCCCTGCTCGAGCAGACGCAGTCCGAGAGCCGCACCTCGTTCCTCAACAACCTCCACAAGGGCCAGGTCCGCAAGGGCATCGTGTCGTCGATCGTCAACTTCGGTGCGTTCGTCGACCTGGGCGGCGTCGACGGTCTCGTCCACGTCTCCGAGCTCTCGTGGAAGCACATCGAGCACGCCTCCGAGGTCGTCGAGGTCGGCCAGGAGGTCACCGTCGAGATCCTCGAGGTCGACCTCGACCGCGAGCGCGTCTCCCTGTCGCTCAAGGCGACGCAGGAAGACCCGTGGCAGGTCTTCGCCCGCACGCACGCCATCGGCCAGGTCGCTCCCGGCAAGGTCACGAAGCTGGTGCCGTTCGGTGCGTTCGTCCGCGTCGCGGACGGCATCGAGGGCCTCGTGCACATCTCCGAGCTGTCCGCCAAGCACGTCGAGCTCGCCGAGCAGGTCGTGTCGGTCGGCGACGAGGTGTTCGTCAAGGTCATCGACATCGACCTCGAGCGTCGCCGCATCTCGCTGAGCCTCAAGCAGGCCAACGAGGGTGTCGACCCCGAGGGCACCGAGTTCGACCCGGCGCTCTACGGCATGCTCACCGAGTACGACGACCAGGGCAACTACAAGTACCCCGAGGGCTTCGACCCGGAGACCAACGAGTGGCGCGAGGGCTTCGAGGCCCAGCGCGAGAAGTGGGAGCAGGACTACGCTGCCGCCCAGGCTCGCTGGGAGGCTCACAAGAAGCAGGTCGCCGCTTCGCTCGCCGAAGAGGCCACCTCGTTCGACGTCCCCTCGGGTTCGTCGTTCTCGAACGAGTCGTCCTCGAACGCCGGCACCCTCGCCGACGACGAGTCGCTCGCCGCGCTTCGCGAGAAGCTGTCGAACAACAACTAGTTCGACCTGCCTCACACGCAACGGCGGTCACCCCCTCGGGGTGGCCGCCGTTCGGCGTTTCACTGCGCATTCCGTCCAAGGCGTGCGCGCTAGGGTGTCACCCGTGTTCGTTGTGGGATTGACCGGGGGAATCGCAGCCGGCAAGTCGATCGTCGCCTCGCGCCTGGGCGCGCTCGGCGCAGCCGTGGTGGACGCCGACCGTCTGGCCCGCGAGGTCGTCGAGCCGGGCACACCCGGGCTCGCCGAGATCGCCCAGCGGTTCGGCGAGGGGGTCGTGCAGCCGGACGGCTCGCTCGATCGGGCGGCTCTCGGGGCGATCGTGTTCAGCGATCCTGCCGCCCGACTCGACCTCGAGGCGATCACGCACCCGCGCGTGCAGGCTCTCAGTCTGCAGCGGATGTGCGAGGCCGTGGCCGACGACCCGGCGCGCGTCGTCGTCTACGACGTGCCGCTACTCGTCGAGGCCAGGGGAGTGGGCGAGTTCGACCACATCGTCGTCGTGCACGCGCCCGCCTCGATGCGCATCGCACGGCTGGTCACGCTGCGCGGCATGGACCCCGCCGAGGCCCGCAAGCGCGTCGACGCCCAGGCGTCCGACGAGCAGCGGGCGGCGGTGGCCGACGACGTGATCGACTCGTCGACCAGCCTCGCGTCGACCGAGAAGCAGACCGACGCCCTCTACGCCCGACTGGTCGACCTGGCCGTCGCGAAGGCGCGCGCCTAGGGCGATCCATCTCGACGTGGCACCCTCGCGCCGCGCCCGCGTCGGCACGATTCCGCTCAGGGCGCAGGAGCAGCGTCGCCCCGCCCGGCCGAGTGTCAGTGGCCGCTCGTACACTTGTTCGCATGGAACCGACTCGCAGCGTCCGCCCCTTCGAAGTGGTCAGCGAGTACCAGCCCAGCGGCGATCAGCCCGCTGCCATCGCTGAACTCGCCGGCCGGATCAACGCCGGTGAGACCGACGTCGTGCTGCTCGGCGCGACCGGCACCGGCAAGTCCGCGACCACCGCCTGGCTCGTCGAGGCCGTCAACCGGCCGACCCTGGTGCTCGCCCACAACAAGACGCTGGCGGCGCAGCTGGCGAACGAGTTCCGCGAGCTGTTCCCGCACAACGCCGTCGAGTACTTCGTGTCGTACTACGACTACTACCAGCCCGAGGCGTACGTGCCGCAGACCGACACCTTCATCGAGAAAGACTCGTCGATCAATGCCGAGGTCGAGCGCCTGCGTCACTCGACGACCAACTCGCTGCTGAGCCGCCGCGACGTCATCGTCGTCTCGACCGTGTCGTGCATCTACGGCCTCGGCACGCCCGAGGGCTACATGGAGGCGATGCAGGCCCTCCAGGTCGGCATGATGATTCCGCGCGACACGCTCATCCGCAAGTTCGTGGCGATGCAGTACCAGCGCAACGACATCGACTTCTCGCGCGGCAACTTCCGGGTGCGCGGCGACACGATCGAGATCATCCCGATGTACGAAGAGCTCGCGATCCGCATCGAGATGTTCGGCGACGAGATCGAGGCGCTCTACTACCTGCACCCGCTCACCGGTGACGTCGTCCGCAAGGTCGACGCGGTCTCCGTGTTCCCGGGGTCGCACTACGTCGCCGGCACCGACGTCATGCACCGCGCCATCGGCACGATCAAAGAAGAGCTCGCCGAGCGTCTCGCCGAGCTCGACCGTCAGGGCAAGCTCCTCGAGTCGCAGCGGCTGCGCATGCGCACGACGTTCGACCTCGAGATGATGGAGCAGATCGGCTTCTGCAACGGCATCGAGAACTACTCGCGCCACATCGACGGCCGCGTGGCCGGCGAGGCGCCGCACTGCCTCCTCGACTACTTCCCCGACGACTTCCTCGTCGTCATCGACGAGTCACACGTCACCGTGCCGCAGATCGGAGCGATGTACGAGGGCGACGCCTCGCGCAAGCGCACGCTCGTCGACCACGGCTTCCGTCTGCCGAGCGCCCTCGACAACCGCCCGCTCAAGTGGGAGGAGTTCCTCGAGCGCGTCGGCCAGAAGGTCTACCTGTCGGCGACCCCCGGCAAGTACGAGCTCGGCGTCACCGACAGCGTGGTCGAGCAGATCATCCGCCCGACCGGTCTGGTCGACCCGAAGATCGTGGTCAAGCCGTCCGCCGGCCAGATCGACGATCTGCTCGAGGAGATCCAGCTCCGCACCGAGCGCGACGAGCGCGTGCTCGTCACGACGCTGACCAAGAAGATGGCCGAAGAGCTCACCGACTTCCTCACCGAGGCCGGCGTGCGCGTGCGCTACCTCCACTCCGATGTCGACACCCTCCGTCGCGTCGAGCTGCTCACCGAGCTCCGGCAGGGTGTCTACGACGTCTTGGTGGGCATCAACCTGCTCCGCGAGGGACTCGACCTCCCCGAGGTGTCTCTCGTCGCCATCCTCGACGCCGACAAGGAGGGGTTCCTCCGCTCGTCGACGTCGCTCATCCAGACGATCGGCCGTGCGGCCCGCAATGTCTCGGGCGAGGTGCACATGTACGCCGACGTCATGACCGACTCGATGAAGCAGGCCCTCGACGAGACCGAGCGCCGCCGCGAGAAGCAGATCGCGTACAACGTCGAGCGCGGCATCGACCCGCAGCCGCTGCGCAAGAAGATCGCCGACATCACGGCGGTGCTCGCCCGCGAGGGCGCCGACACGGCCGAGCTGCTCGCCGGCCGCCAGGGCGCGAAGCGCGCACCGACACCGAACCTGCGCCGCGAGGGCCTCGCCGCCGGCGCCGCCGACAACATCGAGTCGATCATCGCCGACCTCAACGAGCAGATGCTCCAGGCCGCCGCCGAGCTCAAGTTCGAGCTCGCGGGCCGACTGCGCGACGAGGTCGCCGAACTCAAGAAAGACCTGAGGGGCATGGAGGCCGCCGGGCATGTCCGCTGACGCGCGGGGAGGGTCTCCGCGCGCGACGCGACGCCGGGTCGTCGTCACCGGCGCCAGTGCGGGCCTGGGCTACTTCGTGAGCGAGCAGCTCGCGGCGACCGGCGCGCGCGTCGTCCTGGCCTGCCGCGACGAGGGGAGGGCCGAGCGCGCCGCCGAGAGCATCCGGGCGGTCGTCCCCGACGCCGATCTGCAGATCGTGCTGACCGACCTCGCCGACCTCGCGTCCACCCGCGCGGCCGCGGAGCAGATCGCCGCCGACGGGCCTGTCGACGCCCTCGTCGCCAACGCGGGCGTCGTCGGCTCGCGTCGCCGACGCGTGACGTCCGACGGCTTCGAGCTGCAGTTCGGCACGAACCACCTCGGGCACTTCGCCCTCGTCTCCCACCTGCTGCCGGCGATCGCCGCGGCCGAGGCCGGTCGCATCGTGCACGTGGGCAGCATCGCCCACAGGTTCGCCCGGCTCGACCTCGACGACCCGATGATGGTCCGGCAATACCGCGGCCACCTCGCCTACTCGCGCTCGAAGCTGGCCGTCATGACCTTCGGATTCGAACTCGACCGACGTCTGCGCGAGTCGGGCTCGACGGTACGGAGTCTGGTCGCGCATCCTGGTTTCTCCCTCGAGAACCTCACGGAGCGACGACCGGGCATCACCCGCCGCCGCTGGCTGCCGTCGCCGCTGATCGGCCTCATGCGGACCGTCTCGCAGGGCAAAGACCAGGGCGCTCGGCCGCTCACCTACGCGGCCATCGGGGCCGACGTCCAGGGCGGGGAATACTGGGGGCCCGACGGCTGGTTCCAGCTCACGGGGTCGCCGGCCCTGGTCCGCGCCCAGCGTCACGCCCACAGCCGCAAGGTCGCCGCCCGCCTCTGGAACCTCTCGTCGCGCCTCACCCGCGTGCACCCGATCCTCGAGTGATCGCCCCCTCCGCCTCCCGTCACCGCCTCGCCGACCCCGCGTCCGGCCGAGGCCCCTCGAACTAGAATGGACAGAGTGTCGATCTCAGCCGCCAACCCCGTCGTGAACGCTCCCGACCCCCTCGAGGCGAGCGTCTCGGATCCCGGTGACGTCGCCAAGCTCAGCGTGCGCGGCGCCCGCGTCCACAACCTCCAGAACGTCGACATCGAGATCCCTCGCGACTCCCTCGTCGTCTTCACCGGGCTCAGCGGCTCCGGCAAGTCGTCGCTCGCGTTCGACACGATCTTCGCCGAGGGCCAGCGCCGCTACGTGGAGTCGCTGTCGGCCTACGCGCGCCAGTTCCTCGGTCAGGTCGACCGCCCCGACGTCGACTTCATCGAGGGCCTGAGCCCTGCGGTGTCGATCGACCAGAAGTCGACGAACCGCAACCCGCGATCGACCGTCGGCACGATCACCGAGATCTACGACTACATGCGCCTGCTCTGGGCGCGCATCGGAATCCCGCACTGCCCCGTTTGCGGCGAGCCGATTCAGAAGCAGACGGTCCAGCAGATCGCCGACCAGCTGATGGAGCTCGAGACCGGTCGCCGCTACCAGGTGCTCAGCCCCATCGTGTCGCAGAAGAAGGGCGAGCTCGTCGACCTCTTCAAAGAGCTCGCCTCGTCGGGCTATTCGCGCGCGATCGTCGACGGCGAGCAGATCCAGCTCTCCAACCCGCCGACGCTCAAAAAGCAGGTCAAGCACGACATCTCGGTCGTGGTCGACCGACTCGTGGCGTCCGACGAGATCCTGCAGCGCCTCACCGACTCGCTCGAGACGGCGCTCCGGCTGACCGACGGCCTCGTCACCATCGACTTCGTCGACGACGAGGGGCCGGCGAAGTACCGCACGTTCTCCGAGAAGCTCTCGTGCCCGAACAACCACCCGCTGCAGCTGACCGAGATCGAGCCCCGCACGTTCTCGTTCAACGCGCCGTTCGGCGCCTGCCCGGAGTGCTCGGGCCTCGGCACGAAGATGTCGGTCGACGCCGACCTGCTCCTGGGCGACGAAGACCTCAGCCTCTCCGAGGGCGTGATCCTGCCCTGGACCAACTCGGGCAAGGGTCTCTACAACTACTTCCAGAAGCTGCTCGAGGGCCTCTCCGGCGACCTCGGATTCAGCCTCAAGACGCCGTGGCGCGACCTCGGCGACGACGTCAAGCGCGCGGTGCTCGAGGGCAACGACTTCGAGGTCACCGTGCGGTACCGCAACCGCTTCGGCCGCGAGATGAAGTACACCACGGGCTTCGAGGGCGTGATGCCGTACATCGAGCGCAAGTACGCCGAGGCCGAGAGCGACTCGCAGCGCCAGCGCTACGCCAGCTACCTCCGCGAGATCCCGTGCGTGGTCTGCAAGGGCAAGCGCCTCAAGCCCGAGGTGCTCGCCGTACTCGTCGACGGCCACAGCATCGCCGACGTCTCCGAGCTCAGCCTCACCGATGCCTTCGGCTTCATGGAGTCGCTCGAGCTCTCGGCCCGCGAGGCCAGGATCGCGGCGCAGGTGCTCCGCGAGATCCGGGTGCGCCTCGAGTTCCTCCTCGAGGTGGGCCTGACGTACCTCTCGCTGGCGCGATCGGCCGGCTCGCTCTCCGGCGGCGAGGCGCAGCGCATCCGCCTGGCGACGCAGATCGGCTCCGGCCTCACGGGCGTCCTCTACGTGCTCGACGAGCCGTCGATCGGCCTGCACCAGCGCGACAACCGCCGACTCATCGACACCCTCGTCAAGCTGAAGAACCTCGGCAACACGCTCATCGTCGTCGAGCACGACGAAGACACCATCCGCACCGCGGACTGGATCGTCGACATCGGCCCCGGCGCCGGCGTCAACGGCGGCCGCGTGGTCCACTCGGGCAGCTACGAGTCGCTCATCGCGAACACGTCTTCGTACACCGGCGACTACCTCGCGGGGCGCCGGTCGATCGAGACGCCGACCACCCGGCGCACGATCGACACCGGTCGCATGATCTCTGTCGTCGGAGCCAAGGCGAACAACCTCCAGAACGTCACGGTCGACTTCCCGCTCGGCGTGTTCGTCGCCGTCACCGGGGTCAGCGGCTCGGGCAAGTCGTCGCTCGTCAACGACATCCTCTACAAGGTGCTCGCCAACGAGCTCAACGGCGCCCGTCAGATCCCGGGCAAGCACACGCGGGTCACCGGGCTGGAGAACCTCGACAAGGTCGTCCACGTCGACCAGGCGCCGATCGGCCGCACCCCGCGGTCGAATCCGGCGACCTACACCGGCGTCTTCGACCGGATCCGCAACCTGTTCGCCGAGACCGTCGAGGCCAAGGCCCGCGGCTACCTGCCCGGCCGGTTCAGCTTCAACGTCAAGGGCGGCCGCTGCGAGAACTGCGCGGGCGACGGCACCATCAAGATCGAGATGAACTTCCTGCCCGACGTCTACGTCGCGTGCGAGGTCTGCGGCGGCGCGCGGTACAACCGCGACACGCTCCAGGTGCACTACAAGGGCAAGAACATCTCCGAGGTGCTCGAGATGCCGATCAGCGAGGCGGCCGAGTTCTTCGAGCCGATCAGCGCGATCTCCCGGTACATGAAGACCCTGGTCGATGTGGGTCTCGGCTACGTCCGGCTCGGTCAGAGTGCGACGACCCTCTCCGGCGGCGAGGCCCAGCGTGTGAAGCTGGCCACCGAGCTCCAGAAGCGGTCGAACGGTCGCAGCGTCTACGTGCTCGACGAGCCGACGACGGGTCTCCACTTCGAAGACGTCCGCAAGCTCCTGCTCGTGCTCGACGGTCTCGTCGAGAAGGGCAACACCGTGATCACGATCGAGCACAACCTCGACGTGATCAAGTCCGCCGACTGGCTGATCGACATGGGTCCGGAGGGCGGAGCCGGCGGCGGCACCGTGATCGCCGCGGGAACACCCGAGCATCTCTCGTCCGTTCCCGAGAGTCACACCGGGCGGTTCCTGCACGAGATCCTCTCGATGCCGCGGGCCGAGATCCCCGCGCCGGCCAAGGCCCGGTCGAAGGGTCGCCCCCGGCAGAAGGCGATGGCAAGGTAAGACGCTGATAGCGCACGAACACGAACAGGAGGCCACGGCACGATGAGCGACACCGTCTCCTGGCGCCCCAAGGCCGGCGAGATACCGACCCAGCCGGGCGTCTACCGCTGGCGCGACGAGCGGGGTCGAGTGCTCTACGTCGGCAAGGCCAAGAACCTCCGGCAGCGGCTGAGCAACTACTTCGCGCCGCTGCCCTCGCTCCACGAGCGCACCCGGCGGATGGTCCTGACGGCTCGGAGTCTCGACTGGACCGTCGTCGGCACCGACATCGAGGCGCTGCAGCTCGAGTACACCTGGATCAAGGAGTACGACCCGCCGTTCAACGTCAAGTTCCGCGACGACAAGACCTACCCCTTCATGGCCATCACCCTGGCCGACGAGGCGCCCCGCGTGATGGTGAGCCGCAACACCCGGATCAAGGGCGCCAAGTACTTCGGCCCGTTCCCGAAGATCTGGGCTGTCCACGACACCATCGACCTCATGATCAAGGTGTTCCCGATCCGCACCTGCTCCGACTCGAGCTACAAGAAGGCGATGGCGACCGGCAAGCCGTGCTTCCCCGGTCAGATCGGGCGCTGCGGCGGCCCCTGCTCGCAGACCGTCTCGGTGGAGGAGCACCGGAAGCGGGTCGACGAGTTCGTCCGCTTCATGGGCAGCTATGACCGCTCCGTGATCGTCGAGCGCCAGCGCCAGATGAAGCTCGCCGCCGACGAGCAACGGTACGAAGACGCCGCGAGGTACCGCGACCAGGTCGAGGCCCTCGAGGCCGTCCTCGAGAAGTCCGCCGTCGTGCTCCGCGACTCCGTCGACCTCGACCTGTTCGCCGTCGCCGAGGACGAGTTGGCGGCGGCCGTCCAGCTCTTCACAGTGCGCGGCGGCCGGATCCGCGGCGCGCGGGCCTGGGTGCTCGACAAGGAGATCGACATCTCGACCGGCGACATCGTCGAGCAGGCCCTCCAGGACGTCTACGCGTCCGGCGCCGAGCTGCCGCGCGAGATCGTCGTCCCGACGCTGCCCGACGACTCCGAGGCCCTCGAGACCTGGCTCACCGACCTCCGCACGGAGGCGGCGACGGACGGCAGGATGCGCGGCAGAGTCGCCCTGCACACGCCGCAGCGCGGCGACAAGGCGACCCTCATGCAGAACGCCGCCCTCAACGCCGGGCAGGCGCTCATGCTCTACAAGACGAAGCGGTCTGCCGACTTCGCGACGCGCTCCACGGCCCTCGCCGACATCCAGGAGGCCCTGGGGATGGACGAAGCCCCGCTGCGGATGGAGTGCTACGACGTGTCGCACCTGCAGGGCACGAACATCGTGGCGTCGATGGTGGTCTTCGAGGACGGCCTGCCGCGGAAGGACCAGTACCGCCGGTTCAGCATCCCGTCGTCCACCGACGACACCGAGTCGATCTACCAGACGCTCACCCGCCGCCTGGCCCGCCTCGACGACGAGCTCGCCCCGGTCGAGGAGGTGGGGGAGCAGCGCAAGCGCTTCGCCTACCGGCCGAACCTCCTCATCGTCGACGGCGGCCAGCCGCAGGTCGCCGCCGCACAGCGCGCCATGGACGACCTCGGTGTGACGGGCATCCAGCTGTGCGGGATCGCCAAGCGTCTCGAGGAGATCTGGCTGCCCGACGACGACTTCCCCGTGATCCTGCCCCGCAACTCCGACGCCCTCTTCCTGATCCAGCGGATCCGCGACGAGGCGCACCGCTTCGCGATCACGTTCCAGCGGCAGAAGCGCAAGCGCGACATCGCGACCCAGCTGTCCGAGATCCCCGGGCTCGGCAAGACGCGCACCGCCGAGTTGCTCAAGCACTTCGGCTCGGTGGCGCGACTCAAGAAGGCGTCCGCCGACGAGATCGCCGAGGTCAAGGGCATCGGGCCCGCCCTGGCGAAGAGCGTGGCCGCGACGATCGGCACCGCGCAGCCCGTCGCGAGTGCCGAGTAGGCTTTCGGCGTGAGCGACGCGTCCGAGCAGCAGGAGGTGCTGATCGTCACCGGCATGTCCGGTGCCGGCCGCTCCACGGTGGGCAACGCCCTCGAAGACCTCGGCTGGTACGTGGTCGACAACCTCCCCGCGCAGATGCTGCGGCCGCTGCTCGACCTCGCGGGCCGGGCCGGCGACGGCCTGCCCAAGATTGCGGCCGTCGTCGACGTCCGCGGCGGTCGCCTCTTCTCGGAGGCGCAGGAGGCCGTCCGCTCGCTCCAGGAGCGCCCGTTCGGCGAGTCGACGCCCACCCGGGTGCGCGTGCTCTTCCTCGACGCGACCGACGCCGTCCTGGTCCGTCGCTTCGAGCAGGTGCGTCGCCCGCACCCCCTACAGGGCAGCGGCACGCTCCTCGACGGCATCCTCGCCGAGCGCAGCCGCATGGAAGAGCTCCGCGAGACGAGCGATATCATCATCGACACGTCCGAGCTGAACATCCACCAGCTCGCCACCGCCATCACCGAGAAGTTCTCCGGCCCTGAGACCGCCGGCGTCACGGTCACCGTCCTGAGCTTCGGCTTCAAGTTCGGCCTGCCCGCCGACGCCGACATGGTCGGCGACGCCCGCTTCCTCCCGAATCCGTTCTGGGTGCCTGAGCTCCGCCCGCAGAACGGCCTCGACGCTCCCGTCGCCGAGTACGTCCTGGGCCAGCCCGGCGCCCGCGAGTTCATCGAGTCGTTCGGCGCAGCGCTCGAGCCCGTCATGGCGGGCTATCAGCGTGAGAACAAGAGACACGCTACGATCGCCATTGGCTGTACGGGGGGCAAGCACCGATCCGTCGCCCTCGTCGGCGAGCTGGCCGCTCATCTGCGCGGTCTCCCCGGCGTGGCGGTCAACGTCAAGCACCGCGATCTGGGTCGGGAGTGAGCAGGAGCCCGCGACACCGTGCCCGTGGCGACTGCACCCGCGCCCGCACCACCGAGAACAACACGTAAGGAACCGCCTTGGCCCATACCGCCGACGTCAAAGAAGAACTCGCCCGAGTCGAGGTCTCGAAGACCACCGTGCGGGCGGCTGAGGTCGCGACGATCCTGCGCTTCGCCGGCGGTCTCCACGTCATCTCCGGCCGCATCGCCGTCGAGGCCGAGCTCGACAGCCCGCAGGTCGCCCGGCGGGTGCGAAAAGACCTCGCCGAGCTCTACGGGGCACGAAGCGACGTCTCGGTCATCGCGGCGACAGGGCTCCGCCGGACCAGCCACTACCTGGTCCGCATCCACGAGGCGGGGGAGACCCTCGCTCGCCAGACCGGCCTGATGGACGCCCGCCGCCGCCCTGTCCGCGGCCTGCCGAACCGGCTGACGACGGGCTCGCGCGACGACCTCGCCGCGATCTGGCGCGGTGCCTTCCTCGCCCAGGGGTCGCTCACCGATCCGGGTCGCTCCGCCGCACTCGAGGTCGTCTGCCCCGGCAACGAGGCCGCCATGGCCCTCGTCGGCGCCGCCGGCCGCCTCGGCATCCCGGCCAAGGCCCGCGAGGTTCGCGGCGTCCACCGCGTCGTCATCCGCGACGGCGAGGCGATCAGCGCCATGCTGACCCAGATGGGCGCGAGCCAGAGCGTCCGCGACTGGGAGGAACTCCGCCAGCGACGCGAGGTCCGGGCCACGGCCAACCGCCTCGTCAACTTCGACGACGCCAACCTCCGCCGCTCCGCGCAGGCGGCTGTCGCCGCGTGCGCTCGCGTCGATCGGGCGATGGAGATCCTCGGCGACGACATCCCCGACCACCTGCGCTATGCGGGCGAGCTCCGCCTGGCCCATCGCGACGCCAGCCTCGACGAGCTCGGGCACCACGCCGACCCGCCCATGACGAAGGACGCCGTGGCCGGCCGCATCCGGCGACTCCTCGCCATGGCCGACAAGAAGGCGCAGGATCTCGGCATCCCCGGCACCGAGGCGAACCTCCCCGCTGATCTCGAGCTCGACTAGATCTTTCGGCGCGCCCGCGGTTCCGAACGGGTTTCCTGAGGGTTCCGTCACCGGCCGATCCCCGTTCGCTGGGCGTCGATACACTGGCCGGGACCCCCGAAGTGGTGCCCTCGTGCGGCTTCGGACCCGCTAGTGAGGAGTACAGACCATGGCTGAATACACCCTTCCTGACCTTGCGTACGACTACTCGGCTCTCGCGCCGAGCATCTCGGGCACGATCATGGAGCTGCACCACTCCAAGCACCACCAGACCTACGTCACCGGCGCGAACACCGCCGTCGCCCAGATCGCCGAGGCCCGCGAGTCCGGCAACCTGGCCACCATCAACAAGCTCGAGAAGGACCTCGCGTTCAACCTCGGCGGACACGTGAACCACTCGATCTTCTGGACCAACATGTCGCCCGACGGCGGCGACAAGCCCACCGGCGACCTCGCGAGCGCGATCGACGACCAGTTCGGCTCGTTCGACAAGTTCACCGCCCAGTTCACCGCCGTCGCCCTCGGCGTCCAGGGCTCCGGCTGGTCCGTCCTCGCCTACGACATCCTCGGCGAGAAGCTGTCGATCTTCCAGCTGTTCGACCAGCAGGGCAACGTCCCCTTCGGCCTCGTCCCGCTGCTCATGCTCGACGTCTGGGAGCACGCCTACTACCTCGACTACAAGAACGTCCGCGCCGACTACGTCAAAGCGTTCTGGAACATCGTCTCCTGGAACAACGTCCAGGCTCGTTACACGGCAGCCACCACGAAGACCCAGGGCCTCATCACCCTGTAAGCCGTGCGGCCCCGCACCGTCGCGCACCTGCGCTACTGTCGAAGTGGCCACAAGCTCGCATCGCCCCGGCGTGACACCCATGTCACGCCGACACAACAAAGTGCGCCGCAAGGCGCCGGATAATCTGGAGAACCATTGAGCGTCAAGATCGGAATCAACGGCTTCGGCCGGATCGGCCGCAACTACTTCCGCGCCGCCCTCGCCAAGGGCAGCGACCTCGAGATCGTCGCGGTCAACGATCTGACTGACAACGCCGCCCTCGCCAATCTGCTGAAGTTCGACTCGATCACCGGCCGCCTCGACGCGACCGTCGAGCTCGACGGCGACACCATCGTCGTCAACGGCAAGCCGATCAAGGTCTTCGAAGAGCGCGACCCCGCTAACCTCCCCTGGGGCGAGCTGGGCGTCGAGATCGTCATCGAGTCGACCGGCTTCTTCACCAAGGCGTCCGACGCCCAGAAGCACATCGACGCGGGTGCCAAGAAGGTCATCATCTCGGCTCCTGCGACCGGAGACGACGCCACGATCGTCCTCGGCGTCAACGAGGGCACCTACGACCCGGCCAACCACCACATCATCTCGAACGCGTCGTGCACGACGAACAGCCTCGCGCCCCTGATGAAGGTGTTCCTCGACAACTTCGGCGTCGAGCGCGGCCTCATGACGACGGTTCACGCCTACACGGCCGACCAGAACCTCCAGGACGGCCCGCACAAAGACCCGCGTCGCGCCCGCGCCGCGGCCCTCAACATCGTGCCGACCTCGACCGGTGCGGCGAAGGCCATCGGCCTCGTCATCCCCGAGCTGTCCGGCAAGCTCGACGGCTACGCTCTCCGGGTGCCGGTGCCGACCGGCTCGATCACCGACGTCACGCTCACCACCACGAGCACCGTCACGATCGAGGAGATCAACGCGGCCTACAAGAAGGCCGCCGAGGGCGAGCTGAAGGGCATCCTGCTCTACTCGGAAGACCCGCTGGTCTCGAGCGACATCCGCACCGACCCGCACTCGTCGATCTACGACTCCGGCCTCACGAAGGTGATCGGCAACCTCGTCAAGATCACGTCGTGGTACGACAACGAGTGGGGCTACTCGAACCGTCTCGTCGACCTCGCCGAGTACGTCGCGGCGCGGCTCTAAGCACCACCCGGCGGCGGGCACTCTCCTCGAGTGCCCGCCGCCTCTCGGTTGGCAGGCCGACCTGCGCGACCGGTGACCACCTCCCGCCACCAACGAATCGATCCCATGGCACTTCGCACCCTCGACTCCCTCGGCGATCTCGCCGGCAAGCGAGTCATCGTCCGCTGCGACCTCAACGTCCCCCTGAAAGACGGCGTGATCACCGACGACGGCCGCGTCCGCGCCTCGCTCGGCACGCTCAACACCCTGATCAACCAGGGCGCACGAGTCGTCGTCATCTCGCACCTCGGCCGCCCCGATGGCGAGGTGAAGCCCGAGTACAGCCTCGCGCCGGTCGCCCAGCGTCTCAGCGAGCTGCTCGGCAAGTCCGTCGGCTTCGCGACCGAGACCACCGGCGAGGCCACCACCGAGGCCGTCCTCGCGATGACCGACGGCCAGATCACCGTCCTCGAGAACCTCCGCTTCCAGGCCGCCGAGACGTCGAAGTCCGACGACGAGCGCCGCGGATTCGCCGAAGAGCTGGCGAAGCTGGGGGAGGCATTCGTCTCCGACGGCTTCGGTGTGGTGCACCGCAAGCAGGCGAGCGTCTACGACCTGCCTCAGCTCCTGCCCAGCGCCGCCGGCTCGCTCATCGAGACCGAGCTCGGTGTGCTCGACCGCCTCACCGAGAACCCCGAGCGCCCCTACACGGTCGTGCTCGGCGGCTCGAAGGTCTCCGACAAGCTCGGCGTGATCGAGCACCTGTTGCCGCGCGTCGACAACCTGCTCATCGGCGGCGGAATGCTCTTCACGTTCCTCGCGGCCCAGGGCCACGCGGTCGGCAAGAGCCTGCTCGAAGAGGACCAGCTCGACCGGGTCCGCGGCTACATCGCCGAGGCCGAGTCGAAGGGCATCCGCCTCGTCCTGCCGACCGACGTCGTCGTGGCCTCGGGATTCTCGGCAGACGCCGACCACGAGACGGTCGCGGCCGACGCGATCGAGTCCACGTCCTTCGGCGCGAACGGCATCGGCCTCGACATCGGCCCCGCCACCGCGCAGGCCTTCGCCGAGATCGTCACCGCATCGAAGACCGTGTTCTGGAACGGCCCGATGGGCGTGTTCGAGTTCCCGGCCTTCGCCGCGGGCACGAAGACGGTCGCCGAGGCGCTCACGAAGGTCGACGGCCTCGGTGTCGTCGGCGGCGGCGACTCCGCCTCCGCCGTGCGCGCGCTCGGATTCGCCGACGACCAGTTCGGTCACATCTCGACCGGCGGCGGCGCCAGCCTCGAATTCCTCGAGGGCAAGAAGCTTCCCGGACTGGAGGTCCTCGGATGGTAACCACCCGCCGCCCGCTCATCGCGGGCAACTGGAAGATGAACCTCGACCACCTGCAGTCGATCGCGTTCGTGCAGAAGCTCGCCTGGAGCCTGAAAGACGCGAAGCACGACTACCAGACCGTCGAGGCGGCGATCTTCCCGCCCTTCACCGATCTGCGCAGCGTGCAGACCCTGCTCGACGCCGACAAGCTCGAGCTCGAACTGGGTGCGCAAGACCTGTCCGACAACGACTCGGGCGCCTTCACCGGCGACATCTCGGGCGCGTTCCTGGCCAAGCTCGACGTGAAGTACGTGATCGTCGGTCACTCCGAGCGCCGCACGATCCACCACGAGAGCGACGAGATCGTGGCGTCGAAGGTCGCGGCGGCTCACCGCAACGGCCTCGTGCCCGTCATCTGCGTGGGCGAGACGGCCGACGACCTCGAGAAGCACGGCCCCAGCGCCGTGCCCGTCGCGCAGCTCAAGGCGGCTCTCGAGACCGTCCCGGCCGACGCCGAGATCGTCGTCGCGTACGAGCCCGTGTGGGCCATCGGCTCCGGCCAGGCCGCGACGCCCGAGCAGGCCGAGCAGGTCTGCGCGGCGCTCCGCGAGACCCTCGCCGAGAAGCTCGGTGCCGACCAGGCGAGCGCCACGCGCGTGCTCTACGGCGGCTCCGTCAAGGCCGCCAACATCGCGACGTTCATGCGCGAGCCCAACGTCGACGGCGCCCTCGTCGGCGGCGCGAGCCTCGACACGAACGAGTTCGCGAGCATCGTGCGCTATCAGAACCACGTGGGCGTGTAACCGCATTCCCCGCGACCGGAGGGCGGGTTTCGCCCGCCCTCCGGTTATACTTCTTAGCGGCCCGCCCGCTCGAAAGGTTCTCCGTGCAAATTCTCCAGGTCGTCCTGCAGGTGGTGCTCGGCATCACAAGCCTGCTGCTGACCCTGCTCATTCTTCTGCACCGCGGTCGCGGTGGCGGTCTGTCCGACATGTTCGGCGGCGGCGTCACCTCCAACCTCGGTGCCTCCGGGGTCGCCGAGCGCAACCTCAACCGCATCACAGTCATCCTCGGGCTCGTCTGGATCGCGTGCATCGTGGTCCTCGGGCTCATCACCAAGTTCACGGCAGGTTCGTAATGGCATCAGGCGGCAGTGCAATTCGAGGGTCTCGCGTCGGCGCGGGCCCCATGGGCGAGCAGGATCGCGGATTCCATGCCGAGCGAATCACCGTCTCGTACTGGGACGCCCTGGGCAACGAGGTCGTGCGCCACTTCGCGGCGAATGTGCCGGAAGAAGAGATCCCCGAGACCGTCGACTCGCCGTCGACGGGTCTGCCCGCCGGTCGCGACAAGGACAACCCGCCGGTCGTCGCCAAGCTCGAGCCGTACAAGACGCACCTCGCGTACGTGAAGGAGCGCCGCACCGAAGAGGAGGCGGCTCAGCTCCTCGACGAGGCCCTGCAGCAGCTGCGCGAGCGCCGGGGCAAGGTTCCCGCGAAGAAGTAGTCCGCGTTCCACGCGAAAGGGCCCGACACCAGCTGGTGTCGGGCCCTTCGGCGTTCGTGGGCTCCTGCGCCCTGATCGACTCAGTAGGTCGAGGCGATCAGCTGCTCGGGGACCTCGGCGGCGGCGTCCTTGTCGACGAAGAACACGGTGCGCTTGCGGCCCTTGACGCCCGCCACCGGCACCTGGTCTTCGCCGGCACCCGCGAGAGCGAGGCCGAGCGAGGCGGCCTTCTCGGCGCCGGCCAGGATCAGCCACACGCGCTGCGAGTTGTTGATCGCCGGCAGGCTGAGGGTCAGGCGCTCCGGCGGAGGCTTGGGGGAGTCGTCGATGGTGAGGACCGTCGGCGAGGTCTGGAGCACCTGAGGCTTGTCGGGGAAGAGCGACGCGACGTGGCCGTCGGGGCCGACGCCGAGGAGCGTGATGTCGAAGCGCGGCGATTCGTCGTCGCCCTGCGCGTGCGCCTTCAGCTCGGCCTGGTACTGCGTCGCAGCCTCGGCGAGCGACGCCGCCTGCGACGTGTTCGCCATGCGGTGGACGTTCTCGGGCAGGACCCCGATGTGGTCGAGCAGGTCGATGCCGTTCTGCTTGTCGTTTCGCTCGTCGTCGCCGTCGGCCACGAAGCGCTCGTCGGCCCACCAGAACGACACCTTCGACCAGTCGACGCTGTCGCGGGCCTCGGAGCGGTTGATCGCGGCGAGGACCAGGGTCGAGACCGAGCCACCCGAGAGGACGACGCTGGCGTAGTCCTGCTCTTCGATGACGTCGATGATCTTCGTGATGAAGCGGGCGGCGACGGAGGCCCCGAGGTTCTGCTTGTCGGGGTGTACGAGCACCCGGCGTTCATTCGTCACGTCTGAGTCAGCCTCTATCACTGTCGAGACCCGTTGGGTGCGGGTCGTGAACCGTCAAATCAGTCGTTGCTCGGGTCGGACCGGAGCAGCGCGACTCCGCTCCTGACCACATTGCCGAAGAGCGCGTCTGGGTCGAGTCTACGGAGTTCTTCGGCCAGGCAGTCACGCAGGCTGCGGCGTGGCAGCGAGAGGTCGTGCGTCGGCTGGCCGGGCTGCGACAGGGTCGCGACGTTGACCAGCGAGCGCTCGAGCTCGATGGGCCCGGACGCCCGCACGAGCTTCACGCCGTGGATGCCGCTCGAGCCGGTGGCGCGACTGGTCAGCTCGTGATTCACGGGCACCTGGAGCTGCAGGCGGAGCCAGGCCGCCAGGAGGAGGGTCGAGGGGGAGTCGGCTGCTCCTGAGACCTCGACCGCCGTCACGGGCTCGTACGGGGGCTGGTCGAGCGCCGCGGCCAGCTGCGTGCGCCAGAGCGTGAGACGGGTCCAGGCGAAGTCGGTGTCGCCGGGCTCGTACGTCGAGGCCAGGTCGATGATCGACTGGCGCGGGTTGCTCTGGGCGGCGGCGTCGGTGATCCGGCGCTGCGCGATCCGGCCGAGAGGCGACTCGGAGACCACCGCGGGCGCCTTGCCGGGCCACCACGCCACGACAGGGGCGTCGGGCAGGAGCAGGCCGGTCACCAGCCCCTCCTCGTCGCGCGCCACGTCTCCGTACGCCCGGAGGAGGATGACCTCGCTCGCGCCGGCGTCGCCGCCGACGCGAATCTGCGCGTCGAGGCGGGGGTCGTCGTCGGGGGAGATCTCGTCGTCGGTGGAGATGACGATGACCCGCATCGGGTGCTCGCGCGAGGCCTCGTTGGCGGCCTCGATCGCCTCCTCCTCGTGGCCGAGGGTCGTGGCGATCACCAGGGTCAGCACGCGGCCGAGGGCGACGACACCGCCCTCCTCGCGGATCTTGACCAGGGCCTTCGAGACTCGGCTGATGGTGCTGTCGGGCAGATCGACGATCACGGACGCCTCCAGGTACGGCCGTCGCGGGCCATGAGCTCATCGGCGCTGTGGGGACCCCACGTGCCGGGACGGTACTGCTCGGGCTGGCCCTGGGTGGCCCAGAACCGCTCGATGGGGTCGAGGATCTTCCACGAGAGCTCGACCTCCTCATGACGGGGGAAGAGGGGCGGGTCGCCCAGCAGGACGTCGAGGATCAGTCGCTCGTACGCCTCGGGGCTCGCCTCGGTGAAGGCGTGGCCGTAGCCGAAGTCCATCGTGACGTCGCGCACCTGCGTGCCGATGCCGGGGACCTTCGAGCCGAAGCGCAGAGTCACACCCTCGTCGGGCTGCACGCGGATCACCAGGGCGTTCTCGCCGAGCTCGATGCCGTCGCCGAGGCCGAAGACGTTCTCGGGGACGCGCTTGAACACGACCGCGATCTCAGTGACGCGGCGGCCGAGTCGCTTGCCGGCGCGGAGGTAGAAGGGCACGCCCGACCAGCGGCGCGTGGCGATCTCGAGTTTGATGGCCGCGTACGTCTCGGTGACCGACTCGGGGTTCATGCCGCCCTCTTCGAGGAAGCCGAGCACCTTCTCGCCGCCCTGCCAGCCGCCGGAGTACTGCCCGCGGGCGGTGCCCTCGGCCAGGTCGGCGGGGATCGTCACCGCCGACAGCACCTTCTCTTTCTCGGCGCGCAGATCGCGGGCCTTGAAGCTCACGGGCTCCTCCATGGCGGTGAGCGCCAGGAGCTGCAGGAGGTGGTTCTGGATGACGTCCCTGGCTGCCCCGATGCCGTCGTAGTAGCCGGCGCGGCCTGCGACGCCGATGTCCTCCGCCATCGTGATCTGCACGTGGTCGACGTAGTTCGAGTTCCACAGGGGCTCGTACATCTGGTTGGCGAAGCGCAGCGTCAGGAGGTTCTGGACGGTCTCCTTGCCGAGGTAGTGGTCGATGCGGAACACCGAGTCGGGCTCGAACACGGTCTCGACGACGGCGTTGAGCTCGCGGGCGGTCTCGAGATCGGAGCCGAACGGCTTCTCGATGACGACGCGGCGCCACGGCTTCTCGCCGTGCTCGTCGACGGTGTCGTCG
Source organism: Frondihabitans australicus (assembly GCF_003634555.1). Classification (NCBI taxonomy): domain Bacteria; kingdom Bacillati; phylum Actinomycetota; class Actinomycetes; order Micrococcales; family Microbacteriaceae; genus Frondihabitans; species Frondihabitans australicus. Next base: position 1,367,744 of record NZ_RBKS01000001.1, read on the forward strand.
GCGAGGCCCGAGTTGCGCAGCTGTTCGGTCACCAGCGGGAAGAACCGGGGTGGAATCGAGAGGTAGAACGCGTGATTGCCCTTCGTCCCGCGTTGCGCGTCGAGCTCGTCGATGGTGAGCTTGAGCTGGGCGAAGGCCTCGGGGTCGTCGAAGTCGCCCTGGACGAAGCGGATGCCCTCCTTCAGCTGACGCCACACGTCTTCGTCGAAGGGGGTGCGGGCGTGCTGCTTGACGGCCTCGTAGACGACCTGCTCGAAGTCCTGGTCCTCCCACTCGCGCCGGGCGAAGCCCACGAGGGCGAAGCCGGGCGGCAGGAGTCCGCGGTTGGCGAGGTCGTAGACCGCGGGCATGAGCTTCTTGCGCGACAGGTCTCCGGTGACGCCGAAGATGATGAGCGCGCTCGGCCCAGCGATGCGATTGAGGCGGCGATCGGAGGGCAACCTCAGCGGGTTGAACTCCGGCGTGATGTCCACCGGTGCCATGTGTCTATCCAAGTCCTTGATGCGTCGGTCGGTGCAGATCGTGATCGCGCGAGCGCCGAACGGCACACCGAACAACGGGGGCGACTGCGCGTGCAGTCGCCCCCGTGCCGGTGAGCGCTGGTCTCACGTGGGAGGTCGATTACTTGGCTGCGTCCAGAGCGGCCGTGACCGTGTCGAGCAGCTCGTTCCACGAGACGATGAACTTGTCGACGCCCTCGGACTCGAGCACGCCCACGACGTCGTCGTAGTCGACGCCGACGGCCGCGATGGCGTTCATGACTTCGTTCGCCGCGGCGTAGGAGCCGGTGATGGTGTCGCCGGTGATGACGCCGTGGTCGAACGTCGCCTCGAGCGTCTTCTCGGGCATCGTGTTGACGACGTCGGCCGCGACGAGCTCGACCACGTAGGTCGTGTCGGGCACGGACGGGTCCTTGACGCCGGTCGACGCCCAGAGCGGACGCTGCTTGTTCGCACCCGCGGCCAGGAGGCCGGTGGCGCGCTCGGTGGCGAACGCCTGCTCGTACACCTCGTAGGCGAGCTGGGCGTTGGCGACGCCGGCCTTCGACTTGAGGGCCTTGGCCTCGTCGGTGCCGACCGCCTCGAGGCGCTTGTCGATCTCGGTGTCGACGCGCGACACGAAGAACGAGGCGACCGAGTGGATCTTCGACAGGTCTTTGCCCGCTGCCTTGGCCTGCTCGAGGCCGGTGAGGTAGGCGTTGATGACCGCGCGGTAGCGCTCGAGCGAGAAGATCAGGGTCACGTTGACGCTGATGCCCTCGGCGATCGTGGCGGTGATGGCCTCGAGGCCCTCGACGGTGGCGGGGATCTTGATGAGGACGTTCTCGCGGTCGACCTTGGTGAACAGCGCCTTGGCCTGCTCGATCGTGCCCTGGGCGTCGTGCGCGAGGCCCGGCTCGACCTCGATCGAGACGCGGCCGTCGAAGCCCTTGGTCGAGTCGTAGATCGGCTTGAAGATGTCGCACGCGTTGGCGACGTCGTCGGTCGTGATCTCGAAGACGGCATCGGTGACGCCGGTGCCGGCCTTGGCCAGCTCGGCGACCTGGGCGTCGTACGCCTCGCCCTTGGCGAGGGCGCCGGCGAAGATCGTCGGGTTGGTGGTGACGCCGACGACGTTGCGGTCGGCGATGAGCTTCTGCAGGCCCTGCGACTCGATGCGCTCGCGCGACAGGTCGTCGAGCCAGATGCTCACGCCCGCGGCCGAGAGGGCCGCGGTGGGCGTGGTAGCGGTGGTCTGGGTGTCAGTCATTTCTTCTCTTCTTTCGACGTGTTCTCTGTCGTCGGCCGGCTCAGAGAGCGGCCAGCGAGTTGAGCGAGTCCTTGGCAGCCGCGACGGCGTGCTCGGTGGTCATGCCGAACTCCTTGAACAGGGTCTTGTAGTCGGCCGAGGCACCGAAGTGCTCGATCGACACGGAGCGACCGGCGTCGCCGACGTAGTTCTTCCAGCCGAGCGCGATGCCGGCCTCGATCGAGACGCGAGCCTTGACGGACGACGGGAGCACCGACTCCTTGTACTCGTCGCTCTGCTCCTCGAACCAGTCGAGGCTCGGGGCCGAGACGACGCGGGCGTTGATGCCCTCGCCGCGCAGCACCTCGCGGGCCTCGAGAGCGATCTGCACCTCGGAGCCGGTGGCGATGAAGATGACGTCGGCCGAGCCGTTCGGCGCCTCGGCGAGCACGTAGGCGCCCTTCGAGGCGTACTTGGCCGAGGCGAGCGTGTCGCCGGTGGCCTCGCCCTCGCCGCGCTCGAACACGGGGAGGTTCTGGCGGCTGAGCGCCAGGCCCTCCGGGCCCGAGAAGCGCTGGAGCACGGTGAGCCAGGCGTACGAGGTCTCGTTGGCGTCGGCCGGGCGGACCACGGACATGCCGGGGATCGCACGGAGCGCCCAGAGCTGCTCGATCGGCTGGTGCGTCGGGCCGTCCTCGCCGAGCGCGACCGAGTCGTGCGTCCACACGTAGGTGGCCGGCGCCTTCATGAGCGCGGCGAGACGCACGGCCGGGCGCATGTAGTCGGAGAAGATGAGGAAGGTGCCGCCGAAGGGCCGGGTGTTGCCGTGGAGGACGATGCCGTTGAGGATCGCGCCCATGGCGTGCTCGCGGATGCCGAAGTGCAGCACGCGGCCGTACTCGTTGCCCGTCCACTCGTGGGTCGACCACTCGGTCGGGACGAACGAGCGGGCACCCTCGATGGTGGTGAGGTTCGACTCGGCGAGGTCGGCCGAGCCGCCCCAGAACTCGGGGAGCAGCGGGGCGATCGCGTTGATGACCTTGCCGGAGGCGGCACGGGTCGAGACCTCCTTGCCGGGCTCGAAGACGGGCAGCGCCGCCTCGAGGCCCTCGGGCAGGTCGCCGGCGAGCATGCGGTTGAGCAGGGCGTTCTTCTCGGGGTTGGCCGCAGCCCACGCCTCGAGCTTCTCGTTCCACTCGGCGTGCTGCGCCTGGCCGCGCTCGACGGCCTGGCGGGTGTGCTCGAGCACGGCCGGGTCGACATCGAACGACTTCTCGGGGTCGAAGTCCAGGACCTTCTTGAGGGCCGCGATCTCGTCGGCGCCGAGAGCGGAACCGTGCGACTTGCCGGAGCCCTGCTTGGTGGGCGACGGCCACGCGATGATGGTCTTCAGGATGATGAGCGACGGCTTGTCGGTGATGCCCTTCGCGCGCTCGATGGCGTCGAACAGCTCCTGCACGTCTTCGACGTACTCGCCGGTCTTCTTCCAGTCGACGACCTGGACGTCCCAGCCGTAGGCCTCGTAGCGCTTGTGGACGTCCTCGGTGAAGGCGATGTTGGTGTCGTCCTCGATCGAGATCTGGTTCGAGTCGTAGATCGCGATGAGGTTGCCGAGCTGCTGGTGGCCGGCGAGCGAGGCGGCCTCGCTGGTGACGCCCTCCTGCATGTCGCCGTCACCGGCGATGACGTAGACGAAGTGGTCGAAGGGGCTGGTGCCCGCTGCGGCCTCGGGGTCGAAGAGACCGCGCTCGAAACGGGCCGCATATGCGAAACCGACGGACGAGGCCAGTCCCTGGCCCAGGGGGCCGGTGGTGATCTCGATGCCGTCGGTGTGGCCGTACTCGGGGTGGCCCGGGGTCTTGGAGCCCCAGGTGCGGAGCGCCTCGAGGTCCTCGAGCTCGAGGCCGTAGCCGCCGAGGTAGAACTGGATGTACTGGGTGAGGGAGGAGTGCCCGACCGAGAGGATGAAGCGGTCGCGACCGATCCAGGTGCTGTCGCTCGGGTCGCGGTGCATCACCTTCTGGAACAGGAGGTAGGCCGCGGGGGCCAGGCTCATCGCGGTTCCGGGGTGGCCGTTGCCGACCTTCTGGACCGCGTCGGCCGCGAGGACGCGGACCGTGTTGACTGCCTTTTCGTCAATGGAATCCCATTGCAGATCTGCCACGTGAAGATGACCCTTCTAGATGCGAGATTGCGCGGGTCTTGCTCCCGCGCGGACAGCGCCTGCCGAGACATCGTCGGCTCGACCTTGTTATCGGCCCGGCTGGAGGGTGCGGTCTCGATCTGACATCGCCGGAATCGGATGTCGCCCGATTCTGACTCGCACTGAAGCGTCGACGTCGTGAACGACATCGACACGGTCAGTGATCGGCGCCTGTGCCCTGCAACTGGCAAGCACCTGCCAGTATAGGGACGTCCGGGGTGCGACCGCCCTCCGTGACGTCCCCCGTATCGCCGTCAGCGTAGACATTCATCACTTAGACTTGCTCGCGACACAGCATCGCCGGTTTTGAGGACGCATGACAGCTATCGACACCCGCTCCACACCCGCAGGGGAGCGCCCCACGTGGCGGCGGATAGGCGTCAAGCGCAAGGTCCGGGCCTACGTCTCGCTGACCAAGCCGCGCGTCATGGAGCTCCTGCTCGTCACCACCGCGCCGACCATGTTCCTCGCGCAGGGCGGCATCCCGAACCTCTGGCTCGTCGCCGCCACCCTCATCGGCGGCGCCCTGAGCGCCGGCAGCGCCTCCTCGTTCAACTGCTACATCGACCGCGACATCGACCGCCAGATGAAGCGCACCGCCGATCGCGCGCTCGTCACCGGCGACGTCACCGACCGCGAGGCCCTCGTCTTTTCGTACGTCATGGGCGTGGCCTCGACGATCTGGCTGGCGCTGACGGTCAACCTGCTCGCGGCCGCACTGTCGCTGTTCGCGATCCTCTTCTACGTCGTCGTCTACACGCTGTGGCTCAAGCGCCGCACGCCCCAGAACATCGTCTGGGGCGGGATCGCGGGCTGCATGCCCGTGCTGATCGGGTGGGCGGCCGTGACGGGCACGCTGGGCTGGGCTCCGCTGATCCTGTTCGGCATCATCTTCCTCTGGACCCCGCCGCACTACTGGCCGCTGTCGATGCGCTACCGCGACGACTACGCGTCGGTGAAGGTGCCCATGCTCGCGGTCGTCCGCGGCCGCGCGCACGTCGGCCTGCAGGTGATCCTGTATGCCTGGGCGACCGTGGCATGCTCGCTGCTGCTCGTGCCGGTGGCCCACATGGGCGTGTTCTACACGGTCGTCGCGCTGGCGGCGGGCGCCTGGTTCATCGTCGAGTCGCACCGCCTCTACGGCCGCGCCATTCAGCCGGTGGCCGAGGTCAAGCCGATGAAGGTCTTCTTCGCCTCCATCACCTACCTCACGCTGATCTTCCTGGCGGTCGGCATCGATCCGCTGCTGCCGCACCTTTTGTAGTTGTCTCAGTCGGCGGTGCTCATCAACGGGGCACCGGGTTCTGGAAAGACGACCCTCGCCCGGCTCCTGGGCCCTGAGCTGGGCCGGACCGTGCTGTCGAAAGACGCGGTCAAAGAAGCCCTCGCCGATGCCGTCGCTGCGCGGCTGCCGACGCGAGAGTTGGGCGCGCTGGCATCCGACGCGATGTGGCGTCTCGCGGCCCTCGTCGACGGCCCCGTCGTCGTCGAATCGTTCTGGGCGGCCGATCGCGACGAGGCATTCCTGGCCGAGGGGCTCCGGATCGCCGGAATCACGTCCGGTGTCGAGGTCTACTGCGAGGCGCCCCTGCCCATGATGCGCGCGCGGTTCGTCGACCGTGAGCGGCACGCCGCTCATGACGACGCCCTGCGCCTGGACGAGTGGGAGCACCTCGCCGCCGTGGCCAGGCCGCTGTCGGGCTTCCCCGTGCTGCGCGTCGACACATCCGCGCCCGTCGACGTGGCGGCCGTCGCCGTCGCCGTCCGCGAGACCCTCGGCTAGCGGACGGCGGCAGCGGCAGCGGCGTCAGCAGGCGCCGCGGTGAGGTCGACGTCGGACTGCAGCGTGTGCCCCACGGCCGTCATCGCCGACACGAGCAGCGCCGCGAGCACCAGGTGCGCGCCGACGAGCAGCGACGGAAGCCCCGTGTTGGCCTGGATCAGGCCCACGGCGATCTGCGCGACCTCGACGGCGAGCAGCATCGTGACGAGGCGCCGGGGGAGCCCCAGCCGATAGGTGGCGATCACCAGCAGGATCGTGAGACCGAACACGGCGAACGCCGGCACGGCGTGGACCACCTCGATCACCCGGGGGTCGAGCCCGTTGCGGTGGGTGTGCGCGTCGCCGGCGTGTGGGCCGGCTCCTGTGGTCAGGATGCCCAGCACCACCGTGATCGCGACGAAGACGGCCGTGACCCGCGCGACGTTCGCGAACCACGCCGGCGTGGCGGCGGACGTGCCGCGCGGCCCGTGCGTGACGCGGTAGACGAGCGTGGTCGCGATACGGACCAGAATCATCGACACGATGAAGTGCGACCCGACGACGTAGGGGTTGAGCTTGGCCAGGACGCTGATGCCGCCGAGCACGGCCTGGAACGGGATCGACATGCCCTGGATGAAGGTGAGCCAGAAGAGGTCGCGGCGGACCTTCCGGAATCGCAGGATGCTGAGGAACGCCGCGATCACGACGATCACCAGGACGAACGTGAGCATCCTGTTGCCGAACTCGATGACCCCGTGATACCCCATCGCGGGCGTGGTCACGAAGGAGCCGTCACCGCACTGCGGCCACGTCGGGCAGCCGAGACCCGACCCTGTGAGGCGAACGAGACCCCCCGTGCCCACGAGGACGATCTGGCAGACGAGGGACGCCCAGGCCACGACGACCACGCGGCGGTCGACGCCCGACGGCAACCACGACCACACGGTCGACCAGAGCCGGCCGAGGGGTTTCATCGACGTTGCCTGTGCATTGCTCACCTGGTGGTGCCCTTCGTTCCCTTTGCTGTGCGGACCTGTAGAATCGACTGGTTCAGGAAACGACAGACCCGTTGTCTCAAGTCTACGGACGCCGGTCTGAGCGACCGCCTGAGTCCGCCCCGCCGCCGACGGCGAGGGTGTCGCCCCGCATGAGGGAATGCCGCAACGAGCGTGAAGGTTCGAGCCGGCAGAGAAAGAGGTAGCTATGTCCGACGTGCTGATCGACCGCCCCGAGCTCGAAGGGCTCGGCCAATACGAGTTCGGCTGGGCCGACTCCGACGAGGCGGGCGCCTCCGCCCGTCGCGGCATCAACGACGAGGTCGTCACCGACATCTCGAACCTCAAGAGCGAGCCCGAGTGGATGCTCAAGAACCGCATCAAGGGCCTCCGGCTCTTCGAGAAGAAGCCCATGCCGACGTGGGGCGCCGACCTCTCGGGCATCGACTTCGACAACATCAAGTACTTCGTCCGCTCGACCGAGAAGCAGGCCGCGTCGTGGGAGGAGCTCCCCGACGACATCAAGGCGACCTACGAGAAGCTCGGCATCCCGGAGGCCGAGCGCAACCGTCTCGTCGCCGGCGTCGCCGCCCAGTACGAGTCCGAGGTGGTCTACCACCAGATCCGCGAAGACCTCGAGGCCCAGGGCGTGATCTTCATGGACACCGACACCGCGCTCCGCGAGCACCCCGAGTTCTTCGAGGAGTACTTCGGCACGGTCATCCCGGCCGGCGACAACAAGTTCGCGGCGCTGAACACGGCGGTGTGGTCGGGCGGCTCGTTCGTGTACGTGCCGAAGGGCGTCCACGTCGAGATCCCGCTCCAGGCCTACTTCCGCATCAACACCGAGAACATGGGCCAGTTCGAGCGCACGCTGATCATCGCCGACGAAGACAGCTACGTGCACTACATCGAGGGCTGCACGGCCCCGATCTACAAGTCCGACTCGCTGCACTCGGCCGTCGTCGAGATCATCGTGAAGAAGAACGCCCGCGTGCGCTACACGACGATCCAGAACTGGTCGAACAACGTCTACAACCTCGTCACGAAGCGCGCCATCGCGCACGAGGGCGCCACCATGGAGTGGATCGACGGCAACATCGGCTCCAAGGTGACGATGAAGTACCCGTCCATCTACCTCGTCGGCGAGCACGCCAAGGGCGAGACGCTCTCCGTCGCGTTCGCGGGCCCGGGCCAGCACCAGGACGCCGGCGCGAAGATGATCCACATGGCGCCGTACACGACGTCGTCGATCGTCTCGAAGTCGATCGCGCGCGGCGGCGGCCGCGCCGGCTACCGCGGCGAGGTCCGCGTCGACGAGGGCGCTCACCACGCCGCCAACACGGTGCGCTGCGACGCGCTCCTGGTCGACACCGTCTCGCGCTCCGACACGTACCCGGCCATCGACATCCGCGTCGACGACGTCCAGCTCGGCCACGAGGCCACGGTCTCGCGCGTCTCGGAAGAGCAGCTCTTCTACCTCATGTCGCGCGGCATGGCGGAGGACGAGGCGATGGCGATGATCGTCCGCGGCTTCATCGAGCCGATCGCCCGCGAGCTCCCGATGGAGTACGCACTTGAATTGAACAAGCTCATCGAGATGAGCATGGAAGGATCCGTCGGCTAGATGTCCGCCACTCCCGCACCAACCACAGCCACGACGGACTCCCGCGACGATCTCGTCCAGCACGGGGCGAAGGCCCACAGCGACGGCGGCTGGGACGCCTCCGACCGCAAGGTGCCGGTGCAGACGCGCTCCGAGAGGTTCGCGTCCACCGATCCTGCCGCCTTCCCCGACGTCACCGGCCGCGAGGTCGACTGGAAGCTCAGCCCGGTCGCGAACCTCCGTCACCTGATCGACGGCCCGCTCGACGGCAGCCCGTACGCCTACCTCGCCCGCGAGACGCCTGGCGCGAGCGTCGACTGGGTGTCGCCGTCGCACGAGCTGGTCGGCCGCGCCGGCACTCCCGAAGACAAGGCGTCCGCCAACGCCTGGTCGAGCGTCGAGAACGTCCTGCTGATCACCGTGAAGGGCGACGAGCCGACCACGATCACCGTGGGCCGCTCCGGACTCGACGACCAGCCCCGCGCCGGTCACACCGTGATCCACGCCGAGGCGAACTCGTCCGGTCTCGTGATCCTGCTGAACTCGGGCGCCGCGAACCTCGTCGAGAACGTCGAGATCGTGGTCGACGAGGGCGCGCACCTCACGATCGTGAGCGTGCAGGAGTGGGACGACGAGGCGATCCACCTCGGCAGCCACTTCTCGCGTGTCGGCCGCGACGCGCAGCTGAAGCACTTCGTCGTCAGCCTCGGCGGCAAGGTCGTCCGGATCAACCCGTCGGCGCACCTCGCCGAGCAGGGCGCCGACGCCGACCTGAACGGCGTGTACTTCGCCGACGCCGGTCAGCACCTCGAGCAGCAGGTCTACGTCAACCACGACGCCCCCAACACCAAGAGCCGCGTCAACTACAAGGGCGCGCTGCAGGGCGAGGGCGCGCGCACGGTCTGGATCGGCGACGTCCTCATCGGCCGCACCGCCCCCGGCACCGACAGCTACGAGCAGAACCGCAACCTCGTGCTGTCTGAGGGCACCCGCGCCGACTCGATCCCGAACCTCGAGATCGAGACCGGCGACATCCTCGGCGCCGGCCACGCGTCCGCCACGGGCCGCTTCGACGACGAGCACCTGTTCTACCTCGAGTCGCGCGGCATCCCCGAAGACGAGGCCCGCCGCATCGTGGTGCTCGGCTTCCTCTCCGAGATCGTCCAGCGCATCGGCGAGCAGGGGCTGCAGGATCGCCTGATCGCCGCCCTCGAAGCCGAGCTGGCGGGCGGCGCCGCCGCACGTGCCGAGGCCGACGCGAACGCGGCGACGACGGCATGACCGCGCAGAAGGTCTGCTCCGACGCCGACGTGAGCGTCTCGGAGGCGCTCCGCGTGGTCGTCGACGGCATCCCCGTGGCGGTCGTCCGCGACTCGGCCGGCACCCTGCACGCCCTGGGCGACACCTGCACGCACGGCGACATCTCGCTGGCCGAGGGCTTCGTCGAGGACGACACGATCGAGTGCTGGGCGCACGGGTCGAAGTTCGAGCTCACGAGCGGCAAGCCGCTCACCCTGCCGGCGTACGAGCCGGTCCCCGTCTTCGAGGTCACCGTCCAGGACGGCGACGTCTACGTCGACACCGCGACGCGAGTCGCTGCATCCTGAGTCTTCTTCTTTTCAGTTAGGAACATCAATGTCTACCCTCGAAATCCGCGACCTGCAGGTCTCGATCGACACCGAGCAGGGCTCGAAGCCGATCCTCAAGGGCGTCGACCTCACCATCAAGCAGGGCGAGATCCACGCCGTCATGGGCCCCAACGGCTCCGGTAAGTCGACCCTCGCGTACACGATCGCCGGGCACCCGCGCTACAAGGTCGACGGCGGCTCGATCCGTCTCGACGGCGCCGAGGTGCTCGACATGACGGTCGACGAGCGCGCCAAGGCGGGCCTGTTCCTCGCGATGCAGTACCCGGTCGAGATCCCGGGCGTGACGGTCGCGAACTTCCTGCGCACCGCGAAGACCGCCCTCGACGGCCAGGCTCCGGCTCTCCGCACCTGGGTCAAGGACCTCCGCACCCACATGGCCGACCTCAAGATGGACGCCTCGTTCGCCGAGCGCAACGTCAACGAGGGCTTCTCGGGCGGCGAGAAGAAGCGCCACGAGATCATGCAGCTCGAGCTGCTCAAGCCGAAGTTCGCGATCCTCGACGAGACCGACTCCGGCCTCGACGTCGACGCGCTCAAGATCGTCTCCGAGGGCGTCAACCGCGCCCACGCGGCCACCGGCCTCGGCATCCTGATGATCACGCACTACACGCGGATCCTCCGCTACATCAAGCCCGACTTCGTGCACGTGTTCGTCGACGGCCACGTCGCCGAGCAGGGCGGCCCCGAGCTCGCCGACCGCCTGGAGGAGGAGGGCTACGACAAGTACGTCACGGCCGCCGCTCTCGCCGCAGGTGAGGGTTCGGCGACCGCGCCGACCGACGCGGTCTCGGCGTAGGGTCGCGATCATGCCGAAGGCACTCGCACCCGAGAAGTTCGACTCCGTCGAAGAGGCGCTCAAAGAGGTCATGGACCCCGAGCTGGGCGTCAACGTCGTCGACCTCGGGCTGATCTACGACCTCGCGATGGACGACGAGGTCGAAGACGCGCTCATCATCAGCATGACGCTCACGAGCGCCGGCTGCCCTCTGACCGACGTCATCGAGTCCGAGACGGCCAACGCGCTCGACGGCATCGTCGACGCGTTCCGCATCAACTGGGTGTGGATGCCGCCGTGGGGCCCCGAGCGGATCACCGACGACGGTCGCGACATGATGCGCGCCATCGGCTTCTCGATCTGAGTCGTCTCCGCTGCTCCTGCGCCCCCGCCCGCCTCGTGCCGGCGGGGGCGTCGTCGTCCGCGCACGAGAGAGCCCCCGGTGCTCCTACAGGGCGCAGGAGCAGCGGGGGCTCTCGGGGCTTCGCCGGTACTAGCGGCCGCGACGCGAGTCGAGCGCGCGCGACGCCCGCCACGCGAGCGGCAGAGCGCCCGCGGCGATGGCCCACTTGACGATGCCGCCGACGATGAACGGCGTGAAGCCGGCGGCCAGGACGTCGGCGAACGTGTGGGGGAGATGCAGCTGAGCCAGCGACATCGCGAGGTAGGGCAGGCCCACAGCGAACGGGATCAGCGAGGCGCCGAGGAAGCCGAGCGCCGAGAGCACGACGTGGCGGTCCCAGGATCGCTCGGACAGCCACCCGATGAGGGCCGCGGCCGGGATGAACCCGATCACGAAGCCGAAGCTGGGGATCGCGAGGCTGCCGACCGAGTGGCCGGCGTAGATCGGGGCGCCTAGGAGGCCGATGACCATGTACGCCGTGAGCGACAGCGCGCCGCGGCGGGCGCCGAGCGTGGCGCCGACGAGCATGACCGCGAGGGTCTGCCCGGTGATCGGCACCGGCCACAGCGGGATCTCGACCTGGGCGAGGAGAGCGACGAACGCGACGCCCGCGAGAACGAGGGCAGCGTCGGTGACGACCTTCGGAATCGAGGTGCTTCCGGGCACCAGACGGTCGGCCAGGACGGGTCGCAGAGTCGCGCGGGCGGTGTTCGTCATCGAGTCTCCTAGAATAATCAGGTCGATCGGCGCGTTCTGTGTCGTAGACGGTCCACGCATCGATCCCTTTCATCCTAGGGGCGGCCCACCGGCGGGCGGCGTTGTGGACATCTCCTCAGATGATTGGAACTTTGCTGTGCTTTCCGTGCACGACCTCGAGATCCGCGTGGGCGCTCGCCTCCTGATGAGCGACGTCACCTTCCGGGTCGACAAGGGCGACAAGATCGGCCTGGTGGGCCGGAACGGCGCGGGCAAGACCACGATGACCAAGACGCTGGCCGGCGAGACGCTGCCCACGGGCGGCAAGATCGAGCGGACCGGGGAGATCGGCTACCTGCCGCAGGACCCGCGGAGCGGGAACCCCGAGGATCTCGCGCGGACCCGAATCCTCGACGCCCGCGGGCTCGGTCAGATCCTGCTCGGGATCCAGCAGGCCACGCTCGACATGGGATCGGACGACCCGGCCGTGGCCGAGAAGGCGATGAAGCGCTACGGCGACCTCGACGACCGCTTCAACGCGCTGGGCGGCTACGCGGCCGAGGCGGAGGCGGCGTCGATCGCGTCGAACCTCAGCCTGCCCGACCGCATCCTCGACCAGCCGCTCTCGACCCTCTCGGGTGGTCAGCGGCGTCGCATCGAGCTGGCGCGCATCCTGTTCTCGGCGGCCGAGACGATGATCCTCGACGAGCCGACCAACCACCTCGACGCCGACTCGATCGTGTGGCTGCGCGAGTACCTCAAGACGTACTCGGGCGGCGTGATCGTGATCAGCCACGACATCGAGCTTGTCGACGAGGTCGTCAACCGCGTCTTCTACCTCGACGCGAACCGCCAGCAGATCGACATCTACAACATGGGCTGGAAGCACTACCAGCGCCAGCGCGCCGCCGACGAGGAGCGCCGCAAGAAGGAGCGCGCCAACGCCGAGAAGCAGGCGTCCGCTCTGCAGAAGCAGGCCGCCCGCTTCGGGGCGAAGGCGACGAAGGCCGCCGCGGCGCACCAGATGGTGGCGCGCGCCGAGAAGCTGCTGGCGGGCCTCGAGGAGGTCCGCGCCGTCGACCGCGTGGCCAAGCTGCGGTTCCCGACGCCGGCCGCCTGCGGGCGCACGCCGCTCATGGCGTCGAACCTGTCGAAGAGCTACGGCTCGCTCGAGATCTTCACCGCCGTCGACCTCGCGATCGACCGCGGCTCGAAGGTCGTGATCCTGGGCCTCAACGGTGCCGGCAAGACTACGCTGCTGCGCATCCTCGCGGGTGTCGACGAGCCCGACACCGGGCAGCTCGAACCGGGGCACGGCCTGCGCGTCGGCTACTACGCGCAGGAGCACGAGACCATCGACGTCAAGCGCAGCGTGCTCGAGAACATGGTGTCGTCGTCGCCGAACATCACCGAGACCGAGGCGCGGCGCGTGCTGGGATCGTTCCTCTTCACGGGCGACGACTCCGCGAAGCCCGCCGGGGTGCTGTCGGGCGGCGAGAAGACCCGTCTCGCGCTGGCGATGATCGTGGTGTCAGGAGCAAACGTGCTGCTGCTCGACGAGCCGACCAACAACCTCGACCCGGCTTCGCGACTCGAGATCCTCGACGCTCTCAACAACTACGAGGGCGCCGTGGTGCTCGTGAGTCACGACGAGGGTGCGGTCGAGGCGCTGAACCCCGAGCGTGTGCTCATCATGCCCGAGGGCACCGAAGACCACTGGACCAAGGACTACGCGGATCTGATCACTCTGGCGTAGCGCCGTCGTCCGGCTGCCCTCGCCTTTCCGGCCTACGCGCCGTGCCTAAGACACGCGCCTAGTCCGAAACTACGCGGATAGTCCGGCGGCCCGCATCAGCAGAACTCGCCGGGCTTGCCCTTCGTGTAGGTGACGTCGATCTCGCCGACGACGCCGTGCTCGTCGAGCACGAAGGTGAGCCAGCGGCCGGACGAGTCCTCGATGCCGTACGTCTCGCCGAACGTGCTGGTCGTGCCGACGGTCGTGCTGAGCGACTCGATGTCCGGGTAGGTCGCCAGGAGGGCGGCCTGCGTCGATCCCAGTCCAATGCCCGACGGCGTCTTGGGCGAGTCCGCTGCAGGCGACGTGCCGAGCGCGCCGATCATGATGAGGTCGATCCGGTCGCCCGAGAAGGCCTGCGTCGTGAGCTTCGGGTCGCCGCCGCCGTGCGGCGTGTAGAAGTCGACGGGGCACGCGTAGGCCTGGCGCGCGACGCTGTAGGCCGAGGCGGCAGCCGCAGCCGCAGCCGTCTGGCTCCCACCGAGGGCGATCGGACCGATGCCGGCGGTCGTGATGGTCCAGCTCGACGGGTCGACCGGCAGCGGCGTCGCCGTGCCCGCCGGCTCGGAGGTCGGGCCGGGGGCCGAGGTCTTCGACGGGCCCGCCGACGGGACGGTCGAGGGCGCAGGAGCCGAGGTGACGGGCACGGGCACCGCCACAGGGCCCTGCGTCGACGCTCCGCCGCCCAGGGCGGCGTAGGCGAGGCCCCCGCCGCCCAGCACCACGACTGCACTCGCGGCGATCGCCGTGAAGCGGAGCACGCGCCGACGGCGGATCGCCGGAGCGGCGGCGGCGTGCTCCTGCGCCTGATCGTGGACGAGGCGCCGGACCGCGGCGCGGCGGACGGGGTCGATGTAGTCGGGTGCGGGTGTGGCGTTCATTGGTGTTCTCCCATCGTGGCGATGGCGGACAAGGAGGGGGCCAGGTCGGGCCCGGTGAGCGTGGCGAGGCGACGCTTGGCGCGGGAGAGACGCGACTTGACGGTGCCGACGGGCACGCGCAGCACGTCGGCGGCCTGCTGCAGGGGGAGCTCGTGGACGACGCAGAGGGTGAGGACGTCGCGGTCGTTCGGCGCGAGCTGCGCGAACGCGGCCCGGAGGCGCGACTCCCGCCCACTCGAGTCGATGCGGTCGAGCACGTCGTCGGTGGAGTCGTCGACGCTCTCCTGGAGGGGGAGCTTCGCCATCGCGACCCGGTGTCTGCGGGCGGAACGGCTGGCGTTCGCCGAGACGTAGTTCGCGGTGACGAGCAGCCACGGCAGCACCGAGCCGTCGACGACGCGGACGTGCGCCCGTCGCCGCCACGCCTCGAGGAAGACCAGCGCCGCGACGTCCTCGGTGTCGTGGACGGTCGGCGCCAGCCTCAGCGAGTGACGGTAGACGCGGTCGTAGTGGCGGTCGTAGATCTCCGTGAACGCGTCGGCGTCGCCGTCGCGTGCGCGGTTCCAGACGACCTCGTCGTCGGGTGGTGTGGTGCCCGGCATGCTTCCCCCTGTGGTGGTTCCTTTCTCTGGTGTGTCCGCTGCCCGAGAAAGGTTCCACCCGTCGGGAAGGCTAGCCGCAGAACTCCGGCGGGATGTAGTTGTCGGAGCTCACGAACATCGCCTGAACCGTGGCCGAGGCGTTGTCGACCTCGAAGTCGATCCAGTGACCGGCCCCGTCGGAGAGGCCGTAGCCGGTCTCGCTCGGATACGTCGAGACCGACACCAGCCCCGAGTACGTCGAACGGAGTTCGTCGGACGTGGACCCGATGTGGATCCCGTGGGGCGTCGCCAGGGTGCCCGTGGACGAGTTGGCCGCGACCAAGCCGTCGACCGCCACGTAGCCCACCGTGCTGGGGCTGCTCAGGCCGACCACGATCTGCGTGCCGTCCGGCAGATCGTAGAAGTGGGTGCCCTGCACGAGACCGCCGCCGCAGTCCGTGACGGTCAGGCCGGCCGCCTTGGCGATGGCGTCGGCGTCCGCCAGCGGCATGCCCGGCTTCAGCGGCCCGATGCCGGCGGTCGTGATCTGCCAGGTGTCGACGTCGGTCGGAGTGTTCGCCGTCGGCGTCGGCGTCGGTACGGGCGACGCCGAGCCGGCCGGGTCGACGATGCCGTTCGAGTCGGTGGGCTGCGGCGTGATCGAGGGGCGCGACGAGGGCTGCGACGTGGGCACGGCGATGTTGCCGCCGGGATCGTGCGACGCGGTGCCGCGCGTGGCCGCGAAGCCGATGCCCGCCGCGGCGACGACGCAGACGGTGGCGAACGACGCGATCAGGATTCCGCGGGTGCGCTTGCGTGTGCGGGTGATGCGGCGCGCGTCGGCGTCGTCCGCGAGAGCGCCGCGGAGCATGCTCTCGATGGCGTCGCCGCGGCGAGGGTCGAGCGGGGGAGTGGAGAACGAGGAAGTCATCGGGTACCTCCGAGGGTCGACGCCGAGGCGCCCGTGTCGGAATCGGGAGAAGTCGAGGAGAGGTCGAGGCCGAGGTCGGTCCCGGCCGCGAGGGTGAGGTCGGCGAGCCGCTTCTTGGCCCGCGAGAGGCGTGACTTGACGGTGCCGACCGGCACGTCGAGGGCGGTCGCGGCGTCGGCGAGCGAGTACTCGTAGACGACGCAGAGCGTGAGCACGTCGCGGTCGTTGGGCGAGAGCCTGAGGAACGCGGCGCGGAGCGCACTCTCGCGACCGGTCGAGTCCCAGCGCGTCAGGACCTCGTCGGAGTGGTCGTCGGCGTGCTCCTGCGGCGACAGCTTGCTCATCGCGATGCGGTGACGCCGTCTCGACCGGTCGACGTTGCGGGAGACGAGGTTGGTGCAGACCAGCAGCCAGGCCAGGATCGACCCGTCGACCAGGCGCACGTTCGATCGGCGGCGCCACGCCTCGAGGAAGACGAGCGCGGTGACGTCTTCGGCGTCGTGGCTCGAGCGAGTCAGGCGCAGGGCCTGACCGTAGATGCGGTCGCGATGCTCGCGGAAGAGCGTGGCGAACGACGAGTCGTCGCCTTCTCGGGCTCGCTCCCAGATGGTGATCTCATCGGGCAAGGCTGTGTACCCCCAGTGGTTCTGTGATCGCAGTGCGTGTGGTGACTGCACGACCACTGATGTCCGCTGACGCGAAAAGGTTCCACCCTGCTCGGGAAGGTCAGCGGCCGATCATGGTGCCGGGCCGCGACGAGGAGTACCCGGCCTCGTCGAGCTCGTGGTCTTCGATGTCGGCGTCGGTCGGGCCGCGCTTCTGACGCTTGCGCTCTCGCTCCTCCTCGAGCCAGCGCTGGTCTTCCTCGTCGCTGTAGCGGGCGTCGTACTCCTGCCGGATCACGTAGATGAGGAACCCGAAGGCGGCCAGGGCGAACATGACCCACTGGATCGCATACGACAGGTTGAGCGACCAGTCGACCTGAGGCTTGAGGGCGGGCTTCGGCAGGTTCGCGGCGCCGGGCGACGGCGTCTCGCTCTTCAGCTTGCCGTAGGCGGCGGTGTACGCGGTCAGGCCGGTCTTCTTCGCGATGTCGGCCGGCTGGATGCGGGCGACCTCGTTGACGCCCTTCGGGTCGGTCCGGCCCGGCACATCGCCCTGCGCGGGCGCGAGTCGAGCCACGACCGTGACCTCGCCTTTCGGCGGCGTCGGGATGGAATCGGGGTAGTCGTGGTCGTTGCCGGTGGCGACCCAGCCTCGGTCGATGATGAAGACGCGGCCCGAGGCGAGCTGGAGCGGCACGAGCACGTCGAAGCCCGGGTAGCCGTTGTAGCTGATGTCGCGGGCGAGGTAGGTCTTCGACGTCAGATAGTGGCCGGTGAGCCTGAGGGGCTTGAACTCGTCGGACGAGTCGTAGGAGTGAAGCGTCGGAAGCACGCTGTCGATCGACACCGGCTTCGCGTTGTAGTTCGCGTCGAGCTTGTCTTGGAGCGCGAGGTTCTCAGACCGGCGATCCCACTGCCAGTGCGACAGCAGCACGCAGATGATGGCGAACGCGACCGCGATGCCGAGATAGCCCAGCCACTTCTTCGACAGGACGAAGCGCCACTCCCTCACGAGCTCGCCTCCGCTCCGACCCGTTCGACGGTCTCGCCCAGTGCGGTGACGACGACGGGGAAGTCGCGCGACCGCAGAAAACCTTCGAGATATTCTACGTGGCTCTCGCAGGCCGCCCACGTCTTCACGCGTTCGGGGCCGTGGATGCGCGGGTTCCTCCAGTGGACCGCCCGGGTGGCGTCGAGCCTGCACCCGGCGCGAGAGCACTGCGGGGTCGACGGCCCCTCCGAGCCCAGGATCACGCGACGGCCTTCACGGTCACTCGCGCGGCCGCGGCTGGACGTTCGCGGCGTCCCGCGCCGCCGCGGCCTGCCGCGCGCGCTCGATCCGCTCGGCCTGCTGGTCGCGGGACTCGGGCTGCGTGTGCGGGGCGGCGTCGCCCGACGACGCGGGCTGGGCGCGACGCGGCTCCGTGCCGGGGGCGTAGGCGGCGTAGTAGACGCGGGGCTCTTCGGGCGCCGAGCGATTCTGCTCCTGCGCGCGGCGGCGGCGGTCGGCGTTCGCGTCGCGCCCGGACTGCCCTGGGGCGGCGTCGGCGGGGCGTGGGGGAGCAGGGGTGTCGCGCGGGGTCTCGTCGGCGCCGTCGGCGTGTGGCGCTGCTCCTGCGCCCTGGGGGTCGTAGCCGGTGAACTCGGTCGGGCGGTACAGCTCGACGCCGCCCGGGCGCTCGACCTCGCCCGCGGTGCCGTCGTGGCCCGCGTTCGCGATGACGACGGCGAAGTAGGGCAGCACGACCGCGGCGATGGCCGGGGCGAGACGCCACCAGCCGGGCACGAAGAAGACGGCGATCACACAGATCGTGCGGATGCCCATCGAGATCGCATAGCGGACCATGCGCGCCCGCTGCTCGTCGCGGGGAGCCGGGGGCAGGCTCGTGATCGTGTTCGAACCGCCGTTCAGCGGTGTCACGCGCGACTTCTTGCTCTTGATCTTCATACGCTCACGGGCTCGGGTGGCATCGCGGTCGGATGCACGCTCCATGGTAAGTCGTTCTCGGGTGGGTGGAGCCTCGACAGTAGGCTTGTCGGCGGCCCTGGCGCTTCGCGGCGGTCGGGGTCGCTCGACATCGAACGACATGGCGCGAGTTGCGCGACGCGTTCTTCCCGGCTTCTTGGAGAGACTCATGACCACACCCCGCACCGTCCTGGTCACCGGCGGCAACCGCGGCATCGGCTTCGCCATCGCTCAGCAGTTCCTCGCCGACGGCCACCGCGTCGCCGTCACCGCGCGATCGGGTCAGGGGCCCGAGGGGGCTCTCACGGTGCACGCCGAGATGACCGACAGCGCCTCGATCGACGCCGCGTTCACGCAGATCGAGCAGGAGCTCGGCGCCGTCGAGGTCGTCGTCGCCAACGCCGGCATCACGAAGGACACCCTGCTCATGCGCATGTCGGACGACGACTTCACGTCGGTGCTCGACACCAACCTCGGCGGGGCCTTCCGCGTCGTCAAGCGCGCGTCGAAGGGCATGCTCAAGGCCCGCTTCGGACGAATCGTGCTCATCTCGAGCGTCGTCGGACTCTACGGCGGCGCCGGCCAGGCGAACTACGCCTCGTCGAAGAGCGGCCTCGTCGGCTTCGCCCGGTCGATCACGCGCGAGCTCGGCGCCCGCGGCATCACGGCGAACGTCGTCGCCCCGGGCTTCATCGAGACCGACATGACGGCCGTGCTGCCGGAGGCCCAGCAGGCCGAGTACAAGAAGTCGATCCCGGCCGGCCGGTTCGGCACGACCGACGACGTCGCACGGGCTGTGACGTGGCTGGCGTCGGACGACGCGGCGTACATCTCGGGCGCCGTGATCCCGGTCGACGGCGGCCTCGGGATGGGCCACTAGGGGCACTAGGGCCTCTCGATTTGGCGCGCCTGCAGGCCGGGCGCTAGCCGCGGAGGCCCAGCAGCGGGAGCACCTGCGAGAGGTCGCGCACGGGCATCGAGACGTCGGCCGACGCACGGACCTTCGGCTTCGCGTCAAAGGCCACCGACAGGCCCGCGACGCGCATCATCTCGAGGTCGTTCGCGCCGTCGCCGATCGCGACCGTGCGCGGCAACGGGACGCCTGCCTCCTGCGCCCATTCGGTGAGCGCGGCGGCCTTCGCGGCGGCGTCGACGATCGGGCCGTCGACCCTGCCGGTGAGCACGCCCTCGGAGACCTCGAGCCGGTTGGCCCGCCAGAAGTCCAACCCGAGACGCTCGGCGACCGGGTCGAGCAGCTCGTGGAACCCGCCGGAGACGACCCCGACCAGCCCGTCGGCGGCATGGACGCCGGCGATCATGTCGGGAACACCGGGGGTGACCAGGATCCTGCTGCCGACGCTCTCGAACACGCCCTCGTCGACGCCCCGCAGCGTCGCCACCCGCTCGGTGAGCGACTCGGCGAAGTCGAGCTCGCCCGCCATCGCCCGCTTGGTGATCTCGCGCACGGCGTCGTGGCTGCCTGCGACCTCGGCGAGCAGCTCGATGGCCTCGTTCTCGATGAGGGTGGAGTCGACGTCGAGAACTACGAGGAAGCGAGGCACCCAGCCAGGGTAGTGGTGCCGGGCTTCCCATGACGCCGCACAGTTCGCCGAGTGGCAGGAAAGTGCTGATGCGGGCGCCCGGGATCAGCAGTTTCTTGCCACTCGCGGGACGAGGTGAGCGAGCTACTGCTCGACGCGGACGCCCTTGCCGACCACGGTGATGCCGGAGGGGGTGACTGTGAAGCCGCGGGCGCGGTCGGCCTCGGCATCGAGACCGATGTGGGCGCCGTCGGCGATCACGACGTCCTTGTCGAGGATCGCGCGGTTGACGATCGAGTTCTTGCCGACGTAGATGCGGTCGAACAGCACGGAGTCGACGACGCGCGAGCCCGAGTCGAGCGTGTTCCACGGCCCGACGACGCTGCGCTCGATGTGCGAGCCGATCGACACGGTGCCGAGCGACACGATCGACTCGATGAGCGAGCCCGGGTTTCCGTGCGCATCGCGCCCGAACTTGGCCGGCGGCGAGTTGAGCTGCTGGCTGTAGATCGGCCACGACGTGTTGTAGAGGTTGAAGACCGGAAGCGCGGCGATGAGGTCGCGGTGGGCGTCGTAGAACGAGTCGATCGTTCCGACGTCGCGCCAGTAGTAGCGGTCGCGCTCGGTCGACCCGGGAACATCGTTGCGGTTCAGGTCGTACACGGCGCAGTCGCCTCGCGACACGAAGTCGGGGATGATGTCGCCGCCCATGTCGTGGTTCGACGCGGGGTTCTCGCCGTCGCGCAGCACGGCGTCGATCAGCGCGTCGGCGTTGAAGACGTAGTTGCCCATCGACGCGAGCACCTCGTCGGGGGAGTCGGCGAGGCCGACCGGGTTCTTCGGCTTCTCGAGGAACGCGTCGATGAGGGTCGCGTCGTCCTCGTTGGTCTGGATGACGCCGAACTGGTCGGCCAGCGAGATCGGCTGGCGGATCGCGGCGACGGTCGCGCTCTTGCCCGACTCGATGTGCGCCTGCACCATCTGGTCGAAGTCCATGCGGTAGACGTGGTCGGCGCCGACCACGACGACGATGTCGGGCTTCTCGTCGCGGAGCAGGTTGAGGGACTGCAGGATCGCATCCGCCGACCCCGCGAACCACCTCTTGCCGAGGCGCTGCTGCGCGGGGACCGAGGCCACGTAGGCGCCGAGGAGGCCCTCGATGCTCCAGGTCTGCGACACGTGGCGGTCGAGGCTGTGCGACTTGTACTGCGTCAGCACGACGATCTGCCGGAGCCCGGAGTTGATGAGGTTCGACAGCGCGAAGTCGATGAGACGGTAGTTGCCACCGAAGGGGACCGCGGGCTTGGCACGGTCGGCCGTCAGGGGCATCAGCCGCTTGCCCTCTCCGCCGGCGAGAACGATGCCGAAAATCTTCTTCGATGCCATGAGGCCAGAATGGCACGTTCCGCATGAGAACGACTACCGTAAGGGCGTGCGAGTCGATGTGATCTCCAAGGAATACCCGCCCAACGTCTACGGCGGGGCGGGCGTCCACGTCACCGAGCTCGTCAAGGCCCTCCGCGAGAGCATCGAGGTGCAGGTGCGGGCCTTCGGTCAGCCCGTCGACGAGGCGGACACCACCGGGTATCCCGACCTGGCGGAGCTCGACGGCGCCAACGGCGCCCTGAAGACCCTCGGTGTGGATGTCCGGATCGCGCAGGACGTCGCGGGCGCCGACGTCGTCCACTCGCACACCTGGTACGCCAACGCCGCGGGCCAGCTGGCGCAGATGCTGCACGACGTCCCGCACGTGCTGACGGCGCACTCCCTCGAGCCGCTTCGGCCGTGGAAGGCCGAGCAGCTCGGCGGCGGCTATCGCGTGTCGAGCTGGATCGAGCGCCAGGCCTATGAGACCGCCGATCACGTGATCGCGGTCAGCGACGGCATGCGACGCGACATCCTGCGCGCCTACCCGCAGATCGACGAGCAGAAGGTGAGCGTCGTCTACAACGGCATCGACCTCTCCTCCTGGCGTCGCCTCGACGAGCCCGAGCTCGTCCGCTCGCTCGGCATCGACCCCGACCGCCCCGCGGTCGTCTTCGTCGGCCGCATCACCCGCCAGAAGGGCCTGCCGTACCTTCTGCGCGCCGCGGCCCTCCTGCCGCCCGAGGTCCAGCTGATCCTGTGCGCAGGAGCACCGGACACCCCCGAGATCATGGAGGAGGTCACCGGCCTCGTCCGCGAACTGCAGGAGTCGCGCACCGGCGTCGTCTGGATCGAGCGGATCCTGCCCCGCGACGAGCTCTGCGCCGTGCTCTCGGCGTCGACCGTGTTCGTCTGCCCCTCGATCTACGAGCCGCTCGGAATCGTCAACCTCGAGGCCATGGCCTGCGGCCTGCCCGTGGTCGGCACCGCGACCGGCGGGATCCCCGAGGTCGTCGCCGACGGTCTGACCGGGCGTCTCGTGCCGATCGAGCAGGCCACCGACGGCACCGGCACGCCCCTCGACCCGGAGAAGTTCGTGAACGACCTTGCGGCGATCCTCACCCAGACCGTGGCCGACGCCGGCATGGCGTCGCTGATGGGGCAGGCCGGGCGCATGCGGGCCGAACAGGACTTCAGCTGGGCGTCGATCGCCGAGCGGACGCTCGGGGTGTACCGCTCGCTGGCGTAGGTTCGGCGGCCTTCGGCTGCTCCTGCGGCCGTTGTCCACAGGTGTCGGTGAGTCGGGCTTTTCGGTGCGCTCGACTGAGTAGAGTTCAGACATGCCCACCGTTCTGCAGCTCACCGATGTGTCCGTCGTCCGGAATGGCTCTCGGATCGTCGACGACGTCTCGTGGACTGTCGACTCCGACGAGCGCTGGGTCGTGCTCGGGCCGAACGGCGCCGGCAAGACCACCGTGCTGCAGGTCGCGGCCGCCCAGACGCACCCGTCGTCAGGCGGCGTCGAGGTGCTCGGCGAAGACGTGGGCAGCGTCGACCTCTTCGACCTCCGCCCCCGCATCGGCTTCGCATCGACCACCATCGCCCGCCGGATCCCGCCGACCGAGAAGGTCATCGACGTCGTGCTCACCGCGGCGTACTCGGTGACGGGGCGCTGGAACGAGGAGTACGAGAACGTCGACGTCCGCCGTGCGCAGCGGGTGCTCGACGAGTGGAAGCTGGGGCACCTCGCCGACCGCACGTTCGGCGGGCTCAGTGACGGCGAGCAGAAGAGGGTGCAGATCGCCCGCGCCGTGATGACCGACCCCGAGCTCCTGCTGCTCGACGAGCCGGCCGCGTCGCTCGACCTCGGCGCGCGCGAAGAGCTTCTGCAGATGCTCGGCGGCTACGCCTCGAGCGAGGGCGCCCCGGCCATCGTGATGGTCACGCACCATGTCGAGGAGATCCCGCGCGGCTTCACGCACGCGCTGCTGCTGTCGCACGGCAAGGTGCAGGCCGCCGGTCCGCTGGCCGAAGTGCTGACGGCCGAGATCCTGGGCGAGACGTTCGGCTTGTCGCTTACCGTGACCGAGACCGACGGCCGTTTCGCCGCCCGCGCCGCGAGCTAGCGGACGCCGCGCATCAGGCGCAGCACCGGGCGGGCGATCAGCAGGAGCACGACGCCGACCGCGACCGACACGAGGCCGAGCGTCGTGAAGTACGGCACCTCGTTGGTCGGGTCGTAGACCCCGGCGAGGAGGCCCGACGCCGCCGACCCCAGCGCCACCGACAGGAAGAACAGCGCGACCATCTGCGTGCGGAACTTCTCGGGCGCGAGCTTCGTCGCCGCCGACAGGCCGACGGGGGAGAGCATGAGCTCCGCCACCGTGAAGACGAGCAGAATCAGCACGACCGCGATCACCGGTGTGCCGTGGGGCCCCGTGCCGCTGAACGGCAGGAAGAGGAGGAACCCGAGCCCGACGATGCCGACGCCCAGACCGAACTTCACCGGGGTGGACGGCTGGCGCGGCCCGAGCTTGGTCCAGATCGCGGCGAACACGCCCGACAGGATGATGATGAAGATCGGGTTGATCGACTGCACCCAGGCGACCGGGAACTCCCACCCGAACACGTCGCGGTTCAGCCGCTTGACCGCGTAGATCGTCAGCAGGGTGAACTGCTGCTGGTAGATCGACCAGAAGACCACGCTGGCGAGGAAGAGCGGGATGAACGCGAACACGCGACTCCGCTCGTCGGCCGTGATGATCCGGCTGGTGAGGATCACGATGAAGTAGGCCACCGACGCCGCCGCGCTCACGCCGATGACGACGTAGGCGAGTTTCGACGCCGTCACGAGGTGCAGCGCCACGGCGAGGACGATGACGACGAGCGCGACGACGGCGACAATGGCCATGCGGAGGCGGCCCGACGCGGGGAGCGGGTCGGGCAACTCGAGGGTCGTGTGCGGCAGTCGACGGCGCCCGAACCAGTATTGTGCGAGCCCGAGGGCCATGCCGACGGCGGCGAGGCCGAAGCCGTAGTGGAACCCGAGCGTCGACTGCAGGAGGCCGGTCAGCAGCGGGCCGACGAACGCGCCGAGGTTGATGCCGAGGTAGTAGAGCGAGAAGCCCGCGTCGCGGCGCGTGTCGCCCTCGGAGTACAGCGTGCCGACGAGGGACGTGGCCGTCGCCTTCAGGCCGCCGGAGCCCACGGCGATGAGGATGAGGCCCACGGCGATGCCGCCGACCCCCGGGATCAGCGCCAGGGCGATGTGCCCGAGCATGACGATCGTCGCCGAGACGAGCAGGGTCCGCTGCGGCGCGAGCAGCCGGTCGGCGACCCAGGCGCCGAGGATCGTCGCCAGGTACACGCCGCCGCTGTACGCCCCGGCGATGCCCGCGGCCGTGGCCTCGTCGATGCCGAGGCCGCCCTTGGCCGTCGAGTAGAACAGGTACAGCAGCAGGATCGCCTGCATGCCGTAGAACGAGAAGCGCTCCCACAGCTCGACGCCGAACAGGGTCGCGAGCGGACGCGGCTGGCCGAAGAACCCGGTGTCGAGTTCCTCGCTGTCGTCGGTCGAACGGTCGGTGGGGGTGGTGCTCATGGTGGGCCATGGTGCCATATCAGATGCCGTGGGGGCCAAATCCGTCGGGCGGCTGTGGATGGGCAGACTTCAGGATCCTGCTGCCGCCTGACGAAACCCGCTCGTTCTGGTAACGTTGACGGCTGGCCGTTCGGCCGTTTCCGTCTGCCCTGGCAAAACCCAGTGCACCCCAGACTCCCAAGGATTCCCCATGAAGACCGACATCCACCCCGAGTACAAGGCGATCGTGTTCCGCGACCTCGCCTCCGGTGAGACCTTCCTCACCCGCTCGACCGCGACCAGCGACAAGACGATCGAGCTCGACGGCGTCACGTACCCCGTCATCGACGTCGAGATCTCGTCGGCGTCGCACCCGTTCTACACGGGCAAGCAGCGCATCCTCGACTCGGCCGGTCGTGTCGAGAAGTTCAACCAGCGCTTCAAGAACTTCGGCGGCGCCAAGTAAGTCGACGCTCTGCCCGAAGGGCCCGGCACGCACTCGAGTGCCGGGCCCTTCGCCGTTCTCGGGCCTGCACCGCGATGACGGTGGGCGCCGCTACCCTGGGGGCGTGAGTACAGCACCTGTCGACGACGCGACCGTCGGGCCCATACCGGTCAACTGGTGGGACGGCCTCGGCGTCTTCGACCTCGAGACGACGGGCATCGACGTCGAGACCGCGCGCATCGTCACCGCTCACGTCGGGGTCATCGACTCCACCGGCGCGTCGATCGCGCACGGCGAGTGGCTGGCCGACCCGGGCGTCGAAATCCCGCCGCAGGCGTCGGCCGTGCACGGCATCACCACCGAGCGCGCGCAGGCCGAGGGCCGCCCCGCGCCCGAGGTGGTCGCCGAGATCATCGCCGCACTCCGCGCGGTCTTCGTGCGGGGCATCCCGCTCGTCATCTACAACGCCCCCTACGACCTCACCGTCCTCGACCGCGAGGCCAAGCGCTACGGCCTCGAGCCGCTCGGCGACGACGGCTTCGTCGTCGACCCGCTCGTCATCGACAAGGCCGTCGACCGCTGGCGCAAGGGCAAGCGCACCCTCGAGGCCGCCGCGGAGTTCTACGAGGTGTCGCTCACCGACGCGCACGACGCCGGTGCCGACGCAATCGCCGCAGGCCGGGTCGCGCAGGCGATGGCGCGCCGCCACGGCGACAC
Organism: Frondihabitans australicus; assembly: GCF_003634555.1. Taxonomy (NCBI): domain Bacteria; kingdom Bacillati; phylum Actinomycetota; class Actinomycetes; order Micrococcales; family Microbacteriaceae; genus Frondihabitans; species Frondihabitans australicus. The sequence goes on from NZ_RBKS01000001.1 coordinate 1,393,968, forward strand.
GCTCAACGTGCCCGCGCACGAGCTGCACCAGCTGCAGGTGGGCTGGTGCAGCGAGCAGGCCGCCAGCTTCCAGGAGTACATGCGCCGACGCGACCCGGCGTTCACCGCTTCCGGCGAGTGGCCACGCAAGCCCTAGCCGTCGAGCTCTTCCGGCGCGGGGGCAGGAGCCGGCGTCGCCTCGACGTCCCCGACCTTCAGCCAGTAGAACGCCTGCGTCCCGAGCGTGATCGTGACCCGCCCCTCTGCGTCGAACGCCGGGAAGGACCCTCCGCCGAAGAGGTCCGTGAGCCCGCGGCCCGCGAACTGGGGCGCGGTCACGGTGACGGATGCGGGGTTGTGCGCGAAGGAGAACACGCAGAGGACGTCTTCGGGAGCGTCGCCGAACTGGGTGCCGGCTCCTGCGTACGACCGGACGAACGCCAGGGCGGACTCGTGGTCGACGGGCAGCACCTGCATGTCGCCGAGTCCGAAGGTCGGGTGCGCCTTGCGCACGTGGATCACGTTGCGGATCCAGTGCAGGAGCGACCGCGACTGCGCGAGCTGCGATTCGACGTTGACGAGCGAGTAGTTGTAGACGAGCGACTGGACGACGGGCAGATAGAGCTTGCCCGGGTCGGCGGTGGAGAACCCGGCGTTGCGGTCAGGGGTCCACTGCATCGGCGTGCGCGACGAGTCGCGGTCGTTGAGCCAGATGTTGTCGCCCATGCCGATCTCGTCGCCGTAGTAGAGGAACGGCGAGCCCTTCAGTGAGAAGAGGAGGGCGTGCGCGAGTTCGAGCTCGGCGCGCGAGTTGTCGAGCAGGGGCGCGAGGCGGCGCCGGATCCCGATGTTCGAGCGCATCCGCGGGTCGTAGGCGTACCAGCCGTACATCGCCTGCCGGTACTCCTCGCTGACCATCTCGAGCGTGAGCTCGTCGTGGTTGCGGAGGAAGACGCCCCAGCCGGCCTCGTCGGGCACGTCGGTCGTCTCGGACAGGATCCGGATCAGCTCGGCCGCGTTCTGCGACCGGAGCGAGTAGAAGATGCGCGGCATGACGGGAAAGTCGAAGGCCATGTGGCACTCGGGCTCGTCCTCGGTGCCGAAGAAGGCGGCGACCTCACGCGGCCACTGGTTCGCCTCGGCGATCATGATGCGGCCGGGGTACTCGTCGTCGACCATCGCGCGGAGCCTCTTGACGAACTCGTGCGTCTTCGGCTCGCCTTCGCCGTTGCCCTCGTCGGACTCGAAGAGGTACGGGATCGCGTCGAGACGGATTCCGTCGACGCCGAGGTCGAGCCAGTGGCGCACCAGGTCGAAGACGGCCTCCTGCACCTTCGGGTTGTCGAAGTTGAGGTCGGGCTGGTGCGAGAAGAACCGGTGGAAGAAGAACTGGCGACGAACCGGGTCGAACGTCCAGTTCGACTCCTCGGTGTCGATGAAGATGATGCGGATGTTCTCGTACTTCTCGTCGGTGTCGCTCCAGACGTAGAAGTCGCCGTAGGGGCCGTCAGGGTCCTCTCGCGACTGCTGGAACCACTCGTGCGCGTCGGAGGTGTGGTTGATCACCATGTCGATGACGATGCGCATGTTGCGCTCGTGCGCCTTGGTGACGAGGTCGCGGAACTCCTCGAGCGTGCCGAACTCCGGCAGCACGGCCTTGTAGTCGGAGATGTCGTAGCCGCCGTCGCGGAGCGGCGACTGGAAGAACGGCGGGATCCACAGCGCGTCGATGCCGAGCCACTGGAGGTAGTCGAGCTTCGACGTCAGGCCCGCGAGGTCGCCGGCGCCGTCGCCGTTGGAGTCGACGAACGAGCGCACCATGACCTCGTAGAAGACGCTTCGCCGGAACCACTGCGGGTCGAGTGTGAGGCCGGGGTTCTGGATCGGGGCAGTGAAACTCACCGTTCTCCTTCGGGCTGGCGGATTGCCCCACCCTACGACGGCGCGCGCGCCCGCCGTCCAGAGTCGTCCGAGCCGCGTCTTTAGACTGGCCGGGTGACTCCTGACAGCCCGACCGTGCCCTCGCCCTACGCCGATCGGCTCGACGGGCTCCAGATCGAGGCACGGCGCGTCACGGCCGGGGAAGTCGACACGGCCTACTGGGTCTACGGCGACGACGACGCACCTCAGACGCTGCTGATGGTGCACGGCTTCCGCGGCGAGCACCACGGCCTCGAGCCGATCGCAGCCCACCTCGACGGCCTTCGCGACGGCTCGCTGCGGGTCGTCGCGCCCGACCTTCCCGGATTCGGGGCGTCCGCGCCGTTCCGCGGGCGGGAGCACAGCGTGCCTTCGTACGCGAAGTGGCTGGTGGCGTTCTCCGGGGCGCTCGGACTCGGCCCCGGGGTCGTGGTGCTCGGGCATTCGTTCGGGTCGATCGTGTCGGCGGCGGCTCTCGCCGGGGCGCCCGGGCGGCCGGCACTGCCGGCGGCGCGGCTGATCCTGGTCAACCCGATCGCTGCTCCTGCGCTCAAGGGGCCCCGAGGGGTCTTCAGCCGGCTCGCAGTGCTCTACTACTGGGCCGGGGCCGCGCTGCCCGAGGTGCTGGGCGAGCCCGCGCTCAAGAGCCGCTTCGTCACGCGCGTGATCAGCGAGGCTATGGCGAAGACGCGGTCGAAGCCGCTGCGGTCGTGGATCCACGACCAGCACGACGTCTACTTCTCACGCTTCGCCGACCGGCAGGTCGTGCTCGAGGCGTTCAAGGCGTCCGTCTCGACCGACGTGTCGACGTACGCCTCGGGCATCGCGCAGCCGACCCTGCTGGTGGCCGCCGACCGCGACGACGTCACGGCGCTTCCCGCGCAGTACGCGCTTCAGCAGAAGTTCGCTCGCGCCGAGCTCGACGTGATCCACGGGGTCGGGCACCTGATCCACTATGAGAAGCCGCGCGAGGCGGCTCTCGCGATCGGGGACTTCCTGGCTCGCGGCGAGGCGTCGTTCACGCCGGCATCGGGGGCAGATCTGGGCGCAGGAGCAGCAGACCGCCCGCTCGACATCCTGCTCGACTGCCGGTACGTGCGCACGGGGCAGCACGACGGCATCAGCCGATTCACCGCGGGCCTCGTCACCGCCCTCGCGCCGCTGGCGGCCGCTCGGGGCCATCGTCTCCGCCTGCTCGTGAGCGACCGCCGCCAGCTCTCGAAGTTGCCCCGGCTGCCCTTCGTCGTGGGGACCGATCCGACCAGCCCGTTCGAGCCGCTCGTCGCGACCCGGATCAACCGCCTCGCGCCCGACATCGTCTGGTCGCCCATGCAGACGATGGGCACCTTCGGGCGCGGCTACCGCCTCGTGCTCACGCTGCACGACCTCATCTACTACACGAACCGGACGCCGCCGCCCGAGTTCAACCCCGTGATCCGTATGCTGTGGCGGGCGTACCACCTGGCGTGGTGGCCTCAGCGGCTCCTGCTCAACCGGGCGGACGCCGTTGTCACGGTGTCGTCGACCACGGCGGCGGCGATCGCCGAGCACCGGCTCACGGCGCGGCCGGTGTCGGTGGTGGCGAATGCCGCGGATCCTGCGCCCTCTGGCCTTGTCGCGCGCACGGCGCCCGCGACTCGCGACCTCGTCTACATGGGGTCGTTCATGCCGTACAAGAACGTGGCGACGCTCGCTTCGGCGATGCAGTCTCTCGCGGCGGACGGGTACCGGCTGCACCTGATGAGCCGGGTGTCGCCCGCCCAGCGCGCGTCGCTCTCGGCGCTCGCCCCTGCCGGATCGCTCGTCTTCCACGACGGGGCGTCGGACGACGAGTACCAGGCGGTGCTGCTGGGTGCGACGGCCGTGGTGTCGGCGTCGCTGAACGAGGGGTTCGGGATTCCGCTCGTCGAGGGCATGGTGCTCGGCACGCCGGCCGTGGTGAGCGACATCCCGATCTTCCGCGAGATCGGCGGGGAGGCGGCGATGTACTTCGAACCGTCGTCGCCTGCGTCGGTGGCGGCTGCGGTGCGGCGGGTGTCGGCGCCCGACGAGTGGGCTGCGCGGAGCGCGGCGTCGCTGGCGCAGGCCGCTCGGTTCAGCTGGGATGCCTCGGCCGGGGTGCTGCTCGACCTGCTGGAGCGGACGGCACGAGGCTAGCGCCGGGGCGACTTCGCCCAGGCGGGAACACGTGCGCATTTCTGCGTATGGGCCACGACGACGTGGGGCCCTAGCGTGTCCGCATGCTCATCAAAGGACCTTCAGCTCCCGCGTCGATCCCTCCGCCACCGGAGGTCGTGCGCGATAGCTTCGTCGAGGCCGCTCGGCTGGCTGCGCCCAACATCATCCGCCGGCGCGCGATCCTCGACGAGATCCTCGCGGACCGTGATGTCACCTCGTCCCCTGAGCCTCTTCGGAGGCTGGCGACCATGGCTGTGCCGATCGCACGGGATGGAGTCCTGGAGATGCAGGAGATCCCCTATCTCGAGCGACCTGAGACCTTGATGGCGGCTTTCGACGATCTGGCGGTCGAATCGGGCCCGGCCCCCTGGGGAGAAGACCGGATGCAGGAGCTTCGCGACGACGCGTTCCTCTTCCGGCAGTGGCTCGCCGCTGAAGAACGCGTCCTCGCCGACGCCGGACTCCCCGTGTTAAGCATTTCAGAACTCCGCAGGGAGCTGACGGGCGCGATCAGGGAACCGCGCCGGGCGCCGGAAGACCTGCACGCGCCTCTCGCCATGGTCGCGGAATCGTTGGCGTCGGACGCACGCCATCTCGGACCGGATGCCTCGTCGGATCATGAGCACGGACCACACAGCCTCGCGTCGAGCAAGGCACTCTGGGCTCGCATCCGAGGCGCGGCCACGATCATCGGCGGCGGTGCGAGCATCGTCGCCGACATCCCGCACCCCTTCCTGACCGGCGGGGTGAGCATCGGCGTGGCCCTGATCTCCATCAGCGGAGGAATCTCCATGATCGCCGACGGAGTGGCCAGGGTGACCGAGACCATGGAGCCGAACCAGGGGTAGCCGGCACGGCACGAGGCCGCCTGATCCGAACCGCCCCGTTCGGGGGATCGTGGCACGGCGGCGACCGCCGTAGCGTGGTGGGGCCATCATCGCTCGTGGTTCCTGGGGGGACCGCCACGACAGGAGACCACGTGACCTACGCGCCCGCCTCCGCGCCCGTCCGACCGCCGCTGCGCTTCGTCGTGCCGCCCGGATGGCCCGAGCCGTCGCCGTCGTGGGTGTCGCGCAACCAGGGCTGGCAGCCACCCGCAGGCTGGGTGCCTCCGGTCGCCGCGGGGTGGCCGCGTCCTGCCGCCGCACCCCGAGGCTGGTCTTTCTGGGCGCAGGAGCCCGGCGCCTGGAGCTCGTTCCGAGAGCCCTACCGCCGCGCCGCGCTGAGCCAGATCCGCGTCGGGGCGATCTTCATGGGCGTCGGCTTCGGAGTCACGCTGCTGGGGCTGCTCGGTGTGCTCGGGCCGGTTTTCCTGATCCTGTGGGGGCCTGTGATCTTCGGCGCGATCAGGGTTGTGACGGGCCTCGTGAACCTGCGCCGCGCGGATGCCCACGCCCGGGCGGCGCTCGCCTCGCGCGCCCTGCAGGTGCGCAGCGCACAGGACGCGGCCCTGTACCCGCAGTACCTGGCCGAGACCGCCGCCACGCGCGCGGCCACGGGGCAGCCGGCGATGTTGCTGGAGCAGCTGTCGTACGCGCTGGACTCCGAGCCATGGGGGAGCGCGACGCCGCGGCAGGCGACGCTCGCACCGGTCGGTGGGTCGTACGGTTCGGGGTCGATCGGCGGGGCTTACGGCGCGTACGGCGCCTACGGCTCGGGCTACGGGGCGGTGTCGCCCTGGGCGCCCCCGGTCGTCGAAGCGCGGCGGTCGGAACTCAGCGTGCGCAAGCGCTTCTGGATCCCGCTCGCGTCGATCGGCGCGGTGCTGATCGTGCTCGTCGCCATCGGGGCGGTGACCGACCTCAGCCATTCGCCGGCGTCGAGTGCGGGAACGGGTGTCACCGACAGCACCGGCCGCCACTGGCCGCCGAACACCGGCAACTACAGCCTCAGCGGGGTGAAGTACGAAATCGTCGACTCCGGGCCGTGCAGCACGTCGCTGGGATGCATCCAGGCCGACATCACCGCGCCCACGGCCTGCGCGTCGGCGACGATCACGTGGGGCTTCTCGGACGCCGCCAACGGCGACGACAAGGCGGTGCGCGCGAGCACGGTGACTTTCGTGGCCGGGCAGACGGAGCATGTGTCGATCCCCGAGGACTCCCAGCTGGAGCCTCTGAAGTACATGTTCCTCGACAGCATCACCTGCGCGTGAGTGCGCTGCCCGACCGCGGCGACTGGGGCGGACTGCTCTGGTCGGCGAAGCCGTTCAGTGTCGGGATCCGCGAGACGATCGCGGTGAATGCGAGCGCGCCGTTTCCGCGCGGAGTCGCGCTCTACGAGAACGGAATCCTGCTCAGAAGCCTCGCCACGAAGGTGTTCGTCTCGCGGATCGACATCACCGAGATCCATCGCGGCCCGGGCTACGTCAGGATCGTCTGGGGCGCGGGCGGGCACCGGGCTTCGGCGGTGGTGAACGACCTGTGGAGGATTCGGCGCACGGTCGCCGCCCTGCGGGAACACGGATTCGACGTGCAGGGCGGACGCGCGAAGAATGACTCGTCGTGGAGGGCGCGATGAAGTGGTTCACGGCGGCACGGGTGTTCGGGCCCGACGAGAGCGACGCACGACCCGAGTACGCGCAGCACCTGGCCGAGATCGACGACGCTCTCACGCCCGAGGTGCGCGAGCTCGCGCACGACGTCCACCTGCACGACGCGCGGGTCGAGTCGTTCGACGCGAGCGGCGACCGGCTCCGGCTCCTGCTCGTCGCGGGCGCCAACGCCCGAGGGTACGAGCGGATCGCCCTGACCTTCGAGGGGGTGACCCTCGGCGTCCCCGAGCGGACTCGGCTGGACGAGCTGCACCTTCTGGCGGGCGACAGCGAGATCCTGTGTGACGAGGTCGACCTCGCTCCGGGCGGCCGTTTCGTGCACCGCGGCTGGGTGTGGGAGACGGGCATGTTCAGCGTCGAGTTCTCGGGCCTGCTGCTGAGCCGGGAGGCGACGACCGCGGCCGACCGCAACGCCCTCGCGGCGCGGCACGACTCGCCTGACGAGGCACGCGGGCTGAGGGACAGGTGGCTCGACTTCGAGCCTCCGCTCGTCGCCGCTGCCGCGCGAGGCGACCTCGACGAGGCGACGAAGCTCCTCGCGGGCGGCGCCTCGCCCGACTCGGCCGACGACGCCGGATGGAGCGCGCTGCATGCCGCTGCGAGTCGCTCGCACCTTGAAGTGTGCCTGCTGCTGCTCGGCGCAGGAGCGGACATCGACGTCGTCGACGACGCCGGATTCTCACCGCTGCACAATGCTCTGCGGGCGGAGGCCGCCCCGGCGGTCATCGACTACCTGCGCGCGGAGGGAGCGAAGGAACCCGAACCCGACGACGACGACGACTAGGGCCGAGGCGGTCCGCTCGGCCCTCCGCGACCCTGGTAGCGCGGATCCCACTCGCCGGTCGACTCGAAGCGTCGCACGGTCTTGTAGTGGCTGTGGAGCGCCCGCAGGATCGCCGTGCGGATCAGCAGGTAGGCGAGGAACAGCACCAGCAGCCCGAGCCCGACGTACACCACGACCGCGACGATGCCGAAGATGACGGCGTTGACACCTAGATCCTGGAACATGAGACCCCCTTCGCCCGCCGTCTGCGGGCTGCTCGATGCTAGCGGAATCCGTGCGTCAGCCCGGGTAGTTGCAGCGCCAGCCCTCGTGCGAGGTGTCCTGGTCGGCAGGATCCGAATCGGGCTGGTCCATGCGCCGCTCGACAGTGATCACCTGGCCGGGCTGCAGTTCCCTGCCGGACGACTCACCGGGGTTGACGATGTCGACGCCGCACAGCCCGAAGCGGAGGGCGATCACCGAGTCGACGTCGCCCGAGCTCACGGTGTACGTGTAGACGCCCGGCGACGTCTCGACCGCGGTGCCTTCGGCGTTCGCGCGGGCGCCGTGGTCCTTCGCCGGCCACTCCTGGATGGTGTCGGTCGCGACGGACGTGGGCTGCGAGGTGGCGTTCTCGGCGGCCGCCTGGTTGCGCCCGGCGGCGATGGCCGCGTGATCCTGCGCGCTGAGGGTGCGTGACGTCGGATCGGGCGTCGAAGACGGCGCAGGAGCAGACGTGCCCAGCCCGTGCCCGGTCGTGCAGCCCGCCAGCAGGACCAGGCCCAGGACCGTGGCGACGGCTGCCGCGGCACACGTGTGCGACCTTCTGCGGGGCATCAACCCTGGCCTCCCGAGTAATCGTCGGTCGTGATGGTCACCGTCGAGTCGTTGTTCTCGCAGCGGCCGATGACGGTCGTCGCATCGGCCCGGTCGGCGGTCTCGGCGTGGCCCGGCTGAGCAGCCAACGCGGCCTTGGCGAGGGAAGCCGTCGAGGACGACTCCCATGAGGTCGCGCCCGCCTTCGTCGACAATGCTGCGAGATCGGAGGCTGCCGTCGCTCGCTCCTGCTGCCACTGCGACGCCGACAACTCGTGCGAGAGGTAGTCCTGGTCGGCTTGGTCGAGCGTCGACTCGGCGTCGGAGTAGGCGGTGCAGAATGCCGAGACGCCCGCGTTCTGACGGAACACGTAGGTGGACAGCGACGCCCGCACGGTGAATGGCTTTCCATCCGTCGCCGCGGTGGCGTCGAGCGTCACGGTCGTCGCGCCGAAGTCCTTGTCGCGCGCTGTGATCGGCAGGTACTCGGGGGACGTCGTGCCGCACGATGCTTCACGGGTGAGCGTCGAGGCGTCGTCTGTGACGAACCATCCGCCCGATCCCGCGCAGGTGACCGTGACCTCGATCGACTGCGCACCCGTCACGAGCGGCACCGTGAGCACGAGAGGCTTCGACGAGGTCGCGTGGCCCGCCGTGATACCCGTGCCGTGAGCGACCGTCGCTGCGCCGAGCGCTGACGTGTTCGCAGGTGTCGCCGACGAGCGGCCGGCCTCCTGTGTCGAGGCGGCTGAGCACGCGGAGAGGCCGACGATCAGAACCACGGCAGCCAGAGCGACACCGACGGCGGTTGGTTTCGAACCCACGTTTCCCCCCAAGGAACTGCTCTGATCATGGCACAGGATCGGCGTGAGTCAAGCGATCAGTACTCGGTGGCCCGGCGCGGAAATCGTGCCGCCTCGGCGGCCAGATGCTCGACGGCCGATGCGAGTTCGCGCCGGGTCAGAGCGAAGTCGAGACGGTAGCCCGTGGCTCGCTTCATCACGAACGGGCGCTTCTTGTCGTCGACAGCCGCCTCGAAGGTGCTCGGCGGCGCCGCATCGTGCTCGAGCGCCACCGCGATCGACACGATGTCGTCGTTGACTGCGATCAGTTCGAAGCCGAGGCTCGGCTCGAGAAACCAGAGTTCGTCGCCCGCCACGCGAGTGCCCTCTGTGGTCGCGCACTCGCGCAGCCACGTGACCAACTCGGCCAGCTCCACCGCGGTGAGCGCAGGATCACGAAAGGTCCACTCCTCGGCGGTTCCTCCGACACGCCCTTCGATCACGAGCCAGGAGTCGTCGCCGTCGGGGAACTCGTATCTCGTCGGTGAGAGCTCGACCCAGTACCCGGATCGCGGATCCTGCAGCCTCATGCGCCTTCACTCGCGACAGGGTTCGTCCGTGTCGTCATGTCCATCAGAACGGCGGCAGCCCGTACGTGTGCCTCACGGGGTCGGCCTCACTGTCGAAGAATCGGAGGTAGACGGCGGCCTCCTCGGTTCCGTCCGGGGCGGAGTCCGCCGGCTGCCAGACTCGGAGATAGGCAGCGGCGGTAAGGCCCGGTCGAGTCCACGCGAGCGGAATGCGACTCTCATGGACGTTGTCGAAGCCGTCGAACGCGGACCTGCGGCCGATGTGCACGGCCGGCAGCTCGTCACTCCGCCAGGTGAGCGACTGGACGTCATCCAGGCCGCGTGGCGCGGTTGTGCCAAGTTCGGCTACAGCCATGGGAATCACGGCGACGATGCCGAGGTCCTCGTCCTCGGCGAACAAGGCGTCGCCGACGAGGGCCGCGAAGATCTCGATCATGTCGCCCACCGCCCAGGCCTTCCTGGAGCCGAAGAAGTACGCCGAGTCGGCCGACGAGAGCTGCTCGTCGGCGATGAACTCGCGAGTGGACTCGAGGAACTCGTGAGCCGCTCCGATGGCCTTCTGGAGTCGCCGCTGAGCGCGAGACGATGACTCGCGTGCGAAGCCCGGCCTGGTGATCACTCTCAGAGCATACGAAAGCACGCCGCGCCCTGTGAGACGCCGCCATCGACACACCCCCGAACCGACGCGAATTGAGCGCCGGGAGGAAGTTCACGTCGGGTAGAGGGTGTCTCGGTGAGCACGGCGCGGGGCGGCTCAGCGAGTTTTCAGCGCTCGGTTACGGGCAAAAGCTCGGTGCGCTCGACGACCCGGGCTCGCCGGTCGGCGAGCGCGGCGCCGTCGCCGGAACGCGCCCAGAGGAGGCAGCAGAGGAGGATCACTCGTCGCCCCTCCCGTCGTCGTGGCCCTCGGCGGTCTCGGCGTGCTGCCCCCGCTGGAGCAGCCGGCCCTGGAGGACGGCGATCGCCGCATAGCCCAGCAGGACGATTCCGAACACTCCCGCGACGAATGTCCCGCGGAAGTCCGAATCGCGGCCGATGCCGATAACGGGGCCGAACCAGAACAGCGCCACCGCGATGGCGCAGCAGACCACTCCCATGAATGCGGCTTTGCCCGGTCCGATGACCTGTGCCATCGGGTCGTAGGCGTCGCGGTAGAAGTCGGCATCGATTTCGGCCGCTTCCGTCGGCTCCTGCGTCGCTCGATGTCCGCTGTCGCCGTCCAGGGCAGAGGACGTGTCCCGACCAACAGGGTCGCGGTCGTCGACGACACGCTGCTCACGCGCCCGCCGTTGGGCCGCGGTGACGCCGAAGGTCGCCCAGCCGACAAGGCCCAGCCCGATGAATACGGCGCCCTCCCGCAGATCGTCGCTCATCTCGGTGATGCCGTATCCGAAGACCAGGGTTCCCAGGATGCCGGAGACGAACTCCAGCCATGTCGGGCCCGACGGATCGTCGGGTGCGAAGCCGAACACCTGACGAGGAGTCTTCATGGTCGCAAAGGTAGCGGACGTGAGGGGGATGGCTGGCGAGCGACGGGGCGCGTAGAGTCGCGCTCATCGCACGGCAGGGGGATGTCATGGAGACCAGGCGCATTCTGATCGGTGCCGGGCGCACCGTAGCGAGGACTCTGGCCACTCTGGGGCGAGCCCTGACCGCCCTCGGCTCGGGCGGCGGAGTGTCGCCGCTCGCTGCCCCGCCACCGGAGTTCCGCAAGCGCGACGACTACCGGCCGTAGGCTCGGTCGGGCCGAGCTCGGAGCCCGGCGGCGCGAAGGAGCCCCAGCACGATGCCGAACGAGACACCCGCGACGCACGCGTCGAACGTCACCCTCATCCGGTCCGCCGAGCTGTCGAGCGCGGCTGAGTACGCGTACGCGGCGAGCGCGCCGGGGGATTCGCGGCTGGTGTTTCTCGCGGGCTCCTGCCCGCTGGATCCGGACGGGAACGTCGTCCGACCCGGCGACTACGGGGCGCAGACGGCGCAGTGCCTCGTCAACATGGAGATAGCGCTACGGGCCGCCGGCGCGACGATCACGGACGTCATCAGCACCCGGGTGCTGGTGGCCTCGACCGAGAGGACGGACCTCGGCACGGCATGGAGTGTCGTCCGCGACCGGTTCGGCGCCCACGACGTGCCGAGCACGCTTCTCGGCGTAACGGTGTTGGGGTATGAGGGCCAGCTCGTCGAAGTCGAGGCCGTGGCGGTCGTGCGCGACTGAGTGCGACGCGGCGCGGCCACGCGAACCGCGAACGCGGGGTTGGCGCAGGGCGCAGGATCCTGCGACACTGACCGCCGAAGGGGGAGTCATGGCCACTGCGACGACCGCGCCCGCACGCGGCGCCGAACGCGTGCGCGCTGCGAGCGACGGCGGGCCGTGGGGCATCTTCCGCTCCGACGACGAGGCACCGATCCGGCGAGCGCATCCCCTCGACGCGGCCCGCCGCTACTGGACCAAGTACGCCGTCTTCACGGGGCGGGCGAGCCGGAGCGAGTTCTGGTTCTCGTGGCTGTACCTCACGGCGGGGTACGGCCTCATCCTGATCGGTGTGCCGCGGCTCCTGGGCGTGCACAGCGACTTCAGTCTGGACAGCGGGTTCCTCGGCCCGGCGCTCAGCACGGGCTGGTCTCTCGCGAACGCGCACGGCGGCGGCCTGCCCGATCCGTGGAGCGGGGTCGGAGCCGTCACGCACGCGCTTCTTCTCACCTTCACGCTGGTGACCTTCGTACCGACGATGGCTCTCGGGTTCCGGCGCATGCACGACGTGGGCCTGCCCGGCTGGATCGCCGTGACCGGGCTCGGCACGTCACCGATCGTCGGGCTGCTGTTCCTCGCGGCGCTGTTCCCGTCGCGGACGGCCGGGGCGCGGTACGACCGCGCGGTCGAGCGCATCGGTGCCGACGAGTCCGAGACGCCGGACCGTGCCGACAGTACCGACACGCATCACCACTCCATCCTGGGGGGCCGCCCGAAACGAACCACCGTCGTCCGCGCGAGCGTTGTCGTCGGGCTCGTCGCCGCCGCGACGGTCGGCCTGTACTTCGCCGCCGTCCCCGCGACGCCCGTCGCGGCCCAGGGCACCTGGCAGCTGACCGCGATGCGAGGCATCTCCGGACCCCAACGCCTCACGAGCGAGCCCATCGAGATGACTCTGCGCGCCGGTTCTCTCGTCGGCGACGACACCTGCAACACGTTCTCCGCAGACCTGCACGGCTTCTCGCCGTGGCGCATGTCGACCGTCATCGCCACCGAGATGGGCTGCGACGACGACTCCGCGGCCCGCGCGCATTTCGCCGACGACCTCGCATCGGTCGCGCGGGCCTCCGTCGACGGCGACACGCTCCGCCTGACTGGCCCGAACGGCGTCGAGCTGGACTTCGTGCGGACGTGACCGCGGTCCACCCCGTACCTCGGAAGCGGGGCTGGCAGCCGGCGAGGCGCCCTGAGACACTCATCACCGAGGGGGAGTCATGACCGACGACACATCTGCCGCATCCGAAGGCCAGCGCACCACCGAGGGTCTTCCCTCCGACCGTTCGCTCTGGGGGCAGAGGGCGCCCGGCTACGCGCCGCCCGAGCCTCGCACTCCCCGGCAGCTCGCCCGCATCTGGATCCTCGTCATCGGCAGCATCCTCCTCGTCTTCGGCGCAATCGCCACGCCCGCCGGCCTCCACTCGCAGTACGAGGGCTGGGGGTTCCTCGGCATCGGCGCGCTGATCTTCGGGTTCTCGACCCTCATGGTGACGCTGTTCCTCTTCGCGTTCGGCCACCCGGGCCCGACGTCGCCCGACAGGCCGTGAGCGGGGCCGCACCGGCAGAGCAACAGGAGCGGGCAGGCCGCAGGATCCTGCTGCTGCTCGTGGCGACCATCGCCCTGCCGGTCGCCGGCTCCGTGGTCGGCCTGCTGCTGCTCATCGGGCTCCGCGGCGGCCTCTCGCTGGGCGGTGTGCTGTTCGGCTCGGTGGCGATCGTGTTCGCCGTGCCGTTCGCGATCTCGGCGGTCGTCAACCTGATGCTCTGGGTTCGCAGGCCCGCCGGAACCACCGCCGGCCGGAGCTTCGTCGTCGCGTGGTCTGCCCTGGCGGTGAGCGGCGCCGCGTGGATCGCCGAGATGCTGCTGGTGCCGCTCGACGATCAAGAAGGCTTCGGTTTCGTGATCGGCTGTCTCATCGCGGCCTCGTCGATCGCGGTGTGCGTGATGCTCGTCCGCTCGGGTCGGCACGCTCTCGTCAACCTGCCCCCGGAGGAGCGACTTGCCCGTCACTCCGCCCACCGCCGAAAAGTGCGACGCGGTCTCCTGGTCACCGGTATCGCCGCGGTCGCCCTCGTCGCTGCGGGAGCCTTCGTCTACACGGTGCCCACCGGGCACTACGATCACTGTCGCGCCGAGGGGTACTCCGCGACCGGCGATCAGTACACCGTCTACACCGAGAACTGCGGCGTCTTCGCTGTCACGGCCGACAATCACATCTACTCGTCGTTCGACGGCGACGAGACGTGCACGTTCACCACCAGAGGCTTCACGATCCTGCCCTGGAGAGCTCGCGCGGTGTCGATGACGTGGACCGAGTGAGCGGGCGGCGGATCAGACCGACGGCACCGCGTACTTGAACCCCACGTGCGACGCGACGAACCCGAGCCTCTCGTAGAAGCGGTGGGCGTCGACCCTCGCCGAATCGGACGTCAGCTGCACCAGCGCGGCCCCGAGCGACAACGCCGCGACGTCCGTCACCCAGCGCATCAGGGCGCCGCCGATCCCCGCCGACCGTCGCTCGCTCGACACGCGCACGGCCTCGACGAGCAGCCGCGTGGCGCCCCGTCTCGCCATCCCGGGGATCAGCGTGAGCTGCAGCGTCCCGACGACCACGCCCGCGGCGTCCTCCACCACGACGAGCTCGTTCGCAGGATCCGACAGGATCCTCGCGAGAGCTTTCTCGTACGCGGGTCGGTCCTCGCCCCGCGCCGCGTCGCCCCGCCCGGCGCTGATCGCGTCGTCCGACAGCAGGCCGATGAGGGCGTCGAGGTCACAGTGCCGGGCACGTCGCACCGTGTGCGTGTCGGCGGTGGGGAGGGCGGCGGGCAGGTCGAGAGAATCGAGCACACGGTAGTGTCTCGCATCCTGCGCCCTGGGTCGGCGCAAGGCGTGCACGCTCGACGGTTCGAGGGCTCGCTACGCTGACGCCATGAACGACCCTCGCGACATCGCGTCGACGCTGACTTTCGCGCAGAGTGTGCATGCCGACGACGAGCCGGGCCGCTTCTCCGAGCTGCTGCGGAACGTGGCCGACACGGTCGACGGGCTGGGACGAGTCGACGTGCACGACATGACGTTTCGCCAGGAGAGCACGCCGCAGGGCGACTTCCTCACGATCAGCGTCTACTACGACCGGCTCGACGGGCCCGATCTCAGGATCGTGCCGATCCACGGCGACTGATCGGCGCGTCGCGACGTGACGCGCGGGCCTCGCGGCCGTCGCGGCTCGACCGACCCTCGCGGCTCGACCGACCCTCGCGGCTCGACCGACCCGCGCGTAGAGTCGGCGCATCAGAGGGGGAGCCATGAGGGTTCTGCGTGTGACCGGCAGGGTGTTCTCGGCGCTGCTGCTGACCATCGCGAAGACGATCGGCGGCATGCACGGGTCGCGGACGTTCGACCACGACAACGCGACGTCGATCTACCGCCGGCGCGAGGACTACCGGCCGTAGCGCTCGGCCGCGAGGCGCACGAGTTCGTCGAGGACGGCGCGGCCGGTGCTGAGCACGTCGTCGGCCGGCGGCCCGATGCTCGGCAACACGATGAGATTCGTCGATCGGGCGTGCACGCTGGCCGTGCCGTCGCCGTTGTCCGCGAAGTCGAATCTCGTCGTCTCGGCGCGGAACGCCAGGTTCGTCCTCACGCCGACGAGAGCGTACGCGTCGTCGACGTCGATGAGACTGGCATGCGGCACCGCCGCGACGGCCTGCCGGATCAGACCCGGCACAGCGGCGATCGGCGCGGCGACTCTGACGGTGGGCACGGCCTCAGAGTAGGCGCCGCCGAGGAGGGGTGCGATGTCACGAGTTCGGGAGGAAGTTCTCCCTCCCGGACGGACACGGGGCTGCACGCGTGGCGCGCCTGGTGCCATGGTGCACGTCCGGGAGGAGAAAAGTCCTCCTGAAGGCCTGCAAACGGGCCCGCCGGAGAGAACGCGCGACGGCGGGGAGGAAATCGGCGCGGTCGATCCTCCCCAACGAGTCGTCGTCACGCCGATTTCCTCCCGAGTGCGCGTCTTCGGGCCATTCCTCCTCCCGAAACGGCGGCGAGTCCTCCCGAGCCGAACGCCCCGACAAACGAAAGACGCCAGGGGAGGAAGCGCCTCCTCCCGCTAGCGTGAGCCCATGGAGAAGGTCGAGCTCACCACCGAGCGGCTCACCCTGCGCGCGCCCCAGCCGCGAGACGCCGACGAGATCGCGATGGCCTGCCGCGACGAGGGGATTCAGCGCTGGATCCCGCTGCCCGACCCCTACACCCTCGACAGCGCCCGCGCCTTCGTCGCCGAGCACAGTGACGCCGGGTGGGCCGCCGGCACGGCGTGCGTCTGGGCCATCGTCACGAGCACGGGGTTCGCCGGCGTCATTGAGCTGAACAACCTCGGCGGGCAGTCGTCGATCGGCTACTGGCTCCGGCCGCAGGATCGAGGCCGAGGCCTCATCGACGAAGCCGCCAGGGCCGTGCTCGACTTCGCCCTCAGCCCGGCTCCCGCGGGTCTCGGCCTGGACCGCATCGAGTGGCGCGCCTTCGCCGGCAACGACGCGTCGGCGCGGGTGGCCGCGCGCCTCGGGTTCCGGTTCGAGGGCACTCGGCGGGCCAGCGCGGTGATCCGCGGCGAGCGTCGCGACGAGTGGGTTGCGGCGATCCTGCGCGGTGATCCGCGCGAGCGGGTGGAGTGGGACGTCGCGGGCATGTGGGAGGACGCCGCCGATGATCGCGTGAAGGCGGCGGTCGGGGTGGAGAGTCAGACGCTGACGGTCGCCGAGATCACGGCGGTGCTGGGCCTGGAGCCCGATCTGTCGTGGAACAAGGGCGAGCGGCGACCCACGGCACCGCCCGACATGCCGATCGAGCCGGCGTCGTTCACGTTCACGTCGTGGTCGATCGAGTCGCGGCTTCCGACGACGGCCTCCGACGACGAGCACCTGGCGCACCTATGGGATCGCGCCTCGGCGGCGATGGCGCGCGTGCCTCTCCTCGACGGCGACGTGAAGCCGTGTCTGTTGCTGGTGCGCAAAGTCGACGGCCGCACGGGGCAGGGCCATGGCTTCGGATTCGAGTCGCCGTGGCTCGAGCTCATGGGCAGGATCGGGGGAAGCATCGAGGTCGACCAGTACCTCCTCCGCACCGGTCCCGACGGCGACGACTGACCCGCCGCCCGCCGCCTCGTAGGCTGACAGCATGCCTCCTCCTGCCGGGGGAGTCGTCCTCGGGAGGCCTCAGCTCGCAGCCCCGCCTCAAGGTCGACGGAGGCAGGGTCGCGTGGGGGGAGCCGCAGCCGGCTGCGCCGCTGCGTGGGGGGAGGCTGCCGCGACACAACGCGACACCTGCGACGCTCCGTGGCGTCGCAGCCGTCGCGTTGTGTCGCCAGAAGGGTCGCCAGACGGGTCGCCAAACGGGGCAGACAGAGCACTAGGGTGACGGCATGACCGAGTCGCTGCCAGAGCCGACGCAGGCGCGCGCCACGTCGCCCGCGTCCTCGCCCCCGCCCGCTCGCACGACCTCGGGCATCGCCGTCGCTGACGACTCCGTCCGCGCGACGAACCCGTGGGGTGTGGTGATGCTTGTCGGGGCCGGCCTCTTCGTGATCGTCGGCCTGATCGTGTGGTCGTACGGCGACATCTCGGCGAACGCGACGTTCGACAACGCGACCGGCCCCACTCACGACCAGCTGGCACTCATCCAGCACATCACGGGCCTCGTGCTCGTCGGCTTCGGAGTGCTCACCGTCCTCTTGCGCATCGCTGTCGAGGCCGTGCGCTGGACGCCTCGCGCGCGCGACTGACGCGGTCGGTCAGCTCTCGCCCTGGATCGCCCGGAGCAGGACGCCCGTCGCGACACGGACCGTGAGCACCACGGCACCCGTCGCGGCGACGATCCACGAGGCGATGACCGCGACCGGCGACAGGGTGAGCCGCGAGACGCCCTGTGCCTGATACACGTGTGTGCCCATCGCCGGCAACACGAGCACTCCGACGCCGATCACGACGAGAGCGACGCCCAGCGCCGAGAGGGCGCGAAGAGCCGGTGGTGCGGCGCGTCTCGTGGCAGGCGCGCCACTCGCATCGACACGTGGACGGGCGCCCTGCGCCTCCCAGTCACCGTCGGTCATGATCCCCCCGTTCGCCGCGCGAAGGGCGGCATCGTCACGCAAGGGTAGCCGCCTGCCCGGCCGCATCGCACGCACGCGTTCGGGGGGCCGCCGCGGGCCGTGGCAGCGGCGGAGGCCGCGCGGGCTTCCCTGATCCTGCGCCCTGCTCGCCCCGCCCGAGGCGAGCCCAAGGTCGGCGGCTTCTGGGAGAGTAAGCGGCATGGACCTCGAGGTGACGCCGGCGCTGACGATCCCCGGCGCCGAGCTGCGCTGGCGCTTCTCGCGCTCGTCGGGGCCGGGCGGGCAGCACGTCAATACGTCCGACTCGCGCGCACAGCTGTCGTGGAACGTCGCGACCAGTGCAGCTCTCGACGACGAGACCCGGGCGATCCTGCGCGAAAGGCTCGCCCCGAGACTCGTTCGCGGCGAGATCACGGTCAGCGCGAGCGAGCAGCGATCGCAGCTGCGCAACCGCGAGACCGCACGCGCCCGGCTCATCGCCCTGATCGTCGACGCCCTGGCGCAGGAGCCACCCGAACGCCGCCCGACCCGACCGTCACGCGGTGCCGTCCGCCGCCGCCTCGACGACAAGGCCCGCCGGTCGACGACGAAGGCCCAGCGCCGCCGCCCGCCCCTCGACTAGCCTCACGCCTCCCAAAAACGACTCTGCACATGCGAAATCACGTGCGCAGAGTCGTTTCGGGAGGGTTAGCGACCCCAGGCGCCGCCGAGCAGCATGTCGCCCTCGCCCCCGGGCAGGAACGGGTCGAACCCGTGCGCGGCGAGCCACCGGATGTTCGTGAGGCACCGCCACGACCACCACGCCTCGACGAGCGAGGCGTCGACCGGCATGTGCCCAGAGGCCTCGTACCCGTCGAGCAGGTCCGGCAGCCGCGCCGCATGCCCCAGCGTCAGCGTCGCCAGGTCGAACAGCGGATCGCCCGGCCCGCCCTCCGACCAGTCGATGATCCCCGTGACACGAGGGTTCGCGCCGCCACCCTCGACGAACACGTGCTCGGGCTGCAGATCGCCGTGCGTGAAGGCCGGCTCGAACGATCGCACGACGCGCGAGGCGAGCTCCTGGTGCCTGATCACGACCGACACCGGCAGGATCCCCTCGCCGACGAGCGCCTCGCACTCCCGCGCCAGCACGTCGATCGTGGCGGCCGGGCGCCCGGGCAGCGCAGGAACGGGCGCCTCATGAAGCCGCCGCACCACCGCCCCGACCGCCCGCCACACCGACGCCGGAGCGGACGACACCTCGCCGAGCCGAGCAAGCCTCTCGCCCCGAACCCGCGCGACGGCCATCGCCTGCGGCTGCCGCCAGAGCACCTCGCCGGTCGGCACCGGGGCGAGATCCATCGCCGCCAGCTCGCGGTCGAGGCGCGCAGGATCCGAGTCGATCTTGATGAAGACGTCCCCGGCCCGCACCGTCGCCCGCTCCGCGTGCGCGACGACCACCTCGACTTCACTCACGGCGCCCATCCTCCTCCGCCCGCCGTTCCTCGCGCGCGCCCGCCCGCCCGCGCGACAAAACGCGACACCTGCGACGCGCCGGAGCGTCGCAGATGTCGCGTTTTGTCGCAGGTGGCGGAGAGTTACGCGTCAGCCCGGTTCTCGAGCGCGTTCTGGTACCCGAACGCATACCGCCCGGCGGCCTCCGACATGACCTCGATCGGGTCGTCGAACGCGACGAGCGACAGCGCGCCGTCGACCACCTGGAAGGAGTGGATGGACCCGTTGCGGATCGGCACGCCGGCGTTGGCATCCTGCTCAGGAGCCACGTGGTTCACGATCGCGCGGATCACGGCGCCGTGCGTGGCCACGACGACGACCTGCCCGGTGCACGACGCGGCGATCTCGAGGAGGGCCGACTCGACGCGCTCGAGGAGCGCGGTGCGGCTCTCGCGGCCGGGAACGGGGGCGCCGTCGGGGAACGACGCCTCGACCTCGTCGAAGGTCATCCCCTCGGCCTCGCCGTACGAGCGCTCGATCATGCGAGGCGCGATCGTCGGCGACGGCAGCCCGAGGTGCGACGCGATGATCGCACCGGTGTCGAAGGCGCGCTGCAGCGGGCTCGCGTAGACGGCGTCGAAGTGCCGGCGCGACAGGAGCTCGGCCGCAGCCAGGGCCTGCTGGCGCCCCAGCTCGTTGAGCGCGATGTCGGTCGCGCCCTGGATGCGGCGCTGGCGGTTCCAGTCGGTCTCGCCGTGGCGGACGAGGTAGAGCAGTGTCATGGGGGATTCTCCAGGAGCGGAGGGCGTTCCTGATCCTGCGCCCCACCCGGACCCGCCGCGACAGCGCGACGACCCGAGCAACACGCAGGCCTAGGGGATGAGCCGCTCGGCCAGGGCCGTCAGCGTCTCCGACGTGCCGGCGTTCAGCTTAACGGTGGCACGCCCGTCGCCCTTCGTCACACCCCGGTTAATCACGACGACGGGCGCCTTCTTGCGGAGCGCGGTCTCCAGGAGCCGGATGCCCGAGTTCACGACCAGCGACGACCCTGCGACGATCAGTGCGTCGGCCTGAGCGACCATGGCCCGCGCCTCGGCGAACCGCTCGACGGGCACGAACTCGCCGAAGAAGACGACGTCGGGCTTGAGGACCCCGCCGCAGTTCGTGCAGACGGGCACCTCGAAGTCGGCGTAGTCGTCGATATCGACGTCGCCGTCGGGGTTGAGGTGGATCTCGTCGGGGCGCTCCAGCCAGGGATTGGCGGAGGCCATGCGCTGGGCGATCGTCTCGCGGGCGAACTCCTGCCCGCAGGTGAGGCACACGACGCGGTCGACGGAGCCGTGGAGGTCGACGACCCGGCTCGACCCGGCACGGAGGTGGAGGCCGTCGACGTTCTGCGTGACGACGCCGTTCGTGACGCCGGCGTGCTCGAGCGCGGCGAGCGCGCGGTGGCCGTCGTTCGGCGCGGCCTCGCGGAAGTGCCGGTAGCCGAGGTGGCTGCCGGCCCAGTAGCGCTTCCGGAAGGCGTCGTTCGCGAGGAACTGCTGGAAGGTCATCGGGTGGCGGACGGGAGCGCCCTCGCCGCGGTAGTCCGGGATCCCCGAGTCGGTGGAGACGCCGGCCCCGGTGAGCACCGCGAGGCTCCTGCCGCGGAGGATGCCGGCGGCCTCGTCGAACTCCGCCTCGGTGGGCGTCGGTGCGAGTGGCATGCAGGAACTCCTCTGGGGCTGTGACGCTAGCCTAAACAACGACTCTTTCCGTTATGTTTCCGAAGGCCACCCGACCCGTTGCGAATCACCCCGATCTCCGACCTCGACCGCCCCGAGCTCGCCGACTACTCGCGGCTCACCGACGTGTCGCTGCGTCGCAAGACCGAGCCGGCGGGCGGCCTGTACATCGCCGAGTCGACGAAGGTGATCACGCGCGCCCTCGCGGCCGGGCACACGCCGCGGTCGGTGCTGCTCGCCGAGAAGTGGCTGCCCGACGTCCTGCCGCTGGTCGAGGCCTATGACGGCGACGTCTTCGTCGGCGACGACGCCCTGCTCGAAGAGCTGACCGGGTACCACCTGCACCGGGGCGCCCTGGCCGCGATGCACCGCCCACCCCTGCCCGAGGTCGCCGAGCTGCTCGAGGGCGCACGGCGCGTCGTCGTGCTGGAGGACATCGTCGACCACACCAACGTCGGGGCCATCTTCCGCGCCGTCGCCGGCCTCGGCGCCGATGCCGTCTTCATCACGCCGCGGTGCGCCGACCCGCTCTACCGGCGGAGCGTGCGCGTGTCGATGGGCACGGTGCTGCAGGTGCCGTGGACGCGCCTGCCCGAGTGGCCCGAGGCGCGCGAGCAGCTCCACGGCGCCGGGTTCGAGATCGCCGCCCTGGCCCTCAGCGACGACGCGGTGACACTCGACGACTACGCCGCCACGCCGCCCGAGCGCGTCGCGATGGTGTTCGGCACCGAGGGCGACGGGCTGTCTCGCCATGCCCTCGAGTCGGCCGACACGGTCGTCACGATCCCGATGCTGCACGGCGTCGACAGCCTGAACGTGGCCGCGGCGAGCGCCGTGGTGCTCTGGGCGCTGCGGTGAGGCGCACCGAGGCGAAGGTCACAGCGCGCAGGAGCCGACGCCGGTTCGGCCTGGTCGTCGGCATCGTCGTCGTCGTGGCGCTCGGCCTCTACGTGCCGGCGAGCCTGCTGGCGCCCGCCCCGGCGAGCGCAGGCGTCGCGACGACGTACACGGCGCCGAGCCAGGCGGCGACGAGCGTCGACCTGCCGAGCTACGGCGGGTCGGCCATCGAGGCTGTCGGCTACAAGGGTTCGCTCGTGACCCACGACCCGTCGACCCCCCGCTCGATCGCGTCGATCAGCAAGATCGTCACCGCGCTCGTCGTCTTGCAGAAGAAGCCGCTGAACGGCGGGAACGGCCCCACGATCACGATCACCCCGACCGAGCAGGCCTACTACAAGACCTACCTCGCGCAGGACGGCGAGGTCGCGACGATGACGGTCGGGCAGAAGCTCACCGAGCGGCAGGTGCTCGAGGTCGCCCTGATCAAGTCGGCGAACAACTACGCGACCACGCTGGCGATCTGGGCCTACGGCTCCATCCCCGCCTACCGGGCGGCGGCGGCGACCTGGCTGAAGCAGCACGCCCTCGACCACACGACGATCAACGAGCCGACGGGCCTCGACTTCAAGAACAAGTCGACCCCGACCGACCTCCTCACGCTCGGCAGGCTCGCCCTGGCGAACACCGACGTCGCCACCATCGTCTCGACGGCGGAGACCACCGTGCCCGGCGTCGGCGAGATCGAGAACTCCAACGGGCTCCTCGGCAAGGACGGCGTCGTCGGCATCAAGACCGGCACCCTCGACAAGGTCGGCGCGAACCTCCTCTTCGCCACGAAGCAGGAGGTCGACGGCCACGAGGTCGAGCTGATCGGCGTGGTGCTCGGCGGCCCCGACCACGACACCATCGACACGGCGATCGGGCGCATGCTCGCCCAGGTGACCGCGAAGTTCCACGTGGTCACCGCGGTGTCGAAGGGCGCCGTCTACGGCACGTACGCGACGCCCTGGGGTGCGACGGCCCGAGCCGCGACGACCCGTTCGGCCTCGAAGCTCGTGTACGGCACGGCGACGGTGTCGGCACACGTGAAGCTCGACCACGTGGCGGTCCGGGGCGCAGGAGCCCACGTGGGCACCATCCGCGTCACCATCGGCTCGTCGACGACCACGGTGCCGCTCGCGCTCGACGGTCCGATCGAGGCCCCCTCGGCCTGGTGGCGCCTCACGAATCCTCGGGCGACGTTCGGCGGTGCGGAGGCGGCGGTCGCGGAGCGGTTCTAGCGTCGCGGAGCGGTTCTAGCGTCGCCGAGCGCGGTGCCGCGGATCCTGCGCCCGGGGGTTCGTGCGCCCGCGCGCGCGTCGGGGTACCCTCGACGCAGATCACACCTGGGGGAATCATGATCATCTTCGGCTCACGGACGTCGTCCAAGATCGTCGCCATGCTCGTCTTCGTCTGCGGCGCCTGCGGGCGCGAGGCGGCTCAGCGGCTCGTGCGGCGGCGGACCTGGTTCACGCTGTTCTTCACGCCGATCTTCCCGTTCGGCCACGGAACCTACGCGATCTCGTGCGCGTACTGCGGGGCACACTCGCCGATCACGCGCGAGAACGCCGACCGGTTCGTCAAGGACTCCGAGGCGGCGCAGATCAACGCCGAGGCCGACCGCATCCTCGCGGCGGAGGACGCCCGGATCGCCGCTGAGCAGAACGGACAGGGGCAGCCGCCGCTCCAGGGCTGACCCGCGGCCCGGCGGCGTAACCGCGGCCCGGCGGCGTACGCGCGGCTCCTACGAACGTCGCACACGCCGGGAAGCGGCGCACTCGCGCCCGGCTACCTCTCGTTCGCGATGACCGACACGGCCTCGGGCCGCTTCGGACCAAGGCCGTCGCCCGACGACTGGTGTCGCACCCGCCGCAGCACCCACGGAACGAGGTACTCGCGCGCCCAGCTCACGTCGTCGCGGCGGGCCTCGCGCCAGTGTCGCGGCGCAGCGGCCGGCAGCGTGCGCTCTTCGAGGTCGTTGTCGACGTTCAGAGTCGCGAGCACCATGCGGGCGATCGTGTGGTGGCCGAGCGGCGAGAAGTGCAGGCGGTCGGGAGCCCACATGCGGCTGTCGGCGAGCTGCCGCAGGGCCCACATGTCGGCGACCACCGCGTCGTGGCGGAGGGCGATCGCGTGGACGTTCTCGTTGTAGATCGCGACCTTGCCGCGCAGCCTGCCGAGCACGGGCGTCGCGCCGATGTCGGGGCCGGTGAACAGCACGACCGTGGCGCCGTCGCGCGACAGCGTGCCGACGAGCCCGTCGAGGCGCGAGGCCACCTCGTCGGGGTCGGTGCCGGGGCGGATGATGTCGTTACCGCCCGCCGACACCGTGATGAGGTCGGGGCGCAGCTCGAGGGCGGCCTCGGCCTGCTCGTCGATGATGCCCTGCAGCAGCCGGCCGCGGATCGCGAGGTTCGCGTACGCGAAGTCGGGCGTGGACGACCCCAGCACTTCGGCGACGCGATCGGCCCAGCCGCGATGCCCGCCGACCGCACCGGGGTCGGGGTCGCCGATGCCCTCGGTGAACGAGTCGCCGACGGCGACGTAACGGGACCACGGGTGGAGCTCAGGCATGCCTCCCACGGTACCGTGGGGGAGTGACAGCGACCTCCGCAGACGGCCTCCTCGACGACGAGCTCCTCGAGCGGTTCCGGTCGCGCGCCGCCGGCTACGACGCCGCGAACGCCTTCCCCTCCGACGACTTCGACGAGCTCGTCGCCCGAGGCTACCTCCGCGCGGCGGTGCCGACGGAGTTCGGCGGTCTCGGGCTGGGCCTCGAAGTCGTCGCCGAGCTGCAGTCGCGCCTCGCGTCCGCCGCTCCCGCCACCGCCCTCGCGGTCAACATGCACCTGGTGTGGACCGCCGCCGCCGCCATCGTCCACGCGCGGGGCGAGTCGTTCCTCGACGTGGTGCTGACGGACGCAGGAGCAGGCGAGGTCTTCGCGTTCGGGGTCTCCGAGCCCGGCAACGACCTCGTCCTCTTCGACTCCGTGACGAGCGCGGTGCCGATCGGCGACGGCGGCTACGCGTTCGCCGGCACGAAGATCTCCACGTCCCTCTCACCGGTGTGGACGAGGCTCGGCCTGTTCGGCCGCGACGACACGGGCGGCCCCGACGGCACGCCCGTGATCGTCCACGGGTTCCTGCGCCGCGACGAGCCCGGCCACACGTCGCTCGGCGACTGGGACACCGTCGGCATGCGCGCGACGCAGAGCCACACCACGCTGCTCGACGGCGCCGTCGTGCCGGCGTCCCGCATCGTCCGCACGCTGCCCGTCGGGCCCAGCGCCGACCCTCTGGTGTTCGGCATCTTCGCCGCGTTCGAGACCCTCGTGGCCGCCGTCTACCGCGGTGTCGCACGCCGAGCCGTCACCCTCGCGGTGGAGGCCGCCAACGGTCGCACCTCCCGCCGCTCCGGCGCCCCCATCGCCCTCGACCCGGTGACGCGATGGCGCGTCGCCGACCTGTGGATGGCGCTCGACGGCCTCGAGCCGCAGATCGACCGCGTGGCGCAGGATCTCGACGCCCTCGCCGGATCCGCACCCGACTGGTTCCCGCGCCTCGTGGCCCTGAAGGTCCGCGCGACCGAGGTCGCGGCGGCCGTGGTCGACGGCGCCCTCACCGTCGCCGGAGGGTCGTCGTACCGGGCGGACTCCGAGCTCGGGCGACTCTTCCGCGACGTGCTCGCCGGGCGGTTCCACCCCTCGTCGAGCGACTCCGCCCACGCCACGGTGGCGCAGCGGCTGCTCGGGCCGCTCGGCTGACCTCGGGCGTCGGTGGCTCGTGTGAGGATGGCCCCTGACGCGAAAGGGGAGCGGTGAGCAAGCAAGACGGCTCGGGTCGCCAGGTGACGCTGAGCGCGCCCGACGACGACACGGCGACGATTCTGCACGTCGACATGGACGCGTTCTTCGCCTCTGTCGAGCTGCTCGAGCACCCCGAGCTGCGGGGCCTGCCCGTCGTCGTGGGGCACCGCTCGCAGCGCTCCGTCGTCACCGCCGCGACCTACGAGGCGCGCAAGTTCGGCGTGAACTCGGCCATGCCGATGGCCGTCGCCCTCCGCCGCTGCCCGCAGGCGATCGTGCTCGAGCCCCACTTCGACCGCTACAAGCACTTCTCGAAGCAGGTCATGGCGATGTTCGACGACGTCACCCCGAAGGTCGAGCGACTCGGCATCGACGAGGCCTTCCTCGACGTCGCGGGCTCGCGGCGACTGCTCGGGTCGACGTTCGACATCGCCACGGCCCTCCGCAAGCGCGTCCACGCCGAGACCGGCCTGCACTGCTCGATCGGCGCCGCCTCGACGAAGTTCGTGGCGAAGCTCGCGTCCAGCGTCGCGAAGCCCGACGGCCTGTTGATCGTCCCGCGCGACGAGACCGTCGCCTTCCTGCACCCCCGGCCCATCAGCGCCCTCTGGGGCGTCGGCGGTCGCACCGAGGAGGTGCTGCGCGGCTACGGGCTGAACACCGTCGGCGACGTCGCGCACACGCCGCTCGACACGCTCCAGCGCGCCATCGGCCCGGCCGGCGGCGCGAAGATCCTCGACCTCGCCTGGGGCCGCGACCCCCGCACCGTGCAGACCCGGGCGGACGAGAAGAGCGTCGGCCACGAGGTCACCTTCGAGCGCGACGTCGCGGCTCCCGACGAGATCCGCCGCGAGCTCTTCCGGCTGAGCGACCAGGTGGGCCGGCGCCTCCGGGCTGCCGGAGCCGTCGGGCGAACGGTCGTGCTGAAGCTCCGCTTCGGCGACTTCACCACCATCACCCGGTCGAAGACCCTTCCCGACCCCACCGACCTCGGGCGGAGCATCTTCGAGGAGGCGCGCAGCATCTACGAGGCCTCCGGCAAGATCGGCACGCCGCTGCGACTTGTCGGGGTCCGCATGGAACAGCTGGCGTTCGAGGGAGAGATCTCCGGGGCTGTCGGCCTGTGGGACGACGACGACGCCTGGCGCGACGCCGAGTCGACGATGGACGCCCTCCGCGCACGGTTCGGGCCGGGCAGCGTCTCACCGGCGAGCCTGCTGTCGACGAAGAAGGCTCCGGCTCCGGCCCGGCGTGTGTCGGAGCACGGCCCGGCGCCCGAGTAAAATCGGTGTCAGTGAGCAACGCCTTCGCCTTCGACCCCGCAGAGCCTCCGGGCTCCGGTTCGTCGAACTCGAACGAGGGCGACCACCCCGCCGCGACCGGCGCCGCCGACGGAGCACCTGTCGGCGCCGTCGCCGGGAACAGCGCGGCCGAGCACCTCTCGCCCGCCTTCCCCGAGCGCGCCGCCTGGGGCACGGCCGGCAAGCTCCGCGCCTGGCAGGCCGAGGCCCTCGAGAAGTACTTCTCGACGAATCCCCGCGACTTCCTCGCCGCCGCCACGCCCGGCGCCGGCAAGACCACGTTCGCGCTCAGGCTCGCGACCGAGCTGCTGAGCCGCGGCGAGATCGACCGGGTCGTCGTCGTCGCGCCCACCGAGCACCTCAAGCGCCAGTGGGCCGACGCCGCCGACCGCGTCAACCTGCGGCTCGATCCGATGTTCAAGAACGCCGACGTGACCTATGGCCGGCACTTCCACGGCATCGCGATCACGTATGCCCAGGTCGGCATGAAGCCCGAGGTGCACAAGGCCATCACCGAGGCCGGCCGCACGCTCGTGATCCTCGACGAGGTCCACCACGGCGGCGACGCCCTCACCTGGGGCGACGGCATCCGCGAGGCCTTCGGCAGCGCGACGCGACGCCTGTCGCTGACGGGCACCCCGTTCCGGTCGGACACCGCGCCGATCCCGTTCGTCACCTACGCACCCGACGAGCACGGCATCCGCACCTCGCAGTCCGACTACTCCTACGGCTACGGTCGCGCCCTCGCCGACGGCGTCGTCCGTCCCGTGCTCTTCATGGCCTACGCCGGCCAGATGCGCTGGCGCACGCGCATGGGCGACGAGATGAGCGCGACGCTCGGCGAAGCTGTGACGAAGGACATCACGGCCCAGGCGTGGCGCACGGCCCTCTCGCCCCAGGGCGACTGGATCGCCGCCGTGCTCTCCGCCGCCGACAAGCGCCTCACCGAGGTGCGGCGCGGCGTGCCCGACGCCGGCGGCCTCGTCATCGCGACCGACCACACGGCAGCGCGCGCCTACGCCGCGATCCTCACGAAGCTCACCGGCGAGCGACCCACCGTGGTCCTCTCCGACGAGAAGGCGGGCAGCGACCGGATCGCCGCCTTCTCTTCCGGCGAGTCGCGGTGGATGATCGCGGTGCGCATGGTCTCCGAGGGCGTCGACGTCCCGAGACTCGCCGTCGGCGTCTACGCGACCAGCGCCTCGACGCCGCTGTTCTTCGCCCAGGCGATCGGCCGCTTCGTCCGTGCCCGGCGCCGCGGCGAGACCGCGTCCGTCTTCCTGCCGAGCGTCCCCTCGCTCATCGCCCTCGCCGGCCAGCTCGAGCTGGAGCGCGACCACGCCCTCGACCGCCCGACGAACGCCGACGACGGCATCTTCGCGCCCGAGGAAGACCTGATGGCGGCCGCCAACCGCGAGGAGAAGGCGTCGAGCCTCCTCGAGCAGCAGCCGTTCGAGGCGCTCGAGGCGCAGGCGAACTTCGACCGGGTGCTCTACGACGGCGGCGAGTTCGGCACCGCCAGCGAGGTCGGCAGCCTCGAAGAGCTCGACTTCCTCGGGATCCCCGGGCTGCTCGAGCCCGACCAGGTGCGCGAGCTCCTGCGGCAACGGCAGGCGACCCAGGCCGGCCGCTCGAAGAAGCAGCCGAAGACCGGCCTCCCGACGCAGGCCGAGGCGCGACCGCTCTACATGACGCTCAAAGAGCAGCGGTCGGAGCTCAGCCGGCTCGTCTCCATCTGGTCGCGGCATTCGAACGAGCCGCACGGGGTGATCCACGCCGAACTCCGCAGGATCAGCGGAGGGCCCGCCGTGGCCCAGGCCTCCACCGACCAGATCCAGAAGCGCATCGACGTCCTCCGCGGACGCATCGGCGGCGGCCGCTAAGCCGACGCCGCGCCGCCGCACCGCGACTCAGCCCCCGCAGCTCAGCCCCCGCAAGGAGTGGCCGTTGATGCAAGGAGCGGCGTCGCGCCGCCGCTCCTCGCGTGAACCGCCGCTCCTCCTCGACGTCGACGGGACCGACCGGACGTCCGGCGCGCCAGGCCCGCCCCGTAGACTCGGGGAGTGCTCGACGAGACCCGCCCCGGCGCCTGGCTGGTGCGCGCGGGCGCGGGCGAACCGCCCGAGGCGTTCGTCGAGCGGTTCACCCGCGGCTACAAGCTGTCGAGCTGGTCGCTCGTCGAATCGGAGCGCCGCGACCTCGGCGTCTACATGTCGGCCGAGCTGGCCGAGACCGCCTGGTGGCGTCGCCGCGAGAGCTCGTCGAGGTCTCCCTCGTCGTAGCCCGACACACCGTCGTCGTGGCAGAGGTACACGCCGCGCACCCGGATTCCGTGCCCGACACCGACCTCGAGCAGGTAGCTGAGCCACGCCGCGTCGTCGTCGGTCAGCGATCGCGAGCCGGAGCGCTCGAGCACGAAGACGAACGACGCGACCTCGAACTCGCGCGTCATCATCGTGAGGGTCTCGAGCACGCCCTCACCGTCGACGGCCGGCCCGTCGGCGTGCAGCGGCAGGTCGCCGATCGGGATCATCACGGGCATCTGGACGTCGTCGGCATCGAGCAGCAGGAGCCACAGCTGGCGCTGCGCAGCGCACGGCAGGAGCTGCCGGACGCGCTGGTCGAGGTCGGCGCGCGACGTCAGCGGGACGTGCGAGTCGAGGGTGTCGGCGGGCGGCGGACCGGCCTGCGGCGTGGCGCTCGACTCGGAGGCGGTGGAGGGCGTGGGAGCGGTTGTCGTTGTCATGCGACGAGCATCGACCACGCGACCGGGCGGGAAGCCGGTTGTCCACAGGCGGCGTCGGCTCCTGCGCGCTCAGAGCCCGATTGTGGAGAACGCGACGCGGCCCGACCCGAGCCCCGCGCGCCCCGAGGTCAGCGCGCCGCTTGCTCCGCGTCGAGAGCCGCCACAGCGCGCCGCAGGATCGTCGACGACGTCGACATCGTGTAGGGGAAGTACACGACCTCCACACCGACCTCGGCGAACTCGCGCTCGAGCTTCAGGCCCTTCTCGGTGCCGCGCCAGTCGTCGCCCTTGAAGAAGACGTCGAAGTGCAGCTCGCGCCAGACGTCCATCTTGTCGGGCACCTGCTCGGCGTAGGCCTCGTCGACGTAGTCGATGTGGCTCACGATCTCGAGGCGCTCGGCGAGCGGGACCATCGGCGACATGTTCTTCGTCAGCTCGAGCATCTCGTCGGCGACGACGCCGGCGATCAGCCAGTCGCACTGGCTCTTCGCGTGCCGCAGCAGGTTGAGGTGGCCGATGTGGAAGAGGTCGTAGGCGCCGGCTGCGTAGCCGACACGGCGCGGTGCTGTCATGAGTCCTTCTCCGAGCTGTCGAGAGGGCGGGTGAGGGAGCGGGCGGTCGTGCCGCCCGACGAGCCGTCGCCGGATCCTGCGCGCTCGACCAGGTCGGCGATCGAGAAGCCGGCGAGGCGAGGCATGCCGAGATCGAGGTCGTCGTCTTCGTCGTCGAAGAGCAGCGGCGTGACGACGACGGGCGAGGTGGGCGCCTTGGGGGAGCGTCGCGAGGGCGTCGGCGCCTGCACGGCGGCCTCCGAGGTCGCAGGAGCCGGCGGCTCGGCCACGTCGTCGTCCCGCGCCGGCGAGTCGGTCGCCACCACGCCCGCCCGGAAGTCCGACGCCGTCCACGTGCTCCGCAGCAGCACCCTGTGCCGCGCCGCGACGCCGGTGAGGATCACGCCGATCGGCTCCACGCCCATGCCGAGCAGCTCGCCGTACATGGCCAGCAGCGACTCGACCGTGGTGCGGTTGGACCGCGCGACGATGATCACGGCGTCGGCGGCGGGGGCGAGCGCTCGAAGGGGGACGGGCTGGGAGTCGCTAGCTGCTCCTGCGACCGTGACGTCGTAGCGGTCGCCCAGGACGCCGAGGAGCTCGTCGACCCGGGCGAGCCGGTCGGCCGGACGGGCGGCGATCACGCGGTCGGGGACGGGCTCGCGGACGTAGCCGGCCGGAGCGGTGCGCGGGGCGTCCTCGCCGAGAGGCGACTGGTCGACCGACGACGGCCGCGACTCGAGACGGTTCTCCAGGTCGGTGTCGAGCACGGCTGTCGCGAAGCCCGACTCGACCAGGGCGCGGGCCAGACCGCCGTCGACGCCGGACGCCTCGGACACCGTGTCGGTGCGGGCGAGGACCAGCCGTCGGGGAAGGTCGCCGCCGGCGAGGCTGCGCGTGTTCATGACGGCCTCGCGGAGCGTCGTTCGCATGCGCCGCGTCGAGGCGCGGTCGTCGTAGCCCTCGGGGCCCAGGTCGGGGTCGATCACCGCGGCGGGCAGCTGCGCGATGACGGGCAGCCCGGTCACGCGGCGGATGTCGTCGACCTTGGTGACGCGCGGGTGGAGCTTGACGAGCGTGAACGCGGCGAAGAACCCGGCCGCGGCGCCGACGATCGCGGCGAGCACGACGACGACCGCCGACGGGTTCGGCGTGCCCGCGGCGATCCCGACGAGAAGGCCGATGACGGCGCCGCCGGCGACGACGGTCCAGCGGCGGCGGAGCTGCGCCAGGACGTCGACCAGGGTGAGGGGCGTGTTCACCTACGCGACCTCCCGATCCGGAAGCTCGCCGAGGCTCACCAGCTCACGGAACCACTTGGGCAGGGCGAGCAGGAGGTACAGCGTGTTCGCCGCGAAGAAGGCGAGGTAGACGACGGTGAAGCCGGCGGGCCAGGCGAGCAGGACGAAGGCGAGGCACATCAGTCCGTAGTCGGTGGGCACCACGGCGAGCGAGTACAGCGCGCTGGTCTGGCGCGAGCCGCGCGTCGGGATGCCCGTGCGGACGTGCTGCTGGCGCCGCAGCTGGTCCGTGAGCACGATGGCGAAGAACGCGATGAAGGCGACGCTCTCGTAGGCGAGCGCGAAGCCCTGCAGGCCGAAGTGGCCCTTCGGCTCGCGCAGCCAGTTGCCGAACACGGCGAGGTGCAGGGTCGCGATCTTCGTGGCGTCGATGACGTGGTCGAGCCACTCGCCGGCCGGGCTGCCGCCGCCGCGCAGACGCGCGAGCTGCCCGTCGGCGGAGTCGAGGGCGTAGCCGATCACGAGCAGGAGCATCACCGCGATCGCCGACCAGATCGTCGTGTGGACGAAGGCGATCGTCGCGATGCCGGCGAACGTGAACAGCGCCGACACCACGGTCACCTGGTTCGGCGTCATGCCGAGCTGGAAGGCGGCGGCGGCGAAGTACCGGCCGATGCGCCGGTTGATGTAGCGGGAGTACGCGGGCGCGCCGGACGACCCCTTCTGCGCCGACTGGAGGCGCTGCAGGGAGTCGGTGTAGCGCTCTTTGACGAGGGGCGAGGTCACGAGGCGGCCGCCCAATCCTGAGGTTCGACCGAGCGGCCCTGCGACACGGCGCCCGGGCCGCGTCGCGCGAGCTCGCGGTCGACGACGGCGTGGATGCGGCGGCGCATGTGCTCGGGGGTGAACTCGGCCTGGTACGCCTCCTGCGCGCGCACGCCGGCCTCGGCCAGCGCGGCGACGTCGAGGTCGCGCAGCAGGCCCGCGAGGGCGTCGACGTCCTGGCAGTCGAAGAGCCAGCCGGTCACGCCGTCCTCGATGACCTCTTCCGGGCCGCCGGAGCGCGACGCGATGACCGCGCGGCCCTCGCTGAACGCCTCGACGCTCACGAGGCCGAAGCCCTCGAGGGTGTCGGTGGGCAGGATCACGGCGTCCGCCGCCTGCAGGTACGGCGTCGCGTCGTCGACCTCGCCCACGACCGTGACGGTCGCAGGATCCGACACGTACTTCTCCACGAGAGCCGGGACGTCGACGCCGATGCCGACCGCTGGCGCGCCGCCGAGGATCACGAGCTCGCCGGGGCAGCCCGCCCTCTCCCACGCCTGCAGCAGCGTGCCGTGGCCCTTGTGGGGGTTCCAGCGGCTCGCGATGAGGTAGTGGGGGCGGGGGTGCACGGGCGGCGGCTCGGGAAGATCACGCGAGCGGTGGGGCACACCGTTGTGTACCACCACCGCCCGCGCGTCCTCGGCGAGACCCGACGCGCCGAGGACGGAGCGCGAGACGGCCACGAGGGCCGTGCACGCGCGTGCCAGGGGACGAAGACCTACCCGGTCCCTCGTTCCCCATGGTTCTTGGAGGTGGCCGACGACGCTCCGCACGCCGCGGAGGCGTGCGAGAGGGGCGACGGGCAGGCATGCGCTCGTGGCGCAGTACACCAGGTCGAAGTGGCGCCCCGAAAGGCGCGAGAAGGTCCGTGCGGCGTCACGTGCCAGGCGCAGGAACCCGCCCGGGGTGAGCTTCAGGCGGCGCAGGATCGGCAGCGGGTGGCGTTCCACGCGCGCCCCCAGCTCGCGGAGCAGCGGCGCGAGCGGGCCGGGCTCGACGTCGGTCGGCAGCCACACGGTCACGTCGAGCGAGTCCGACGCGACGAGCTCGGCGACGACCTCGAGCACGATCCGGTCGGAGCCGTACATCTCGTCGGAGGAGTGCACGACGAGGACGCGTCCCCGCCGGCCCATGCGGCCGAGCGAGGACGTCGAACTCGGGTGCTCCTGGTTCAGGATCTCCGTCATCAGTAGGCCCCCTCCGGCCTCAGGATCACTTTGATGGTCCGCCACATGAGCACGAGGTCGACGGTCATCGACCAGTTCTCGACGTAGTAGAGGTCGAGCCGGACGCTCTCCTCCCAGCTCAGGTCGCTGCGCCCGTTGACCTGCCACATGCCGGTCAGGCCGGGCTTGATGTAGAGGCGGCGGTGCACGTGGTCGGCGTAGCCCTCGACCTCGCGCGGCAGCGGCGGGCGCGGCCCGACGATGCTCATCGTTCCGAAGAAGATGTTGAACAGCTGCGGGAGCTCGTCGAGCGAGTACTTGCGGAGGACACGACCGGCACGGGTGACTCGGGGATCCTGCTTCATCTTGAACAGGAGCCCGGCGCCCTCGGAGCGCGCCTCGAGCTCGGCCAGGCGGGCCTCGGCGTCGACCACCATGGTGCGGAACTTGAGCATGGTGAAGCGCTGGCCGTCGCGGCCGACGCGGGTCTGGCGGAACAGCACCGGTCCGCCGTCGTCGGCGCGCACCACGAGGGCGATGACGGCCATGAGCGGAAGGGTCAGCAGGATCCCGAGACCCGACAGGGCCACGTCGGTCGCCCGCTTCATCATGTGCTTCGGGCCGTCGAACTGAGGCAGCTCGACGTGCATCAGGGGCAGGCCCTCGACCGGGCGGAAGTGGATGCGCGGGCCGGCGATGTTCGCCATGCGCGACGCGATGACGAGCTCGGTGGCGCGCCCCTCGAGGCTCCAGCCGAGGTCGCGGACGTAGTCCGTTCCGTGACGGGGGTCGCCGGCGACGATGACGCTCTCGACCGACATCTTCCAGACGGCCCGCGAGACGTCGTCGAGTCCTGCGACGATCGGGACGACGCGGGAGCCGATGGAGATGCCCGACGGGTCCTCGTCGTCGACGACGGCGCCGACGACGTCGTAGAGCGCGCCCGGCTTCTCGTCGATCCGGTCGATGACGTAGCGGACGTCGGCGCGGCTGCCGACGACGATGGCGCGCGAGAGGTAGTTGCCGAGCTTCCGCTGGCGCATGAGCCAGCGGCGCAGCGCGAAGCGGGAGCCGATCAGGCCGAGCGTGCCTCCGGGCAGCGCCACGAAGAAGTAGGCGCGCATGCTCTCGTGGCCGGTGATCGAAATGACCAGGGCGATGAGCACGAAGGTGAGGATCGTGGCGTTCGTGACGCGCTTGTACTCGGCGGCGCCTGTGCCGACGACCGAGAGGTCGCGGGTGCGGTGGAACGCCAGGCACAGCAGCCAGAGCAGGCCGATCCCGACGGGGTAGCCGAGAGTGATGAAGAGCGTCGGCGGGTGCGCCGCGGCGAAGCCCGAGGCGGTCTCGTCGATGCCGCCGCGGAACGCCTCGACGATGCTCGCGAGGACCACGCTGGCGGAGATGATCGACACGTCGGCCGCGAACAGCCGACGGCGGTAGCGCAGGGCCCAGGAGGCGCCGGTGGACGCACCGCCCACCCGATCGCCGAGGTCCGCCCATGCCGCGGTGGTCGTCCGCGCGGACGACGGCCAGGCGACGCGGCTCTCGCCGGCGTCGCGGCTGATGCCGCTCATGATCCCGCCGCCGATTCGGGGCGGCAGCGGGTACGCGGGAACGTACGCGGAATGTGCAGGGTAAGCATGGATCTCGGGTTCGGGTAGGCGGTGCATTCGCCGCGATCCACCATTCGGGAGTGGACCGCAGCCGGGTGGGTGCACTCGACGCGGCGGTTCGGGGACCTCGTCGGATGCGCCCGGTGACGATGCGTTCTCTGATCCTGGGAGAGCCCGTCGGGTACGGGTGATCTCGTGGTTCGCGACGCGTCGACAGTCGGGGATTCGGGTGTTCGGGTTCGGGTGAGACGGGTGATCGTGCGGGGCTGCTCCGGCGGGAGGCATTTCGGGTGCTCCTGCCGGCGGGTGGTGCTGCCTTGCCGGTCGTTCTGCCCCCTCTACGAGTGGGCACACAGTGAAGTTAGCCCCCCTGAGACGGGGGGCACATGCCCCCATTTCGGGGGACCTCTTACCCCCGTGACAGCCGGATCACAGGGGGTGAGTGATACCCCCGAACGGGTGAGACGACACCTCGGCGAGGACAGGGGGACAGGACGCGTTCACCGGGGGTTCAACGGACGAACGTTCCGGTTCGATCGGCACCCCGGCGAGTCGCCCGGAACCATGCGGATCGCGGGGCACCCGACGCCGTCACGACCACGAGATTTTCTCGACAGTTGTCGGAATGGGGGACGCCGACGAGGCCCATTTTGTCCTCACGAATGACCTCATTATTTGTACCCCGATGACCCCGAACGGGCTAAACGGGTGATATCTGCACCGCGTGCCCCGTGGGACGAAATGTAACGCCGGTGAAACGCAGGAGACCCCCGCGGGGTGGTTCGCGGGGGTCTCGGGGTGAAGCGACGGGGGCCTGTCGGCGCCCGGGCCTACTTCTTGGGCGGCGCGGCGAGCGCGACGAACGACGCCCGCGGGTCGGTCATGTTCTCGAGCGTGGTCTCGTCGCGGCCCGAGACGAAGTTCGTCACCCAGCCGGTCAGGATCCGCCACTTGCGCGTGTAGGTCGGCATCGCGAGCAGGTGGTAGCCCCGGTGCGCGAGCCAGGCGAGCAGGTTCTTGAGGTGCACGCCCTGGATGAGCGCCGCGCCCTTGCCGATGCCGTAGCTGGCGACGGTGCCCACCGACTCGTGGCGGTACTCGGCCAGCGGCTCGCCCGCCATGGAGGCGAGGATGTTGTCGGCGACGGTCACGGCCTGACGGACGGCGTTCTGCGCGTTCGGCGGGTAGTAGGCCGGCTGCTTCGCCGCGGTGAGGTCGGGCACCTGAGCGTTGTCGCCGAGGGCCCAGACGCCGTCGATGCGCTTGCCCTCGTCGGTGATGACCTCGAGCTTCGCGTTCGCGTTGACGTGGCCCTTGGGGCCGCGGGGGAGGTCGGTCGCGTCGAGGGCCGGATTCGGCTTCACGCCGGCCGTCCATACGATCGTGCCGGCCGGGATCGTCTCGCCGTCGCTGAGCACGCAGTCGCCGTTCTCGCACGACGGCATGGTGGTCTTGAGGCGGATGTCGATGCCGCGGGCGCGGAGGGCGCCGAGGGTCCACTTGGACAGCTCGGGGCCGACCTCGGGGGCGACGCGGTCGAGGGCCTCGACCAGGACGAACCGGAGCTCGTGGCGCGACAGGACCGGGTACTGGTCGACCGCGGCGTTGGCCGCGTCGAGCAGCTCGCCCATCGCCTCGACGCCGGTGTAGCCGCCGCCGACGAAGACGACGGTGAGGAGCTTCGCGCGCTCCGCCGGGTCGAGCGTGTTGGCGGCCTTCTCGATGTTGCCGAGGACGCGAGCGCGCACGTAGGCGGCCTCCTCGACGCTCTTGAAGCCGACGGCGTTCTCGGCCAGGCCGGGGGTCGGGAAGGTGCGGGTGACCGCGCCGAGGGCCACCACGAGGTGGTCGTAGCCGACCTCGGTGGTCTTGCCGTCGGCCAGGTCGACCGCGACCGTCTTCTTGGCGGTGTCGATGCCGGTCATGGCGCCCTGGATGAACTTGGAGCGGCGCAGCGTCTTGCGCAGCGGAACCGTCACGTCCTTCGGGTCGATGTGCCCGCCGACGACCTCGGGGAGGAACGGCTGGTACGTCATGTACGGGCTCGGGTCGATCACCGTGATGCTGGCGCTCTGCGGAGGCCTCTTCTTCTGCAGAGCGAGCGCCGTGTGCAGGCCCGCCGAACCACCACCCAGAATAACGATTCGCGTTGTCATGACATCGACGCTACTCCAGGATCATCAGGTGCACCGAGGTTCTACTCGACACCGTCGCTCTCGGTGTAGGCGCCCTCGAACCCTGCCCTGTCGGCCTCGGTCTCGCCGGGCTTGATGTCGTCGGCCGGGATCTCCGAGTCGGTGAACGCGCCGTCGTAGTCGACGCCGTCCTCCTTCGTGCTCGTGAACGAGCCGGAGGCGGCGTGCGCACCGCCGTTCAGCGGGGTGTCGTCGGCCGCGGAGGTCTGCTCCTCGCCGGCCTGGGCCTCCTTGGCCTCGTCGTCGGCGTGGCTGGTGTCGTCGCTCACGGTGGGCTCCCATCGACTCTCCGGCGGCTCCGTCGCCGCCCGGGTGCTCTCACTATGCACCCGGGACGGCTCATCGGATCAGAATCCTTCGGGAGTGCGCGTCACGTACCCGCTCTCGAGGCGGTCGAGCTCCTCGTCGGTGAGCCAGAGGTCGACGCTGGCCACGGCGTCCTCGAGGTGGTGCGGCTTGGTGGCGCCGACGATGGGGCTGGTGACCGCCTCCTGCTGACGGACCCAGGCGAGCGCGACCTGCGCGCGCGAGACGCCGCGCTCCTCGGCGACCGACTTCACGGCGTCGATGACCTGACGGTCGGCGTCCTCCTGCTGCCGATACAGCGTCTTGCCGAAGGCGTCGGTCTCGGAGCGGTCGGTCGTCTCGTCCAGGTCGCGCGTCAGGCGGCCGCGGGCGAGCGGCGACCACGGGAGCACGCCGACGCCCTGGTCGAGGCAGAACGGCAGCATCTCGCGCTCCTCCTCGCGCTGGATCAGCGAGTACTGGTCCTGCATCGAGACGAAGCGGGTCCAGCCGCCGAGGTCGGCCGTGTACTGCATCTTGGCGAACTGCCAGGCGTACATCGACGAGGCGCCGATGTAGCGCACCTTGCCGGCCTTGACGACGTCGTGGAGGGCCTCCATGGTCTCCTCGACGGGCACGTTCGGGTCGAAGCGGTGGATCTGGTAGAGGTCGATGTAGTCGGTGCCGAGGCGACGGAGGCTGTTGTCGACCTCCGTCATGACGGCGAGGCGCGAGAGGCCCGCGCCGTTCGGCCCGGGGCGCATCCTGCCGTTCAGCTTGGTCGCGATGACGACCTCGTCGCGCTTCGCGAAGTCGTTCAGGGCGCGCCCGGTGATCTCCTCGCTCGAGCCGTTGCTGTACACGTTCGCGGTGTCGAAGGTGGTGATGCCGAGTTCGAGGGCCCGCTGGATGAACGGGCGGCTCTCGTCTTCGGGCAGCGCCCACGGGTGGCCGCCTCTCGTGGCGTCGCCGTAGCTCATCATGCCGAGCGTGACCGCCGACACCTCCAGTCCGGAAGCACCCAGACGCACGTATTCCATTGGTGACCCTTTCGGTCGTTGGGGGGAACACGTCCGTCCTACACCCGGCAGGCGGCGAGGGAGCGCAGCGACCGATGCCCGGCGCACGGCGAGCGCAGCGATGCCGGGGCGAGGGAGCGCAGCGACCAATGCCCCACGCCGACGCACGGCGAGCGCAGCGAGCCCGTGCACAGCGAGCGACGAGCGCAGCGATGTCGCGAGCGCGCCGCGAGAGCGGCCAGACCAGCACGACGAAAAAATGGCCCGCGCCCAGAACCGAAGGTTCTGGATAGGCACGAGCCATTTCTTTCGTGTCCGAGGGGGGACTTGAACCCCCACGCCCTATACGGGCACTAGCACCTCAAGCTAGCGCGTCTGCCATTTCCGCCACCCGGACGAGTGTTGTTGCTGGTGTTGCTCCGGCGTTTCCGCCTGGAAGACATTAGCACGGTTCGGCACCTGCCTCTGACACAGCCGACGACCGGTACCGTGGGCAGTATGACCGTTCTCGACGAGACCGCACGGATCGCGCAGGATCTGATCCGTTTCGACACCACCAATTACGGCGGCGGCAGGTCGAACGGCGAGACGGAAGCGGCGGAGTACGTCGCAGCGAGGCTCGAGTCGATGGGCCTCGAGCCTCTGATGTTCGAGTCGGAGCCGGGGCGCCACAGCGTGCTGGCGCGGGTCGAGGGCCGTGACCCCGAGAAGGCGGGGCTCGTGGTGCACGGGCATCTGGACGTCGTGCCTGCCGATCCTGCGAACTGGTCGGTGGACCCGTTCGGCGGCGAGGTGAAGGACGGCATGCTGTGGGGTCGCGGTGCCGTCGACATGAAGAACATGGACGCCATGATGCTCACGAGCGTCGGCGAGCTGCTGGAGTCGGGGGAGCGGCCGGCGCGCAATCTGCTGCTGGGGTTCCTGGCCGATGAGGAGGCCGGCGGTGTGCTGGGCTCACACTGGCTGGTGAAGAACCACCCGGAGCTGTTCGACGGCTTCGGCGAGGCCATCAGCGAGGTCGGCGGCTATTCGACGTACATCGACGGCAAGCGGGCGTACCTGCTGCAGACGGGCGAGAAGGCTCTCATCTGGATCAAGCTGATCGCGCGGGGCACAGCGGGTCACGGGTCGCAGATGATCAAGGACAACGCGGTGACGAAGCTCGCCGAGGCCGTCGCCGTACTGGGGCGGCAGGAGTGGCCGGTGTCGCTCACGCAGACGACGACGGGGCTGCTGCGCGCGGTGGCGCGGATCCTCGACGTCGACCCGGAGCGCACGAGCCCCGACGAGCTGGTGCTGCGGACGGGCACGGCCTCGGGCTTCATCCGTGGCAGCCTGCGCGTGACGACGAACCCGACGCTGCTCGAGGCCGGCTACAAGCACAACGTAGTGCCCGACACGGCGTCGGCTCTCATCGACATCCGCTGCATGCCGGGCGAGGAGCAGTCGGTGCTCGACCAGGTCCGCGAGCTGATCGGCGACGAGATGGAGATCGTCACGATGCACACCGACATCGGACTCGAGACCGAGTTCGGCGGTCCGCTGGTCGAGCAGATCGTGGCGACGCTCGACGAGCACGACCCGGGTGCGCCGGTGCTGCCGTACATGCTCTCGGGCGGCACCGACAACAAGGCGCTGAGCCTCCTCGGCATCAAGGGCTACGGTTTCGCGCCGCTCAGGCTGCCGGAGGAGATGGACTTCCCGGCGATGTTCCACGGCGTCGACGAGCGGGTGCCGCTGGACGCACTAACCTTTGGCAGTCGCGTGCTCCGCGATCTCCTCCGCACCTACTGAGAGGCCTCCGCCCCCGTGGAACACTTTCTCCAGGCGCTCCTCCTCGGCCTCGTGCAGGGCCTCACCGAGTTCCTGCCGATCTCGTCGAGCGCGCACATCCGTCTCGTCGCCCTGTTCTTCCCGCACGCCGCGGGCAAGGAGTTCGACCCGGGCGCCGCCTTCACCGCCATCATCCAGCTCGGCACCGAGACGGCCGTCCTCATCTACTTCTGGAAGGACGTCTCGCGCATCGTGTCGCGCTGGTTCCTGGCGCTGTTCGGCCGCCACGACCGCAGCGACCCCGACGTGCGCATGGGCTGGCTGGTGATCATCGGCACGTTCCCGATCATCATCGTGGGCGTCCTCACTCAAGACCTGATCGCGACCGACTTCCGTTCGCTCTGGCTGCTGGCCACCGTGTTCGTGGTGTTCGGCGTGATCCTCGCCATCACCGACATGTACGGCAAGAAGGTGCTCCGCTTCGAGGAGATGCGGTGGTCGCACGGCATCGGCATCGGCATCGCGCAGGTCCTCGCGCTGATCCCCGGCGTCTCCCGCTCGGGCGCCACCACGTCGGCGGGCCTCGCACTCGGCTACACGCGGCCGGCCGCGGCTCGCTACTCGTTCCTCCTCGCGATCCCGGCGGTCTTCGGCTCGGGCCTGTTCGAGGCCTACCAGGCGATCCACTCGCACGCGCACAACCCGTACAACGTCGTCGACACCGCCGCGGCGACGATCGTCGCGTTCGTCGTCGGCTTCGTCGTGATCGCCTTCTTCATGAACTACATCTCGAAGCGCTCGTTCATGCCCTTCGTCGTCTACCGCATCGTGCTCGGCATCGTCCTGTTCGTCCTCCTGGGCGTCGGGGTGATCGGCTGATGAGGCCCTGGTCGGCTCCGTCTCTTCCCTCCCTTCCGGGCGCAGGATCCGTGCCGCTCCTCTACGACACCGCGACCGCCTCGCTCCGACCGACCGACGTGAGTGCGGGTGCACGCCTCTACGTCTGCGGCATCACCCCCTACGACGCGACGCACCTCGGCCACGCGTCGACGTACCTCGCGTTCGACACGCTCAACCGGGTGTGGCGCGACGCCGGCGTCGCCGTGTCGTACGCGCAGAACACGACGGACGTCGACGACCCGCTCCTCGAGCGCGCGATCGCGACGGGCGTCGACTGGCGTGAGCTGGCGGCGTCGCAGACCGACCTGTTCCGCAGCGACATGGAGCACCTGCGCGTGATCCCGCCCGACCACTACGTCGCCGTCACCGACGTCGTCGAGCGGATCGGCTCCGCCGTGGCCGCGCTCATCGACGCAGGCTTCGGCTACAGGGTCGACACCCCCGAGTCGGCCGCGGGCGACGACGTCTACTTCGACGTGGCGCGCGCCGCCGACAGCACGTCGTGGCACCTCGGCATCGAGAGCCGACTCGACGCCGCGACGATGCTGCACTTCTTCGCCGAGCGCGGGGGAGACCCCGATCGCGTCGGCAAGCGGAACGAGCTCGACCCGCTGCTGTGGCGCTCCGCCCGCGACACTGAGCCCTCGTGGCCGTCCGCCGTCGGCGAGGGCCGGCCCGGCTGGCACATCGAGTGCTCGGTCATCGCGCAGGACGCCCTCGGGCTGCCTCTGTCGGTGCAGGGCGGCGGCTCCGACCTGGTGTTCCCGCACCACGAGATGAGCGCCGGGCACGCCACGGCCCTCACCGGCTCGACGTTCGCGGGGCACTTCGCTCACGCGGGCATGGTCGCCTACCAGGGCGAGAAGATGTCGAAGTCGCTCGGCAACCTCGTGAAGGTGTCGGAGCTCGTGGCGGAGCAGGTCGACCCCCGGGCGATCCGTCTCGCGCTCCTGCAGCATCACTACCGCTCCGACTGGGAGTGGTTCGACGACGACGTCTACGCGGCGATCGCGCGGCTGACGCACTGGACCGAGTGGGCGGCGCGTGCCGAGCCCGGTGCCTCCGAGACCTCGCTTCTGCAGGAGCTGCGCGAGGCCCTCGCCGACGACCTCGACACCCCGCGTGCCGTGTCGCTCGTGGAGCGCGCCGTCCGCTCGGGGTCTGCCCCCACCGCCGTCGACGTCGCCGCCGTCGACGCCCTCCTCGGCATCCGCCTCGCCTGACTCGCCTCGCCTCCCGCCATGGCCGACTTCGACGAGCTGATCCGAGAGGCGGCGGCCAGACCCGGCGGCGGATGGGACTTCTCGTGGATGGAGGGCCGGGCCTCAGGATCCGCGCCCTCGTGGTCGTACGAGTCGATGGCGCGAGACCTCGTCCGCTCGTCGGCCCGACTGCTCGACGTCGATACGGGCGGCGGTGAGTTCCTGGCCGGGCTGGCGCCACTGCCCGACGGGAGCCGCGCCACCGAGGGCTGGGCACCCAATGTCCCGATCGCGGCGTCGCGCCTCGCCCCGCTCGGAGTCGCGGTGGTGGCGAGTGCGGACGGGCTCCTGCCGTTCGACGACGCCTCGTTCGACCTCGTCCTCAACCGTCACGGCCGGCTCGACGCCGGTGAGACGGCGCGTGCCCTGCACTCCGGCGGTCGACTGCTGACGCAGCAGGTCGGAAGCGACGATTCGGAGGAGCTCAACGCGGCGCTCGGAGCCGAACGCGGTCACGAGGCCGGGAGCTGGACCCTCGAGCGGGCCGTCGCGCAAGTGGAGTCCAGCGGCCTCCACATCGAGGAGGCGCGCGAGGAGTGGCCGCCGCTCACCTTCTTCGACATCGGGGCCGTCGTGCTCCAGCTCCGGGCCGTGGCCTGGCAGATCCCCGACTTCACGGTCGATCGCTATGAGGAGCCGCTCCTCGCTTTGCACGCTCGGATCGAGCGCGATGGCTCATTCACGGTGCGCTCGCACCGCTTCCTCGTCCTCGCCTCCCGCCCGTGAAGCGCGTCGTCGTCGTCGGCTCCGGTGGCTCGTCCGACCGCCTCGTCACCCTCCACAGTCGCCGGGCCGCCGCCCGTTACCTCGCCACCATCGCCGCCTCTCGATCCGCGTCCTGACTCGCCGGACGCCGAAACACCCCCGACCCGACGGATCAGGTCGCCCCACGACCAAAATGTGTCGGGTCGAGGGTGTCTCGACACCCGCCACGCGTCACATGACCTCGAAGTCGCCGGACTCGACCACGAACCACGGATAGTACCCGTCAGGCGTCGGATCCCCGGAGTCGAAGATGAACACCCCCACGTCCAGGATGTCGACGAGCGCGCCGGTCGACCCGCGGGGTGCGCCTTCGCCGACGAACGCGTCGCTGACGAGCCGGACCGGGCTGCGGTAGATGTGGGGCGCCCGGGCGCCGGGCGCACAGATCTCGAGGCCGGCGTAGGTGATGTCTCGGCGGCGAGTCGCAAGCTCCTGCAATGCCCGGATCTCTGCGTCGACCGCCCCGGGGGTCAGGTCGCGCGGCGGGAACTCGACACCGACGACATGGCCTCCGCACCCCGGCACGACGAAGTCGAGCCACGGCGTGAAGCCGCGCCGCGCCAGACGCGCGGCCCAGCGTGCAGCGCCCTTCTCGGTCGTCGCGCTGAAGAAATGCACGACCGCCTGCTCGCCCGCCGCCGACACCGCCCCCACCTGCTTCACGTTGACGATGCTGTCACGCCGCCCGGCCGACGGCCAGCGGCGCACCCGCGGCACCGTAGGCTGGTCGGATGCTCGGACCGCTCGACCCGCTGCCGCACACGCCCCGCCGGATCGCGGTGGCCGGGGTGTCGGGGGCGGGCAAGTCGACGCTCGCGAGACGGCTGTCGCGGATCCTGCAGCTGCCGTACACCGAGATGGACGCCCTCTTCCACGGGCCCGACTGGGTGCCCCGCGAGGCGTTCGCCGCCGACGTCGACGCGTTCACCCGCGGCGACCGCTGGGTGACCGAGTTGTCGTACACGTCACAGCAGTCGTTCATCACCGAACGCGCCGACACGGTCGTGTGGCTCGACCTGCCCTACAGCACGGTCTTCCGCCGCGTGGCGACCCGCACGGTGAAGCGCCGCATGACCCGGCAGGAGCTGTGGAACGGCAACCGCGAAGGGCCGCTGCGCCACTTCTTCACCGACTCGGGCCACGTCGTGCGCTGGTCGATCAGCACGCGCCACAAGCTCGACGACCTGGGGGAGCGGCTGGCGCGGGAGAACCCGGCGCTGCAGGTGGTCTGGCTCACGTCACCGCGCGAGGTGGAGCAGTTCGTCGTCGCTGCGGCGCAGCATCGCGGCGAGCGCTGAGCAAGACGGCGGAGCGCTGAGCGATAGCC
This sequence comes from Frondihabitans australicus, assembly GCF_003634555.1. Classification (NCBI taxonomy): domain Bacteria; kingdom Bacillati; phylum Actinomycetota; class Actinomycetes; order Micrococcales; family Microbacteriaceae; genus Frondihabitans; species Frondihabitans australicus. Next base: position 1,438,729 of record NZ_RBKS01000001.1, read on the forward strand.
GCTACTGCGCCGGCGGCCGCCACGGGTCGTCGCCCGACTTGCCGTCGCGGCGCCGCAGGTACCGCTCGAACTCCTGCGCGATCGCCTCGCCCGACGCCTCGGGGGAGTCGACGGTGTCGCGCGCCTGCTCGAGCTGCTCGATGTACCCGGCCATGTCCTCGTCGTCGGCGGCGAGCGCGTCGATGCCGGCCTCCCAGGCCGCGGCCTCTTCGACGAGGTCGCCGCGGGGGATGTCGACGCCGGTGAGCTCTTCGACCTTCTCGAGGATCGCGAGCGACGCCTTCGGCGACGGCGCGTTGTGCACGTAGTGCGGCACGGACGCCCAGATCGACAGGGTGGGCACGCCGGCCTCCTCGAGCGCCTGCCCGAGCACCGACAGGATGCCGACCGGGCCCTCGTAGGTGGAGCGCTCGACGTCGAGCTCGTTCCGCACGTCGGTGTTCTCGCTGCCGACGTAGATGGAGATGGGCCGGGTGTGCGGCACGTCGGCCAGCATCGCGCCGAGGAAGACGACGCCGGTGACGTCGTGGACGTCGGCGAGGTCGACGATCTCGGCCGCGAACGACCGCCACGAGCGAGACGGCTCGGCCCCGAGCAGCACGAGCAGACCGCCGTCGGAGGCGCCGTCGCTCGTGACGACCTCGCCCGAGACGTCGGCGACCGGCGTCGCGACCGGGGGAGCCCCGTGCAGCAGGATCCGAGGCCACACCAGAATGGAGTTGCCCTCGTCGTCGTGAGCCGCCTGCGGCCGATTGAACTGGAAGTCGATGTACGCCTCGCCGTCGAGCTCCGCGAGGGTCGTCATGTCGAAGGCGTCGACGAGAGCGCGTGCGACGTTGCTCGCCGCCTCACCCGCGTCGTTCCAGCCCTCGAAGGCGACGACGAGGAGGCGCCCGTCGGCGAATCGCGACGTACCGGTCAAGATGCTCCCTCACTGCGCAGGACCAGGGGTCGCCCGCGCTGACCCTCCACGATAGACCGGTAGACTCGCTCGTCGTGACCGAAACCACTCCGGCCCTCGATGCCTCGTCGCGCGCGGCCCGGCCCCTGCCCGAGGCCGTGCTGTGGGACATGGACGGCACCCTCGTCGACACCGAGCCCTACTGGCAGGAGTCTCAGGTGCGTCTCGTCGCCGAGCACGGCGGCACGTGGAGCCGCGAGGACGGCGACTCCCTCATTGGCTCGGGCCTCTGGCACTCCGCCAAGGTGCTCCAGGACCACGGCGTGGCCCTCGACGGTCAGGCGATCATCGACTACATGACCGACGACGTGCTGCGCGACATCCGCTCGCACCTGCCGTGGCGGCCCGGGGCCCGCGAGCTCCTGCGCGAACTGCGCGACGCCGGGGTGAAGACCGCGCTGGTCACGATGTCGTTCCGCCGCATGGCCGAGGAGATCGCCGACGCGATCGAGTTCGACGCGTTCGACCTCGTCGTCGCCGGCGACATGGTCGAGCACGCCAAGCCGCACCCCGAGGCCTACCTCGTCGCGGCCGAGCGCCTCGGCGTCGACATCACCCGCTGCGTCGCCATCGAGGACTCACCGACGGGCGCCGCCGCCGCGGTCGCCTCGGGCGCCGTGACGATCGCCGTCGAGCACCACGCCCCGCTTCCGGCCGACGGCGGGTTCCTCCGCCGCGACACGCTCACCGGGGTCACCCTGGACGACCTGCGCGAGATCCTCGAATCGGGCCGCGAGCTCGCCGCCCTTCCGGAGGGCGAGGAGTGAGCGACGCCACGGCACAGGCGCCGGGCACGCCGTCCGGCTACCGCCGCCAGAGCGGGCCCTTCCTCTACGGCGACAAGGTCCAGCTGACCGGCCCCAAGGGCCGCATGCACACGATCACGCTGACGCCGGGCGGCGAGTTCCACACGCACCGCGGCATCATCCGCCACGACGACGTCGTCGACAAGCCCGACGGCTCGGTGCTCATCGCGTCGACGGGCGACGAATACCTGGCGCTCCGCCCCCTCCTGGCCGACTTCGTCATGTCGATGCCGCGCGGCGCCGCGATCGTCTACCCGAAAGACGCGGCGATGATCGTCACGTTCGCCGACATCTTCCCGGGGGCGACCGTCGTCGAGGCGGGCGTGGGGTCGGGCGCCCTGTCGCTCTCGCTGCTGCGCGCCATCGGGCCCGACGGGCGCCTGGCGTCGTTCGAGCGCCGCGAGGAGTTCGCCGACGTCGCCCGCGGCAACGTCACGAGCTTCCTCGGTGCAGACCCGGAGAACTGGACGGTCACGGTCGGCGACCTGGTCGACGAGCTGCCGGGCGTCGTGCCCGACGGCGAGGCCGACCGCGTCGTGCTCGACATGCTCGCCCCGTGGGAGTGCGTCGAGGCCACCGCGAACGCCCTCCGCCCCGGCGGCCTGGTCGTCTGCTACATCGCGACCGTCACGCAGCTCTCCCGCACCGCCGAGGCGTTCCGCGCGACCGGCCTGTTCACCGAGCCCGACTCGTCCGAGACGATGGTGCGCGGCTGGCACGTCGAGGGCCTAGCCGTGCGCCCCGACCACCGCATGATCGCCCACACGGGCTTCCTCATGACCGCCCGGCGCCTCGCGCCAGGGGCCGTCCTGCCCGAGTTGAAGCGCCGCGCCTCGAAGTCTGACTTCACCGACGAAGACGTCGAGCTGTGGACCCCGGGTGCCCTCGGCGAGCGCAGCGCGACCGCGAAGAAGCTGCGGAAGACCGCCAGGCAGGCGCAGGATGCAGCGGCGAAGGCCGTGCGCGGAGACCTCCGGTTCGCAGGCGCTCCCGATCCTGCGACCGAAGCAGCCCTCGAAACAAGCACAGACACCGACGACCCCACCACCGGACAGGACTGACACGTGCCCTCTTTCAAGCTCACCAAGGCCATCGCCACGGCGGCCGCGATCGGGGCCCTGGTCTCGCTCTCGCTGGCCGGCTGCACCTCGTCGTCGACCACGAGCGCCGGCTGCACCGGCATGTCGTCGGGCAGCGCCTCCGACTCGGTGAAGGTGTCGGGCTCGGTCGGGAAGGCGCCGACGGTGAAGTTCTCGTCGAAGTCGGTCGCGACGAAGACGTCGCAGAAGACGACGGTCGTCACGGGCAAGGGCGCGGTCGTGAAGAAGAACGACGTGGTCGTGTTCGGGGTGAGCCTCTATGACGGCAAGACCGAGAAGAAGGCGGTCTCGTACACGAAGTCGTACCTGGTCACGCAGAAGTCGACCCAGCTCGCCGCGCTGATCAACGGCCTCGAGTGCTCGCGCGTGGGCGATCGCATCGTCATCGCGGGCAGCGCGAAGGACTCCACGAACGGCAAGGGCATCTCGTCGTACAACATCGGCGCGAAGGACTCGGTCGTCTTCGTCGCCGACGTGCTGAAGGCGTTCCCCGCTCGGGCCACCGGCACGAAGGAGAAGCCGGTCGCCGGCCAGCCGACCGTGAAGCTCGGCTCGGACGGCACCCCGACGATCACGATCCCGAAGGGCACGAAGGCGCCGTCGTCGACCGTGGCGACGACCCTGATCAAGGGCTCAGGAGCGAAGGTGAAGTCGGGCGACACGGTGATGGTGCAGTACACCGGCGCCCTGTTCTCGAATGGCAAGGTGTTCGACTCGTCGTGGTCGCGCAAGCAGCCGACCGCCCTCGCGATCGCCGACGGCCAGGTCATCTCGGGCTGGGTGAAGGGTCTCGTCGGCAAGCCGCTCGGCAGCCAGGTGCTGCTCGTGATCCCGGCGAAGGACGGCTACGGCTCGACCGCGCAGTCGTCGATCCCGGCCAACTCGACACTCGTCTTCGTCGTCGACCTGCTCGGCAAGGTCAGCTGATCGCGGCGCCGGCCGGGGCTCGCCCCGTGTCCGGCGCCCGAAGGTCGAACCAGTAGGCTGGTCGGGCTCGCCGGCCACCAGAGAAAGAGGATTCGTGCGCAAGCTCCCCGCGCTGATCGTTGTCACCGCCGCCCTCCTCGGGTCGCTGACCGCCTGCTCCACGGCGTCCGCTCCCGGCTCGGCCGGGTGCACGACCCCGGCGTCGGGCGACGCGTCGAGCGTCGTCTCGGTCTCTGGGCAGTTCGGCTCGAAGCCGACGAAGGCGAACATCCCGACGCCGATCAACACCTCGCACACCGAGGTGTCGACGCTGATCCAGGGCCACGGGCAGACGCTCACCGACGGCACCCCGGTCTTCATCAAGTACACCGTCTACTCCGGCACCACCGGCAAGGTCGTCTCGTCGTCGTCGTACGGCAAGCCCACCACGCCGATCACGGTCGGCGAGAAGAACGGCGGCCCGATCGTCGACGGCCTCCAGTGCGCCCAGGTCGGCTCGCGCCTCGCCATCGCGGTGAAGGCCTCCGACCTCACCAGCACGGCCAAGTCCAACGGCAAGTCGGGCCCGGCGTATGTCGCGATCGTCGACGTCGTGAAGGCGTTCCTGCCGAAGGCGAACGGCGCCCTCCAGCCCGGCGTGAACAACATGCCGGCCGTGGTCACCGCCGCGAACGGCGCCCCCGGCATCAGCGTGCCCGACGTCGCGGCGCCGACCTCCGAGAAGGTCCAGCTGGTCCGCAAGGGCTCCGGCCACACGCTGACCAAGAGCGACACCGCCATCGCGCAGTTCACCGCGGTCGACTGGTCGCAGACCTCGAAGGTCGAAGGCTCGACGTGGACCGACGGCGACGCCGCCACGACGGTCGCCCTGAACTCCAGCCAGATCCCCGCCGTGATCCGCAAGGCGCTCATCGGGCAGTCGGTCGGCTCGCAGGTCATGGTCGTGGTGCCCTCCGGCACGAGCGGCTCGGGCAACTACATCTACGTGTTCGACGTGCTGGGCTCGTTCTGACCCACGTCGACACCGAAGCACCCCGCCGGAGGCGGCGGTCGGCCCTGACGCCGACCGCCGCCTCCGGCCGTTAGGATCGACATCGTGCCTGCCGCTCGCGTCCCGCGCATCCCCGTCGAAGAGAGGCTTTTCAGCCTCGTCCTCGCCCTGCTCGCGACCGACACCGGCCTCACTAAGACCGAGATCCTCTCGACGGTCCAGGGCTACCGCCAGCGCTGGTCGACCGGCGACAACGCCGCCCTCGAGCGGCAGTTCGAGCGCGACAAGGACGACATCCGCGAGCTCGGCGTCCCGCTCGAAACCCTCGAAGAGCCGGGGTCGTCCGGCAACAACCAGAACCTCCGCTACCGGATCCCGCGCGGCGCCTACGAGCTGCCCGACGACATCGCCTTCTCGTCCGAAGAGACCGCGCTCCTCACTCTCGCGGCCATGGTCTGGCGCGAGGGCACGCTCTCGGGCGAGTCCCGCCGAGCGCTCCTCAAGCTCCGCAGCCTCGGCGGCGCCACCCCGGTGCCCGAGCTGGCCTACGCGCCCAGGATCCGATCGCGCGACGCGGCCTTCGAACCCCTCCGCACAGCGCTCGACCGTTCCGCCGTCGTCACGTTCGACTACCTGAAGCCCGGCGAGGCCTCCGCCCGCGCGCGCAGGGTCGTCCCGTACGCCCTCGTGCAGTTCCAGGGGCGGTGGATGTGCCCCGCGATCGACCCGGAGACGGGCGGACGTCGCGTGTTCCTGCTCTCCCGGATCGTCTCGCCGGTGACCATCACGAGCCACTCGTGGCTGACGCCCGACGACGCCACGGCCGAACGAGCCCTCGCCGACCTCGAGGCCCTTTGGGAGTCTCAGACGGCGACGGTCGACGTCGAGGCGAACTCCGACGCCGAGACCCGGCTCACGAAGAGGCGCGGCACGACCCGGGCCGCCGACGGATCCCTCGTGATCCACTGGTCCGACCGCTACCTCCTGGCCGACGAGCTGGCCTCGTACGGGCCGGAGGTGCGAGTGACCGGCCCCGACGAGCTCACGGGCCTCGTCCGCGAGCGCCTCGCCGCGCTCGTCGCCGACCACTCCGACCCGCAGAACGACGACGCGTCGTCGTTCGTCATCGACCGAGTCGAGGAGGACCCCCGTGCCTGACCGCACTCCGGCGCCGGGCGCCCAGGACAAGCTGGCGTTCCTCCTGTCGCTCGTTCCCTACCTGATGGACCGCGGTCGAGTCTCGGTCGACGAGGCCGCCGCGCACTTCGGCGTCCCCGTGAAGCAGATCAAGCAGGCCGTCGAGCTCATCGCCGTCTCGGGGATCCCAGGCGAGACCTCCCAGTACCAGCACGGCGACCTCTTCGACATCGCCTGGGACGACTTCGAGCAGAACGACGTGATCCAGCTCACCAACATGGTGGCGATCGACGACTCGCCGCGGTTCTCGGCGCGCGAGGCAGCGGCCCTGATCGCCGGGCTGCAGTACCTCTCGTCGCTGCCCGAGAACGCCGACCGGCAGGCGATCGCGTCGCTCTCGTCGAAGCTGTCCCGCGGGGCGTCGGCGGCGCCGAGCCAGGTGGCCGTCGAGAACTCCGAGACGAACCAGATGCTGGCGCTCGTGGGTCGCGCCGTCGACGAGGGCGTGCAGATCGAGTTCGACTACTCGGGCGTGCGCGGTCAGTCGGAGCATCGCCGAGTCGACCCGCTGCGCGTCGAGTCGGTGGACGCCGACTGGTACCTCCGTGGCTACGACCACCTGCGGGAGGCGATCCGCACGTTCCGGCTCGATCGCATCTCGGCTCCTGCGGTCAGCGACCAGCCCATCACCTACCGTAAGGGCGACCTGCCGCTGCCCGAGACGCTGTTCGAGGGCTCGCCCGACGACGTCGTCGTGACGGTCGAGATCGACGCCGAGGCGTCGTCGCTGCTGGCCGACTACGCCCCCGACGAGATCGAGGACGTCGGGGAGGGCCGGTGCCGCCTGCACCTGCGCGTCAATCAGTTCGGCTCGCTCGCGCGCCTTGTCGCGGGGCTGCCCGGCCGCGCCGTGGTCACCGACCCGCCGTCGGCCCGTCTCGCCGTCGCCGACTGGGCCCAGCGCGCCGCCGAACGCTACCTGTGATCCCGTTCGGAGGGTGCCGAACTCGCGCCTCTCGCGAGTTACACTGAAACCTCCCACCCGAGCAAGGAAGCGGTGAGCCGTGGCCACGACCGATCTCGGCGGCGCCAAGGGCACCGCCGGCAAGCAGAAGCGCGCGCCGAAAGACCGCGAGGGGCGGATGTCGCTCGGCGGCCACTTCCTCGAGCTGCGCCGCCGCCTGTTCATCGCGGCCCTCGCGATCCTGCTCGCCAGCGTCGCCGGCTGGTTCCTCTCCGACTACGTGCTCGACGCCCTCCGCGCCCCGGTGCTCGCCATCGCCGGCAGCGACCGCCGCGCGAGCCTCAACTTCTCCAACATCACCGGCGCCTTCGACCTGAAGCTGCAGATCACGATCACCGTCGGCGTCGTCATCGCCTGCCCCGTGTGGCTGTACCAGATCTGGGCCTTCATCGTCCCGGCGCTCATGCGCAAAGAGAAGATGTACGCGCTCGGCTTCACGCTGACCGCGATCCCGCTGTTCCTCATCGGCTGCGCCGGCGGCTACTACGTGCTGCCGCACATCGTCGAGGTGATGACCTCGTTCGCCGCGAAGCAGGACTCCAGCATCATCGACGCGAAGACCTACTACAACTTCGTGCTGAAGCTGGTGCTCGCGGTCGGCGTCGCCTTCGTCCTGCCGGTGTTCCTCGTGCTCCTGAACTTCATCGGCCTGCTCTCGGCGGCCGCGATCATCAAGAGCTGGCGCATCGCGATCATCTGCATCTGCGTGTTCTCCGCCCTGGTGACGCCGTCGGCCGACGTCGTGTCGATGCTGATCCTGGCTGTGCCGATGGCGTTCCTCTACCTGGTGGCGTGCGGCATCGCCTGGCTGCACGACCGCCGGGCCGCGAAGCGCCTCGCCCTCTCCGATGCGGAACTCGACGCCGAACTCGCGGGAGAATAGCTGGGTGACTTCCAGCGAGCCCTCCGCGGCTGAACGGTTCGCCGCGTCCCGCAACCGGCAGAAGACCCCGGCCCTCCAGGCCTTCCGCGCGCGGCTGAGGTTCGGTCTCGACCCGTTCCAGATCGCCGCCTGCGAGGTCGTCGAGCAGGGCCGCAGCGTCCTGGTCGCGGCCCCGACGGGCGCCGGCAAGACCCTCGTCGCCGAGTTCGCGATCCACCTCGCGATGCAGGATCCCCGCGACAAGGTCTTCTACACAGCCCCGATGAAGGCGCTGAGCAACCAGAAGTTCCAAGAGCTCGTCGCCGAGTACGGCGCCAGCGAGGTGGGCCTGCTCACGGGCGACACCAACGTCAACAGCCGCGCCCGCATCGTCGTCATGACGACCGAGGTGCTCCGCAACATGCTCTACGCCGGCAGCGACCTGCTCGACGACCTGCGCTACGTGGTCCTCGACGAGGTGCACTTCCTCGGCGACCGGTTCCGCGGCGCCGTGTGGGAGGAGGTGATCATCCACCTCCCTCAGGACGTCCGGATGGTCTCCCTCTCGGCGACCGTGTCGAACGCCGAGGAGTTCGGCGACTGGCTCATGGCCGTGCGCGGCGAGACCGACGTCATCGTCTCCGAAGAGCGCCCCGTGCCGCTGCAGCAGCACGTGCTCGTCGGCAACAAGTACCTCGACCTCTTCGACTCCACCGGCAAGGCGGCCACGAACCGGGTCAACCCCGAGCTGGTCCGCGCGGCGTCGCTGTCGACGAGGGCAGGATCCCGATCGGGTCGCGCCGGCACCGGCTCGCACGGCTACCGCGGTCGCGGCGGCACCCGCGGCAAGGGCCCGTCGCGGCCGGTGCAGAGCGGCCCGCAGGCGTTCGGCCGCATGGACCGCTGGCGCGTCGTCGAGCTGCTCGACGGCAAGAACCTCCTGCCGGCGATCTTCTTCGTCTTCAGCCGCGCCGGCTGCGACCAGGCGGTCCGCCAGGTGCTCCGGTCGGGCATCCGCCTCACGAGCGCCGCAGACCGCGACGAGATCCGTCAGGTCGTCGACGACCACTGCCGCACGCTCCGCGACGAGGATCTCGCGGTCCTGGGCTACTACGAGTGGGTCGAGGGGCTGGAGCGCGGAGTCGCGGCGCACCATGCCGGGCTCCTGCCCGCCTTCAAAGAGGTGGTCGAAGAGCTGTTCCAGCGGAAGCTGCTCAAGGTCGTGTTCGCCACCGAGACCCTGGCGCTCGGCATCAACATGCCGGCACGGTCGGTCGTGCTCGAGAAGCTCGAGAAGTACAACGGCGAAGCGCGCGTGCCGATCACGCCGGGGGAGTACACCCAGCTCACCGGCCGCGCCGGCCGTCGCGGCATCGACGTCGAGGGCCACTCGGTGATCCAGTGGGCGCAGGGGCTCGACCCGCAGGCCGTCGCCGCCCTCGCCTCGCGCCGCACCTACCCGCTGAACTCCAGCTTCCGGCCGACCTACAACATGGCCGTCAACCTCATCGAGCAGTTCGGCCGGGCCCGGACGCGCGAGGTGCTCGAGACGTCGTTCGCGCAGTTCCAGGCCGACCGCGCCGTCGTCGACCTCGCCCGCAAGGCGCGCAGCCAGCAGCAGTCGCTCGACGGCTACGCGAAGTCGATGGAGTGCCACCTCGGCGACTTCGGCGAGTACTTCGAGATCCGGCAGCAGATCTCCGAGCTCGAGAAGCAGGGCGCCTCACGCGGCGAGGTCCAGAGCCGCTCCGAACGCGACCGTCGGCAGCAGCGCATCACCGCCCTTCGGCGTCAGATGCGCACCCACGTGTGCAACGAGTGCCCCGAGCGCGAGCAGCATGCCCGCTGGGCCGAGCGCTGGTACAAGCTCAAGAAGCAGCACGATCAGCTCTCGGCGCAGATCCGCGGCCGCACCGGCGCCGTCGCGAAGGTCTTCGACCGGGTGACCGACGTGCTGCTCGACCTCGGCTACCTCGTGCCCCGGGGGGCCGGCTCGACCGGCGAGACGCCCGTCCTGCACGACTCCTCGTCGGTGTCGCGCACGGCCGAGGTCCTCGTCGCCGCCCCCGGTCGCGCCCTGCGGCGCATCTACGGCGACCGAGACCTCCTCGTCGCCGAGTGCCTGCGCCGCGGCGCCTGGAACTCGCTCGACGTGCCGTCGATCGCCGCCATGGCCGCGACGCTCGTCTACGAGCCGCGACGCGACGAGGGAATGCTCGGCGACCGGTTCCTGCCCCGCGGCGAGTACCGCACCGCCCTCGACCGAACCCAGACGATCTGGTCCGAGCTCGACGACCTCGAGCAGGCGCACCGACTGCCCGGCACGTCGCAGCCGTCGCCCGGGCTCGCCCTGGCCATGTACAAGTGGGCCCGCGGAGCAGACCTCGACACGGTCCTCGACGACGCCGACCTCGCCGCCGGCGACTTCGTCCGCTGGACCAAGCAGACCATCGACCTCCTCGACCAGCTCTCGATCGTGGCCGACGCGCCGGTCGGGTCGAACGCCCGCCGGGCACTCGACGCGGTGCGGCGGGGGATCGTGGCGTACAGCGCGGTCTGAGCGGCCTCGGGCGGGCGGAGCCCCTGATCCTGCGCCCCAGGAGCCTGCCACGGGCGGCGTTCCAAGGCACGGCACCTATGATTCGGGGGTGCCCCGCTCCGTCACGCGCCCCGCTCGCGACCTCCGGCTGCCGCTGTGGCAGGCGCTCATCGCGGCCGCGCTCGGCGGCGTACTGCTCGACATCGCGTTCCCGAGCCCGAACGTGTGGGTCGCCGCCTTCCCGGGCATCGCGCTGACCCTGCTGGCGCTGCGCGGCCGGTCGCTCGGCGGCGCGATCCTCGTCGGCTGCGTCGGCGGGCTCACGTTCTTCTTCCTGCTGATCCAGTGGGTCAGCACCTACCTCGGGCCTGTGCCGTGGATCGCTCTCGCCGCCTTCGAGGGGCTCTTCTTCGCCGCCGGCAGCGTCGCCATCGCCCTCGTGCTGCGCTGGGTACCCCGCGTCCTGCCGAACGCCTGGGGTCGCCTCCTCGTGATCCCGATCGCCGTGGGCGGGCTATGGACGGGCCGCGAGTACCTGGCCGGCCACTATCCTTACGGCGGGTTCGCCTGGGGCAGGATCGCCGAAAGCCAGTCCACGAGCCCTCTGGCGTCGCTAGCGGCCTACCTCGGCCTCTCCGGGCTGAGCTTCGTGATCGTGGGCGTCGTCGCCCTGCTCGTGCAGCTCGCCCTCGAGCGGCCGATGCGCGTCGTGGTGCGCGCGGGGGTGGCCGTCGTGGCGTGCGGCGTGCTCCTTGTGGTCCCGGCCTGGCCGACGCACGACGCCGGCACGACGACGATCGCGGCGGTGCAAGGCGACAGCAAGGCCGGCTTCTTCCAGCAGCACCAGTACGGCGACCTCACGAACGCCCAGGTCGAGGCGACCTACGAGCACGTGCCGACGTCGAAGAAGGTCGACATGGTCGTCTGGCCCGAGGGCGCCAGCGACCGCGACCCGACGCGCGACAGCTTCGGCCGATACGCGTTCGACACCATCTCGCAGCGCTACGACGCGCCGCTCGTCTCCGGCGTGATCACGCAGAAGGGCACGAAGCTCTACAACTCGTCGATCGTCTGGCAGGGCGGGAAGGTCACGGCGCAGTACGACAAGCGCCACCTCGTGCCGTTCGGCGAGTACGTGCCCGACCGGCCCTTCTTCAACGCCCTGGCGCCCAGCCTCGTCGGCCTCCTCACCCGTGACGAGACTTCGGGCTCAGGAGCCAACGTGCTCACCGTCAACGGCGTCAAGGCCGGGTTCGCGATCTGCTTCGACATCGTCGACGACGCCCTGACGACGCAGATGGTGAACGGGGGAGCGAAGGTGATCCTCGCGCAGACGAACAACGCCGACTTCGGTCGCAGCGAGGAGAACACGCAGCAGCTCGCGATCGCCCGCCTGCGCGCGATCGAGACCTCGCGGCCCCTCGTGAACATCTCCACGGTCGGGTCGAGCGCCGTCATCTCGGCCGACGGGAAGACGATCGACTCGATCCCGGCGTACAAGCCCGCCGCGATGGTGACGAAGGTCACGCTCGGGTCGGGCATCACGCCGGCGATCCGGTTCGGCGGGGCGCTCGAGGCGATCGCGTGCTGGCTCGGGCTGGCCGTGCTGGTGCTCTCGGGTGTCGGCTCGCGGATCCTGCCTCGCCGGTCGTCCGTCGGCGACGATCGTGCCGACGGTGACGGCTCGGACGGCGCAGGCCCTCACGAGGGCAGAGAAAACGCGCCGGCTCTCGCCGACGCGTGACGAGCGCGCCGCCCAGTACGGCGCGCCCCGGGGCCTCCGCTTCTGATCGACGCTAGGCGCCGATCTTCTGCTGCCCCTTCCGTGCGCGCAGGTAGTCGAGGCGCTCCTGCAGGAGCTCCTCGAGCTCGGCGCGTGTCCGTCGCTCCATGAGCATGTCCCAGTGGGTTCGCGGCGTCTTGGTGTCGCCGCGGTCGATCTCGACGGGCTTGCCGTCGGCTGACAGCAGAGTCCCTTCCTGACCGGTCTTGGGGGACTGCCAGGACTCGGGGATCTCGGCCTCGGCGGCGAAGACGACCTCGAAGGTCGCTCCGTCGGCCGTCTGGTAGACGGCCTTCTTGCGAGGCGAGAACTCCACGCCCTCTTCGCTCTGGAGGCTCTGGCTGCCGAGCCTCATTCCGCGCAAACTGCGATCTGCCATTGTGTGGTCTCCTCTCGCGTTGCAATCGCCCTTTATAACGACTTAGCATGGGAGTTTGTTTCCGCGGCCCGGGTTTAACAGGTCGCTCCCAGGCGATCGTGACGCATCCGGCGTAGCGACTCGTTGCGGAAGGCCCCGAGTCACGCGCGTGCGGCGACGACGTCGAGGGCGAGATCGGCCCGATCGGTGATGAGCCCGTCGACGCCCAGATCGAGCAGGCGGCGCATGTCGGCGGGATCGTTGACCGTCCAGACGTGCACCTCGACGCCGCGGTTGTGCGCCAGGCGCACGAGCTCGGGTGTGAGGATCCGCACGCCGCGGTGATGCTCGGGGATCTGGAGCGCGTCGACGGAGTCGAAGACCCGGCGGGCGATCATCGGCGCGCGGAGCCGCCCGGCCAGTGCCGCGGCGACGACCCCGCGCGACCCGGGGGAGGTGGCCACGCCGGGGAGGGCGTCGAGGGCCCGCTGCCGCCGGCGGTCGTCGAACGAGGTGATCAGCACCCGGTCGCAGGCGCGCGCCGCGTCGATCGCGGCGACGGCGGGCTCGACCACGGCGTCGACCTTGAGGTCGATGTTGAAGAACGCGTCGGGGAGAGCGTCGAGCAGATCGGCGAGGGTCGACACGGTCTGGTCGGCACCGAGCCGCACTCGTCGCAGCTCGTCGCGAGTGCGCGACGCCAGGGGCGTCGAGTCGCCGGTCAGGCGCCCGAGGTCGGGGTCGTGACTGATCACGGCGACGCCGTCACTCGTGGCGTGGACGTCCGTCTCGAGGTGGGTGACGCCGATCGCCATGGCCTGCACGAAGGCGAGAAGAGTGTTCTCGGGAGCCCCGAGCGCGAGACCGCGGTGCGCGATCACCCGCGGCCGAGGCCCCGAGAACCAGTCGCTCATTCGGTCGGTGCGGGAGCGGACGGGGCTGCGGTGCCCGGCTGGTCGCCTGTAGCGGGCGCAGGAGCCGGCGGAACCTCGCCCGCTGACGCAGTGGCCTCCGCCGCGGCATCCGCCGCCGTGGACGCCTCCTTCGACGCGGCGGCCGCAGAGGCGAGCGCATCGGCGAGGAGCGACCCCGGCGCCGCACCGGTCGTCCCGGAGGAGGCCCTGCGGCCCCGCGGCTCGTCCGACGCCGCGGCACCCGCGGCGCCCGCCGCACCGGCCGCTCCGCCGGCGGCAGCCGCGCCGCCGAGTGCGTCGCGCGCGCCGAGGAACCCTGCGCCGATGCCCTTGAGGGCCTCGGTGAACTCCGACGGGATCATCCAGACCTTGCTGGCGTTGCCGTCGGCGATCTTCGGCAGGGTCTGGAGGTACTGGTACGCCAGCAGCTTCGGGTCGGCGTCGCCGTCGTGGATCGCCTGGAACACGGTCTGGATGGCCTCGGCCTCACCCTGGGCCCGGAGGACCTGGGCCTTCGCGCTACCTTCGGCCTCGAGGATCGCGGCCTGCCGGGAGCCCTCGGCGTTGAGGATCGCGGACTGCTTCGTGCCTTCGGCGCGGAGGATCTGGGCTCGGCGGTCTCGCTCGGCGCGCATCTGCTGCTCCATGGAGTCCTGGATCGACGCCGGCGGCTCGATCGCCTTGAGCTCGACTCGGCCGACGCGGATGCCCCACTTTCCCGTCGCCTCGTCGAGGACGACGCGCAGCTGGCCGTTGATGTTGTCGCGGCTGGTGAGCGCCTCCTCCAGGTTGAGGCCGCCGACCACGTTTCGGAGGGTGGTGGTGGTGAGCTGCTCGACCGCGCCGAGGTAGTTCGCGATCTCGTAGGTCGCGGCCCGGGCGTCGGTCACCTGGAAGTAGACGACGGTGTCGATGCGAACGACGAGGTTGTCTTCCGTGATGACGGGCTGCGGCGGGAACGACACGACCTGCTCGCGCATGTCGAGCAGCGGGCGGACCCGGTCGATGAACGGCACGAGGATGTTCAGGCCCGGGGCGAGGGTCTTGTGGTACCGCCCGAGGCGTTCCACGACGCCGGCCGTCGCCTGGGGGATGATCCGGATGGATCGGAACAGGATCACCAGCACGAAGATGATGACGATGATCAGGACGACGGCGAGGACGATCCCGACCGGATTCACGGTGGTCATGCTCAGATCCTTTCAGCGGGGACGACGACGGCCGTCGACCCTTCGATGGCGGTCACGACGACGGCCGTGCCCGGGTCGAGTGTCGGAGTGCCGTCGGCGGCGAGGAGCCTCGCCGTCCAGGTCTCTCCGTTGGCGAGTTTCACCTGGCCGAGTGGCCCGGCGCCGACGGCCGTCGAGGTGAGGGGCAGGAGCACCTCGCCCCGGATGCCCAGGAGGGCGTCGAGATTCGACGGGGTGGGGTCGCCGCCGCGCTTGAGGGCCCGCAGCAGGGGCGGGCGGACGGTGAACAGCAGGAGCAGGGCGACCACCGCCGCGACGAGCACCTGCAGCCAGAAGGGACCCCCGACGAGGTCGGTGACGAGGCCGGCGAGGCTGCCGACCGCGAGCATGAGGAACGTGAACTCGACCGTCGCCACCTCGACGATGACGAACAGGAGCATCAGGGCCCCCCAGATGATCCACGCGTACGTGGTGAACAGCTCCATAGCTCTCAACCCCTTGGGCCGCGGGGCCCACTTGTTCGGCAGCGCTGTATATCTCACGCTGTCATTTCGGCCACACTAGCAGTCCGCGAGGCTCCGCGGCCGCACGGGCGGCGCTCTCACAGTTGATATCGTGGGGCCGGTCGCACGCGCCTCCGGCATGCGCCGTACCGAAGGAGACACCCCGTGGAAACCCCGCTCGCATCCGGCTCGCTCGAGGGCAAGCGCGCCCTGGTCACGGGCTCGTCCCGCGGCGTCGGCGCCGACACCGCCCAGTACCTCGCCGCGGCCGGTGCGAAGGTCGTCATCAACTACCGCAACAAGGAGAAGCGCGCGGTCCAGCTGGTCGACAAGATCGTCGCCGCCGGGGGAGACGCTCTCGCGATCGGCGCCGACCTCACCGACCCCGCATCGGTGGGCGGCATGATGTCGACGGTCGAGAAGGAGTGGGGCGGCCTCGACCTCCTGGTGCTGAACGCGTCGGGCGGCATGGAGTCGGGCATGGCCGAGAATTACGCGCTCCTGCTCAACCGCGACGCCCAGGTCGACGTGCTGAACCAGGCCCTGCCGCTCATGGCGCCGGGCTCGCGCGTCGTCTTCGTCACGAGCCACCAGGCGCACTTCATCCGCACCACCGAGACCATGCCCGAGTACCTCCCCGTGGCGCTCTCCAAGCGCGCCGGCGAGGACGCCCTGCGCGAGCTGATCCCGAGCCTGACCGAGAAGGGCATCTCGTTCGTCGTCGTCTCGGGCGACATGATCGAGGGCACCATCACCGCGACGCTGCTCGAGCGCTCGAACCCCGGCGCCATCGCGTCGCGCCGCGAGTCGGCCGGCAAGCTGTACAACGTGGCCGAGTTCGCCGCCGAGGTCGCGAGCGCGGCCGTCGACGAGATCCCCGCCGACCACGAGCGCCTCGTCGGCGACGTGTCGGACTTCGCGAAGGCCTGACCCGTGAGCGACTCCGGCCGCGTGAGCGACTCCGGCCCCGTGAGCGACTCCGACCGCGTGATCCTGCGCGCCACCTCGCGTCTCGTCGTGATCGACGAGGACGATCGCGTGCTGCTCATGCTGACGAAAGCGCCCGACACGTCCGGTTCGGCGCGCTGGATCACGCCCGGCGGCGGAGTCGACGAGGGCGAGACGCACGCCGAGGCTGCCATTCGGGAGCTCCACGAGGAGACCGGGCAGACGATCGCGGATCCTGGGCCCGTCGTCTACACCGAGGACTTCGCGGTGCCGTGGGACGCCGCCGACCACACGCACGGCCACGCCGAGTTCTACGTCGTGCACCTGCCGCACTTCGACATCGTCGAGGACGACTGGACCGACGACGAGAGGGTCGACATCCTCGAATCGCGCTGGTGGTCGCTCGCCGAGCTCGAGTCGACCGACGAGCCGCTCGAGCCGGCCGTGCTGGTCGACCTGGTGCGCAGGGCCCTGGCGTGACGACGGGTCGCGGTCCGCTCGAACTCGGCTTCCTCTCGTTCGTCTCGAACCCCTACCGGGGTCAGGGTCTGCCCGACGACGGCGCCGCACGAGCACTCGACGACGGCATCCGGCTCTTCCAGCGCGCCGAGGAGGTCGGATACGACATCGGCTGGATCCGGGTGCGCCACTTCGAGGAGTTTCCCTCGAGTCCGATGACCCTTCTCGCCGCCGTCTCGCAGCGCACCAGCCGCATCCGCATGGGCACCGGCGTGATCCCGATGCGCTACGAAGACCCGATCCGCCTCGCCGAGGACGCCGCGACCGTCGACCTGCTGAGCGGCGGCCGCCTCGAACTCGGCCTGTCGACCGGCATCCCCGAGTTCGCCGCGACCTTCGACCCGGTCTTCGGCGAGACCGAGCGGTCGTTCGCCGACGAGTCGCAGCACCGACTCGGCCGCCTCGTGTCGGCGCTCCGCGGCGACACCGTCGCGAACTCCGGCGCCGGCTACATGTCGATCCCCGCCGACACCGACCTCATCGTGAGGCCCCACTCGCCCGGCCTCGCCGACCGGGTCTGGTACGGCGCAGGATCCCTCCGCTCTGCCGCGAGAACCGGCTCGCAGGGGCTCGACCTGCACGTCTCGACCCTCAACACCGAGGAGACCGGCGACACGTTCGCCGCCGGTCAGGCGAAGCAGCTCCGCGCATACCGGGAGGCGTTCGCCGAGGCCACCGCCGGCAGCGGCCGGGAGCCCCGCGTCGCGGCGGGCCGCATCATCCTGCCGCTCATGTCGACGGCCGACGAGGAGGCGTACGCCGGCTTCATCGCGGGCTACGCCGAGCGCATGCACGACGACGGCCGCCCGCACGACGAGAACGTGAAGATCCGCTTCGACCGGGTGCACGCCGGGTCTCCGTCGCAGATCGTCGACGAGCTGCTCGCCGACGAGGCGCTCGACGAGGTCACCGAGCTGACGCTCACTCTGCCCGCGAACGGTGGCCTCGACGCGCACCTCCGCACGATCGAGGCGGTGGCCGAGCACGTGGCACCGGCGCTCGGGTGGGTGCCCGCCACCGCGTCGGCCTGATCCTGCGCCCCGTCTCTCATCACATGTGATGACGACCGTTTTGGGCCGGTCGGACGATTCGACTCAAAACCGTCTTCAGTAGGTTTGACCTATGGAGCTCTCCGTCGTCGTCCCCACCTTCAATGAGGCACCCAATGTCGCCGAACTGGTGAGGCGCGTGCACGCGGCGGTCTCGGAAGCCGGGATCGACACCGAGATCGTCTTCGTCGACGACTCCCGCGACAACACGCCCGACGTGATCCGCGAGGTCGCGAAGACCGCTCCGCTGCCCGTCCGCATGATCCACCGCGACGTCCCCGTCGGCGGCCTCTCGGGCGCCGTGATCGAGGGCCTCCGGTCGTCCGACTCGACCTGGCAGGTCGTCATGGACGGCGACTTGCAGCACCGTCCCGAGACCATCCCGTCGCTCGTCGCCAAGGGCACGGTCGACGGCGTCGACGTCGTCGTCGCCTCCCGCCACGTCGCCGGCGGCTCGAGCGACGGCCTGAGCAACGGACTGCGTCGCTTCGTGTCGCAGGTGTCGATCCAGGTGACGAAGGCCCTGTTCCCGAAGCGTCTCGGCGGCACCACCGACCCGATGAGCGGCTTCTTCGCGGTTCGCCGCGAGTCGATCGACCTCGAGGGGCTCCACCCGCGCGGCTTCAAGATCCTGCTCGAGATCCTCGCCCGCCAAGACCTCCAGATCGGCGAGGTCCCGCTCGTGTTCGAGGCCCGCCTCGCCGGCACGTCGAAGGCCGACATGAAGCAGGGCATCGCCCTCGGCCGCCAGCTCTTCGACCTCAAGTTCGGCCGCATCTCCGGTTTCGCCGCCATCGGCGCCCTCGGTGCGGTGGCGAACCTCGTGATCCTCGCGGGTCTTCAGCACTTCGGCGTCGGCTACCTCGCCGCCGCCTGCATCGCCGCGATCGTGACGATCATCGGCAACTTCCTGCTGCAGGAGCGCTTCATCTTCAACGACCTCAAGGCCGGCGCCCGCGGCGTGTGGAAGCGCTGGTGGCACACCTTCGCCTTCAACGGCACCGAGTCGGCCGTCCGCACCTTCGCGCTCTGGGTGATCGTCGAGACGACGCACCTGCCGAGCGTGCCGGTGCAGGCCGTGCTGATCGTCATCGGCTTCACTCTGCGCTACCTCTACCAGTCGCGCGTCGTCTACAAGCAGCACGAGCAGGCTCCGGCCGAGATCGTCACCCTCGACGAGATCCTCGACCACGAGCACGCCCCGACCTCGCCGGCGCTGGCCGAGGAGCCCGCCGCGTAGGTCGCTTCGCCCTCTGCACTCGCACGGCTGAGCCGTGCCCTCGTGTCGCACGGAGGAGATCGCGGCGTCAGGAGGTCCTGCGCCCGATGGGCTCGTTCCGCCGGGAGGACTCCTTTTCGCCGCGGGAGGATTCCCGGCCGATCTCGCGACTTCGGGCGGGAGCCGAGCGCCTTTCCGCCCGCTGGGGAGGGCGCCGTCGAGCGATTCCCTCCCGAGCGAAACTGGCGGGCGCCGACAGGTCCTCCCGCGGCGACATTGTCCTCCCGCGGCGACGCAGTCCTCCCGCGGCGACGATCACCTCGCAGGCGAACGACTCAGCGGGCGGGCTTCTTCTCGGGCGCAGGAGCAGCGCCACTCGCCCGCAGCGCACGGTAGTACTCCGCCGCCTCCGCCTGCCGGCCGGCCTCCGCACCCGTCGCGATGGGCGCGCGCAGGTGCTCGGGAGCGAACCCGAACGCGTCGACGAGGTCGACGGCGTGCGGCCGGAGGCGGGGGAGCAGGCGGTCGTCGATGTAGTCGGTGATCGCCGTCGCGCGCTGCGCCGACAGGCGCCCGTGGATCAGGTACCAGGCCAGGTTCTTCTCGATCAGCGTGAGGCCGAAGAGGTCGCGCAGCCAGGTGAGCACGCGCCGCGTGGACTCATCGGCAACGCCGGCGAGAGCGTCGGTGAACGCCTCCCACTGCAGCAGCTCGGCGTGCGCGCGGGCCGCGTCGATGAGCTCGGACTGGTTGCGGTCGAAGAGCTTGGCGGCCTCGAGGGGCGTCAGCTTCGACGACGGGCGCAGGCGCGCGGCGAGCTCCGCCACCATCGTCTCGACGCGGCCGGCGAGCAGCTGCCGCTGGGTGTCCTCGTCGCGGACGTGCCCGACGGCGCGGGCGGTCTGGCCGAGATCGGAGACCGACTGCACGATGCGGCGCAGGCCAGACCGGTCGACCGACGTCTGCCCGACCTGCGTGGCGACCAGGGCCGCCTGCTGGCGGGCGTCTGCTCCTGCGAACCGCTTGCCGTAGTCGGTGAGCAGCCGCTTCGCGACCAGCTGCAGCAGCACGGTGTTGTCGCCCTCGAAGGTCGCGTAGACGTCGAGGTCGGCCCGGAGCTGCGTGAAGCGGTTCTCGGCGAGGAAGCCGGAGCCGCCGCAGGCCTCGCGGCATTCCTGCAGGATGTCGAGTGCCGCCCAGGTGCTGAGCGGCTTGAGGGCGGCGGCGAGGGTCTCCAGGTCTTGGCGGTCGTCGTCGGTGGCGTGCTCGCCCGAGAAGACGCCGTCGAAGGTCTCGAGCAGGCGCTCGTGCGCGAACGACATGGCGTACGTGGTGGCGAGGCGCGGCAGGAGCCGACGCTGGTGCCGCTGGTAGTCGAGGATCACCTCTTCCCTCGTCGGGTCCGCCGCCGTGAACTGCCGCCGCTCCGACCCGTACCGGATCGCGATGGCGAGACCGAGCTTCGACGCCACGACCGCGGAGCCGTCGAGCGAGACGCGGCCCTGCACGAGCGTGCCGATCATCGTGAAGAAGCGGCGGCCGGGGCTGGCGATCGGCGACGAGTACGACCCGTCGGGCTCGACGTGGCCATAGCGGTCGAGGAGGTTGGTGCGCGGCACTCGCACGTGGTCGAAGTGGAGGCGGCCGTTGTCGATGCCGTTGAGGCCGCCCTTGCGGCCGTCGTCCTCGCCGCCGACGCCGGGGAGGAAGCCGTTCTCGTCGCGGATCGGCACGTAGAAGGCGTGGACGCCGTGGTTGACCCCGCCCGTGATGAGCTGGGCGAAGACGACGGCGGCGATACCGTGGATCGCGGCGTTGCCCAGGTAGTCCTTCCAGGCCGCGCGGAACGGCGTGTGGATCACCCACTCCTCGGCCTCGTCGTCGTAAGTGGCCGTCGTGCCGATCGACGCAACGTCCGACCCGTGACCCGTCTCGGTCATGGCGAAGGCGCCGGGCACGTCGAGGTTCATGATGCCGGGCAGGAGCCGCTCGTGGTGCTCCTCGGTGCCGAGGTGGAGCACCGCCGAGCCGAAGAGGCCCCACTGCACACCGGCCTTGATCTGCAGCGACGGGTCGGCGCTCACGAACTCCTCGAACGCGGCCACGTTGCCGCCGTGGTCGTCGCCGCCGCCGAGGTGCTTCGGGAACGCCCGGAGCACGGCGTTCCTGCGCAGCAGCTCGTGCATCTGGTCGAGGCAGCGCTGGCGCATCTCGGCGAGGCTGAGCTCGGGGTCCTGGTGGAACGCGCTGTCCCGCAGGAGCTCGCGGGAGTGCTTCCGGGCGTCGGCCCACCGCCCCAGCAGGTACTCGCCGAGCCAGGCCGTGTCGATGCGGGCGACGGTGCCCGCGGTGGGTGCGGGGGCGGACGGTCGCGCGCCCTCGGGCGTGGGGTCGGCGGGGGAGTGCGGGGCTCCTGCGCCCTGGTTGTTCACTGGAGCGGGAGCGTCGTCGAGGCGGGTCATCTGCGCTGATTCCTTCTTTCGCGTCGTCGTCACGTGGAACGCTAGATCGCGCCGGGCGCGCGTGCGAAATCGCTCGTAGCCCGCCCACCAAGCGACCTGGTTCGGCTCGTCTCGCCTTTGTGGGAACCCTCCATGCCCGTCGTCCGCGCACGCGAAGCGGCCCGCCCGAGCGGAAGCTCGGACGGGCCGTCTCAGTGGGTGGTGCAGGTTACCGCTTCTTGGTCAGCGACTTGACCGCCGCGAAGAAGTTCGGACCGTTGGGGGTGCCGACGCCGGTCTCGTCGTCGTAGCCCTTCGTGTCGTGAAGGGTGGTCGACTGGACGTCGATCGTCTGCACCTTGTACGTCTTGCCCGCCGAGTTGTCGACTCCGTTGACGAAGTCGGTGCGCACCTGGGCGATCGGCGACTTCGGGGCGACGATGTCGTGGATCGCGCTGGTACCGAGCATCTTGTAGTACAGCGGGTTCACGAATCCGAGCGTGCGGTGCGAGTACTGCGACGCGACCGCCAGCACACCGGCGAGGAGCGGGGACGAGAGGCTGGTGCCGCCGATCCGGTACTCGTCGTAGTACGTGCCGTCCGCGAACGCCTGGGTCTCGCCGACCAGCATGCCCGTGTTCGGGTCGCCGACCATCGAGATGTCCGGCACGGCGCGCATCGGCGTCGTTCCGAAGGCCTCCGAGACCGACGTGGGCACGACCCCCTTCTGGTAGAAGGGCTGCGTGAACAGCGTCGACGTTCCGCCGCCGCCACCCGACGAGTACGTGCCGGGCAGGGTGCCCCAGCCGGACGACGAGAGAGGTGCGGAGTACGACGACTGCCAGCCGTACTCGCCCTGCCACTGGCTCTTCGAGTTGATCAGCACGCTCGTGCCGCCGACACCGGTGACGTAGGGCAGGTCGCTCGGGAACCCGACGGTCTTGGCCGAGAGGTTCGTGCCACCGGCCGTGCCGTCGCCGTCGTCGCCCGACGAGAAGGTGACGGAGATGCCGGTGAGGGCCGCCTCGGTCGAGTACTGCTCGTAGAAGTCGACGTACGACTGGCCGAGGTCGGCGATGTCGTCGATGCCCTCACTCCAGGAGTTCGTGATGATGTCGGCGACGTGGTTGTCGATCGACGCGGCCCAGGCCTCGTCGAGACCGGTCGAGCAGTCCTGCGCACCGACGTAGACGATCTTCGCGCCGGGAGCCATGGCGTGCACGGCCTCGACGTCGAGGGTCTCCTCGCCGTACCAGCCGCTGGCACCGCACTCGGAGTCGGCGGTCAGGTCGTACTGGTCGGGCCCGGGCGTGATCTGCGTGAACTGGCCCTTCGAGTAGCCGGGCTGGCCCTGACGCTTGGCGTAGAGGGCGGCGTCCTGAGCGATCGTCGGCGCGGCGTACGCGTCGGTGATCGCCACGGTCACGCCCTTGCCGGTGTAGCCCGCCTTGATGAGCGACGACTCGCCGTAGGCGCCCTGGAGCTGAGCCGAGCCGTAGCCGCAGACCGCGTACGGGGCCTTCTTGCCGTAGGCGTCGGGCTTGTTCGAGGCGACCTGCTGGCCGTAGTAGGCAGAGCAGGGCTGAACGCCGTAGCGCGCGCCGGCGGGCGGCCCGGGGAGGGTCTCGGCCGGCTTCTTGTAGGTGACCGCCTGGTCGAGGCCGATGACCCCGTTGACGCTGCTGACGACCGTGGCCGGCGTGCCGTCGGGGAGCGAGAGCGTCGTCGTGTTCGTCTGCACGGTCTTGCCCTGGTACGAGTAGTTCTTCAGCGACGTGCCGAAGGTCTTCTCGACCTGCGCCGTGGTGCCGGTCGCGGTCACGTACATGCCGCTCGAGAGCGTCGTGCCGAGCGAGAAGCCCTGCGACGTGAGCCACGACTGCACCGACTTCACGCTGGCCGCGGTGGGGGCGTACGTCGCCTTGAACTGCGCGTTGGTGAGGTACTTGCCGTAGCTGGCGCTCGACGGGTTCGAGACGGCCGCGACCTGCGCGTTCGCCTGCGCCGTGTTGCGCATGTTGAGCAGGATGCCGAAGGTCACCTTCGACGCCGACGAGGGCGTCGAGACGGCTTTCGCGTGACTCAGCCAGTGAGGCGAGGAGTCAGGGATGGCGTGCCTGGTCGCAACGGCGCTGGCCGGAGACGCGACGACGCTCGAGAGAGCGATCGCGGTCGCGGCAGCGGCGAGCGCTGCGAGCACGGGACGGATACGGCGAGAATTAGAGCTCACTTATGCCCCCGTTAAGGATGGTGTGGGAATCCGCCGAGAATCTCGGTGTGCTGTGTACCCTCCACCCCCCGTACGGGGCACGTCAAGTCCCCCTTAACTCCTACCGGGGTACAGTTTCGGGGTTCATTCCTGGCTGACGAGCCCGTTCTCGTAGGCGAAGATCACGAGTTGCACGCGGTCGCGAAGGTGCAGTTTCTGCAGGATTCGAGAGACGTGGCTCTTCACGGTGGCGTCGCTCAGCTGCCGCTGGGCGGCGATCTCGTTGTTGCTGAGACCGGAGGCGAGGAGGGCGAAGATGTCCCGTTCGCGCACGGTGAGCTCTCCGAGGGCATCGGTGTCGATCCGCGGGGTGCGGCGGGCGAAGCGCTCGACGAGGCCGTTCATCATCGACGGCGCGACGACGGCCGACCCCGCGTGGACGGTGCGGATCGCGGCGAGGAGGAACTCCGGGTCGGCGTTCTTGAGCAGGAATCCGGAGGCGCCGGCCTGGATCGCCTGGAACGCCTTGTCGTTGAGCTCGAAGGTGGTGAGGACGACGATGCGGGCCGGGGGGCTCGCGGCAGCCGGGGTGCCGGGCGACGGGGCCTCGTCGAGGGCGGGGGAGGGGGCGGACGTCAGGATCCTGCTCGTCGCCTCGACACCCGACACGCGGGGCATCTCGAGGTCCATCAGGATGAGGTCGACGGGCTCGTCGGTCTGCCGCTGGATGGCCTCGGCGCCGTCGGAGGCCTCCCAGACGACCTCGAAGTCGTCCTGCGACTCGATGATCATGCGGATGCCGGCGCGGAAGAGCGGCTGGTCGTCGGCGAGGCCGATCCGGATGGCGGTCACTCGTGGCCTCCTGGGGCTCGGGGGATGCGGGCGTTCACGACGTAGCCGCGTTCGCCGTCGGTGCGTGGCCCGGCGGTGACACGGCCGCCGACGAGCCGGACGCGCTCGTTCATGCCGGCGACGCCGTGGCCGTGGTGGGCGGGGGAGTCGTCGACCAGCCCGGCGCCCTCGCTCTCGGTGGTGCGGGAGTCGACGACGACCTCGGCGGCGCCCCAGTCGAGCCGCAGGTCGACCACGGTGCCCGGGCCGCCGTGCTTGAGGGCGTTGGTGAGCGCCTCCTGCACCACCCGGTAGAGCGCCAGGTCTTCCGCGGTCGAGAGGGCGAAACGGGTGCCGGTCTCGCTGAACCGCAGCTCGAGGCCGGAGGAGCGCATGGAGTCGAGCATCCGGTCGAGGTCGGCGACGCCGAGGGTGCCGTGGTGCTCGCCGGTGCCCTTGAGCACACTCAGCAGCTCGCTCACGTCGTCGAGGGCATCGCGAGCGGAGCGGTTGATGACGCCGAGCGCCTCGGTGGCGGCCGCCGGGTTCTTGGCGACGGCATAGCGCGCTCCGTCGGACTGCGCGATGATCACGGCGAGGGAGTGCCCGATGGCGTCGTGCATCTCGCGGGTGATGCGGGTGCGCTCGGTCTCCTGGGCGACGCGGAGCTCGGCGCGCAGGAGCTCCTGCTCGCGCTCGGACCGCTCGAGGCGTTCGTCGATGAACGCGCGCCGCACCCTGGTGACCGCGCCGAGCAGCCAGAACAGCGCGAGCGAGGCCGCGATCACGCCGGCGACGCCGGTGAAGTAGAGGACGCGCGAGACGGCCTCCTGCCCGTGGCTGGCCTCGGGTGGCAGGAAGAGCCCGGTGATCAGGACGAGCTTCGCGCTGCCGACGACGCCGCCGAGGATGCTCGAGGCCAGGCCGAGCCGACGGACGGCGGGCTCGTCGGCGAGGCTGGTGGCGAAGATGACCGCGGCGACCATGACGTTGCCGTTGATGAACGACGGCAGGATCACCAGCTGCGTGATCGCTCCGACCCAGGCGACGGCGAGCGCGAGCCCGGGGGAGCGGCGGCGGAACACGAGGGCGAACGCGAACAGGGCGTCGACCGGGAGGGTCTCCCAGCCGGTGCGCGTGACGTCGAGCGCCGCGAAGAACAGCAGGGCGACGACGCCGACGAGCACGTCGACCACCATCGGCCTGCGTTCGAGCGAGTTCCACACGGGTGCAACGCTACTGGTCGCCGATCCGGCGCACCTGCGCGGCGAGCCGCCCGACCCGCCGTGTCACCAGTCCAGGTGAGCACCGCTGAGGCTCGCCACGACGGCACCCGAGCGCGCGTCGACGACGAGGGTCGTCGGCGAGACCGGCACGGGGTCGATGGTGTACCCGTCGGCGGGGCTCGACGCCGGTGCGGTCACGACGACGGCGAACTCGCCGTTGGGCGACGCCTCGACGGCGACGACCCGCGTGCCCGCGATCGGCGCGTAGAGGGAGCGGCCTTGTACGACGACTCGGCCGCCCTCGATCCGGGCCGCGCCGCCGACGACGCTCGCTCCCGCCTCCCCGTTGAGCCGGGCCGAGACCGAGGGCGCAGGATCCGAGACGGCGCTCGCCCGCCCGCCGAGCGACAGGTCCACCCTCTCCACGTCCCCACCCGCGACACGGGCCACGACCACGGGTGCGCCGGCGGTCATGAACCACGACGTGGCCGACACCGGCCGGTGTCCCGGGCCGAGGAGGCGTGTGGCCAGGTGGTTGCCCGAGAGGGGGATCGTGTAAAGGGGCGTGGTGGCGCCGGGCCGCCGGGGCGTTCCGCCTGCTCCTGCGGCCGTCCAGCCGAAGACGACGACGCCGGTCGGCGGGTCGACCGCGAAGCTCGTGACGGTGCCCGCGCCGGGCAGCACCAGCTTCTCGGTGGTGCCGTCGCTGCGGGCGACGAGCGAGATGGTCGACAGTCCTGCCTGCTCGGTGACGACGACGAGGTCGTCGCCGACCTGCCCGAACGCCTGGATGCCGCGGGCCCGGTAGACCACGGGACGACCCGGCGAGCGGAGGTCGGCCCGGACGATCTGGTCGACGCCGCCGGGGTTCCTGACCAGGGCGAGCACCGAGGCCGAGGCCGTCGTGAAGTGCGTGGTGAGGGTCGACGCCCGCGATCCGTCGACGCTCGTCACCCCGTCGACGCGGATCGTGTAGCGCGTCGAGTACGCGAGGCGATCGGTGAACTGGACGGCGACGACGGTGCCGACCGTCTGCACGGTGAACGGGACGTCGGGGGTGACGGTCACCTGCGAGCGCGCGACGTGCGAGACGGCGGTGGCGACGAAGAGGCGGGCCTGCTGCCCGGGATCCTGCGTCACCGCGGTGGTGTCGACCTGGGTCTGGTCGAGCTTCGGGCCCTGCTGCTGGCTCACCACGACGAATCCGGCGCAGAGCAGGGCGAGCACCACGATGGTGCCGACGAGGAATCGACGGAACGACGTCTCGGCCGTCACACGCGTCCGGCGGGCCGGGGGCGCGGGGCGCGGGATCTCCGTCGATTCTGCGGCCACCTCGGTGGGAGCAGGCGTGCGCGCGGCCCAGGCGGCCCAGGCGTCGTCGGCGTCGTCGGCGCCCGCGGCGCCGTCCGGCTCAGTAGAGGTAGGGGTCATGCGGCTGCGCGACCTTCGTGACGGCGGTGGGGACGACGGCGATCGGCGACTGCCCGACCGCAGGGTTGGCGCCGAAGCCGCCCTTTACCGTGACCCACTCGTCCTTCTTCAGCGACTGCTGCCAGTTCGGGTCGTAGACGGTCAGCCCGACAGGCTGCGCGTCGACGGCGCAGCAGGTGATGACGAACCTCGTGACGACGAAGGTGTCCCTCGGATCGGTGGTCGACGCGGCGATGAACCCGGTGACGTCGACGGCCTTTCCGGCGTAGTCGCCGAGGCTCGTCGACTGCCGCAGGCGCGTCGCCCAGTCGAGCACGGTGTACTTCGCGGTGGCCCCGCCCGACGCGGTCGCGGCCGAGCCGCCCGAGGCGCCGAGCGAGAGGGTCGAGGCGCCGACGTCGCGCGTGCCCGCTGTCACGCTCGAGAGGGTGGCCGGCGGCAGCACGACCAGGGCGACCGCCACGCCGACCGTCACCACCGCCCCGATCAGGCCCAGGAGCCGGCGCCCGCCGCGCACCCCGCGCCCACTCGCCGTGCGGTCGCCGCCGCCCCCGAGGTCCGCCCCCGAATCGTCGTGCTCGCCGTCGTCGGGCCCGTGCTCGTGCCCCGCGTCGCGATCGCCGACCGCGAGGGCTCCGAGCGCCAGGATCATCCCCAGCACCACGAGCGCCACCGTGAACACGACGTAGCGCGGGTGGATGTAGAGGATGAGGCGGCCGGTGCCCGCGAGCCAGAGCGTCGCCGTGCCGATGGCGAGGGTGAGCGCCACCCCCTGCCAGCGGTCGGCGAGGGCTCGGAGCGAGAGCCCGGGCGTGGGCCGCGTGTCAGCCAAGGACGTTCACCGCCAGCCCGATCGTGGCGGCGAGCAGCCCGACCACGACGGCGATCTGCACGAGCACGGCAGGCCGATAGGTCGTCCGCAGGAGGGTCAGCATCTTGATGTCGACGATGGGCCCGAAGACGAGGAAGGCGACGAGGCCGCCGGGCAGGAAGGTCGACGCGAACGGCAGCACGAAGAACGCGTCGACGTTCGAGCAGATCGAGATGACGAACGCGAGCGCCATCATCGCGAGCACCGACCACACCGGGTTCGCTCCGAGGGCGATGAGGATGCTGCGGGGGACCACCGTCTGCACGCCCCCGGCGATCGCCGCGCCGACGATGAGCGCGGGGAGGAGGGCGGACATCTCGCGGCGGAAGACCTGGGCGGAGGAGGCGATCCGCGATCCTGCGCCCTCATGAACGTGTGACGCCTCGACGCGGCACTCGCGCGCGAACGAGGCGGTGAGGAGGCTCTGCTGGTCGGGGTGCCGCGAGTAGAGCCAGCCGAGGAGGTTCGCGACGAGGAAGCCTCCGGCGATGCGGGCGACGAGGATGCCGTGCGAGAAGCCGAAGGCCTGATAGGTCGTCACGATCGTGATCGGGTTGACGATGGGGGCGGCGATGAGGAAGGTCATCGACTCGGAGACCGAGAGGCCCTTCACGACGAGGCCGCGCGCCAGGGGCACGTTGCCGCACTCGCACACCGGCAGGAACACGCCGATGAGCGAGACGACGGCGCGGCGGAGCAGGGGAGTGGTCGGCAGGATCCGCGTGAAGACTCCGTCGGGCAGCCAGACCTGCACCGCGATCGACAGCACGATCCCGAGCAGCACGAACGGCAGCGACTCGATGACGACGCTGAGGGTCAGCGTGACGAAGTCCTGGAGGCGGTCCGGCAGGATCCCCGCCGGCAGAGCCGACGTGGCGACTCGGGCGGCCGCGAGGGCGGCGACGACGACGACTCCGGCCACCAGCGTGCGCGAGCGCAGCCCTTCGCGGGGCGGCGCGGCTGCTCGGAGGGTCGTCACGGCGACGACGGTAACGCGCCCTCAGCGTGCGGCCGGTGCGGCTCGCCGGGTGTTCACCGGCCCGTGGGCAGCGCCTCGGCCTGGGCGATGAGCTGCGCCGCGACCGAGTCGAACGGCTCGAGCGTCCGGTCGGCACGGCACACGACGACGGCGCCTTCGGACGCGGCGATGAGGAGAGCGGCGAAGCCGGCGGCCGCGGCGGGTTCGACGCCGGCGTCGACGAGCAGCTCGGCGAGGCGCCCGCGCCAGGTTCGGAAGACCTCGGCTGCGCGATCTCGCAGCGACGGGGAGTCGGTCGCGACGGTCACGGCGACCACGCTGCATCCTGCGCCGAAGTCGCTCGCGCTGAGGATCAGCCGCCACATGGCGAGGAAGTCCTCGGCGATGCCGCCGGGGGAGCGCCCGATCGCGCGGTCGAGGAGGCTGACGGCGTGCGCCCCGGCGAGGTCGACCGCCTCGGCCACGAGCTGGTCTTTGCCGTCGGGGAAGTGGTGGTAGATCGACCCGCGCGGTGCTCCGGTGAGCTTCAGGACCTCGGAGAACGACGTCTCCTGCAGCCCCTTCTCGGCCAGGAGGCGCGCTGCGCCCACGACCATGCTGTGCCTCGTGTCGCCTGCCATGCGGCAACTCTACCCTTGACTATGACGGGTGTCATAGAGCAGGATCAGCGTTATGACGACCGACATAATCGTCGATCGCTTCCAGACACGCGCCACGCGTCACGTCCGCACCCGTTTCCACCCCGAGGAGCCCGCCATGCCCATGATCGACGTCTACGCCCAGACTGGTACCTTCGCCGACACCCGCCGGCTGGCGATCGACCTCGCCACCGCGGTGATGACCATCGAGCAGGTGCCGGACATCTCGCTGTTCCGGAAGAACACCGCCGCGTTCATCCACGAGCTGCCCTCTGCCGCACTCGCGAACGTCGACGGCGACTCGACGTACGTGCGGGTCCAGGTGCTGACCAACGCCGGTGCGCTCGACCGTGACAAGCAGCTCGCCGTCGTCGCCCGCCTGACCGAGATCGTCGCCGCGGCAGCGGGCGACGATACATTTGCCTCGCGCACCTGGGTGCTGCTCACAGAGGCGCCCGAAGGCGGTTGGGGCCTGGCCGGGCACGCGAACACGAACGCCGAGCTCGTCGGCCTCGCGCGCGCCGAGATCGCCGCGCTCGGCGCCGGTCAGCAGGGGCAAACACCAGGGGAGTAGCCGCGCGGAGGCCGATCACGTAGAATATCAGGGCGCCCGGCTGACCGCGGCGCCCGGACGAGAGGCACCGTACCCGGCACGACGACGGCGAACCAGAAAGTCCGTCATGTCGCTCGTCATCCAGATCGCAGGATCGCTCCTCGTCCTCGCCGGATTCGCCCTCGCACAGTTCCGCGTCGTCGACGTGACGTCGCGACTGTATCTCGTGGTCAACGTCGTCGGCTCAGGCGCCCTCGCCGTCGACGCCGTCGTCGAGGCCGAGTGGGGGTTCCTGCTGCTCGAGGGCGTGTGGTCGATCGTCTCGGCGATCAGCCTGGTCCGCGTCCTGACCGGCAAGACCGTCACGTCGACCGGCCACTGAGCGGCGGCCACGTGAACGACGGCGGGCCGCCGACCTCACGGTCGACGGCCCGTCGCGTAGCTCAGCGGATCAGCCGAGGCGGGGCGACGTGTAGTTCGTCACCGGCGACGTCTGACCGCCGAGCGACTGCGAGATCGCCAGCTGACGCGCCTTGATGGTGAAGCCGCGCGTCGGCAGGACGGCGTGCCAGCCACCCTTCTCGTCCGCCTTGGCGGTGACGGTGGCAGTGCCGTCCTGGACGATCGTGACGGTCGCGCCCGGCTGGGCATGCAGGCCGACGATCTCGACGTCGCCGACGCCGCCCAGCGGGTACAGCAGCGTGAAGCCCGACTCGGACAGCGCCGGCAGCGGCGCGACCGGCGCGACGGTCGAGGCCGAGACGGTGTCGACAGGAGCCGAGGCGTTCGCCGCCGAGGCCGAGAACGTGAGGGCGCCTGCGGCCAGGACGGCGCCGGTGATGATCGAGGCGCGAGTGAAGTTGCGCATGGTCTTCCAATCCGCGTGGACCTTCCACGCAAGATCACATGGTATTTCATATTCCATTACCGAAGACTGAGCGCTCCAACATCGTCCGCAACGCCGATAATGCACATTATGTCAAGTAAGGGAGATTGGGGAGCCCGGGACGGTGGAGATCTTACGATCCTCCACACCCATGGTCGTCGAACTTGCCGGAATGCTACGTTCCAGATGTTCGAGGTAGACGCCTCGTTCTGATCCACCGAAAGGCATTCTCATGATTTTCCGAAAAGCCACCGTCGTCGCGGCCGCCGCCGCATGCATCCTCGGGGTCGGCATCGCCCAGCCTGCTGCAGCTGCGCCGATGCTCCGCGCGACCGTGGCCTCTGCGGCGACGACCTCGGCTCCTGCGACCCAGGCACCGACCGTCACCATTCCCCCGTACTCCGCCGGCGAGAAGGTCACAGTAGAGGGCACCGCCACCCCAGGGGCCTCGCTCGAGGTGACCGCGAGCAGCTATCCCGCTCTGCTCGACACCACCCTGACCGTCGGCGACGACGGCCGGTGGTCGTTCGAGCTCACCGGCGGCTACGCGTTGTCCGTGAGCGTCTGGGAATCCCAGCCGGTCCTCGGCGGACTGGTCGTGACGTCCGCCTCGGCGTACGCCGGACGCACCTCGCCTGTCGTTCCCTTCTCCAGCCTCGCTCCCTTGGGCTCGGCCGTGTCGACCTCGCCCGACCTCACCGGCACGGGCGATCCCGGTGCGACCGTGTCGCTGCTGGGCGGCGCGAACACCGTCCTCGGGTCGACGACGGTCGGCGACGACGGCGTCTGGCACCTCAAGCCCGATGCTCCTCTCCCGGTGGGGACGTTCCGCGGTGTCGTCAAGGAGACCGGCTCGGCGTCGCTGAGGTCGACGTCCGTGGTGCTGAACGTGGACCCGTCCGGGGTGGTCGTTGCACGCGCGCACACGGCTTCGGTGATCTCAGCGGAACAGCCGTTCGCGATCACGTCTTCACGCGAATTCGTGCGCGGTGAGCGTGTCACCGTGAGCGGCACCACGACGGTTCCCGGTGCCGACGTCACCGTCTACGTCGCGGTCGGCACACAGCAGATCGCCCGCGGGGTGGCCATCGCGGACAGGTCGGGCGCCTGGTCGTGGACGACGCCGCTGGCGCTGACCGGTGAGAGCTACACGGTGTCCGCAGTCCAGGGCTCCTACACCGCTGTCAGCAGCCAGACGATCGTGGCAACGGCCGGACCTGAGGTCGACGCGGCCTGATGAACCGAGTCGCGGGCGGGCGGAACGGCGTCCGCCCGCGCACGGTGCCCGCGAACCTCAGGCGCCGGCGTGACCTCGACGATAGATCGCGATGATCATGCCCGACGGCAGAGTCCAGGTCTCGGCGAGCGACAGCGTGAGCGTCGGGAATCCGTCGCGGAACAGCTTCTTGCCGCGACCCAGCACGATGGGATGGATCATCAGCCTGTACTCGTCGACGAGGTCGAGCCGGGCGAGCGACTCGATCAGCTCGGTGCTCCCCCAGATCCTGATCTCGCCGTCGATGTCGGCCTTGATGCGTTCGACGTGCGCGCCGAGGTCATCGTTGATGAACTCGGTGCCGGCCCAGGTGCCCTCGGTCTGCGTGCGCGACACGACGAACTTCGGCACCCGGTTGTAGGTGCGGATCATGTCGCCGAACGGCCCCTGGTCGCTCTGGTCGGCGGTGCCCCAGAACGGCGCCCAGATGTCGTAGGTCTTCCGCCCGAAGAGCAGCGCGGCGACACGGCTCTCCCAGTCGGGGATGAGCGTGTCGTCGTCGCCGTCGTCGAACCGCATCTGCCAGCCTCCGAGGTCGAAGCCGCCCTCGCGGTCCTCGTCCTCTCCCCCGCCGCCCTGGACGACGCCGTCCA
This sequence comes from Frondihabitans australicus, assembly GCF_003634555.1. Classification (NCBI taxonomy): domain Bacteria; kingdom Bacillati; phylum Actinomycetota; class Actinomycetes; order Micrococcales; family Microbacteriaceae; genus Frondihabitans; species Frondihabitans australicus. Next base: position 1,471,493 of record NZ_RBKS01000001.1, read on the forward strand.
GTGTCATGAACTCCTGCACCACGATCTCGCCCACGGCTGCCTCCTTCGGTGCCGTCAGCGTAGCCCCCAGCAACCCACCGATGAATGGAGAAGAAATGAAGAAGTCCCTCGCCACGGCGTTCGCCGCCGCTGTCCTCGTCTGCGCGGGTCTCGCGCTGCCCGGTGCGGCGACCGCCGCATCGCTCGGCCCGGGCACTGACTCCCCCGTCGCCCCGGCGACGGCCGCGACGACCCCGTTCGCCGTGACGTCGCCCGTCACCGCCTTCGTGAAGTCATCGCGCACGCCGGTCTTCGCCGGAACGGCGCCCGCCGGCTCGCGGGTCGAGATCCGCGGCATCGCCGGCTCCGGCCCCGCGCTCGCCGTCGCTATCGCGGACACCGACGGCTCGTGGTCGGCACCCGTCGGCACTCCGTTCACGACCGACGGCGCAGCGGGAACGGTCGTCGCGACGTCCGACCAGGGCGTCTTCGTCACGTCGTGGACCCTCCGGTTCACCGACTGACGGGCCAGGAGCGGGGCCGCCCTCCCCCGGGAGGGCGGCCCCGCACCATTCGTTCACTTGCGCTTTGCGGATGCGGGAGTGAAAATCCTCGATACGGGCGACAGGGCCCGCTCGCACGGGCCGTAGGGCTCGCACCTCACGAATCAGCATTCCGCACCACGCACAGGGCATCAGGGGCCCGGAACGGCGGTGGCCATGGCAGTAGCACGGCACTGATCCACAGTCTTCTTCGACGCCGACACCGCCGCACGGGTGCTCCATCGCGACTGCGTCGGCCCTCACGACGATGCCATGGTGACCCCGCTGGCAGGGGCGACATCGTCGTCCGGCACCGCCGATGGCGCGACCCGCTCGCTCTCCGGGAAAGAGCCTGGGCCCGTCGCACGAGGCCCTCGGCCACCATCGGCGGTGCCCCTCTCCCCCACCACGCCTCGACGAGGAGCGACATGCGACAGCTGACGGGAATCATCGCGGACCACCTGGTGATCACCGACGTGGTCGACCTCGTCGGCGTCGCGACCGCCGACGTGACCGTCGCGCTGGGCGGGACTCTCATCGTGACCGGCCTGGTCTCCGGCGCGCTCGACGTGCAGGCCGGCGGCCTCGTCTCGATCGAGGGGGCGGTCCTCGGCCCCGTCACCGTCGCCTGGGGCGGCCACGTCGAGCTGCTCGGACGAGCTCTCGGCGGCATCGAGACACAGGGCGGGGTGGTCAGGGTGGGCGCAGGATCGAGGATCGGCTCACTGCGCATCGACCACGAGGGTCGTCTCGGCCCGCACGCCGCCCGCCCGGAGGCCACCGGCTCCATCCCCTGGTTCATGCTCCCCCGCCGCTACGGCGACGGCATGGTCCTCTCTCGTGTCGATTAGACCTTCGCCGCAGGATCAGCGGAGTGCCGCACCCTCGAGGTCGCGCCGCGGGTCACGGCCGAGCGCCGCGACGTCGTCGGCGAGTTCGCGCCGCTGGCGACGCACTCGCACGACGTCGTCGAGCCAGACCAGGCCGAAGAAGGTGACGACCGCGGCAGTGCCGAAGCCCGCCTCGCGAGCGCCGAAGAGCGCAGCCGACAGGCTGACCCAGAGGAAGACGTTCGGAGTGGCCTGGGTGATGCGGATGTCGCGGTCGACGCCTTCGTCGGGGCGGACGACCTTCAGGTAGCCCCCCGCGAGGAGGCGGATCGCCAGCAGCGCCGCCACGGCGAACCCTATCTGGCCGGCCACGGACGCATCGACCGTCAGGTCGGACGGTGTGAGCGAGTACCCGGCGAAGAGGGCCAGCACGATCACCGCGACCGAGCCGAGCCAGTTCCAGTTCGTCGAGACCTGACCGGCACGGATCGGCGACCGGCGACGGAACGCCTGCGCCGCGACCAGCGGCAGCACGAACGACCCGACGACGACGAGCGCGAAGGCGAGAGCCGCCTCCGGCAGCCTGGCCGCGTCGAACGACGACCCCGAGTCGAGAAGCACGACCACTCCGACAACCGCCGGCAGCACGAGCGTCGCCACGACGGTCTGGCAGATCGCGGCGAAGTAGTCGCCGCCCCACGCCAGCGACAGCGTCGGCGCGAGGAGGGCCGGTGGCAGCAGCAGGAGCAGCGCTCCGAGCAGCGCCAGAGGCGAGTCCGAGAGCTGCAGCAGGATCAGCGCCAGACCCGCTTTGAGGACGACGAGCGGGACGACCGCGAGGACCGAACGGCGGGAGGGGCGAAGGGCTGGATCGCCGAGGATCGAGGGCGCGATCCTGAGCAGCGAGAAGAAGCTCGTCACGGCCAGGAGTGCACCCAGCCCGACCTCGAAGACGATCGTCGGCACGGTGACGGGTAGTGCGATGTGCAGGCCGACGCCGACCAGTGCGGCCACGAACGCGAGGAGCGGGAACCGGATCTCGACGATCTCTCCGAGGTCGTTCACCGCCGCGGTCGTCGAGTCGGCTCGGGCGATGCGGCGAAGGTCGTCTACCGACAGCGGCCTGGCGTTCGGCACCTTGAGATCGCGATACTCACTCGGGTCGATTCCGGCCGCGATCAGGGCGAACATCTCGACGACGTACTTGTGTGTGACGACCAGGACGGTCCGGCCGGCACGGTCGGCCGGTGTGAGCACCTCGTCGTAGTACGCCTTCGCGCGGCCGTAGAGCTCGGCCCAGGTCTCTCCCCCGGGCGGCGCACCCGCGTTCGAGTGGAAGTGCTCGGTGTACGTCGCGAATCCCACCGCCTTCTTGACGAGGCTCTTGTTCTTGCCGCCGTACACGCCGAAGTGACGTTCGACGATCAGCCCCGACTCGACGACCACGGGCGACTGCCCCATCTCCCCCAGGGCGAGCTCTGCGGTTCGGCGCGTGCGCGACAGCGTCGAGATGTGCACCTCGTCGACCTCGAGCCCCAGGTCGAGGGCTCGCTTCCCGGCGTCACGCGCCTGGCTCTCCCCCAGCGGGGTCAGGTGGGATTCGAGGTGCCCCGCGAATCGGTTGCGCTCGTTGGCGCTCGACTCGCCGTGACGGATGAAGTAGATCGGCATGCACTCACTCGCTCTGGGTATCGCGCCTCGCTCGAGGCGTGATATCCAGAATATGAGTGCAGGATCAGTGAAACCCTTCAGGTTCTTACGTCGTGATGACGAATGGCCTTGCCGTGCTTCCCCCGCCCGACCGCCTAGTCGGTGCCGGAGTCGAACGCCGCGCCCTCGGAGGCGGCGTCGGTCGCGCGCTCGAGTGCGACGTCGTCGGCGCTGAGCGGGTCGGCCTCGCCGAGGATCTGCCCGGCGGCGCCCTCCTCGAGCTGGCCGACGAGCTCGGCGGTGGCACCGCCGATGAGGCCTGCGGCGGCGTACTGCTCGAGGCGCGAGCGCGAGTCGGCGATGTCGAGGTTGCGCATCGTGAGCTGCCCGATGCGGTCGTCGGGGCCGAACGCGGCGTCGCCGACGCGCTCCATCGAGAGCTTGTCGGGGTGGTAGCTGAGATGCGGGCCCGTGGTGTCGAGGATCGTGTAGTCGTCGCCGCGGCGGAGACGCACCGTGACCTCGCCGGTCACGGCCGAGGCGACCCAGCGCTGCAGCGACTCACGCAGCATGAGCGACTGAGGGTCGAGCCAGCGGCCCTCGTACATGAGGCGGCCGAGACGACGGCCCTCGTTGTGGTACGACGCGACGGTGTCTTCGTTGTGGATCGCGTTGAGCAGGCGCTCGTAGGCGATGTGCAGCAGCGCCATGCCGGGGGCCTCGTAGATGCCGCGGCTCTTCGCCTCGATGATGCGGTTCTCGATCTGGTCGGAGGCGCCGAGCCCGTGGCGACCGCCGATGGCGTTCGCCTCGTAGACGAGGGCGACCGCATCGGCGTACTCGACGCCGTTGAGCGCGACCGGGCGACCGGCCTCGAAGCGGACCGAGACGACCTCGGTCGCGACCTCGACGTCGTCGCGCCAGGCGGCGACGCCCATGATCGGCTCGACGATGTCGAGGCCCGAGGAGAGCTCTTCGAGGCTCTTCGCTTCGTGGGTCGCACCCCAGATGTTGGCGTCGGTCGAGTAGGCCTTCTCGGTCGAGTCGCGGTACGGGAAGCCGCGGGCGACGAGCCACTCGCTCATCTCCTTGCGGCCGCCGAGCTCTTCGACGAACTGGACGTCGAGCCACGGCTTGTAGACGCGCAGCCGCGGGTTCGCCATGAGGCCGTAGCGGTAGAACCGCTCGATGTCGTTGCCCTTGTAGGTCGATCCGTCGCCCCAGATGTCGACGCCGTCCTCCTTCATGGCGCGCACCAGCATCGTGCCGGTGACGGCGCGGCCGAGCGGCGTCGTGTTGAAGTACGTCTTGCCGCCCGAGCGGATGTGGAAAGCACCGGTCTGGAGGGCCACGAGCCCCTCCTCGACGAGGGCGCTCTTGGCGTCGACGAGGCGGGCGATCTCGGCGCCGTACTCGTGCGCGCGGCCGGGGACCGCGTCGATGTCCGGCTCGTCGTACTGCCCGATGTCGGCGGTGTACGTGCAGGGCACGGCGCCCTTCTCGCGCATCCAGGCCACCGCGCACGAGGTGTCGAGACCTCCGGAGAACGCGATGCCGACTCGCTCGCCGACGGGAAGACTGCTCAGGACCTTGGACATGCCCATAAGCGTAGAGGAACGCCACGGCTCGTTTCGTCGACGGCCGCGGCGCCGGGAGCACGGAGCGACACCTGTCGCTAGGATGCGACGAGGGGACGTCGTTGTGCCCCGCCGTTTCATCCGCCGAGGTCGCCCATGGACTCCACCGCCGCCGAGCTGAACCGCCTGTTCGGTCCGCTGCGCCGTGCCGCCGTGCGGGCCACCCGTGCCGAGGCGGGCCTGCCCGACCTGCCCGAGGCGCACGTCGAGATCCTGCGCGCCCTGGCCGACCACCACCCGCAGAGCCCGGGCGAGCTCGCCGAGAACCTCCGCCTCGCCCGATCCACCGTCAGCAACCTGATCAAGGCGATGGTCGCCGCCGGCCTCATCCGCCGCGAGGCCGACGTGACGGATTCGCGGTCGACTTCGATCTACCCGACCGACTCGGCGATCGACAACATGCGCCGCTACGACGAGGCCGGCACGCAGGTGCTCGCCAGGGCGCTGGCCACGATGACCGAGGGCGAGCGGCGCACGCTGGGCGATGCGGCCCCGATCCTGAGCCGCCTCGTCGACCTGCTCACGTCGCACCCGCTGCCGCCCCGGCCGCACGCCGGCTGACCTCCGCGCCGGGGCGACTCCTGCCCGACGGGGTTCACTTCTCGAGGCGCAGGATCTCGCTGCTGTGCGTCCGATACGTCTCTCGCACGCGATACCCCGCCCGCTCGAGGTCGGCGAGGCCCGACGTGTCGGTGGTCCCTCCCGACGAGTACTCGACGAGCCACACCGTCGTCACACCGGCGAAGCGCCCGAGGGCGAGCGCCTCGGGCACGGTGTACGTCGCGTCGTACCAGGTGCTGTTCTCGGCGTACGGCACGCGGAGGGTGACGTCGTCGAGCCCGCGGAAGCCCGCAGGGTAGGTATGGAGGGCCAGACGCGGATTCCTCGACGTCTTGGCCGACTCGTCGAAGACGATCGCGCCCGCGCCGCCGGAGTGAGCACCGACGAGCGCGGAGATCTCGGCCCAGTCGCTGCCGTTCTTCGCATAGGGGGTGCGCTGCGAGAGGTACGCGGGCACGGCGGACGCGAGCACGAGCGCGGTCAGGACGCCGAGCGCCGGGACGCGGGCCGATGCCGGGCCGACCGCGCGCGGCAACCGGAGACCGGCGAGGCGTCGGAGGCCCGCGGCGATGAGGAGGGCCGCTCCGGGCGCCGACATGGTGAGGTAGCGGCCGGTGAAGTCGGCGACGACGAGGTTCGACAGCAGCAGGAGCGCGCCGGGCAGCACCAGCCACGCCAGGCCGACCAGCTCGAGGCTCGGAGGGCGCGGCGCGCGCGGCGCAGGATCGTCACCGGGCTCCGACACGCCGTCGGCGTCTCGCGGCGTACGGACCGCCCGGATCACCGCCACCACCCAGAACGCCGTCGCGACGACGATCAGCAGCCACGCGACCGCCGCGTAGAGCGATGTCGTGAACCAGAGCCCGACCGCGAGCGAGCGGAAGTCCGTCGTGGTGTCGCCGGCCAGGGAGGCGATCTGTGACCGCTCGAGCATCGCCAGCACGAGCAGCGGCGCCGTGGCGACGAGCGCGCAGACGACGGCGACGGCCCAGGCGCGCCAGGCACCGCGACGGGCGCGCGAGGCCGCGAGCACCAGCGCGTGCGCCGCGAGGAACAGCGCGAGGTAGAGGAACACGTAGATGCCGAGGGCGAGCAGGGCACCGTAGACGATCCACCAGCGGGTGCCCCGGAGCCGGCCACGGGCCAGGTCGACGACGAGCAGCAGGAGCCACGCCGCGATCGCCGCCGAGAACGCGTACGAGCGCGCCTCCTCGCCGGTGTATGTCATCCTGGGCAGCAGGAGGCACACGAGCCCGGCCACCACCGCCGTCGCGGGGTCCGCGAGGCGCCCGACCAGGAGCACGACGGCGACGACGGCGAGCCCGACGGCGATCGCGTCGGGGAGGCGCACCGCGAACGGCGACGTTCCCGCGATCCTGATCCACCAGTGCAGCCCGAAGTAGAAGGTGCCGTGCACGGCGTCGACGTGCGTGAGCATCCTCGCGAGACTCGGGAGCGGGCGGGTGGCCGACAGGACACTCGCGGCCTCGTCGCCCCAGAGGGACGGGATCCACGAGCCGCAGGCGGACACCACCGCGGCGACGAGCGCGAGGAGCCACGCCGACCGGCGGATCACCCGGTCAGGCCGCGACGGTCGAGGCTTCACGCGGTGCGGCGACGGAGAGTCGGTTGGTGGAGAGGAAGCGCGCCAGCGCCTGTCGGTTGTACGCCTCGGCATCCAGCGTCGACGGCGCGACGCCGCCGTCGAAGTACGCCGTCATGCCGGTGTAGAGGCCGTCGACGTCCAGCGGCGTGACACGGATGGTGGGTCGCGGCAGGGCGTCGCGAACCGACGCGAAGCCGGTCGAGACGATCGGCAGGCCGAGCAGGGCCGCCTCGAGCAGCACCATCGGCTGCCCCTCGTAGTCGCTCGAGAGCACGAAGCAGGCCGACCGGCTCATGACTGAGAAAGGATTGGAGAGGGGCCCGGTGAGATGCGCGGCCCCGGTCAGACCGAGCTCGCGGATGAGCTCGCCGAGGCTCTCGCGGAGGGGCCCGTGGCCGATGATCGCGAGGCGCGCCTCGGGGTGCTCGGCGTGGACGCGTGCGAAGGCACGGAGGAGCCTCTCGTGGTTCTTCTCGCGGGTGTAGCGGCCCACTGTGACGAACCACCGGGTGCCGTCGTGACGCTGCAGCGCCTCGACCCACTCGGGCTCGGGCTCTCGGGCTGCGTCGGGGTCGCCGTTCTCGACACCGTCGGCGGGCGCATCGAGCGTCTCGTTCTCGAACGGCCGCGCGGCACCCAGGCGCAGGACGCGCTCGGCGTCGACGAGGTTCGGGACTGCCAGGATCCGAGCGCCGCCGAGCGCCCCCTTCGGCAGCGACCGCTCGTTGATCTGCGCGAGAACCGGCGACACGGCGGCGAGGGCGTCGTAGTGGCGCAGCGTGCCGAAGATCTGCGGCAGCGACCGGGCGAGCGGGCGCCGCCCGTTGACGACGCGGCCGAGTTCGGCCACGAGGTCGTTGTGCATCCAGACGGCGCGCGGCGCCTCGGGCGAGTGGAGCAGGAGGGTGGCCCAGAGGACGCTGTAGCCCGAGAAGTCGATGACGCGGTCGAATCGTGCGTCGCCGAAGACGCGAGTCCACTCGTCGTCCCAGAGCCGGCGCTGGCGCGGATCGTCGAGGTGGACGTCGACCGCGCCGAGCCGAGCCTGGAGGCGCCGACGCAGCTGGTGGACCTTCGAGCCGTTCATGCCGCCGTCGCGGAGGATCTGGCGCACGGTCGGCGGCACGAGCGCGGCGTTCGAGACCTGCTGGCGTGAGCGCGTGCGCGTGTAGGCGATCGACACGTCGAACCGGTCGGCGGGCAGAGCCTTCAGCAGGTTGAGGGCCGACGAGGTGATGCCGTTCGAGGCGAGGTTGCCGACGTGCAGCAGCACCGAGACACGATCGCCGTCGGCGAGAGTGCGGACACGGTGCGTGCCGAGGCGTCCTCGGAAGACGACGTCGACGATCCTGCGGCTCGAGTCGGTGCCGCCCTGCGTGGTTAACCGGGCCTGCCACTCGTCGCGGACGGCGCCGCGCAGCCACGGGGAGCCGTCGGGGTCGGTGACGCCGCGGGCGAGGTCGTCGAGTGTGTCGCACATCGGGCCGGGCAGCTCGTCGACCCCGAAGGCGAGGCCCCGGGTGGCGCCGTAGTCGTCGCGGTCGGGTGCGTGGAAGAGGATCCTGCGGCCGGTGGCGAGGAAGTCGAAGAAGATCGACGAGAAGTCGGTGACGAGGGTGTCGGCCACGCCGAGGACGACGTTCGTGGGGATCGTGGTGGGCACCAGGATCCGCGCGAGGTCGGGCCGCGACCCCACGAAGCGCTCGAGGATCTGGTGCGTCTTCAGCAGCACGACGTACTCGTCGCCGAGACGCGCCTGCAGCCCGGTCACCGTGGCCACGAGCCGGTCGATGTCGTCGGTCGGGTCGTTGAACGCGCCCCCGCGCCAGGTCGGCGCGAACAGCACGATGCGCCGGCGGCCGACCGCGAGGCCACGGGCCGAGAGCAGGCCTCGGGCCCGCAGGAGCCCCGCCGCGTCGAGCCGCTGCCGGTCGACGCGGGGGTACCCCTCCTCGATCACGAGGCCGCGGTAGAGCCCGGCGAGCCGATACGCGCGCCGGTACATCGACTCGGTCATGAACTCGTTCTGCGAGAGCAGGTAGTCGGCCTGGAGGAAGTTCCGCAGCGTGTTCGCCGACTCGCGGGCGCCGTCGGGCATGTCGTAGCCCATGGCCTTGAGCGGCGTGCCGTGCCACGTGTTCAGGTAGACCTGCCCCGGCCGCTTCGAGAACTGCGCGGGGAAGGTCGCGTTGTTGACGAGCCAGCCGCTCGTCGCGAGGGCCCACCAGTACGCGAAGCCGTCACGCGTGACGAAGCGCACGCGGCGATCGCGGCGGAACTCGCGGCGGAGGGCGCGGTGGTTCCCGGTGCGGTCGAGCACCCACACGTGCCGCAGGTGCCCGAGGTCGGGCGAGCGCAGGATCTCGCGGAAGATCGCCTCGGGGTTGCAGAGCGCCCCGGATCCTGCGAACGCCTCGTACAGCACCACGTCGGGCCGCACCGGGCGTCGCCGCGCGGTCGCGTGGACTTCGAAGCGCAGGGCGCGGAGCAGGAATCGGATGAGCGCAGCCAGCCGGTGCACGGGGCCTCCTTCGTCGGGATCAGTCGACGGGCCGAGTGGAGCACGGGCGTGCGAAGGATCCTCCAAGAAACCACGCTCGCTCCGGGAGGTGACGCGGCGGTGTCGGGCCGTGGACGTGTCGGTGACGGGCGGGCGGACTCTGGGCGGCGGGTGAACGACCGGGTGAACGCCCTGCCTGGGGTAGCCTCGATCGGTCGGCACCGTCGCCGACGCCAGGAGGCCCGATGCTGCACGACGAGACGCCCGATGCGCCAGCTCTGGACGCGCCGCCCGTCGACGCGCCGCCCCTCGACGGCCTGCTCGTCGCCGATTTCAGCCGGGTGCTCGCCGGCCCGCTCGCGACCATGACCCTCGCCGACCTCGGGGCCGACGTCGTGAAGATCGAGCGTCCGGGAACGGGCGACGAGACCCGCTCCTGGGGACCGCCGTGGACACCCGCCGGCACCAGCTCGTACTTCGAGTCGGTGAACCGCGGCAAGCGGAGCGTCGCCCTCGACCTCTCCTCCCCCGACGACCTCCGAATCGCACGCGACCTCGCGGCGAGGGCAGACGTCGTCGTCGACAACTTCCGGCCCGGGCTCATGGCGTCGTACGGCCTCGCCCACGACGACGTCGCCGCCCTCAACCCGCGCGTCGTCACCTGCTCGATCTCGGGCTTCGGGTCGGGCGCAGGAGCCGAGATCCCCGGCTACGACTTCGTGGTCCAGGCCGTCGGAGGGCTGCTGAGCATTACCGGCGATCCGGGCGGCGACCCGATGAAGGCCGGCGTCGCCCTCGTCGACGTGCTCACCGGCAAGGACGCCGTCATCGGCATCCTCGCCGCCCTCCGCGAGCGCGAGACGTCGGGCCGCGGCCAGCACGTCGAGGTCAACCTGCTCTCCAGCCTCCTGGGCTCGCTCGTCAACCAGGCCAGCGGCTACCTCGCCACCGGCCGCGCGCCCGGCCGCCTCGGCAACCGGCACCCGTCCATCGCGCCGTACGAGACGCTCCGCTGCCAGGACGGCCCGCTCGCCGTCGCCGTCGGGAACGACGAGCAGTTCGCCCGCTTCGCCCGCGCCCTCGGCCTGGCCTGGCTGGTCGACGACGCGCGGTTCCGCACCAACGCCGACCGGGTCGCCCACCGCGACGAGCTCGCGACCGCGCTCGAACAGATCCTCACGACCCGCCCCGCGGAGCACTGGCAGTCCGTGCTGCTCGAGGCCCGCGTGGCCGCCGGTCGAGTCGGATCCGTCGCCGACGGCCTGGCGCTCGCCGAGTCGCTCGGCCTGGACCCCACCTTCGTCCCGGCCCCCGGCCGCTCGCCGCAGGTCGCGAACGCCATCTCGTTCTCGAGGACGCCGACCGTGCGGGCGTCCGCGCCTCCCGGCCTCGGCGACACGCCGGCCTCCGACCTCGACTCCGATCCCGCTCCCCTTCGAAAGGCCGACGCATGACCCTCTCCCTCGATTCCCGCACCGACCTCCTCGGCATCGACGCGCTGCTGAACCCCGAGGAGATCGCCCTCCGCGCCTCGACGCGCGCATTCGTCGACGAGGCGATCCGCCCGCACATCGCCGAGTGGTTCGAGAAGGCGGTGTTCCCGGCCGAGATCATGACCGAGCTGGGCTCTCGCGGGCTCCTGGGCATGCACCTGCACGGGTACGGCTGCCCTGGCCGGTCGGCCGTCGAGTACGGCCTCGCGGCGCTCGAGCTCGAGGCCGGCGACTCGGGGCTCCGCACCGCCGTGAGCGTGCAGGGGTCGCTCGCCATGAGCGCCATCTCGAAGCACGGCTCCGACGAGCAGAAGCAGCGGTACCTGCCGGAGATGGCCGCGGGGCGCCTGATCGGCTGCTTCGGCCTCACCGAGCCGACCGCAGGATCCGACCCGGCGACGATGGCGACGTTCGCCCGTCGCGACGGCGACGACTGGGTGATCAGCGGATCGAAGCGCTGGATCGGCCTGGCGTCGATCGCCGACGTCGCCGTGATCTGGGCGCAGACCGACGACGGCATCCGCGGATTCCTCGTGCCCACGTCGACGCCCGGATTCTCCGCGACGCCGATCACCGGCAAGCTGTCGATGCGCGCGTCGATCCAGTGCGACATCACGCTCGACGACGTGCGTCTGCCCGCCGACGCGATGCTGCCGGGCGCCCGTGGCCTGCGCGGCCCGTTCGAGTGCCTCAACGAGGCCCGCTACGGCATCGTCTGGGGCGTGCTCGGCGCCGCCCGCGACAGCCTGGAGGCCGCGCTCGACTACGCGTCGAACCGGATGCAGTTCGGCAAGCCGCTCACCTCGTACCAGCTGACGCAGGAGAAGCTCGCGAACATGCTCCTCGAGCTGCAGAAAGGCCAGCTCCTCGCCCTCCACCTCGGCCGGGCGAAGGACAACGGAGGCATCGAGCCGCACCAGATCTCGATGGGCAAGCTCAACAACGTGCGCGAGGCGATCGAGATCTGCCGCACGGCGCGGACGATCTTCGGCGGCAACGGCATCACGCTCGAGCACTCGCCGTTCCGTCACGCCGACAATCTGGAGAGCGTCCGCACCTACGAGGGCACCGACGAGGTGCACACCCTCGTGATCGGCCAGGCGCTCACCGGGATCGCGGCGTTCCGCTGATCCTGCGCCCGGATGCCCCGAAGGGGCGGTTCAGCTGTAGCGCTTGACCTTCGGGATCTTCGGCACCACGACGAGACCCGGCTTCTGGTGCGCGGCGTGCTCGACCGCGTGCAGCCGGCGCTCGAACTTCGCCTGCTTCTTCGCCTCGGCCGCCGCGCGCCGCGACATCACGACGGCGACGATGCTCGCGAGGGCGGCGACGATGAGGGTGACGATGCGCATGGGCCGAGCCTACGCGTCGGGCGGTCTGAGGGCAGGAGCCCGGGTGAGACAATCTCCCGGTGCGCGCTTCGTCCGGCCCCTGCCCCTGCCTCTCCGGCAACCCGTACGGCGAGTGCTGCGGGCCCCTGCACGACGGCGCCGAGGTCGCACCGACGGCCGAACGACTGATGCGGTCGCGGTACTCGGCGTTCGCGGTGGGCGACGCGGACTACCTGCTGGCCACGTGGGCTCCTGAGACCCGGCCCTCGACGCTCGACCTCGACCCGGGCCTCCGGTGGTTCCGCCTCGACATCGAGGGCACCACGGGCGGCGGGCCGTTCGACGCGGCAGGCACCGTGGAGTTCACGGCGCACTACCGCCCGGCCGGCGGCGGCGCGGCCACGCAGCACGAGAACAGCCGATTCGCCCGACGCGGCGGCCGGTGGCTCTACGTCGACGCCGTGCGACGCGGGCTGGAGGCTAGTTAGACCTCGCCGAAACCGCTTTCGACGAGAGACACGAGCTCGTCGACCGCGGCCGATGCGTCGGCTCCTGTCGCCACGATGCTCACCGTGGAGCCCTGAGCCAGGCCCAGCCCCATGATGCGGAGCAGGCTCTTGGCGTCGACGCCGTTGATCTGGATCGTCGAGTCGAACTTCGAGGCGTGCTTCACGAACTCGGCCGCCGGGCGCGCATGAAGGCCCGACGGGTTGACGAGCACCGCCGAGCGCTCGACGGCGCCCTGCACCTCGTCGCGGGTCAGCGTGTGCTCGTCGGCATGCGGGTCGGCGATACCGGTCGCGGTGCGGGCGGCAGCGAGGACGTCCTGCAGAGTGCCACCGGTCTCGGCGGCGACGGCGGCGGCGACAGTGCCCTCGACGACCGGTGCGTCGGCAATGACGACCTGGGCCTTCTCGGCGTCGTCGAGGAAGTCGATCGCCGTCTCGGCGGTGAGGATTGCCGAACCGAGGTCGCACAGGATCACGACACCGTGACCGCCCTGGGCGTCCTGGATGCCCGACGAGATCTTGTCGAAGCTCGTGCCGATGCCGCCCTCGTCGCTGCCGCCGGCGGCGACGAACGTGACCGTCGGCGCCATCTGACGTGCCAATTCGACGGTGCCCTCGGCGATCTTCGCGCTGTGCGAGACGACGACGATTCCCACGGCGCCGGTCATGCGGAGGCCTCCGTCGCCGTGGCCGCGTCGGCTGCGGCTCGCAGGATCAGGGAAGACGACTCCGCGCCGGGGTCTCGATGCCCCACCGCTCGCTCCCCCAGGTAGCTGGCGCGCCCCTTGTGCGCGACCAGCGGCTCGGTCGACTCCGCGCCCTTCTCGGCGGCGCTCGCCGCGGCCTCGAGGGTCTCGGCGACGCTCTTGCCGGCCTCGGCGGCCGCGGACGCGGCGTCGACGGCCGGGGTCCAGGCGTCGATCATCGTCTTGTCGCCGACCTCGGCCTTGCCGCGCATCACGACGCCGTCGCGCGCCGCGGTGAGGAAGGCCGCGATCGCCGCGGAGTCGAGGGAGGTCGCGTCGCCGAGCGCCTGCGACCCCTTGAGGTACGCCGTCCCGAGGAGCGGGCCCGAGGCTCCCCCGACGGTCGAGATGAGCGTGGTCGCGACGAGCTTGAGCGCCGCGGCGGGCGTCTCGCCGTCGGGCAGCGCGTCGAACTTCGCCTTGACGGCCTGGAAACCGCGGTCGAGGTTCTCGCCGTGGTCGCCGTCGCCGATCTCCCGATCGAGCTCGATGAGCCTCACCCTGTTCTCGGAGACGACCCTCACGGTGTCGCCCACCCAGGCCTTCACCCAGTCGATTCCCACGCTCATGCTTCGTGTGTTCCTTTCGGTGCGGACGGGCCTCGGCCGCCCTTGCGGTGCGGCCTGGCGACCCTCGGCTTCGGCGAGGCGCCTCAGCGACCCCAGCGCAGCGCGGCGGTCTCGACGGGGGCGTCCCACAGATCGGTGAGCTCATCGTCGAGCTTCGTGAGAGTGATCGAGACGCCCTGCATCTCGAGGCTCGTCACGTAGTTGCCCACCAGCGTACGCGTGACCTCGATGCCCCTGTCGGCCAGCACCTTGGCGGCATGGCGGTAGACGATGTACTGCTCGACGAGCGGAGTGCCGCCCATCCCGTTGACGAACAGCAGCACCCGGTCGCCCGAGGAGAACGGGAGGTCCTCCAGGATCGGCGCGAGCATGCGGTCCACGATCGCGTCGGCGCTCTCGAGCTTGATCCGCTCGCGCCCGGGCTCGCCGTGGATCCCGATGCCGATCTCGATCTCGTCCTCGGGCAGCGTGAAGCTCGGCTCGCCGGCGTGCGGCACGATCCCGGCGGTGAGGGCGACGCCCATGGTGCGGGTCACCGAGTTCACCTTCGTGGCGACTGCGGCGACCGCGTCGAGGTCGTCTCCGCGCTCGGCGGCCGCGCCCGCGCACTTCTCGACGACGACGGTGCCCGCGACGCCACGGCGACCCGCCGTGTACAGGCTGTCCTTCACGGCGACGTCGTCGTCGACGATCACGGACACCACGCGGACGCCCTCGGCGTCGGCGAGGTCGGCGGCGGTCTCGAAGTTGAGCACGTCGCCCGTGTAGTTCTTCACGATGTGCAGCACGCCCGCGCCGCCGTCGGCCTTGAGCGTCGCCGCCACGATCGGATCCGGCGTCGGCGACGTGAACACGGCGCCCGGCACGGCCGCCGTCAGCATGCCGTAGCCGACGAATCCGGCGTGCAGCGGCTCGTGGCCCGAGCCGCCTCCCGACACGAGTCCGACTCTGCCCGTGGTCGCGCCGCCCGCGCGCGAGACGAACAGCGGATCGGGCGTCACCTCCACGAGGTCGCCGTGGGCGAGGCCGAAGCCCTCCACGGATTCGTCGACGACGTTCTTCGGATCGTTGATGAGCTTCTTCATCGCAGGCCTCCCCGGTGAGCGCGAGCACACGGTGTGGTCACCGTGCTGAGCACACGCTAGCGCCAAACGAACGGACAGAGCCAGACACAAAACAAAGTCTGTGCGTGTTGGTATCGAGGGCCTATCTCGGGTCTATGGTGATGACAAACGCTCACCGCAGAGCTCGTTCGACGTGCTCTGCTCGTTAATCGACAAAGGACGGTCGACGTGACTCTGGGAACCATATTTCTGTCCGAGACGGTGGGTACCGCCGTCCTGATCCTGTTGGGTACGGGTGTCGTCGCGAACGTCGCCCTGACCAAGACCAAGGGCTTCAACGGCGGCACGCTCATGGTGACGTTCGGCTGGGCCTTCGCCGTCTTCGCCGGCGTCACGGTCTCCTACTCGTCGGGCGCGCACCTGAACCCCGCCGTGAGCCTCGCCCAGCTGATCCTGGGCAACATCACGTTCGTGCAGTTCTGCATCTACGTGCTGGGGCAGTTCCTCGGGGCCATCATCGGCGCCACGCTCTGTTGGCTCGCCTACCGCGACCACTTCGACCAGGAGCCCGAACCCGCCGCCAAGCTCGGCGTCTTCTCCACCGGCCCCGCCATCCGCAACTACGCCTGGAACCTCATCACCGAGATCATCGGCACCTTCGTGCTCGTGTTCTCGATCATCGCCTTCACGAACGGCAAGACGCCGGCCGCCCTCGGAGCACTCCCGGTCGCCTTCATCGTCCTCGTGATCGGCGTCTCGCTCGGTGGCCCGACCGGCTACGCGATCAACCCGGCCCGTGACCTCGGCCCCCGCATCGCGCACGCCTTCCTGCCCATCAAGGGCAAGGGCTCGAGCGACTGGTCGTACGCCTGGGTGCCGGTCGTCGGCCCGCTGGTCGGCGGCGCCCTCGCCGCGCTGCTGTCCTTCCCGCTGCTCCCCGTCGTGCACTGACGCACGATCCCCGCCGCGTGGGCATGACGGCCCACGCGGCGGTCCCGACCGACATCCGAACGACTCACCACTCAACGACGAAGGAGCACCACCCGTGAGCGACGACTACATCCTCGCCATCGACCAGGGCACGACATCGAGCCGCGCCATCGTCTTCGACCACTCCGGTTCGATCGTCTCGACCGGCCAGCTCGAGCACGAGCAGATCTTCCCCCACGCGGGCTGGGTCGAGCACAACCCCAAGGAGATCTGGGAGAACACCCGCGAGGTGATCGGCCAGGCCCTCTCGCGCGCCAACATCACGCGCCACAACATCAAGGCCATCGGCATCACCAACCAGCGCGAGACCGCGGTCGTCTGGGACAAGAACACCGGCGAGCCCGTCTACAACGCAATCGTCTGGCAGGACACCCGCACGCAGGAGATCGTCGACCGCTTCGCCGCCGACGGAGGCGTCGAGCGCTTCAAGGACATCGTCGGACTCCCCCTCTCGACCTACTTCGCCGGAACGAAGATCGTGTGGATCCTCGAGAACGTCGAGGGAGCCCGCGAGAAGGCCGAGGCCGGAGACCTCCTCTTCGGCACGACCGACACCTGGGTGCTCTGGAACCTCACCGGCGGGACCGACGGCGGTGTGCACGTCACCGACGTCACCAACGCGTCGCGCACGCTCTTCCTCGACCTCGAGACCCTCGAGTGGCGCCAGGACATCCTCGACGTCTTCGGCGTGCCGAAGTCGATGCTGCCCGAGGTCAAGTCGTCGTCGGAGATCTACGGCTACGCGTCGAGCTCCTCTCTGCTGCGCGAGGTGCCGATCGCCGGAATCCTGGGCGACCAGCAGGCCGCCACCTTCGGCCAGGCGGCGTTCGACGCCGGCGAGTCGAAGAACACGTACGGCACCGGCAACTTCCTCATCTTCAACACGGGCGAGGAGAAGGTGAAGAGCGAGAACGGCCTGCTCACGACGATCGGCTACAAGCTGGGCGACGGGCCGATCCACTACGCGCTCGAGGGGTCGATCGCCGTGACCGGGTCGCTGATCCAGTGGCTCCGCGACAACCTCGGCATCATCAACTCGGCCCCCGAGGTCGAGGCCCTCGCCACCACGGTCGACGACAACGGCGGCGTGTACTTCGTCCCCGCCTTCTCGGGGCTCTTCGCCCCGTACTGGCGGTCGGATGCACGTGGTGCGCTGGTCGGCATGACCCGCTACGTGAACAAGGGCCACATCGCCCGGGCCGCGCTGGAGGCGACCGCCTTCCAGACCCGCGAGGTCCTGGATGCGGTGAACGCCGACTCCGGCGTCGACCTGACCGAGCTGAAGGTCGACGGTGGCATGACCGCCAACGACGCCCTCATGCAGTTCCAGGCCGACATCCTCAACGTTCCCGTCGTCCGACCCGTCGTCGCGGAGACGACGGCGCTCGGTGCGGCCTACGCCGCGGGGCTCGCCGTCGGATTCTGGGCGAACCTCGACGACCTGCGCGCGAACTGGCAGCAGTCGAAGCGCTGGGAGCCGAACCTCGACGCTGACGAGCGCGACCGCCAGCTCCGCCTCTGGAAGAAGGCCGTGACGAAGACCTTCGACTGGGTCGACGGCGACGTGCAGTAGTCCTCGGAAGAACGAGAAGGCCCGGCAGGATCGCTCCTGCCGGGCCTTTCCCGTACGCGGAGGCTAGCGCTGCGTGGCCGCCACCCACGCGTCGAGCTTCGCCGTAGCGCTGCCGTCATCGATCGCCTTCCGTGCGATCTCGAGCTGCTCCGCGAACCGCGCGATGATCGGGCGTTCGCGCTGCGTGGGATCCTGCGCCAGCGCGAACGACACCAGCCCCGCGGCCGCGTTGAGCAGCACGATGTCGCGCACCGGGCCCGTCTCGCCGGCCAGCGTGCGGCGGGCGACCTCGGCGTTGTGGGCGGCGTCGCCGCCGAGGAGGTCGTCGATCCGGGCGCGCGGGATGCCGAGCTCGAGCGGGTCGAAGTCGTGCTCGGTCACGGACCCCGCCGACACCTCCCAGATGTGGCTGTGCCCCGTGGTCGTGAGCTCGTCGAGGCCGTCGTCGCCGCGGAACACGAGGGCGGTCGCGCCACGGGTCTGGAAGACCCCGACGAGGAGGGGGATCTTGGTCGCGTTCGACACGCCGACGGCGCTGGCCTCGGGCCGTGCCGGGTTGGTCAGCGGACCCAGGAAGTTGAAGACGGTCGGCACGCCGATCTCGCGCCGCGTCACGGCCGCGTGCTTGAAGCCGGGGTGGAAGGCCGCCGCGAAGGCGAAGGTGAGCCCGACCTCGTCGAGCACCTCGGCGACACGCGCCGGATCGCGCGTGAGGTCGACGCCCAGGGCGCCCAGCACGTCGGAAGCACCGGAGGCTGAGCTGGCCGCGCGATTGCCGTGCTTGATGACCGGCACACCGCACGCCGCGACGACGATGGACGCCATCGTCGACACGTTCACCGTGCCGAAGCGGTCGCCGCCCGTGCCGACGATGTCGACCGCCATCGAGTCCACGTCGAGCGGAAGCGCGTGCGCCAGGATCGCGTCGCGGAACCCCACGATCTCGTCGACCGTCTCGCCCTTGGCGCGCAGCGCGACCAGGAATGCCGCGAGCTGCGACGGAGTCGCAGCGCCGGTCATGACCTGCTCCATCGCCCAGGTGGCCTCGGCGATCGAGAGGTCGCTCCCCTCCAGGAGAGCGTCGAGGAGGCGGGGCCAGGTGAGCTCGTCGGTCATGGCTCCCAGCCTACTAATCACGGACTTTCAGATTCCTCGATGTCGAGACTGGCAGGCTGTCAAGGCGAATCACGGGCGGGTTTTTCGGCCATAATGGCTTTTGTGACAAGTACCCCCCTCTCGAGAACCTCAGGTGCTCCGGTCGTCAACCGGCCGAGCACCGCTGCCGTCGGCACCATCGTCTGGCTCGGGAGCGAGGTGATGTTCTTCGCCGGCCTGTTCGCGATCTACTTCACCCTCCGCAGCACCTCGCCGGTGCTCTGGGCATCACAGTCGGCCAAGCTCGACGTGCCTTTCGCGGCGTTCAACACGGTCACGCTGGTCCTCTCCAGCTTCACCTGCCAGTTCGGCGTCTTCGCGGCCGAGCGCATGCAGGGCAAGCGCACGGGCAAGCTGTTCCAGGTCTCGCAGTGGGGCATGGTCGAGTGGCTCTTCCTCACCTATGCCATGGGCGCCACGTTCGTCTCGCTGCAGATGTACGAGTACACCAACCTCGTCGCCGACCACGTCACGCTGCAGTCCAGCGCGTACGGCTCGGCCTTCTACCTCACCACCGGGTTCCACGCCGCGCACGTGACCGGCGGTCTCATCGCCTTCCTGTTCATCATCGGTCGTGCCTACGCGGTCAAGAACTTCGGTCACCGCGAGGCGACCAGCGCGATCGTGGTCTCGTACTACTGGCACTTCGTCGACGTCGTGTGGATCGGCCTCTTCCTGGTCATCTACATCCTCAAATAGGCATTGGATCCCCTTCACCGCATGATTTCGAAAAACTCCGCCTCGAAGAGCGTCACGAAGACGGCCGGCACGAAGCGCAAGCGCTCCGGCCGCCGCTCCCCCCTGGCGACCGTCTCGCTGATCCTGGTCGGCCTGCTCACCACCGGCGGCGCCTACGCGCTGTTCACCTCGACCGCGAACGCCGACTCCGGCACGACGGCCACGACCGCCTCGTCGTCGCAGAGCGCCGTGAACCAGGGCGAGAAGCTCTTCAACGCGAACTGCGCCACCTGCCACAACATCAACGGGTCCGGCACCAAGGCCGGTCCCAGCCTCATCGGCGTGGGCGCCGCGGCGGTCGACTTCCAGGTCGGCACGGGTCGCATGCCCGCCGCCGCCAACGGCCCGCAGGCGCTCGAGAAGCCGGTCGCGTTCACCAACAGCCAGATCCAGGAGCTCGCGGCATACGTCGCCTCGCTGGGCACCGGCCCCGCCGAGCCCTCCTCGAAGTACCTGCAGGCGAACGGCAACGCCGCCAAGGGTGCCGAGCTGTTCCGCATCAACTGCGCCATGTGCCACAACGTCGCGGGTGCCGGCGGCGCCCTGACCGAGGGCAAGTTCGCCCCGTCGCTCAAGGGCGTCTCGGCCAAGCACATCTACGAGGCCATGCTCACCGGCCCGCAGAACATGCCCGTCTTCAACGACTTGAACATCAAGCCGCAGGAGAAGGCGGACATCATCACGTACCTCAAGTACCTCGAGAAGAACCCGTCCCCGGGTGGATTCGAGCTGGGCAGCCTCGGCCCCGTGTCCGAGGGCCTGTTCATCTGGATCTTCGGTCTGGGCGCGATCGTGGCCGTCACCGTCTGGCTGACCGCGAAGTCCAACTAGGGGCACCGACAACAACAGTCCCGGCACCGAGACCGCACACACTTCCCGCGAGCATCAGCACTCGCGAGACCTGCACTCACCGAAAGGCAGCACCATGGCAGATCACGACGACGAGAACCCGGAAGCGGGCTCGGCTGTCGCTCATCACGAGCCTCGTCAGATCTCATCCGGCACCGCGGTCATCCCGACCGAGCAGTTCGAGAACCCGGGCGAGCCGCCGCACCGCCCCCGCGTCACCGACAAGGACCCCCAGGAGGAGAAGCGCGCCGAGCGCCAGGTCTCGTTCCTGTTCTTCCTCTCGGTCATCTTCAGCTGCCTCGCGGTCGCGGCCTACATCGCCTTCCCGATCACGCCGGGCGACACGCACTCGATCCGCCTGAACAACCTGTTCCTCGGCCTCGGCATCTCGCTGGGCCTGCTCTCCATCGGAATCGGCGCGGTCCACTGGTCCAAGACGCTGATGCCGTCCCGCGAGCTCACCGAGATGCGCCACCTGACGCGCGGCTCCGAGCCGACGCGCCAGAAGGCCGCCGAGGTCTTCGAGCTCGGCAACAAGGAGTCGGGCTTCGGCCGTCGCGCGCTGATCCGCAACAGCCTCTTCGGCGCGCTGGTCGCCTTCATCCTGCCCGGCGTCGTGATCTTCCGCGACCTCGGCCCGAAGACCGACCCGAACGTCGTCCTCAAGCACACGCTCTGGAAGAAGGGCATGCACTTGACGATCGACCCCACGGGGACGAGGATCAAGGCCTCCGACGTGACGCTCGGCTCGGTGTTCCACGTGATCCCCGAGAACCTGCTCACGTCCGAAGACATGCTGGAAGAGAAAGCCAAGGCCGCCGTTCTCCTCATGCGTCTCAAGCCGGAGGATCTCCACGAGCCGGCCGGTCGCGAGAACTGGCAGTACAACGGAATCGTTGCCTATTCGAAGATCTGCACGCACGTCGGGTGCCCCGTGGCCCTCTACGAGCAGCAGACGCACCACCTCCTCTGCCCCTGCCACCAGTCCACGTTCGACGTGACCGAGAACTGCAAGGTCATCTTCGGCCCAGCGAGCCGCCCGCTGCCGCAGCTGCCGATCATGGTCGACGACGAGGGCTACCTCGTGGCGCAGAGCGACTTCCACGAACCTGTGGGCCCGAGCTTCTGGGAGCGCGACAAGTGATCACCACCACCCCCTCTTCCTCCGACGACGCGCACGAGTTCTCGTACGCCGAGGCCGGCAACCAGCCCGTCCGCCCCGCCAAGGGCATGAAGTTCTTCGGGGCCGCCGCCAACTACGTCGACGAGCGCACCTCGATGTCCGGCCTCGTCAAAGAGGTCGGCCGCAAGATCTTCCCCGACCACTGGTCGTTCATGCTCGGCGAGGTCGCTCTCTACAGCTTCGTCGTCATCCTGCTGTCGGGAACGTTCCTGACGTTCTTCTTCCAGCCCTCCATGGCCGAGGTGACCTACCAGGGCTCGTACGTGCCCCTCAAGGGCATCCAGATGTCGGCGGCGCTCCAGTCGACGCTGAACATCTCGTTCGACGTCCGCGGCGGTCTGCTCTTCCGTCAGATCCACCACTGGGCGGCGCTGCTGTTCATCGCGGCCATCGGCCTGCACATGCTCCGCATCTTCTTCACTGGTGCGTTCCGCAAGCCGCGCGAGCTCAACTGGTTCATCGGCTTCGTGCTGTTCATCCTGGCGCTGGCCGAGGGCTTCACCGGCTACTCGCTGCCCGACGACCTCCTCTCGGGCAACGGCCTCCGCATCATCGACGGCATGGTCAAGGGCATCCCGGTGGTCGGCGTGTGGATCTCGTACCTGCTGTTCGGCGGGGAGTTCCCCGGCACTGCGATCGTGAGCCGCCTGTACTCGCTGCACATCATGCTCCTGCCCGCTCTCCTCATCGCGATGCTCGGCGCCCACCTGCTCCTGCTGGTGATCAACAAGCACACGCAGTGGGCCGGCCCGGGCAAGACCAACGACAACGTCGTGGGCGTGCCGGTCATGCCGGTGTTCGCGGCGAAGGCCGGCGGCTTCTTCTTCATCGTCTTCGGCGTGATCGTCCTGATCGCCTCGCTGTTCACGATCAACCCGATCTGGACCTACGGTCCCTACGACCCCTCACCGGTCTCGGCGGGTACCCAGCCCGACTGGTACATCGGCTTCGCCGACGGTGCGCTGCGACTCGTTCCACCGCACTGGGAAGTCGTCTGGGGCGGCTACACCGTCTCGTTCAACATCCTGGTCCCGATCGCGGTCCTGCTGTTCCTGCTCGGCGCAGTCGCCCTCTACCCCTTCATCGAGGGCTGGGTCACCGGCGACAAGCGCGAGCACCACATCCTCGACCGTCCGCGCAACGCCCCGACCCGCACCGGCTTCGGTGCCGCGTTCATGACGCTCTACGCGGCTCTCTGGGGCGCTGCCTCGTCCGACCTCATGGCGACGCACTTCAAGCTGTCGATCGACCAGGTGATCCACGTGATGCAGTTCTTCGCGGTCATCGGACCGTTCATCGCCTTCTGGGTGACGAAGCGCGTGTGCCTGGGTCTGCAGAAGAAAGACCGCGAGGTCGCGCTGCACGGGCACGAGTCGGGTCGTATCGTGCGCCTCCCCGGTGGCGAGTTCATCGAGGTCCACACCCCGCTCGACAAGTACGAGCTCTGGACCCTCACGAGCTTCAACGAGTACGAGCCGCTTCTGGCCCGCCCGAACGAGAAGGGTGTCATCACCCCGATCGAGCGCGTGCGTGCGTCGCTCTCCGGCTTCTTCTTCGAAGACCGTATCTCGCCGGTCACGCCGTCCGAGCTGGAGGCGGCGCACGCCCACTCCGAGCACCACGAGGTCGAGGCCGGGGCGTCGCACTAGCCGCGCTCCCCCGCGTCAACGCCTGAGGGCCCGCCTGCACACGCAGGCGGGCCCTTTCGCGTTCTGCAGGTCGTTCACCGTGGGCGCAGGATCTGGGCGACGCCCGGCGGGGCCAAACCTTCTGCCGGGCCCCTGAGCCGTCGCGCCCGATGAGGCCGCGCCGCGCCGCGCCGCGAGCAGTGGACGGCCAGGCTGCACGGAGTGCTGTCCGGCGCCTGCTGGCTGACCACGGCGACAGGGGCGGTGTCGCGGCGCGTTTCACGCAAGACGCCGTGACGCGTCGCGCCGGGATGCGTGAATCGCGCCGCACTCCCCCGCTGCGAGCCTCAGCGCCTCCGTGCGTGTGTCTACAACCGACACAGCCCGGCCCCGGGCAGGCGGGCTGCACTGTCGGTGCTGCCGCGCGTTGGTGCTGCCGCGCGTTGGTGCTGCCGCGCGTTGGTGCTGCCGCGCGTTGGTGCTGCCGCGCGTTGGTGCTGCCGCGCGTCGGTGCTGCCGCGCGTCGGTGCTGCCGCGCGTCGGTGCTGCCGAGGTCGGCGCTGCCGCGCGTAGCTGCCGTCGAGAAGGCCGGCACGTGCTTCCAACCGAAGCAGCTCTCACCACTGACAACAACGCCACCCCACGGCACGCCACCCCACGGCACGCCGCCGCACCCCGCACACGCAAGAGCGGGGCACCACCCGAAGGTGATGCCCCGCCCGCGCCACGACGGCCTCAGCGGGCCGCCTGACGCCAAATCAGTGCTGGTGGATGCCGCGGTAGTTCTCGAACACCCAGCCGACGAGCGTCACGGCGACGATCGCGGCGCCGAAGAAGCAGATCCAGGTGCCGACCGCGAGGCCGAGGAAGCACAGGGTGCAACCGCCGGCGAGGGCGATGGGCCACCAGCTCCACGGGTTGAAGAAGCCGATCTCCGGGTCGCCGTCGTCGATGTTGGCGTCGAGGCGGTCCTCCGGCAGCTCGCCCGACTGGGCGAAGTGCGACCGGTTCATGTAGAAGGCCAGGAAGATCGAGGCGATGGCGGCGAGGCCGATGCCCACCGTGCCGACCCACTCGACCTTGTGGAACTCGGTCGAGAGGAGGCTCCAGATCGTGTAAGCCGCGTCGGCGAGCAGGAAGAAGACCGCCATGACCCAGAAGATGTTGGACTGTGCTCTCATGGCGCTACTTCACGCTTCCTGTCTGTGCGTCGTACGTGGGGGCCTCGGGGGCGTCCTTCAGCGGGCCGATGCCGACGGGCAGGCCGGCCTCGGGGTGGTTGAGGTCGAACGCCGGGGACTCCGAGCGGATGCGCGGGATCGAGGTGAAGTTGTGACGGGGAGGCGGGCAGGACGTCGCCCACTCGAGCGAACGGCCGTAGCCCCACGGGTCGTTCACGGCCACCTTCGGAGCGAGTCGCGCCGTGATGTACACGTTGTAGACGAACGGCAGCATCGAGACGCCGAGCAGCATGGCGCCGGTGGTGGAGAGCTGGTTCATCCAGGTGAAGCCGTCGCTCGGCTGGTAGGTCGCGTAACGGCGGGGCATGCCGAGCACGCCGAGCCAGTGCTGGATGAGGAAGGTCATGTGGAAGCCGATGAACAGCAGCCAGAAGTGAACCTTGCCCAGACGCTCGTTGAGCATCTTGCCCGTCCACTTGGGCCACCAGAAGTAGAAGCCCGAGAACATGGCGAAGACGACCGTGCCGAACACCACGTAGTGGAAGTGCGCGACGACGAAGTACGAGTCGGAGACGTGGAAGTCGAGCGGCGGAGACGCGAGGATCACGCCGGTGAGACCACCGAAGGTGAAGGTGATGAGGAACCCGATGGCCCAGAGCATGGGCGTCTCGAAGGTGATCGAGCCTCGCCACATGGTGCCGACCCAGTTGAAGATCTTCACACCGGTCGGGACCGCGATGAGCATGGTCATCAGCGAGAAGAACGGCAGCAGCACCGAGCCGGTGACGTACATGTGGTGGGCCCACACCGTGACCGACAGGGCGGCGATGGCGATGGTCGCGTAGATCAGCGTCTTGTAGCCGAAGATCGGCTTGCGGCTGAAGACCGGGAAGACCTCCGACACGATGCCGAAGAACGGCAAGGCGATGATGTACACCTCGGGGTGGCCGAAGAACCAGAACAGGTGCTGCCACAGGAGCGCGCCACCGTTGGCCGGGTTGAAGACGTTCGCGTCGAACACCCGGTCGAACCCGAGTCCGAAGAGCGCCGCAGCCAGCACCGGGAAGGCCATGATCACGAGGATCGACGTGACGAGAGTGTTCCACACGAAGATCGGCATGCGGAACATGGTCATGCCCGGGGCACGCATCGTGATGATCGTCGTGATGAAGTTCACGGCGCCCAGGATCGTGGAGAAGCCGGTCAGGGCGAGGCCGAAGACCCAGAGATTGCCGCCGAGCCCTGGCGTGAACGTTGTGTCGGACAGAGGTGCGTACGCGAACCAGCCGAACGACGCGGCGCCCTGCGGGGTGAGGAAGCCGGCCATGACAACGAGCGCGCCGAAGAAGTACAGCCAGAACGCGAAGCCGTTCAGTCGCGGGAACGCCACGTCGGGCGCACCGATCTGAAGCGGCATGACCGCGTTGGCGAAGCCTGAGAAGAGCGGTGTCGCGAAGAGCAGCAGCATGATCGTGCCGTGCATCGTGAACAGCTGGTTGTACTGCTCTTTCGTGGCGACGATCGAGAGGCCCGGCTCGAACAGCTGGGCGCGGATGACCAGCGCCATGATGCCGCCGACCAGGAAGTAGCAGAACGAGGTGATCAGGTACAGGTAACCGAGCACCTTGTGGTCGGTCGAGGTGATCCAGCGGACCACGACGTTGCCCTTACGGCCGACACGCGACGTGGTGAAGTTCTGGCCTTGGCCGCCCGTGGTCGGCCTGGTTGCAGTGGCTGTCATCGAACGCTGCCTTACTTGCTCGAGCTGTCGGCGCCTGCGGCGACCGGGGTGGTGTTGGTGGGGTTGTTCGTGTTCTGGTCGTACTTGTTGCCGAGATCACCCACGTTGCCGGCCTTGCGGAGGCTCGCCAGGTAGTCCTGGTACTGCGACGGGGTGACGACCTTCACGTTGAACAGCATGAGCGAGTGGTACTCGCCGCAGAGCTCGGCGCACTTGCCCGCGTAGGTGCCGAGCTTCTCGGGGGTGAAGTACTCGTAGTTGGTCTTGCCGGGGATCATGTCCTTCTTGTAGAGGAAGTCGATCACCCAGAAGGAGTGGATCACGTCGCGCGACTTGAGGATGATCTTGACGCTCTCACCCTTGGGGAGGTACAGGACGGGCAGTTTCGACTCGTCGATGTTGCCTCCGCCGAGCTCCTGCGCCTGGATGCCCTGGTAGTAGACGCTCTTGGACTTGTCGGCGGTGTTCATGTAGTTGAAGTCCCATGCCCAGCGCTTGCCGTAGACCGTGATCGTGGCGTCGGGGTGGGCCGTGGGCTTCTCGATCGCCGACTGGTCGGTCGCGGTGAAGAAGAAGAAGCCGAGCACGAGGAACAGCGGCACGATCGTGTAGAAGATCTCGATCGGCATGTTGTAGCGCATCTGCACCGGGAGGCCGGTCTGGTTCTTGCGGCGGCGGTAGACGACGACGGCCCAGATGATGAGGCCCCAGGTGATGAGGCCGACGCCGAGGAGCACGATCCAGGAGGTGACCCAGAGGCCGATGACGCTCGAGGTGTGGTTCGTAACGCCCGCCGAGCTCGGGAGCCAGCCCTTGAGCTCCTGCTGGGAGCAGCCGGACAGAGCGAGGATCAGGCCGGCCGCCGCGGGGATGGCTGCCAGACGAAGTCGACGTTTTGAGCGCACTGTTACCTCTCGGATGACGCGTGTGTGGGGCGCGTTCAGGCTCTCAGTAAGAGACGGAACATGCTTAGCCTACTCGCAGAGACGGGGTGCTTTTGTCGCAGGCGCGGGCGGGTCTGTCGACTCCGAGACGAAAAACCCGGCCCGACGACGAAGGGGAACCATCCGTCTGGATGATTCCCCTTCGTCGTCTGGAAGCGACCTCAGTGGAAGCTGTCACCGCAGGCGCAGGAGCCCTGGGCGTTCGGGTTGTCGATGGTGAAACCCTGCTTCTCGATCGTGTCTTCGAAGTCGATCGAGGCGCCGTCGAGGTACGGCACGCTCATCTTGTCGACGACGACCTCGACGCCGTCGAAGTCGCGCGTGGCGTCGTTCTCGAGCAGGCGCTCGTCGAAATAGAGCTGGTAGATGAGCCCCGAGCAGCCGCCGGGCTGCACCGCGACGCGGAGGCGAAGGTCGTCACGCCCCTCCTGCGCGAGGAGGTTCTTGACCTTGGTCGCCGCCTGGTCGGTGAGCAGCACGCCGTGCGTGGGGCCGTCGACGAGGGTGTCGATGGCGGTGGCGGTGTCTGTCATTGGTGCCTCCTTCGAGCTGAGGGGTGCGCAGAGGCGCACGATACTTCCAGTGTAAGCAGGAGCCCACGAACAGTCGAGCGCATCACAGCCGACGCGCGTCGAGCCTCGCCAGCAGGAGAGCCTCGCCGAGGATCGACCGGTGGAAGACGCCGAGGTGCTGGGACTCGTTCGGGCTGTGGGCACGCGTGTCGGGGTCCTCGACTCCGGTCACCAGGATCTGCGCCTCGGGGAAGGCGTCGTGGAGGTCGGAGATGAACGGGATCGACCCGCCGATGCCCGTCTCGACCGGCTCGGCGCCCCAGGCCTCGCCCAGGGCCGCCATGCCCTCGGCGAAGCCCCAGCCGGACGTGTCGACGAGGAAGGGGTTGCCGCGGTCGACGTCGCTGATCTCGACGACGGCACCCCAGGGCGCGTGGGCGAGGAGGTGGTCGCGGAGGGCCTCGAACGCCTCGTCGGCCGTCTGGCCCGGGGCGACCCGCGCGCTGATGCGCACGGAGGTCGACGGCGAGAGCGTGTTCGACGCGTTCGCGACCGACGGCGCGTCGATGCCGGTGACCGTGATCGACGGCTGCGACCAGAGTCGGCTGAGGATGTGGCCCGTTCCGATGGGGGCGACGCCCGGCAGGAGGGCTGCCTCCTCGCGGAGCTGGGACTCGGGGAAGTCGGGGTACTCGGCGTCGCGGGAGGTGAGCCCGGCGACATTCACGGATCCTGCGTCGTCATGCAGGGTGCTGAGCAGCCTGATCATCGCCATCATGCCGTCGGGGACGGCGCCGCCGTACATGCCGGAGTGGGAAGCGTGCTCGAGGGTCTTGACCGTCAGCCGGAAGGTGACATTGCCGCGCAGCCCGACGGTGAGGGCGGGGATCTCGGTGGACCAGTTGTCGGCGTCGGCCACGATGATGAGGTCGGCGGCGAGCTGGTCGTGGTGCTGGGCGAGGAAGTTCGTGAACGAGCGGGAGCCGAACTCCTCCTCCCCCTCGATGAACAGGACGATGCCGACCTTCAGGTCGTCGCCGAGCACCTCCTTCACGGCGCGGAGGGCGGCCACGTGGGTCATGACGCCGGCCTTGTCGTCGGACGCGCCTCGGCCGTACAGGCGGTCGCCGCGCACGGTCGGCTCGAACGGCGGGGTCTCCCAGAGCTCGTCGTCGCCCTGCGGCTGGACGTCGTGGTGCGCGTACAGCAGCACGGTGGGGCGGCCGTCCTTCGCCGCGCGCGTCGCGAGGACGGCGGGATGCCCCAGGGTCTCGCCCTCGATCGGCGCGCGGCTCGTCCGGACCTCGTCGAAGAGGCCCGTGCCCTCGACGAGGGCCGCCACCGCGTCCGCGCTCGCCTCGACGGCCGCGGGGTCGAAGGCGTCCCACGACACCGAGGGGATCCGCACGAGCGCCGAGAGATCGGCGATCGAGGCGGGCAGACCGCCCTGGACGGCCTCGCGCAGCCTTCCTGCGAGTTCCGGGTCGGTCGGGCGTGCGGACTGTGAGGTCTCGGTCATGACAGGTAATCTTAGGTGTCCGACTTTCTACCGAGGATCTCCCGTGGCCAAGGCACCCATCATCTCCCCCGACAACTCCGGCTCGTCCGCCACCGACTCCAAGGGCGGCGCACCGGTCGGGAAGGGGCACGCCACTCCCACCCGCAGGGAGCGCGAGAAGGCCAACCAGCGTCCCCTCGTCGCCAAGGGCAAAGAGGCGCAGAAGGCGCAGCGCGACCGCGTCGCCGCCGAGCGCGAGCGTGCCCGCATCGGCATGGCGAACGGCGAGGAGAAGTACATGCCGGCCCGCGACCGTGGCCCGCAGCGCCGGTTCGTCCGCGACTACGTCGACGCCCGCTTCTCCGTCGGCGAGCTGCTGATCCCCGCGATGGTCGTCGTCCTTGTGCTCACGGCCGTGCCGGCCGTGTCGGCCTACGGCACGTACATCATCTGGGGCTACCTGATCCTGGCGATCATCGACATCGCGCTGCTCGTGCGCCGCCTCAACCGCAAGCTGGCCGCGAAGTTCGGCGCATCGAACGCCGAGCGCGGTCTCACGATGTACGTCGCCACGCGCGCAGCGTCGCTCCGCATCATGCGGACCCCGCGCCCGCAGGTGAAGCGCGGCCAGTTCCCGCAGGAGTAGCGCCCTCCCGCAAGCGCGGCGCTGTCTTGTTGGACTAGCGCGGCTCAGCGCTTCGTGCGCAGCTCTCGCAGCCCGCGGTTGATCATGCGCGCCCAGAGCGGGCCGAGGTAGAGGAACCCGGTGTAGCCCTGCACCAGGGTGGCACCGGCGTCGACGCGCTCCTGCACGTCGCTCGCCGTGAACACTCCCCCGACGGAGATCACGCACAGGTCGGCCGGAGCTGTGGCGCGGATGAGGCGCAGGACTTCGAGCGAGCGAGCGGCGAGGGGTGCGCCGGAGAGTCCGCCTGCTCCTGCGCCCTCGACCTCGCGGCCCGAGGAGGCGAGCCCGTCTCGAGACAGCGTCGTGTTCGTGGCGATGACGCCGGCGAGGCCGAGTTCGACGACGAGGGCGGTGACGCGGGTCACGGCGTCGTCTTCGAGGTCGGGGGCGATCTTGACCAGGACGGGGGTGCGACCGGCCGCGTCGCGCACGGCGGTCAGCAGCGGCGCCAGACGGTCGATCTCCTGGAGGCCGCGGAGGCCCGGAGTGTTCGGCGACGAGACGTTCACGGCGAGGTAGTCGGCGAGGGGCGCCAGCAGCCGGGTCGAG
The DNA here is from genome assembly GCF_003634555.1 of Frondihabitans australicus. Taxonomy (NCBI): domain Bacteria; kingdom Bacillati; phylum Actinomycetota; class Actinomycetes; order Micrococcales; family Microbacteriaceae; genus Frondihabitans; species Frondihabitans australicus. The sequence continues at coordinate 1,501,739 of NZ_RBKS01000001.1, forward strand.
ACGAGGTAGTCGTCGACCGCGTCGTCAACGTCGACCACGCGGCTCTTGCCGATGTTCACGCCGATCACCGGCCGGTGGCGGATGTGCCGGGCGCGCCCGACCTCGCCGGCGGCCTTGACCGCGCCGCCGTTGTTGAAGCCCATGCGGTTGACGACGGCGTGGTCCTTCACGAGACGGAAGAGCCGCGGCTTCTCGTTGCCGGGCTGAGGCCGGGCCGTGATCGTGCCCACCTCGACGTGACCGAAGCCGAGCACGCCGAGCCCGGCGATGCCCCGGGCGTCTTTGTCGAAGCCCGCAGCGACGCCGAACGGCGACGGGAAGGTCAGGCCGAGAGTCTCCACGCGCAGCGACCGGTGCGGCTTCGTGAAGGTCCGCACGATCGTGCCGAGGCGGAGCTTCGGAATGGCGCGGATGAACGCGAACGCGAAGTGGTGCGCCTTCTCGGGGTCCATGCGGACGAAGAAGGTGCGGAAGACGAACTGGTAGAGGCCGGAGTCGGGAACGCTCGCGCTCTCGCTCATTCGGCGACCGCCCCCGACGTCTGCGCCGGGCGGTCGCGGTGCTCGACGCGGAGCTGGCGAATCGCCTCGTCGAAGTCGTCGAGCGAGTCGAACGCCTGGTAGACGCTGGCGAACCGGAGGTAGGCCACCTCGTCGAGGTCGCGGAGGGGCGGCAGGATCGCGAGACCCACCTCGTTCGCATCGATCTGCGACGCCCCCGACGCCCGCACGGCCTCTTCCACCTTCTGGGCGAGCACGGCGAGGTCGCCGTCGGTGACGGGGCGACCCTGGCAGGCCTTGCGGACGCCCGAGATGATCTTCTCGCGGCTGAACGGCTCGAGCACGCCGTTGCGCTTGATCACCGCGAGGCTCGCGGTCTCGGTCGTCGAGAAGCGCCGGCCGCAGTTGGGGCACTGCCGACGGCGGCGGATCGACGTGCCGTCGTCGCTCGTTCGGGAGTCGACGACTCGGCTGTCGGGGTGGCGGCAGAAGGGGCAGAACATATCGCCTCCAGTCTACGGACGGCGCAGCCGCGCGCTGACGGCCTCGCCGTGCGCCGGCAGCATCTCGGCGCCGGAGAGGGCGACGAGGCGCTCCGCGACCGCGGCCAGCGGCTCGGCCTCGTAGCGCACGATCTGCTGCGGGCGCAGGAACGTGAACGCCCCGAGCCCCGACGAGTACCGCGCCTGGCCGCCGGTCGGCAGGATGTGGTTCGAGCCGGCGAGGTAGTCCCCCAGGCTGACCGGCGTGTGCGCGCCGACGAAGATCGCGCCGGCATCGTCGATCAGCCCGAGCACGGCGTCGTCGTCGGCGGTCTGGATCTCGAGGTGCTCGGGGCCGTAGGCGTTGCTGAAGCTCGCCGCGGCGGCGAGGTCGTCCACGACGACGAGGGTCGACTGCGGGCCGGTCAACGCGGCGCGCACACGATCGGCCGACGCGGTGAGCGGACTCAGGCGGGCGACCTCGGCGTCGACGGCGGACGCGAAGTCGGCGGAGTCGGTAACCAGGATCGCCGAGGCCTGCTCGTCGTGCTCCGCTTGGCTGATGAGGTCGACGGCGACGAGCGTCGCGTCGGCCGAGTCGTCGGCGATGACGAGGATCTCGGTGGCCCCCGCCTCGGCGTCGATGCCGACGCGCCCCTGCACGAGGCGCTTCGCGGCGGCGACGTAGTTGTTGCCGGGGCCGGTGATGACCTGCACAGGAGCCAGCCCGATCGACTCCACGCCGTACGCCAGCGCGGCGATCGCGCCTGCGCCGCCCATGGCGTAGACCTCGTCGATGCCGAGGAGCCCGGCCGCCCCGAGGATCGCGGGGTGCACGGACCCGCCGAACTCCGCCTGGGCCGGCGACGCGAGCGCGATCTGCGCGACACCGGCGACCTGGGCGGGGACGACGTTCATGACGACGCTCGACGGGTAGACGGCCTTCCCGCCGGGCACGTACACGCCGGCACGCGACACGGGCTGCCAGCGCTGCACGATCGAGGCGCCCGGGGCCGGGTGGGTGACCTGCTCGCCGGGCACCTGGGCGCGGCTCGAGGCGGTGACCCGGGCGATCGACTCGGTCAGGGCCTCGCGCACGAGCGGGTCGAGCTCGTCGACGGCACGCAGGATCGCGGATCGCTCGACGCGGATCGCCTCGGGCCGCACGCGATCGAACCTCTCCGCCTGGTCGAGCAGCGCCTGCACTCCGTGCTCGCGAACCGCGTCGACGATCGAGGTCGCGGCCTCGATCGCGACGCCGACGTCGAGCGACGCGCGAGGGACGAGGGCCAGCAGCTGGCTCGGGCTGAGGGTCTGACCGCGGAGGTCGGTGATCGTCATCATGGCCGCTCCAGGGTACCGGCCCGACCCGAGTGTGACGGCGGGCCGAAGGGCTCGTGCGTCACCCGGCGCCGCTGTCGGCTCAGAGGAGGCAGGACGGCCCGAGCAGGCTCTTGAGCTCGCCGTAGAGGTCGGCGGTGATGTCGACCGGGTACGGGATCTCGAAGGTGCGCGCGTTGTCGCCCTTCAGGAGCCGCAGCCTCACCTCGGTGTCGCCGGCGTGCCGCCCGAGGACGGCACCGAGCTCGGTGACCACGTCGGTCGTGGCCCGGAACTCGGGCATGCTCAGCACGAGCGGCCCGTTGCTCGACGCGATGCCGAGGTCGGGCGCGAACATGCTGACGGCGTGGAGGTTCTTGCCGTCGTCGCGGACGCCGACCCGGCCCTTGAGCACGATCACCTGGTCGCCGACGAGAGACGGGCCGAACTCCTGATAGGTCTTGCCCAGGAACATGACGCCGATCTCGCCCGAGAAATCCTCGACGGTGATGATGCCGTACGGGTTGCCCGAGTTGCGCGCGACGCGGTGCTGGACGCTCGTGATGAGGCCCGCGACGGTCACGGTCTCGCCGTCGATCGAATCGTCGGCCGACGCGATCGTCGAGATCGTGGTCGACGCGTGCTTCGCCAGCGGCAGCTCGAGGCCGGCCAACGGGTGGTCGGAGACATAGAGGCCGAGCATGTCGCGCTCGAAGGCGAGCTTGTCGCGCTTGGACCACTCGGGCCGGGGCGGCACCTGCTGCACCTGCGCCGGTTCGTCCCAGAGCGAGTCGAAGTCGAAGCCGACCTGCCCGTTCGCCTCGGCGCGCTTCTCGCTCACCGCGGCCTCGACCGCCGCCTCGTGGATCTCGACCAGGGCACGACGCGTGTCGCCCATGGAGTCGAACGCACCGGCCTTCACCAGCGACTCGATGGTCCGCTTGTTGGCGACGGGGATCGGCACCTTCCGCAGGAAGTCGTGGAAGGTGGTGAACGCCCCCTCCTTCTCGCGGGCGGCGATGATCTGGTCGACGACGTTGAAGCCGACGTTGCGGACCGCACCCATTCCGAAGCGGATGTCTTCGCCGACGGCGGCGAAGAAGCCGATCGACTCGTTGACGTCGGGCGGCAGCACCTTGATGCCCATGCGGCGGCACTCGTTGAGGTAGAGACCGAGCTTGTCGCGCGAGTCGCCGACGCTGGTGAGCAGGGCCGCCATGTACTCGGCCGGGTAGTGCGCCTTGAGGAAGGCGGTCCAGTACGACACCACGCCGTATGCGGCCGAGTGCGCCTTGTTGAACGCGTAGTCGGAGAACGGCAGCAGGATGTCCCAGATCGTCTGCACGGCGCTCTCGGAGTAGCCGTTGTCGATCATGCCCTGCTGGAAGCCGGCGAACTGCTTGTCGAGCTCGGACTTCTTCTTCTTGCCCATGGCCCGCCGGAGGATATCGGCCTGACCCAGCGAGAAGCCGGCGAGCTTCTGCGCGACGCTCATCACCTGCTCCTGGTAGATGATCAGGCCGTAGGTGCCGCCGAGCACCTCGGCCAGCGGCTCTTCCAGCTCGGGGTGGATCGCCGTGATCTCCTGCTGGCCGTTCTTGCGCAGCGCGTAGTTGGTGTGCGAGTTCGCGCCCATGGGGCCGGGCCGGTAGAGCGCGATGACCGCGGAGATGTCCTCGAAGTTGTCGGGCTTCATGAGGCGCAGGAGCCCGCGCATCGGCCCGCCGTCGAGCTGGAACACGCCCAGGGTGTCGCCGGAGGACAGGAGGTCGTAGGCGCCCTTGTCGTCGAGCTCGAGGTGTTCGAGGTCGAGGTCGATGCCGCGGTTGGAGCGGATGTTGTCGAGGGCGTCGTTGATGATCGTGAGGTTGCGGAGCCCCAGGAAGTCCATCTTGATCAGGCCGAGCGCCTCGCTGGCCGGATAGTCGAACTGCGTGACGATCTGGCCGTCCTGCTCGCGCTTCATGATCGGGATGATGTCGATCAGCGGGTCGCTCGACATGATCACGCCGGCCGCGTGGACGCCCCACTGGCGCTTCAGGCCCTCCAGCCCGAGAGCCGTGTCGAAGACGGTCTTGGCCTCGGGGTCGGCCTCGACGACGGCGCGGATGTCGCCGGCCTCCTTGTAGCGGGAGTGCTCGCGGTCGAAGATGCCGGTGAGCGGGATGTCCTTGCCCATGATGGCCGGCGGCATGGCCTTCGTGAGCTTCTCGCCCATGCCGAACGGGAAGCCGAGGACTCGCGACGAGTCCTTCAGCGCCTGCTTCGCCTTGATCGTGCCGTAGGTGACGATCTGCGCGACGCGCTCGGAGCCGTACTTCTCGGTCACGTAGTTGATGACCTCGGTGCGGCGGCGGTCGTCGAAGTCGACGTCGAAGTCGGGCATCGAAACGCGGTCGGGGTTGAGGAACCTCTCGAAGATGAGACCGTGCCGCAGCGGGTCGAGGTCGGTGATGCGCATGGCGTACGCAGCCATCGAGCCGGCGCCCGAGCCACGGCCCGGCCCGACGCGGATGCCGTTGTCTTTCGACCAGTTGATGAAGTCGGCGACGACGAGGAAGTAGCCCGGGAACCCCATCTGCGCGATGACGCCGACCTCGTAGTCGGCGCGCTCGCGCACCTCGGGCGTGATGCCGTCGGGGTAGCGGTAGGCGAGGCCCTTCTCGACCTCCTTCTTGAACCAGGTCTCCTCGGTCTCGCCCTCGGGCACCGGGAACCGCGGCATGTAGTTGGCCGCCGTGTCGAACTCGATCTCGCACCGCTCGGCGATGAGGAGCGTGTTGTCGCAGGCCTCCGGGTGGTCGCGGAAGAGGTGGCGCATCTGGGCCGCCGACTTCAGGTAGAACTCGTCGGCGTCGAACTTGAAGCGGTTCGGATCGGAGAGCGTCGAGCCCGACTGCACGCACAGGAGCGCGGCGTGGCTGGTCGAGTCGTGCTCGTGCGTGTAGTGGAGGTCGTTCGTGGCCACGAGCGGCAGGTCGAGCTCTTTGGCGAGCCGGACGAGGTCGCCCATGATCCGGCGCTCGATGCCCAGCCCGTGGTCCATGATCTCGGCGAAGTAGTTCTCTTTGCCGAAGATGTCGCGGTAGTCGCTGGCGGCCTTGAGGGCCTCGTCGTACTGGCCCAGGCGAAGGCGGGTCTGGACCTCGCCCGACGGGCACCCGGTGGTCGCGATGAGCCCCTTCGAGTAGGTCGACAGGAGCTCGCGATCCATGCGCGGCTTGAAGTAGTACCCCTCGAGAGACGCCTTCGACGAGAGCCGGAAGAGGTTGTGCATGCCCTCGGTGGTCTCGGAGAGGAGGGTCATGTGCGTGTACGCGCCGGCGCCGGAGACGTCGTCGCGGCTGCCGTCGCCCCAGCGGACGCGGGTCTTGTCGGACCGGTGGGTGCCCGGCGTGATGTACGCCTCGGTGCCGATGATGGGCTTGATGCCGGCGGCGGTCGCGGTCTTGTAGAACTCGAACGCCCCGAACATGTTGCCGTGGTCGGTCACGGCGACGGCCGGCATGCCCTGCTTGACGGCTTCGTCGACCATCGGGCCGAGGCGGGCGGCACCGTCGAGCATCGAGTATTCGCTGTGGACGTGCAGGTGCACGAACGAGTCGTCGCTCACAGAATCGCCGCCCTTTCGACTGGAGGGATTCCAGCCTAAGGGGCACCGCCGACACCGTTCGGCGTGTCGCGACGGGAGAGTCGCCTACGCGCCCCGAAGCACTTCAAGTGCCGCTTGAAGGTCTGCCAGATACGGCGAGACGAACTCGACCCGCTCCCCCGTCGCCGGGTGGTCGAAGCCCAGCCGGACGGCGTGGAGCCACTGCCGGGTGAGGCCGAGGCGGGCGCTCAGCGTCGGGTCGGCGCCGTAGAGCGCGTCGCCGACGCAGGGGTGGCGCTGCGCCGCCATGTGCACCCGGATCTGGTGCGTGCGACCGGTCTCGAGGTGGATCTCGAGCAGCGACGCGGCGGGGAACGCCTCGACGGTCTCGTAGTGCGTCACGCTCGGCTTGCCGTCGCTCACGACGGCGAACTTCCAGGACGACGACGGGTGCCGGCCGAGGGGTGCGTCGATCGTGCCGGCGAGGGGATCCGGGTGTCCCTGGACCACGGCGTTGTAGATCTTGTCGACCGTGCGCTCCTTGAAGGCGCGCTTCAGCAGCGTGTAGGCGCGCTCGCTCTTCGCGACGACCATGAGGCCGGAGGTGCCCACGTCGAGCCGGTGCACGATGCCGGCGCGCTCGGCGGCGCCGCTCGTGGCGATGCGGAAGCCGGCGGCGGCCAGGCCGCCGAGCACCGTGGGGCCGGTCCAGCCGACCGACGGGTGAGCCGCGACGCCCGCGGGCTTGTCGACCACCACGATGTCGTCGTCGTCGAAGACGATGCCGAGCCCGGGCACGTCGACCGCGACCACGCGGGGCTCTTCCTTGGGGGTCCAGGTCACTTCGAGCCAGGCACCGGCTTCCAGGCGGTCGGACTTCCCGACCGGGCGCTGGTCGACGCTCACGCCGCCCTGCGAGGCCACCTCGGCGGCGAAGGTGCGGCTGAAGCCGAGCAGCTTGGCCAGGGCCGCGTCGACCCGCTCTCCGGCGAGGCCGTCGGGCACCGGCAGGGCGCGGGTCTCGCTCACGGCCGGGTCTCCGTCGACTCGTCGACGCTCGACTCGCCGACGCTCGCCGAGTCGACGCTCGCCGAGTCGACCGGGCCGGCGGCGGGCGCAGGATCCGACACCCGCGCGCCCGAGGTCTTCCCTGCGCGCTTGCCGTCCAGCCCGATGCCGAGCAGCGACAGCAGCAGGAGAAGTCCCATGCTCGACACGATGAAGGTGTCGGCGATGTTGAAGATCGCCGGGAGGATCCACGGCAGGTAGATGAAGTCGACCACGTGCCCGACGCCGAAGCCGGGCTCTCGGAAGAGGCGGTCGGTGAGGTTGCCGCAGGTGCCGCCGAGGAGCATGCCGAGCATGAGCGCCCAGCGGAGCGACTGGATCCTGCGGATCAGGACGATCACGGCGACGACGACGGCGACCGCGGCGATCGAGAAGATCCAGGTCTGGCCGGTTGCGAGCGAGAAGGCGGCGCCCGGGTTCTTGACGAAGTGCAGGTGGATGATGCCGCCGAGGATCGGGGTGTCCTCCCCGATCGTCATCGTCGAGACGACGAGGTGCTTCGTGCCCTGGTCGAGCAGATAGACCACGACCGCGACGAAGGCCAGTGTCAGCAGAACGCGGACACTGGCCTTCTTCGCTGGTGTGCTCGACCGGGGCGACGGCTCAGTTGGAGCCAAAGCCCTGGAAGCTCGCGGGAGCACTCGACTGGGCGGCGACGGGCTCGGGCGCGGAGCCCGACGTCTCGCCCTCGAGGTCGCGCAGCTGGCCCTCGATGTAGCCCTTCAGCTTGGCGCGGTAGTCGCGCTCGAAGGTGCGGAGCTCGTCGACGCGGTGCTCGAGGCCGATGCGCTCGTTGTCGAGACGCTCGACCTGAGCGCGCTGCTCGCCCTCGATCTTCTGCTGGCGGGCGGTGAACTCGGCCTCGAACTGCTCGGTCTTCTGCTGCTGCTCGGTCTCGAGCTGGGCGACGCGGGCGCGGTGCTCGTTCTCGAACTGCTCGGTCTTGGCCTGCTGGTCGGCCTCGGCCTCGGAGACGATGCGGGCGGCGGTGGCGTGGCCCTCGGCGATGAGAGCGTCGCGCTTCTCGATGCCCTCGCGCACGTGCTCCTCGTGGAGTCGACGGGCGAGCTGCAGGAGGTTGTTCGTGCTCGTGGTCTCGTCCACGCTCGGGGCGACGTACGCGCCGGCGGGGGCGGCCGCAGGAGCAACCTCGGCGACGGGCTCGGGCGCAGCCACCGGCTCGGGCTCGGCGACGGGCTCAGGAGCGGCGGCCACGGGCTCAGGAGCCGGGGCGGGCGCGGCGGCAGGAGCCTCCGAAGCGGCACGCTGGGCCTCGTCGGCACGCGACTCGGCGGCGCTGAGGCGCTGGCGAAGCTCTTCGTTCTCCTGGCCGAGTCGACGGAGCTCGACGACGACCTCGTCGAGGAAGTCGTCGACTTCGTCCTGGTCGTACCCTTCGCGGAACTTGGTCGGCTGGAACCGCTTGTTGACTACGTCTTCAGGCGTCAAAGCCATTGCCGTCACCTCGGAAATCTGTGGATCGTGGTCTGTGTGGTGGCACCCCCTGCGGAGACACCGTGCTCGCACAGCCTACAACGACAACAGTCGACCTGACCTGAAGGCTGAAGGTCGTGGCGCGAGCGATTCCTGTGGATCAGCCGATCATCCGCCGAACGCGAGAGGACGTCAAGATCCGAGCCTCAGATCATGATGTGTCAGAACGACGAGTGGCTGAGGTTCGACGCGATGCTCATGAGGATCACCACGACGAGCATGACGATGCTCCAGCCGAAGTCGAGCGACACCGACCCGAGGCGGATCGGCGGGAGGACTCGCCGAAGGGCCCGGATGGGCGGATCGGTCACCGTGTAGGTCACGTCCGCGAGAACGAGCAGCGCGCCCTTCGGACGGTACGACCGGCTGACCGACTGCGTGAGGTCGTAGATGAAGCGCGCCCACATCAGCAGGAAGAAGATGAGGAGCGCGATGTACACGATGGTCGCGATCAGGTGGATCATGGGTGGCCATCAACTCGCACGGCTCAGCGCGGGCGGTGTGCCCGCGGGGAAGAACTAGGACTGGGCGAAGAACGACGCCTCGATGTCGGACTCTACCTCAGCACGATCCCCGCTCACCGCGATGTGCGCCGGCGACAGGAGGAACACCTTGTTCGTGACGCGCTCGATCTTGCCGTAGAGGCCCTGCGAGAGGCCGCTGGCGAAGTCGACGAGCCGACGCGCGTCGCTCTCGCTCATCTGCGAGAGGTTGATGATGACGGGGATGCCGTCGCGGAAGCTCGCCGCGATCGACTGGGCGTCCTTGTACTCGCGGGGGTGGACCGTCAGAATTTCGTTCATCTCAGAAGACACTGCCATCTCGGCCGGAGCCGAATTCTTGGTCGAGGGGCGACGCAGGGGCGTCACAGGAGCGCGGATAGGCGCGGGGGCCGGGACCGCCTGGACGGGCGACGCCGACTGGTGCCGCTGCGAGCCGTGGTGAGGGGCTGCGGCCTGGGGCTGCGCGACGGGGGCCGCCGGCGCCGAGTGCTGGGGAGCGGTCGGCTGCGGAGCGGTGGGCTGGGGGGCCTCCGACTCGGCACGCTCGTGCTGGTCGTCGTACTCGAGCTCCTCGTCGGCGAGGCCTAGGTAGATCAAGCTCTTCTTCAGCGGGTTCGCCATGGTGTCCTCCGTCTAGCAGCCCGTACGAACAAATCGTCTGCGGCCCAGATTAACGAGCGTCGGGCCGGTTTCCGGTGATTGCCGTCCCGATTCGCAGGTGTGTCGCGCCCTCGGCGATCGCGTCGGCGAAGTCGTGCGACATCCCCGCCGAGATCGCGGTGGCGTCGGGGGCGAGCGCGGTGACGGTCTCGGCGAGCTCTCGCAGGCGGGCGAAGGCGCGGCGCGGCTCCTCGTCGAGCGGAGCCACCGCCATCACCCCGCGCAGGGCGAGGCCGGGCGAGGAAAGGATCCGCTCGGTGAGGTGCTGCAGCTCCTGCGCCCTGACCCCGCCTCGGCCCGGGTCGTCGGTGAGGTTGACCTGCACGAAGCCGTCGAGCACGAGTCCGTCGTCGACCGCGAGGGCGTCGACGACCGAGTCGCGGTCGAGCGAGTGGACGCTCGTGGCGTAGGAGCGCACCTGACGCGCCTTCTTGGACTGCAGCTGGCCGATGAAGTGCCAGCGCAGCCCCTCGAGGTCGCTCGTCTCGGCGGCCTTCGCCTGTGCCTCCTGGTGACGGTTCTCGCCCAGGTCGCGCAGGCCGAGTGCGTGCAGGTCGCGCACGAGCTGCGCCGGGTGGAACTTCGTCACGACGATGGTCGTGAGGGTCGCAGGATCGCGGGACGCCGCACGGGCCGCGTCGGCGATGCGCCCGAAGACGTCGTCGACCCGGCCCGCGAGGGTGTCGCCGGGGGCCACGGGATCAGCGGCCACGAAGGGTCACTTCAGGAAGTCGGGGACGTCGAGGTCGTCGTCGCCGTCGTCGAACACCGGGTCGGGGCTCGGCGCCTGGTTCTCGTCGGGGCGCTGGTAGGACGGCACGGCGCCGGAGTCGGCGATCGCGCTCACGCCGCCGACCGTCGTGGTGGCCGGGCCTTCGCTCTCGACGAAGCTCTGGCGGCGCCCCTCCGACTTGGTCGACGGCTCACCGCCGTCGAAGCCCGCGGCGATGACGGTGACGCGCACCTCGTCGCCGAGGGTGTCGTCGATGACCGCGCCGAAGATGATGTTGGCCTCGGGATGCACGGCCTCCTGAACGAGGCGGGCCGCGTCGTTGATCTCGAAGATGCCGAGGTTCGAGCCGCCCTGGATCGAGAGGAGCACGCCGTGGGCGCCGTCGATGGACGCCTCGAGGAGGGGCGACGCGACGGCCAGCTCGGCGGCCTTGATGGCGCGGTCGGCGCCGCGGGAGGAGCCGATGCCCATGAGAGCGGATCCGGCCCCCTGCATCACGCTCTTGACGTCGGCGAAGTCGAGGTTGATGAGGCCCGGGGTCGTGATGAGGTCGGTGATGCCCTGGACACCGGCGAGGAGCACCTGGTCGGCGGTCTGGAAGGCCTCGACCATCGAGATGCCGCGCTCGGAGATCTCGAGGAGGCGGTCGTTCGGCACCACGATGAGGGTGTCGACCTCTTCCTTCAGCGACGCGACGCCGGCCTCGGCCTGCGCCTGACGGCGTCGACCCTCGAAGCCGAACGGCTTGGTCACGACGCCGATGGTGAGGGCGCCGATCGACTTCGCGATCCTGGCCACCACGGGAGCGCCGCCGGTGCCGGTGCCGCCGCCCTCGCCCGCCGTGACGAAGACCATGTCGGCCCCGGCCAGAGCCTCCTCGATCTCCTCGGCGTGGTCCTCCGCCGCGCGACGGCCGACCTCGGGGTCGGCGCCGGCGCCGAGGCCGCGGGTGAGCTCGCGGCCGACGTCGAGCTTGACGTCGGCGTCGCTGAGCAGCAGCGCCTGGGCGTCGGTGTTGATCGCGATGAACTCGACTCCGCGGAGTCCGAGCTCGATCATGCGGTTGACGGCGTTGACGCCGCCGCCGCCGACGCCGACGACCTTGATCACAGCAAGGTAATTGTGGTTCGTGGTCACGTCCGGCCTCCGCGTGAGATTGCTTGAAAATCTGAGAACACACCGCGGCGCAAAACCCTAAAGTTCAAGTTGAGACTTAGTGTTATGCCGAGTATGCATGTCGTGCAGTCACAAGGTATGTGCCAGCGTGACCCGCCCCGGACCGACTTGCCCGCGTGTCGCGAAACCGTGCGGGGATTCGCATCGTTCCCGTCGACTACTTGGTGCGGATGATGCCGTTGTCGGGCGCCGACACGTCGTACTCGACCGGCTGACTCGGGTTCGTGGCCTTGTGGCTCTTGATCAGGCCCGTGAGCAGCGCAGCCTTCTGCGTGGACGAGTCGGCGCTCCCCCACACGACCTGCTCGCCCGTCTTGAGGTTGAGGGTCACGTCGTCCGCCGTCGACGCGGTGACCTTCGTGACCGACGCGCGCAGCGTGGCGGGAAGCGAGAGCAGCACCTCGGCGGCGGCGCGGTAGACGCTGCCCGAGATCGTCGCGCCCTTGATGTCGACGACCGGGTAGCCGGCGGGCTGCTTCGGCGACGTCTGGATCACGATGCCGGCCGGGTCGACCAGCTCGTAGCCCGACGAGATCTTCACCGAGGCGATCGGCTGCCGCTCGGTGATCTTGATGACGAGGGTGTGCGGCGGTTCGGTCTCGGTGACGTACGACTCGATCAGCGGGAAGTCCGAGAGGTCGCTCTTCACCTGCGTGAAGTCGACCATCGCGAGGGGCTTGCCGATCTGATCGTGAAGCGAGTCGAGCACGGCGGCCTTCGAGACGCGGCTCGTGCCCTCGACCTTGATCGTCTGCAGCGACAGCAGCGGCGAGAAGACGCTGATCGTCACGGAGCCGACCAGCACCACCACGACGACGCCGGCGGCGATCCAGCCGGCCCTCCGGTGGCGACTGCGCCGGGTGAACCGTCGCACCTCGCTCCGCTCGACGGCTCGGCGGGCGCTGGCGGCGCGGCGGGCCAGGCGACGGGCCGCGCTCGCACGCGTGCGGGCCTCCGAGGCTCCGGTGTCGACGGGATCGATGCGCGCAGGATCGGCGACGGCCTCGTCGACCGGGGTCTTCTCCGCGCCGCCCCGCTCCTTCGTGGCCGTCCCCGACGCCGCACGCGCCACGGCGGCCTTCGCGGCCCCCAGGGACGGGCGGACGCCGCGGGTCGTCGGCGACTTCTCGCTCGTCGACTCGTCGACGGGCGCCTCAGCCGTCTCGTCGACCACGGGCTCCTCGGCCCGGGGACGCGGCGGCGGGACCCTGTCGAACCCCTCTGGTCGCTTCACGCGCCCGCCTAGTCGCCCGCCGGGGCGGGCTCGGTCTCGGCCTGCGGGGTGCGTTCGAGGCTGCCGAGCAGCTGCGGCACGATGCGGTACACGTCGCCGCAGCCGAGCGTGATGACGAAGTCGCCGTCGCGGGCGATCTCGGCGACGCGGTCGGCGGCCTGCTGCCAGTCGGGCACGTAGTCGACCCTCGACGGGTCGTCGAAGCGCTCAGAGACCAGCGCGCCGGTGACGCCGGGCACGGGGTCCTCGCGGGCGCCGTAAACGTCGAGCACGACGGTGTGATCGGCGAGCGTCTCGTACGCGGCGGCGAACTCCCCCGCCATCATCTGCGTGCGGCTGTAGAGGTGCGGCTGGTGGACGGCGATGAGCCGGCCGTCGCCGACGACGGTGCGGGCCGCCTGGAGCGCGGCCTGGACCTCGGTCGGGTGGTGCGCGTAGTCGTCGTAGACGCTGACGCCGCGGACCGTGCCGTGCAGCTCGAAGCGGCGCTGCGTCCCGCCGAAGACCTCGAGGCCCGAGATCGCCTCCTCGGGGGTGAGGCCGAGCCCGGTGAGCACCGCGTAGGCGCCCGCGGCGTTGAGGGCGTTGTGCGTGCCGGGCACGGCGAGCTGCACTCGCCGGTCGACGCCGGCGTGCGACAGGGTGAAGGCGACGGGGCCGGACGTGGTGACCTCCGACACGCGGACAGTCGCATCCTGGGCCAGACCGAAGGTGACCACCCGCGAGGCGTCGAGCGACGCGGTGACCGCGACGGCGCCGGGGTCGTCGCTGGAGATCACGACGAACTCGCGAGCGCGGGAGGCGAAGGTGACGAAGGCCTCGTCGAACGCCTCGCGCGAGCCGTAGTGGTCGAGGTGGTCGGCGTCGACGTTCGTGATCAGGGCGATCGAGGTGTCGTAGAGGAGGAAGGAGCCGTCGGACTCGTCGGCCTCGATGACGAACAGGTCGTCACCGCCGCCCTTGGCGCTCACGCCGAGCGACTGGATGACGCCGCCGTTGACGAAGTTGGGGTCGCGGTCGGCCTCGAGGAGGGCGGTGATGATCATGCCGGTCGAGGTGGTCTTGCCGTGCGCGCCGGCGACCGAGACGAGGCGGTGCGAGCCGATCAGCCAGGCGAGGGCCTGCGACCGGTGCAGCACCGGCAGGCCCATCTCGAGGGCGAGCTGGTACTCGGGGTTGTCCTGCCAGAGGGCGCCCGTCACGACCAGGGTGTCGGCGTCGCCGACGTTCGCGGCGTCGTGGCCGATCGTGATCGTGGCGCCGAGTCCGCGCAGGGCGTCGATGTTCGACGACTCGCGGACGTCCGAGCCCGTGACCGTGTAGCCGCTGGCGAGGAAGACGCGGGCGATGCCGCTCATGCCGGATCCGCCGATGCCGACGAAGTGGAGCTTGCCGAGGTTCTCGGGCAGGGCCTTGGTGAGGTCGGGCTTGATCATGACTTCTTCTGACTGACGGAACCGGTGACTGAGGTGCTGGGACGCGACGGGGCCGAGACCTGCGCCGGAGTCGCCTCCAGCACAAGGTCGACCATGCGATCAGCTCCGTCGCGGATCCCGACCGACGCCGAGCGCGCGGCCATGTCGGCGGTGAGGGCGCGGTCGAGCAGGATCGGCACGAGCTTCGACCGCACCCACGCCGGCGTGAACTGCTCGTCGGCGACCAGCTGCGCGCCTCCTGCGGCCACGACGTCCGCGGCGTTGAACCGCTGCTCGCCGTTGCCCACGGGGTACGGCACGAGCACGGCGGGCAGGCCGAGCGCGGTCAGCTCGCTGACGGTGGCTGCTCCGGCGCGCGAGACGACGAAGTCGGCGGCCGACAGGGCGAGGTCCATGCGGTCGCAGTACTTCAGCAGGTGGTAGTCGGCGAGCGGCGTCGAGGTGATGTCGCTCTTCTCGCCGGTGATGTGCAGGATCTGCCAGCCTGCGCCGAGGATCGCCTCCGCGGCGCGCGACACGGTCTCGTTCAGCCGTCGCGCCCCGAGCGACCCGCCGGTGACGAGCACCGTGGGCTTCGCTGGGTCGAGGCCGAAGAACTGCTGCGCCTCCGACTGCGTCGTACGCCGGTCGAGGGTCTCGATCTCGTCGCGGAGCGGCATCCCCACCTGGCGCGCGTGCCGCAGTCGGGTCGAGGCGAACACGACGCCGACGTGACGGGTGGCCCAGGAGCCGAGGACGTTGGCGATCCCGGGCTTGGCGTTCGCCTCGTGCACGACGATCGGCACCTTGGCGCGCCAGGCCGCGAGATAGGCGGGTGCGGCGGCGTACCCGCCGAAGCCCACGACGACGTCGACCCCGTGCTCGGCGAGGAGCCTGCGGACACCGGCCACGGCGCCGACGATGCGCTTCGGGAAGCGGAGGGCGGCCGCGTTGGGACGCCGCGGGAAGGGCAGTCGCGGCACGGTCAGCAGCTCGTAGCCGCGGGCCGGGACGAGCCGGGCTTCGAGCCCCTCCGCCGTGCCGAGCACGAGGATGGTCGCGCCGGGGTCGCGGCGCCGCAGGCGATCGGCCGTGGCGAGGAGCGGATTCACATGGCCGGCGGTGCCGCCGCCGGCGAGGAGGTACGTCGTCACCGGAGAGACCCTACCGTCTCGCGCGGCGCCATCGCTGGGCGCTCGTCGGCGTCGTGACGACGCACGAACGAGAGCACCACGCCGATGGCGAGCAGGCCGAAGATCATCGACGAACCGCCCGCGGAGATCAGCGGAAGGGGCACGCCGAGCACGGGGAGGAGACCGAGCACCACGGCGATGTTCACGAGGGCCTGGCCGATGATCCAGGTGGTGATGGCGGCCGTCGTGATGCGGACGAACGCGTCGTCGGAGCGCCGGATGATCTTGAAGAACGACACCGCCAGCACAATGAACAGGCCGAGCACGACGCACGCGCCGATCAGTCCGAGCTCTTCGCCGATGATGGCGAAGATGAAGTCGTTGTCGGCCTCCGGCAGCCACGACCACTTCGCCTTCGAGTTGCCGAGGCCGACGCCGAAGACGCCGCCCGAGGCGAGTGCCCAGAGACCGTGGGTGGTCTGCCAGCAGGTCGACTGGTAGGCGGCCGCGCTCGAGCAGCCGTCGAGCCAGGCCGAGATGCGCGTCGTGCGCGAGTTGCCGCCGAGAGTGAGGATCGGGATCGCGACGCACAGCGCCAGAGCCGGGAGGATGAAGAACTTGAGCGGCACGCCCGCGAGGAAGACGGCGACGGCCACCTCCATGAGGATGATCAGCGTGGTGCCGAGGTCGCCGCCCTTCATGATCAGCAGGACCGCGAGGATCACGACCGGCACGAGGGGCACGACGACCTGTTTCCAGTCGGCCAGGTGCTGCTGCTTCTTCACCAGGATCGACGCGATCCAGATGGCGAGGGCGAGCTTGAGGAACTCCGACGGCTGGGCCGAGAACGATCCGATCCGGATCCAGTTCCGGTTGCCGTTGACGTCGATGCCGAGCGGCGTGAAGACCAGCAGCTGCAGGAACATCGCCAGGGCGAGCAGGTGCCAGGAGTACCGCATCCACGCCCGGCGAGAGACGCGGGTCGCGATGAGCATGAGCGGGATCCCGACCGCGGCGAAGATCAGCTGGCGCAGGAAGGCGCCGAAGAAGTCGTGGGTCTGCACGAACTGCTCGACGCTCGACGACGACAGCACCATGACCACGCCGAAGACGACGAGGAAGAGCGCGGTGCCGAGGATCACGAAGAAGGTCGAGGTCTCCGCGGCGAAGATCCTCTTGACCCTGACGACGGCGGCGCCGTTGGGGCTGAAGGCCGAGTCAGCGGTCGTCGCTCCCGGACGCTTCGGGAGGTTGGACGTCTGAGTCGTGGCCATCGGCGTCACCTCCCAGGTGGTCGTGCACGGCTCGTGCGAACGCGTCGCCGCGGGCGCCGTAGCTGTCGAACTGATCGAACGATGCCGCTGCCGGCGCGAGCAGGACGGTGTCTCCCGGCTCGGCGACCGACGCCGCGAGCTGCACGGCGCGCGTCATCACAGAGTCAGTCTCGGTGGCCTCGACCTCGAACACGGGGATGCCGGGGGCGTGTCGCTGGAAGGCCTCCCTGAGAGTCTGCCGGTCGGCCCCGATCAGCACCGCCGCCTTCACGTGCGCGGTGTCGTCGCGCACCAGCGGCGACACGTCGACGCCCTTGAAGAGCCCGCCGACGATCCAGACGGCCGAGGCCGCGGCGCGCAGGGAGGCTCGGGCCGCGTGCGGGTTCGTCGCCTTCGAGTCGTCGATCCAGGTGATGCCGCCGGCCGTCGCGACGACCTCCGAGCGGTGGTGGTCGGCGCGGAAGGCGTGGGCGGCGAGGTCGACCGCCGACGGGTCGACGTCGATCGCCCGGACGAGGGCCGCGGCGGCCAGCACATCGGCCACGAGGTGGTCGGCGCCCAGGCCGGAGGACGTCAGCGTGTCGACGGTCGTGAGCTCGAGAGCGCGAGTGTGCCGCTCGGCGAGGAACGCCCGGTCGACGAGCACGCCCTCGACGACGCCGAAGTCGGAGATCGGCGGGATGTCGAGGCCGAAGCCCACCGCGCGGCAGCCCTCCTCGACGTCGGCGTCCTCCACCATGTGCCGGGTCGCCTCGTCGGCGCGGTTGTACACGCAGGCCACGCGGGTGTTCGCGTAGACGCGCGCCTTCGCCGCCCGGTACGCCTCGAACGAGCCGTGCCACTCCAGGTGGTCGTCCTCGATGTTGAGGCAGACGCTGGCCGCAGGATGCAGGGCCCCCTCGCCCTCGATCGGCAGGTAGTGCAGCTGGTGGCTCGAGAGCTCGACCGCGAGCACGTCGAACCCCTCCGGTTCGCGGACCGCGTCGAGCACCGGCAGGCCGATGTTGCCGCACGCCGCGACCGAGCGCCCCGAGGCGGCGACCATGGCGGCGACGAGCTGCGTCGTCGTGGTCTTGCCGTTGGTGCCGGTGATGAGGAGCCACTCGGCCGGCGGCGACACCTTGTCGCGCACGCGCCAGGCGAGCTCGACGTCGCCCCAGACGGCCGCGCCGGACTGCGTCGCCCAGCGGACGATCGGGTGGTGCGGGGCCAGCCCGGGACTGACGATGACGACCTCGGGGGCGAAGTCCGTGAGCTCCTGCGCCGGGGTGTCGAGGCTCGAGGCCACGAAGCGGGCGCCGATGACGCCCAGGAGGTCGACGCGGTCGCGGGCCTCGTCGGTGGTCGCCTCGGGCGCGGCGACGAGCACCTCGGCGCCGAGCTCGACGAGCGTGTCGGCCGCCGAGAAGCCCGAGACGCCGAGGCCGAGCACCGCGACGCGCAGGCCCTTCCAGTCGGCGTGCCAGCTGGTGAGGGTCGTGAGGTCTCTCACGCGCGGCTGATCCAGTCGAGGTAGAAGACGCCGAGGCCCACGGCGACGAACAGGCCGCCGATGATCCAGAAGCGGACCACGACCGTGACCTCGGCCCAGCCCTTGAGCTCGAAGTGGTGGTGCAGCGGGCTCATGAGGAAGATCCGCTTGCCGTGCGTCAGCTTGAAGTAGATCCGCTGCACGATCACCGAGCCGGTGACGATGAGGAACAGGCCGCCGATGAGCACCAGGAGCAGCTCGGTGCGGCTGAGGATCGCCAGCGCGGCGAGGGCGCCGCCGAGGCCGAGAGAGCCGGTGTCGCCGAGGAAGATCTGCGCGGGAGAGGTGTTCCACCAGAGGAACCCGATGAGGCCGCCCGAGATGCACGCGGCGACGACCGCGAGGTCGAGCGGACTGGTGGTCGTGTAGCAGGCCGACTTCACCGCCCGCAGGCTGAAGCACGACTGGTTGTACTGCCAGAAGCCGATGAAGATGAAGGCGCCGAGAGCCAGGATCGACGCGCCGGTCGCGAGACCGTCGAGCCCGTCGGCGACGTTGACGCCGTTCGACGCCGACACCGTGATGAGCGTCACCCAGATGGCGAAGAGGATTCCGCCGATGAGCGGGCCGAAGAAGAACAGGTTCAGCCACGGGATGTCGCGGACGCCCGAGATGAAGTGCGACGCGGCGGTCTGCCCGTGCGGGCCGGCCACCCAGATCGCGAGCACGGCGAAGACCACGGCCACGATGACCTGGCCGAGGATCTTGGCCCAGCCGGTGAGCCCGAGGCTGCGCTGGCGGCGCACCTTCGTGAAGTCGTCCAGGAACCCGACGAAGCCGAGCCCCACCATCATGAGCAGGACCAGGAGTCCGCTCATGGTGAGGGCGTCCCCGCCCGCGAGGTGGCCGAGGAAGTACCCCAGCACCGTGCCCAGGATCACGACGGTGCCGCCCATGGTGGCGGTTCCGCGCTTCGTGTGGTGCGACTGCGGGCCGTCGGACCGGATGAACTGCCCCCAGCCGAGCTGGTGGAAGAGCCGGATGAAGATCGGCGTGAGCAGCAGGGTGAACCAGAGCGACACGCCGCCGCCGATGAGGAGGGCGATCACGCGGTCACCCCCGCGAGCCGGTCGCCGAGGTGGCGGAGACCGGCCGACTTCGACGACTTCACGAGCACGACGTCGCCGCTTCGGAGTTCGCTCTGCAGCAGCGCGTACGCGGAGTCGATGTCGGGAACGAGCACGGACTCACCATCCCATGAACCCTCGAGTCCGGCCGCCATGTGGACGTGGCGCGCCGCGTCGCCGACCACGATCAGCTTGCCGATGTTGAGGCGGACGACGAGGCGCCCGATGCGGTCGTGCTCCTCCTGCGCGTACTCCCCCAGCTCGGCCATCTCGCCGATCACCGCGACAGAGCGCTGATCGGGCCGGACGATCTGGGCGAGGGTCTTGAGCGCCGCGGCCACCGAGTCGGGGCTGGCGTTGTAGGCGTCGTTGATGACGGTGATGCCGGGGCCGCCGTCGAGGACCTCCATGC
Source organism: Frondihabitans australicus (assembly GCF_003634555.1). Lineage (NCBI taxonomy): Bacteria > Bacillati > Actinomycetota > Actinomycetes > Micrococcales > Microbacteriaceae > Frondihabitans > Frondihabitans australicus. The sequence goes on from NZ_RBKS01000001.1 coordinate 1,521,333, forward strand.
GCCAGCGCTCGGCGCGGGTCACGCCTTCGAGCACGGTGGCGGCGCGGTCGACGTCGAGGCCCCACTCGCCGGCGACCGTCAGGGCGGCCAGGGCGTTCATGACGTGGTGCTCCCCCAGGATCCGGAGGTTCACCCGGCGAGTCCTACCCGGCGCATGCAGGGTGAACGCGGTGCCCGTCGCCGTCACGTCGACGTCGCTCGCCCGATACGCGGCGCCCTCGCCGAGGCCGAAGCCGACGACGCGGGCCCTCGTGAGCTCGGCCATGCTCGCGACGCGGAAGTCGTCGACGTTGAGGACGGCGGTGGCGGTCTCGGGGAGGTCGGTGACCATCTCCGACTTCGCCTTCTTCGTCTCCTCGATGCCGCCGAACTCGCCGGCGTGGGCGAGTCCGACCTTCAGCACGACGCCGGTGTCGGGGCGGGCGATGCTCACGAGGCGGGCGATCTCGCGGGATCCTGACGCCCCCATCTCGACCACGAGATACCTCGTGCCCTCGTCGATGCGGAGCATGGAGATCGGTGCGCCCACGTGGTTGTTGAACGAGCCCTCGGGCGCGACCGTCGGGGCGACGTCGGCGAGGATCGCGCGGAGCATGTTCTTCGTCGAGGTCTTGCCGTTCGAGCCGGTGATGCCGACGACCTGCAGGCGGAGCGCCTCGTCGGTCGCGGAGGCGCGGACGCGCGCGACGACCTCGCGGGCCAGAGCGGCCAGAGCGGTGACTCCGTCGTCGACGACCACCACCGGCACGGAGGCGTCCACCTCGCCCTGCGACACGACGAGCGCGGCGCCGTTCTCGACGGCGCTGGTGACGAACAGGCGGCCGTCGGTGACCTCGCCGGGCAGGGCGAAGAAGATCGATCCGGTCGTCACGAGGCGCGAGTCGGTCTCGACGGTGCCGCTCACGGTCGCAGGAGCCTCGACACCCGACGGCAGGACGAGGCGGCCGCCCGAGATCTCGACGATCTCGGCGGGCGTCAGCGCGATCACTCGGCCCACCCGGCCTCGCGCAGCGCGGCGCGGGCCTCCTCGCGGGCGGAGTACGGGGTGCGGACGCCGCGGATGTCGCGGTAGTCCTGGTGACCGGGGCCGGCCCACAGGATCGAATCGCCCTCGCCGGCCAGCTCGACCGCCTTGCGGATCGCAGCCTCGGGCGGACTCACCTCGTAGAGCTCGTGGTCGGGGTACGCCTCGCGGGCGGAGTCGACGAGCGTCTTCCGGATCGAGTCGGGGTCTTCGAAGCGCGGGTGGTGGTCGGTGATCACCAGGATGTCGGAGCCCGCCGCCGCCACGCGCGCCATCTCGGGGCGCTTCGTCGTGTCGCGGTCGCCGTCGGCGCCGAACAGCATGATGACCTTGCCCGGCGTGAAGCGCCGGACGGCCTTCAGAGTGTTGAGGAACGCGTCGGGACTGTGGCCGAAGTCGACGAAGACGCTCGGGCCGCGGTCGCCCGAGACGCGCTCGGTGCGTCCCGGGAGGTAGGCGACGATGCCGCCGTCCTCGTCGAGGGCCTGGCCGATCGCCTCCAGCTCGAAGCCGGCCTCGACCATCATCACGATGGCCAGCGCGGCGTCGGCGGCCATGTGCCAGCCGATCATCGGCACGCGCGTGACGAGCGAGCGACCCTCGGGACCGGAGAGCCGGAACTCGGTGTAGGCGGCGCGCTCGTCGAGCACCTCGACGGTCCACTCGACGTCGTTCGCGTCGGCTGCGGCCGAGCCGTCGACTGGCGGCGTCATCGCGATGGTCGTCAGCGGGATCCGCGCGGACTCGACGACGCGCTGCCCGTACGGCGAGTCCAGCGAGATCACGGCGCGCTTGGCCCGGTCGGGCTGGAAGAGCGGCAGCTTCGCCTGGAAGTACGCCTCCATGTCGGCGTAGTCGTCGAGGTGGTCGTGGCTGAGGTTCGTGAAGCCGGCGACGTCGAAGACGAGGCCGTCGACGCGGTTGCGGCTGAGGGCCTGAGCGCTCACCTCGACCGCCACGGCGCGCACCTCGGACTCGCGCATCCGGGCCAGCAGGGCGTGCATCTCGCTCGCCTCGGGCGTCGTGAGGCGCGAGACGACCGTGAGATCGCCGATGTGACGCTCGGCCGTCGACGAGAGCCCGGTGACCAGACCCATCTGCTTGAGGATCCCCTCCAGCAGGTACGACGTCGAGGTCTTCCCGTTGGTCCCCGTGACGGCGAAGAGGAGGGGCATGTGCTCGGTGGTGCGGTACACCCAGGCAGAGACGTCGCCCAGGGCGGCGCGGGGCGAGTCGACCAGGATCACGGGAAGCCCCGACTCCTGAGCGATCTCGGCCCCCTTCGCGTCGGTCAGCAGGGCGACGGCGCCGCCCTCCTTCGCCTGCGCGGCGAACTCGGCGCCGTGGCGGTGGGCGCCGGGCATGCCGACGTAGAGGTCGCCCGGGTGCAGGTCGCCGGTCGACAGGGTGACGCCGGTGATCTCGATGCCGTCGAGCGAGCCGATGTGCTCGAGTCCGAATTCGCTGGCCAGCTGGCCGAGCGACCTCGCCGAGGGATGTTCCGGTCGCAGGACCGGGGGGATCCGGGCACTCAAAGGTTCCTCATTTCTTGCCGGTGCGGTGCGGGTCGGCACCGAGCCGTGATCAGGCAGTCTTGTCTACCAGGTATCGGGGAGGTTCGCCGCCGGCACCGTGGAGGGCTTGACCCGGTAGGTCTCCAGGACCTGGGACATTATCTCGCGGAAGGCGGGCGCGGCCGCGAACGAGGTCTTCAGCGTAGTCGGCTTCGTGAAGGTGATCAGGACGACGTACTGGGGGTCCTCCGACGGGGCGATTCCCGCGACGGAGATGATGTAGTCGTCGCCGTACCCACCGCCCGGGCGGTCGGCGATCTGCGCCGTTCCGGTCTTGGCGGAGACGTTGTAGCCCGAGATCGGCACCATGCCCTGGAGCGTGCCCTCGGGGATCGTGTTCTCGAGCATCTGGACGACGTCGGTCGCCGCCTTGTCGGACACGACGCGGGTGGCCTTGCCGGTCGGCGTGTCGATCACCGTGCCGTCGGCGAGCCGGCAGCCCTTCACCAGCTTCAGCGGCTCGCGGACTCCGCCGTTGGCGAGCGTCTGGAAGATGCTGGCGACCTGGACGGCCGTGGCCGACACGCCCTGGCCGAACATGGAGTTGTAGTTCGTCTGCTTGTCCCAGGTGTTCGGGTTGCCGAGCGAACCCGAGCCCTCGAGCGGGAAGTTCACCTCGGACTTCTTGCCGAGCCCGAACTTCAGCATGTACGCGTAGCGCTCCTGGGCGCTCATCTTCTCGCCCATGTACGAGATGCCGACGTTCGACGAGTCGGCCAGGATCCCGGCGAGGGTCAGGTGCTCGACCGGGTGCGACTCGGCGTCGCCGATGAAGCCGCCCCACGAGAAGTCACGCCGATCGGCGACGATCGCCTGGCTGGCGGGGCTCGCGAGGCCGGAGTCGATGAGGGACGCGGCCGTCATAGCCTTGAACACCGAGCCCGGCTCGTAGTTGCTCTGGAACGACGCGGCCGTGTTCGAGGCACCGGGGTTATTCGGATCCGTGCTCGACGAGTCGGCATCGGCCAGGATCGAGCCGTCCGCGACCTTGATCACGGTCACGGTGCCGGACGAGGCGCCGATCGCCTTGACCTGTTCGTCGAGATCCTGCTGCATCTGGTACTGGAGGTCGGCGTCGATCGTCGTCATCAGCGTGCCGCCGTCGTGGGCCTTCTTCGTCGTCGTCGTGGAGCCGGGGAGCTTCACTCCGTCGAGGCCGCGCTCGTACGTCTGCGACCCGTTCGTGCCGGCGAGGCACTTGTCGTACGCGAGCTCGAGGCCGGTCTGGGCGCCCGAGCCGTTCACGAAGCCGATGAGGTTTCCGGCGACGGAGCCGTTGGGGTAGGTCCTCGCGGTCTGGCGAACCGGGTAGAGCCAGGAGATGCCGAGCGACTCGATCTTCTGGTAGCCCGCGACATCGACGCCGGCGATGAGGTTGGCGTAGAGGCTGGTCTTCGAGGCGGTCAGCTTCTTGAGGATCGCCGCCGTATTGCCGCCGGTCGCTTCGGCGATCTGCTGCGACGCCTGCTCGATCGTGTAGTGGGTGGTCTTGCCCTTGACCGTGGTCGAATAGCCGCCTTGCGCGAACTTCGGAGCGGCCGTGATGTCGTAGCGCAGCACCGTGTCGGCGAGCACCTTGCCGTTCGTGTCGACGATCGTTCCGCGGTCGCCGTAGATCGGCGATGTGATCGAGCGCTTGCCGACGGCGTCGGCGTTGAGCGTGGCGGCCTGGACGACCTGGATGTCGATGAGTCGCACCACGAACAGGGCGACGAGCACCAGGATCGCGGCCGCGACGATCGACACGCGGCGTCGCCTCGATCGCGCCGTCATGGCGGTCCCGGCGTTCGCCGCACCGCGGTTGGTCGCGCTTGGTCTCACGGGAGGTTCCTCACCGCGGGGCGACCGGTCGTCGACCCGCTTCCGGCCGGCGGAGGTGCGTCATCGAGTCTGCGGAGCCACCAGCTGATTCGACGACGACGCTACAGAAGAGGAGGACGTTTTCGAGGTTGCCGCGCCCGTCGACGACGACTGCGCCGACGAGTCCTTGGTCTTGTCCTTCTTCGTGACCACGGGGATGCCCTTCAGGAGGCTGTTCGCGACCAGGTTCCCGCTGGTCGCGGCGTCCTTGGACGCGGCCGTCGGGGTGCCGTAGACCGTCTCGGTGTTCAGGTCGAGGTACACCGGGTTCTGGTTGCGGACCATGCCGAGGGCCGTCGCGTTGTTCGCGATGTTCTGCGGCGAGGAGAGGACGTTGAGCTTCTCGCTGTACTTCTGCTGGCTCCGGCTGAGCACGGTCTGTTCGTCCTGCAGCGCCGAGATCCGGTAGGCGCCGTTGCTCAGCGCGATGCTGATGCCGAGCTGGGTGAGCAGCAGCACGAAGAGCGCCGCCGTGGCGATGAGGGCGTAGACGATGCGGGGTCGAGCACTCCGCTGAGCGCGGCTCGTGACGATCTCGATCGGACTCCGGCGACGCGGCTGCTCGTCGAGGAGGTCGACCTCGTCGAAGTCGACGTCGGCGGCCGCGGTGGCAAGGGCGTGGTTGGTGCTCATGCTGCTCTCCGGATTCGCTCGGCCGCCCGCAGGCGGACCGGTGTGGCGCGGGGGTTGAGGGCCTTCTCGTCGTCGGACGCCAGTTCGGCGCCACGGACGAGGAGACGGAACTCGGGACGATGCTCGGGCAGTTCGACGGGGAGGCCGGCCGGAGCGGTCGACGTGGAGCGGCGGGCAAGCTCCCGCTTGACCAGGCGGTCCTCCAGCGACTGGTAGGCGAGGACCACGATCCGGCCGCCGACGGCGATGCGGTCGAGCGCGTCCGGAAGCGCCGTCTCGAGCGATGCGAGCTCGGCGTTCACCTCGATCCGGAGCGCCTGGAACACGCGCTTGGCCGGGTGACCCGATCGCGACAGGGCGGCGGGCGTCGCGTCGCTGAGGATGTCGACGAGCTGGGCACTGCGGATGATCGGCGCGGCCTCGCGCTGCTGCACTATGGCCCGGGCGTAGCGGGCCGCGAGTTTCTCCTCGCCGTACTGCGTGAAGATGCGCCGGAGCTCGCTCTCCGAATAGGTGGCGACGACCTGCTCGGCCGTGATGCCGCGCGTGGTGTCCATCCGCATGTCGAGCGGGGCGTCCTTCGAGTACGAGAAGCCGCGGTCGACCTGGTCGAGCTGCAGCGACGAGACGCCGAGGTCGAACAGGATGCCGTCGATCTCGTCGATGCCGAGGGAGTCCAGCGCGGCGGCGACCCCGGCGTACTCGGTGTGGACCAGGTGGACCCTCGGTGCGAACGGCTCGAGTCGGGCTCCTGCGATGCGGAGCGCGTCGGTGTCGCGGTCGAGGCCCACGAGGGTGAGCTCGGGGAACCGGGTGAGCATCGCCTCGGAGTGCCCGCCCATGCCGAGGGTCGCGTCGACGACCACCGCGCCGGGCTTCTCGAGGGCCGGGGCGAGGAGGTCGAGCGTGCGCTCGAGGAGGACGGGGACGTGGAGGTCGGCGCCGCGAGGCGTCTCGTCGGCCGAGCCGGATCCGGTGGTGTCGTCTGCCATGGCGTTCGGGCTTCGACTCGTCGGCCCTGATCCCCATCCATCCCACCTGGCACCGGGGAAGGTGTGCCAGGGGCGGACGGCTGGGAGTCAGGGCCGACGAATCAGAACAGGCCCGGAATCACCTCCTCGGTGATGTCGGCGAACGAGCCCTCCTGCTCGGCGGAGTACGTGGACCATGCCTCGGTGTCCCAGATCTCGACGCGGTTGCCCATGCCGATGACCGTGACGTCGCGGTCGAGGTTCGCGTAGGTGCGCAGGTTGGCCGGGATCGTGACCCGGTTCTGCTTGTCGGGGATCTCGTCGGAGGCGCCCGACATGAACATGCGCAGGTAGTCGCGAGCCTCTTTGCTCGTGATCGGCGCCTTGCGGATCGTCTGGTGCAGCTCTTCGAACTCGCCCCGCGGGAAGACGTAGACGCAGCGCTCCTGCCCGCGCGTCATCACCAGGCCGGGGGCCAGTTCGTCGCGGTACTTCGCAGGAAGGATGATGCGGCCTTTCTCGTCGAGGCGAGGTGCGTAGGTACCGAGGAACACTGCACGTCACCCCCGATCCCGTCCGTTTCCTCCACTTTACTCCACCATGCACCACATTCCCTAGCAGAAGCCCCGAAAGGGGGGCGAATGGCACGAAAAAACCCCGTGATTCCGGGGAATCACGGGGTGGAGGGAAATGGAGGGGTTATGCGCCGCGCGAGGGTGTCGGTGCACGAGAAAAGGGGCCGCCCGGAGGCGACCCCTTTTCGGGAAGAACTGTGGCGATCTAGCGCTCGTCGCCGTGCTGACGGCGATCCCAGCGCTCGTTCATGCGGTCCATCATCGAGCCGCGGTTCGACCGGCCACGACCCTTGGTGGAGGCGTGGGGAGGAACGGGGGCCGGGCCGAGCAGGCCGTGGCGACGACGCGGCGGGGCGATCGCGAAGAGCGCGCCCGCGAGGAGGACGACGAAGCCGGCGACACCGATGAGCGGCTGGCGGAACGCGACACCGGCGACGATCACGCCGACGCCCACGAGAGCAGCGAGGATTCCGAGGATCACCATCGCGTAGCTCGGTCGCCCTCGACGCGAGCCCATGGTGGTGACGAAGTCGGAGTCGTTGTTGTAGAGGCTGCGCTCCATCTCTTCGAGCAGCCGCTGCTCCTGTTCGGAAAGTGGCATTTCTGTTCCCTTCAGGGACGACCGACCGGCGAGGTGAGATTCGCGGTCACTGGCACAAAATTCTACGCTCGCCAGACCTGGTTAGGCTAGGCGGCGTGGCTGAGAGTACGCGGTTAGTAGACGTCGTTCAAGAGCGGATCGACACCTTTCTGGCCGGGCAGAGGCCGCACCTCGCGGCCATCGCCGGCGACCTGGATCCGTTCGCCCGGTTCTCGGCCGACCTGCTGCACGGCGGCAAGCGGTTCCGCGCTCTCTTCTGCTATTGGGGCTGGCAGTCGGTGGCCGGTCTGGCCACCGGGTCCGACCTCCTCGCCGACGAACCCGACCGCGAGCAGCTCGCCAGCGTGGTGACCGCGTCCGCCGGTCTCGAGTTCTTCCACGCGGCCGCGCTGGTCCACGACGACATCATGGACAACTCCGACACCCGGCGCGGACTGCCCGCGGCGCACAAGCGCTTCCAGGAGCTCCACCGCGACGGCTCGTTCGACGGCGACCCGGTCTCGTTCGGCACCTCGGGCGGCCTCCTCTTCGGCGACCTCCTTCTCTCGTGGAGCGACGAGCTGGTCTCCGAGGCCTTCGACTCGCTCGCGAACCGCGACGCCGCGCGGGCTGCACGCGCCGAGTTCAACCGCATGCGCACCGAGGTCACCGTCGGCCAGTACCTCGACATCCTCGAGGAGGGCGCCTGGCGAACCGTCGACGAGGCCGAGCAGCTCACCCGGGCCCAGCGCGTCATCGTCTACAAGTCGGCGAAGTACTCGATCGAGGCCCCCCTCACCATCGGCGCGTCCATGGGCGGTGGGTCGCAGGAGCAGGTGAACGCCCTCCGGCGATTCGGCCTCCCCCTCGGCATCGCCTACCAGCTCCGCGACGACCTCCTCGGCGTCTTCGGCGACCCGTCGGTGACCGGAAAGCCCGCCGGCGACGACCTGCGGGAGGGCAAGCGCACCGTGCTCATCGCCACCGCGCGTGCGTCGTTGCCCTCGACCGCGGTCCGGCTGCTCGACGAGCTGCTCGGCGACCCCGACCTCGACGAGGCGCAGGTGTCGATGCTGCAGGCGACCATCCGCGAGTCGGGTGCGGTCGACGCGATCGAGGAGTCGATCGCGGAGCAGGTCGGCAAGGCGCGCGCGGCGATCGAGGCGGCCCCGCTCACTCCGAGCGCGCGGGCGCAGCTCTCGCAGCTGGCCGAGACCGTGACGCGCCGGAGCGCGTGATCCCTCCTCGCTAAAGGAGGCTCTGCGCCACGCGACGCACCTCGGCCTTCCGGCCTGCGAGCAGCGCCGCGACGGGGCTCGTGCCGAGCGACTCCTCGTCGCTGAGCAGCCAGTCGAGCGACTCGTCGTCGTCGAAGCCGTTGTCGGCGAGGACAGTGAGGGTGCCCTTGAGCTCGTGGAGGGGCTCGCCGCCGACGAGGAAGACGGCCGGCACCTTGCGGACGCCGTCGATGCGGGCGCCGACGAGGATCCGGTCTTCGAGGAGCCTGCGGACGCGGCTCGCGGTGGTGCCGAGCCGCTCGGCGACGTCGGGGAGCGTGAGCCAGTCGACGTCGTCGAACCAGGGACGCGATGAGAGGTCAGTCACCCTCCCACTGTGCCACGTCCCCGCCGCGTCGTCGCGCGGGGGTGGCGCACCCCCGCATTGGGGCCGAAGTCACACCAGTCACACCTGTCTCGTTAATTGACTTGGCTTTACTTGTGTGCCAGCGTGGAATACCGACACGCGGGATCACGGAAGGGCGTGTCGCAGAAGACAGGCCGGGGAACGTTCCATGAATGCATCAGACGAGACACGCGGCACAGGCGGGCCGATCAGCCGGACCGCCGCCTACCGCCTGGGCAGGAGCATGCTCGGCACCGTCCCGATCGTCCTCGCCGGGACCATGGCGGTCACGATGGGCGCCACCGGACAGCTCGCCGCCGACCACGTCCAGCCTCACACGAAGCGCCCCGAGGCCTCCCCCGCTCCCGCGACCACGATCGACCTCAGCGCCATCTACCGCAGCCGGCAGACCGCGACCCTGACCGCCGACAACACCACCGCCGACGTCACGACCGACGCCGTCCTCGAGACGGCCTCGACGGCCCCCACCACCTACACCGTCGTCGCCGGCGACACCGTCGCTTCGATCGCCGGCCGCTACGGACTCTCGACCGCCTCCGTCCTCGCCCTGAACGGCCTGAGCTGGAAGTCGACCATCTACCCCGGCCAGACGCTCCACCTGACCTCCGCGCGCGCGACCGCCGCGGCCGCCGCGTCGGTGACGAAGCCGCACGCCTCGACCACCGGCACCTACACGATCGTCCGGGGCGACACCCTGTCGTCGATCGCGGCGAGGCACGGCGTGTCGACGCAGGCGCTCCTCGACGCGAACGGGCTCGGGTGGTCGAGCATCATCTACCCGGGGCAGAAGCTGAGGATGCCGGGTGCGTCGACCTCGGCTCCTGCGCCCTCGTCGTCGGCCCCGTCGAAGGCGGCCGCGCCCGCGACGACGACCGCGGGCTCGTCGAAGGCGGGCTCGACCAAATACACGATCCGCACGGGTGACACGCTCTCGTCGATCGCCAAGGCGCACGCCACCACCGTCGACCGGCTGCTGGCCGCGAACGGCCTGAGCTGGTCGAGCACGATCTACGCCGGCAAGCAGCTGACGATCCCGGGCGCCGCGACCACGGCGACGGCGTCGGTCGGCGGAACGAGCACCGTGCCGGTCAGCCCGAACACGCTCTCGGCGGCGCAGCGCTCCAACGCGCTCACCATCATCCGCGTCGGCCGCGCGCTCGGCGTCAGCGACTACGGCATCGTCGTCGCGCTCTCGGCCGCCGCGCAGGAGTCCGGGCTCGAGAACCTCTCTTCCGGCGACCGCGACTCGGTCGGCCTGTTCCAGCAGCGTCCCAGCCAGGGCTGGGGCTCGAAGGCGCAGCTGCTCAACACGACCTACGCCGCCGAGCTGTTCTACGGCGGCTCGCGGAACCCGAACGCGGGCGTCACCCGCGGGCTCCTGGACATCCGCGGATGGTCGTCGATGACCGTGACCCAGGCGGCCCAGGCCGTGCAGAACTCGGCCTACCCCACCGCCTACGCCAAGTGGGAGAAGCCCGCGCGCCTCTGGCTCGCGACGCTGTAGCGCCACCACACATCGAGACGTGTTCGGGTCAGGTAACGATCTCGTCAGGCCCGGTGCGTCAAGGACCTCTTCAGGCGACCCCTCCGTAAAATCCCGAGGGTGAGTGTCAACCAGACGGACCCGATGATCGGCAGACTCATCGACGGCCGATACCAGGTGCGCTCACGCATCGCCCGCGGCGGCATGGCGACGGTCTACCTCGCCTCCGACCTCCGGCTCGAGCGGCCCGTCGCAGTGAAGATCATGCACGGCCACCTCGCCGACGACGAGAACTTCAAGGAGCGCTTCATCCAGGAGGCCCGGTCGGCCGCCCGCCTCGCGCACCCGAACGTCGTGAACGTCTTCGACCAGGGGCAGGACGACGAGTCCGCCTACCTGGTCATGGAGTACCTGCCCGGCATCACGCTGCGCGAGCTGCTGCAGGATCACCGGGTGCTCACCCCCGAGCAGGCCACCGACATCCTCGAGGCGGTCCTCGCCGGGCTCGCCGCGGCTCACCGCTCCGGCATCGTCCACCGCGACCTCAAGCCCGAGAACGTCCTGCTCGCCGACGACGGCCGCATCAAGATCGGCGACTTCGGCCTCGCCCGCGCGGCCAGCGCCAACACCGCGACCGGCGCCGCGCTCCTGGGCACCATCGCCTACCTCTCCCCCGAGCTCGTCACCCGCGGCGTCGCCGACACCCGCAGCGACATCTACGCGCTCGGCATCATGCTCTACGAGATGCTCACCGGCGAGCAGCCCTACAAGGGCGACCAGCCGATGCAGATCGCCTACCAGCACGCCAACGACACCGTGCCGATGCCCTCCGCCGTCAACCCGCGCGTGCCGCCCGAGCTCGACGAGCTCGTGCTCTGGGCGACCGCCCGCGACCCCGACCAGCGCCCGCGCGACGCCCGAGCCATGCTCGACCACCTGTTCGAGCTCCAGCGCGGCGGCGCGACCGGCGGCGTGCAGAAGACGATGGTGCTGCCCAGCGCGATGGCTCCGGTGCCCCCGCTGCAGCGCACGACCGGGCCGACGGGGCCGGTGCCGCCGTCGGGCACGGGCGAGACGTTCGGCGGGTCGACGGGCGACACTCAGATCCTGCCCAAGGGTCGGCACCGCACCGGGCCGGTCGTGCCGGCGCTCTCGGAGAACGCCGAGGCGCTCCAGAAGAAGGCCGGCCGTCGACGCCGCCGCGGGGCCGTGTGGCTCGTCATCGTGATCGTCGTGGCGCTCGTCGCCCTCGGCACCGCCCTCTGGTTCAACGTCGGGCCGGGAGCGATGGCCTCGGTGCCGGGCGTCTCACGGTCGAGCGTGAGCCAGGCGACCTCGACGCTCACGGCCGACGGCTTCGCCGTGAGCAAGACGCAGGAGCAGAGGTACAGCACCTCCGTGCCCGCGGGCGAGGTGACCGGCACCCGACCTCGTGCCGGCGCCACCGTGCACAAGGGCGCAACCGTGACGCTGATCGTGTCGCAGGGGCCCAGAATCCTGAGCTTCCCCCAGGTCACCGGCCACCTCGAGGCGACCGCACGCGCCGCCCTGAAGAACTTCACCGTCAAGGCGTCGTCGTACCAGTTCTCGAACCAGGCGAAGAACGTCGTGCTGTCGGTCGCCGGCACGACCTCGGCCGGCGCCGACGAAGACCTGGGCTCGGCGTCGACCTACCGCGAGAAGGGCCCGGTGACGCTCACCGTCTCGCTCGGGCCCGTGCCCGACGTCACCGGCAAGACCGTGTCGGACGCCCAGGCGACGCTGTCGGCGGTCGGCCTCGTCGGCGACCAGACGGCGTCGTCGTACAGCGACACGGTCGCCGCCGGGTCGGTGATCTCGCAGGCTCAGGCGAACCAGGGCACCGTCATCAAGGGCGACCACATCGATCTCACGGTGTCGAAGGGGCCCGCCCCCATCACGCTTCCCGACGAGACCGGCAAGAAGGTGTCGACGGCCGAGGCCGCACTCAAGGCCCTGGGCCTCAAGGTGACCTACGCCGACTGCACCACGGTGCAGTGCTCGACCGCGTCGGCCCTCGGGTTCGACTGGCGGAAGCTCGTCAAGGTGCAGTCGCAGTCACCCGCGGGCAAGTCGACCGTGCACAAGGGCGACACCATCACACTCACGTACGACGGCTCAGCCATCAGCGTCGGCTGATCTCCCTGAGCGCGGTCTACCCGCGCGAAAACGGCCTACCCGCGTGCCCTAAGACACGCGGATAGGCCGTTTCGCCGCGGGTAGTGGTCAGGCGTTCGCGCTCGCCAGCTCTTCGGCCACGAGGAACGCGAGCTCGAGCGACTGCATGTGGTTGAGGCGCGGGTCGCACAGGCTCTCGTAGCGCGTCGCGAGGGTGGCCTCGTCGATGTGCTCGGAGCCGCCGAGGCACTCGGTGACGTCGTCGCCGGTGAGCTCGATGTGGATGCCGCCCGGGTGCGTGCCCGCGGCGCGGTGAGCCTCGAAGAAGCCCTTCACCTCGTCCATGATCTCCTCGAAGCGGCGCGTCTTGTAGCCGGTCGGGGTGGTCATGCCGTTGCCGTGCATCGGGTCGGAGACCCACAGCGGCGTCGCGTCGGCCTTCTTGATCGCCTCGAGCAGCGACGGCAGAGCCTCCCGGATCTTCCCGGCACCCATGCGCGTGATGAAGGTCAGGCGACCGGGCTCGCGCTCGGGGTCGAGCTTGTCGATGAGCCGGAGCATGTCGTCGGGCGTCGTCGTCGGGCCGAGCTTGACGCCGATCGGGTTGCGCACGCGCGACAGGAAGTCGACGTGAGCGCCGTCGAGGTCACGCGTTCGCTCGCCGATCCACTGGAAGTGGCTCGACAGCGTGTACGGGGTGCCCGTGCGCGAGTCGATCCGGGTCATCGGGCGCTCGTAGTCCATGAGCAGTGCCTCGTGGCAGGTGTAGAACTCGGCGCGCTTCATCTCGTCGAAGTCGGCGCCGGCCGCCTCCATGAACTTGACGGCCTTGTCGATCTCCTTGGCGAGGTGCTCGTACATCGAGTTCGCCGGGTTCGCGGCGAAGCCCTTGTTCCACGCGTGCACCTGGCGCAGGTCGGCGAAGCCCCCCTGCGTGAAGGCGCGGATCAGGTTCAGCGTCGACGCCGACGTGTGGTACCCGCGGACCAGGCGCGCAGGATCCGGCTGCCGCGACTCGGGCGTGAAGTCGTACCCGTTGATGATGTCGCCGCGGTACGCGGGCAGCGTCACGCCGTCGCGGGTCTCGACATCGCTCGAGCGGGGCTTGGCGAACTGCCCGGCCATGCGACCCATCTTGATCACGGGCACGCTGGCGCCGTAGGTCAGCACGACGGCCATCTGCAGGATCGTCTTGACCCGGTTGCGGATGTTGTCGGCCGTGGCGTCGGCGAAGGTCTCGGCGCAGTCGCCGCCCTGCAGGAGGAACGCGCGGCCGGCGGCCGCCTCGGCGAGGCGGTCGCGGAGCGTGTCGACCTCGCCCGCGAACACGAGCGGCGGGTACGTGGCGATCTCCGCGGAGGCCGCGGCGACGGCCGACGAGTCGGCCCATTCGGGCTGCTGCTTGATGGGGAGCGTGCGCCAATAGTCCAGTCCGGCGATCACATCGGGATCGGCAAAGACGACTGGTTCTTCGGTCTGGAGCACAATTTCCTCATCAGAATCGCTGGCGGTTCAGGCGGCCGGAGGGCCGCCACGATCAGCGAGCCTATCGCGAAAGAACGGCTCGCCTCTCTTTCACCGAAGACGCGTAGACGTCCGCATATTCCTGACCGCCGAGCTTGTTGAGTTCGTGCATGATCTCGTCGGTGATCGACCGGAGAATGAACCGGTCGCCCTCGAGACCCTCGAACCGCGAGAAGTCGAGGGGCTGGCCGAACACGACGCCGATCCTGTGCAGGTGCGGCCTCTTCGACCCGGTGATCATGACCTTCTGGGTGTCGATCATCGCGACCGGCACGACGGGCACGCGCCCCTCGAGCACCATGCGGGCGATGCCGGTGCGACCCCGGTAGAGCTTGCCGTCGGGGCTGCGCGTGCCCTCCGGATAGATGCCGAGCTGCTCGCCGCGCGCCAGGACCTTGAGGCCGGTGTTCAGCGACGCCTCGGACGCCTTGCCGCCCGATCGGTCGATCGGCAGCTGGCCGGTCGCGTTAAAGAAGACGCGTGTCGCCCAGCCGCGGATCCCTCGCCCGGTGAAGTAGTCGCTCTTCGCCAGGAACGAGATGCGACGTTCGAGCGCCAGCGGCAGGAACACCGAGTCGACGAACGACAGGTGGTTGCTCGCGAAGATCACCGGCCCGGTCTCGGGCACGTTCTCCTTGCCGATCACCCAGGGCCGGAAGATCGACAGCAGGATCGGACGGAAGAGGAACGTCTTCATGATCCAGTAGAACAACGGCGTCTCCTTGTCGCAGGCGGCTGTCGAAGTCTAGCCGCGCACGGGTCTCGGATCAGAGCGTCTGCACGTGAAGACGAGCGAGGTCGGCTGCTCCGACGACGCCGGCCTCGTTCACCAGCTCGGCGATCACGAAGTCGGGCTCGGGGTGGAAGCCCCGGGCCGGCAGGTGAGAGAGGTACGCCTCGCGGATCGGAGCCAGCAGGAGCTCGCCGGCCTGCGCCACACCGCCCCCGAAGACGAACCGCTGAGGGTCGAGCACCACGCTGAGAGAGGCGCACGCCTCGCCGAGCCACGTGCCGAGCTCCGTCAGGGCCTCGAGTGCACCCGGGTCGCCCTTGGCCATCAGCTCGGCGACGTCGGGCCCGGTCAGCTGGCCCTTCGCCGCACGGACGTCGGCCAGGGCCTTGCCGTTCGCACCGCCGCGGTCGGCGACCTCGCCGGCCATGCGGAGGAGGGCGCGTCCCGAGCCGTACTGCTCGATGCAGCCGTGGGCTCCGCAGCCGCAGAGGAGGCCGTCGCGCACGAGGCGGACGTGGCCGAGCTCGCCGCCCGTGCCGAAGCCGCCGCGGAGCAGCTGGTCCTTGGCGACGATGGCGCCGCCGACACCGGTGCCGATCGTGAGCATGGTCATGTCGCTGACGAGGCGACCCGCACCGAAGCGGAATTCGGCCCAGCCGGCGGCGTTCGCGTCGTTGTCGATCGTGATGTGGAGGCCGAGCTTCTCGTTCAGGCGTGCGCGCAGCGGCTCGTTGCGCCAGGGGATGTTCGGCGTGTAGTAGACCGTCGACTGCGCGGCGTCGATGAACCCCGGGGCCGCGACGCCCGCGGCGACGACCTCGCCGCCCGCGGAGGGGGCGGCGCCCTGGAGCTCCTGGATCATGGCGACGACGGCGTCGACGATCGACTCGGAGTCGCCCGCCGGGGTCGGGACCCGCCTCTCGGCGACGATCTCACCGAGTTCGGTGACCACGCCCCCCGCGATCTTCGTTCCGCCGATGTCGATTCCGATGGCCTGCACGAGCATTCATCCTAACCACCGGTCGGGAGAGGGCGCTGCCGATCGTTCGAACACCGGCGGGTACTGTGGTGGCATGGCCGGGATGACGACAGGCGCGCTCCTCGACGAGCGCGTGTCGACGGACGCCGACGCGAGGCTCGTCGCGATCCCCGACTCCCTCGGCTCCTGGTTCGATCTCACCGCCGCCGAGTTCTCGCAGCGCGTCCGCACCCTGGCGCGCGGCCTCGTCGCCCGGGGCATCCGCCACGGCGACCGCATCGGCGTGCTGAGCGCGAACCGTCTCGAGACCACGCTCCTCGACTTCGCCGCCGGTTTCGTGGGGGCCGTGACCGTGCCGCTCGACCGGCGTGCCGGGCAGTCGCAGCTGCTCCGCGTGCTCGACGACGCCACGCCGACCGCAGTCGTCGTCGAGACCCCCGCCGACTTCGCCCGCTTCGACGAGCTGCACAGCGAGCTCCCGACCGTCCTCTCGGTGTGGCAGCTCGGGCTCGGCGACCTCGACAAGATCGTCGACTCGGGCCGCGACGTGCCCGACGACGAGTTCGCCGCGCACCTCGACGCGGTGACGCCCGACGACGCCGCGGGCCTCCTCTATTCGTTCGACGACGAGGGGGCGCCCGTGCGGTCGACGCTGACCCACGGCGTGCTCGCGACGAGGGCCCGGCAGGTGGCGGACGCACTGGGCGAGGCGGTCGGCCCGGGGCGGTCGGTGCTGCAGATCCTGCCCGCAACCGACCCCGACGCGCGACTCGTGACGCTCGCGGCGCTCGCCACCGGCACTCGACTGGGCCACCTCCACGATCGCGCCGACCTGGTCGAGACGCTGCACTCGTTCCGGCCGACGCTCCTCGTGGGCCACCCGGCCACCTTCGCGTTCATCGACGAGGCCGCACGAGTGCGAGCCGAGGCGGGTGGTCGTGCTACGGCGTTCCGGCAGGCGCACGACGTCGCCCTCGAGTACGCGGCGGCGCTCTCGCACGGCGCTGTGCCGATGGGCCTTCGCACCCGCTTCACACTGGCCGACACCCTCGTGCTCCGCGGGCTTCGGCGGTCGGTCGGCGGGCAGGTGTCGCACGCCGTGAGCATCGCGGGCACCACGACGCTGCCCGAGCGGCTGCGCCTCCTCATGCGGGCGCTCGACGTGCGACCCGTCGAGGGGTTCGGGACGGCCGCGACCGGCGGTCTGGCCACGATCGAGCGGGTCGACGATCCGTTCGAGCGTCAGCCCGGCACGGTCGGCGCTCCACTGCCCGGCATCGAGGTCGACATCGACGACGACGGGCTCGCGGCCTTCCGCGGCCCCGGCATCGCTGCGGGTGCAGGAGCAAGCGAAGACGCCTGGCTGAGCACAGGCCTCCCGGCCTCGATCGTCGACGGGCGCCTCGTGCTGGAGCACCGCGACTTCGACGAGGTCGGGCCCGGCACCGCCAGCGTCCGCGTGCCGGATCACACCGGTGCCGACGCCTCCGCCGACTTCTAGAGCGTGAGGGCGGCTCGCTAGCTCAGCTTGAACCAGTCGGACTCGCGAATTTGACGCATGGCGTCGCGCTTCGTCTCGGGCTCGAGCCCCATCACGTACAGGGTGCCGTCGAGGTGGTCGGTCTCGTGCTGCAGCGCCTGCGCCATGAGGCCCTCGCCGGAGAGCTCGAGCCGGTCGCCGTTCAGGTCGACGCCGACGACGCGCGCGAACGGGTGGCGCCGGCGCGGGAAGAAGAAGCCGGGCACCGACAGGCACCCCTCGTCCACGAGCTCCGCCTCGCCGCCGAGCTCGACGATCTCGGGGTTCAGCACGTAGCCAATCTCGCCGTCGACGTTGTAGCTGAACGCGCGGAGGCCGACGCCGATCTGGCAGGCGGCGACGCCCGCGCGGCCGGGGACGGTGACCGTGTCGATGAGGTCGTCCACGAGGCCCGCGAGCCCGGGGTCGCCGAGCCGGACAGGATCGGACTTCGACCGGAGAACGGGATCTCCGAAGAGGCGGATGGCGCGTTCTGACACTTCTCGTTCTGCTCCTGGTGCTCGTGAGGGCTCACGAAGAGCCTACGAGACGGACGACGCGGGCTCGGACCCGTCGGCTCGACGAGCCCGCGCTACGACACCACGACGAGCAGATCGCCGGCGTCGACCTGTTGCGTCGACGGGATCGCCAGACGCCCGACGGTGCCCGCGACCGGGGTCGTGATCGCCGCCTCCATCTTCATCGCCTCGATCGTCGCCACCGCGTCGCCCGCCGCGACCCGATCTCCGACGGCGACCTTGACCGTCACGACACCCGAGAACGGCGCGGCGATCTCGCCGGGCACGGTGCGGTCGGCCTTCTCGGCGGACTTCTGCGCGACGTCGATCGACCGGTCGCGCACGAACACCGGGCGCAGCTGCCCGTTGATCGTCGTCATGACGGTGCGCACGCCCTTCTCGTCGGCCTCGCCGATCGCCTCGAGCGCGATGTAGAGCGTCACGCCGCGCGCCACAGGCACCGCGTGCTCGACCCCGGGCACGAGCCCGTAGAGGTAGTCGGGTGTCGACACGACCGAGAGGTCGCCGTAGGTGTCGAGCACCTGCTGGTACTGCTGCGTCGGCCCCGCGAAGAGCAGGCGGTTCAGCAGCTCTTGGCGCTCCCGACCCGGCACGGTGAGGCCGTCCTGGTCGGCAGGATCCAGGGGCTCGACGCCGATCTTGACCGTCCGGCCCTCGAGCACCTTCGACCGGAACGGCTCGGGCCAGCCACCCGGCAGGTCGCCCAACTCGCCGGCCATGAAGCCGATGACGCTGTCGGGGATGTCGAATCGGCCGGGATCCTGCTCGAACTCGGCCGGGTCGGCGTCCGTCGCCGCGAGCTGCAGGGCGAGGTCGCCCACCACCTTCGACGACGGGGTGACCTTCGGCGGGCGGCCGAGGATCCGGTTCGCGGCCGCGTACCAGTCCTCCACCTTCTCGAACTGGTCTCCGAGCCCCAGCGCGATGGCCTGCTGGCGGAGATTCGACAGCTGGCCGCCGGGGATCTCGTGCTTGTAGACGCGCCCGGTCGGCCCCGGGAGGCCCGATTCGAACGGCTTGTAGACGCGGCGTACGGCCTCCCAGTACGGCTCGAGGTCGCTCACCGCCTGCAGCGACAGGCCGGTGTCGCGCTCGGTGTGCGCGAGGGCGGCGACGAGGGCCGATGCCGAGGGCTGCGACGTCGTGCCGGCCATCGGGGCGCTGGCGACGTCGACCGCGTCGGCTCCTGCCCGGCTCGCCGCGAGCAGCGTGGCGAGTTGGCCGCCGGCGGTGTCGTGCGTGTGCACGTGCACCGGCAGGTCGAAGCGGTCGCGCAGGGCCGTGACGAGCTTCTCGGCGGCCCCGGCGCGCAGGAGCCCGGCCATGTCCTTGATGCCGATGACGTGCGCGCCCGCCTCGACGATCTGCTCCGCAAGCTTCAGGTAGTAGTCGAGGGTGTAGAGGTCTTCGGCCGGGTCGAGCAGGTCGGCGGTGTAGCAGAGCGCCACCTCGGCGACGGTCGTGCCGGTCGCGAGGACCGCGTCGATGGCCGGGCGCATCTGCGAGACGTCGTTGAGCGCGTCGAAGATGCGGAAGATGTCGACGCCGGTCGCCGCGGCCTCCTGCACGAAGGCCTCGGTCACCTCGGTCGGGTACGGCGTGTAGCCGACGGTGTTGCGACCGCGCAGCAGCATCTGGATCGCCACGTTCGGCATGGCCTCGCGCAGGCTCGCGAGGCGGTGCCACGGGTCTTCGCCGAGGAATCGCAGGGCCACGTCGTAGGTGGCGCCGCCCCAGGCCTCCATGCTGAGCAGCTCGGGCGTCATCCTGCTCACGTAGGGGGCAACGGCGAGCAGGTCTTTCGAGCGCACGCGCGTGGCCAGGAGAGACTGGTGCGCGTCGCGCATCGTGGTCTCGGTGACGGCGAGGGCCGTCTGCGCCCTCAGAGCCTCGGCGAAGCCCTTCGGGCCCAGTTCGAGCAGGCGCTGGCGCGATCCGGGCGCAGGAGCAGCCGACAGGTCGATCGCGGGCAGTTTCGACGCGGGGTCGATCGCGCCCTCCCCCGCCCCGTGAGGCTTGTTCACCGTGACATCGGCGAGCCAGCGGAGGATCTTCGTGCCGCGGTCGCGCGACGCGTGGCTCTCGAAGAGCTGCGGGCGCTCCTCGATGAACGACGTCGAGAGGTCGCCGGCGGCGAACGACGGGTCGTCGAGCACGGCCTGGAGGAACGGGATGTTCGTCGAGACGCCGCGGATGCGGAACTCGGCGAGCCCGCGCTTGGCCCGGGTCACGGCCGCCGGGAAGTCGCGGCCGCGCGCCGTCATCTTCGCCAGCATCGAGTCGAAGTGCGGGCTGATCTGCGCGCCCGGCTCGATGGTGCCGCCGTCGAGGCGGATGCCCGCGCCGCCCGGAGAGCGGTAGGTCGTGATGCGGCCGGTGTCGGGACGGAAGCCGGCGTTCGGGTCCTCCGTGGTGATGCGGCACTGCAGCGCCGCGCCGCGGAGGCGGATCTCGGGCTGCGTGAGGCCCAGTTCGGCGAGGGTCGCGCCCGCGGCGATGCGCATCTGCGAGAGGACGAGGTCGACGTCGGTCACCTCCTCGGTGACCGTGTGCTCGACCTGGATGCGCGGGTTCATCTCGATGAAGACGTGCTCGCCGCGCCGCTCGCCCGCGGTGTCGAGGAGGAACTCGACGGTGCCGGCGTTGACGTAGCCGATCGAGCGGGCGAACGCGATGGCGTCGCGGTACATCGCCTGGCGGGTGGCGTCGTCGAGGTTGGGCGCCGGAGCGATCTCGACGACCTTCTGGTGCCGGCGCTGCACCGAGCAGTCGCGCTCGAACAGGTGCACGGTCTCGCCGGTCGCATCGGCGAGCACCTGCACCTCGATGTGCCGGGGGCGGACCACCGCCTGCTCGATGAACATCGTCGGGTCGCCGAAGGCGCTGTCGGCCTCGCGCATCGCGGCCTCGAGCGCCGGGCGGAGCTCCGCCGCGGTCTCGACGCGACGCATGCCGCGGCCACCGCCGCCTGCGACGGCTTTCGCGAAGACGGGGAAGCCGATCTCCGCGGCTCCTGCGATGAGGGCCTCGATGTCGCGGCTGGCGGGCGTCGAGCGAAGCACCGGCACACCGGCGGCGATCGCCTTCTCTTTCGCGGTGACCTTGTTGCCGGCCATCTCGAGCACGTGCTGCCCGGGGCCGATGAACGTGATGCCGTTGGCGGCCGCGGCCTCGGCGAGCTCGGGGTTCTCGGAGAGGAAGCCGTAGCCGGGGTAGATGGCGTCGGCGCCGGATTCGAGAGCCACCCGGATGATCTCCGACACGTCGAGATAGGCCCGCACGGGGTGCCCCACCTCGCCGATCTGATACGCCTCGTCGGCCTTGAGACGGTGCATCGAATTGCGGTCTTCGTACGGGTACACCGCGACGGTGCGGGCACCCAGCTCGAACGCGGCCCGGAACGCCCGGATCGCGATCTCTCCGCGGTTGGCGACGAGGATCTTGGAGAACACGCGACTGGCCTCTCTCGGCGGAGCACCTCGTGCAGCCGCCTTTAGGTGCTTTAACAGTAGTGAAGGTATCGTCTTCTTCGTGCATGTACTCAGCGTCAGCTCTCTCAAAGGCGGCGTCGGCAAGACGACTGTGACGCTCGGTCTCACGTCGGCTGCCTTCGCCAAAGGCCTCCGCACCCTCGTCGTCGATCTCGACCCGCAGTCCGACGTCTCCACGGGCCTCGACATCTCGGTCGCCGGGCACCTGAACGTCGCCGACGTGCTCGCGTCGCCGAAAGAGAAGACGGTGCGCGCCGCCATCGCCCCGTCGGGCTGGACCAAGGGCCGCACGGGCAAGATCGACGTCATGATCGGCAGCCCGTCGGCGATCAACTTCGACGGCCCGCACCCGTCGATCCGCGACATCTGGAAGCTCGAAGAGGCGCTCGCCACCGTCGAGGCCGACTACGACCTCGTGCTCATCGACTGCGCGCCGTCGCTCAACGCGCTGACCCGCACGGCCTGGGCCGCCTCCGACCGCGTGACCGTCGTCACCGAGCCCGGCCTCTTCTCCGTCGCCGCTGCCGACCGCGCCCTCCGCGCGATCGAGGAGATCCGTCGCGGCCTCTCCCCCCGTCTCCAGCCTCTCGGCATCATCGTGAACCGCGCCCGCGTGCAGTCCCTCGAGCACCAGTTCCGCATCAAAGAGCTCCGCGACATGTTCGGGCCGCTCGTCCTCTCGCCCCAGCTGCCCGAGCGCACGTCGCTGCAGCAGGCGCAGGGCGCGGCGAAGCCGCTGCACGTCTGGCCCGGCGAGTCCGCCCAGGAGATGGCGCGGAACTTCGACCAGCTGCTCGAGCGAATCATGCGCACGGCGAAGATCGGCGACTACGCGGAGCCCGTCGCTCGCTAGCCAACGGGCTGGCTCCGCCGAAGCCTTTCAGCCCTCCGGCGACAAAACGCGACGTCTGCGACGTCCTTGCACGTCGCAGATGTCGCGTTTTGTCGCACTGGCGGAGGCGGGTGGCGCGCAATGCCCCGCCGAACGGTGCTACGAGGCGCGAGAGGAGCGGCGGGCGGCTAGCTCGTCGCGAGGGTCGGCCGCAGGAGTGGCGTCGAGCTCGACGAGGCTCGACTCGACCTCGCGCAGCACCTTGCCCACGGCGATGCCGAAGACGCCCTGACCGCGTGAGACGAGGTCGATGACCTCGTCGTTGGAGGTGCAGAGGTAGACGGAGGCGCCGTCGCTCATGAGCGTCGTCTGGGCGAGGTCGTTCACGCCCGACTCGCGGAGCTGGTTGACGGCCGTGCGGATCTGCTGGAGCGAGATGCCGGTGTCGAGGAGGCGCTTCACGAGTTTCAGCACGAGGATGTCGCGGAAGCCGTAGAGACGCTGCGTGCCGGAGCCCGACGCACCGCGGACGGTGGGCTCGACGAGGCCGGTGCGGGCCCAGTAGTCGAGCTGGCGGTAGCTGATGCCGGCCGCGCGAGCGGCGGCGGTGCCGCGGTAGCCGTGGTCTTCCTCGAGCTCGACCATGCCGTCGGTGAAGAGGACGTCGGCGCCGTACTCGGAGACGGGCGTCGGCACGGCGTCACGTGTCGTCGGGCCGTCGATGCGGGACCCCTCGGGGGTGCCTGAGTCGTTCATCGGAAGCCTTCCACACGGTGTTGCCATGACCACCCGCGCCTCGGCCGGGACGGCTCCATGAGGAGCCTAAGTCTCAAGAAGAGGTTGAGTGTTGTACCGAGGTCAACGGTACCCAACACGGGCGGGCCGACGAGCGACATTCGACTTTCTCGTGCGGCGTGTCGAGACGACGGCCGAACCCTGCCCCGAGTCTAAGCCGTGCGAGCGCCTCGCACGAGAGCGCGGGCGACCTCGTCAGCCGTCGATGCGCCCGAGCGCCGAGCGGATCAGGCCGCCGCGGACCGTCTCGAGGTGCGAGGCGATCTCGCGCGCGAGCTCGGCGGCGCGGGCGCGCCCGGCCGAGTCGCGGCGCCGGACGGCCGGAGCCACGGCGTTCTCGATGAGGCCCAGCTCGCGTTCGGCCGCGGCGCGGAGGGCTCGGAGATGACGCGGTTCGATGCCGGATTTCTTCAGCTCGACGAGGGCCTGCAGCATCCTGTGTGCCTCATCGCCGTAGTGCTCGGCGGCGGGCACGAGGGAGGAGCCGATGGCGTCGTCGAGCAGGGCCGGGGTCGCACCGGTCTCGCTGAGGAGCTCGTCGCGGCTGTACCGCCGACCGCCGGTGAGCATCGACGCCGGCGCGGCGTTGGCCGGCAGGGAGAGCGGACGGCCGGCGTCGAGATCGTCGAGGTGGCCGCGGATCACCTTGAGCGGCAGGTAGTGGTCGCGCTGGAGGCCGAGGATGAAGCGGAGTCGCTCGACGTCGGCGGGCGAGAACTTGCGGTAGCCCGACTCGGTGCGCACCGGCGTGACCAGCTGGCGCTCTTCGAGGAACCGGAGCTTCGAGTTCGACAGGTCGGGGAACTCGGGCTTGAGACGGGCGAGGACCTGCCCGATGGTCAACAGATCGGATGCACCCGGCGCCTGATCGGCCCGGGCGAGAGCGCGCGGCACTACTTGATCGCCAGGTTGGCGAGGTCGACCCGCGATGCGTAGAAGGTGAGGCGGAACTTGCCGACCTGCACCTCGGCGCCGTCCGAGAGGAGGGCCTCGTCGATGCGAACGCCGTCGAAGTAGGTGCCGTTGAGCGAGCCGAGGTCTTTGACGCTGAAGGACGTGCCGTGACGACGGAACTCGGCGTGCTTGCGGCTCACCGTCACGTCGTCGAGGAAGATGCCGGCGTCGGGGTGGCGGCCGGCCACGGTGACGTCGGCATCGAGGAGGAAGCGGGCGCCGATGTTCGGACCACGGCGGACCACGAGGAGGGCGGAGCCGCTGGGCAGCGCGGAGACGGCCTCGCGCTCGTCGTTCGACACACCGCCCTCGAGAGCGGCGAGCTGGGCCTGGAACTCCTCGTTGAAGCTGAGGGTCGTGTCGACCTCGCGGCGCTGGTCTTCCGCGCCGTTCGATGGGGTGGCTGGCTCTGCCATCGTGGACCTCCTGTGGCCCCCAAGCGTAGCGGAATCGTTACGTGCCGGAATCACCGATTTGTGGAAAGTGGGTGTCACAAGCATGTGGCACTCGTCTACCAGCGTTACCGACCGGAATCACCGATTTGCCGAATCCGACTCGTCCCGAAGGAGGAGGTGGTGAGACCCCCGAACCTGTGCGCCTCCTTTGCGGCTGCTTATTGCCGTTCTCACCACGGGCCCTCAGAGTCGTCATAGGGATTTCCATGGGGAGCCGCCTTACATGGTCTCTGTCACCCCACAGCCCCAGGAAGGCGATCATGAACGACAGCAGCAACCTCACCCCCGGTGCCTCGGAGAACGACGACGAGCGCACGACGCAGTCGTCGGCCGAGCAGACCGCCGGCGCTGCGCAGTCCGCGAGCGACGCCGCTCGCGACGAGACCACCGAATACGGCACCGCCGAGATCCGCCAGGCCGCCGACGGCCGCAGCCAGGACGACCAGCCGACCACCGAGCTCCCCTCGGCCCAGCTCCCCTCGACGACCGAGCAGGGCGCAGGAGCAGCGGCGACCACCCCGGCTGACGCCCCCACCGCCCACACGCTCCCCCACCGCACGGGTCCCACGCCCGCGCACTACGTGAACGCGGCCGACGACACCTACCAGGCCTACGACCCGGCCGCCGCCCAGCGCGCCGCGCAGGGCCAGCAGCAGCCGGGCCAGCAGCAGCCGGGGCAGGCCTCGGGCCAGCCGAACTACGGCGCCGCCCAGTACGCGCAGCAGGCGTACGGCTACGGCCAGGAGCGCGACGCGCAGACCGGCTACGGCCAGGGCGCGTACGGCCAGCAGAGCGGCTACGGCCAGGGTGCCTACGGCCAGCAGACCGGCTACGGTCAGCAGGGCGGCTACGGCCAGCCCGGTGCCTACGGCACCGACCAGTACGGCCAGCACAACTACGCGCAGTCGCCCTACGGCTACGGCCAGGTGCCCCCGGCGTTCCAGCAGCCGAAGCGCAAGCCGAAGCGCTGGCAGGTCGTCACCGGCGCGGCGGTCGCGGTCGTCCTCATCGCCGGCGCGGCAGGAACCGGCGCCTACGCCATCGGCCACGCCTCGGGCGAGTCCGCGGCGAACGCCGCCGGCCAGAACCAGACGCTCCAGCTCCCGAACGGGTCGAGCGGCAGCGGCTCCAGCGGCACGTCGCCCTTCGGCGGCTCGGGCACCTCCGGCGGCTTCGGCTCCGGCGGCACCTCGGGCGGCTCGTCCTCCGGCACGGGCACCGTCCCGAGCAGCGCCACCGCGGCCACCTCGACCGAGAAGGCGGGCCTCGTCACGATCGTGTCGACGCTCGACTACGACGAGTCGTCGAAGTCGGCCGGTACGGGCATGATCATGACGTCGAACGGCGAGATCCTGACCAACAACCACGTCATCGAGGGCGCGACCAGCATCACCGTCACGGTGGTGTCGACCGGCCAGAGCTACACCGCGAGCGTCATCGGCACCGACGCGACGCACGACGTCGCGGTGCTGAAGCTCAAGGGCGCCTCCGGCCTCACCCCGGTGAGCTTCGCCGCGAGCGCCAGCGTGAAGGCGGGCGACAGCGTGCACTCGACGGGCAACGCGGAGGGCACGGGCTCGCTCGTCACCGCCAAGGGCACCGTCACGGCGACGAACCAGTCGATCACGGTCCAGTCGGAGTCGGGGTCGGGGACCGAATCGCTCTCGAACCTCATCGAGATCTCGGCCGACGTCGTCTCCGGCGACTCGGGCGGGCCGCTGCGCAACAGCGACGGCAAGGTCATCGGCATCGTGACGGCGGCGTCGTCGGGCACGACGGACGTCACCGGCTACGCGATCCCGATCAAGAGCGTGCTCTCGATCGCCGATGACATCCTCGCCGGCAAGTCGAGCCAGTACATCACCATCGGCCTGCCCGCCTTCCTCGGCGCTCAGATCTCGTCGACGAGCGACGGCACGGGCACCGGCACGACCGGCTCCGGCGTCACCATCGCCGGCACGGTCACCGGCAGCGCCGCTGCCAAGGCCGGCCTGGTCGCGGGCGACACCATCACGGCCGTCGCCGGCACGACCATCACCGACGCCACGTCGCTCACCGACGCGATCCAGTCGCACAAGGTCGGCGACCAGGTGACCATCACCTACACCGACACCGCAGGAGCAAGCCACACCATCACGGTGACGCTCGGCTCGGGCCCCGCGGCCTAGTCGCCTCGCGGCCCGGGTCGCCTGGCGGCCTAGTCCAGCAGTTCGAGCAGCGCCCTCGGGCCGACCACGGTCGCCC
Organism: Frondihabitans australicus; assembly: GCF_003634555.1. Lineage (NCBI taxonomy): Bacteria > Bacillati > Actinomycetota > Actinomycetes > Micrococcales > Microbacteriaceae > Frondihabitans > Frondihabitans australicus. Next base: position 1,547,878 of record NZ_RBKS01000001.1, read on the forward strand.
CGAGGGCGCTCGCGCGTTCGGCGAGGGCGCGGTCGGCGGTCACCACGACGGTGCGGGCCGACCCGACGATCTCGGCCACGTGCCGGACGATCGCCGAGTCGCCGTCGGTCTCGGCGGGCAGGAGTCGGACGCGGGTGCCGGCCGCCGGCTCCTGCGCCCTCTTGGCCTGCCCCTCGACGACGAGGGTGATGTCGGGCCACCAGGTGTCGATCGAGGCGTCGGTCTCACCGAGCGCGGCGGCGGGGACGCCGTCGGCGGCGAGCCGCACGAGCGAGGCGGTGAGGCGGTCGGTGGCGCCGGCGCGGTCGCGCCACCAGCCGTCGGGTCGTGAGCCCACGACGTTGGCCGAGTCGACGACGAGCTGCAGCGGCGCCGCGAGAAGAGGGCGCAGTCGCGGCCACGACGCCGCGAAGCCGGGGTGGAGGGGCAGCTCGTCGACGCGGTCGACGGGCACCCACTCGAGCGCCTCGCTCTCGCGGTCGGAGATCACCGGCTCGAACGGCGTGATCGCGCGCGCGGCGACGGTCGTGTACGACCAGATGCCGAGGTCGACGACCGATGTGAAGAGGAGGCGCAGGCTGTCGCTCGGCACGGCGGCCTCCTCGGCGCTCTCGCGCAGGGCGCCGTCGACCGCGGACTCGTCGAACTGCCGTGCGCCGCCGGGGATCCCCCAGGTGCCGCCGAAATGGCTCCACTCGACCCGGTGCTGCAGCAGGATCCGAGCGCCGCCGGATCTGCCCTGCCCGTCGGCGCCGCCCCCGCCGACTTGGCCTCCGCCGACTTGGCCTCCGCCGACGCCGCCCCCGTCGGCGCCGCCCCCGTCAACGCAGAGCAGCCCGGCCGCCCCGGCCTTGCCCCAGAACTTCCGGCCGTCGGGCGCGACGACCCAGCCGTCGGCGGGTCCGTGGATGGTCACCTGTCGAGCATGCCACGGGTTGCTGCGGCCCACCGACATGTGTCGTCGGCCGGGTCGTGCCACCCTCTCAGTGGAACAGCGGCACGACGAACAGGGCGTAGGAGTACTGCGCCACGCCGAAGACGCCCAGCCAGAAGGCCCAGAGGGTCCGCCGCCGCCCCCAGGGTCGAAGGCCGTCGGCGGCGAGGGCGATGGCACGGCGCCGTGCCGGGAGGCAGAGAACGAGCGCGACGACCGGGGCGACGTAGAAGCCGCTGATGAACGCACCCACGATGCCGACGGCCAGGGCTGCGATCGCGAACCCGTTCTTCTCGGCCGGGTCGCGGGGTTCGGGTGCGGGTGAGAGTCCGGGGTCGGCCGGGTCGAGGTGGGCGCCGGCCGCCTTGGCGAGGCGGCGCCGCATGCGCGAGGCGCTGAGTGACACGGATGTGACCGGCTTGGAGGCCACCGGCGCAGACGTCACCGGCGCAGAGGTCACCGGCGCAGAGGTCACCGGCGCAGAGGTCACCGGCGCAGAGGTCACCGGCGCAGAGGTCACCGGCGCGGCGGGCCGGGTCTCGGCGTCGTGCGGGTCGTTCACGGCGACCATCGTACCGGCGTCGCCCCGTACTCCCCTGGGGCCGTCGCGGTCCACGCGCAGAGCTTGCTGCGCGGTGAGCGCTTCGCCTCACTGTCGGGAGGAATCTCCTCCTCCCTGGCGTCGCCGCGGCCTCGGTGGTTCGGCGGCTGACCGCGGAGTTCCTCCCCTGAGGCGCGAGTCACGCCGAAGTTCCTCCTGAGCGCGCGATCGGGCGTGAGGTCGACGACGCGGCCGGCGGCAGGGGAGGAACTCGGGACGCTCGATCCTCCCGAGGCGACGGATTCGGGCCGTTTTCCCTCCCGGCGATCCGCAAGCCCCCGCTTCTCCTCCTGAACGGGCGTCGACTCCTCCCGAAGGATGCCCGTGACTCACGGCGATGCCCTCCGGAAGGACCGATCTCCTCCCGAACGGCGCGTGAGCCCCGACGGCGCGTCAGGACGACGCGGTCAGTTCGAGAGCACCGACAGGATGTTGCCCGACGGGTCGAGGAACCACGCGATGTCGGGGCCGCGGTTCTGCGACTTGCCGCGCGCGACGCCCGCGTCGTCGGTCAGCCCCTCGTACCGCTCGAGAACGACGCCGTTCTCGGCGAGCTCCCCGACCGCCGCGTCGATGTCCTCCACTTCGAAGTTGAGGACGGTGAAGGTCGCGGGCACGTGGCCGTCGCCCTTCGGGTACGCGATGACGTGGCCGCCGTGCGGCAGCTCGATGTCGAGAATCCCCATCTCGTTCATCGTGCAGGCGAGCCCGAGCACGCCCTCGTAGAACTCTTTCGCTTCGTCCGCGTCGCGGACGCTGAAGCCCGAGAACGCGTGCCCTGTGGTCAGCATGGGCTCATCCTGCCACCGAACCGGCACGGGTGGGGCGCAGGATCCGAACCATGCCCTGCTATACGAACTTCGCCGTCTGCTGGATCTGCGCGCGAATGGCGAAGACGTCGATCCCGGGAGCCTGCGCGCCGCCCGCGAGGCCGCCCCGCAGCACGTGCGCGAGCACCGACCGGCGCACGACGAACGCCGTGGAGTGCCGCCCGCGGCCGATGGGCGAGACGGCGTCGGCGAGCGCGTCGTCGGGCACGACGATGAGCTGGGCGGTGAACGGCACCCGGCTGATCTTCTGGAACGCGCGCGAGCTGCGAGCGAGGGTGCGGGCGGGCTCCTCGCCGTGCCGGAGCCCGTCGCCCGAGAGCTCGCCCTTGACCAGCTTCACGGGTGCGCCCCAGTCCTCCGAGTTGATGGCGAAGAGGCCCCCGGGGCCGAGCACGATGTGGTCGAGCTCGGGCTCGCGCCCGGCTGCGACGTTGCTCCAGATCGTGAAGGCGATGCCGAGCTCCGAGACGATGCGGGCCGTCGTCTCCTCGGCGACCGCCTTCGCGAGCACGCGGCGGATCTCGGCGGGGGCGCTTCGCACGAGCGCAGGATCATAGAGATCCTCGACATCCGTTCCCCGACCCACCCACTCCCGCATCAGATCCAGGAACTCGACGCGCTCCTGCCCTCCCGGGTGGCCGTAGGCACGGGCGCGCGGCTTCGACTCGGGGCGGGGGCGCGGGGGTCTCGGGGCCCAGGAGCTCGAGCCCGAGGGGGTGTCTCCTGCTCCTGCGCCCCTCGGCACCGCGCGGTACCCGGTGTCGTAGCGGGCGCGGTCTTCGGGGGTGCCGATGAGCTCCCACGCGAGTTGAACCTGCCGGAATCGCTCGGGGGTGCCACCGAGGTCGGGGTGCGTCTCGCGGGCGAGACGGCGGTAGGCGCGACGCAGCTCGTCGGTCGAGGCGGTGGCGCTGACCCCGAGGACCTCGTACGGGGTGGCGGCGGCAGGGCTGTCGGTCATGTGTGCAGTGAGAATACCGGGCGCCCGCTGGAAAGCCGCGGCGCAGATCCGATGAAGTCTCTCGACGTCGATCATCTCGACGACACCTGTTGCATGCAAGTGCATAGACTTAAGTCATGACAAACCCCATCAGAACCGTCATCAGCCCCGGCCGCTACGTGCAGGGCAAGGGCGCCATGAGCCGCCTCGGCGGCTACGTCAAGGAGATCGGGCAGACCGCTCTGATCGTCTCGGACGACTTCGTCTGGGGCGTGGTCGGCGAGCAGGTCTCCGCCGACTTCGCCGACAGCGGCATCGCCTTCACCCGGGTCGGCTTCGGCCGCTTCGCCACTCCCGCCGCCGTCGACTCGCTCGTCGAGGCCATCCGCTCGGGCGGGGTGGACGTGATCGTCGGCCTCGGCGGCGGCAGCGCCATCGACGCGGCGAAGTCGGCGGGCCACCTCGCCGGGATCCGCTGGGTGAGCGTTCCGACCGTCGCGTCGACCGATGCGCCCACCTCTGCCCTCGCCGTGATCTACACGGAGGAGGGCGAGTTCATCGAGTACCGCTTCTTCCCGCACAACCCCGACCTCGTGCTCATCGACACCCAGCTCGTCGCGAACGCGCCGGTCGCCTTCCTCGTCGCCGGCATCGGCGACGCCCTCGCGACCTGGCTCGAGGCACGCGCCACGCAGCGCTCCAACTCGCTCACGATGGCCGGCGGCCTGCCGACGCAGACCGGCACGGCGCTGGCGAAGCTGTCGTGGGACATCATCCACGAGAACGCCCTGTCGGCCCTCGACTCGGTGCGCGACCACCTCGTGACGCCGGCCCTCGAGAACCTCGTCGAGGCGAACACGCTGCTCTCCGGTCTCGGCTTCGAGTCGGGCGGCCTCGCCGCAGCGCACGCCATCCACAACGGTCTCACCGCCGCGCCGCAGACGCACGGCCTCGCCCACGGGCAGAAGGTCAACATCGGCTCGATCGCGCAGCTCGTGCTCGAGGGCGCACCGCGTGAGGAGATCGAGGACTTCGTCGTCTTCACCACGAAGGTCGGCCTGCCGAACACGCTCACCGAGATCGGCCTCACGGTCGACGACGAGGCCGAGCTGAAGGCCGTCGCCGAGGCCGCGTGCCTGCCGAGCGACACGATCCACAACATGCCGTTCGAGGTCACCCCCGAGTCGGTCGTCGACGCTCTCAAGGCGATCGAGCGGCTGTCGCGGTCGATCCGCGCCGAGCACGGGCTGCCGGAGCCGGTGCTGTACCGCGCCGCCCACTGACCCCTCCCGCGACAAAACGCGACACCTGCGACGCTCTCCCGCGTCGCAGGTGTCGCGTTTTGTCGCACGGGCGGGCGGATAGGCTCGGGGCGTGACTGACGACGACCTCACTCCCCCGGCCAAGCGGAACGTCAAGGCCCTCACCGCCTTCCTCGGCGAGATGGAGGCCGGCGACGCCGTCGTCGCCACGTTCACCACCGACCGCTACGGGGTCTTCGCGGTGCGCGGCGAGGTCGTCCAGTCGCAGCTGCTCGGGGCGTTCACGCTCGGCAGCCACCCGCTCGACTCGAACCGCAAGCCGTCGAAGGCGCTGCAGCTGCTGCGGACGTTCCACTCCGCCGAGCGCGAGGAGGCAGCCGCGTCGAGGCCGTCGGATCCTGCGGCCGTCGACGAGTCGGTGGCGCACGGCGCGCTGATCCGGGTGACGTACTCCGAGCCCGCGTACGGCGTGTTCGACGTGGCCGGTGTCGCGGTGCACTCATCGGTCGACGACAGCATCCTGGTCGGGTCGTGGATGGTGTCGACGCACGACCGCATCGCGGAGCGCGTGCTCGCGGTCGAGGTGCTCGCGCCCGTGGGCGGCCACGAGCTGGCCGTGCCCCGCGAGATCACGTCGTGGGGCAACGAGTCCGCCGCCGACGTCTAGCGCTGCGACGCCGTGGTGCGCTGCCGCTTGAGCGCGGCGCGCCGGGCACGACGCGCCTGGAACCAGGCGACGACGGCACGGACCCGGCGCTGCACCCACATGTTGAACCGGTGCGCGGCCGGGAACTCGGTGCCGAGGATCGCGAGGCCCAGGAACACGATCAGCCAGCCAGGCCCGGGCAGCGGGATGTCGATGATGCCGAAGATCACGATCGCGAGGCCGACGACGCCGACGACGATCTTGTAGGCCAGCCGCAGGCGAGGGTAGAGGTTGAGCTTCGCGCGGAAGAGGCGGGCGCGCTTGGCGACCTTCGAGTTGCGAAGACGGTGATGGGAGGCGGCGTGAGGCTGCTCCTGCGCCCCCTGCGCCCTCGGACCCGCCTCACTCGACATGCCCGAATCCTACGCACGCACACCGGGCGCGACCACCGAGCCTCATGCCAAGAACCACCGAACCGGGTGCCAACACGCTGAACGCGTGAGCGCTCACGTCGCCCAGGGTCTAGGCAGGAGACATGGATTACACACACTTGGGACGCACAGGGCTGTCCGTTTCGCGCGCCATCCTCGGCACGATGAACTTCGGGCCGCAGACGACCGAACCCGACAGCTTCGCCATCATGGACAAAGCCCTCGAATCGGGCGTCAACTTCTTCGACACCGCCAATGTCTACGGCCGCACCGTGGGCAAGGGCGCGACCGAGTCGATCATCGGCCGCTGGTTCGCGCAGGGCGGCCAGCGCCGTGAGAAGACGGTGCTCGCCACGAAGCTCTACGGCGACATGAGCGACGACGAGTGGCCGAACGGCGGCAAGCTATCCGCCTACAACATCCGGCACGCGATCGACGCCAGCCTCGAGCGGCTGCAGACCGACCACATCGACCTCATCCAGTTCCACCACGTCGACCGCGACACCCCGTGGGACGAGATCTGGGGCGCCATCGAGGTCGCCGTCGCCCAGGGCAAGGTGGTCTACGCCGGGTCGTCGAACTTCGCCGGCTGGCACATCGCCCAGGCACAGGAGGCCGCCCGCAGCCGCCACTTCCTCGGCCTCGTCAGCGAGCAGTCGATCTACAACCTCATCAAGCGCGAGGTCGAGCTGGAGGTCATCCCGGCCGCGCAGCACTACGGCCTCGGCGTCATCCCGTGGTCGCCACTCAACGGCGGCCTGCTCGGCGGCATCATCGGCAAGGAGAACGAGGGCGTCCGCCGGCTCGAGGGCCGCTCGGCCGAGTACGTCAAGGAGCACCGCGACCAGCTCGAGGCCTACGAGAACCTGGCGCAGGAGCTCGGCCACGCCCCCGGCGAACTCGCCCTCGCGTGGCTCCTGCACCAGCCCGGAGTGACCGGCCCCATCACCGGCCCGCGCACGATGGAGCAGCTCGACTCGGCCGTCCGCGCCGTCGACATCCACCTCGACGACGACGCGCTGGCGAAGCTCGACGCGCTGTTCCCCGGGCACAAGCCGGCGCCGGAGGATTATGCGTGGTGACCGGGGCCTGCTCCTGCACCTCTGTCTGCACCCGAACAACGGGCTCCCCCTGAAGAAAGCGAATCAATGAAGACACGCACCATCGGCGACGTCACCGTCTCGGCGATCGGACTGGGCGGCATGCCCATGTCGATCGAGGGCCGGCCCGACGAGAAGCGATCGATCGCCACGATCCACGCGGCCCTCGAGGCCGGCATCACGTTCATCGACACGGCCGATGCCTATCATCTGGCGGGCAAGCCCGACGACGAGGGGCACAACGAGATCCTCATCGCGAAGGCGCTGCGCGAATGGCACGGCGACACGTCGGACGTGCTCGTCGCGACGAAGGGCGGCCACACGCGCGTGACGTCGAAGCCCGACGGGCCGTGGGGGCAGGACGGCACGCCCGCGCACCTCAAGGAGGCGGCGCGCAAGTCGGCGTCGCGTCTCGGGGTGGAGGCGATCGGGCTCTACCAGTTCCATCGGCCCGACCCCGACGTTCCCTACGCCGACTCGATCGGCGCCATCAAGGAGCTCCTCGACGAGGGCGTGATCCGCATGGCGGGCATCTCGAACGCGAACGTCGACCAGATCCGGCAGGCGAACGAGATCCTCGACGACCGGCTGGTGTCGGTGCAGAACCAGTTCTCGCCGGCGTTCCTGTCGTCGACGCCTGAGCTCGAGTACTGCGACGAGAACAGCATCACGTTCCTGCCGTGGGCGCCGCTCGGGGGCATCACGAACGCGGCCGCTCTCGGCGCGAACCACGCGGTCTTCGCCGAGATCGCGAACGCGCGGCGCCTGTCGCCGCAGGTGGTCTGCCTCGCGTGGGAGCTGCGGAAGTCCGACGTCGTGATCCCGATCCCGGGCGCCTCGCGGCCGCAGTCGATCATGGACTCCGCGACGGCGGCGTCGATCAAGCTGTCGGACGACGAGTTCGCCCGGCTCGAGGCCGCGACGACGGCTCCTGCAGCGTGATCGTGGCGGCGCCTGCCGCGTGATCGTGACGTGAGCGTCTAGCTCAGCGGAGGGGCGGGCAGAGGGTAGCGCCAGCTGGAGCGCTCGCCCTCCGCCCGCCCCTCCGCCCACGTCACCGTGATGGTGCTGTCGGTCGTGGTCGGGCGCACCCGCGCGGTGAAGCTCACGCTCGACCCCGGCGCGATCCACGCCCCGTCGTCGAAGTCGTCGGGGCCCTCGAGGGTCTCCGCGCCGCCCACCCACACGTCGTGCGCGATCGCCGTGCCGGTGTTGGCTAGCCGGTAGTGGTCGCCGCCGTCGTGCGAGAGGCTCCAGGCCGCTCGCCCCACGGCCGTCGGCGCCTCGAACGCGTGCGCGGTCGACCCCTCGGGCGCAGGAGCCAGCACCCGCCCGGCGACACCCGCGCCACCGGCCGCCGCCGCTCGTCCCTCCCGCGCCTCACGTGCCATCGCCTGGACGCCGTCGGCGATGCGGGTCAGCTCGTCGATCGTCAGCGCCGAGGCGGCGGCGGCGCGCTGGGCCGCCGCCTGAGCCTCGCGGTTCGACTCCGCGGCCGCGGCGGCGGCCGCCTCAGCCTGCTGCTTCTGCGCGACCTGGCCCTTCCACGAGAAGTAGAACGACACCGCCAGGCCGGCGAGCGCGATGACCGTCGCGATGGCCTCGATGATGTTGGCGACGTTCTCGGCGGTGTCGGCGCTCGCGGCGTTCATGCGCTGATCCTGCCAGTCGCCTCCGTCACTCGGCCACCCCTCGCACGCGCCGCCCGGCCGCGCCCGTCTCGCCGCCACCGAGTACACGAGTGGCCCGATCTGTACGCAGGTGCTCGGAAATCCGTACGGATCGGGCCACTCGGCTCACTCGGGCGAAGCGACTAGACCTCGCGGCGGGGCGGCATCTGCGTCTTCGACGGGTCGGTCTCGGCCAGACCATCGAAGATCGCCTCGATGCGGCTCATGACCTCGGGCTCCAGCGTGATGCCGCTGGCCTCGGCGTTCGAGGTGACCTGCTCGGGGCGGCTGGCGCCGATGATCGCCGAGGCGACGTTGTCGTTCTGCAGCACCCACGCCAGCGAGAGCTGCGCCTGGGTGAGGCCGAGGTCGCTCGCGATCGGCTCGAGCTGGGCGACGGCGTCGAGGACGTCGTCCTTCAGCCAGCGGGCGATCATGCCCGCGCCGCCCTTGGCGTCGGTGGCGCGCGAGCCCTCGGGCAGCTCCTGCCCCTTCTTGTACTTGCCCGTGAGGACGCCCTGGGCGACCGGCGACCACACGATCTGCGAAATGCCGAGCTCACGCGAGGCCGGCACCACCTCGGACTCGATGACACGCCAGAGGAGGGAGTACTCGGGCTGGTTCGAGACGAGCTGGATCTTCAGCTCTTTCGCGAGGGCCGCCGCGTCGCGCAGCTGCTGGGCGTTCCACTCGCTCACGCCGATGTAGAGCACCTTGCCCTGGCGCACCAGGTCGGCGAAGGTCTGCATCGTCTCCTCGAGGGGAGTCTCGACGTCGTAGCGGTGGGCCTGGTAGAGGTCGACGTAATCGGTCTGGAGGCGCTTGAGCGAGCCGTTGATCGACTCGGTGATGTGCTTGCGGCTGAGGCCGGTGTCGTTGTGGCCCTTCGGGCCGGTCGGGCCGTAGACCTTCGTGAAGATCTCGAGCGACTCGCGGCGCTCGCCCTTCAGGGCCTCGCCGAGGACGACCTCGGCCTGCGTGTTGGCGTAGACGTCGGCGGTGTCGAACGTCGAGATGCCGACGTCGAGGGCCGCCCGCACGCACTGCGTCGCGGTGTCGTTCTCGACCTGGCTGCCGTGGGTGAGCCAGTTGCCGAAGGTGAGCTCCGAGACCTTGAGGCCGGAGTCGCCGAGATACCTGAACTGCATGGGGAGTTCTCCTTGTCGTGGCCGGCTGCGGTGCCGGGCCACGGGCGACGGTACTCCGCCAGTGAGCGCTCACACTTTCGGGAGTTCGATTCAGAAGCGGCGGTTCTGGGTGCCGTCAGCCGCCGAGACCGGCGACCAGGTTCACGAGGGTCGCGAGGATCACCGTGCCGAACAGGTACGACAGCAGGCAGTGGCGCGTCACGAGCCGCCGGATCTCCCGCGACGTGATCGTCGTGTCGCTCACCTGGTACGTCATGCCGAGGTCGAAGGCGAGGTACGCGAAGTCGTGGTAGTCGGGCGCCTCCTTCTGGTTGAAGTCGATGCCGCCCTCCTCCCCCGCGAAGTACAGCACCGCGTACCGCAGCATGTACAGGGTGTGGATCAGGAACCACGACAGCGCCACGCTCGCCACGGCCAGCGACGCGAGCACGACGGCGTGCGCCCCCGAGGCCTTGGCGGCCTCGACGACCGTGTAGCCGACGATGCCCAGGCTGGCGAGGGCGGCCAGCGTGAGCATGACCTCCATGGTCGAGTGCGCAGGATCCTCGGCGAGAGCATGCGAGCGAGTGTCGTCCCCGTCGAACCGATACACCACCGACCACACCCACACGAGGTAGATGAGGCAGGCGGCGATCCAGCCGATCACGAGCGCGGTGCCCTGGAGGCCGAGGGCGAATGCCGCTGCTCCTGCGACCACGCCGCCGACGAGCATCGCGACCAGGCGCAGCCGGCTCGCGGTGCGGCGGGCGTCGGCCTTCATGAGGGTCATGGTCCGATCGTCGTGCGCGTCGAGCCGCTCGGCCTGCCGACACGCCCACAGCGCCCGCTACAGGCGGAACGTGGCCCTGGGGATCGCGTCGACGAGGTCGCGCGCCACGCGCAGGGCGTCGTCCTCGGAGATCTGGTGCGTCGCGACGAGCGAGGCGAGGTACCCGGCGTCGACGCGGCGCGACATGTCGTGCCGCGCGGGGATCGAGCAGAACGCGCGCGTGTCGTCGATGAAGCCCGACGTCTTCGTGAAGCCGACCGAGTCGGTCACGGCCTCCCGGTAGCGCCGGATCGCCGACGGGGTGTCGATGAACCACCACGGCGCCCCCGCGTAGACCGACGGGTAGAAGCCCGCGAGCGGTGCGATCTCGCGCGAGAAGAGCGTCTCGTCGACGGTGAAGAGGACGAGCCGAAACCGAGGTTGCGTGCCGAACGCCTCGAGCATCGGGCGCAGCGGCTCGGTGTACGTCGACGACACCAGCGGCAGGTCGTGACCGGTGTCGGGCCCGAAGCGCTCGAAGGTGGGCCGGTGGTGATTCCGCAGCACGCCGGGGTGCAGCTGCATGACGAGCCCGTCGTCGGCGGCCATCGCGGCGCTCTGGAACAGCATCGTGTGCCGGTAGGCGACGGCCTCCGCGGGCGAGATGGACGCAGGATCGCGGAGCGCCCGCACGTGGATCGCCTCGGCGGCCGCCGCGTCGAGCGGCTCCGACCCCGCGTCGGGCACCCCGGTGTCGGTCGCGGTGGCCCCGTGACGCAGGAAGTGCTCCCGCCGTGCCCGCAGCGCGTCGAGGAGACCGGCGTGCGTCGACGTGTCGACGCCGGCGACCTCGCCGAGACGCGCCACGGCCTCCGCCCAGCCCGCCGACGACGGGTCGAAGTAGCGGTCGGCCCGGAAGGTCGGCACGACGCGCCCGGTGAACGACGGGTCGTCGCGCAGAGCGGCGTGCGCGGAGAGGTCGCTCACCGGGTCGTCGGTGGTGGCGAGCACCTCGATCCGGAACCGGTCGAAGAGCGCTCGCGGGCGCATCTCCGGCCGGGCGAGAGCGGCGGCCAGGGCGTCGTACTGCTCGTCGGCGTTCTCGGCGGACGGCTGCTCGGTGAGTCCGAAGACGTCGTGCAGCTCGGTCTCGAACCAGTAGCGCACCGGCGTGCCGAGGAACGTGTGCCAGTGCGAGGCCAGCGTGCGCCAGATTTCACGGCCCGAGGAGGGCTCCGCTGCTCCTGCGCCCGGAGTCGGCCTCACCCCGAGCGACTCGAGCGGGACCCCCACCGCGTGCAGCAGGCGCAGCACGTAGTGGTCGGGCGTGACGAGCAGGGCCGCAGGATCAGCGAAGGCCTCGTCGGCGACCAGCAGCCCCGCGTCGACATGCCCGTGCGGCGACAGGATCGGCGCGTCGGCGACCTCGGCGTACAGCTCGCGCGCGATGCGGAGCTCGGCGGGGTCGGCGGGCAGGAGCCGGTCGGGGTGGGGTGCGAGGGACGTCATCGTCGGACCTTTCGGGGTGGGCGGTCTACGGCAGGTGCGCCATCGGGCGGCGCACCTGGGGTTCACGGGGTTCAGCGGGCGGGCGCGGGGCCGGTGGTGGAGCGCACGGTCAGGGTGGTCGGCAGGAGCACGGAACGCCTCTCGGCCGAGGGTTCGTCACCGGACCCCGCGCCGCCGGCGGCGGCCGCGCCTGCGGCGGCGTCGGACGCGATCTTCGCCAGCAGCATCGACACGGCGACCTGGCCCGCACGTTGGATGGGAGCGTGGAGCGTGGTGAGCGGCGGGTTGCAGAAGTCGGCGCCGAAGATGTCGTCGCAGCCGACGATGCTGAGGCGCCCGGGGACGTCGACGCCGCGCTCGCGCAGGCGCTGCAGCATGCCGATGGCGATGAGGTCGTTGAAGACGATGCAGCCGGTGGCGCCCGAGTTGAGGGCCGCGTCGGCCGCCACGACGCCGGCGGCCGTCGTCGGCGAGAACGGCCCGATGCGCCGGGGCACGATGCCGAAGCGCTCGGCGGCGCGCTCGAGCGCCTTCCAGCGGCGTTCGTTCGACCACGAGGTCGGCGGCCCGGAGACGTAGACGATGTCGCGGTGGCCGAGCGAGGCGAGGTGCTCCAGCGCCTGGCCGATGCCGCCGGGGGTGTCGATGAGGACGTTCGGCACGCCCTCTGGGCGCCGGTTGATGGCGACGAGCGGGATCCTGCGCGCGAAGGTGGCGAGGTCGGCGTCGGGCAGGCGCGACGCGGTGATGATGGCGCCGTCGGCGCTGGTGAGGAGCCCTCCGAGCGCGGCGGCCTCGAGCTCGCCGGACTCTTCCGTGTCGACGAGCAGCTGCGTGTAGCCGGCGGCCTTCAGCTGCATCTGCGTGCCGCGGATGATGTCGAAGTAGAACGGGTTCGTGATGTCGGAGACGAGGACCGCGATCGCCCTGGCCCGGGTCTGCGCCGCCGCTTTCGACCCTCGCGCCGGCACGTAGCCGATCTCGGCGGCGGCCTGCACGATGCGGGCGCGCGTCGCCGCATTGACGCGCTCGGGCGTCGCGAGGGCACGGGAGACGGTGGAGGGCGCGAGCCCGAGGCTGCGAGCGACATCGGTGATGGTCGCCGGCTTGCGTCTCGCGCCTTCGCGAACGGGGGTGGTCATGGGCCGACCGTAGCAATGTTGGCAAATTAGTGGCAAAGGTTTGTCGCTAATTTGCCACGCTTCTAGGGTCGAAGCACCCGTTTCAAGGAGGAAACAGATGAGAGCTCGCACCCTGGCGACCACGGTCGCCCTGGCCGCGGCCGTGAGTCTGGCGCTCGGGGGCTGCGCCGTCTCGAAGGGGGCCACGGTCCGCGCCGACGGCACCATCGACGGCACCGGCCAGACACTCAACGTGCTGGTGGGAATCGACACGGTCTACCCGAAGCAGCAGAAGCAGTGGCAGGCCGAGATGGCCAAGGAGTTCAAGAAGACCACCGGCGCGACACTCAAGTACGACACGTACGCGTCGGCGAACGACGAGCTCACCCGCATCCAGACCTCGGTCGTCTCGGGCCAGGGCCCCGACGTGTACAGCATCGGCACGACCTTCACGCCGACGGCCTACTCGCTCGGCGCCTTCGTGAAGCTCACCGCGAAGGACTGGAACTCGATCGGTGGCCGCGCGAAGTTCGAGCAGGCCAGCCTCGGCATCTCCGGTCCGAGCCAGAAGGAGCAGATCGGCATCCCGGTCGCCTCTCGTCCATTCGTCATGGCCTACAACAAAGAGCTGCTGGCGAAGGCCGGCATCTCGAAGCCGGCGACCACGTGGGACCAGTTCGCGGCTCAGGCGAAGAAGCTGACCGGCCACGGCGTCTACGGCATCGCGACCGACTACGCCGACGGCTTCGACCCGTACAAGTTCACCTGGGCGATGAGCCTCCAGTCGGGCAACCCGGTCGTGTCGAAGGCCGGGAAGGCCACGATCGACGACGCGACGATGGTGAAGGCGTATCAGACCTACTTCGGCTGGCTCACGAAAGACCACTCCGTCGACCCGGCCGCCGTCGGCTGGAACGGCGCCCAGGCCCTCGCCGCGTTCGCCGACGGCAAGGCGGCGTACCTCCCGATGACCACGGCGGCGTCGGCGCCCTCGCTCAACCAGTCGAAGGTGAAGGGCAAGTACGCCTACGCCGTGATGCCGACGGTGCCTCCAGGAGCAAGCACGCTCCCGTCCCAGGGTCGGGCCGCCGCCAGCATCCTCTCCGGCGACAACGTCGTGGTCGCCAACTACTCGAAGAATCAGGCCCTGGCGTTCGCCTACGTGAAGCAGGTCACCGCCGAGCAGGAGCAGCTCGACTTCTACAAGACCTTCGGCCAGCTGCCGACGAACGCTGCCGCCGCGGCCCAGCTCGAGAAGAGCGACCCGACGCTGAAGCCCGTCGTGCGGGCCGGCAAGCAGTCGATCGCCACGCCGTTCACCGGCGCGTGGAGCGACATCCAGCTCGCGCTCGTGAACATCAACACGCAGCTGATCCCGTCCCTCAAGAAGGGCAGCGTGTCGACCTCGCAGCTGAAGTCCCAGCTGAAGACGGCGCAGCAGGCTGCCGACTCCTCCCTCGCGCAGCAGCAGCAGTAGCCGCGCGACCGTCCGATCACCACAGGCAGACTCCCCACCCAGAGAGGCGACGACGATGACGACATCGCTCCACCCCACCACCTCGGCACCACCGCGAGCCGGGCGCCCCGCCGACGGCGCACCTCGCGGCCGGCGGCTGAGTGAACGCGGCAGGCCGCTGTGGATGCTCCTCCCCGGCGGCATCCTCATGGCCGTCGTCATCGGCGTGCCGCTGATCATCGGCGTCGTGCTGTCGCTGCTCGACCTCAACGCCTACACGCTGCGGCAGTGGGTCTCGGCCCCGTTCGTCGGGCTCGAGAACTACGTCGAGGCCCTGGCGCAGTCGGGCCTCGTCCGCTCGATCGGCATCAGCGTCAGCTTCGCGCTCATCGTGACCGCGATCACCCTGCCCATCGGCGTCATCGCGGCCATCGCGACGCAGAACGCGTTCCGAGGCCGGGCCGTCGTCCGCTCCCTCTTCCTGATCCCGTACGTGCTGCCCCAGTTCGTGACCGCGACGGTGTGGCGCACGATCCTGCAGCCCGACGGCATCGCCAACCACCTGCTCGGCGGGCTCGGCATCGACGGCGGGCTCTGGCTGAACGGTCCGAAGGCGTACTGGGCGCTGGTCGGCGTCGCGATCTGGATGTCGTGGCCGTTCATCTACCTGCTCACCCTCGCCGGCCTGCAGGCGGTCGAGACCGAGGTGCACGAGGCTGCCGCTCTCGACGGCGCCCTGTGGTGGGCGAAGCTGCGCTACGTGATCCTGCCCTACCTCAAGGGGCCGATCTCGCTGGCGATCATCATCGGGATCCTGCACGCCATCAACGACTTCACCCTGCCGTTCGTGCTGTTCGGCGTGCCGACGCCCGACAACGTGCAGGTGCTGCCGGTGCTCACCTACATCGAGAGCTTCCAGAGCTTCCGCTTCGGGCTCTCGGCCGCGATGGCGATCGTGTCGCTCGTGATCGTCGCCATCCCCCTGTTCGTCTACCTCCGCGCCGTCCGGCTCGACTCGGGCACCGACGCCGCGGAGTCCGTGAAGGAGGTCCAGGCATGACCGCGACCCAGGCCATCCGGGTGCGCGAGCACCCCGCACCCCGCCGCGCGCGCCGACGCGATCGCAGCGCCGAGATCACGCGGCTCCTGCCGAGGCCCCTGCTCGTGATCGTGATCGCCGTGCTGCTCGTCGTCACGCTGATCCCGGTCGTCTACATCCTGCTCTCCAGCGTCAACTCCGACGTGGGCGTGGCCCGCGGCGAGTTCCTGCCATCGTCGTTCACGCTGGCGCACTACTCCGAGATCTGGACCACCGTCGCGCTCGGCCGCGGCCTCGTCAACAGCGTCGTGGTCGCAGGATCCGTCGCGATCGTCTGCGCCTTCGTCGCCGTCGCGACCGCCTACGTGCTCGTCCGATACGAGTTCCGCGGCCGGCTCACCTTCCTGCGCGCCCTGCTCGCGCTGCAGTCGATCCCGGGAACGCTGCTCCTGCTGCCGGTGTTCGTCATGTTCTCGAGCATCGCCTCGGCGACGGGCGTTCAGATCGTCGGGACGCGGTGGGGCCTGTTCATCACGTACCTCACGTTCGCCCTGCCGTTCTCGACCTGGGTGATGGTGACGTACCTCCGCGGCCTCCCGAAGGAGCTCGAGGAGGCCGCGCGGATCGACGGTGCGTCGTCGTGGCGGATCCTCACCCGGATCGTGCTGCCGCTGTCATGGCCCGGAGTCGTGGTGTCGGGGATCTTCGCGTTCCTCCTCGGCTGGAACGACGTGCTCTTCGCCTCGATCATGACCACACCCGACTCCCGCACCGCCGCCGTGGCACTGCAGGTGTTCGGCGCAGCCCAGGAGGGAGGCGCACTGCCCGTCTACGGGCAGATGATGGCGGCCGCGCTCGTGTGCGCCGTGCCCGTCGTCGTCCTCTATCTCGTCTTCCAGCGCTACCTCGTCGGTGGCCTCACAGCAGGAGGGGTCAAATGACCACAACCCAGTCCACACGCACTCTCACCTGGACCCTCTCGGGCTTCGGCGACGAGATCGACCACGACCCCGAGGTCCAGACGGCCGTGCTGTCGTCGCTCGGCGCCCGCCACATCGAGGTCCGCGGGGCCTGGGGCACCAACATCGTCGACCTCGACGAGACTCAGCTGCGAGCGCTGGGGGCCGTGTTCGAGCGACGCGGATTCTCGGTGTCGGCGATCGCCTCGCCCATCGGCAAGGTGCCGGTCGCGGATCCTGCGGCCGACGAGGTCGCCAGACTCGAACGGGCGGTGCGGGCGGCCCACACTCTCGGCTCGGAGTACATCCGCGTGTTCTCGTTCTACCCGGCTGCCGGCCAGGACGCCGACGAGATCCGCGAGCCGGTCATGGAGCGCATGCGCCTGCTCGCCGACGTCGCCGAGCGCGAGGGCGTGACGCTCCTGCACGAGAACGAGAAGGAGATCTTCGGCGACATCCCGCGGCGCGTCCTCGACATCGTCACCACGGTCGACTCCCCCGCCCTCCGCCTCGCCTGGGACAACGCGAACTTCGTCCAGTGCGGCGTCAAGCCGTTCACCGAGGCGTGGCCGCTGCTGCACGAGTACGTCGACTACCTCCAGGTGAAGGACGCCCTGTTCGCCACCGGCGAGGTCGTCCCCGCCGGGCTCGGCGACGGAGAGCTGCTCGAGACCGTCACAGCGCTGCGCGACCGCGGCTACAACGGCTTCGCCTCGCTCGAGCCCCACCTCGCCGACACGAACTCCCTCGGCGGATTCTCGGGCCCCGCCGAGTTCGGCCGGGCCGCCCGCGCCTTCCGCACCCTCACCGATCAGATCGGAGTCATCACCGCATGAGCACCCCCACCCTCCACGTCGCCGTCGTCGGCTGCGGCGTCATCGGCCGCCACCACGCCCGCGTCATCACCGCCCACGAGGGCCTCACCGTGACGGCCGCCGTCGACGCCGTCCTTCCCGCCGCGACAGCCCTCGCCGACGAGGCGCAGGCCGCAGGAGTCGCGCGGCCCGCCGTCGCCGCCACCCTCGAGGCCGCTCTCGACGAGGCCGAGGTCGACCTCGTCGTCATCTGCTCGCCGTCGGGCCTCCACGTCCAGCTCGCCGAGACGGCCCTGGCCGCCGGCCGCCACGTCGTCATCGAGAAGCCCCTCGACGTGAGCGTCGCCCGCGCCCGCCAGATCGCAGGCCTCGCCCGCGACGCCGCGACGCGCGGCCTCGTCGTCTCCGTGATCAGCCAGCACCGCTTCGATCCGGCGAACGCGCTCGTCGCGCGGGCCGCCCACGACGGCACCTTCGGCCGCGTCACCTCCGGCGTCGCGTCGATCGGCTGGTGGCGGAGCCAGGACTACTACGACTCGGGCGAGTGGCGCGGCACCTGGGCGCTCGACGGCGGCGGCGCCGTCATGAACCAGGGCGTCCACACGGTCGACCTGCTCGTCTGGATGCTCGGCCGACCGGTCGAGATCACCGCCCAGACCGGGCTCGTCGCCCACGAGCGCGTCGAGGTCGAGGACGTCGCCGTCGCCACGATCCGCTTCGAGTCGGGCGCACTTGCCGTCGTCCACGCCACGACAGCCGCCTACCCCGGCGACCTCACCCGGATCCAGGTGCACGGCGACCGCGGCACCGGCGTCGTCACCGACGACCGGCTCGAGTACTTCCACGCGGCACCCCGCGACGTCGAGATGGGCATCCAGGGCTCGCTCGACAAGGCCAACCAGGCGGCAGGGCTCCTGCCCGACGACCAGATGGTCGGCGGTCCGGCCGA
This sequence comes from Frondihabitans australicus, assembly GCF_003634555.1. Taxonomy (NCBI): domain Bacteria; kingdom Bacillati; phylum Actinomycetota; class Actinomycetes; order Micrococcales; family Microbacteriaceae; genus Frondihabitans; species Frondihabitans australicus. Next base: position 1,566,036 of record NZ_RBKS01000001.1, read on the forward strand.
GGCCGACCACTTCCTGCGCGGTCACTCGCGCCAGTACGACGACATCGTCGCCGCGATCCGCGAGGGTCGAGCCCCCGGTGTGACCGTCGACGACGCCCTGCTGTCGCTCGCCACGGTGAAGTCGATCTACGTCGCGGCGACGCTCGGGCGCCCCGTGCGCGTCGACGACGTCCTCACCGGTGTGCTCGACGACCAGGCCGTCACGGTGGGAGCCCACGCATGAGGTTCTCCGTCTTCACCGCGTCGACCCCCGAGTGGACGCCCGCCGAGGTCGTCGCGAACCTCAAAGAGCAGGGCTGGGACGGCGTCGAGTGGCGTGTCGTCGACCAGCCGGCCGCGGCCCCGTCGTCCGACGGCACCGCCGCGGTCGGGTTCTGGGCGGGCAATCGTGCCACGTGGCCGCTGACGGGGCTCGAGGAGAGCGTTCCCGAGATCCTGCGCCTCACACGCGAAGCGGGCCTTGGGATGTCGGGCATCGGCGGCTACGCGCAGGCCTCCGACCACGAGAACGTCGAGCGGATGCTCGCGGCGACGGCGGCGCTCGGAGCCGGCCAGGTGCGGGTCACGATGCCGCGCACCGACACTGGCGAGGACTACCCGTCGGTGTTCGCACGCACGCGTGCCGACCTGGAGTGGGTGGTCTCGCGCGCCGCCGAGCACGGCGTCAAGGCGCTCGTCGAGCTGCACCACGAGACCATCACCCCGTCGGCGTCGGCCGCGAGGCGGCTGCTCGAGGGGCTCGACCCGGCGCACGTCGGGGCGATCCACGACCTCGGCAATCTGGTCAACGAGGGCTTCGAGAACCACCGCGCCGCCTTCGAGCTGCTCGGCGACTACCTCGCCCACGTGCACGTCAAGAACGCCCGCTGGGTGACTGACGGCTCGCGTCGTGACGACGGGTCACTCGTGTGGCGGCACGAGTGGGCCACTCTGCGAGACGGCCAGGCCGACGTCGGGCGGTACCTCACCGACCTGCGCGAGCACGGGTACGACGGATGGGTGACCCTCGAGGACTTCTCGACCGACCTCCCGCTCGCCGACCGCACGCGCGACAACCTCGCCTGGCTGCACTCGCTCGTGGGTGCGAATGCCTGACGTCTCTCCCCTGACCGCGGCCGCGCTCTCGGCTCCGGCTCGTGCCGTGCGCGAGCAGCGGCGACCGGGCGTCGTGCACCTCGGGCTCGGCGCCTTCCACCGGTCGCACCAGGCCTGGTACACGCAGCGTGCGGGCGGATCGGCCGGGTCGGTCGCGGCCGCCGGGTCGACCGGTGCGGCCGGGTCGCAGGAGCCGACGGGCGAGCGCCCCTGGGGCATCGTCGCCTTCACCGGCCGTCGCCCCGACGCCGCGGCGACCCTCGCCGAGCAGGACTGCGTCTACACCCTCGTGACCCGCAGCGCCGACGGCGACGAGGCGTCGCTCGTCGACGCGATCGTCGCCGCGCACGACGGCGGAGACTCCGAGGTGTGGCGCGCGGCCGTCGCCTCCCCCGAGACCGCCGTCATCACCCTCACGGTCACCGAGGCCGCCTATCGCCACGTCGACGGCGGCGCCGACCTCGCCGCGCCCGACGTGATGGCCGACATCGACGCCCTCCGCCGTGGCGAGTCGGCCTCGACGGTGCCGGGTCGGCTCGTCGACGGCCTGCGCGCACGGCGGGGCGCCGACGCCGGGACCTTGGCCGTCGTCTCCTGCGACAACCTCACCGGCAACGGCGACATCGCGCGTGACGTGGTGCTCTCGGTCGCGAACGCCGTCGACTCCGACCTCGCCGCGTGGATCCGGGCGAACGCATCGTTCGTCTCGTCGATGGTCGACCGCATCACGCCCGCGACGACCGAGGCCGACCGCGCGGACGCCACTCGCCTCACGGGCTTCGACGACCGGGCCGTCGTCGTCGCCGAGCCGTTCGCGGAGTGGGTCCTCTCCACACGCGTCGCCGCCGACGGGCCGACCGATGCCTTCCCCGCGGGCCGTCCGGCCTGGGAGTCCGCCGGCGCCGTCTTCGTCGACGACCTCGAACCGTACGAGCACCGGAAGCTGTGGCTCCTCAACGCCGGCCACTCGCTCCTCGCCTACCTCGGCCCGCTCCTCGGGCACGAGACGATCGACGAGGCGATGTCCGACCCGCGGTGCACCGAACCGCTCGAGCAGCTGTGGGACGAAGCCGCCGAAGTGCTGCCGCTCCCCGCCGACGAGATCGACGACGCGAGGGCGGCCCTCCGCGAGCGCTTCCGCAACCCCCGCATCCGGCACCGGCTGCGGCAGATCGCCGCCGACGGCTCGGTAAAGCTTCCCGTCCGCGTCGTCGCGCCTCTCCGCGAGCGCCTCGCCCGAGGGCTCCCCGTCGGCCCAGGCGCCGCGACGGCCCTGGCCGCCTGGCACCTTCACGTGAGTCGGCAGGCGGACCTCGTCTCCGATCGAGGGGCCGCCGGGCTCGGAGCCGAGAGCAGCGTCTCCGACGTGCTCGAGCTGCTCGCGCCGGACCTCGCCACGAGGCCGGAGCCGGTCGCTGCGGTCGAGGCCGCGGAAGACCGGATCCTGCGCCTTCTCGACACCCCCGACAGACACCGTTCACCCCAGCAGCAAGGAGCACCCGCATGATCATCGACAGGGCCGAGGTCGTCGTCACCAGCCCCGACCGCAACTTCGTCACGCTGAGGCTCACGACCGACGACGGTCTCGTGGGACTCGGCGACGCCACCCTGAACGGGCGCGAGCTCGCCGTGGTGGCGTACCTGCGCGAGCACGTGGTGCCGCTGCTGATCGGGCGGGATGCGCACCGGATCGAGGACACCTGGCAGTTCCTCTACCGCTCGGCCTACTGGCGGCGCGGCCCGGTGACGATGGCCGCCATCGCGGCCGTCGACGTCGCCCTCTGGGACATCAAGGCGAAGGCGGCGAACATGCCGCTCTACCAGCTGCTCGGCGGGGCGTCGCGGACGGGCCTGCTCACCTACGGGCACGCGTCGGGCAAGTCGCTCGACGAGCTGTTCGACTCCGTGCGATCGCACCAGGAGCAGGGGTACAAGGCCATCAGGATCCAGACCGGCGTGCCCGGCCTGAAGTCGATCTACGGCATCGCGTCGAACGCCACCTTCGAGGCCAACAAGGGCGTGCGCTACGACCACGAGCCCGCCCAGCGCGGCTCGCTGCCCAACGAGGAGGACTGGGACACCCGCTCGTACCTCCGCCACGTGCCGACGGTGTTCGAGGCGGTGCGGAACGAGTTCGGCCCCGAGATCCCGCTGCTGCACGACGGGCACCACCGGATGACGCCGATCCAGGCCGCGTCGCTCGGCAAGTCGCTCGAGCCCTACGACCTCTTCTGGCTGGAGGACGTCACGCCCGCCGAGAACCCGGAGGCGCTGCGGCTCGTGCGCCAGCACACCACGACGCCGCTCGCGATCGGCGAGATCTTCAACACGGTGTGGGACTACCAGCAGATCATCCGCGAGCAGCTCATCGACTACGTCCGGTCGGCGGTGACCCACACCGGCGGCATCACGCACCTGCGCCGGGTGATGGACTACGCGGCGCAGTACCAGATCAAGTCGGGATTCCACGGGCCGACCGACATCTCGCCGGTGGGCATGGCGGCCGCGATGCACCTCGGGCTCGCGATCCACAACTTCGGGATCCAGGAGTACATGAAGCACGGCGCGCGCACCGACGAGGTGTTCCAACAGTCGTTCACGTTCGAGGACGGCATGCTGCACCCGGGATCGCAGCCCGGGCTCGGCGTGACCCTCGACGTCGACGAGGCCGGCAAGTACCCGTACGAGCAGGCGTACCTCCCGTACAACCGGCTGGCCGACGGGACCGTGCACGACTGGTAGGCGCCCGGCCTGCCCTTCACGTAGTCGCGAGATCGCACTCGTTGTCGCCTGGATAGCCTCCTTGCGACAACGAGTGCGATCTCACATCCGGTCGAGCCTGAGCGCGGACCTCAGACGACCGAGGAACTCGCGCGAGTGTGGGCCGAGATCGTCGTCGGTCACGCGAAGGGTTCGCCACCCGGCCGCCGCGAATCGCTCACGACGCCGGATGTCGCGGCGCCACTGGTCGCGATCCGTTCGGTGATGGTCGCCCTCGTACTCGATGCCCAATCGGACCGACGGGTAGCCGAGGTCGGGGCGCCCGATCTTGACGCCCCGGGAGTCGTACACGGGCCGATTGCAGGAAGGCTCCGGCAGTCCGTCACGAATGATGAGCAGCCTGAGCTCGGTCTCTTTCGCGGATTCGACGTTCTCGCGGACGAGCGCGAGCGCCTCGCGCAGGCGGACAGCATGCCGGCCTCCGGCATGTCTCGCCACCGCGGCGACGAGAAGGTCCCGGCCACCGCCGCTTTCGGGGCCCGCGACCGCGTCGCCGAGCGCGACGAGCTGATCAAGCGAGAGGATCCCCGCGCATTCGACGAAGACGTCGGCGGACTCACTCACGCGCAGACCGTCGACCTCGATCGAGGCCGGCGAGACCGATCGGTGCCCGGCCACGCCTCGCCGCCGCATCACGGCGCCCGTCCCGGTGGTCGTCACGTGGATCAGCCCCGATCGGAGCCTCCACGGCAGCGGCAGCTTCAGGAGAGCGGCCGCCGTTGCATGGCTGAAGCGCTGTGCAGGCGCGAGCGCGGGCCACAGCGACTGCGGTGTGAGTCCCGTCCCGACCGGGGCGCGCAGGCCGACACCAGGAGCCTCGAGATCGGCTCGACGCAGGCGTTCCCGGCCGACAGAGGGGACGGCGTCGGCCACTCGAAACGGCGCGCCGTCGAGCAACGGAGGCAGAGGTCGCGGACGCATGCCGACAGGGTGCCGGAGGTGTCGGCTCCTGCTCAGAATCTGTCCACAGGTGCTTGGCCGAGATCGCATTCGTCGTCGCTTCGGACGACGGGAGGCGACAAGTCGTGCGATCTCGCGCAGCCGGTGAACCTCGCGTCGAGCGGAGCCGTGTAGAAGGGAGACGAGACTTCGACAGGAGAGACATGAGCACCCCGTACGACATCATCGGCGACGTCCCCGCCTTCACCCTCACCTCGACCGACGTGGCCGACGGCCAGACCCTGCCGACGCCGCAGGTCTCGGGCATCTTCGGCGCCGGCGGCGACGACGTGAGCCCGCAGCTGGCGTGGGAGGGCTTCCCGCCCGAGACGAGGAGCTTCGCGATCACGATGTACGACCCCGACGCGCCGACCGGCTCGGGGTTCTGGCACTGGGCCGTGGCGAACGTGCCGGCGACCACGACGTCGCTCGCCTCGGGTGCAGGCGATGCCGCAGGATCCGGGCTCCCTTCCGGCGCCGTCCAGCTGAAGAACGACGGCGGGCTCGCGCACTTCCTCGGGGCTGCTCCCCCGCAGGGCCACGGCCCGCACCGCTACTTCATCGCCGTGCACGCTCTCGACGTCGAGTCGCTCGACTTCTCGGGCGACGAGACGCCAGCGTTCCTCGGCTTCAATATGTTCGGCCACACGCTGGCCCGCGCCGTGATCACGCCCATCTACGAGGTGTGGTAGCTCGCCTCGGCGGAGCGACCTCATAGGGGATTACGGGTTGCCCAGGATCCAGGGGTTCCGGCGCTGAGAGGCCACCCGGCCGCCTAGCCTCGATACCGGACACGCGACAAGGCGAGAGGCGGCACGTGGTCACCCTGATCTTCCTGGGGCTCGTGGGCGGGCTCATCACCGGCATCAGCCCGTGCATCCTGCCGGTGCTGCCCGTCATCTTCCTGTCGGGCGGCGCTCAGAGCGCGCGGTCGAGCGCCGCGCAGACCGTCGGCGGCCATCCTGCGACCCCGGCCAGGGGAACGGGCAGCCGTCCGTTCCTCGTGGTGCTCGGCCTCGCGATCTCGTTCAGCGTCTTCACGCTGCTGGGCAGCATCGTGCTGTCGGCGCTGCCCGTGCCGCAGGACATCATCCGCTGGGTCGGCCTGGCCTGCCTGGTGCTGATCGGCATCGGCATGATCGTGCCGCGGTTCCAGCACCTGCTCGAGAAGCCGTTCTCGCGGATCCCGCAGCGGCAGGTCGGCACCGACCGCGGCGGGTTCCTCCTCGGCCTCGTGCTCGGCACCGTCTACGTGCCGTGCGCCGGCCCCGTGCTCGCCGCCATCACCGTCGCGGGCGCGACCGGCAAGATCGGCGCCGGCACGGTCGTGCTCACCATCGCGTTCGCCGTCGGCACCGCCGCGCCCCTGCTCTTCTTCGCGCTCGCCGGCCGAGGCGTCGCCGAGCGCGTGCGGGCATTCCGCACGAAGCAGCGGGGCATCCGCGTCGTCGCGGGCGTCGTGGTGCTCGGCCTCGCCGTCGCACTCGCCTTCAACGCGACCGACGCGATCCAGCGGGCGATCCCCGACTACACGGCCGCGCTCAATCACGACCTCGAGAGCGCAGGGTCGACGAGCGCCCTGGGCTCCGCCGCGGGAGGAGGAGGGACGGCCTCGCAGAGTCTCGCATCCTGCGAAGAAGAGGCCTCGTTCACCGTCGCGACCTCGCTGCGCGCCTGCGGGCCCGCGCCGAAGCTCACCGGCATCAGCCAGTGGTTCAACACGAAAGACGACCAGCCCGTCACACTCAAGTCGCTCGAGGGCAAGGTCGTGCTCGTCGACTTCTGGGCGTACTCGTGCATCAACTGCCAGCGCGCGATCGCGCACGTCGAGCAGTGGTACAAGACGTACTCGTCGTCGGGGCTCGTCGTGATCGGCGTGCACACGCCCGAGTACGCGTTCGAGCACGTGGCCTCGAACGTGAAGGCAGGAGCCGCACGACTCGGCATCACCTACCCGGTCGCCCTCGACAACGACTACGCCACCTGGAACGCCTACGGCAACAACTCGTGGCCCGCCGACTACCTCGTCGACGCGAAGGGCGACATCCGCAACGTCTCGATCGGCGAGGGCGACTACTCGGGGCTCGAGTCGATGATCCGCACCCTGCTGAAGTCCGCATCGCCGGGAGTCACGCTGCCCGGCCAGACGCACGTCGCCGACACGACGCCGACCGACCAGAACCAGACGCCCGAGACGTACCTCGGCACGCAGCGCGCCACCGCCGACGCGTCGTCGCCCGCGCTCGTCGCCGGCACACGCACCTACGCGCCGCAGACGAAGATCCCCGCGAACAAGTTCGTGCTCTCCGGGTCGTGGACGGGTGCCGCCGAAGACCTCACCAGCGGCAAGTACGCCACGATCTCGCTCGGCTACACGGCGAGCAAGGTCTACCTCGACATCGGCGGCACCGGCACGATCACGGCGACCGTCGGCGGGAAGTCGACCGCCATGAGGGTGTCGGGCGCCCCGAACATCTACACCGTCGTGAACTCGTCGAGCGTGCACACGGGCGCGGTGTCGATCGCGGTGTCGCCGGGGCTGCGCGCCTACTCGTTCACCTTCGGGTAGGCGCCGCCGCCCGTCCCGAAGGCTCCAGGCGCCACAGCGACAAAACGCGACACCTGCGACGCTCCGGCGTGTCGCAGGTGTCGCGTTTTGTCGCGCGAGGAGGTACGGGAGGGCGGGCTACAGCATCTCGAGGGGGGTGTGGCGCGCGGGAGGCGGGAAGGCGGCGTCGAGTGCCGCGAGCTCCTGCGGCGTGAACGACACCTCGAGAGCCGCCGCGTTCTGCTCGACGTGAGCCACACTCGACGCCTTCACCGCCACGAGCCCGTCGGGGATCGCCTGGAGCACCCAGGCGAGGGCGAGCTGCGCCGGAGTGACGCCCTTGGCCTCGGCGATCTCGTCGAGCGTGGTGTCGTCGAGCAGCTCTCCGTGGTCGACCGGCGAGTACGCCATGAGCGGCATTCCGGCCTCACGCAGCCGGGGCAGCAGATCGAACTCGGGGCCACGGCGGGCGAGGTTGTAGAGCACCTGGTTCAGCTGGGCGTGCGAGCCGCCCGCCACCCGGGCCAGCTCGGCGAGGTCGTCGACGTCGAAGTTCGACACGCCCCACCCGCCGATGTCGCCTGCTTCGGCGAGCTCCTCGAATCCTGCGACCGTCTCGGCCAGCGGGAAACGGCCGCGCCAGTGCAGCAGGTACACGTCGATGCGATCGGTGCCGAGCCGCTCGAGACTGCGGCGGCAGGCGTCGACCACGCCGCGCCTCGACGCGTTGCTCGGCAGCACCTTGCTCACGAGCACGACCTCGTCGCGGCGCCCCGCGATCGCCTCGCCGATGAGGGTCTCGGCGGCTCCGTCGCCGTACATCTCGGCCGTGTCGACGAGGGTCAGGCCGAGGTCGAGTCCGCGGCGCAGGGCGGCCAGCTCGGTGTCGTGGCGCGCAGGATCCTCCCCGAGCAGCCAGGTGCCGAGCCCCAGGCGCTGCGACGTGGTGCCGTTCGGCAGCGTGACGAGGTGTGCGGGCGCGCTCATGGGCCGATCGTAGGGCGGCGGGCGGCGACGGGCGTGTCGACCTGCCGCAGGCGGAAATACGCACATCTGCCGATACCCGCGCTCGGGCGCCGGCGGGAGAGTGCTCGTGACCGCCGACCGGCGGCGCCTTTCTGGGAGGAAGACTCATGACCATCACGACCGACACCGTGCCCATCATCCTGAGCGAGCTGACCGAGTCGGAGCGCGACCAGGCGCTCCGCGACGCCGTCCGCGTCACGGACTTCGTCAACTCGATCGATCTGCCGCGGTTCTCGCCGCTCGCCACCGACCTGCCGGCGTCGCTCGCCGCGACCCCGATCGACGTGCAGCGAGCCGGCGAGGCGCTGAGGCAGGCCGCCGAGGTGCACACCTTCCTGCGCCGGCTCGTGGTGCAGCTCGACCGGCGGCTCTAGCCCTTGCACTGCCCGCGCCCGGCCCGAGCGACAAAACGCGACACCTGCGACGCACCGAGACGTCGCAGGTGTCGCGTTTTGCCGCAGGGGCGGAGGGCAGGGGCAGGGGTAGGGCGCAGGATCAGCGCGACGCCGCCCGGCGAATCGCGAGCGCGCCCAGCACGAGCGGCACCTGCAGCGGGAGGCGGACGAGCGCCACGGCCTTCGCCGTGCGGGACTTCCGCGGGCTCCTGAGGTACTGCGCCGCCATCGTCACGTTGGCGGGGAACACGGCGACGAACAGCAGCGCGGCGAGCCCTCCGCCCGCGCGCCGGGTCGCCGGAAGCGCCAGAGCCGCCGCGGTGGTGAGTTCGGCCGCGCCCGAGAGCAGGGTCCAGGTGCGCGCCTCGCCGGGGAGCGCGTCGGGCACGATCGGGTCGAACGTCTGCGGGCGCGCGAAGTGGACGGTGCCGGAGGTCGCGAGGAGGGCGGTCAGGGCGATGAGGAGCGCGCGGGCGCGACGGCGGGAGGGCATCGCTCGATCCTGCGCCCCTCGCCTGTGCGTGCCGCCCGAGCCGAACGCGCGCACGCGACAAAACGCGACACCTGCGACGCACTGACACGTCGCAGGTGTCGCGTTTTGTCGCAGGAAAGCCGCCCGCGACCTACTCGGCGCGCAGCACCCCACGCGACAGGATCGCCGACGTGAGCGCCTCGACCGGCTCGCGCGCCGCCCCCGGGTTCGCCACGAGCACGTAGTCGACGTCGCCGAGGTCGGGCAGCGAGAACCGCTGCGACACCTTCACCAGGTCGGCGGGGATCAGCGAGTACGGGAAGACCGCGAGCCCGATCCCCGCGCGCACCGCCGCGAGGATCCCGTTCACGTCGCGCGTGTTGCAGGTGATCCGCCAGGTGCGCCCGGCACCCTCGAGCGCGTCGATCGCCATCTGCCGTGACAGCGACGGCGCCTGGTACGTGATGAGCGGCACCGGGGCGGTCGGGTCGAGCTGCAGCCGCTCCTGCGCCATCCACACCATGGGGTCGCCTGCGACGCGCGTGCCGTCCTCGTACTCGCCCGCGTTCTGCTTCACGAAGATGAGGTCGAGCTGCCCCGAGGCGAGCCGGCGGCGCAGAGGCATCGACTGGTTCACCGTCAGCTCGAGGTTGATCTCGGGGTAGAGCTGCCGGAAATGGCGCAGGATCCGCGGAAGCTGCGTGATCGCGAGGTCGTCGGCCGCCCCGAACCTCAGCCGGCCGCGCATCGCCGACCCCGAGAAGTAGCTCTCCGCACTCGCGTGCGCCGCGAGGATCGTCCGGGCGAACCCGGCCATCGCGTCGCCGTTGTCGGTGAGCGCGACCTCGCGGGTGTCGCGCGCGACGAGCATGCGGCCGGCCGCCTTCTCGAGCTTCGAGACGTGCTGCGAGACCGTCGGCTGGCTGATTCCGAGGCGCATCGCCGCCTGCGTGAAGCTGTGCGTCTCGGCGACGACGAGGAACGTGCGCAGGAGCGCGGGATCGTACACGGGGCCTCCCTGGTGCCGACGACGGGGGTCATCATTACGCGACGTAATGACCTTGATTATGTCCATGCGGGATCGAAATGACAACGTGCGCCGTACCGTTGAGTTCGACTTCTTTCCGCCTCCGACCCAGGAAGCCCCGCGTGACCACGTCGACGCCGACAACCGCAACGATCCCCGTCATCTACCCCGACTCCCAGGAGTACCCCGCCACCGAGCCGATCTCGGTCGTCGCCGAGCGTCCGCCGTGGCGCCACACCTTCATCGCGCTGAGCGTGCCGAACTTCCGCATCTGGACGAGCGGCAACCTCGTCGCGATGACCGCGACGTGGATGCAGAAGATCGCCCAGGACTGGCTGGTGCTCGAGCTCACCGGCTCCGCCACGAAGGTCGGCATCACCGTCGCCCTGCAGTTCGCGCCGATGCTCATGTTCGGGCTCTTCGGCGGTGTCATCGTCGACCGCTTCTCGAAGCGCACCCTGATGATGATCACGCAGTCGTGCTTCGCGCTGCTGTCGCTCGGCCTGGCCGTGCTGACGCTCACCGGCGACGTGACCGCCTACATGGTCTGGGGCATCGCGTTCCTCACCGGCCTCGTCACCGTGATCGACAACCCGGCCCGCCAGGTGATCGTCACCGAGCTCGTCGGCCAGAAGAACCTCCGCAACGCCATCAGCATCAACTCGTCGGTGTTCCAGCTCGGCGGCATGATCGGCCCGGCGATCGCCGGCGCGCTGCTGCTCGCCGTCGGGGCCGGCTGGGCTTTCCTCGTCAACGGCCTCGCCTGCGCCCTCGTCGTCTTCATGCTGACCCGCCTGCGCACCTCGCAGATGACCAGGCAGGCGCCGTCGCCCCGCGAGCCGGGCCAGCTGCGCGCCGGGCTCCGCTACGCGTGGGCGAAGCCGACGATCATCTGGCCGGTGTTCCTCATCGCGGTGTTCGCCGTGTTCGGGCTCACGATGCCCGTGATCCTGGCGTCCTACGCCGACACCGTGTTCAAGGTCGGCGCCGGCGGCTACGGCCTGTTCAACTCGATGATCGCCGTCGGCGCGCTCACCGGCGCCCTGCTGTCGACCCGTCGCGCGAACATCCGGCTGCGGACCGTCGTCATCGGTGTCGGCCTCACCGGCGTCCTCCAGGCGTTCGCGTCGTTCATGCCCTCCGTGGCGCCGTTCGCCACCGTGCTCATCGCGGTCGGCATGTCGTCGCTGCTCATGCAGACGGCGTCGAACTCGCTCGTGCAGATGTCGTCGAACATCGCCGTCCGCGGTCGCGTCATGTCGCTCTACGTGCTGGTCCTCCTCGGCGGCCAGGCCGTCGGCGGGCCGCTCATGGGCTGGCTCGTGTCGACCTTCGGGGTCCACTTCGGCATGCTCGTCTCGGGCGGCATGCCGGCGCTGGCCGCCGCGTTCGCCGGCGTGATGCTGGCGCGGCGCGGGCACCTCACCGTGCACCTGCGGATGCGGCACCACGTCCCGCTCCCCACGATCGAGCATCGACTGGTCTAGCCCGGGCCCCTCGGCTTCGGCCCCGCCCCGCCCGCTTCCGCGACACAACGCGACACCTGCGACGCTCCGGCACGTCGCAGGTGTCGCGTTGTGTCGCGGGACGGGGCGGGAGCGGCGGCGGAGAATGGGCGCGTGATCCTCCGCGTGCAGGCCCTCCGCTCCCCCGGGCGGCGTGTGCTCGCGGCGGCTGTCGTGTGTGCCCTCCTCGGCGCGGGCGGGGGCTGCGCGGCCCAGGGTCCGGGCACAGGCGAGGGTGGGGCCTCGGGCGGTGGGGCGGGCGCGGGATCCCCGGCTCCTGCGCCCTCACTCACGTCGTACCCGGCCGGTCTGCCGAGCGCCGAGACGGGTGCCGCCGCACGAGCGCAGCTCGCCGCCCTGCCCGTGAAGCCCCTCGCGCCCCGCGCCGGCTACGACCGCAAGCGCGACTTCGGCGAGGCGTGGGCCGACGTCGATCGCAACGGGTGCGACACGCGCAACGACATCCTCGCCCGCGACCTCGTCGACGTCGTGCGCGCCCGCAACTGCAAGGTCGAGTCGGGCGTGCTCAGCTCGCCGTTCTCGGGCACGACGATCCGGTTCACCAAGGGCGATCTCACCTCGCCCGACGTGCAGATCGACCACGTGGTCGCCCTGGCCGACGCCTGGCGGACCGGCGCGCAGGCGCTCTCGAAGCGGCAGCGGCTGCTGCTCGCCAACGATCCGGTCGAGCTGCTCGCGGTCGACGCGGCGTCGAACGACGACAAGGGCTCGCAGGATGCAGCGCACTGGCTGCCGAGAAACGTCGCGTTCCGCTGCACCTACGCGACCCTGCAGGTCGAGGTGAAGGCGAAGTACCGCCTCTGGGTCACCACCGCCGAGGGTGCGGCGCTGCGGCGCGTGCTCGCGGGGTGCCCGTAGGGACCCGGAGGGGTTAGAGCCGCGCGGCGCGACGCCCGCCGAACGACAGCGACACGTCGAGGCGCACGCTCACGCCGCCCGGCAGCACGGCCGTCCCGACGAAGCGCAGCCGGTCGCCCGCGTGGTGCGTGAGACGCCCGTCGGCGTCGACGCGTGCACCGGCCCGGAACTGCACCCCGGGGTCGGCGTCCTCCAGGGGCGCAGGATCAGACGCGCCGTCGGTGTCGTCGTCGCCCGGCTCGGCGAGCTCCTGCGCCCAGAGCTCGTCGCGGAGCTCAGCGTCGACCGTCGCCCCGAACATCTCGCCGTCGAACCGGAGCGGCACCCGTGTGACGACGAGGAGCGCCGGCGCCGCGGTCTCGCCGAACGGCGTCGCGGCGCGGATCGCGGCGTCGGCGACTCCGCCCGCGTCGACGGTCGCGTGCGAGCGCCGGCGGTCGACGCCGAGGTCGGTGCCGTCGACGAGAAAGCGGTCCTCCACGGGCACCACGCTAGCGAGCGCCTGGCGACCGCCCGGACACGCGTGCGCCTAGCGGACGATGCCGAAGCCGCCCGTCCAGTCGATCTTCGAGCCCGCCGCGAGGGTGAGCTGCAGGAAGCCGATGGCCTCGAGCTCGTGGGCGCGCTTGAGGGCGCCGGCGTCGATGGCGTTGACGCCGCCGGCGGTGATGGCCGCGGCGAGGGCCTCCTTCGCGCCCGTGTCGTCGCCCGCGATGAGCACGGTCGTCGGGGTCGTCGAGCCGACCGTCTTCGTCGCGAGCGTCGCGGCGAACGTGGTGTTGAAGGCCTTGAGCACGTGCGACTGCGGGAGGGCCTCGGCGAGGCTCGCCGCCGCGGACGAGCCGGCGGGCACGACGAGGGAGTCGAAGGTCGAGAAGTCGAGCGGGTTCGTGATGTCGACGACGGTCTTGCCGGCGAGCTGGTCGGCGTAGTTCGCGACGATGTCGGCGAGCGCCGGGTACGGCACGGCGAGGATCACGATGTCGCCCGTGACGGTGGCGTTCGCGTCGGCCGAGCCGATGTCCTCGACGGTGGCGCCGCCGTGCTCGAGGACGCCCGCGATGGCGGTGCCCATGTTTCCGGTGCCGAAGATGGTGACGCTGGTCATGTCTGCTCCTGACGTGAGAATTAGTTGTATCTACAACATACGCCGATTTAGTTGTAGCGACAACTATGTGAAAGAATCGACGCATGGCGAACGACGGCACGGGCGGCAGCGCAGGAGAAGTCCGAGGTGCAGGGGTGAGCGCGGGCGAGCCGCGGTGGCTGAGCGACGCCGAGAGAGCGGTCTGGATTCGGTTCGCGGCGGTGCTCGAGCTCCTGCCGCCCGCCCTCGACCAGCAGCTCGAGCGCGACGAGGGCCTCAGTCACTTCGAGTACTTCGTGCTCGCCATGCTGTCGGAGGCCCGCGAGCGCACCCTGCGCATGACCAGTCTCGCCACCCGGACGAACGCCACGCTCCCCCGGCTGTCGCGCGTCGTCCAGCGGCTCGAAGCGCAGGGGCTCGTGCGGCGCTCTCCGTGCGCTGAAGACCGTCGGGCGACGAACGCGACCCTGACCGACGCCGGATGGGCGAAGGTCGTGCACGCCGCACCGGGCCATGTCGAGAACGTGCGGGCGTCGGTGCTCGACGCGCTGAGCCCCGCGCAGGTCGCTGCGCTGGGCGAGATCAGCGCGCTCCTGCTCGGCCGGCTCGACCCCGACGGGCGGATGTTCGCGTCGCAGCCGGGCGAGGACGCCTAGCCGACCGTTCGTGCCGCAGCCCGGAGAGGCCGCCTGAGCAACCCGCCCCGGGAATGCCCCGCCGCCGGTGTAGTTGGATCGAGGCATGAAGGCCATCGTCTACTCCCGCACCGGTTCCCCCGACGTCCTCGAGCTCGTCGATCGCGAGCCGCAGGAGCCAGCGCCCGGCGAGGTCCGCGTGCGCATCGTCGTCTCCGGCGTGAACCCCACCGACTGGAAGTCGCGCACCAACGGCCCCCTCGCCTTCGCCGAGGTCACCCCGAACCAGGACGGCTCAGGCGTCGTCGATGCCGTGGGCGACGGCGTGACCGACTTCGCCGTGGGCGACCGCGTCTGGACCTTCATGTCGGCGCGCGACCGCCCGACCGGAACGGCGCAGGAGCTGACGAACCTCCCCGCCGACCGCGTCGTGAAGCTGCCCGTCGGCGCGAGCTTCGACGTCGGGGCGAGCATGGGCGTCCCCGCGCTGACGGCTCACCGCGCGCTCACGGTGCTCGAGGACGGCCCCACACGGCTCGGCCCGGGCGCGCTCGAGGGCCGCTACGTGCTCGTCGCGGGCGGCGCCGGAGCCGTCGGCCACGCCGCGATCCAGCTGGCGCGCTGGTCGGGAGCGACCGTCATCACCACCGTCTCGAGCGACGACAAGGCAGCGCTCGCCCGCGCCGCCGGTGCCCATCACGTCGTCAACTACCGCACCGAGGACACCGCGGCGGTCGTCCGGGCGATCGCTCCGAACGGCGTCGACATCGTCGTCGAGGTGTCGATCGTGCAGAACGCCGAGCTCGACGCGGCTGTCGTCGCCGACCGGGCGGTCGTGTCGATGTACGCCGACGACGCCGGCGCGACGGCCTCGCTGGCGGTCCGTCCGAATATGTCGACGAACACGCGATACCAGTTCGTGCTGCTGTACACGATCGGTGCCGCGGCCCTCCGCCGCGGCGTCGAGGACGTCACCGAGGCCCTCATCGCCGGTGTGCTGCCCGTCGGGGCCGACGCCGGGCTGCCGCTCGTGCGATTCCCCCTCGCCGAGACGGCCGCGGCGCACCAGGCCGTGCAGGACTCCGTCGTCGGCAAGGTACTCATCGACGTGTCGCAGCCGTAGCCGCCCTCTGGACCTCCCGAAAACGACTCTGCACACGTGATTTCGCGCGTGCAGAGTCGTTTCTGGGAGGGCTAGACTTGTCCTGACATTCTTACAACGTCGGGAGGCTCCATGCGCATCGCCATCGTCGGCTACGGCTCGGGCGGAAGGTACTTCCACGCCCCGTTCATCGAGGCGGCCGACGGGGTCGAGCTCGTCGCCGTCGTGGCGCGCTCGGCCGAGAAGCAGGCGCTGGTGGCGCAGGATCTGGGGGTCCCCACCTACGACAGCCTCACGTCCCTCCTCGCCGCCGGCCTCCTCCGCCCCGGCATCGACGCCGTGACGATCACGACGCCCCCGCACACCCGCCGCGACCTCGTCCTCGAGGCGATCGCCGCCGGGCTCCACGTCGTGGCCGACAAGCCGTTCGCGCCCACCGCCGCCGACGGGCAGGAGCTCGTCGACGCCGCCGCAGCCGCCGGCGTCACACTCAGCGTCTTCCACAACCGCCGCTTCGACGCCGACATCCGCACGCTGGCGGGGGTCGTCGCCGGCGGCCGCCTGGGTGAGCTGT
This sequence comes from Frondihabitans australicus, assembly GCF_003634555.1. Classification (NCBI taxonomy): domain Bacteria; kingdom Bacillati; phylum Actinomycetota; class Actinomycetes; order Micrococcales; family Microbacteriaceae; genus Frondihabitans; species Frondihabitans australicus. The sequence goes on from NZ_RBKS01000001.1 coordinate 1,582,101, forward strand.
GGCGCGTGCACTCGCGGTTCGACCTCGACGAGCCCGATGCGCTGGAGGCGGGCGAGTCGGGCGGGCTCCTGCGCGACCTGGGCAGTCACCTCGTCGACCAGATGCTCTGGCTGCTCGGAGACGTGGAGTCGGTGTCGGCTGCCCTCGACTGGGTCGACCTTCCCGAGGGGCGGACCGACGCCGGATTCGTCATCGCCCTGCGGCACGCGAGCGGGGTCGTGTCGTACGTCGAGTCGTCGAAGATCAACCACATCGCCTCGCGGACCCTCCGGGCGTACGGGGCCGAGGGCAGCTACGTCGCCGACGGCACCGACGTGCAAGCGCGGGCGATCCTCGCCGGCGAGCGGCCCGCCGACGACCGCGCCGGGTGGGGCTACGAGGACGAGTCGCGGTGGGGCACGCTGGCGACGGCCGCAGGAGCCGAGGCGGTCCCGAGCGCACAGGGCGCCGCCTTCGAGTTCTACGAGCAGTTCGCTCGCGCCGTCGCCGGCCGGGGCGAAGCGCCCTCCCCGGGCCCCGAGGGAGTGCGTGCACTCGCTGTGCTCGACGCCGCCCGGGCGAGCGCCGCCTCCGGCGCCTGGACGCCCGTGGCCCGCCCCTAGCCCTGCGCCCTCCCCGCACGCCTCCCCCGAACCTCCGCCGAGCGGCAGTCTCCGCCGAGCGGCAGAAAACTGCTGATGCGCGGCGCCGGCATCAACAGATTCCTGCCACTCGCGGAGGTCAGGACTACTGCCCTGAGACGGACGACACCACCTTCGTGGTCAGCGTGGAGTAGTCCACGACCGTCCCGGCGGCGATCACGCCGTCGTCGGTCGTCGAGACCGTCCTCTCGCCGATGACGGTGCCGGTGGACGGGTCGACGATCAGATCCTGACGCTCCTGGTTGTGCGCGTTGTCCAAGCCGATCGCGACACCGCTGACTCCGTCGAGATTCGCCTCCGTGCCGATCACGCTGACGCCGTCGAGCAGAGTGAGTGCCCGGAAGGCGGTTGATCGAAGGTCAGCCGGCATCTCACCCGACGTGAGCATGTCCGTGATCTCGAAGAAGTCGTAGTTGGCCTCGGGCTGATTGCCCGGGGACCACTTCCGGTTGATGAGGTCGAGGAGCGCCTGCGGGTCGCGGGGGTACGAGGCGAAGTCATAGGGGTCGTACGACAGGTAGCCCGTGATGTGTCCTCCGACCGCCGAGGCGGAGTTCGACTCGCCGTCGGACGCGAGCTGCGCCCAGAGCGCCGCGGTCGGCGTGCCGTAGGGCAACGGAGTGGCGTCGGCTTTCACGCGGCGGATCTGCAGGGTCCACGTGCCGCGTTCACGATCCTGTGGGATGAAGACGGTCGTGAGCTGGGCGTCCTGCGCGACGTCGCCGCCGCCCGTCGTCGTCTGTCCGAGACCGACCGAGATCTCCCGCGTGGCGATCTCGAGGTACTGACCGGGTCCGACGACCGGGTCGGACGTGTGAATGGTGTTCTGCGCGGCCGCGGTCAGGATCGTCGCGGCCTGCGCCGTGGCGCCGGAGTGGGCGGTGCCGCCGAATCCCGTGACGCCGGCGACGACGAGCGCGCCCGCCACGGCGAAGGCACCCGCCGTCAGCAGGATGTGGCGGCGACGCGGACGGAAACGCGACTCGCGCTCGATCGTCCCGAACACGGCCGAGCGGACGGGGGCGAGAGCTTCTTCGAGGGCGGCGCCGGTCGGGGGTGCGTAGTTCATGGTCATGTCGATGTCTCCTAGCAGTCTGCGGCGCGAGCGGCGCGGAGCCGATCGCGGGTTCGTTGAATCCGTTTGCGGGCCGAGGCCGGCGTGAGGTCGAGGAAAGCGGCGGCCTCCTCGTAGCTGCGGCCCTCGATGAGGCAGAGCTGACACAGTCGCCGATCGAGGTCGGGCAGGGCCGCGATCTCGGCGACGACCCACTTCACCTGCTCCTGCGCCTCGTCGTGATCGCGCCGCCGGTACGAGGCCGGGCCGTTGTGCGGTTCCTCGACCAGCTCGTGGGCCTCCGAGCGGAGCCGTGCCCGGTTCAGGTTGAGCGAGGCGTTGCGGCACGTCGTGAGAAGCCACGGGAGGGCCGATTCCGCGACCACGCGGATGTCCGACCGTCGGCGCCAGGCCACCAGGAACGTCTCCTGCACGAGGTCGTCGACGTCACTCCGGTTCGCGGCGAGGCCCCAGGCATAGCGGAGCACCGCCGACGAGTGCCGGTCGAACAGCACCCGGAACGCGTCGCGCGCTCGCCGACCGCCACCGTGTGACGCCATCTCGACGAGCTCGCCGTCTCTCGTCCGCTCCCCTGGCGGATCGTGTCTCTTCATGTGTGACCTCCACATGAAGGTGTCGTCGGGCACCGCGATTGTGACACGCCCTCGCGAATCGGCGGCGTTCGACGTGCGGACTACTGTCGAAGGGGGCCCAGCGCCCCGCGACACACCAAGGAGCCCGCGTGACCGACGTCACCCTCACACACCCGGCCGAGGGCGTCGTCCTCGCCACGCTCGACCGCCCCGAGCGACTCAACGCCATCACGGGGCATATGTTCGACGACTTCGAGCAGCTGGCGCACGACCTCAACCGCGGCGCCGACCACGTGAAGGGCGCGCGCGTCCTCATCCTGACCGGGGCCGGTCGCGGCTTCTGCTCGGGCTACGACCTCGATCTCGCGGGCGACCTCACGAGCCTCACCGCCACCGAGATGCTGAACCTGCAGGAGCGCGCCGCCGATGCCCTCAAGGCGATCCACGACATCCGCATCCCGGTCATCGCCGCCGTGAACGGCGCCGCCGCGGGCGGAGGCCTCTCCCTCGCTCTGGCGGCCGACATCCGCCTGGCCTCGGAGCACGCCAGCTTCGTCGCGTCGTTCTCGAAGATCGGGCTGTCGGCGGGCGACCTCGGGGCGTCGTGGCTCCTGCCGCGGCTCGTCGGCCCGGCGCACGCCGCCGACATCGCCCTCACCGGCCGCACCGTCCGCGCCGACGAGGCCGCCCGGCTGCGCCTGGTCAACCGGGTCGTGCCTGCCGACGCGCTGATCGACGAGGCGATCGCGCTCGCCCAGGCGATCGCCCGGAACTCCCCCGCCGGCGTCCGCCTCTCGAAGCGCGCTCTCCAGGCGAACCTCGAGGTGCCCTCGTACGCCGCCGCCCTCGAGCTCGAGAACCGCGGCCAGACCCTCCTCACCCGCACCGCCGACATGGCCGAGGCTCTCGCCGCCTTCCTCGAGAAGCGCCCGGCGACCTTCACGAACGAATGACGACCAGCAGGCCGCAGGAGCAGGGCCCCGTCACCCGCCTGGGCGACCTCACCCTCGAACGCCTCTCGGGCGACGCCGACGGCATCACGATCCTCACGATCGACCGCCCCGATCGCATGAACGCCGTCACGTCGCGCCTCTTCGCCGACCTGGGCGAGGCCGCCCGCACGGTGCGCCGCGACGGCACCCGGGCGCTCATCATCACCGGAGCGGGCGACCGCGCGTTCTCGGCCGGCTACGACCTCGCCGAGATCCCCGGGCTGCTCGACACGACCGTCCAGGAGTTCCTCGACATCGAGGACGTCGCCTCCGGAGCTGTGAGCGCCCTCCACTCGCTGCCGTTCCCAGTCATCGCGGCCGTGAACGGAGCGGCCGCGGGCGGCGGCCTCTCGCTCGCCCTCGCCGCCGATCTGCGGATCGTCGCGTCGCACGCATCGTTCTCCGCAGCCTTCGTGCGCGTCGGCTTCTCGGTCGGCGAACTCGGCACCTCGTGGATGCTCTCGCGCGTCGTCGGCCCCGGTCTCGCAGCCGAGCTCGCGTACACCGGGCGGCCGGTGTCGGCGGCCGAGGCCTCCGAGATCGGGCTGGCCGACCGGGTGGTCGAGGGCGGGACGCTGCGCGAGGAGGCGATCGCTCTGGCGCGCGCCGTCTCGGATCCTGCGACCGACCGGATCGGGAAGCGCGCGCTCGTCGCGGCGTCCGAGACGGCGTCGCTCGACGTGTCGCTGCGCGCACGGCTGGCCGAGCGCCCGTGAGCGGACCGGACCAGCCCGGAGCGCCGACCGGCGACCTGCCCGAGAGCGACGCGCCGACCGGGCTCACGCGCGTCGACCCCCGCCACGATCTGCGCCATCGGCCGGCTCCGGGCGGCAGGATGCGCGACAGCCTCTTCTGGCAGACGGTCCTGCCCGACGCCGGCCTCGCCCTGCAGGTGTACCTCTTCGTCACCGGCACCGGCGCCGCCGGATACAACATCGCCGTCTGGGGGCGCGACGGCGTCGTCGCCCTCGAGCGCGACGGCGGCCGGGTGCCCGAGGCGATGGACTTCGACGACTTCGAGGTCTCTGCCCTGCGCATCCGCAACGACGGCGCCCTCCGAACCTCGACGGTGACCGTGCGCGGCTCATCGCTGTCGCTCGACCTGAGCTTCGAGGCGCTGCACGACGCCTTCACCTTCCGCGACAACCCCGACGGCCTCCCGGCCTGGTTCGCCGACGACCGCATCGAGCAGACCGGGCGCGTCACCGGCACCCTCACCGTCGGCGACAGGGCGCAGGAGCTCGGCCCCCTCGGCCACCGCGACCACTCCTGGGGCCTGAGAGACTGGCGCGCCCCCCAGCACTGGAAGTGGTTCGTGGCGTACACGGCGGACGGCGCCCGCGCGGTCAACGGCTGGATCTGGCAGGCCCGCGGCGAGTGGGGCTTCGCCGGCTACGTGTTCCGTGACGGCGCGCTGGTGCCCGTCGCCCGGATCGAGCAGCGGACTACCTACACCGACGCGATGGAGCAGCAGCGCCTCGTCGCCACGCTCCACGACGTCGTGGGCGGCCGAACCGCGCTCGAGCTCGACGCGTTCGGGATCCTGCCGCTGCCCGACGAGCGCAGCGGCACGATGATCCTCGAGGGCGCGGCGACGGGCACGATCGACGGGGTGGCCGCCGTCGGCCAATTCGAGACCGAGTGGCCCGCCGACTACTTCGCGCATCTCGCGGCCGGGGCGGCGTCGTGAGCGATGCTCCCGCCGGCTACGCGCCGAGCGCGGCGGAGGTCGAGCGGCTGGAAGCCTTCCTCGCCGAGCGCGACCTCGCCGGGCCGAGCATCACGCTGACGCCGATCGGCGACGGGCATGCCAACCTGACCTACCTCGCCACGTCATCCGGTGGCTCGGACGACACCCGGCGCGTCGTCGTGCGGCGGCCCCCGCCTCCGCCCCTGCCGCCGGGAGCGAACGACGTGCTGCGCGAGGCCGGGGTCATGGCCGCGGTCGGTGCCGCGGGCGGCGTGCCTGTGCCGGCCGTGCTGGCCACGGCAGAGGCCGGCGAGGTGTTCGACGTGCCGTTCTTCCTGATGAGCTTCGTCGAGGGGCCGGTCGTGACGTCCTCGGCTCCTGCGGACCTGACCGTCGACGATCGCCGCGAGCTGTCGTTCGCCCTCGCCGACACCCTTGCCGCCCTGCACTCGATCGACTGGCGCGAGACCGGGCTGCACGGGCGGCCCGAGGGCTCGAACCAGCGCCAGCGCTCGCGCCTCGCGCGGCTCGTCGCGACGCCGGCAGGAGAGCCGCCACCCGAGTTCGCCGACGTCGAGGCGTGGCTGACGTCGAACGCGCCCGTCGAGTCGGGTGCGGCGATCGTGCACGGCGACTTCAGGATCGGCAACCTCCTGCTCGATCCCGCGTTCCCCCGCATCGCCGCCGTGCTCGACTGGGAGCTCGCCACCGTCGCCGACCCCCTCGTCGACCTCGGCTACCTGCTGGCGTCGTGGGCGCCGCCCGGGGCGGCGAGCCTGACTCCCATCCAGGAGCTCGGGTCGGCCACGTCGTCACCCGGCTTCGCGTCGCCGTCGACCCTCGCCGAGCACTACTTCGCCGCCCGCGGCCTGCCGGAGGTCGACGTGTCCTGGTACGTCGCCCTGGCGAACTGGAAGCTCGCCGTGCTCTACGAGTACAGCCGGCGGCGCTTCGACGCGGGCGTCGGCGACCCGTACTACGCGGGCCCCGAGAAGGTGTCGGCGCTCCTGCGCGCTGCCCGTCGCGCCGCCGGTCTCGCGTAGGGGCTCCCGCCCCGCCGCCCCGTGCGCTCCGTATCGCACACGTTTTCGGCCATACCGCCAGCGAAACTCCGCTGGCACCCTGGCCGAAAACTTTTGCGACCTCGACTCGCGCGGTCGTGGTTGCAGCTACGGGCCCGGGAGCGTGTTCAGCATGTCGCCGAAACGGCCCGTCGCCTCGACTTCGATACTCTGCTCGACCGGGTCGAACCCGCCGATGCCCTCGATCATGCCGTCGGCCCAGTAGTACAGGCCGGTGCTGATCGGGCCGCCGGGCGGAGGAGACGTCGGATCCCTCAGCACGTTGACCGTGATGGTCATGAGCGTGTTGATCGCCCCCAGAACCGCCGTCGATGTCGGCACGGTGTAGAAGACCAGCTGACGGTGCGGCACGGTGAACACGACCCCGTGCGGCGCCGGGCCGATGACCGTCTCGATCAGGTGCTGCATGTCGGCGGTCTTCGACGCGATGAACAGCGACCCGCCGTCGATGACGAAGACGCCGTCCGCGACGTGATCGTGCACGTCGATCGGCTCGCCGTCGGTGTTCGCCTGCCCGTAGCGGTACAGCTCGTCGACCGGTAGCCCGAGCTGCTCGACGTCGCTCGCGCCGAGCGTGCTGACGGTGTCGGGGTAGTCCATGCAGAGCGCGAGCACCAGGCCGGGCGCGAGCGGCCTGGCGTACGAGAGGTCGATCGGCAGATCGCCGAGATCAGCGGGCAGGATGCGCGTGCGCACCTGAGCGCGTACGGCTCCGACGTCCATCGCCGAGACTTTCGGGTTGTCGCGAGCCGACACCATCGAGCCCATATGGCGTGCCACGATCTCGCCCCACGCCTTCCGCGGCTCTCCGACGCACTTGGCCACGAGATTGTAGACGGGATACTGACTGCCGTCGGCGAGGAGCGTGCGACTGCCCGCCTCGCCCTCGATGGTCGCCTCGACGCCCCGCTCGGCGAAGACCCGCCGGGCGAGGGCTGCGACCTCGACCTCGATGTCGGCCGGCACCTGCGGCTTCCGTCGTCCGAACAGCGCCATGCGCTCCCCCGTTCCCCTGCTGCGGCCACTGTAGCGGGCTACCCCGTGCAGGAGACAACGTCTTTCGGGCACGAGCAGGTGGCCGCGGCGCTGTGCTGTCGCCCGAGAACCGTTGCGACGCCCGCGACGACGAGGGGCTACCCCTCCTGCTGCGCGGCCTTCGTCGCCGCGGCGGCGGCGAGACCCCGCTCGCGGATCGCAGCCCAGTCGGCAGGCCGCAGCGCCGTGAGCCCGGCGAACGTCGCCGGGCCGGCGAGCCGCTGCCCGCCGTCCATCGCGATCGTCTCGCCGGTGAGGTAGTCGCAGGCGCCCGAGAGGAGGAACACGGCGAGGTTCGCCACCTCCTGCAGGGTGCCGTGGCGGCCGGCGGGGATGCCGCGCGGGTCGGTGGCGCCGATGACGTCAGGAGCAGACGAGTCTTCGCGTGCTCCTGCGCCCGGGTCGAGGACGTCCCACGCGAACTCGGTCGGGATCGGCCCCGGGGCGATCGCGTTGAGGCGGATGCCGTAGCGCGCCCACTCGACGGCGAGCGACATCGTCATCGCGTTGACCGCCGCCTTCGCCATCGCCGAGGGCACGACGAAGGCCGACCCGGTGTCGACCCAGGTGGTCAGCAGCGACACGACGGAGCCCGGAGAGCCCGCCGCGATCCACTGCTTGCCGAGCGCATGGGTGACGTGGAACGAGCCGTCCATCACGGTCGACGCGACGGCGCGGTAGGCGCGGGCCGAGAGGGACTCGGTCGGGGCGATGAAGTTCGCGGCGGCGCTGTTCACCAGGCCGGTCAGTGGCGCGTCATCGAAAGCCCGTTCCGCTGCCTCGTCGACGGCGTCCGCGTCGCGGACGTCGACGACGTCGAATCCGGCCGCGTCGCCCAGCGACGACGCCGCGGCCGCGAGCACGCCGGGCCGCCGACCCCAGAGCAGCACCGACGCGCCCTGCGCCACGAGAGCGCTCGCGATCGCGAGCCCGAGGCCCGATCCGCCGCCGGTGACGAGGACCCGGGAACCGTCGAGAAGATGAGGGGTGAACACGTCTTGACGCGGAGATGACGACACGCTGGTAATTTAACACTCAGTGAAGATGTGCCGGGCGCTCCGCCCGATCACCCCGTTCCGAGGCGCCCCGACCTTCTCCCATTCCCGCAACTCCAGGAGCAGAGGAGAACCGTGACGCAGTCGACGGCCACCGAGACAGCAACCATCGAGCCGTTCGGCCCCTACACGGCAGACGACATCGCCGCGTTCTACGACTCCGGCGACTGGCAGGATCGCGTGCTCTATCAGCTCGTCGCCGAGAAAGCGGCCGAGCGCGGCGACCAGGTGTTCGTGACCGACGGCGACGTCAGCCTCACCTACGCCGAGATGTACGAGCGGGGCATCCGTCTGGCGGCCGGCCTCCAGCGGCTCGGGGTCGGCCACGGCGACCGTGTCGCGGTGCAGCTGCCGAACTGGGCCGAGTTCACCGAGATCGTCATCGCGCTGTCGCGTCTCGGTGCGATCCTGCTGCCGATCATGCCGATCTTCCGTCACGACGAGGTCGGATTCTCGCTCGCCGACTCGGGCGCGAAGGTGCTGATCGGGCCCGACCTCTGGCACCGCTTCAGCCACCGCGAGCTCTACCTCGACCTGCTCGCCCAGATCCCCACCCTCGAGCACGTCGTGATCGTCCGCCCTGAGGCCGGCAGCGATCTCGGCGCCGCGCACTCGCTCGACGATCTGGGCGCAGGATCCGGCAGCCCTGCCGACGCGATGCCGCTCGGCGAACTCGACGCCTCCCTCGGCGACGGCGTGGGGCCGAACGAGGGCTTCGTCATCGTCTACACCTCGGGCACGACGTCACGGCCGAAGGGCTGCTACCACACGTTCAACACCTACTACGCGGGCTCGAAGGCCCTCGTCGACCGGCTCCACGTGACGGAGGACGACGTCTTCTTCAACCCGTCGCCGGTCAGCCACACGACGGGCCTCGTCACGGGATTCCTGGTGCCGCTGCTGGTCGGCGGGGCGACGCACTTCATGGCCACGTGGGATCCTGCGACCGGGATGGACCGGATCCGCGACCACGGCTGCACCATGACCGTGACGTCGACGACGTTCCTGGCGACCGTGATGCAGGCGTACCGACCGGGCGAGCACGACATGAGCTCGATGAAGTACTGGATCTGCGCCGGGTCTCCGATCCCCGGCTCGATCGTGCAGGGCGCGCGGACCATGTTCGGCGGTCTCAGCGTGCTGAGCCTCTACGGACGCTCCGAGAACCTCACCACCGCTCTCTGCGCGCCGGAGGACGCCCCCGAGAAGTCGGTCATGAGCGACGGCCGAGCGCTCCCCGGCGCCGAGATCAAGGTCGTCGACCCCACGTCGGGCCTCGAGCTGCCGCGCGGCGAGGAGGGCGACGTCACCTACCGCGGGCCGTCGCACATGGTGTCGTACTTCCACAACGACATCGCCACGGCCGAGCTCTACACGCCCGACCGGTTCTCACGCTCGGGCGACCTCGGCTACATGGATGCTGACGGCTTCGTGCGGATCACCGGCCGCACGAAGGACATCATCATCCGCGGCGGCATCAACATCGGCTCGCGGGAGGTCGAAGACCTGCTCATCACCCACGAGTCCGTGCGCGACGTCGCCGTGGTCGCCATGCCCGACCCGAGGCTCGGCGAGCGCGCGTGCGCCTTCATCGTGGTCGAGCCCGGGCACGAGCCGCTGTCGCTGGCGTCGATGCAGGAGTTCCTCCGCACCAAGAAGATCGCCGTGCAGAAGATGCCCGAGCGGATCGAGGCGATCGACGGCCTGCCGATGACACCGACCGGCAAGGTGCAGAAGCAGCTTCTGCGCGAGCGGATCGCCGCCACGATCGCCGACGAGCGCGCTAAGGCCTGACCTCGACGACGACCTTGCCGAGGGTCGAGCGCTCCTCGAGGGCGGTGAGGGCGGCGACCGTGTCGGCCATCGGGTAGCGGTGGCCGACGAACGGGTGGATCCTGCCCTCGTCGAGAAGCGCCTGCACGCTGTCGCGCACGAGCCGCAGGGTGCCGGGGTACTCGGCGTCCATCGTGTCCATCGAGATGCCCGTGATCTTCAGGTTGCGCAGGAGCAGGCGATTCACCCTCACCTCTGGGATCTCCCCGCCGACGAACCCGATCACCACGAGAGTCCCACCGATCCTCAGCGATCGCAGCGAGTCGGTGAATCGGTCGCCGCCCACCGGATCGAGGACGACGTCGACCCCGTGGCCGTCGGTGAGGTCGCGGACCTCGGCGAGCCAGTTCGCGTCGCTCCGCACCACGGCCCAGGCGCCGGCGCGCTTCGCGACCTCGGCCTTCTCGTCGCTGGAGACGACCGCGATCGCCTTCGCGCCGAACGCCGCGGCGAGGTCGAGGGCCGCGGTGCCCACTCCCCCGGCGGCGCCCTGGACGAGCACGGTCTGGCCGGGCCTCACCTCGGCCCGGTGGTACGCGAACCAGGCCGTCGAGTAGTTCAGGTAGAGGGCGGCGCCGTCCGCGAACGGCATGGCGTCGGGCAGCTTCGCGGTGTATTCGGGCGCGACGAGGCACTTCTCGGCGACGCCGCCCCAGAAGACGATGGCGCCCACGCGGTCGCCGACGGCGAAGTCGTGTGACTCCGATTCGGTGACGACGCCCGCGACCTCGCTACCCACGACGTAGGGCGTCGATGTGCCGTACTGGTACCGGCCTCGCGCCTGGAGATTGTCGATCACGCTGAGGCCGGCGGCGTGGACGTCGACCAGGACCCTCTGGCCGCGGGCTCTCTCGTGTGCTCCTGCGGGCTCGGGGAAGTCGGTGAGCCGGGCTGCCTCGGGGCCCTCCAGGCTCTCGATGACGACGGCTTTCACGCCTCCACGATAGCGGTGGCCTTCGCCCTGCCCCCGTGCGACAAAACGCGACACCTGCGACGCGCCGGGACGTCGCAGGTGTCGCGTTTTGTCGCGGGAAGGGGCACTAGTCCGCGAGGAGCGGCATCACCTCGGCGCCGAACCGGTCGAGCGACGCGGTCCAGTCGTCGAACTGCAGCATCACGCCGGCGTAGAGGCCGGAGTCGCGCACCGCGCGCAGCTTCGCCGCGATCGTCGCGGGCGACCCGCACCACATCTCGCCGGGCGAGAGGGCCGCGACCTCGGTCATCATGCGGGCCGCGGTTCCGCCGGTCGTGTCTCCCGCTGCTCCTGCCGCCGCTGCCGCCGTGTTTCGGCTGCCCGCCGCCTTGCGCCCGGCGAGCGCGCCCTGGTCGGAGTGCGCGTTGTAGTGGTCGACGAGGCGCTGCGCCTGCTCATCGGTGTCGCCGAGGATGACCATGACGAGCAGGTACGCCGTCGTCTCGCTCTGGCCTGACGCGCGGTAGGTGGCGAGGTCGCGGGCGGAGTCGTCGGCCGCCAGGCCCGTCATGAAGTCGACGTCGACGTTGGCCGCTGCGAACGCCACCCCCGACTTCGACGACGCCGCGCCCACGATCACGGGCATCGTCTCGGGCCTCGGGCTGCAGATGGCGTCGTCGAGGGCGAAGTACGCGCCTCGGAAGTCGCTTCGGCCGGTCCCCCACAGTTCGCGCAGGATCCGCACATACTCGCTCGCGTACTCGTAGCGATAGCCGAAGTAGTCGTCGCCCGGCCACACCCCCATCTGCTCGTACTCCTTGGGGTTCCACCCCGTGACGAGGTTGATGCCGAAGCGGCCGGGGGCGACCGCGTCGAGCGTGGCGCCCATCCTGGCCACCAGAGCCGGGTTGAGGCTCGGCATGCCGGCCGTCGCGAAGATGCGGATGGTGCTGGTGCGGGCGAGGAGAGCGCCGGTCAGCGTGAAAGCCTCGTAGGCGCTTTCCCAGTAGTCGGTGTCGCCCTCCGGGCCGCGGAACTTTGCCATGCACAGCGCCGACGCGAACCCGAGCGCCTCCGCGCGCTGGGTCACGTCGAGGATCGCGTCGAACGACAGGTCGAAGTGCGGCGCCGACGACGAGGCGATGTAGCCGGCCGTGGCGGTCGGGAGGAAGATGCCGAGGTCCATCCGCTCATCCTGTCGGCCGCACGTGTCGGCCCTGTGACGGTGCCATTACGCCCGATTTCGCGCCCCGGGCTGGTCGTCCGCGGCGGTCGACGCGCGCGTCTTCGTCAGGTGCACCAGCTCGACCCCCGGGCGAAGAACCTCGCGAGCAGAAGCGACGTAGCCCCGACGCTCGTAGAGACGCAGGTTGGCCTCGCTGAGGTGCCCGGTGAACAGCCGGAACTCGTCCGCGTGGCTCTCGCTCTCGGCGGCGTCGAGGAGTGCGGTGCCGAGGCCCCGCCCCTGCATGTCGGGCGCGACGATCAGGCGGCCGATGTGCGCGACGGAGCCGTCCAGGGTCCAGCGCACCGAGCCGACCAGGCGCCCGTCGATCCGCACGCCGAGGACGGAGCCGGCCAGGTCGTCTCGGATCTCGTCCAGCGTCTGGACGAGGGCCGGCAGAGAGGGATCACCGTAGAGCTGCGCCTCGCTGACGTACGCGGCGCGCTGCAGGGTGAGGAGCTCGCCGGCGTCCGCGTCGCCGAGGCGGATCACGCTGTAGGGGTCGGGCATGTTGTCCTCCGTCTGGTCGCGTCCGTGTCTCCAGAGTGGCAGTTCGCCTAGTCTCTGGCCATGCAGAAGGTCGCCGGAGTCGTCGTGTCGTGGAGTGCCGACGAGGGCGGGGGTGCCCTGCGCTCGGAGTCGGCTGCGTCAGACGTGGTCGCGCATTTCTCGGCTCGATGACGACGCGCGTCACAATCGCGCACCCCGGTGCGAAGCGATCTAATGTGGCTCTCCGCGGCGGGATAGCTCAGTCGGTAGAGCACACGACTCATAATCGTGCGGTCGCGGGTTCAAGTCCCGCTCCCGCTACGCATGACCCCACGCTGTCCGGATGCCGTCGCGGGGTTACCAGGTGTCGATGCAGGCAAGGACCATGCACCAGGATGGAGGCATGGCCGATTCCGAGACCCTGCCCGAGTTCACCCCCGACGAGGTCCGCGCGCAGCTGGCCGAGCTGCAGTTCGAGTCGTTCGACGATAACGCCGCGTACGCGCTGGGGTCGCTCGCGGCAGAGCTCGTGCGCGAGCGCGAACTCGCCCTCGCCGTGCAGATCGTGATCGGCGACCACATCGTCTACAAGTCGGCGCAGAACGGCGTCGACGCCGGCACGACCGAGTGGCTCCGCAAGAAGTCGAACGTGGCGAAGCGCGACGCCGTCCCGTCGCTGCTGGCGCGCCTCGTCGACGAGGAGGCCGGCCGAGAACTGCTCGTCGACGACGAGTTCGCCGTCTCGGGAGGGTCGTTTCCGATCGTCGTCGACGGCTCGGTCGTGGGCACGATCACGGCATCCGGCCTCAAAGACGTCGTCGACCACGACCTCGTCGTCACGGCCATCCGCAGCTACCTCGCGAACTAGCCGCGAGCGAACTAGCCCCGCACGACCGCAGCGCGACATTTCGCGACACCCGCGACGCCGCAGCACGTCGCGAGTGTCGCGAAATGTCGCAGCAGGCCCTACGAGCGGACGCTCGCAGCCTCCTCGATCGCGGCCACACGTCGCTGCACCTCGGCGATGCGCGTCACGTCGAACTTGTCCGACCGGTCGAACGAGTAGATGCCGTTCTGCTCCTGGAACACGTCGGTGAGCTGCGTGTAGCAGTACCCGAACATGAACGGGTTGCCGAGCAGAGCGGTGATCAGCCCTTCGAACCGCTCGTACCACTCGTCGAGGCTGCGCACCCGCTCGCCGTAGCCCCACGACGTCGTCCCCGACTGCTCGGGCGCGTCCGCGGCAGCAGCGGCCTCCTCGTTCCACCAGATGCCGCCGAACTCGCTGCAGAAGTACGGCTGCCCGTTGTACGGCAGGCTCCACTGACGCAGGTCGGGCCGCAGCACGTCGCCGTCGTCCTCGGTGTTGACGTAGGCGACCCTGGCCGCAGGATCCAGCAGATCCATCGTCGCTTTGAACGACGAGGGCACCTGGTCGTAGTCGTGCGAGTCGTACACGTCCGTCTCGAAGACGCGGTGGTCGTACCCGGAAGCGTCGAGCACCGGGCGCGTCGTGTCCATCGCCTTCGTCGCGAGGAACATCGCCCGCGTCACGTCGTCGAGCACCGTGATGCGGTCCGACAGGTGCTGCCGCGTCTCGTTGAGCGGGCACCAGCCGATGATCGCCGGGTGCGAGTAGTCGCGCTCGAGCGCCTCCAGCCACTCGGCCACGTACGACGCGTTCGGCTGCTGGCGGTCGTCCGACGGGCCGGTGGTCTTGCAGCCCCAGTCGCCGAACTCGCCCCAGACCAGGTAGCCGAGGCGATCCGCGTGGTACAAGAACCGCTCTTCGAACACCTTCTGGTGCAGCCGCGCCCCGTTGAACCCGGCCCGCATCGACAGCTCGATGTCGCGCACCAGGTCGGCGTCGCTCGGGGCCGTGAGAAGGCCCTCGGCGTACAGTCCCTGGTCCAGCACCAGCCGTTGGAAGACGGTCTCGCCGTTGAGCAGGATCCGAGGGCCGACGATCCCCACGCTCCTCAGCCCCGCATAGCTCGTCGCCCCGTCGACCAGCGCCTCGTCGTCGCCGATGAGCTCGACGCGCACGTCGTAGAGGTACGGGTCGCCGGGCGACCAGGGCCGAACCCGGGCGTCCGGGATCTCGACGACCACGCGCGGGGTCAGGGTGAGGTCGGCCCGCGCCTCCTGCGTCTCGATCACGCCGTCGTCGTCGCTGACGGTGACGCGGACCCGGCCGCCGCGCAGCCCCGTCGAGTGGCCCGAACCGACCGGCACCTCGACGGTCAGCGTCGCCGACTCGAGGTCGGGCGTGATGCGCGGGCGGCCGAGAGCGATCTCGGGCACCGGCTCGAGCCACACGGTCTGCCAGATGCCGGTGGTGCGGGTGTAGTCGGCGTCGTGGTTGGCGTACTCGGTCGACTGCTTGCCGCGGGCCTGCGGTGCGCTCTTGTCGTCGCGCGCGCGGACGACGATGTCGATCGTCTCGCCGGCGCGGACGCCGGCCCGCGCGGTGAGGTCGAACGTGAAGCTGGTGAAGCCGCCGCGGTGGCGCCCGACCTCCCGCGGGGTGGTGTCGCCGGCTCCTGCGGAAACGACCCAGACGGTCGTGTCGTGGTCGACCGCGCCGAAGTGCAGGAGGATCCTGCTGCCCTTGCTCCAGGCCTCCGGCACCGTCACCTGACGGCGATACCAGACTGCCTCGTGGAAGTCGACGTCGCCGATGCCGCTCAGCTCGGACTCGGGGGCGAAGGGCACCAGGATGCGGTCGTCGAGCGTGGCCTTCTCGAGCAGACCCCGCTCGAGACCGGAGTCGCCCGGGTCGAACTCGAACCCCCACGACCCGTTGAGGTTCAGCCAGTCGTCGCGGCGGAACTGGGGGCGGGGGTACTCGGCGCGGGGCTGGGCGCTGGGGTCGGCGGTCATGACGTCGTCCTTGAGGTCGTGGCGGGTGGTGGTGGGGTGTCGTCTGGGATGGTGCATCAACGCTACAACGTTGTAACCGCCCCGTGCCACCCCTGTGCCGCCGTTTTGCCGCACTGTGCCGCCCGCCTCCGCCGCCCCGCGCTGCCCAGCCCCTCGCCCGCCCGAATTCGCGACCGTTCGCGACCAGGCGGCCCGGCCGTGCGGTAACGGGTGTGACGCGAGCCCGGAATCGGTCGCGAATTGCGGAGGGGCAGGCGGACGTGCGGCGCGGGCAGGGGGCGAGCGACCCTCAGGAGGCAGGCACGTACAGCGTCAGCGTGTCGACGACGAGCGCCGGCTTCTCGAGCCCGTCGATCGACACCGTGATCGTGTAGCCGAGCCGCACGCCCGCGGCCGACTGCGACACCGACGTGATGACCCCGGTGGCCCGCACCCGCGAGTCGACCGGCACCGGCTGCACGAACCGCAGCCGGTCGGCGCCGTAGTTGATCGCCGCAGCGACGCCGTCGACCTGCAGGATCTCCTGCGTCATCACGGGCAGCAGCGACAGCGTGAGGTAGCCGTGCGCGATCGTGCCCTCGAACGGGCCGGCGGCCGCGCGCACCGGGTCGGTGTGAATCCACTGCTGGTCGCCGGTCGCGTCGGCGAACGCCTGGATGCGCGCCTGGTCGATCGTGATCCACGACGACGGCCCGAACGAGGTGCCGACGGACTCCGACAGCGCAGCGGGTGACGAGAACTGAACCATCAGTCGAGTGGCCCTCCGGCGACGTAGAGAACCTGCCCCGAGACGAACGAGGCGCCCTCCGAGCAGAAGAACGACGCGGCGGCCGCGATGTCGGCGGGCTGTCCGATCCTGCGCACCGGAATGGTCTTGACCGCCTCGGTGGCGAACGCCTCGAACGAGACCCTGAGTCGCTCGGCGGTCGCATGCGTCATGGCCGTCTCGATGAGCCCCGGAGCGATCGCGTTCGCGGTCACGCCGAACGGCCCGAGCTCGATCGCGAGCGTCTTGGTGAACCCCTGCATGCCGGCCTTCGCGGCGGAGTAGTTGCTCTGACCCCGGTTGCCGAGGGCACTCGACGAGGAGAGATTCACGATCCTGCCCCATTTCGCCTCGACCATGTGCTTCTGCACCTCGCGTGACATCAGGAACGCCCCGCGCAGGTGCACGCCCATGACGGTGTCCCAGTCGTCGACGCTCATCTTGAAGAGCAGGTTGTCGCGCAGCACGCCGGCGTTGTTGACGAGCACGGTGGGAGCGCCGAGCTCGGCTTCGACCGACGCCACCGCCGCGGCGACGCTCTGCTCGTCGGCGACGTCGACCGCGAGGCCAATCGCAGTGCCGCCGTCGTCGGTGATCGCCTGGGCGGTCTCACGAGCGTCGTCGACGTTGAGGTCGAGCAGCGCCACCTTCATGCCGTCGGCGGCGAGCCTCCGGCCGATGCCGGCGCCGATGCCGCGGCCTCCGCCGGTGACGATCGCCACTCGCTGGGGTGTGTCGGTCATGGTCTTCCCTTCCTTCCGAGAGTCGTGCAGAGCAGGGGCGCAGGATGCCAGACCCGCACGCCAGCACTGCGCCGCACGCCGGCACAGCGCCTCACGACAGCCGCTCGATCACCATCGCCATGCCCTGCCCGCCCCCGACGCACATCGTCTCGAGGCCGAACGTGGCGTCGCGGGTCTGCAAGCCGTTGAGGAGCGTTCCGGTGATCCTGGCCCCGGTCATGCCGAATGGATGCCCGACGGCGATCGCACCGCCGAACACGTTGAGCTTGTCGTACGACACCCCGAGCGACCGGGCGGACGGCACCACCTGGGCGGCGAACGCCTCGTTGATCTCGACGAGGTCGATGTCGTCGATCGTGAGCCCCGCACGCGAAAGAGCCAGACGCGACGCCTCGACGGGCCCGAGGCCCATGATCTCGGGGCTGAGGCCGGTGACGCCGGTCGAGACGACGCGGGCGAGAGGCGTGAGTCCGAGCGACGAGGCGAGCGCCCCGCTCACCACGACCACGGCCGCGGCGCCGTCGTTGAGCGGGCAGGCGTTGCCGGCGGTCACCGTGCCGTCGGGGCGGAAGACCGGCTGCAGCGTGGAGAGCGTCTCGACCGTGACGCCCGCTCGGGGCCCGTCGTCGGCGCTCACGACCGTGCCGTCCGGCAGGGTCAGGGGCGTGATCTCGCGCTCCCAGAAGCCGTCGGCGATGGCCTGCTCGGCGCGGTTCTGCGACAGGGCCGCGAATTCGTCCTGCGCAGCGCGCGAGACGTCCATCAGCTGGGCGACGTTCTCGGCGGTCTGCCCCATGGCGATGTAGGCGTCGGGCAGGAGTCCGACCTCGCGGGGGTCCTGCCAGTGCGAGGCTCCGGCGACGGTGCGCGCGGCGGTCCGGGCGACGGCCGACGAGAACAGCGGGTTCTCGAGGTCGACGCCGGGGATGTAGTCCGACGAGCCGAGAGCCGCCCGCGACACCGACTCGACTCCGGCCGAGACGAAGGCCGAGCCCTCGCCCGCCTTGATCGCGTGGAACGCCATCCGCGTCGTCTGCAGGCTCGACGAGCAGTACCGGTTGACGGTGGTGCCGGGCAGGCGGTCGTAGCCCAGCGCGACAGCGACGATGCGCGCCATGTTCATCCCCTGCTCGCCTCCGGGCATGCCGCAGCCGAGCATGAGGTCGTCGAGGGTCGCAGGATCCAGCTCGGGCACCTTGACGAGCACGTCCCGCACCGCGTTCGTGGCGAGGTCGTCCGCCCGCATCTCGCGTAGCGAGCCCTTATGCGCCCGCCCGATCGGCGTCCGCGAGACGGCGACGATGACGGCGTCGTCGGGCGCGACGGGGCGCCCGGCGACGGTGCCGCCGGGCACCGTCGCTGCGCCCGGCCCGCCCGCAGCGGACCCGCTCACGAGACGAACGCGCTCTTGCCGGTGATGGCGCGCCCGACGATGAGCGAGTTCATCTCGCGCGTGCCCTCGAACGAGTAGATCGCCTCGGCGTCGGCGAAGCGGCGCGCGACGCCGTAGTCGAGCACGATGCCGTTGCCGCCCATGACCTCGCGGCACCAGCCGACGGTCTCGCGCATGCGGGAGGTCGCGAACGACTTCGCCATCGACGCGTGGGCGTCGGTCTGGCGGCCCTGGTCGAGGAGGTCGGAGGTCTGCATGCACAGCGCGATCGACGCCGAGATGTTGGCGAGGCAGCGCGACAGGAGGTCCTGCACCAGCTGGAACGACGACAGCGTCTTGCCGAACTGCTCGCGCTCCTTCACGTAGGCGACGGCGGCCTCGTAGGCGCCGATCGAGTTGCCGATCGCCTGCCAGGCGACGTCCGCGCGCGTGAGCAGCAGCACCTGCGCGGTCTCGCGGAACGAGTTGACCTTCTGCAGGCGGCGCTCCTCGGGCACCTTGACGTCGGTGAGGGTGATGTCGGCGTTCTGGACGATCCGCAGGCTCTGCTTCTTCTCGATCTTGGTCGCGGTGAATCCGGGGGTATCGCTCGTGACGAGGAAGCCCTTCACCTGACCGTCGTCGGTGTCGCGGGCCCAGATGACGACGACGTCGGCGAAGGTGGCGTTGCCGATCCAGCGCTTGGCGCCGTTGAGGGTCCAGGTGTCGCCGGTGCGCGTCGCCGTGGTGCGGAGGCCGCCGGCGCTGTCGGATCCTGACAGCGGCTCGGTGAGCCCGAACGCGCCGATCAGCTCGCCGGACCCGAGCTTCGGAAGCCATTCGGCGCGCTGCTCGGCCGAGCCGCCGACGCCGATCGACCCCATGCACAAGCCGCTGGTGACGCCGATGAACGTCGAGACGGATGCGTCGACACGGCCCGACTCGAGGGCCGCCCAGCCGCGGAACTTCGCAGAGTTCTCGAACTGCCGCGACTCCTCCCAGATGGGGCCGTAGGCGCCGAGCTCGGCGAGCGGCTTCACGACCTGGAAGGGGAACTCCGCGCGCTCCCAGTAGTCGTCGACGATGGGGGCGACCTCGCGCTCGAGGTAGTCGCGCAGCTCGTGGATGCTCTCGTTCTCACGCTGGGTCAGGGCATCCTGCGCGAAGTAGAAGTCGCTCGACAGGTAGTCGGTCGAAGGCGTGGTGATGGTCATGTCATGAACTCCGTCGGTCGTGATGAGAACATCCTGCATCATTTTCGAGAATGTTGCGCAGACTCACCGGGAACGCCTAGCGTGAGCGTCATGTCGATGCAGACCGCCGCCGCGCCCACCGCGTGGGCACCCGTGGCGGCCCTGCGCGTGCCGTCCGATCTCGGGCGCCGGCTCGACGAGGGCCGCCACACCGACACCGTGCGCGCCTTCGTCCTCGCCCGCCGCACCTTCCTCGCCGGCGAGCGCGTCGACATGAACGTGCTGGCCTCCACGCTCGGCGTCGACCGCACGTCGCTGTTCCGCTGGCTCGGCAATCGCGAGGCGCTCATGAGCGAGGTGCTGTGGTCTCTGGCCGAACCGACCCTGACCAGGATCGAGAGGTCGACCACCGACACCGGCGCGGCCCGCATCACCCGTGTTCTCGCGGAGTTCGTGGCGACGCTCATCGAGGCGAGGTACTTCCAGGACTTCCTGAAGCGCGAGCCCACCCGTGCGCTGTCGATCCTGACCCGGAAGGACAGCCAGGTGCAGCGCCGCTATCTCGCCGCCGTCGAGGCGATGCTCGAGGCCGAGGTCGAGGCGGGCAGGATGCGGTTCTCCCTCACCGTGCACGACCTCGCCTACCTGCTCGTTCGCATCTCCGAGTCGTTCACCTACGCCGATCTCATCACCGGCGAGCAGCCGAGCGCCACACGCGCCCGGGCCGCCTTCGAGTACGTGCTGCGCGAGCCCTGACCTCCTCACGCAGCGACCACCCCCACGAAAGGAACTGGACGATGACGTTCACCCCCGCAGATCTCGACGGCACGCAGGCGCTGCTCGACGGGCCCGGCCTCGGCACCCTGTCGATCGCCGCGATCCTGGCCGAGAGCGCGAAGCGCCACCACGACCGCACGGCCCTGCACTTCATGGGCCAGCAGATCTCGTACGGGCAGCTGTGGGACGAGACGCGCGCCTATGCCGGAGCCCTCCGCGCCCGCGGCGTCGGTCGGGGCGACCGGGTCGCGCTCATGATCCCGAACGTGCCGGACTTCTGCCGCGCCTACTACGCCGTGCTCTCGCTCGGGGCCATCGTCGTGCCGATCCACCTGCTGTTCAAGGCGGAGGAGATCGAGTACGTCCTCAAAGACTCCGGCGCACGGCTCGCCATCGTGGCGGCGCCGCAGCTCGCCGAGGCGATCCCGGCGGCGGGCCGGGCGGGCGTGCCGATCCTGTCGGTTCTCCTCCCCCTCGGCGCCGAGACGCCGGTGCCGATCTCCCGGCTCGAGGTCGAGGCGCAGGCGGCGACGCCGATCGAGTTCTACGAGTCGGTGAACCCGCTCGCAGCCGGCACGATCCTCTACACCTCCGGCACGACCGGCCACCCGAAGGGCGCCGTGGGGTCGCACCTGGCGATGGTCGAGCAGGTGCACGCGTCGATCATCGACTGCGCCGACATGTCGCGCGACGACGTCGTCTTCGGCGGACTGCCGTTCTTCCACGCGTTCGGCCAGACGGCCGTCATGAACACCTGCTTCCGGGCCGGCGCCGCGATCGTGCTGCTGCCGAAGTTCGACCCGGTCGAGGCGCTGCAGCTCATGGTGGCGACGAACACGACGATCTTCGCGGCGGTGCCGACGATGTTCATCGCGCTCCTCGGGGCCGCTTCGGCCGCAGGATTCGCCAGCCCCCGCCCGAAGCTCCGCTACTGCGTCTCCGGCGGCTCTGCGCTCCCGGTCGCCGTGCTGGAGCGCTTCCAGGAGATGTTCGGCGCCGTCGTGCAGGAGGGCTACGGCCTCACAGAGACCAGCCCGGTGGCCACGGTGAACGATCTCGACGACCCGCGCCCGGGCACGATCGGCAAGCCGATCTGGGGCGTCGACGTGGAGATCGCGAGGGCGTTCGTCGAGGGCGAGTCGGATCCTGACGACTCGGCCGACCCCGACCACGTCGAGTTCGTGCCCGCCGGCGAGCTCGGGGAGATCGTGATCCGCGGCCACAACCTCATGAAGGGGTACCTCAACAACCCCGCCGCGACGGAGGCCGCGATGGTCGACGGCTGGTTCCACACCGGCGACCTCGGCACGAAGAGCGACGACGGCGTGGTCACGATCGTCGACCGCAAGAAGGACATGATCGTGCGGAACGGCTACAACGTGTACCCGTCCGAGGTCGAGGACTGCATCATGCGGCACCCGTCGGTCGCGAACGTCGCCGTGTTCGGCGTGCCCGACGAGACGCACGGCCAGGAGGTTCACGCCGCCGTCATCGCGCGGCCCGGCGCCACCGTCGACTGCGACGAGATCGTCGCGTTCGTTCGCGAGCATCTTGCCGCGTACAAGTTCCCGCGCGTCGTGCACGTGATGGAGGCGTTCCCGATCGGCGCGAGCGGCAAGGTGCTCAAGCGCGAGCTGGTCCAGGAGTTCAGCGCGTAGCTGCCCCCGCCCGCCGCCGAGGCGGCGCGGCGCTCTGCACCCCTGACCGGACGTTTTCGAACCGCGAAAGTGTCCGGTCAGGGGTGCAGACGGCCGCCGGAGGGCAGGCCGGCTGACTTCAGAATTTCGCGCAGGATCGGCGGAGTGCGCGCGTCGGAGTACTTCCACCGCACGAGGTTCCGCACCTCGGGGCGCGCGAGGAGGTCGTCCGAACGCTGCTTCTCGCGCAGCAGGACCTCCTCGAGGCTGAGCCGCCCCCGCATCGCCGGGTCGAGGTACTTCTGTCGGCCGTCGAACTCGCCGATCAGGCCGAACTCCTCCCACCAGAAGTCCACGTGATACGAGCCACCGCGCGGATTCGGGAACGGCTTCTGCTGGACGGGCGCGGGGAACTCGAGTTCATGAATGACGGCTCGGGCCAGCGACTCGCCGGCCGAGCCGGCCCGGTCTCGCGCGAAATCGAGGGCGCGCCGCGCCTCGGGCGCACCGCGGGCACCGCTCCTGGCCGCGAGAGCTGCCGAGAGCTCTTCTCGCGTGGCGAGCCCCGAGGCGAGCGTCCCCTCGAACACGATCACTGCTCCGACGAAGCCGTCGGCGAGAGCGACGTCGACGGCTGTTCTGGCCGGCGGGGTGCAGACGATGCCGCGGTAGAGCGTCGCCTCGGGCGCCGACCGGCAGCCGTGCCGGACGAGAGTCGCCGATTCGCGCCCGGCTCGCCGCGCCGGGTCGTACACGTGCACCGCACCCGTCGGCGGGTCGAGTGTCGGGAGGTTCCACAGTGCTGCCGCCGAGGCGTGGCTGACGACGAGGCCGCGATCGGCTCCGCCGCGGTGCGCTCGGAGCATCGCGTGCACCTCCAGGACGTGGCGCGCCCGCGGCTTCATCGCGGCCCAGTCGTCGGCGGACACGAAGGCGCCGTTCCGGACTCGGTGAAGGCGACCGCTTGCCACCCAGCGACGGAGGTGACGGTCGTCGAGGTGGAGTGAGGTCAGATCGGACGAGAGGATCAGCGACGAGGTCATCCTGCACCCTGCCTCGACTCACGGAGGTGTCGGGGTGGCTCCCGGCGAACTGTGGACGCCGAGGTGCCGTCGGCCTTCTGTGGAGAAGAGGCACGCGGCCGCCGGGGCGGGGCACGGGTAGGGTGAGCGCGTGACGGCGGGGAGAGGCTCCGGGGCGAGGAGCAACGCGGCGAGCGAGCGGCGCGCCGAGCTCCTGCGCCTGACCCGCGAGAGCGGGCGTCTCGACGCGGCCGACGCGGCAAGGCTGGTTGGGGTGTCTCCCGAGACGCTGCGCCGCGACCTGCGCGCGCTCGAGGAGGCCGGGCTGATCCGCCGCAGCTACGGGGCCGCCGTGCCCGTGGAGTCGGGCGCGTACGAGACCGGGCTGGCCTACCGCGAGACGAACCACGCCGCCGAGAAGGCCCGCATCGCCGACGCCGCGGCGAGGCACCTCGGCGAGGCGCAGACGATCTTCCTCGACGAGGGGTACCAGACGCAGCTCGTGGCCGAGCGGCTTCCCGGCGATCGGCCTCTCACGATCCTGACCAGCTCGCTGCCGGTCGCCGCCCGACTCTCGGAGCGCCCCAACGTGCAGCTGCTGCTGCTCGGCGGTCGCGTGCGCGGCAACACCCTCGGCACCGTCGACCACTGGGCGGCCGACATGCTGCGGCAGTTCGTCGTCGACCTCGCCTTCGTGGGGGCAAACGGCGTCTCGGAGACCGACGGCCTCACCACCCCCGACCCGGCGGTGGCGATGGTGAAGTCGGCGGCTGTCGCGACCAGCAAGCGCAGGATCTTCGTGGGCGCCTCCCACAAGTTCGGCACCTCGACCTTCGTCCGGTTCGCGGCCCTTACCGACTTCGACGTGATGATCACCGGCACGGAGCTCTCGGCGAGCGCCGCCGGGCGGTTCGCTGCGGCGGGCGCGCGGCTCGAGCGAGTCTGACTCCGAGCCAGAGCGAGCCCGAACCGGGCAGGAAACGGTCACGGTCCGCGGCCGATCGGTCTTGGCCCGGCTCGGTGACGCTGACACGCTGGTAGCGACACCGACGTCGACCGAAAGGCAGCCATGGCATCCCCGGCAGAGCAGACCACCGTTCCCGGCCCCTCGTACGACCGCTCGACCCTCACCACGGGCATCGTGCACTTCGGGCTCGGGAACTTCCACCGGGCGCACCAGGCGATGTTCCTCGACCGGCTGATGAGCGAGGGCGAGGCGCACGAATGGGCGATCTGCGGCGTCGGCGTCATGCCCGTCGACGAGCGGATGCGCGATGCGCTCACCTCGCAGAACTTCCTGTACACGCTCGTACTGAAGCACCCCGACGGCTCGCTCGAGCCGCGGGTGATCGGGTCGATCCACGAGTACCTCTACGCGCCCGACGACCCCGAGAAGGTGCTTCAGAAGCTCGCCGACCCGGCCACGAAGATCGTCGAGCTGACCGTCACCGAGGGCGGCTACAACATCGACCGGGCGACGGGCGAGTTCGACCTGTCGTCGCCGGCGATCGTGGCCGACCTCGCGACGGACGCGGTGCCGGCGACCGTGTTCGGGCTCGTCGTCGAGGGCCTCCGTCGTCGTCGCGTCGCCGGGATCCCACCGTTCACCGTCATGTCGTGCGACAACATCCAGGGCAACGGCGACACCGCTCGCGCCACCTTCACCGCCTACGCACGGGCGAAGCACGGCGAGCTCGCCGACTGGATCGAGTCGCAGGTCAGCTTCCCGAACTCGATGGTCGACCGCATCACGCCGGTCACCACCGACGCCGACCGTGCCCTCGTCGCCGAGCAGTACGGCATCGACGACGCCTGGCCGGTCATGGCGGAGCCCTTCGTGCAGTGGGTGCTCGAAGACGACTTCACCCTCGGTCGGCCTCCGTACGAGAAGGTCGGCGTGCAGGTCGTCGACGACGTCGAGCCGTACGAGCTCATGAAGCTGCGCCTGCTCAACGCCAGCCACCAGACCCTCGCGTACTTCGGCTACCTGTCGGGCCACCGCTACGCACACGAGGCCGCGACCGATCCGCTCATGGTCGAGATCGTGAAGCGGTACATGGACGAGGAGGCGACGCCCACGCTCGCCCCGGTGCCCGGCATCGACCTCGACGCGTACAAGGCCGAACTGCTCGTGCGCTTCGCGAACCCGGCGATCCGCGACACCCTCGCCCGGCTCGCCCAGGACGCCAGCGACAGGATCCCGAAGTGGCTCGTGCCCGTGATCCGCTGGAACCTCGCGCACGACGGGCGAGTGGGCCTCAGTGCCGCCGTGGTGGCGTCGTGGGCCCGCTACGCCGAGGGGGTCGACGAGGACGGCGCGCCGATCGAGGTGTCGGACAACCTCGCCTCGACGCTCGTGCCGATCGCGCGGACCTACGAGGAAGACCATGCGGGCTTCGTGCGGAACGAGCAGGTCTTCGGCGACCTCGCTCAGCACGACGGCTTCTTGAGGCCGTACCTCGAGACGCTAGCCACCCTGCACGGCGACGGAGCCCAGGCCGCGCTGCGGGAGGCGCTGGCGCGCTAGGCGTCAGCGCCGCAAGTCAGCGCCCCACGACAGGGCCCAACGTCAGCGCCGAACGTCAGCCACGGGCCGTCAGCCGCAGTACGACCCGATCTTCGTGATGTCGGCCTTGATCGTCGGCACGAGCTTGGCCACCTTCGCGGCCCCGGTGATCGGGTGCTGCACGGCGTCCTTCGTGTCGGCGATCAGGGTCTGCAGGTCGGCCTCGGCCTTCGCCGCCAGCGCCTGCGCGCCCGGCTCGGAGACCTTGGCGACCGACGCCTGGAACGAGGCGGACACGCTCTGCAGGGCGGTGACCGCGGCCTGCGGGTCGCTGGAGTACTTGTCGTAGGCCGACTGCAGGTTGGTCGACAGGCTCTGCAGCGAGGAGCCGAGGATCTGGCACGCCGCGGCCTTCGTCTGGCCCGAGGAGGCCGTCGGGGATCCTGCGCCCTGGGTCGCCTGAGCGGTCGACGTGGACGCCGCGTCGGGGCCGATGGCCGTGCAGCCGGCGGCGACGGCGATCAGCGAGGCGGCGAGGATCGCGGCGGGAAGGAGTCGGGTCGGTC
Source organism: Frondihabitans australicus (assembly GCF_003634555.1). Lineage (NCBI taxonomy): Bacteria > Bacillati > Actinomycetota > Actinomycetes > Micrococcales > Microbacteriaceae > Frondihabitans > Frondihabitans australicus. The sequence goes on from NZ_RBKS01000001.1 coordinate 1,608,168, forward strand.
TCGCGAGGCGCATGGCAGACACTGTAGGCGACAGGCCCTGCGTCACCTGGGCAGCACCCGCGAGAACGCGGAATAGGCTCGGAGCATGACCGACGCCCCCACCCCGTCTCCCCGTCGCGCAGTCGTTCTCGGAGGAGGTGGCATCGCCGGCATCGCCTGGCACCTCGGAGTGCTCTCCGAGCTCCTCGACCAAGGCATCGACCTCGGCGCCGCCGACCTCGTCGTCGGGACCAGCGCGGGCAGCGTCGCCGGCAGCATCCTGCGCTTCGGCCAGGTGCCGCTCGTCTACGCGATGCAGGCGGCGGCACCCGGCTCTGTCCCGGCCGAGGACGCCGCCCCGGGCGGCCCCGATATGGCGACGTTCAGCGAGCGGGTGCAGCAGGCTGTGGCCGGGTTCACCGACGCGCAGGATGCACGGGCTCGCCTCGGCCGCGCGGCGATCGACTACTCGCAGGGTGCCGAGTCGCCGCTCCTGGGGCAGCTCGCCGCCCAGTTCCCGGCCGCGTTCGGCTGGCCCGCGGCGCCTCTCGGCGTCACCGTCGTCGACGCCACCACGGGCGAGTTCCGCGTGCTCGACGCCTCGTCGGGCGTCGAGCTGCCGCGCGCGGTCGCGGCCAGCTGCTCGGTGCCCCTGGTGTTCCCGCCGGTCGAGATCGACGGGGTGCCCTACGTCGACGGCGGTGTCCGCTCCGCCACCAACGCCGACGTGGCCTCCGGCTACGACTCGGTGCTCGTGCTCGCCTGCGGCCCGGAAGACCCGGCGAACCCGCTCGGCCCGCAGCTCGACGCCGCCGTCGCGACCCTTCGCGGCGAGGGCTCCGAGGTCCATGTCATCGTGGCTGACGACGAGAGCATCGCGGCGTTCGGTGCGAACTCGCTCTCCGACGAGTCGCGCGTGCCGTCGGCACTCGCCGGCCGCCGCCAGGGCGGCGCGGTCGCGGCGGCCGTGCGGGAGTTCTGGGGCTGAGCGACGTGGGCGGCGGGGGCGGCGATCTTAGCGTCGGGGGCGATGGCCGCACTGGCGGTGCCAGCGGTGCCAGCGGTGCCAGCGGTGCCAGCGATGCGGCCTCGGCCGAGGGGCGGTTGCGCGAGCTCCTGCTCGCCACGGCCGCGTCGCTCGAGGCGTCGGGAGCACCCGATGAGGCCCTCGGGGTGCGGCGTGCCGGTCGGGGTGTCGGGCCGTTCCGGTCGGCGGAGTCGATGGTCCCGGTCGGCCGCGCGTGGCGTCTCGGAGTGCTGCTCCTCGGTCGGGACGGCTCGCTCGCCGCGACCGGGTCGATCACGCGCGCCGTGACGCCCACCCGCGCGCAAAACCTCTCGGGCCAGGTCGAGCGTCGCCGGGCCGACCGGCTCGCGGCGAGCCGCGGCTCGTTCGAGGAGGGCGAGGTCGTGAACTTCGGCTACTCGGCCGTCGCGGTCGACGCGGCGTCGCTCGAGGCGGGCGCGGGCGTCGTGTCGGTCGCTGCCGACGGCACGCTGCTGGTGCGCTGGGGCACGACCGACGCCGAGCGTCGCCCCCTGGCCGACTACCTCCGCGACCGTGCCGCCCTCCTCCTCGAGACCCCCTAGCCCCACTCCCTACCGGCCGCCTCCGCCCGGCCGCCACGAACGCCCCACCCGATCGCACCGCCCCGCCGCGCCGGGCCCGACCGCCCCGCCCTCGAACGACCCTTCCACCGCGAAGCCCGGCTCGGCCGGGCCGGGGATGCGGCCGCCCCCTAAGCGCCGCACCGGAAGGTGTTCTCCCGGCGTTGTACAGGTTCGCCTGAATTCAGGCGAACCTGAAATTGGGGCTCAGGTTGACGGTGAGGCCAGCTTCAGGAATTCCTGAATTCAGGCGAACCTGTAACTGATGTTGGCGAACATCCCCTCCTCGCGACGCAGTGCGCGACAGCGACAGCGACAGCGACAGCGACAGGCTGGTCAGGACGGCTTGCGGGCACGCGACGGCTGCACGCGCGGCGGCTCCCCCGGCATCTTCGGGAAGTCGGGCGGGAAGGGCAGCTCGCCGAGGCCTGCCTCGAGATCCTGCCGCCAGCGCGCCAGCAGCGGCTCGATCGGCGCGGCCGCTGAGGCGTCAGCGTGGAGGGTGTCCCAGGGGTCGCCCGTCGAGGACAAGCGTGACGGCACAGTGAGCAGGGTCCAGGCCGCAGGATCCGCCGACGGCAGCTCGTCCCAGGTCATAGGCGTCGACACCGTCGCCCCGGCGAGCGCCCGCGGCGAGTACGCCCCGGCCATCGTGCGATCCCGGTTGGCCTGGTTGTAGTCGACGAAGATGCGCTTCCCCCGCTCCTCCTTCCACCAGTTCGTGGTGACCTCGTCGGGCATGCGCCGCTCGAGCTCGCGGGCCGCGGCGATCACGGCATGTCGCACGTCGAGGAACTCGTGCGACGGCTCGATGGGCGCGAAGACGTGCAGCCCCCGGTTGCCGGAGGTCTTCACGAACGACGTCAGCCCGAAGTCGGCGAGCACGTCGCGGAGGGCGAGCGCGGCGGACACCGCGTCGGCGAAGGTCGTGCCCGGCTGCGGGTCGAGGTCGATGCGCAGCTCGTCGGGCAGGTCCGGTTCCTCCGCCCGCGAGGCCCACGGGTGGAACACGACGGTGTTCATCTGCACACCCCAGACGACGCCCGCGGGCTCGTCGAGGACGAGCTGCGGGTGCACTCGGCCGCTCGGATACGTGACGTCGACCGCGCGCACGTACTCCGGCGCGCCCCGCGGCGGGTTCTTCGAGAAGAACTGCTCGCCGTCGACGCCCTCCGGGAACCGCTGCAGCGACACCGGCCGGTCGCCGTTCGCGCGGACGAACGCCTCGCCGACCGTCACGAGGTAGTTCGCCAGGTCGAGCTTCGTGAGCCCGAGGTCGGGCCACAGCACGCGCGAAGGCGACGAGATGCGCACCTCCCGGTCGCCCGAGGGCCCGGAGACAGTCAGCACCACCGCGTCGCTCGCCATACGGCCGAGGCTATCCCCGCGCGCACGGCCGCGCGCGCGGCCGCTCACCCCGCGCGAAGAGCAGACTCGGCGCATGAGCCCGATCCCGAGCGCCGAGCACCCCGTCTCGCCGATGCTGGCGAAGGCCGTCGACCGCGTCCCCGACCAGGACAGCGTCGACGGCGGCCTCCTCTACGAGCCGAAGTGGGACGGCTTCCGCGGCCTGATCTACGTCGACGACGGCCGCGTCGAGATCGGCAGCCGCACCTCGAAGATGCTAACGCGCTACTTCCCCGAGCTCGTGGAGGCCATCGTGCGATCGACGAGTGGATCCTGCGCCCTCGACGGCGAGATCGTGCTGCGTCGCGGGGCCGCAGGATCCGAGAGACTCGACTGGGAGGCCCTCTCGGCCCGCATCCACCCGGCGGCCTCCCGCATCGAGAAGCTCAGCGTCGAGACGCCCGTGTCGTTCGTCGCGTTCGACCTCCTGGCCTGCGGCGACATCGACCTCACCGGCGCGCCCTTCTCGGAGCGCCGCGCCGCCCTCGAGGAGCTCGCCGCCGGCTTCTCCGCGCCCGTCCACCTCGGCCGGGTGACCCGCGACGCCGACGAGGCGAGGCGCTGGCTCGTCGAGTTCGAGGGCGCCGGGCTCGACGGCGTCGTGGCGAAACCTCTGGCGGCACCGTACGAACCGGGCAAGCGCCGCCTCCTGAAGATCAAGCACCACCGCACCGCCGACGTCGTGGCCCTCGGCTACCGCGTTCACACGTCGGGCTCGGGCGTCGGCTCGCTGCTCGTCGGGCTCTACGACGACGCCGGCGAGCTGCGGAACGTCGGCGGCGTGAGCGCCTTCTCGACGGCGATGCGCCAGCAGCTCGTCGACGAACTGGAGCCGCTCGTCACCCGCGACGAGGCGGGCGAGGCCGAGACGGGCGAGACCGAGCGGAGCCGGTTCTCGTCGGGCAGAGACGTCTCGTTCGTGCGGCTGCGGCCCGAGCGGGTGCTCGAGGTGCGCTACGACCAGATGGAGGGCGACCGGTTCCGGCACACCGTCCAGTTCGAGCGCTGGCGGCCCGACTGCGAGGCGGCGTCGTGCACCTACGAGCAGCTGGAGATCCCGGCCGCCTACGACCTCGACCGGGTGCTGCAGTAGCCCCGCGCGGCAGGTGTCAGGCCTTCGGCGCGACCTTCCGCAGGCCGTCGAGTACCTGCTGCCAGTTCGACGACGAGTGCTCCGTGGCCTCCACGGAGTCGTTGCCGGTCTGCTCGACCGAGACGCGGCAGCCGCCGTCGATCGGCTGCACCCGGTAGGTCACGCGCTGCCAGTTCTCGGGGACGTTTTCCTTGCCGCTCATCGGGCTGAAGAAGCTCGTGACCAGCAGGAGCGGCTCGGTCTTGTCGAGCACCTTGCCGCGGTCTTCGTAGGGCTTGCCCTCCCACTCGCCGGAGTAGGTGATGTCGCTTCCGACCTCCCAGTCGGTGGTCACCTTCGTGCCGAAGAAGTACTCGGCCACGAGGTCCGGGTCGGTGAGAGCGCGCCAGCACTGGTCGGGGTCGGCGTCGACGACGACGGTGGCGCGGGCGGTGAGGTCTTCTGGGTCGGACATGGCGCCCATCCTGCTCTTCCGCCGGAGCGGATGCACCGATATATTACGAGCATGACCGAGTTCTCGACCATCGAACGCCGCACCGTGATCGACGCCCCGGCGTCCGCGATCCTGCCCCATATCGACGACTTCACGAAGTGGGTGGCCTGGTCGCCGTGGGAGGGGTCGGACGACGACCTGAAGCGCACCTACGGCGGCACGCAGGGTTCGGTCGGGGCGACCTACGCCTGGGACGGCAATCGCAAGGCCGGCGCCGGCACCATGGAGGTGACGGCAAGGTCGTCGACGGGCGTCGACATCGCGCTCGCGTTCACACGGCCCTGGAAGTCGCAGAGCACCGCGCTCTTCCGCCTCGACGAGCAGGGCGGCGCCACGACCGTCACCTGGACCATGCGGTCGCCGAAGAACTTCCAGTCGCGCGTCATGGGCATCTTCATGAACATGGACAAGCTCGTCGGGGGCGACTTCGAGAAGGGCCTCGCGAAGCTCAAGGGCGTCGTCGAGGCCTGACGCCGACCGTCCGGCCATTCGTCCCCGGGCGGCGCGGCCCACGGCGGCGTAGACAGGTCTCATGGGTTTGGGGACGACACTTCTTCGCATCACCGTCGGCGGTCTCTTCGTGGGCCACGGCCTGCAGAAGCTCACCGGGGCCTTCGACGGGCCGGGTCTCGCGGGCGTCGAGGGCATGATGAAATCGCTCGACATGCACCCGGCCCGGCGCAACGCGCTGTTGGCCAGCGCCACCGAGACCTTCGGCGGTGCCGCCCTGGTGCTCGGCGCCGGCACGCCGCTGGCGGCCGCCGGCCTGATCGGCTCGATGTCGACGGCCATCCGCAAGGTCCACGGCCCCAAGGGCGTCTGGAACTCGGGCGGCGGCTACGAGTACAACGCCGTGCTCATCGCGGCCCTCGCGGCTCTCGCCGCCGGCCCCGGCAAGGCGTCGTTCGACGCCATCACGGGCCACAAGAAGTGGGGTGTGGGCGGCACGCTCTTCGCCCTCGGCGTCGGCTTCGCCTCCTCGGCCGCAGTCATCGAGTACGGCCGACGGAGCGCACCACTCGAGTCGGCCTGAACTCGTCCTCGCGGACGACCGATCTCGTCCTGAGGCACGAGAGCCTGTCGGCGGCCTCGCCTAGGCTCGACGGGTGCCCTCAGGAAAGCGACGCTCCCCCGCGCGCCGACGCCGCCCCTCCGCGGCCCGTCGGCGGTCGCGTCGTGCTGCTCCCGGCGTCGCCTCCCGCCTGACCGGCTTCGGCATCGCGATCGGCGCCGGCGCGGTCGTGACGCTGCTCGTCGCGCTCGTGGTCGCTGTCGCGGGCTCCGGCATCGGCCACGGCCTGGGGGCTCTGGCCGCAGGATCCGGCACCTCGTCGTCCTCCGAGACGTCGATCGCCGTCTCCTGCCCCGCCGCGAAACCCGTGCAGATCGGCACCGTGCTGGTGCCTGCGGGCCCGGTGGACGGCTACTGCCAGGACCGCCTCATCAACGCCGCGCACATCATCAACGCCGCCCGCGCGCAGGGCATCGGCACACGCACCCAGGAGGTCGGCGTGATGACCGCCATGGGCGAGTCGAGCCTGGTCAACATCGACCACGGCGACGTCGCAGGGCCTGACAGCCGAGGGCTGTTCCAGCAGCGCGACAACGGCGCCTGGGGCAGCTACTCCGACCGGATGACCCCGTACATCGCCGCCACCCACTTCTTCGACAAGCTGATCCGGGTGCCGGGCTGGCAGACCATGCAGCCGTCGCTCCTGGCGCACACCGTGCAGGTGAACTCCGACCCGAACCACTACGCGTCGTACTGGCCCGCGGCCGTCGCCGTCGTCCAGGCGCTCACCGGGCAGTCAGTGGCGAGCTGACGCACGCGGCGGTCGTCTCGCGCCGACCGTCTCGCGCCGGCTAGACCTGCGACTCGGGCGACCCCGCGATGTTCACGAGCCACTTGACGCCGAACCGGTCGACGAGCTGCCCGAACGAGTCGCCCCAGGGCGCCTTCTCGAGCGGCGTCAGGATCGTCGCGCCGTCGCTCAGGGCCTGCCAGTACCCCGTGAGCGCAGCCTCGTCGTCGCCGCCGAGCATGACCGAGACGTTGTCGCCGAAGGTGACCTCCATCGTCTCGGGGACGTCGGAGCCCATGAGGACGAAGCCCGCGTCGCTGATGAGGCGCGAGTGCATGATGTTGTCGACCTGGTCGGGCCACTGGGTGATGCCGAAAGACCCGAACGTGGTGATGTCGAGCTCGCCGCCGAGCACCGACTGGTAGAAGGTCATCGCGTCGCGGGCCTGCCCACGGAAGTTGATGTAGGGCGCGAGCACGGTGCTCATGATGGTCTCCGTCCGGCGCTGCGGTCAGCGCTCCTGGGCGCGATAGTAGCCGAAGCCGACGACACCGAGGGCGAGGGCCGTGACGATCTTCACGACCGTGATCACGACGAGCGAGTCGGTGCTGCCGATCACGACGGCGGAGGCGATCGCGCACGCCAGGGCGCCGAACAGGCTCCAGCGGCTGAACCCGTGGGCGACGCCGGCGCGCACCACCGTGACGCCCGCCACGAGGCCCGCCAGGACGCTGATGACGATCAGGGCGGTCGAGACGGCCACGAGGTCGTAGTTGATCGCGGAGGTGCGGAAGACGTAGGTGTAGCCGATGTACGCGACCAGCGACAGGAACCAGCACCCCGAGAACGCGTACACCGCGAGATGCCCGAGCGGCGAGTCACCGACGAGCCCGTGGGGCGCCCAGCGCCAGCCGCCCGAGGCCAGCAGGGGCCCGGCGGAGGCCAGCACGACGGCGGCGGCCACGAAGAGCGTCATGAAGCCGGCGAACAGGACGGGCGACGTGCCGGGCCCGAGCACGAAGTACTCGGCGGCGGTGGCCAGGGCGAGCAGGAGCCCGCCGATCGCCATCCGGCCACCGCCCCGGCGTTGCCACGGGCGCTCTGGAAGAGGTTCGGTATCCCGTCGTCCCCCCACGAGAGTGATCCGTTCGTCGGTGTCGGTCATCGTCGGGCATTCTGGCAGTGACGGGCGCGGTCCGCGACTGGGACGATCCGTCTACGGACGGCACGCGCACACGGGCGCGCTCCGGGGGCGCGAGCACGCGCGCGACGAGGCGCTCGACGAGACCGTCCGGCTCGGGTCAGCCGAAGACGGGAGACGGGCTCGGCGCGGGCGCCGGAATCTTGATGGGCGGCGCGAAGGCCTTCTTGACGCCCTTCCAGATCTTCTTCATGCGGCCGTTGAACCAGTCATCGTCGTCCTTGTGGTTCTTGATCTCGGTCCAGCTGAGGTAGACCGCGAACAGCAGGCTGATGACGGAGAACGGCTGGCCGATGACGAGGCCGATCACGCCCTGGACGGCGAAGCCGATGTTGACGGTCCAGCTCAGGATCCGGCGCTGCGTCAGCAGGACGTACCTCTGCCGGGACCCCTTCACGGCCTGCCGCGCCCGCACGCTGATCACCGTCTCGGCCAGGATCAAGCCGAACAGGCACATCGAGACCACGTAGCTGAGGGCGTCCATCTCTCCTCGAAACCGCCGCCGCGTTCGCACGGCGCACTCCATTGTCGCGCGTCTGCGCGCCCAGCGGCAGACCCGCGCCTGTGAGTGGCCCATGCAACCCCTCGTTGACCCCCGAGCGTCACCGGTGTTACCGTGGCCGCGAATCAACTAAACCGGTTCAGTTCACACCGTTCACACGAGGGAGTGTCGACACATGGGTGAGTCATCGTTCTTCCGCCGCATCTCCGAGCAGCCGGTCTCGCGGCGGACTCTTCTCGCCGGCAGCCTCGGAGCCGCGGCCGCCGCCGGCCTCGCGGCGTGCTCGTCGGCCGGCGGATCGTCGTCCGCAGGGTCGAACATCAAGTTCTGGGACATGGTCTGGGGCACCGGTAACACCTACACAGCGAAGGCCAAGTCCATCGCGGGGTCGTACACACCGACCGGCAAGAACCGGGGCATCACGTACCAGTCGGTGCCGTGGGCCAACTGGTACCAGACCTTTACGTCGGCGGCAGCCTCGAAGACGACTCCCGCGGTCTCGACCGGGGCCGCCTTCCTGCCGTTCGCGTTCCTCGAGAGCGGCGCCGTGGCTCCTGCCGACGACCTGGTCTCGAAGCTCGACAAAGCCGGGAAGAACGACTTCCTGCCGGGCCTGCTCGACGCGATGAAGACGTCGAAGGGCTACGCCGCGGTGCCGTGGTCGCTCGACCTCCGCGTGCTCTGGTACCGCGAGTCGATCCTCGAGAAGGCGGGCGCCGACGTGCCCACCGACTGGGACTCCTTCATCGCGGCCGGTACGAAGCTCAAGAAGATCGGCGTGACGGGCCTCGGCATGGCCGGATCGTCGACCACGACCGACGCGCAGCACACCGTTGCCGCGCTGCTCATCAACAACGGCGGAGGCCTGTTCGCCGAGGACGAGTCGGTCGACTGCGTGACCGAGCGCAACATCGAGACGCTCGACTTCCTGAACGAGTGCGTCAAGAAGGGCATCATCTACGCCGGGGCGGCCGCCTACACGTCGACCAACCTCGCGACCAGCTGGACCAACGGCTCCGTGGGCATGGGGTTCAACCAGACCGGACTCGACAAGACGTTCCCGAAGGCGCAGCAGACCGACGTCAAGGTCGCCTCGCCCCTCACCGGGCCGCACGGCGACAAGGGCACGGTCTACTACATCAACCCGCTCATGATGTTCACCACGACCCCGTCGCAGTCGTCGTCGGAGGCGTTCGTCGAGTGGTACCTCGACCACATCCACGAGTTCTGGCAGGCCGGCGTCGAGACCGACCTGCCGGTGAAGAAGAGCATCACCGACCTGGCCGTGATCAAGGGCGACCCGAACCTGGTCAAGAGCGTCAACGAGTGGCAGCCGCTCGGCAAGACGATCGGCGCCAAGGCGCCAGCGGCGTTCGCCTCGCTCAACACCGTCGACGGCGGGTCGGCGAGCGCGACGTTCGTGCAGCAGATCATCCAGGGCCAGCAGTCGTCGAAGCAGATCCTCGAGACGCTGCAGACCTCGCTCGAGGCCGCGATCAAGAAGGGCTAGTCGACGTCACTCTCGTCTTCGGCGGCTGCGGCACGCGACCGGAACGCGACCATGTTCATCCGGTTGCCGCACCGCACGCTGCAGAACCTCTTCGACCCGTTGCGAGACAGGTCGCACAGGAGCCCGGCGCAGTCGTCGGCCGCGCACACGCGCAGGCGCCACCACTCGTCCGCCCGGATCACGTCGACCATCCCGAGCGCCACCTCGACCCGGATGCGCTCGTCGAGCGGGGCGTCCTGGCTCGTCGCGTGGAGGTGCCAGTCGAGCATGTCGTGGCGGACGAGCTGCGGCAGCGCCTGCGCGTCGCGGAGCATCGCGTTCACCGCGGTGACGGCCCGGTCGCGCGACATCGACCACACCTCGCGCAGGAGGTCGCGGGTCTCGCGGACGGCCCGCAGCTCGGCCTCGTCGCCGTCGATCCGGCCGCTGTAGACGAGGAGGAGGGGCGCCAGCTGCTCGACGGTCTCGATCTCGTCGAGGCCCGATCGGCTGGCACTCCCGGCCGTGTTGCCGAGGTCGACGGCGAAGGTCAACGCGTCGATCGTGTCAGGGGCAAAATGCAATTTGACTCCTTACTTTCCGCGACTCTATCGTCAGAGAAAAGCTCAGTTCAAGCGTTCTCCAGGAGTCGTCATGAAGCGTTCCGGCACCGGCACCGGCCTCGTCATCGCGGTGGTCGCCGCCGCGACGTTCGGCTCGTCCGGGTCCCTCGTGAAGCCGATGCTCGACGCCGGCTGGACTCCTGCGGCCGCGGTGACCGCCCGGGCGCTCGTGGGCGGCGTGCTCCTGCTGCCGGTGGCGCTGGTGCAGCTGCGCGGGCGCTACGGCGTCCTGCTGGCGAACTGGCGCAGAATCCTGGTCATGGCCCTGATCGGTGTGGCCGGCTGCCAGCTCGCCTACTTCGCGGCCATCGAGCGCCTGCCCGTCGGCACGGCGATCCTGCTGGAGTACATGGCGCCGCTGCTGCTCGTCGGCGTCGCCTGGGCGCGGAGCCGCCGCGTGCCGCAGACCGTGGTGCTCGTCGGCAGCGGCGTGGCCCTGGTCGGCCTCGTGCTGGTCGTGGCACCGAGCGCCGGCTCGGCCGGGCTCGACGGCCTGGGGCTCGTCTTCGGCGTGCTGGCGATGATCGGCTGCGCGATCTACTACGTGGTCGCGGCGGCGCCATCGGGCGACCTGCCGCCGGTGGCCCTGGCCGCCGCGGGGCTGGTGATCGGGGGCGTCGTGCTCGGGATCGCCGGTGTCGCCCGGATCCTGCCGTTCGCGATGTCTGTGCACGACGTGGCGATGTTCGGGGGCGAGCGCCCGTGGTGGCTGCCGGTGCTGCTTGTCGGCGTCGTGTCGACCGCGATCGCCTACACGGCGAACATCACGGCGAGCGAGCTGCTCGGGAGCCGTCTCGCCTCATTCGCCGGACTGCTCGAGGTGGTCGCGGCGACTCTCTACGCCTGGATCCTGCTCGGCCAGGACCTCACCTGGGTGAAACTGGCCGGCGGAGTGCTGATCCTCGCCGGCATCGCGTTCGTGCGGAGCGAGCGCCCCGGGCGCTCGGCGCCGACGGCCGAGCCGGTCGTGACCGGCCCGATCGACCTCGTCCGCACGTAGCGAGCGGCGGCAGCGTCAGACGGCGAGCGCCCGCGTCACGAACGCGACCATCGCGTGCACGAGCGCGCGCCGCGAGTCGAGCCGGCGGTACTCGTGGCCCTCGCCCGCGAGCTCGAGGTAGTCGACGTCGGCGCCGCGGGCCCGCAGTGCGGCCACGACCTGGTGCGCCTCGCCGATCGGCACGTTCGTGTCGAGCTCGCCGTGCACGACGAGCAGCGGCGCTGTGATGTCGTCGACCGCGCGCATCGGCGACAGGTCGGCGAGCAGCTCGGCGTCGTCGTCCGGATCGCCGTACTTCGTCACCGCGGCGGCCGCGATCCACGGCTCGGTGTCGCGGTAGAACGTGGCGAAGTCGCTCATGCCGCAGACGTCGACGCCGCAGGCGAAGACCGAGGGCGCGAACGCGAGAGACGCCAGCGTGGCGTACCCGCCGTACGACCTCCCCTCGACCCCGATGCGCGCAGGATCCGCGAGCCCCTCGCCCGCCAGATACTCCGCCGCGCTCACCACGTCGCCGAGCGCCTCCCACCTCTTCTCGCGATCGTCGGCGTGCACGAACGCGCCGCCGAACCCGGACGAGCCGCGGATGTTCGGCGCGAAGACGGTGATGCCGGCGGCCGCGAGGGACTGGTGCTGGGGCGAGAAGGCGGGGCGCTCCTGCGACTCGGGGCCGCCGTGGAGGTGGATCAGGGCGGGGCCGGGTCGGTTGGTCGCAGCTGCCGATCCTGCGCCCCGGTACAGCCACCCCGTGATCTCGAGGCCGTCGGCCGCGACGAAGCGCTCGAGGGTCGGCTCGACGAGCCCCTCGGGCAGCTCGGGGCCGGCGGTCACCCTCGACCAGGCGTGCGTCACGGTGTCGAGACGCCAGAGTGTGCGGGGCGCGGTCGGCCCTTCGACGGCGAGGATCACGCTGCGGCCGTCGCGGGAGAGCACAGGATCGGTGACCACGGCGCCCGGAAGCCCCTCGACCGGCGTCCGGGTGCCGGAGGCCGTGTCGAGCAGTTCGAGGGCGCTGCGCCCGGCGACGTTCCAGACGAGCAGCAGCACGCGGCCGGCGTCGTCGGCGTCGAGGAACTCCAGCTCGCCCGACGGGTGCGAGGCGAGCACGGTCGAGGTGCCGCGCCACCGGTGCGGCCCGATCGGCATGGCGACCAGCTGTCGCCTGGGCAGGCCGGCCTCGGTCGAGAGGTAGGCGATGAGCGGGCTCGACTCGCTCTCGGGTGCGGGCCGGATGAACGCGGTGTCGGCCGATCCTGCCCACGGGTCGGTGAGGAGCGGGTGGTCGTCGTCGGTGAGGCGGTCGACGACCACGACGAACTCGCGGCCGCGCTGGCCGTCGCGCAGCACGACCAGGCGCTCCTCGACCGAGAGGTCGAGGATGTGGATCAGCTCGCCGACCGCGAGGTCGTCGCGCGCACCCGTCTCGGGGTCGACGAGGTACGCCCGGGCCGGCTGCTCGGGCTCGACGGACGGCAGCGTCACGACGACGCGGTGGCCGGAGCGCGACCACGGGCCGAGCTCGGCGTGCTGGTCGCGGGAGCCCGCGATCCGCTGGGCGTCGGATCCGTCGGGGCGCACGACCCAGACCTGCTGCCGGACTCCCCCGTCGGTCGCGAGCGAGACGGCGAGCCAGGCGCTGTCGGCCGACCACGAGACGGCGACGGCCGGGTCGTCGCCGACGTCGATCGGGGTCGGGTCGGGCAGCGGGCCGTCGCCGGTCACGACCTCCTGCACGAAGACCTGCGGAGTGCCGAAGCGGTCGCTGATGAACGCGACGCGCCGCGCGTTGCGGGTCATGGTGGGGCCCCAGGATCCCCACGCCTCGACCAGGCGATCGGCCAGCGCTGTGGTCGGGGAGTCAGTGATCGGGGTGTCGGCTGCGGTCGTCATGCGATCCCCTGCTCCTGCAGCCACATCTCGATCAGGCCGAGCTGCCAGAGGACGTTCGAGCCGAGCGTGGTGCGGTTCGTGTTCGGGTCGGCGAGGAGCGACTCGACGGCGGCCGGGTGGAACAGGCCGCGGTCGATCGCGACCGGGTCGAGGAGCGCGGCCTTCACCCGGGCGAGGAATGGCCCCTCGAGCTGCCGGATCGCCGGGACGGGGAAGTAGCCCTTCGTGCGGTCGATGACGGCGTCGGGCACGATGCCGCGGGCGGCGCGCTTGAGGACGCCCTTGCCGCCGTCCTGCAGCTTGAGCTCGGGCGGGATCCGGCCGGCGAGCTCGACGAACTCGTGGTCGAGGAAGGGCACGCGGGCCTCGAGGCCCCAGGCCATGGTCATGTTGTCGACGCGCTTGACCGGGTCGTCGACGAGCATCACGGTGGTGTCCATGCGCAGGGCCGCGTCGACGCTGGTCTCCGCCCCCGGCCGGGCGAACTGCTCGTCGACGAGGAGCGACGGCGTGTCGACGTCGGGCATCCACTCGGGGCGCAGCAGTCTCGCCAGCTCGCGCCAGCGGCGGTCGAAGAACACCGACGCGTACGCCTCGCCCGCGCGCGCCCGGGGGATGCCGGCGAGCGGCGGGTACCAGTCGTAGCCGCCGAGCACCTCGTCGGCGCCCTGGCCCGACTGGACGACGCTGATGGTCTTCGAGACCTCTTCGCTGAGGAGGTAGAAGGCGACGCAGTCGTGGCTCACCATCGGCTCGCTCATGGCCCGGATCGCTCCGTCGATCCCGGGCAGCAGGCGATCCTGCGGGATCGGGATCCGGTGGTGGTCGGTGCCGAACTCGCGCGCGACGATCGACGAGTACTCGAACTCGTCGCCCGACTCGCCGCCGGCCGAGTCGAAGCCGATGCTGTAGGTCGCCAGATCCCTCTGCCCGGCCTCGGCGAGGAGCGCCACCACGAGGCTCGAGTCGATGCCGCCCGAGAGCAGCACGCCGACCGGCACGTCAGAGACCATGCGGCGCTCGACCGCGGTGCGGAGCTGAGCGATCAGCGCCTCCTCCCAGTCGCGCGACGACCAGTCGGCGCGGTCGGGATCGCGGGTGAACGACGGCTCCCAATAGACGTGGTCGCGCGACTCGCCGTCCGGCTCGATCACTCGAACCGTGGCGGGCGGCAGCTTCTGCACCCCGGTGAGGATCGTGCGCGGCGCCGGCACCACCGAGTGGAACGTCATGTAGCTCGCGAGCGCCTCGACATCGATCGAGGTGTCCACGCCGCCCGCCGCGACGAGAGCCGGCAGGGTCGACGCGAAACGCACCCGGTCGCGCGTGTGGTCGACGTAGAGCGGCTTGATGCCCAGGCGGTCTCGGGCGAGGACGAGTCGGCCGCTCCTGTGCTCCCAGATCGCGATGGCGAACATGCCGAGCAGCCGCTCGACGAAGGCCGTGCCCCACTCGGCGTAGGCCTTGAGCACGACCTCGGTGTCGGAGGTCGAGAAGAACCGGTACCCCTTGGCCCGCAGCTCGTCGCGAAGCGCCTCGTAGTTGTAGACCATGCCGTTGTAGGCGATCGAGAGCCCCAGCTCGGCGTCGACCATCGGCTGCGAGCCCGACGTCGACAGATCGATGATCGCGAGCCTGCGATGGGCCAGCGAGACCGGCCCCCGAGCCCAGAGCCCGTCGCCGTCAGGGCCGCGATGAGCCTGGCACGCCGACATCCGAGCGGTGGCCGCAGGATCGGGTAGCCGCCCGTCGAAACGCAGCTCACCCGCGAGCCCGCACACCGGCTACTCCCCCGCCCCGATGATCCAGGTGTCCTTCGCGCCGCCGCCCTGCGACGAGTTCACCACCATGCTGGCCTCGGGCGCCACGCGCGTGAGGGCGAAGTCGGCCAGCCGGCTCTCGCCCGGAGCCGCGCCGGTCAGGTAGACGAACGCCCGGAGGTCGACGTGGCGCGGCTCGAGGCCGTGCTCGGTGAGGGTCGGGTGCAGCGAGAGCGTCACGACCTCCTGCGCCACCCAGCGGTCGGGCTCGTCGGCGATCGCGGCGCGACGCTCGGCCACCGTCGCGGCGTTCGCGCTCGGGCCGATGAGCACGCCGTGGCCGCCCTGCCCGTCGACCGGCTTCGTGACGAGCTCGCCGACGCGGTCGAGCACGCTCAGCCGCTCGGCCTCGTCGCGCAGCCGATACGTCGGGACCGACTCGAGCAGCGGCTTCTCGCCGAGGTAGTACTCGATCATCTCGGGCACCGCCACGTACATCGCCTTGTCGTCGGCGAGCCCGTTGCCGGGAGCATTAGCGAGGAACACGTCGCCGGTCGCTGCGACGTCCATGATCCGGGCGCCCAGGTCGCCGTCGTCCGCCCTCGCGAGGTCGAGCAGCTCGCCGTCCAGCCGCAGGTAGAGCGCGTCGATCACACGCCCCGTCGAGCGCTCGACGACGCGGTGCTCCTGCACGTCGAGGTCGTCCGCCGTCACGAGCACGAGGCCGGCTCCCTCGGCGAGCGAGCGGTGCTCGAACCACGCCGAGCTCTCGGGGCCCGACGACAGCAGCGCCGCGGTCCCCTCCCCGCCCGCGCGCGCCAGCAGGGTGTCACGTAGCAGGGCCAGCACGGTCGCAGGATCCAGAAGCCCCTCGGGCCGGGGTACGTCCGGCACCACCTCGTCCATCAGCCTCCGCACCGCCACGGCGAACGCCGCTCCGCTGGGCGACCGCACGTTGTCCTCCAGCACGCGCCAGCCCCCGAACTCGTTGCGGATGAGGTCGAAGCCCTGGATCGGAGCCCGCACCGTGCCCGGTGGCAGCAGAGCGGCCTCGGCCCGCCAGCCCATGGCGTCGACGACGTCGTCTTCGCGCAGGATGCCGTCCGTCACGATCCTGCGCTCGCCGTAGGCGTCCTGCAGGAAGAGCTCGATCGCCCGGGCCCGCTGCGTCAGCCCCTTCTCGAGCTGCTTCCACTCGTGGCGCGTGACGATGCGGGGCACGAGGTCGACGTCGAAGCCGCGGATCTCGTCGCCGACGACGAAGCTGAGGCCGGTCTCCCGCGACCACGTGTCGCGCCGGTGCCCCCGGCTCATCGACTCGGTGGGGCTCAGCGCGTGGAAGAACGGCGCGATGTCGACGTAGCTCGGCCGCGGGTGCAGGCCAGGCCCGATCGCCTCGTCGCCGGCACGGAAGCGGTATCCGGTGAGGGTGGGGAGGCTCGTCGAGTCGCCGCCCGACGGGCCCCGGGTCTCGCGGACGACCAGGTCGACGACGTCGTCGAGCTCGCCGCGCTCGGCGTAGGCGGCGCGCTGCCGATCGGCGGAGTTGCCGCGGGCGAGGGTCTGCTCGACGAGGAACGAGACGTCCTGCCAGTCGCCCAGCTCTTCGAGCTGCGGCCGCAGCCGCGAGACGAGCTGGCGGACGGCCTGCGGTGCGGGCAGCCGGGTGGGGTGCGCCTCGAGGTCGAGGAGCTCGCCGGAGAGGCCGGCGCGGGCCGCCTGCCACATCGCGGCGCGATGCAGCGGAGCGGCGCGGGTCTCGACGATGCGCTCGGACTCGATCTCCTGCTCGGCCGCGCGCACCGCGGCCCGGAACAGGCCGGCGATGAGCACGGCGTCGTCGACCAGAGGGCAGGCGTCGCAGGTGCGCAGCTCGAGCGTGGGCGCGTGGGAGGACGGCCGGACGTCGAAGTAGGCCATCTTCGCGTCGGCGATGACGCCCGTCGCGATCATGTCCTGGAGCATGCGGTCGTACTCGGCCGCGTTCTGCAGGGGCCCGGTCGCGCCCGCGCTCGGCCAGCGCTGCCAGATGATCGAGCGGATGCTCGCATAGCCGGTGTCCTGCCCGTTCCAGTACGGGCTCGACGCGCTGAGGGCCAGGAGAACCGGCAGGACGGGCGCCACCCGCCCCGCGATCCTCACGGCGAGGTCGCGGTCGCTCACCCCGACGTGCACCTGCAGCCCGCAGATGAGCTGCTCGTCGACGAGCATGCGGTACTGCTCCTGCATGCGGCCGTAGCGCCCCGTCGTCGTGAGCTCGAAGTCGGCGAACTCGCTCCGGGGGGCGGTGCCCGCCGCGGCGATCGCGAGCCGCTCGGCACCGGTGACCTCGACCAGGTCGCTGCGCAGGCTCAGGATCTCGCGGCGGAGGTCGGTGAGAGTCGACACGACCGGGAGGTTCGTCTCGATGGTCGTGCGCTGGAGCTCGGCGCCGTAGCGGTCGCGGGGCAGGCGGGAGAGCAGCTGCGGGGCCTTCGCCGAGAGACGCTTGGTCTCGAGGTCGATCAGGTGCAGCTCTTCTTCGGCGCCCAGGGTCAGCTCGGCCGTCATTCCCCGACCCTATGCGCATCGGGCGATCGGGGGTCAGACTCGGCGATTCCCTGTGCGAAACCACAGGTGTCGTCTGACCCCCGACATGCCTCAGGAGGCGGCGAGCAGCTCGAGCGTGTCGATCACGCGGTTCGAGAAGCCCCACTCGTTGTCGTACCAGGCGACCACCTTCACGTGGCGGCCGTCGACGCGGGTGAGGGCGGAGTCGAAGATCGACGACGCCGGGTTGCCGGTGATGTCCGACGAGACGAGCGCGTCGTCCGAGTACTCGAGGATTCCCTTGAGCGCTCCGTCGGCGGCGTTCTTGTACGCCGCGAGGACCTCGTCGAGCGTGACGTCCTTCGAGACCGTGGTGTTCAGCTCGACGATCGAGCCGACCGGCACGGGAACGCGGATCGAGTCGCCCGACAGCTTGCCGTTCAGGTTCGGCAGCACGAGGCCGATCGCCTTCGCGGCGCCGGTCGACGTCGGCACGATGTTCACGGCGGCCGCACGGGCGCGACGCGGGTCGCGGTGCGGGGCGTCCTGCAGGTTCTGCTCCTGCGTGTAGGCGTGCACCGTCGTCATGAAGCCGTGCTCGATGCCGGCCAGGTCGTCGAGCACGGAGGCCAGCGGAGCCAGGGCGTTCGTGGTGCAGGAGGCGTTCGAGACGATCGTGTGGACGGCCGGGTCGTACGCCGCCGTGTTGACTCCGTAGGCGAGCGTCACGTCGGCTCCGTCCGCGGGGGCGCTCACCAGCACGCGCTTCGCTCCCGCGTCCAGGTGCGCGCGAGCGGCTTCGGCCGACGTGAATCGGCCGGTCGACTCGAGGACGATGTCGACGCCGAGCTCTTTCCAGGGGAGGTCGCGGGGGTCGCGCTCGGCGAGCACCCGGATCCTGCGGCCGTCGACCACGAGGGTGTCGCCGTCGACCTCGACGGGGCGGCCGAGGCGCCCGGCGGTGGTGTCGAAGGCGAGCAGGCGGGCCAGGTCGCGGGGCTGGGTGAGGTCGTTGACGGCGACGATCTCGAGCGTGGTCGCGGCGGAGTTCGCGCCGGTGCCCTCTCGCTCGAGGAGGGCGCGGAGGGCGTTGCGGCCGATGCGGCCGAAGCCGTTGATCGCGATGCGGGTCATGGGGATTCACCTTTCTGGAGCCGCGGTCGTTGCGGCACGCGAACCAGGTTCGCGCCGCGCGCCGTCGCTCGACAGGGGCGCGCACGACACCCTTCGCAAGTTTCTCGCCACGCTTCTCCCGCCCGTTCCTCCTGCGACAAAACGCGACACCTGCGACGTGCCGGAGCGTCGCAGGTGTCGCGTTTTGTCGCGTGGACGGCTTATTCACCTCCGGTGAAGGTGCGGCGGTAGTCACGAGGCGTCGTGCCCAGGATCCGCTGGAAATGCTGC
Source organism: Frondihabitans australicus (assembly GCF_003634555.1). NCBI lineage: Bacteria > Bacillati > Actinomycetota > Actinomycetes > Micrococcales > Microbacteriaceae > Frondihabitans > Frondihabitans australicus. The sequence goes on from NZ_RBKS01000001.1 coordinate 1,626,948, forward strand.
CGCAGATTCGCCCCCGTGCCCAGCCCCACCTCGGCCGCGATCTGCTCGACGCCGAGCTCCGACAGCTCGAGCAGCTCGCGCGCCGCATCGACCCGAGCCCGCAGCAGCCACTGCATCGGCGTGTACCCGGTGTCATCGACGAACCGCCGCGAGAACGTGCGCGGCGACGACGCCGAATGGTGGGCCATCGCCTCGAGCGTGAGCGGCTCGCCGAGGTGCCGCAGCGCCCACTCGCGCGTCGCGGCGAAGCGCTCGCCGCGCGGCTCGGACACGCTCCGGGGCACGTACTGCGCCTGTCCGCCCGAGCGGTACGGCGCCGCGACGAGGCGTCTGGCCGTGTGATTCGACGACGCGATGCCCAGATCCGATCGCAGGATGTGCAGGCACAGGTCGATCCCGGAGGCCGCCCCCGCACTCGTGAGCACGTCGCCCTCGTCGACGAAGAGCACGTTCTCGTCGACGCGGATCGCCGGGTACTGCTCGGCGAGGGCCCGCGTGTAGTGCCAGTGCGTCGTGGCGCGCTTGCCGTCGAGCAGGCCCGTCGCGGCGAGCGCGAACGCGCCGGTCGAGATCGCTGCGAGCCTGGCCCCGCGCTCGTGCGCACCGCGCAGCGCGTCGACGACCGGGGCGGGCGGCGCCTCCCGGTCGGGGAACCGGTAGCCGGGCACGAAGACGATGTCGGCCCAGTCGAGGGTCTCGAGCCCGTTCGCGACGCCGAACGACAGCCCGTCGCCGCCCGTGATCAGGCCGGGCTCGGGGCCGCAGACCCGCACCTCGTAGGGCATGCTGCGCCGCGTCGAGAAGACCTGGGCGGGGATCCCGACGTCGAGCGGCTTCGCCCCCTCGAGGACGAGAACGGCGACGCGACCCAGGCGCTCTGACATGCCGCGAGCCTAACAATGTTGCTTAAATCACCCAGGCACTGGTACCTTCTCTACTCGTGCAGTATTTCAATACTATCAAGAGCTCATCGGGCCGTCCGCGACGTCGCGCGGCCTTCGCCACACTCGCCGCCACGGCTTCTCTCGCTTCGGCTCTGGTCGTGCCCGCGGCCGCGAGCGCCTCGGCTCCTGCGACCCGCTCGCTCGACGCCGCGACCGTCGCCGAGGCGCACGCGTTCTTCGACCGCTACGGCGTCTCGACCGCGACGGCCGATCGCCTCCTCGGCGAGTACGAGCACGGCGGCACCTGGCTCGCGCTCACCGGCAGCGCACGCCCGGTGAGCACGAGGTCGCAGGATGACGGCGACGCCCTCGCCACCGTGAGCACCTACGCCGACGGCTCCATCGCCGTGCAGCGCGACGAGAAGGCCGTCGACGTCTCCGATCCCCGCCTCCGCGGTGTCTCGGGCTGCTCGAAGAGCGGCACCGCGTACTCGAACTGCAAGGCCGAGATGTGGTTCGGTCTCGTCGCGATGAGCTTCCGGGTCAGCTACAACCTGCAGTCGGGCAACAACCGGGTCACGAGCGTCTACGGCGCCACCTGGTCGATCGGCGGGTCGTGCAGCACGAAGCAGCAGTACTTCGGCCGCCCGAACAGCAAGGTCGCGCGCCTCGACGTGCTCGCTCAGATGTGCGTGATCCCGCACTCCGAGATCATGTGGCTGCAGTTCTCGGTCGGCGGCAACAAGACCAGTCTGACGATGGGCTGAACGTGGGCCTGCTGCTCTGGAACGTGCTGGTCGGCGCCCAGGTCGCCGTCGTCGCGGGAGTCGTCGTCGCGCTCGTGCTGTTCGTGCGCTGGGGCCGACGACGCTCCCGCTGACGATGTGGCCGGTCAGCCGGCGAGCGCCGCCTCCAGCTGCGCGTAGAACGCCGCCGGGTCGCCGGCGAGCGACGCCTTCACCATGGCGCTCCAGTCGTCGACGACGACCTCGATCGCGTCGTGCTCGAGACCGGCGAGCGAGGCTCGCGGCACGTCGCGAGGGTCGATCATCGGCCCCTCGTAGCCGTCCATGATGTCGGTGTCGGCGGCTCCGAGGTGCACGCCCTGCACCAGCGTGCCCTGGGCGGCCAGCTCGAGGCGGACCCCGTTGGTGAGGTTCCACTCGGCCGCCTTGGCCGCGGCGTACGCCCCGGCGCCCGGGTACGAGAACCACGAGAGGGCCGACAGGACGTTCACGATCGCCCCGCCGCCGTTGCCCGCGAGCACCGGCGCGAACGCCCGGATGACGCCGAGGTTGCCCCAGAAGTGCGTGTCCATCTCGCGCCGGATCTCGGCGAGCTCGCCGGTGACGAGGGCGGCGCCGGTCGAGATGCCGGCATTGTTGACCAGGAGCGTCACATCCTGCGCCGTGGCAGCCGCCGCCGTGACCGACTCGTCGTCGGTCAGGTCGAGCCGCAGCGGCACGACGCGCTCGTCGGTGAAGTCGAGCGTCTCGGGGCGGCGGGCGGTCGCGTAGACCTTCCGTGCGCCGCGCTCGAGGAGCTCCTCGACGAAGGTGCGGCCGATGCCGCGGTTGGCGCCGGTGACGAGGGCGGTCTGCTGGGTGATGTCCATGGTGTTCCTTCTCTGACGTGTCTCTCACGCCCGGTCGCCTGGCCGGGCGTGAGCTACGCTAAGACCTGACGTTGACGTCAAGGGCAAGTCCCTGGCGAAAAGAGTTCCGAGACGACAACGGGTCTCGACGACAACGGCTCTCGACGACACCGACGAAGGGCGCGGGATGCGAATCGGAGAAGTGGCCGCGAAGTCCGGCGTGAGCACCCGGGCGCTCCGCTACTACGAAGAGCAGGGCCTCCTCGGCTCGACGCGCACCACCGGCGGCCAGCGCGACTACGCGCCCTCGGCGGTCGAGCGCGTCCGGCTGATCCAGCAGTTCTTCGCGGCGGGCCTGCCGAGCCGCACGATCCTGCGGATCCTCCCCTGCGTCGAGACCGGGCACGCCTCCCCCGAGGTCTTCGACCTCCTCGGCGCCGAGCGCGCGCGGATCACGGCCACGATGGCCGAGCTCGAGGCCGCCCGCGACTCGCTCGACCGCATGATCGACATCGCCGCGCATCCGACGGCCGAGCACTGCCCGGCGCTCCGCACCGGCGAGGACGCCGTCGACCTGGCGGCGTCCGGCGCCGGCGCGACGTCGCTCGCCGCGTCGTCGCTCGCGGCCACGGCCTAGGGCGCGAGGAGTCCCCGACCGTCGGGCACCGTGAAGGCGAGCTTCGGCAGCCACTGGTCGGGTGCGGCCCAGCCGGGCCCCGTGGGCAGCTGCCGGAGGAGCTTCCGCACTGATCCTGCGGCCGCCGGCTGGGGCAGCACGCGTCGCGGCGCCATCGTCGCCAGAGCCCCGAACCACCAGTGCCGCCAGGTCGGCTCGAGCGACTCGGGCTCGAGCACCACGTAGTAGTCGGGCATCACGCGCTCGCCCGCCGCGAAGGCCGACACGGCCTGCGCCACCTCGACGTCGAGCGCGCCACCGGTCGAGCGATCGTCGAAGAACTCGACCCAGGCGTGGGCGACGTGACCGAGCGGATCGGAGTCGTGCACGACGTACGGCCCCTGCGAGGCGCTGATGCGGCGAGCGCCGTCGGCGTCGGGCTCGCCGAGCTGGAGGGCATCGACGCCGCGGAGGGCGCTCAGCCCCTCGATGACGTCTGCGGACGCGTCGCCGACCACGGCGACGACTGTTGCGTGCGAAGCGGCCATGCACGATCGTACGTCCGCTGGCGGCCGGACTCGAGAGGCAGGGCAATCCGTTTTGCGCCCGGTGCCGAACTCCTGGTCACACGCACCCAGGATCAGGAACTGGAGCCCCCCATGACGACGCTCACCGCCGCCGACGCCCTCGGGACCACGACCGCGCCGCGCCCCGAGCACGCGACGCGGTCGCCGTTCCGGGCGGTGTCGGCTCCGTTCGAAGCCCCCTCGACAATGGCGGCGAGCCTCGAGACCACCGTCCAGCGCACGCGCCGCCTCGCCGTGGCCGCCGACCGCCGCAGGCACCGCGTCACCGTCGTGTCGTCGGGCATCGCGGTCGGGCTGGGCAGCGTGGGCACGCTGGCGTTCGCGATCCTGCTCGTCGCCGGTCACTGATCGTCACAGGTCACTGACTCTTTGCATCCCAGAAACGACTGTCATGACGTCGCACGACGCCGGGACAGTCGTTTTTGGTATGCGGCGAATCTTGCCGGAACGGCAACGGGGCTGGCGCCAACGACGCACGCCCGGGCACCATGAGCGCATGCACGAGCACCAGCACCCGCACAATGGGCCCTCGGCGGCGCACCTCGACGCCGCGCCCGACCAGGCCTACTGGGACGACCGCTATTCGTCGGCCGACCGCCTCTGGAGCGGACGCGCCAACCCCCAGCTGATCGCCGAGGCCGAGCACCTCACGCCGGGCCGAGCCCTCGACGTCGGTTCGGGCGAGGGCGGCGACGCCCTGTGGCTCGCCTCCCGAGGCTGGCAGGTGACCGCGATCGATCTCTCCGAGGTGGCTCTCGCGCGAGCCGAGGCGTGGGTGCGCGCCCAGCCGGCTCACGACCCGCAGCCGGCCGACGACACGCAGCCGGACCACGATCAGGGCGCAGGATCGGCGACACCCTCCCCAGCCGACCGCATCTCCTGGCAGCACCGCGACATCCTCTCGTGGGCTCCGGACGCCGCGGCTTTCGACCTCGTCTCGTCGCAGTACTCGCACTTCCCCTCGGCCGACATGGCCGCCGTCGTGACGAAGCTCGCGGCGGCCGTAGCACCGGGCGGCACGCTGCTCGTCGTCGGGCACGAGAAGACCGAGCATCACGCCATCGGGCCGGTCTTCTTCTTCGAGGCGCGGGAGCTCGGCGGACTTCTCGATCGTGCCGCCTTCGACGTCTCCGCCGAGCTGCGGAAGCATCCGCACCGCGATGGGGCCGACGAGGTGCTCGTGGCCCGTCGGCGCCCGTAGCCGTCGTCGCGACCGCCCCCGGGTGTCGGCGGCGGATGAGAGGCTAGGGGCATGCCCGAGGCCATCCCCCTCGTCGACGCCACCGACATCATCCGGCTGGTCGGCGCCGCGACGTTCGAGCGGGCCCGCGAGTACGTCCGCGAGAACCGCGTCGTCGACACGTCGTACGACGCCGACAAGCGCCTCGCGATCGGCCACGTCCTCGGCAGCGACGTCCAGCCCTACGAGGCGACCGCTCGGCTCACCCAGACGCACGGCCAGTACAGCCGCCCGGTGCTCACCACGTGCACCTGCCCGATCCGCACCGACTGCAAGCACGTCGCGGCGATGCTGCTCTTCGCGAACCAGGCGCACGCGCAGGCCCTGCTGGGGGCGCCGTCGAGCCTCACCGAGGGCGGCGGTGACGAGGGCGACGGCGACGGCGACGAGACGGTCGCCGAGCCCGCGAGCCAGGGCGCACGGTCACCGAGGCCGACCGCCCGAAGCACCACGGCGGCTCCTGCGGCCTCATGGCGGCAGCAGCTCGACGTCCTCTCGTCGCCGGCCCCGCTCCCGTCCGCCCGCCTCACCCCGATGGGCCTGCAGTTCGAGCTGCGCGAACGCACTCGCGAGCGCAGCGGCCGCTGGGGCGCCCCGACCGGCCGACCGGCGACGGAGGCGACGACCCGCCGCGCCGAGACCGCCGCGCAGGGCGCCGACGACGAGCACTCGTCGCCGTACCGCCTCGGCGTGCGCCCCGTCACGCAGTCGGCGACCGGCAACTGGGTGCGCGGCTCGCTCACCTGGACGTCGCTGCCCTACTCGCTCAACCGTCTCGGCGCGAGCCCCGAGCAGCACCGCTGGTTCGGGCAGTTCCAGGCGCTGCACCGCTCGGCCCGCGACGTGTACCTGCCCGGGAGCGAGGCGGACTGGCTCTTCCTCGACGACTTCGGCAGCCCGCTCCTGTGGCCTCTGCTGGACGAGGGCCGACGCCTCGGCATCGCGCTCGTCACCGGCAAGCGGGAGGTCGACGTGACCGTGGCGCAGGAGGCAGGTGTCACGATCGCGGTCTCGCCCGGTTCCGCGGGCGGGCTGCGCCTCGACGTGGAGGGGGTCGTGGGCGGGGTGTCGCATCCTGCGTTCCACACCGGTCTCGTCGGCGAGCACGGGCTCTACGCGTGGAGCTTCACCCCCGGGCTGCAGGTGGCGCTCGGGCCGGCCTCGCTCGGCGACGAGGCCCGGCGGCTGCTCGGTTCGCCGTCGATCGACGTGCCGGAGGGCGAGCGCGACGAGTTCTTCCGGGAGTGGTTCCCCCGGCTGGCCGGGGCCGTGCCGGTGGTGAGCCGCGATTCGTCGGTCGAGCTGCCCGAGATCCTGCCGCCGGTGCTGCGCCTCACCGCCACGTTCGGCGAGGGCGACGTGTTGACGCTGGCGTGGTCATGGGACGACAACGGCACCTCGAAGCCCCTCGGCGCATTCCCCGTGCCCGACGACGTCGAGGTCGTGAACGCCACGCTCAAGGGGCTCGGCGCGGCCGAGTTCGCCGCCGAGGTGCTGCCGCTGCTCGAAGCGCGCAACGACATCCGCGTGGAGATCGTGGGGGCGCGGCCGGAGTACCGCGAGCTCACCGAGACGCCGCACCTCACCGTGACGACGGTCGAGACCGACAAGCGCGACTGGTTCGACCTCGGCGTGATGGTGACGGTCGAGGGTCGCACGATTCCGTTCACGCCGCTGTTCACCGCCCTGTCTCGGCGACAGGACAAGATGCTGCTCGTCGACAAGACCTACCTGTCGCTCAAGCAGCCCGTCTTCGACGAGCTGCGTCGCCTCATCTCCGAGGCCGAAGAGCTCGACGAGTGGGAGACCGGCGAGCTCCACATCAACCGCTACCAGGCGTCGCTCTGGGCCGAGCTCGAAGAGCTGGCCGATCACACCGAGCAGGATTCCCGGTGGCGAGCGACCGTGGGCGCCCTCGCCGACGTCGACGGCGTGCCTCCGGTGCCCGTGCCGGCGTCGGTCTCCGCGACGCTTCGCCCGTACCAGGCCGAGGGATTCTCGTGGCTGGCCTTCCTCTACGAGCACGAGCTCGGCGGAGTCCTCGCTGACGACATGGGTCTCGGCAAGACGCTCCAGACGCTGGCGCTGGTCGCGCATTCACGCTCCACGACGTCGCTGCCGTTCCTCGTCGTCGCGCCCACCAGCGTCGTCGGCAACTGGGTCTCCGAGGCCGCCCGCTTCACGCCGGGCCTGCGCGTCCACGAGGTCACGGCGACCGCGGCCAAGAGCCGGCTCGACCTCGCCGTGCTCGTCGCTTCCGGGGTCGATGTCGTGGTGACGTCGTACGCCCTGTTCCGGCTCGACTTCGCCCGCTACGCCTCGGTCGAGTGGGCGGGCCTCGTGCTCGACGAAGCGCAGATGATCAAGAACCGCACCTCGAAGGCCCACCGTGCCGCCGTCGAGCTCAAGGCGCCGTTCAAGCTCGCCATCACCGGCACGCCGATGGAGAACGACCTCTTCGATCTCTGGTCGCTCTTCCACGTCACCGCTCCCGGGTTGCTCATGACCGGCCTGCGGTTCATGGAGGAGTACGCGAAGCCCGTCTCGCTCGGCGACCGACCCGACCTGCTCGCGCGGCTGCGGCGACGCATCCGGCCCCTCATGCTCCGGCGCACCAAAGAGCTCGTCGCGCCCGACCTGCCCGAGAAGCAGGAGCAGACGATCATGGTCGATCTCGCACCCAAGCACCGCAAGCTCTACGACCTCTTCCTCCAGCGCGAGCGCCAGAAGCTGCTGGGGCTCGTCGACGACCTCGACCGCAACCGCTTCATCGTCTTCCGCTCCCTCACGCTCCTGCGCATGCTGGCCCTCGACGCGACCCTCGTCGACGGCGAGGCGTACGAGGGCATGCCGTCGTCGAAGCTCGACGTCCTGATCGACGAGCTGCAGGATGTGATCGCCGGCAGCCACAGAGCCCTCGTCTTCAGCCAGTTCACCTCGTACCTCTCGGTCGTGGCTTCGCGGCTGTCGGCCGAGGGCATCGACTACGAGTACCTCGACGGGTCGACGCTCAAGCGGTCGGACGTCGTCGCGAGGTTCCGCGACGGCACGGCTCCGGTCTTCCTCATCAGCCTCAAGGCGGGCGGGTTCGGCCTCAACCTCACGGAGGCCGACTACGTCTTCCTGCTCGACCCGTGGTGGAACCCGGCGACGGAGGCACAGGCCGTCGACCGCACCCACCGCATCGGGCAGACCTCGAACGTCATGGTCTACCGGATGATCGCCCGAGGCACCATCGAAGAGAAGGTCATGGAGCTCAAGGAGGCGAAGGCGAAGCTCTTCGACGCGGTCATGCACGACAACGACGCCGCGTTCGGCGCCGCTCTCACCGCCGACGACATCCGCGGGCTGCTCGGGCCGTAGGGCTCGCCGGAGTTTTCCACAGCGTGCGGCCACGGCCCAGCGAGTGTCGGCGGATCCTGCGACCATGGGGGCGATGACCGACACCCTCACCTCCGAGTCCCTTGCCGCCGAGGCCACCGACCTGCTGCGCGCCCTGACGGGCCGCCCCGACGCCACCTTCCACGAGGGGCAGCTCGAGGCCATCGCGGCGCTCGTCGCGGATCGGCGGCGCGCGCTCGTCGTGCAGCGCACCGGGTGGGGGAAGTCGGCCGTCTACTTCATCGCGACGCTGCTCTTGCGTCGCCGGGGCGGCGGTCCGACACTCCTGGTGTCGCCGCTGCTCGCGCTCATGCGCGACCAGGTGGCCGCCGCTGCCCGCGCCGGAGTGCGGGCCGTCGCGGTCAACTCCGCCAACGCGCACGAGTGGGGCGACGTGCAGCAGGCGCTCGCCCGCGACGAGGTCGACGTGCTGCTCGTCAGCCCCGAGCGCCTCAACAACCCGCGGTTCCGCGACGAGCAGCTGCCTCTGCTCCTGGCGCGCCTCGGCCTCCTGGTCGTCGACGAGGCGCACTGCATCTCCGACTGGGGCCACGACTTCCGGCCCGACTACCGGCGACTCGCCGAGCTGATCCGCTCGCTGCCCGCCGACCTGCCGGTGCTCGCGACGACGGCCACGGCCAACGCTCGCGTCGTCCGCGACGTCGAAGAGCAGCTGGGCGCCGGAGCAGAGGTGCTCACCATCCGCGGCTCCCTCGCCCGTGCCTCGCTGCGGCTCGGGGTCCTCCGACTGCCGACCAGCCGCGACCGCCTCGCGTGGCTCACCGCCCACCTGGGCGATCTGCCGGGCTCCGGCATCGTCTACGCGCTCACGATCTCGGCCGCCGACGACACCGCCCGCCTCCTCCGCGACGCCGGCTACGACGTCGCCTCCTACACCGGCCGCACCGACCCCGACGAGCGCGAGCGGCTCGAGCAGGCGCTCAAGAACAACGAGCTCAAGGCCCTCGTCGCGACCAGCGCCCTCGGCATGGGCTTCGACAAGCCCGACCTCGGCTTCGTCGTCCACCTCGGCGCCCCGTCGTCGCCGGTCGCGTACTACCAGCAGATCGGTCGCGCCGGGCGCGCCACCGACAACGCCGACGTCCTGCTGCTCCCGGGCACCGAAGACTCCGAGATCTGGCAGTACTTCGCGACCGCGTCGATGCCGACCGAGGCGAAGGCGTCGGCGATCCTCGGGGCGCTCGGTGCCGGCGGGGGCCGGGCCGACGCGTCATCGGGCCAGCCTCTGTCGACGCCGGCCCTCGAGTCGATGGTCGACGTCAAGCGGTCGCCGCTCGAGCTCATGCTCAAGGTGCTCGACGTCGACGGCGCCGTGAAGCGCGTCCAGGGCGGCTGGGTCGCGACGGGCGCCCCGTGGCAGTACGACGCCGACCGCTACGAGCGCATCGCGGCGGCTCGCCGACACGAGCAGGAGTCGATGCTCGCGTACGAGGGAGCCACCACGTGCCGCATGCAGATCCTGCAGCGCGATCTCGACGACCCCGCCGCCGCGCCGTGCGGTCGATGTGACGTCTGCGCCGGCGTGTGGTTCCCGACCGATGTGCCCTCCTCTGCGGTTGAGTCGTCCGGTGCGGCCCTCGACCGCGTCGGTGTCGAGATCGAGCCCCGCGCCCAGTGGCCCACCGGCGCCGACCGCGTCGGCGTTCCGCTCTCGGGTCGCATCGCCGCCGGCGAGCGCTGCGAGCCCGGCCGGGCCCTCGCACGACTCACCGACCTCGGCTGGGGCGGCGCCCTCCGGCCGCTCTTCGCCCCCGGTGCACCGGATGCCCCGATCACGCGCGCGCTCGTCGACGGCTGTATCCGCGTGCTGGCCGAGTGGCCGTGGGCATCTCGCCCGACCGGGATCGTGGTCATGCCGTCGCGCACCCGCCCGCAGCTCGTGTCGTCGCTCGCGCAGGCGCTCGGCTCCGTGGGGCGCCTGCCCGTGCTCGGCGCGCTCGACGGCCCGGGCGAAGTGCCGGGCGACCGCTCGACCAACAGCGTGTACCGCCTCGCCGAGCTCCACGGGGCCCTGACCGTCGGCCCGTCGCTCGCGGCAGCGCTCGACTCGCACGACGGTCCGGTGCTGCTCGTCGACGACCTCGCCGACTCGCGGTGGTCGCTCACGGTCGCCGGCCGCGAGCTCCGTCGTGCCGGGGCGAGCGCCGTCCTTCCGTTCGCCCTCGCCCTCGTCGGGTAGCCGACTCGAGGATCTCGCGTCGCATGCCGGTGCGTCGTCGCGGGCTCGGATGCGTGGCTTCGCGCGCTCAGCCCGCGTCGCGCACGCGCCGCAGGAGTCGCGGCCGGCCCGCGTCGCGCACGCGCGGGAGGAGAAATGTCCTCCCCGCGCCTGATCGTGCCGTCGACGAGCCGGACCCGGGACGGCTTCGGCGACGAAGTGCACGCTCGGGAGGAGAACCTGCGTCGCGGAGGATTCGCCCTCAGACACCCCTTCTCTTCAGGAGGAGTTCTCGCTCGGCGATCCTCCCGATCCTGCGAAATCGGTCGTCCTTCCTCCCGGGAGGCACGCGAGAGGGCTTTCTTCCTCCCGGAGCGCACAAAGTTCCTCCCGAGGCGAGGCGGGGCGACGGGGGCGGCGCGGGCGGAGGAATCCTCACCACGGGCGGCATTCGCCGATCCTGCGACCCGCGTCAGACGCCGGCCCCGAGACCGACTAGCGTTCTCTGCATGACTGCCGACACGAACGACACGCCAGAGGCAGCCACCGCTGACCCCACCGAGACCGACGCCACCGCGACGGTCACCGCCGCCGCGACCCCCGACGACGGCCCCGCCCCTCTCACCTTCGCCGACCTCGGCCTCAGCGAGCCCGTGCTCAAGGCCATCAAGGACATCGGCTACGAGACGCCCTCGGCGATCCAGGCCGCGACGATCCCGACGCTGCTCGAGGGGCGCGACGTCGTCGGCCTCGCGCAGACCGGTACGGGCAAGACTGCCGCGTTCGCGCTCCCGATCCTGAGCCGCCTCGACGTCAGCGCGAAGGCCCCTCAGGCGCTCGTCCTCTCCCCCACGCGCGAGCTCGCGCTGCAGGTCTGCGAGGCGTTCGAGCAGTACGCGTCGCACCTCCGCGGCGTCCACGTGCTGCCGGTCTACGGCGGGCAGGCGTACGGCGTGCAGCTGAGCGCGCTGCGCCGCGGCGTCCACGTCGTCGTCGGCACGCCCGGCCGCATCATGGACCACCTCGCCAAGGGCACCCTCGACCTCTCCGAGCTCAAGTACCTCGTGCTCGACGAGGCCGACGAGATGCTCAAGATGGGCTTCGCCGAAGACGTCGAGACGATCCTCGCCGACACGCCCGACGACAAGCAGGTCGCGCTGTTCTCGGCGACGATGCCCGCGCAGATCCGCCGCATCTCGAAGCAGTACCTCGACGACGCCGAAGAGATCACCGTCAAGCAGAAGACGACCACCTCGGCGAACACGACGCAGCGCTACCTGATGGTGTCGTACCCGCAGAAGGTCGACGCCCTCACGCGCATTCTCGAGGTCGAGAACTTCGAGGGCATGATCATCTTCGTCCGCACCAAGAGCGAGACCGAGACCCTCGCCGAGAAGCTCCGCGCCCGCGGCTACTCCGCCGCCGCGATCTCGGGCGACGTGGCGCAGGCCCAGCGCGAGCGGACCGTCAACCAGCTGAAGTCGGGCAAGCTCGACATCCTCGTCGCCACCGACGTCGCCGCCCGCGGTCTCGACGTCGACCGCATCAGCCACGTGGTCAACTACGACATCCCGATCGACACCGAGTCGTACGTGCACCGCATCGGTCGCACGGGGCGTGCAGGCCGGTCAGGAGCAGCGATCAGCTTCGTCACCCCCCGCGAGCGCCGCCTGCTGGGTGCGATCGAGAAGGCCACGCGCCAGCCGCTCACCGAGATGCAGCTGCCGACCGTCGACGACGTCAACGTGACCCGTCTCGCCCGCTTCGACGACGCCATCACGGCCGCCCTCTCGCAGCCCGAGCGCATCTCGGCGTTCCGCGACATCGTGGGGCACTACGTGGCGCACCACGACGTGCCCGAGGGCGACGTGGCCGCGGCCCTGGCGGTCGTCGCGCAGGGTGACACGCCGCTCCTGCTCGACCCGGAGCCCGAACGCCCGGCCCGCCGCCAGCGCGACGACCGCGCGCGCGACTCCGACACCGGCGGCTCGGGCTCGGGATCGCGCTTCTCGGGCGACAACTCCGAGGGTCGGCCCGAGCGCCGTCCGCGCGGCTCCGTGCCGATGACCGCGTACCGCATCGAGGTCGGCCGCCGTCAGCGCGTCGAGCCCCGGCAGATCGTCGGCGCTCTCGCCAACGAGGGCGGGCTCAACCGCGACGACTTCGGCGCCATCCAGATCCGGCCCGACTTCTCGATCGTCGAGCTCGCGGCCGACATCTCGCCTGACGTGATCGAACGACTGGTCGACACCAGGATCGGCGGAAAGCTCATCGAGATCCGCGCCGACCGCGGGCCCCGTGGCGGCCGCCGAGACGGCGACTCCCGCCCGCCGCGCGCCGGGCGCTTCGACCGCGACGACCGGCCTGCCCGCGGCGGGCGCTTCGAGCGCGACGATCGGCCGCCGCGCGACGATCGGCCGGCCCGCAAGCCCCGGCACTAGGGCTTTCGGCGGCTCCTACGCCTGCCCGCCCGCGCCCTCGTCGTTTCCCGGCGCGACAAAACGCGACACCTGCGACGTGCCAACACGTCGCAGGTGTCGCGTTGTGTCGCGCGGGGCTCCGCCGAAAAGCATTCCCTCCCGAAAACGACTCTGAGCACTCGAAATCACGTGCGCAGAGTCGTTTTCGGGAGGAGCAGCAGCTCAGACCGCGAGCCGCCCGCCGTCGACCGGCAGCACCGCACCGTGCACGTGACGTGCGGCGCTCGACGCGAGGAACACCACGCCGTCCGCGACCTCGGAGGCCAGCCCGACGCGCCCGGCCGGCGTCGTCGCCGCGAGCTGGTCGAGCCCGTCGCCCATGACCTCCGTGCCCTCGGTGCGCGTCGGCCCGGGGCTCACCGCGTTCACGCGCACGCCCGAGGGCCCGAACTCGGCCGCCCACGACTTCGTCAGCAGCTGCAGCGCCGCCTTCGACGAGCCGTAGAGCCCCATGCCCGACGCACCGAACGAGGCGACCATCGTCGTGACGTTGACGACGGCTCCGGCGCCCCGCGACGCCATCGCCGGAGCGAGGAGCGCGACGAGGCGGAACGGCGCCCGCACATTCGTGGCCATCACGGCGTCGAAGGTGGCGTCGTCGACGTCCGCCGTCGGACCGAACGGGAAGACGCCCGCATTGTTGACCAACACGTCGACGTGGCCGTCGCCGAGACGCGTCGCCTCGGCGGCCAGGTGCGAGACGCTGGCGGGGTCGGCCAGATCGGCCACGGCGAAGTCGGCCGTGCCTCCGGCGGCGCGGATGGTCTCGACGACGGCCTCGCCGCGCTGCGAGTCTCGCCCGCTGACGATGACGTGGGCGCCGCTCGCGCCGAGCTGGAGGGCCACCTCACGGCCGATGCCGCTGGTGCTGCCGGTGACGAGGGCGGTCTGCCCCGAGAAGTCGTACGTGCTCATGATCCTGTCGCCAATCGTGTAATGGAGTGATTGCTCCAATCGTGGCAACTTGAAAATGGAATGTCCACTCCAAAAGACGTAGACTTCCGACATGACCTCGACACCGGCCTCCGTCTCCGGCCGCCCCCTCACGGCGAAGGGCCTCGCGACTCGCGCGCGGATCGTCGCGAGCGCCTCCGACCTGATGCTCAAGCTGGGCGTCGACCGCACCACGATCGACGACATCCAGCGGGCGGCGACGGTGACGACGTCGCAGCTCTACCACTACTTCGTCGACAAGAACGACCTGATCATGGCCGTGATCGACTATCAGACCGATGCCGTGCTCGATGTCCACCGCACGGCCCTCGAGAGCGTCGACGACTTCGACGGGCTCGTCGCCTGGCGCGACACGATCGTCGAGGTGCTCACGCGCCAGCACTGCGTCGGCGGCTGCCCGCTCGGCAGCCTCGCCAGCGACCTCGCCGAGGTGAACCCGCGGGCACGGGCGGCTCTCGAGCGGTCGTTCGGGGCGTGGGAGTCGCTGCTGCGCCAGGGCCTGGCCACGATGCACGCGCGCGGGATCCTGCCGCCCGATGTCGACCTCGACCGAGCCGCGCTGGCGTTGCTCGCGGCCGTCCAGGGCGGCCTGCTGCTCAGCCAGACGCGCCGCGACACCGTGGCGCTCGAGAGCGCCATCGACTTCGCGATCGACTCGCTGAGGCTGCGCGCGGCGGCCTGATCAGGCGCGCACGATCAGCCGCCCAGGGTCAGGCCGAGATCGCAGGATCCGAGACGCTCTCGGGCGTGAGCCGCCCGCGAATCCCCTCGAACTCGGCGAGCGCCTCGTCGGCGGAGAGCCGCCCGGCTTCGAGTGCGGTGGCCGTGTTCAGCAGATCGAGGTGCAGCTGGGCCCGCGTCGTCACGGGGAGGTGCGTGGCCCGATCGAGGGCGATGTCGGCGGAGAGACGTGCGGTGAGGAGCTCGCGGCTCCAGAGGGTGGTGAGCATGGTGCCTTCGTGGTTCTGTGGCGGCGTCGTTGTCGCCACTGACAGGGTAGCGCTCTCGTGCCCAAGCGACGGGATCGTCGCGGCCGTTCACAGCGAGTCGTCGGAGTCGTACCCCGGGTCTCCCTGGACAGCGTCGGCCTGCCGGACGAGGCTGGTCGCATGAGCACTCCGGCCCGCCACGGGCACCTCGAGATCGACGCGGCGACAGGGCTCGGAGTCGTCGTCGTGGAGATGACGAGTCCGGCGCCACGCGAAACCGTCTGGGCCGCCGTCAGCACGCGTGACGGGCTCGCCGCCTGGGCCGGCGAGGTCGAGGGCGAGCTGCGTTCGGGCGGGGCGTACACGGCGCACCTGTTTCCGAGCGGGTGGGAGGGCGCCGGGCGCGTCCTCGAGTGCGAGCCGGGCCGTCGGTGGCGGGTCGAGGGGGCGGAGGAGGGCCAGCCCGCCCACGTGAACGAGCTGACCCTGGCTCCTGCGGCCGGAGGCGACCTCACCGTGATCACGCTGACGGAGCGGGGGGTGCCGCGCGAGATGCTGCACTTCTACGGCGTCGGCGTGCAGCTGCACCTCGAGAACCTCGTCGCGCACCTCGGCGGTCGTCCGCTCGTCGACCCCGAAGCCTTCTGGGCGGGGCTGCTGCCCGAGTACGAGCGCCTGGCGGCCGAGCTGCCCTGACCATCGCCGTCGAAAGCTCGACTACGCGGCGCGGCGCTCGCCGCCCAGCGTGCGCCCGTGCATCCGGGCGCGCTCCTCGGCCGCCGACCGCAGCTGGTCCGCCATGTCGGTGAACTGGTCCATCGCGGGATTCACGCCGACGAGCGTGAACTCGCGCGACACGACCTCGAGGTCGAGCTTCCAGACGTCCTCGAGGATGCGGCGCATCCAGGCGGTGGCGTGGTCCCAGCCCTCGCGCGGGGTGCCGGCGGCGTAGTTGCCGCCCTGCACGGTCACGAGCACGGCGGGCTTGCCGGCCGTCGCGGGCTCGACGGCGGGCGACATGCGCGGGTCGGTGATCACGAGGTCGACCCAGGTCTTGAAGTGCTGCGACACCCCGAAGTTGTAGAGCGGCACCGCGAAGAGAAGCGCGTCGGCCTCCACGAGCTCGTCGGTGTAGACGCGTGCCAGGTCGACGGCGGCGCGCTGGGCGGGAGTCCGCGCGTCCTCCGGCGTCATCGAGGCGCCGACCGCATCGGCCCAGGAGCCGGCGGGAGTCGGCTCGACACCGATGTGGCGCCGCACGACCTCGTCCCCCGGCACCGTCCGGCTCCATTCGGCTTCGACGATGTCGGCGAGCTCGCGGCTGGCCGAGCCCTCGACTCGGATGCTGGCGTCGAGACGGAACAGTGACATGGATCTTCTCCTCAGAAGCATGGTTACTTCGGGTAATCATTTTGGTTACCTTCAGTAACGGTGTACCGTGCTGAAGTCGGTCACTTCAAGCGAGCCCCTGTTACCCGAGAGTGACCATCGCGAGAGGACGACCATGGCGAGCACTGCGACCGAGCGCGAGCATCTCGAGGCGCACGACCGGATCATGCGGTCGCTGCCCACGATGAGCAAGATGTGCACCTCGCACGACCCCGGCCTGTTCCGATCGCTGCTCGGGCGCATCGGCGACAAGTGGACCCTGCTCGTCATCGGCATTCTCGGCGAGAAGCCGCACCGCTTCACCGAGCTGGCCGACATCATCCCCGGCATCTCCCGACGCATGCTCACCGTCACCCTGCGCGGCCTCGAGCGCGACGGCCTCGTCGAGCGGACCGTCTACGCCGAGGTTCCGCCGCGCGTCGTGTACGACCTCAGCGATCTCGGCCGGTCGCTGCAGGAGGTCGTGATCACCCTCGGCGACTGGGTCCGCGAGCACCAGGAGGTCATCTCCGAGCACCGCGCACGCTTCGACGAGCGCACCGGCGCCGCGCCCGACGCCTGAGTCGCACGAGCTCGCCCGGCCCCGACGCCTGAGCCGCACGAACCTGCCGGGCCATGCGCCTGAGCCTCACAAGCTCGCCCGGCCGCTATCCGGCCGGCAGCGACGTGTCGAGGGTCCTCAGCAGGTAGTCGAGCTGCTCGCGGGTCATCGCCCCGGGGTGCCGGATCACGACCTTCCCCGACGGCCCCAGGATCACCGTGAACGGCAGACCCGTCACCTGGAAGGCTCCCGCGACGGCACCGGACGTGTCGGCCCCGAGCGGATAGGTGACCCGGTGCGACTCCGCGAACGCCCTTCCGGCCTTGGCCGGATCGGACACGTCGACACCGTAGAACGCGACGCTCGACCCCAGCGCCCGGTGTTCCGCCTCCAGTGCCGGCAACTCGCGGACGCAGGCCGCGCACGAGCTCGACCAGAAGTTCAGCACTGTGTACCTGCCGCGGTCGGCCGACGTCGACACGCGGCCTGTTCCGGTGAGGGAGGACAGCGTCACGGGCGACGGCGTCGCTCCGATCTCGGTGCCGCCGGAGGTCGTGGCGGGCACGCCGGCTCCTGCGACCGCCTCCTGCTGCGAGGCGGGCAGGAGGTCGTCCGCCGCCTGAGCGAGACCGTGCCCGAAGGCCGACGTGTCGGCCGATTCGGTGCCGAACTGCCCGATGGCCCTCTCGACGCCCGACGGTGAGATGAAGAACAGCTCGGCACCGTGCGTGACGGTCTTCGTCGAGGCGTCGAGGTCGATGGGCACGCCGTAGGCCTTCGCCAGGGCGGACAGCGCCGCGGGTGAGCCGGTGCCGAAGTGCCAGTTGGAAGCGGAGCCGAGCCCGTGCTGGTCCGTCCATTGCGCCACGTCCGCGCTGGAGGGGTAGTACGGGTTGGTGTTGATCGACACCCAGGCGATCTTCGACGACGCCTGGCCGAGATCGTTGTTCGCGACGCGCACATCCTGCGCGAGCAGCGTGCAGAGGTCCGTGCACTCGTCGTCGTTGAAGCTGAGCACGACCGCCTCGCCCCGGTACGACGAGAGCGACATCGGCCTGCCGTGCTGGTCCGTGAGGGTGAACGCGGGGGCCTTCTCGTGGACGTGCGTGAGGGCGTCGTACTCGAGGAGCCTCGCGGTGCGCTGATCGAGGTGGGGCGCGACGTCGTCGGCCGACGCCGCGACCGACAGCACCTGGCCCATCACGAGCACGACGACAAGTGCCGCCGCGACGACGGAGCCGGCGATCGTCCAGATCAGCCAGCGTTCCGGGCCGCGGCGGATCCGAGTGGGAGTGACGTCAGACATCGGCGGTGGAGATTCCTTCCTGCGGTTCGGAGTGGATCGCTGCGCGAGCACCGGCCTCGAGGCGGGCCGCCTCGCGCGATGCCGCGATCGCGACGACCGCGAATCCGACGAGCACCAGCCCGCCGCAGACGAAGCCGACGGTCAGCGAGTGGGCCGCCAACCAGGCGCTCACGGCGGACTGCGCGTCGAGGGCCGTGGTGATGACGGGCCCGGCGGTCCGCCCGACCGCGTCGCTCGCCCAGTAGAGGGCGAGGTAGAGACCCGCGGCGATGAGGATCGCCGACGAGACCGCGGGCATGATCCGCAGCACCGGCCCGAGGCGCCGCAGTCGTTCGGCGCCCACGAGCGACGCGACGACGCCGGCGCCGGTGACGAAGACCCCCATGCCGAGCGCATAGGCGAGGAACGCAGCGATGCCGACGACCGCGTCGCTCGAGGCGACGGGATCGAGCACACCGGCGACGAACAGCGGCAGCGAGCAGTTG
The DNA here is from genome assembly GCF_003634555.1 of Frondihabitans australicus. NCBI lineage: Bacteria > Bacillati > Actinomycetota > Actinomycetes > Micrococcales > Microbacteriaceae > Frondihabitans > Frondihabitans australicus. Next base: position 1,645,513 of record NZ_RBKS01000001.1, read on the forward strand.
AGCGACCCGACGGCGTAGGCGACGCCGAAGCCCGTCATCGCGAGGCCGCCGCGCCCCGCCCGCAATCCCGGCGCCGGCAGGGCGAGGTGCACGCCCCGCCCCGTCAGCCCCAGCACGCCCAGCGCCACGCAGGCCACGCCGACCGCGACCATCAGCCACGGCGTGGCCGACGCAGCGACACCGGCCCCGGCCTCGAGCAGCAGGCCCGCGACGACGAACACCGCGAGGAACCCCAGGGTGAGGCAGGAGCCCGCGATCACCCCGCGCGACATCCGCCCGGCCGCTCCCCGCCCCTCCGGCGCCGACACGAACAGCGAGAGGTACGCCGGCAGCAGGGGGAACCCGCAGGGATTCACCGCCGCGACGAGACCGAGGGTGAACGCGTAGCCGATCACGGTCGCGGCTCCCTCGGAACGGGCGGCGGATCGGTGCGCGAGAGCCGGGCCAGGTAGGCGTTGTAGTCGGCGAGGTCGCGGTCGCCGGTGAGAGCGGCGCGGCGATCGGCGCGGCGGGTGTGGCGCGCATCCTGCGCCTGCCACCCGGCGAACAGGACCCCGAGCACGATGAGAGTCGGGATCTCGGTGAAGCCCCAGGCGATGCCGCCGCCGGTCTGCTGGTCGTGCAGCGGGTCGATGCCCCAGCCGGGCACGCCGTGACGGTAGAAGCCGACGATCAGCGTCGTCGACATCATCACGACGACGCCGAAGAACGCGTGGAACGGCACCGTGACGGCCAGCTCGATGATCCGCAGGACCGGCCGGGAGACCGGCAGAGCCGCCCGGCCGCGCGAGGGCGACGGGTCGACGCCGACGACGCCCCAGAAGTAGAGCATCCCGACGGCGAGGAAGTGCACGAGCATGAGGTTGTGGCCCCACATGGTCCGCATGAGGTCGTCGAAGAGCGGGGTGAAGTAGAGCCCGTAGAGGCTGCCCAGGAAGAGCGCCAGGGTCACCGCGGGGTGCGTGACGACGGCGACGGCACGGCTGTGGAGCACGGCGAGCAGCAGCCGGCGGGCCGAGCGGCGCCCTCGCGGTCGGGCGGGAAGAGCTCGCAGCAGGAGGGTCACCGGAGCGCCCAGGGTCAGCAGGATCGGCGACAGCATGTTCACCACCATGTGCTGCAGCATGTGCACGCTGAACAGCTCCATGCCGTAGCCGTCGAACCCCGTCGCCGTCATGACGAGCACGGTGACGACCCCCGCCGTCCACAGCAGCGTCCGCCCGAGCGGCCAGCGGTCGCCCCGACGGCGCAACGCCGCGACGCCGACGAGATAGCCGACGAGCAGCGCGAGGGCGAAGGCGGGCAGGATCGGCACCGGCTGCAGGTGCAGAGCGAAGAGCCTCGCGACCGTGGGCCTTGTCTGCGGCATCCACATGTCGCCCGACATCCCGGTCGCGCTCGCCCCCATCGCCGTGGCCGCCGCCTGCGCCGTCACAGCCCGAGCGTGAGCAGGTCGTCGACGGTCGGCTCGCCGGCGGCCCGGTTGAAGGCGTCGAACGCGCGCGCGACCAGAGCCTGGTCGTCGGCGGGCAGCGCGTCGAGGACCGTGCGGATCTCCCGGCGGCGGCGCTCGGTGACCGAGTCCACCAGACGGCGGCCGTCCTCGGTGAGGTCGAGCAGGATCTCGCGGCGGTTGTCTTCGCGCAGGCTGCGCTCGACCCAGCCGCCCGCGACCATGCGGTCGACCGAGCGGCTGAACGTCGACGGGAGGGCCCCGATGCGCTCGGCGAGCGAGCCGAGGCGGGTCGGGCCGTCGTTCGACAGCAGGACGAGCACCCGGAACTGCGGCAGCGTCACGACCTCGAGTGCGCTCGCGACCGAGCGGGCGACGATGCCGAGCAGGGCGCGCGAGGCGGTGAGGGTCGCATCGGTCGGCGACGGGGCGTTCGAGTCAGCGTTCACAGGGGCCTCTCGGAGAACTGCTACGATTCATTTGCATTCATGCAACTGTTGCAAGAATACACACTTCTGTTCGAATCCCGACCCACGACCGGAGTCCCGTTGCCCGTTGCGACCCGCACCCGCCAGAGCCTGCTCGACCGCCTCGAGGGGTGGGAGGCCGGCGAGCACGCTCGCACGATCCTGCAGCTCACCGTCCCCGCCGTCGTCATCGGCGCCGGAGCAGGCCTCGCCGCCGTGGCGTTCCGCTGGCTGATCCAGACGGCGACCCGGATCTTCACGGGCACGGGCGACTACTCCGCCACCACCGGCCACCCGGCCCATCCGTGGCTGCCCTGGCTCGGAGGCGCGTTCGTGATCCTGACGCCCGTCGTCGGCGGCCTGATCTACGGCCCGCTCGTGCAGCGCTTCGCCCCCGAGGCGAAGGGGCACGGTGTTCCCGAGGTCATGCTGGCCGTGGCGAAGAACGGGGGTCGGATCCGGCCGCAGGTCGCGATCGTCAAGGCCATCGCGTCGGCGGTGACCATCGGCTCCGGCGGCTCGGTCGGCCGCGAGGGCCCCATCATCCAGATCGGCTCGGCTCTCGGCTCGACGCTCGCCCGACTCCTGCGCCTACCGACGCACCGCGTCACGACCCTCGTCGCCTGCGGCGCGGCCGGCGCGATCGCGGCGACGTTCAACGCTCCCCTGGCGGGGATCTTCTTCGCACTCGAGCTGATCCTGCGCGATTTTGCCGCCGAGTCGTTCGGCGTCGTCGTCGTCTCGGCGATCACCGCGTCGGTCGTGGGCCGGGCCTTCCTGGGCTCGGAGCCGTTCCTCACCCTGCCGCAGTTCTCGGTGGCCCACACCTCCGAGTACGCCCTCTTCGCCCTGCTCGGCCTCGTCGCCGGCGCCGTCGGCATGGGCTTCACGAAGGCGCTCTACGCGATCGAAGACCTCTGCGATTTCCTCTGGCGAGGCCCCGAGTGGCTGCGGCCGGTCGTCGGCGGCGTCTTCCTCGGCGGACTGCTCTTCGCGCTGCCTCAGATGTACGGCGTGGGGTACCCGGTGCTCGACCGTGCGGTGGCGGGGAGGTATGCGGTGGCGTTCCTTCTGATCCTGCTGGTCGGCAAGGTCGTCGCCACGAGTCTGACACTCGGCATCGGCGGGTCGGGCGGGGTGTTCGCGCCGTCGCTCTTCATCGGCGCGATGCTGGGTGCGGCGTTCGGACAGGTCGCCGGCATGCTCGACCCGGCGCTGCACGGCCAGGCAGGCGCCTTCGCGATCGTCGGCATGGGCGCCGTGCTCGTCGGCACGACTCGAGCGCCGATCACGGCCGGTGTGATGCTCTTCGAGCTGACGGGCGACTACGCCATCGTGCTTCCGCTCCTTCTCGCGATCGTCGTCGCCGCGGCCGTGTCGCGCCTCCTCGGCGCCGACACGATCTACACGCTCAAGCTGCGGCGGCGCGGCATCGACATCGGGGCGCCGGCGGTGATCTGACCGGGCGACCGTGCGCCCCGGTGGGCGCACGGGCCGTGTGCCGGGTCTACGCTGAAACGAGCTCCGCTGAAACGTATCAACGACGATCCCCGAGGTGCTTCCATGAGACTGGCCGACGTTCACCGCGCGCTCACCGCCCCCAGCGACGAGGCGAAGCCGCAGATGCGCTGGTGGTGGTTCGGCCCCGACATCTCGGCGGTCGACGTCGACCGGCAGCTCGCGGCGATGCAGGCGGCGGGCATCGGCGGCGTCGAGGTCGCGTTCGTCTACCCGCTGCGCCCGGGCAGCCCCGACTGGCTCTCCGACGAGGTGCTCGCCGTGCTGCGCCACGCGGCCGAGCGCGCCCGCGAGATCGGCCTCCGCTTCCACGTGACGCTCGGCAGCGGATGGTCGTTCGGGGGCACCCACGTCACGCCCGACAATGCGGCGAGGCAACTCGTCTGGGAGAGGCGCGCGGTGCCGCCGGGCTCTCGGATCCTGCGCCCCGTGCACCCCGAGAGCGACGAGCACCTCGTGGCGGCGGCGATCTACGACGGCGACCTCGCCGACCCCGTGCGGGGTGCTGCGGCGTTGGTCATCGCCGCCGACCAGTCCGTCGCCGTGCCCGACGGCCGAGGCCCGCGCGTGGTGCTGCTGGGTGTGACGCGCCCGACCGGCCAGGTGGTGAAGCGAGCGGCCGCAGGAGCCGACGGACCCGTCCTCGACCACTACTCCGCCGCCGCGACCCGCCAGCACGTGGAGCACGTGGGCGGACGAATTCTCGGCGCCGTTCCCGCCGGCCTCATCGAGTCGTTCTTCTGCGACAGCCTCGAGGTCTACGCGGCGAACTGGACCGACGCGCTGCCCGAGGAGTTCGAGCGTCGCCGCGGCTACTCGTTCGACGGGCTTCTGCACCACCTCGCCGAGTCGGGCGGAGACCCCACGCGGGGCGGGGCGGAGCTGGCGGCGGCCGCGGTCGCTGCCGCCGGGTCGCCGGGCGATGCGGGGGACGGCGACGACGACACCGCAGTCGCCCACCGCCTCCGCGCCGACTTCGTCCGCACCCTGAGCGAGCTCTACGAGGAGAACTTCGTCGCCGTCTGCCGCGGCTGGTGCAGCGACCACGGCGTGCCGTTCCGCATCCAGGGCTACGGAGAGCCGCCGGCGCGCGTCGGCAGCTACCGCTTCGCCGACCGCTACGAGGGCGAGGGCTGGGGCTGGAAGACCCTCACCGCCACGCGCTGGGCGAGCTCGGCGGCCCACGTCGACGGCGTGAACACCGTCTCGTGCGAGGCCTGGACCTGGACCCACTCCCCGTCGTTCCGCGCCACCCCGCTCGACCTGCGCGGCGAGGCGCACGAGCACTTCCTCTCGGGCGTCAACGAACTGCTCGGGCACGGCTGGCCGCACTCGCCCGGGTCTGCGACCGACGACGGCGCGGGCGCGAGCGATGCCGGACTCGGCTGGTTCTTCTATGCCGCCGGAGCCCTCGACGACCGCAACCCGTGGTGGCCGGCCATGCCCGCTCTGATGGGGTCGTTGCAGCGCCTGGGCGACGTTCTGCGGGAGGGGCGGCCGCAGCGCGACGTGCTCCTGCTGGTCTCGAACGACGAGACGGCGCAGACCCTTCAGCGGGCCGCCGACGGGTCGCAGCACCTCGATCTCTACAAGGCCACGCGGGCGGCGCTGCCCGACGGCCTCGTCGCGGCGCTCCGTGAGGCCGGTCGCGACTTCGATCTCGTCGACGACACGATGCTCGACCGCGTCACGCCGTCTACCGGGCAGGTGGTCGTGGTCGCAGGATCGGCGACGCTCTCGTCGGCCGAACGCACCTGGCTCTCCCTGGTCTCCGCGGAGGGAGGGCACGTGTTCGCCGTGGAGTCGCCCGGGGCGCCCGGCACGTCCGTCGCGGTGGACGGCCTCGTCGCCGCTGTCGACGCCGTGCTCCCCCGCCGCAGCGGCGCGGCGGTCGCGCCTGACGCTCCCGGCGCCCTCGACCTCGGCGTCGTCCGCCGCGACGGCGACACCACCGACGTCGCGGTCCTGATCAACACCGGCCCGCACACCGTGCCGTTCACGTGGGAGTCCCGCACCGCCCGCTCCCGCACCGAGTTCTGGTCGCCGGACACGGGTGCGCAGGTCCCGGCTGGTGCCCCGGGGGTGCTCGCTCCGTACGAGGCGGTCGTCGTGGTGGAGACCGATGAGCCCGAGGGTGTCACCGATCCTGCGCCCGCGTCTCGTCTCGTCGAGGTCGCCCTCGAGGGCCCGTGGACGGTCGCGTTCGACGACGCCTCGCCTTCGCCCGTGACGCTGCCTCACCGCTGGGAAGACACCCGCCCGTCGTACTCGGGTAGCGCCGTCTACGAGACTTCGGTGGTGCTCGCCGATGATCAGGTCGCAGGAGCCGCCTCCCTCTCGCTCGGGCCGTCAGCCGCCTGGGCCCCTGAGCGCCGCACGGAGGCCGAGACCCTGCGCTCCCAGTCGTATCGCGCCCACGTCGACCCGCCCGTGGGCGAGGTCGCAGTGATGCACGTGAACGGCGTCCTGGCCGGTGTGGCCTGGGCCCCGCCCTACGCCGTCCCGGTCTCGGGGCTGCTGCGCGCGGGGTCGAACGAGGTGCGCATCGAGGTCTTCAACACGCTGGCGAACCGTCTCGCCGGCGACCCGGCGCCCGCGGCGCTCGAGGCCGCGGTCGAGTCGTCGTACGGTCGGCGGTTCCACTTCCAGGACTTGGAGCGCGCCGCCGTCGACCTGCGCTCGGGCCTCTTCGGCCCGGTGACCCTGCGCCTCGGGTGATGCGCGTGGCGCCACTACTCTCGAACCTCCGAGGCCGAACTCTCACCCAGATTCCACGCCTAACCACTGGGTTTTGCGTTCTGCGAAGAGGAGCTCGTTGGCTGCGCGGGCGGGAGAATTCGATTGAATGCCGCCTCAGCTGCCGGCGTGATGGTCGCGGTAGCGATGCCGACGATCAGGGTGAGACTGACGCCGGACGACCAGAGCGTGAGGCGATTTACGTTGTACAGGTCCGCTAGTCGGTCGATTCCGAACCCGGCCGCTCTGAGCGAGGCGTAGTCGAAGTAGACGCCAAGGGCGATGCTGACGGCCAACAGCTGTACGAGGCGTAAGAAGAGCGTGCTCGCCGTGTTTGGCGAGGCGATAAACGGCACGAGGATGTCAATTGACTCCGAGACCGCCAGCATCAGGAACACTCGCCAGGCCTTTTCGATGCCGCCGGCTCCCCTGAGAAGCGGAAAGAGGAGACCGAATGCGAACCCATATAGAGGAAATCGGAATGCGAAGCCCACATCGAATGCGTAGGTGAGGCCGCCCGCGCCAGCGTGGCTGCTCAGAGCCGAGAGGGCCTGAGACAGGGCAGTCAGTGACAGGGGAAGTCCGACTACCGCAGCCACGATCGAGCCAGACCACGCACGAATCCACGGACCCGACGCGCCGCCCCACTGAAGCCCATCCATACGCGACCGCGCGTCCTCTATGGCGTCCGTTGGAATCGCGAAGGTCTCGGCTAGTGACCTACTCGCTGTCAGAGCCTCCTCGCCCGCGATGTCAGCGTTAGCGACCTTTCGTCGAAGGCTGTTAGTGGCCTCTCTGAGAAGGCGCACCGGGCCGATGCGATTCAGCAACGCTCTCGTCGCGAGCACCGTGTCGGCGGCCGGCATGGCCAATCGCCACCCGCCAGGTGACCGCTGCGAAGCCGGCGGGATGACGAGGAGGAACAACGCGATCAGCCCTGCTGCGAGGGGCAGTGGGAGAAGGCCTGTCACTACCTGCAGACGTAGGAAGAATGCCGAGGCCACAATAACGAGGAACAATCGCATCCACTCGGTCGACCACGTCTGCACCGAGGTGTACCCGGCGACCAATGCCAGAACGAGGCTCACGGTCGAGGCGGATTGCAAACCGTATGACGCATTGACGCCGTCAAAGAACGAGACGGTGCCGAGGCGCGCTGTGGGGATTGTGACGGCGGCAGCCGTCAAGCCGATTCCGATCAGAACGAGAGTGCGGGCTCGAGGCGATATCGAAGGGATGACTGCATCCAGGGTTCGGTTACCCAGCACGACGAGAAAGGCGCTGACAACGACGCTCGTCATTATCCGCACCAGCAAGCCGAGGTTGGGATCGTAAGGCATGCCCGCGCTCAGGCAGGTGAGGAGGCCGAATGTGCCAGCGGTTATTCCCCCGGTGAGACTGGCGCGGCCTCCCATCAGGCGAGTGAGCAGAGCGCCCGAGGCGACCACGACGACCGCGGTGACCAGCGGGACCGGTCGTAGACCGAGGTCTCCGAGTTGATCAGCAAACTGGCTGAGGCCACCTGGACTGAACGCGAAGAAGGCGGCGAGTCCGGCGGCCGCGAAACTGACGACGAGGACAAGCTCTCGCGTCTGCCGCGAAGGTGGCGTAGAAAGCGTAGCCCCGGCCCATACCCACGAGGCGATGAGGACGTTCGCCACCGGAATGATCGAACCAGGAGCGCGGAGAAGCGAGATGAGATAGTCGAACGGCGTGGACGCGAAGAGAAAGTCCACTGGTCCAGCATCGAGTTGGTTGAAGAGCTGCGAGGCCCAGTATGTCCCTTCATTGATCCATGAGATGCCGCTCAACCCGATCGTGATGACGAGCGACGAGAGCAATATTCGGGATTTTCTCCAGGCATCAGGCGACTGCCAGGGCGTCGGAGCACTTCGGGATTCGACGCGTCTGATGGTGCGTCGGAGGACCAACCAGGGCGTTAGCGCCAAAGCCGCGAGAAGTGACCAGCGCCAGAATGCCTCAAGCTGACTCCAATTCACGCCGGTGTTGGACGAAGCGACCGCGCTACCGATACTGACAGTCACGGAGCCCGCGGTCCGATCTGCCAATCGCTGGATCGTCCCTGTCTGGGCGGAAGTGTCGCTGAGAGTCCGGGTGGCGCCGTCAGCAAAGACTCCTGAAATCGGAAGATCTACAGTCGTGACGTCGACATGCATTTTTGCGACACCGGTGGCGTCGTAGTCAATCTGGAGGGCCGCATTCTTGCCGAATGTGCTTGTGACAGTGAAGCGTCGAGTGATCGTCGCGTCAGACGATGCCGCCGTGAAATGAACGGTGACAGGCGACCAGGTGATAACGACCGGACCAGCCGCTAAATTGTCCAGCCGCAGCGATCCGAAAATGTCTTGCGCGTACGCCTCCGAGCCATTGACTTGGCCTTCCTGAGCAAATTGGACGAGTGGATCACTCTTCGTAGTTGCCACGTCGATCTGACCGTGAGAGCCGCTGAGGGCGAGATGCACTGAGACGACGCCGATCCGTGAGACATGAGACACGACACCCGCAGGCAATTGCTTCTGCCGCGAGACGAGGTGGAAGGAATTTCCAGGCGCCGAAAGGGCCGACGTCAAGGAGCACGCGACCATGAGCACGATCAGAGTTAGCACCACGGCGACAACTTTGATGGCAGACGACGCTGACCACCAACGAAAAGAGTCAGATGGCATCGGCGCGACCCTCCTCCTAGAAACAGGTATTCGAAGGGTAGTGGCGTCGCGATTTGAGCGTCTACATTCGACGCCAAGATTCTGAGGATACCTCGGCCCGGCAAACCGCCTTAGAGCGAAGCCGTCCGCTGCGTTGAAACGCAGGGTCCGACTGCACAACGGAGTGGATATCGACAAAACCTCCGGACCACGTTGATTCCGCGTAGTTCCGGGTCTTGGAATGGTCGGGCTGACAGGATTTGAACCTGCGACCCCTTGACCCCCAGTCAAGTGCGCTACCAAGCTGCGCCACAGCCCGTCAGCGCCAGCCGAAGCCGAGCACTGAGGTCGTTGCCCCGACCGAGGCAACCATAAGAGCATACCCGACCCGGGAGGCCCGCCGTACCACCTCGGCTCCTGCGCCCCGAAGCCCCGCGCCCAGCCGCACCCGGCCCGCGAGTGGCAAGAGACTGCCGATCGCCAGGCCCAGCATCAGCAGAGTTTTGCCACTCGGCGGGCGGGACCGGGCGGCGGGCAAGACGGGGCGGGGGGCGGGGCGGGGCGGGGCGGGGCGCCGGGCGGTCGTAGGCTGGAGCCAGACATGAGCAGACGAAAGACAGCCACGGCCATCGCCGCCCTCGCCATCGCTGCGCTCGGCGTGACGGGCCTCACCGGCTGCAGCCCGCAGTTCCCGAGCATCACCGGCGTCTGGAAGACCTCCGACGGCACCCCGACGAAAACCATCTCAGACGACGGCAACTGCACGAACCTGCTCTACACGACGGCGAAGGCCGTGTCGAAGACGGGTGCCATCAAGATGTACGTGACCGACAACCCGGGGATGTGCCACATCATCCGCACCTCCCCCGGCGGCAAATACGTGTTCCAGGTGCACCAGGCGCCCTACTGGCGCAACTACGTCGCCACGGTCACGAACGGTGGCGACACCATCGCCTTGAGCTACCACGGCGACCACTTCACGACCCTCACGCGCGAGCCCGGCACCCAGTAGCCCCCTCCCCAACCGCGGCAGGACGAGATCGCACTCGTTGTCGCCTTCAGGAGCGGAAGGCGACGACGAGTGCGATCTCGTGCCCCGCCGACCTACCCGTGGTGCGCGCAGTGATCGCCCATCGGCTCCGGCGGCAGGTCGAGCATCGGGTTGCCGTCGAAGAACCCGACCGGCTTGAGGTGGAACCCGGCGCGAACCACCGGCATCACCGGCCAGTCCTCGGGCCGCACGATGTGGTGCACGCCGACGGTGTACCAGCACACGATGTCGGCGTCCTCGAGCGGCTTGTCGGCGAGCACGTACTGCGAAAGCCCCACGTCGCTGGGCTGCTGCGCGATGTAGTCGCCGGCGGCGTAGCGCTCGCGCGGGTCGAAGCCGGTCACCCAGAGCTGCTGGAAGGCGAACGCACCCCGGGAGTGCTGCTGGGAACCCGGCTGGGCGAAGAACGGAGCTGCCGATCCTGGTTCGATCATGTAGCCGGGTCGGCCGCCCAGTCCGTTCACCGTGTCGGACGACGTCACCAGCCACGAACGACCCGTCGACGGTGAGGCCGCACGAGCGCCGTCGGCCGCAGACGAGCGCAAGCGCGTCCGCGAGACCTTCCAGGCACTCCCCCACGGATTCGCGGGGCCGGCCTCGACGGCGGCCGAGTTCAGCTCGTCGATGGAGTTGCGCTGTCCGTCGACCTGCATGTCGAGGCGCACCGAGAAGAAGTGCTGGTGGTGCGGGCCGTACAGCTCCGGCGCCACGAGCGTGCCGTATCCGGGCTGGTCGCCGGGGGCGACGGAGCCGGGGAGCACCGCACCGGTCGTGATGATGCCGGTGAGCTTGACCTCGAGCTCGATCGAGCCGTCGAGGTGGAGGTTCCAGTAGAAGCCGTAGTCGTAGTTGCCGACGGTGACGAAGAACGAGATGACCAGTCGGCGGTTGCGACGCACCTCGCCGCGGCCGTCGCGGTACTCCGTGTGCTTCCAGCCGATGCCGGCGTCCTCCTCGTGGATGCAGATGCCGTTCGGGATCGTGATCGCGCCGCCCTCCTGGTCGTTGACCACGGCATCGAGGTATAGGATCTCGCCCACGCAGTCGCACCCGAGCTCGAGCGAGTTGGCCAGCACCCCGAGGCCGTACTCGCCCTCGTCGAAGACGTTCTTGTTCCAGTGCGTCGGCGCCGGGTCGCCATAGGGCACGTACATCTCGGCGATCGAGCCGCGGTACAGGATCGGTCGAAGCCGCCCGTGGTCGTCGTACCTCACATCGTGAAGCACCACGCCCTCCCGCGGGGTGTAGCCGACCTGCAGCCGCCACGGCCCCCACGCCAGCGAGTGCCCGTCGAGCTCGACCGACGAACCCTGGGGCTGCGTGATCTCGATCGGCTTCATCGGCTCGCGCTGGGCGTCGATCCGCGGATACGAGTTGTCGGTCGAGTTGAGCGGGAACTCGTAGTTGCCGTCCTTGGGCGGCAGCGGCACCACGCCGTGGTCGGCCACGTCGATGACCGTCCAGGTGTCCATGTCGATCGTGACGATGAGTCCCTCGACGGGGTGCGCGTAGCCGTTGTCGTATTCGCCGCGCCGCACGAACGTCAGCAGGCGGGCCAGCCGCCGCGTGGGCTCGTCGCCGGGGCCGGTGTAGCCCGACGACCACTTGTCGATCATGCACGACTCGAAGTCCTCGACGCCGCGCAGCCGCATCGCGGCCTGCCACTGCGGGTCCTTCCGCACGAGGTCCTCCGAGAGGTCGAACTCCTCGACCGAGATCGGAGGCTGGACGTCTGCGATGTGGTCCCACGAGACGAGGTCGCCCGAGGTCAGCGACACGACCCCCTCGTACGTCTCGTGCGAGGCGGTGTCGCGGACGAGGGCGAACGCTCGGCGATCCCACGTCGCGCCCGGCTCGAACTGCGTGACGACGGGCTTCTCGGGCTCCTGCAGCTCGATGAAGATGAAGCGGGCGGAGGGTCCGCGCCCCGTCTTCTCTCGGACGATCGAGGCGGCGGCGGCGATCTCGGCGGCGGACAGGGGCTCGAGCGGGTGGAGTGCCATACCTGAAGCTATCGGGTTGCCGAGCGACGGGTGTAGTGCCAGAACGGAGTGATTGACTGCCTGTATGTCATCGACGATTCAGCTGGACAACGACGGCCCCTTCGACGTGTATCTCGCCTCCCCGCCCGACGGCGTGCCGGTCAAGGGCGGGCTCGTCGTGATCCACGAGATCTGGGGGCTCGTCGACCAGATCCGGGGCGTCGCCGATCGGTTCGCCGCCGAGGGCTGGGTCGTGGCCGCGCCCGACATCCTGAGCCGCGGTGGCATCACTCCCGAGCTCGGCGAAGAGCTTGCTGCGATCCGCGCCGGCGACGACGAAGAGGCGAAGAACGCCGCTCAGACGCGCATGCGCGAGGCCTCGACGCCGCGCAACTCGCCCGAGTACGGCGTGTGGGCGGTCGCCTCGCTGCAGAAGGTGCTCGACCACCTCGACCAGCAGGCAGGATGCACGGGGCACCTGGCCGTCACGGGCTTCTGCTTCGGCGGCTCGTACTCGTTCGCCCTCGCAGCCGCGGACCCGCGCGTGAAGGCGGCGGTGCCGTTCTACGGCTCGCCGCCCGAGACCTCAGACCTGTCGAAGATCCAGGCGCCGATCCTGGCCTTCTACGGCGACGAAGACACTCGGCTCATCGAGGGCCTGCCCGAGGTCACCGCCGGCATGGCGGCAGCCGGCGTCGACTTCACGCCGACGGTCTACGCGGGCACGGGCCACGCCTTCTTCAACGAGCGGAACCCGCACGCCTACAACGCCGAGTACGCCGCGCAGGCGTGGGACGCCGCGCGCGCGTTCCTCGACGAGCACGCCGCCGCCGCCGGGCAGGCCTAGGCCCCAGCGACGAAAAGCGACACCTGCGACGCCTCGGTGCGTCGCAGGTGTCGCTTTATGTCGCGACGGCGGCCGCGGGCGAACGACCGCGTCAGTCGATCGTCATGACCTCGTGCGTCTCGGTCGTGAGCACCGACTCGATCCGGGGCCGGCGAGGCGCGCGCGGCCGGAGCAGCACCACGCCCGCGACGAGAGCGACGAGCACGAGCGCCACGATCGCAGGAGCACCGAGATCCACCGCGTGCCCGTAGCCACCCGCGGTCGCCTCGCTTCCCAGCCACAGCGCTGCCGCACCCTGTACGAGGTAGGCCACGAGGTAGCCCGCCGACAGCGTGCCCGCACGGTGATGCTCGGGCGTGAACCGGCCGATGATCTGCAGTCCCCCCGCGAACAGGAGGCTGTAGGCGATGCCGGCGAAGATCGTGAAGGCGAGGAAGAACCCGAGCGACTGCAGCGAGGCCGCCAGGATGAGGGACCCGAACGACAGCACGGCCGCGACGAACGCCACGGGCAGCGCCGCGAGCAGCGGAACCTTGCGCGAGGCGAGGGCGACGACGCCGATCACGACCATCGACAGGGCGATGATCGCGCCGATCACGAAGGCGTTGCTCGTGTGCGTCAGCTGCTTGCCGATGGAGGCGCCGAGCGACAGCACCACGGCGCCGATCGCGTAGGAGGCGCTGAGCGAGATCGCGGCAGTCGCAACCGCGCCCCAGAGGTAGCGCGGAACCACGATGCCGTGGGGGCGCCAGCGCCCGGCATCGGCCGGGCGGTCGCGGTCGAGCCGGAACACCAGCACGAGGACGATGACCTCGACGCCGAGCAGCACCCAGTACGTGAGGTGGAGCGGGAACGGGGCGTACTGCACGAGCGCGCCGCCCAGAAGACTCGCGAACACGAGGCCAACGGCGGTGGACGCCGTGGAGATGGCGCCGGTCCGGGCGGCATTCGCTGATCCTGCGACATCGATCATCTTCGCGGTCGCCGGGCTCAGCGAGAGGCCGACGCCCAGGCCCATGAAGGCGCGGCCGACGAGCAGCCAGACGACGTCGGGGGCGAGCGCGAAGAGCAGCACGCCGACGATCGACGACAGGACCCCGAGCAGGATGCTGGCGCGGCGGCCGATCGTGTCGCTCAGGTCGCCGAACACCAGCAGCACGACGACGAGGACGAGCGGGTACACGGCGAAGATCGCCGTGGTGAGGAACGGCGTGAGGTGCCAGTCGCTCGAGTAGAGCGGGTACACCGGCGTCGCGGCCCCGCTGGTCCACAGCGCGAGGGCGAGGACGGCGGCGCAGGTCCAGAACGACAGGCGATTCGAGGTTGGCATGCAGTGACCATAGCAGGCTGGATACGAAAAACCAACTGAGGTACGATGGGGGTCATGAGCAAGCGTTCGTGCCCCGACCCGACCTGCGGGATCGCGCAGAGCCTCTCCGTCCTCGGCGAGAAGTGGGCCCTGCTGATCGTCCGCGACGCCTTCTACGGGCGCACACGGTTCTCCGAGTTCAAGGCGTCGCTCGGGGTGTCGCCCGACGTGCTGACCGCCCGGCTCGGCGCCCTCGTCGATGCCGGTGTCCTCACGCGGCAGTGCTACCGCGAGCCCGGCGAGCGCGAGCGCGAGGAGTACCTGCTGACCGACGCGGGCCGCGAGCTCTCCCCCGTGCTGGCGGCCCTCGGCGCCTGGGGCGTCGACCACCGGCCCGCCGATGTGATCGGCGGCGGCAGCTACACCGAGGCCGAGACGGGCGAGCGCCTGAAGGTCGCGTTCGTCACCGGCGACGGGCGCATCGTGCCGACGGCCGACGTGAGGGTCGGCCGCACGAGTCGCACGGCCGAGCCTGCCGTTGCTCCTGCCTGACCTGCTCTCGGCGCGCCAGCGCTCAGCGCGTCAGCGCGGCGACGTCGCCAGGAGCCGCGGTGACGGGAACACGCTGCGCAGGTGCGGCGTCGACAGCAGCACCGCGATCACGACCATGAGCCCGGAGAAGATCAGCTGCTCGACCACCATCCAGGTCGGGTAGAGGCCGGGGATCAGCGCGACGACCACCGTGACGACGGGGAAGATGCGGCTGAACAGCTTCATCCGCGAGAACGCCCAGTAGTAGCCGAGCTGCGCCCGCCACGCGAACACGTAGAGCGAGAGCGTGATCATCAGCACGACGGTCGCCCGGAACCACACCGCCCACGACACCGCCACGCCATGCGAGGTCAGCGTCACGGCGATCGCGATGGCGGCGACGCCCACGAGCGTCTCGACCAGGAGCAGCAGGCGCAGGATCCGGAACGCCCTCACGGTCGACTCGTGGCGCCGCATGTCCTCCCGCACGACGTACGCGTGCTGACGCCCGCCGGCGAGGCGGTCGATCCGCAGCCGGCGCCACAGTCGGTCCGCGCGTTCGTCGAGGGTCACGACCCTATTCTCCCCGATCCCGGCGAGTGCCTACGACCGCTTGCGGCGCTCGCGCACGCGCATGTTGACGACGATCGGCGTGCCCTCGAACCCGAAGATCTCGCGCAGGCGCCGCGTGATGAAGCGGCGGTACTGCGGGTCGAGGAACCCGGTCGTGAACAGGACGAACGTCGGCGGGCGGTTCGCGGCCTGGGTGCCGAACAGGATCCGGGGCTGCTTGCCGCCGCGCACCGGGTGCGGGTGCTCCTGCGTGAGCTCGGCCAGCAGGGCGTTGAACTTGCCCGTGGGGATCCGGGTGTCCCACGACTCGAGGGCGAGCTCGAGCGCGGGCACGAGCTTCTCGAGGTGGCGGCCGGTCTTCGCCGAGATGTTGACGCGGGGCGCCCAGGAGACGTGGTCGAGGTCCTGCTCGATCTCGCGCTCCAGGTAGCGGCGGCGGTCGTCGTCCAGGAGGTCCCACTTGTTGAAGGCGAGCACGAGCGCGCGCCCGGACTCGAGGACGAGATCGATGATGCGGAGATCCTGCGTCGAGATCGGCTCGGTGACGTCGAGGACGACGACCGCGACCTCGGCCTTCTCGAGAGCGGCGGACGTGCGGAGCGACGCGTAGAAGTCGGCGCCCTGCTGCAGGTGCACGCGCTTGCGGATGCCCGCGGTGTCGACGAACGTCCAGATGCGGCCGCCGAGCTCGACCTGCTCGTCGACGGGGTCGCGCGTCGTGCCGGCGAGCTCGTTGACGACGACTCGCTCCTCGCCCGCGGACTTGTTGAGCAGCGACGACTTGCCGACGTTCGGGCGGCCGAGGATCGCGACGCGGCGCGGTCCGCCGATCTCCTCCTTGGCGACGTTCGACACGGCGGGCAGCGTGGCCATGGCCTTGTCGAGCAGGTCGGCGACGCCGCGACCGTGGAGGGCCGACACCGGGAACGGCTCGCCGAGGCCGAGGCTCCAGAGCTCGGAGGCCTCGAGGGCCTTGCGGTCGTCGTCGGTCTTGTTGGCGACCAGGATCACCGGCTTGTGGGTCGCGCGCAGCATCCGCACGACGTGCTCGTCGGTCGCGGTGGCGCCCACGTTGACGTCGACGACGAACAGGACGGCGTCGGCGAGGTCGACCGCGATCTCGGCCTGCATGGCGACGGACGCGTCGATGCCGAGCGCGTCCGGCTCCCACCCGCCGGTGTCGACGACGGTGAAGCGGCGACCCGACCACTCGGCCTTGTACGAGACGCGGTCGCGGGTGACGCCGGGCTTGTCCTCCACGACGGCCTCGCGGCGGCCCAGGATGCGGTTGACGAGCTGCGACTTGCCCACGTTCGGGCGGCCGACGATCGCCAGCACCGGCAGCGCCGGGGCGTAGGTGATCGCGTTCGGGTCCCAGTCGCCGGCGTCGAGGAGGTCGATGTCCTCGTCGTCGAGCTCGTAGTCGTCGAGGCCCTGGCGGAGGGCGCTGGCGCGCTGCTGGGCCTCGGCCTCGTCGATCGAGGCGAGGCGTTCGACCATCGAGCCGTCGAGGTCGGGGCCGTCGTCGGTGGTGAGGTCGTTGTCGTCGCGTGCCATGGGGCTCCTTGAGTTGATGCCCGCCCGGCGCGGTTCAGCCCTTCTGGCTGGCCGCCTGCCGGACGAGCTCGACCACGGCCGAGACGGTCTGATCGAAGTCGAGATCGGTGGAGTCGAGGGTGGTGACGCCGTCGGCGGCTGTCATGAAGTCGACTACCTTGCTGTCCTGCTGGTCGCGGTGGGCGAGCTGCCTGGCGGTCTCTTCGGCACTCTGCCCCGTGACCTCCGCGGAACGCCTGGCCATTCTAGCCTCTTCGCTGGCCGTGAGGAGGATTCGCGCAGGAGCCTCGGGAGCCACGACCGTCGTGATGTCGCGCCCCTCCGTCACGATGCCCGGCCGACGCGTCGACGCGATCACCTGGCGGAACAGGTCGACGAGGTACGCGCGCACCTCGGGGATCTTCGACACGTTGGCCACCGAGGCGGTCACCCGCGGCGTCCGGATCTCGTCGGTGACGTCGCGCCCGCCGACACGCACGTAGTGGTCGTCGGGGTCGGTGCCGATCTCGTACTCGAACGTGCCGAGGGTGCCGATGACCGCGACCGGGTCGGTCAGGTCGACGCCGGAGTCCGCGGCGTGGAGGGCGAACGCCCGGTAGGCGGCTCCTGTGTCCTGGTACGCGAAGCCCAGGGCTCGGGCGGCGGCGCGGCTGACGCTCGACTTGCCGCTGCCGGCGGGGCCGTCGACCGCGACGACGACCGGCGCGAACGACGTCTCGCCGTAGAGCGACGAGTCGCGGAACCGCGCGTAGAGGTCGTCCTTGAACGCCGCGACGCCCTCGGAGGTGGCGGGAACGTCCGGCAGGGTAGCGCCGTCAGGCAGGTCGGAGTCGGTGGGGGTCATGACTTCTTTCTGTGGTGCGGGGTTCTGTGCTCGGCGGCGGGCTCAACGCCCGGTGACGGTCCAGCCGCGGCGGATCAGGTCGTCCACGAGGCGCTCCTCGTGCTCGGGCACGACGCTCATCTCGGCCAGACCGAACTGCGCCCCGGGCGAGTGCTCGATCCTGAGGTCTTCCATGTTGACGCCGATCTCACCCATCTCGGTGAAGAGCCGGCCCATCTCGCCGGGCCGGTCGTCGACTCGCACGACGACCTGCGCGAACGTCTTCGACTGCCCGTGCTTGCCGGGGAGTCTCGCGACCCCCTGGTTGCCGTCGCCGATCGTCTCGGCGATGACCCTCATGGCTCCAGGATGCGACACGTCGCCTAGGGCCTCGATCACGCGATCGAGGTCGGCCCGGAACTCCCGCAGCACGCCGCCGACCGTCGACGCGTTCGCCCCGAGGATCTGCACCCAGAGGGCAGGATCGGAGGCGGCGATCCTGGTGACGTCGCGCACCCCCTGACCCGCGAGCCCGAGGGACGCGTCGGGGGCGTCGCGCAGCCTCGCCGCCATGAGCGACGCGATCACCTGGGGCGCGTGCGACACGACGGCGACACCGGCGTCGTGGTCGTCGGGCGACATCTCGAGCGGCGTCGCGCCGAGGTCGAGGATCAGGTCTTCGAGGGCCGCCGCCCGGCGGTAGGTGATGCCGTCGTGGCCGGCGATGACCCAGGGGCGCCCGACGAAGAGGTCGGCGCGGGCCGAGATCGGGCCGCCGCGCTCGCGCCCGGCCATCGGGTGCGAGCCGATGTAGCGGGTCACGTCGACGCCGCGGCCGAGGAGTTCGCGCAGCGGAGCCCCCTTGACGCTCGCGACGTCGGTGACGAGGGCGTTCGGGTAGTCGTGCAGCTCGCGCTCGACGATCTGCGCGGTCACGTCGGGCGGCACGCACACGACGATGATCGCCGGGTCGTCGCCCTCGGCGGGAGCCCTGCCCGCGCCGTAGTCGATGGCGAGGGTGCGTGCGGCCGGCGAGACGTCGTCGACGATGACGTCGACGCCCTGCGCCCTCAGGCCCAGGCCGATGCTCGCGCCGAGGAGCCCGGAGCCGACGACGCGCACCTGCCCCTCGAGGCGCCGCGACTCGCTCATCGTGCTCCTCCCGGGCCGCCTCGACGGCCTCCGGTGCCGCCCGGGCGCTCCTGTCCGCGGCGGCGCTCCTGCTCGCGCCGGACCTCGGCGCGGCGGCTCGTCGGGCCGTCGCCCTTCACCGGCCGGCCGCCGGTCACGTCGCCGTTGACCGCGCGGCGGCGGTTGCCGTCGCTGTCGTACTGCTTCTTCGGCTCGCGCCGTGCCGTACCGCCCTGCTGGTCGCCCTGCGAGCCGCGCCCGGCGCCCGCCGGCCGACGGCGGCTCTCGTCGCGGGCGTCGCGCTCGGCCTCGAACTCCTCGTCGTCCTCGTCGTAGTACTCCTTGTCGGTCTCCGCGACGTCGTCCTCGACGTCGGCGACGAGGTGCACGCCGGACTCCTCGTCGGCCTCGGCCACGACCGCGGTGGCGACGGCGCCCAGCCCGGCGTCCTGCGCGATCGTCAGGAGCTCTCCGAGCTCGTCGCGCGTGAGGTCCCGAGCCTGGCCGATCTTCAGCGTTCCGAGGTGGAGCGGGCCGAACTGCCGGCGCACCAGGTCGATCACCGGATGCCCGACGGCGTCGAGCATGCGGCGCACGATGCGGTTCCGCCCGGAGTGCAGCGTGATCTCGACGATGCTCGTGCCCGACGCGCGACCCGTGCCGCGGTCGACGATCCTCGCCGAGTCGGCCGCGATCGGGCCGTCCTCCAGCTCGACACCCGCGAGCAGGGTCTTCACGGTCGCCGGCGTGATCGACCCCTCGACCTTCGCGACGTACGTCTTCATCACGCCGAACGACGGGTGCGCGAGCACGTGGGCGAGCTCGCCGTCATTGGTCAGGATCAGGAGGCCGCTCGTCTCCGCGTCCAACCGGCCGACGTTGAACAGCCGCTCGGGGTAGCGATCGGTGAACTGCGTGAGGTCGGGGCGCCCGCGCTCGTCCCTCAGCGACGACACCACGCCCACCGGCTTGTTGAGCATGAGGTAGCGGCGCGACGTGTCGAGCTGCACGGCCTGCCCGTCGACCACGACGCGGTCGACGACGGGATCGATGCGGCGCCCCGGCTCGGTCACGACCGCGCCGTTCACCGTGACGCGGCCCTGGGCGATGAGGTCTTCGGAGACGCGTCGGCTCGCGATGCCGGCCGCGGCCATGACCTTCTGGAGGCGCTCGCCGGACGGAGGTGCGCCTGCTCCTGCGCCCGCGGTCTCAGACGGAGCCATCGTCGAACCCTGCTGTGCCGTCGGAGAGGAGCGGCGAGATGAGGGGCAGGTCGTCGAGCGAGTTGATGCCCAGGTGGGTGAGGAGGAGGTCGGTGGTCTCGTAGTTGATCGCGCCGGTCTCCGCGTCGGTGAACGACTCGGTGATGAGCCCGCGGCCGAGCAGCGTGCGGACGACGGAGTCGACGTTGACCGCGCGGATCTGCGCGATCGCGCCACGCGTGATCGGCTGCTTGTAGGCGATGACCGCGAGGGTCTCGAGCGCGGCCTGCGACAGGCGCGTCGGGTTCTGCGTGAGGACGAAGTCGCGGACGATGGGGTCGAACTCCTCGCGGACGTAGAAGCGCCAGCCACCGCCGACCTCGCGCAGCTCGAAGCCGCGGCGCACACTCGGGCGGCCGTCGGGCCCCTCGACACCGTCGAAGTCGGCGACGAGCGTCTCGATCGCCTGCCGCACGGCGGCGACGGGCGCGCCGACGGCTGTGGCCAGGGAGACGAGGCTCTGCGGCTCGTCGGCGACCATGAGGATCGCCTCGAGCGTGCGGGCGATCGGCACGCCCGCATTCGGAGCGGCGAGGTCGTCGGGTTCGACGGTGTCAGCCGTCATAGTCGGCCCCCAGGTTCGCGAGATTCTCTTCCGACCAGTGCTCGGCCGTCCAGCGGATGGTGAGCTCGCCCAGCGGCTCGACCTGCTCGAAGCTGAGCGAGGCGTGCCGGTACAGCTCGAGGATCGCGAGGAACCGGGCCACGACGACTCCCTTGACGTCGATGCCGTCGACGAGCTCGCGAAAGCTCATCACGGCACCGCGACGCAGCATGGAGACGACGATCGCCGCCTGCTCGCGGATGCTCACCAGCGGCGCGTGCAGGTGGTCGAGCCCGACCGTGGGCGCTTCGCGCGGCGTCATCGCCATGGCGGCGAGCGCGGCGAAGTCGTCCACCGAGAGAGTCCAGACGAGCTCGGGCGTCGAGACACGGAACTTCTGCTCGAGCCGCACGCTGCGCGCGTGGCGATCGCCCTCGGCCTCGCCGCGGGCGGCGAACCACTCGGCCGCCTGCTTGAACGCGCGGTACTGCAGGAGCCGGGCGAACAGAAGGTCGCGCGCCTCCAGCAGCGCGACGTCCTCCGCGTCGACGAGCTCACCCTGCGGCAGGAGCCCGGCGACCTTGAGATCGAGGAGCGTCGCCGCCACCACGAGGAACTCGCTGGCGCGATCGAGCTCCTCGTCGGAGTCGAGGCCCTTCAGGTACGACAGGAACTCGTCGGTCACCTCCGACAGGGCGACCTCGGTGATGTCCATCTCGCGCTTGGTGATGAGCGACAGGAGCAGGTCGAACGGCCCCGAGAAATTCGCCAGGCTCACCGCGAAGCCGGTGTCGGTCGACGGCTCGACGTCGCGGGAGGCGTCGTCGACGTCGGGCTGCGACGCCAGGTCAGGCTGCGGCGCCACGGCTGATCAGCTCTCTCGCCAGCTGGCGGTACGCCTCGGCCGCCGGGTGCGTCGGCGCGAACTGGTTGATCGGGCTCGCGGCGACGGACGCGTCCGGGAACTTCACCGTGCGCGAGATGACGGTCTCGAGCACGCTGTCGCCGAAGGCGTCGACGACGCGCTCGAGCACCTCGCGGCTGTGCAGGGTGCGCGAGTCGTACATGGTGGCCAGGATGCCGTCCAGCTCGATGTCCTCGTTGAGGCGGTCGCGGACCTTGTCGATGGTCTCGACGAGCAGCGCGACGCCGCGGAGGGCGAAGAACTCGCACTCGAGCGGGATCAGCACGCCGTGGGCTGCGGTGAGCGCGTTGACCGTCAGGATGCCGAGCGAGGGCTGGCAGTCGATGAGGATCACGTCGTAGTCGGCCGACACCTTGCGCAGCACGCGCGCGAGGATCTGCTCGCGGGCGACCTCGTTGACGAGGTGCACCTCGGCCGCCGAGAGGTCGATGTTCGCGGGGATGACGTCGAGACCCTCGACCCGGGTCGACTGGATGGCCTGACGGGGGTCCTTCACCTCACCGATGAGGAGGTCGTAGATGGTCGGGACGTCGTGCGTCCTGGCACCGAGGCCGGCGCTGAGGGCGCCCTGCGGGTCGAAGTCGACGGCGAGCACGCGGCGGCCGTACTCGGCCAGGGACGCACCGAGGTTGATGCTCGTCGTGGTCTTGCCGACGCCGCCCTTCTGGTTGCAGAGCGAGATGATGCGCGCCGGGCCGTGGCTCGACAGCTTCGGCGGCACGGGGAACGTCGTGCGCGGTCGGCCGGTCGGCCCGAGGTCGGCTGCGGCCTGCGCTGTGCTCGTGTTCGGCGTCGTGCTCACCCTGCCCATGCTACCGGGGCTCCGCCGACACTCCGGTCTCCCCCGCCGCGCGGGCGCGCGCGGCGGCCGCCTCGCGAGCCTCGCGCTCGCCGGGGCGCCAGCGGGCCCGCGGGTGGGACTGTCCGTAGGCGTCTCGGAGGGCGTCGGCGGTGACCAGCGTGTAGATCTGGGTGGTCGCGACCGACGAGTGCCCGAGCAGCTCCTGCACGACCCTGACGTCGGCCCCGCCCTCGAGCAGGTGCGTCGCGAAGGAGTGCCGGAGCGTGTGGGGCGACAACGACGCGCTAAGCCCCGCCCGCGACGCCGCGCCCTGGATGATCAGCCAGGCGTTCTGCCGCGACACCCGCGCGCCGCGCACCCCGAGGAACAGCGCAGGCGTCGCCTTCCCCCGCTCGGAGAACAGCGGCCGCGCGCGCACGAGGTAGTCGTCGATCGCCCGTCGCGCGTAGCTGCCGAGCGGCACGATCCGCTGCTTCCCGCCCTTGCCGAACAGCCGCACGACATCGCCCTCGATGACATCGTCGACGTTCAGCGCCACCGCCTCCGACACTCGGGCGCCGGTCGCGTACATCAGCTCGAGCAGCGCCTTGTCGCGCAGGCGCACGGGGTCGTCGCCGTCGGTCGCCGCGAGCAGCGCCTCGATCTGCGCGACGGTGATCGCCTTCGGCAGGCGCTTCGGCAGCTTCGGCGGCCGAGTGGTCGTGGTGACGTCGTCGGGCGCGAGCCCCTCGTCGGCGACGAACCGGTGGAAGCTGCGCACCGACGAGACGATGCGCGCGACCGACGAGGCGGAGAGCGGCTCGTCACGGGTGGCGAGCGCTGCGGGTAGCTCGGCCACGAGTGCGGGGGTGACGAGCGCAGGATCCTGCACCCCTCGCTTCTCGAGGAACCTCGAGTAGAGCGCGAGGTCGCGCCGGTACGCGGCCACCGTGTTGACCGACAGCCCGCGTTCGACCGTGACGTACCGCAGGTAGCGGTCGCGGGCGGTGTCGAACGCGGTCATGCCGACCAGGCTAGGGCCGGAGCGCCGGGGCGCAGGCAAGCGCTACGGCCGGGCGCCCTTCTTCGCGTGCAGTGCGAGGGCCGCGATCGACAGGATCGAGTTGTGCAGGCGCCCGTCGAGGATGCCGTCGACGACCTCCTGCAGCGGCACCCAGCGCACCTCGATGTCGGCTTCCTCGGCCTCACGGTCGAACGTCTGCGGCGCGGCCCCGGGGTTCGAGGCATGGAAGACGTACAGCACCTCGTCGCTGCCGCCGGGCGACGTGTTGAACGTGACGAGGGGCTCCCACGTCGACGCCTCGAGGTCGGCCTCCTCGGCGAGTTCGCGCCTCGCGGCCACCAGCGGCTCTTCGCCCTCGATGTCGAGAAGGCCCGCGGGGAGCTCCCAGTCGCGCGACCGCACGGGGTGGCGGTACTGCTTGATGAGCAGGATCCGGCCCTCGTCGTCCTCGACGAGCACTGCGACCGCCCCGGTGTGCTCCACGTACTCGCGGCGGATCGTCTGCCCGTTGTAGTCGAAAGCGTCGCGACGGATGTTCCACACCGCACCGTGGAACGGCACCTCGGTCGAGGTGACGTTCACCTCGACGGCGTCGTCCTTCAGAGGCTCACTGGGCACGCTGTCGCCGGTCACGCCGTCACTGGGCACTGTCGGCCACCTCGAACAGGCGCGACGAGTTCTGCCGGTCGAGCGACGCCGCGACGAGGCCCTGGAACAGCGGGTGGGCGTGGTTCGGCCGCGACCGCAGCTCGGGGTGCGCCTGCGTTCCGATGTAGAACGGGTGCTCGGCCCGGTCGAGCTCGACGTACTCCACCAGGTGGCCGTCGGGCGAGGTGCCCGAGAAGACCAGGCCGGCGTCGGCGATCTGCTCGCGGTAGTGGTTGTTCACCTCGTAGCGGTGACGGTGACGCTCGGAGGCCTCGTTCGCACCGTAGAGCTCGGCGGCCAGCGACCCGGGCAGGAGCGCGGCCGGGTACAGCCCCAGACGCATGGTGCCGCCGAGATCGCCCGACTCGAGGATGTCGACCTGCTCGGCCATGGTGGCGATCACCGGGTGCTGGGTGTCGGGGTCGAACTCCGACGACGACGCGCCCTCGAGCCCGGCCTTGTGGCGCGCGTACTCGATGACCATGCACTGGAGGCCGAGGCAGAGGCCGAGCGCCGGGATCCCGTTCTCGCGGGCGAAGCGCAGCGCGCCGAGCTTGCCCTCGATGCCGCGGATGCCGAAGCCGCCGGGCACGCAGATCCCGTCGACCTCGGCGAGCGCCTTGGCCGCGCCCTCGGGCGTCTCGCAGTCGTCGGATGGGATCCAGCGCAGCGACACCTTGGTCTGCTGTGCGAAGCCGCCGGCCTTGAGGGCCTCGGTGACGCTGAGGTAGGCGTCCGGAAGGTCGATGTACTTGCCGACGAGGCCGATGGTGACCTCGTGCTTGGGCTCGTGGACGGCCGACAGGATCGGGTTCCAGCCCGACCAGTCGACGGCGCCGGCTTTGTGGTCGAGTCCGAGGTGCTCGATGATGTACGCGTCGAGGCCCTGCTCGTTGAGCATGTGCGGGATCTCGTAGATGCTCGGCACGTCGCGGGCGTTGACGACGGCGTCCTCGTCGACGTCGCACATGAGCGCGATCTTGCGGCGGTTCGACTCGGTGACGGGCCGGTCGGAGCGGAGCACGAGGGCGTCCGGCTGGATGCCGATGGCACGCAGCGCTGCCACCGAGTGCTGCGTCGGCTTCGTCTTCTGCTCGCCCGAGGCGCCCATGAACGGCACGAGCGACACGTGCACGAAGAAGACGTTCGCACGCCCGAGCTCGTGGCGCACCTGGCGCGCCGACTCGAGGAACGGCTGCGACTCGATGTCGCCGACGGTGCCGCCGACCTCGGTGATGATCACGTCGGGCTGCGGCTCGTCGCCGGCCTGGAGGCGCATGCGGCGCTTGATCTCGTCGGTGATGTGCGGGATCACCTGGACGGTGTCGCCGAGGTACTCGCCGCGGCGCTCCTTGGCGATGACGGTCGAGTAGATCTGACCGGTCGTGACGTTCGCGCCCTGGTTCAGGTTGATGTCGAGGAAGCGCTCGTAGTGGCCGATGTCGAGGTCGGTCTCGGCGCCGTCGTCGGTGACGAAGACCTCCCCGTGCTGGAACGGGTTCATCGTGCCCGGATCGACGTTGAGGTACGGATCGAGCTTCTGCATCACGACGCGCAGACCGCGCGCGGTGAGGAGATTGCCAAGGCTGGCGGCCGTGAGGCCCTTGCCGAGCGAGGAGACGACACCGCCCGTGACGAAAATGTGTTTCGTCACCTTGGGCTTGCCGTCAGAAGGAAGAGGACCCGAGTTCGAATTGACCACCACGGGCTTCCATCCTACGTCACCGATCGTTCAGGATTCGAGCGTCCGCGTTACAACCGTGTGTCGCGTCGCTCGCCCGCGCGTGTCGCGAAACGCGCCCGCGCGTGTCGCGACGGCCGCTACTCTCATGGCAGGCCGACGGGCCGCCGAGTCGAGAGGACACGCCATGACCGAGGTGCGAGCGGAGGGCCCCGACTCCGTCCCGCCGCGACAGAAGGCGCCCACCATCTACGACGTCGCCCGTCTCGCGGGCGTCTCGCACCAGACCGTCTCGCGACACATCAAGGGCCACCGCATCTCCGACCAGAGCCGCGAGCGGGTCGAGAAGGCCATCGACGACCTCGACTTCCAGCCCAACAGCGCCGCCCGGTCGCTCGCGACGAGATCCAGCCGCAGGATCGGGGCCCTCGCCTACGAGATGACGCAGCTGGGCCCGATGACCACCCTCAGCGGAGCCGCGTCGCTCGCCCGCGAGGCCGGTTTCGTGCTCGACATCGTGACGATGAACCCCGTCGACCCGACCTCGGCGCGCGCAGCGATCGACCTGGTGAAGCAGAACGATCTCGCCGGCATCCTCGCGTTCACCCCGACCGACGACGTCCGGCTCGAGCTCGAGAGCACCCGCTTCCGCGTCCCGGTCTACGTCGAGCACGAGGTCGACGACGACGCCCACCGCGGCAACCTGAACTACGACGCCGCGGCCGTCGTCGCCGAGCACCTCCTGGGCCTCGGCCACCGCTCGTTCGCCCACGTGGCCGGGCCGGGCAACTGGCCGTCGTCGCGGCTTCGCGCGGCGGGGTTCGCCGACACGCTCCGCGCTGCCGGCGTGACGCCTCCGCAGGCGGAGGAGGGCGACTGGAACCCGGCCTCCGGGTTCGACGCGATGACCCGCATCCTGCGACGCGGCGAGCGCTTCACGGCCGTCTTCGCGGCCAACGACCAGATGGCGATCGGTGCGATCGCCGCCCTCGCCGGAGCGGGTCTGCGGGTGCCCGACGACGTCTCGGTCGCCGGCATCGACGACATCGCCGAGGCGGCGTTCGTCTCGCCGACGCTGACCACGGTGCCCATGAGATTCGCAGGTCAGGGGCGGTTCGCGTTCCGTCGACTGCTGGCCATGATCAACGGCGAGACCCTTCCCGAGCTCGGCGACGAGCTGCGCGGAACCCTCGTGGTCCGGCAGTCGACCGGCGCTCCGGCCGACGCGTCGCGCTGAAAAAAGTTCTTGCGGGTCGGAACGACCGCGTGTAGCTTCGTCCGAAGTTACCGGTAACAGCGCATTCCTCGCGAAGGGTTACCGCTAACAACCCGGACACGACAATGGAGTTTGCACAGCGATGACGCTTTCCCCCACCCCGCCCTCGGCCGACGAGCGGTTCCTCTTCGGAGCCGCCTTCTACCCCGAGTACCGCCCGGAGAACTCTCCCGCCGACGACCTCGATCTCATGAAGGCCGCCGGGTTCACGGTGATCCGCGTGGGCGAGTCGGTCTGGTCGACCTGGGAGCCGCGCGACGGCGAGTTCGACCTCGAGTGGCTGCGGCCGACGCTCGACGCCGCGGCGGAGCGCGACATCTCGGTGATCCTCGGCACGCCGACCTACGCGGTGCCGCCGTGGCTGCAGAAGCTCCACCCCGAGATCGCCGCCGAGCCGGCCACGGGCAAGCCCATGAACTGGGGCGCCCGGCAGGAGATCGACTACGCCTCGCCCGTCTTCCGCGAGTACGCCGAGCGCATCATCCGCAAGGTCGTCTCGACCTACGCCTCCCACCCCGCGGTGATCGGCTACCAGGTCGACAACGAGCCCGGCCTCGTGCTCTTCCACAACGACCACGTCTTCGCGGGCTTCCTCGACCGCCTCCGAGCGAAGTTCGGCACGCCGGAGGCCCTGAACGAGGCGTGGGGGCTGACCTACTGGTCGCACCGCCTCACGAGCTTCGACGACCTCTGGCGACCCGACGGCAATTCGTTCCCGCAGTACGACCTCGAGTGGCGCCGCTACCAGGCCGAGCTCACGGACGACTTCATCCACTGGCAGGCCGGCATCGTGCGCGATTACTCGACTCCGTCGCAGTTCGTCACCACCTGCATCGCCTACCCTCGGCCGGCGCAGGACGACGTGAGCCTCACCGCGGGCCTCGACGTCACGGCCGGAAACCCGTACTACGACCTGCAGGACGGCCTCGATCTCGTCGAGCCGAAGGCCGAGCCCATCGGCTTCGCCGTCTCGGGCGTCGGCCCGTTCTTCCGTCAGGCCGACCGCATGTGGTCGAGCCGGCAGGAGCGCTTCCTCGTCACCGAGACCGACGCCCAGTCGATCGGCGGCCACGCCTACAACCTGCCCGGCTACCCGGGGCAGCTGAAGCAGGCCGCCTACGGCCTCGTCTCCCGCGGCGCGAAGATGATCGAGTACTGGCACTGGCAGACCCTTAACGACGGGTTCGAGACGTACTGGGGCGGCGTGCTCCCGCACAGCGGCAAGCCCGGCCGCGTCTACGACGAGGTCGCCGAGCTGGGCCACTCGCTCGCGACGGTCGGTCCGCAGCTGGCGGGCTTCACGCCCGACAGCGACATCGCCCTGCTCTACTCGAACGCCAGCAAGTGGGCTCTCGAGTTCTTCAGCCCGCTGCCGTCGGCCGACCACGACATGCACGGCGACCCGACCGCGTACCACCGCATCTTCGACGCCTTCCACACCGGCATCGTCGAGTCCGACCGCCAGGCGCTCGTGATCCACGACACGCAGCTGCCCGGGCTCGCGGCGGCCGCGTTCGCCGAGGCCCACCCCGTCCTCGTGGTCCCGGCGCTCTACTCGTCCGACGACGCCACGCTCGCCTGGCTGCACGACTACGTCGACGCCGGCGGCCACCTCGTGCTCGGCATCCGCTCGGCCTACGCCGACGAGAGGGTCCGCGTGCGCAAGCTGGTCGCCCCGCCGACATTCGCCGACGCGGCAGGCGTCCACTACGACGAGTACACCAATCTCCGCGGCCCTCTGGGCCTCACCGGCGACGGGTCGCTCGCTCTCTCCCCCGACGCCCGGGCGACCGAGTGGGCCGACGGCGTCATCGCCGACGACGCCGAGGTGCTCGCGACCTACGACCACCCCGAGATCGGCCGCTTCGCCGCGATCACCACCCGGGTCGCAGGATCCGGCCGCGTCACCTACGTCGGCACGGTCCCGAACCCGGCCCTCGCGAAAGACCTCGCGACGTGGCTCGTCCCCGAGCCGCAGTCCTCCGGCTGGTCCTCGAGCCCGGCGGGCCGTGTCACGACCGTGAGCGGCACCGCTTCCGACTGGCGCATCCGCTTCGTCTTCAACTGGTCGCGCGACGAGGTCACCGTCGACGTGCCCGGCGACGTCATCGACGCCGAGACGGGCGACAGCCTCGAAGGCCCGCGTTCGATCGTGCTGCCGCCGCGCGGCGTCAGGATCCTGCGCCACCCCGCCCGCTGACCTTCCCTCCCCCGCACCATCCCTCACACAAAGGAAAGACACATGCGTCGTAAAACAGCACAGCGCATCATGACGGTCGGCGCCGCTGCCGCCGCCATGTCGCTGCTCGTCGCCGGATGCTCGTCGCCCTCGACGTCGTCGTCGAGCACGAAGCCGGTCAGCGCCTCCGACATCACGAAGGCGATGAACACCCCCACCACCCTGAACTTCTGGACCTGGCTCCCGAACGTGTCGACCGAGGTCGCGATGTTCGAGAAGAAGTACCCGAAGATCAAGGTCAACGTGAACAACGTCGGCCAGGGCGCCGCCCAGTACACCAAGCTGACCAACGCGATCTCGGCCGGCAAGGGCGCGCCCGACGTCGCCCAGGTCGAGTATCAGTACCTGCCGCAGTTCGAGCTCACGAAGAGCCTCCTCGACCTGTCGCCGTACGGCGCCTCGAAGCTCAAGTCGTCGTTCTCCGCCTCGACCTGGAACCAGGTCACGCAGGGCAGCGCCGTCTACGGGATCCCGCAGGACTCCGGCCCGATGGGCGACCTGTACCGCGCCGACATCCTGAAGAAGGCCGGAATCACGGAAGCTCCGAAGACCTGGGACGACTTCGCCACGGCGGCCGCGACCGTCAAGGCGAAGACCGGGAGCTACCTCACCGACCTCCCGCCGAACGACGCCGGCGCCTACATCGGCCTCCTCTGGCAGGCCGGCGTCAAGCCCTTCAAGTACTCCGGCGGCAAGGACGTCACCGTCAACCTCGACACCGCGACGGCCCAGAAGGTCGGCACGTACTGGAACACCCTGCTGCAGAAGAACCTCGTCGCGGTCGACCCGAACTTCACCACCCAGTGGTACCAGGGCCTCGACAAGGGCAAGTACGCCACGTGGCTGACCGCCGCGTGGGGCCCCGTCTTCCTGCAGGGCGAGGCGAAAGACACCGCCGGCCTCTGGAAGGCCGCCCCGCTGCCGCAGTACTCCACGACGGCGAACGTCTCGGCGAACCTCGGCGGCTCGACCGACGCGGTGCTGAAGTCCACGAAGAACCCGATCGCCGCCTACGAGCTCGCGAAGTTCATCAACACCGACCAGCAGTCGATCGAGACGCTCAACACGAAGCAGTCGCTGTATCCGCCGCAGACGAGCCTGCTCAACAGCGCCTCGTTCAAGGCCCAGTCGGCGCCGTTCTACGGCGGCCAGAAGGTCAACGCACTGTTCGCCGACATCACGAACACGGTCGACCCGGACTTCGAGTGGCCGCCGTTCATGGCCTACGTCTACTCGAGCTTCAACAACACGTTGGGCAAGGCGATCGCCGACAAGACCGACCTGAACGCCGGGCTGGCCGCCTGGCAGAAGTCGATCGTGTCGTACGCCAAGGGGCAGGGCTTCACGGTCACGCAGTAGCGCACCGCCGGGGCGGGGAGCCGGCATCCGGCTCCCCGCCTCTCCCCCTCCCGTTCGAAGAGAAAGGCCCTCGCGTGACGACCTCCGCGAACACCCTCGCCTCAGCCCGGCCCGCAGCCGCCGAGCGCCGGCGCCCGCGCACCTCCAGCGACAAGCGCCGGCAGCACATCGCCGCCTACGTGCTCATCGCGCCGTTCTTCCTGGTCTTCCTGGCGATGCTCGTCGTGCCGCTGTTCTACTCGGGCTACCTCAGCCTGTTCCAGACCAAGCTCGTCGGCGGCACCACGTTCGTCGGCATCGCCAACTACATCCGCGCCTTCACCGACAGCCAGTTCCTCTCCGGCCTCGGCCGCATGGGCCTCTTCCTCATCATCCAGGTGCCGGTGATGGTGTGCCTGGCGCTGTTCGTCGCCCTCGCCATCGACTCCGGTCGGGCCAAGGCGAGCACAGGAGCCCGGCTCCTCATCTTCATCCCCTACGCCGTCCCCGGCGTCGTCGCCACCCTGCTGTGGGGCTACATCTACGGCACCGACTTCGGGCCCATCACGCAGATCTTCCAGGCGCTCGGCCTCCACGCACCCAACCTGCTGTCGAACGCGAACGTGCTCGGCTCCCTCATGAACATCGTCACGTGGGAGTTCGTCGGCTACAACATGGTCATCATGTACTCGGCCCTGCGGTCGATCCCCACCGACCTCTACGAGGCGGCCGAGATCGACGGGGCGGGCCAGTTCCGCATCGCCTGGAGCATCAAGATCCCGGCGATCCGTCCGGCGATCCTGCTCACCGTGATCTTCTCGATCATCGGCACGTTCCAGCTCTTCAACGAGCCCGAGCTGCTCCAGTCGATCGCCCCGAACGCCATCTCGTCGTCGTACACGCCGAACCTCTACGCCTACACGCTCGCCTTCGTGAACCACGACGTGAACTACGCCGCCACGATCGCCTTCGCCCTCGGATTCGTCATCATGATCATCTCGTTCGTCGTCCAGATCGCCCAGCAGCGCTCCCAGCGTCAGGGGGCGTCCGCATGAGCGCCGTCACCTCCGAGAAGGTCGGGGCGCCGGGTCGCGGCGCCTCGAGCGCCACCGGCCGTGCGTCGCGCCGCCGAAGCAAAGGCCGCGCCGGATCGCGGAAGAGCCCCCTGCTCACGGTGATCCTCTGGGTGATCGCCGCCTACTTCCTCCTACCGCTCATCTGGCTGGTGATCTCGTCGACGAAGGACAACGGCGACCTCTTCTCGACCTTCGGCTACTGGTTCGGCAAGTTCAACCTCGTCGCCAACGTCGAGTCGCTGTCGACCTACCAGGGCGGCATCTTCTGGCACTGGCTGATCAACACGGTCGTGTACTCCGTCACGAGCGCCGTCCTCGCCGCGTTCTTCGCCACGGCGGCCGGGTACGCGTTCGCCAAGTACGTGTTCCCGGGCTCGAAGGCGCTGTTCTACAGCGTGCTCGGCGCCATCATGATCCCGACCACCGCCCTCGCGATCCCGACCTTCCTTCTGTTCTCGAGCGCGGGGCTCACGGACACACCGTTCGCCGTGGTCCTGCCGTCGCTGGTCAGCCCGTTCGGCGTGTTCCTCATGAGCGTGTACGCCGCCGATGCCGTCGACACGAGCCTCATGGAGGCCGCCAGGATCGACGGCGCCGGCGAGTTCCGGATCTTCTTCCAGGTCGCACTCCGCCTCCTCGGCCCGGGGATCGTCACCGTCCTGCTGTTCGCGCTGGTCGCGACGTGGAACAACTACTTCCTGCCCCTCATCATGCTGAACACGCAGACGCTCTTCCCGCTCACCGTGGGGCTCTCGCAGTGGGAGGCCGCGTCGTCCTCGGGCGGCGGCGGGTCGCAGGCGCTGTTCTCCAGCGTCATCACCGGGTCGCTGATCTCGATCCTGCCGCTGGTGATCGCGTTCCTCTACCTTCAGCGGTTCTGGCAGTCCGGCCTCGCGACCGGCGGCGTCAAGGGCTGACTCCGGCCACTGGCACCGCTACGCGCGCGAGCCGCTCGCAGCCATCGCGAGCAGCTCGCGCGCGTGTTCGAGCCCGGACTCGCTGTCGGGCAGGCCCGAGAGCAGTCGCGCCATCTCGGCGACGCGCTCGTCGCCCGAGAGCTGCTGCACGCTCGACTCGGTGACGGCGCCCGAGGCGTCCTTCACCACCCGCAGGTGATTGGTCGCGAAGGCCGCCACCTGCGCCAGGTGCGTCACCACGATCACCTGGGCCCGCTCGGCGAGCGTGGCGAGGCGGCGGCCGATCTCGATGGCGGCGGATCCGCCGACTCCGGCGTCGACCTCGTCGAAGACGAACGTCGGCACGTCGCTCGAGGCGGCCATGACCACCTCGATCGCGAGCATCACGCGGCTCAGCTCACCGCCCGAGGCGCCGCGGCCGAGCGGTCGCGGCTCGCTGCCCGAGTGGGGGCGCAGGAGCAGCTCGACCCGATCGGCGCCGGAGTGACCCAGCTCGTCGCGGGGTGAGACCTCGACGACGAGCTCGGCTCCGCCCATGGCGAGCGCGGAGAGTTCGGCGCTCACCCGGGCGGCCAGGTCGGCTCCTGCGGCCCGTCGCAGTTCGGTCACCAGTGCCGCCTTCTCGACCGCCGACGCCTCGAAGTCGGCGACGTCGCGGGTGAGCTGCTCGACGCGGTCGTCGTCGCCGTCGAGCTCCATGAGGCGGCGGGAGCCCTGGTCGAGCAGCAGGATCGCATCGTCGAGCGTGGGGCCGTACTTCCGCACCAGCATGCCGAGGTCGGCCCGCCGCGCCTGCACGATCTCGAGCTCGCGGGCGACGTCGGCGTCGAGCGACCCGAGGTAGCTCGACAGCCGCTGCGACGTCTCGCCGACCTGCACGCTGATGTCGGTGAGGAGCTCGGCGATCGATGCGAGTTCGGGGTCGTGCCGGGCGACGTGGTCGACCTGCCGCCTGGCCTCCTCGACCAGGGTGAGCACGTCGGGGGCGCCCTCGACGTTCTCGCTCGACAGAACCTCGTGGGCGAGACCGGCGGCGAGACGGAGGTCTTCGGCGTTCGTGAGCCGCTCGGCCGTGGCGTCGAGCTCGGCGTCCTCGCCGGGCTGCGGCGCGACCGCTTCGATCTCGTCGATCGCGGTGCGCAGCGCGTCGGCCTCGGCGAGTCGAGCGTCGCGGTCGCCCGTGATGGCGGCGAGCTCGGTCTCGGCGGCGCGCCACGACTCGAACGCGGTGCGATAGCTCACCAGGGCGTCGGCGAGCGCGGCGCCGCCGTGCGCGTCGACCGCGTCACGCTGGGCGGTCTGCGACTTCAGCCTGATCTGCTCGGACTGCCCGTGGACGACGACGAGGTGCTCGGCGAGGTCGCCGAGCACACCGACCGGTGCGCCGCGACCGCCGACGACGGCGCGCGAACGCCCCTCGCTCGACACGATGCGCGACACGTACAACTCGCCGTCGTCGACGTCGCCGCCGGCGTCTCGCACTCGCTCGGCCACGGCGCCGTCGTCGGGCACGCTCCATCGTCCGTCGACGACGGCCTGCGACGATCCCGACCGCACCGCGCCACCGTCGGCCCGCTGGCCCAGGAGCAGGCCGAGAGCCGACACGACCATGGTTTTGCCCGCCCCGGTCTCCCCCGTCACCGCCGTGAAGCCCGGGCCGAGAGGGAGCGTGGCCCGGCCGATGACGCCGAGGTCGCGGATCCCGATCTCCTCGATCACGGGGCGTCCGTCCGGGGGCCCTGCGGACCCCGCCACCCGGTGACCGGCAGGCGGAACTTCGCCACCAGACGGTCGGTGAACGGCGCGCGACGCAGTCGCGCGAGCCGGACGGGCTTGGGTGACCGCTTCGTCACGACGCGGGCGCCGGGCTCGAGGGTGTGGGCCCGGCGGCCGTCGCACCAGAGCACGCCCGAGCCGTCGGTGCGGCTGAGCACCTCGACGGCGAACGTCGACTCGGGGCCGACGACCAGCGGCCGCGCGAAGAGGGCATGGGCACTCAGCGGCACGAGGATCATCGCTTCGACCTCGGGCCAGACGACCGGGCCGCCGGCCGAGAAGTTGTAGGCGGTCGAACCGGTCGGCGTCGACATGACGACTCCGTCGCAGCCGAACGACGACAGGGGTCGGCCGTCGACCTCGATGACGACCTCGAGCATCCGCTCGCGCGCCGCCTTCTCGACGGTCGCCTCGTTGAGCGCCCAGGTGCTGAAGACCCGCTCGCCGTCGACCAGCACGGCCACGTCGAGTGCGAATCGCTCCTCGACCTCGTAGTCGAAGACGAGCACCCGCTGCACGGTGTCGTGGAGGTCGTCGCGCTCGCTCTCGGCGAGGAACCCGACGTGGCCGAGGTTGACGCCGACGATCGGTGCGCGGGTGCCGCGCACGAGCTCGGCGGCGCGCAGGATCGTGCCGTCGCCGCCCAGGACGATCACGGCCTCGATGTCCTCGACGTGGACGCCCTCGCTGAGGATCTCGACGCCGGCGAACGACGGCTCGGCCGCCTTGACGTCGTCGTACTCGTCGCGCGGCACGACCGGGACCACGTCGTTCTCGAGGAGGAGGGCGCACACCTCGAGGGCCGCATCGATGCTGTCGCGGCGCCCGGTGTGCGACACGATCAGGATGTGGCGCTTCTTGCTGGCGGTGATGGCTCACCCTCCTGTCATGTCGTCGACCCGTGCGATCCATTCTGTCGGATTCGCGCCGGTGCTGGCCGAGAAGTGCACGCAGTACTCGCGATTGCCCGCCGTGCCGACGATGGGCGACTCGATGAGGCCGGCGGTGCCGAGGCCGAGATCGTGCGCGGCCCAGAGCACCGAGTTCACCGCGTCGGCACGCAGCCCGGCGTCGCGCACGATGCCCTCGCGCACGCCCTGCCGACCGACCTCGAACTGCGGCTTGATGAGCAGCACGAAGTCGGCGCCCGGCCCGACCGAGTCGACCAGGGCGGGCAGGATCAGCGACAGCGAGATGAACGAGACATCTCCCACCACGAGATCGACCGCGGCGGCCCTGTCGTCGAACGACGACAGCTGCTGGCGCGTCAGATAGCGCGCGTTGACGCCCTCCACCGCGACGACTCGCTCGTCGCTGCGGATCGCCGGCGCCAGCTGTGCGTGGCCGACGTCGAGCGCGATCACGAACGCCGCGCGCCGCTCGAGCAGCACCTGCGTGAAGCCGCCCGTGGACGCGCCCACGTCGAGAGCTCCGCGCCCCGCCGGGTCGACGTCGAACGCGTCCAGGGCGCCGACGAGCTTGTGCGCGGCGCGACTGACGTAGTGGTCGAGCCCGGCGACCTCGATCGCCTGAGAGTCGCGCACGGCGAACGACGGCTTGAGCTGCGCCCGACCGTCGACCGTGACGAGGCCCTCGGCGAGGAGCCGGTGCGCGTGAGTGCGCGAGCGGGCCAGGCCACGCGCGGTCAGAGCCACGTCGAGCCGGGATGGTGCCTCGTCGCTCAACGCGGCGTCGACCCCGCCGCGGAAGACGACGAGTCGAGGGCGGCGCGCAGCTCGTCGTGGAGCTGCGCGAACGCCAGCGCACGCTGATCGAGCGGCTGCTGGTCGATGACGCTCAGCCGCGACACGAGGCCGTCGACCGCCTCGCCCGCATTCGTCTCATCACTCATGATCCAGCCAC
The DNA here is from genome assembly GCF_003634555.1 of Frondihabitans australicus. Lineage (NCBI taxonomy): Bacteria > Bacillati > Actinomycetota > Actinomycetes > Micrococcales > Microbacteriaceae > Frondihabitans > Frondihabitans australicus. Next base: position 1,681,507 of record NZ_RBKS01000001.1, read on the forward strand.
CCTAGCCGAGGCCGCCGACACGGGTCGGCGACTCTCCACAGGCCGCGGACCTCACTCCGTGTACAGCACCGGGTCGACGTCGAGCCCGTAGATCATGAGACCGCTGCCCCACACCGCCGCAGCTCCCGCGCGCAGCAGGTCGACGCGGGTCTCGCCTCGCTCGACGACGATCACGCGGTTGCCGCGCAGGTCGACGCGGGAGGTGCCGACCGTGAACGTGCGGGCTCCCTCGGCTCCTGCGCCCTCGATCGTGGCCGGGTAGGGCTGCAGGAGCCCGCGGAGGTCCGCCAGGAGGAAGTCCGGCCGCGACCCCTCGGGCGCAGCCAGCACCTGCTTCGCCTGGTCGATTCCGGTGAGCACCAGGATCGACGCGATGCCGGCCTTGTTCGCCCCGATGATGTCGGTGTCGAGCCTGTCGCCGATGAAGACGGGCTTCGTCGCGCCGAAGCGCTCGACGGCCGCGTCGAAGATCGCCTTCTCGGGCTTGCCCGCGACGAGCGGCAGCTTGCCGACGGCGGTGTGGACGGCCGACACGAGGGTGCCGTTGCCGGGGGCGATGCCGCGCTCCTGGGGGATGGTCCAGTCCTGGTTCGTCGCGACCCACGGGATGTCCTTCGCGAGGGCGAACGACGCCTCGGCCAGATCCTTCCAGCCCACCTCGGGTGCGAAGCCCTGGATCACGGCCGCAGGATCAGCCTCCGCCGACCGGGTGACCGTGAAACCGGCCCCCTCGACCACCGACGTGAGCCCGTCGCCGCCGACCACGAGGATCGTCGAGCCGGCCGCGACGTTCTCCTGCAGCAGCCGGATCGCCGCCTGAGGGCTCGTCACGACGTCGTCGGCCGTGACCGCGAGGCCGAAGCCCGAAAGCTGCTCGGCGACGGTCGCCGCGGTGCGCGAGGCGTTGTTCGTGATGTAGCCGATCCTGGTCGACTTCGCGGCCTCGTTGAGGCTCTCGACGGCGTGGGGGATCGCGTTGCGGCCCGTGTAGACGACGCCGTCGAGATCGGCGAGGACGACGTCGACGCCCTCGAGCGGCAGGCGCGGCTCAGTCGTCGGCTTCGATGCCGGCTTGCTCGTCTGCGCCGTCGTCATCGGCGTCGTGCTCGTCGCCGAGGGCTGCTGCGTCGGAGCCGGCGAGCTCGTCGTCGAGGGCGACGTCGTCTCCGCCGAATCCTTCGACTTCTTCTTCCACGATCTCGACAGTTTCACGGTCCTCCTCGGGATCCTGGGCGTTGAGCGCGGCACGGGCGCGTCGGGCGAGCGCCTGCCACTCGGCGGCGTCGGTGTCACGGCCGAGCTCTTCGAGCACGGTCGCGTAGGCGTCGAACAGATCGGGGCTGTAGCTGAACGCGCGCGTGCGGTCGAGCTGCGGGATCTCGAGTTCGCGCAGCGCCGCATCGGTCTGCCCGAGGTCGAGTCGGGCGCCCGACATCGCTATCGCGAGCGAGACGCGCACGGGAACGTCGAGCTCCTCGACCGGCACGGAGCGCGCGAGCTCGAGCGCGCGGTCCGGGCGCTCCAGACCCCGCTCGCTGTCGACCATGAGGGGCAGCTGGTCGTTGCGGCCCGAGATGCGTCGGTACGTGCGCAGCTCGCGGAGGGTGAGCGCGTAGTCCTCGAGCGCGTAGGCCGTGATGGCGATGGTCTCGCGGACCACGGCGATGCGGCCGGCTCGACGACCGGCAGACAGCGCGTGCAGGTGGGCGAGCTGAGGATCCTCGTCGATCAGGCGCGCGGCCATCACGAGATGGCGGGCGACGAAGTCGGCGTTCTCCTTGCTCAGGGTCTTCAGCTCGGCGCGCGCGACGCGGTCGAGGTCGCGCGGGTCGACGTCGGCCGAGATGTGAGGCTCCTCGTGGCGCGGGCGCACGGAACGGAGGTTCAGCGGATCGCGGTCCTCGCGGACGGCGTCGCGGTCGTCCCGGCGGGGGCCGCGATCGTCACGACGGGGCCCACGGTCGTCACGACGCGGGCCACGGTCGTCACGGCGAGGCCCACGGTCGTCACGCGAGTGGCCGGTGTCCGGTCGCCCCGCGATGGGGCGGCCCGACCCTCCGCGCGGTGGCCGACGATCGTCACCCCCGCGCTGCGGACGCCCATCGCCCGAGGGACGGAACGGACGGCGATCGTCGCCACCCCGACGCGGACCGCTGCGATCGTCGCGATAGTCGCCCCGAGGCCCGTCGCCGCGAGGAGGCCGCGACGCGTCGCCTCGGTCGGCTCCGCGTCCGTTCGACGGGCGGTCCTGCCACGGGCGCTGTGGCCGGTCGGAGCCGCCGCGAGGTGGCCGAGGGCTCCACGACCGGTCGCCGTCCCGCTGCGGACGACGCTCGTCACCGGAGCGATCGGGCCTCTGGCCCCACGGACGACCGCCTCCCTGAGGGCGATCGTCATCACGGCGAGGCGTCCACGGGCGACCACCGCTCGGCCGGCCACCGGCGTCGCCACGCGAACGCTCCCAGGGCTTGCGAGGGGCGCCGGAGCCGACACCACCGCGGTCAGGACGACCCGCGTTCGAGCGTGGCGGACGCCCTGCGCTCGAACCACGGTCGTCGCCGGAGCGCCCACCGCGGGCTCCACCCTCGCGGCCCCGTCCGCGGTCTGAACTCCCCCGGTCCTCCCCGTCGCGTCGCGGACGCTTGTCTCGGTCGTCGTCGCGATCGCTCATGGGATTCTCCTCGGGGTCGGCGCCGGAGGTCGTCCGGGCGCGAAGTCTTCTGCCGCTGTAGCCGCCGACTGACTCGGCGTGCAGTGACGAGGAGCTCCATGACTGATCGTCGTGGCTCACTCGCCGGGGCCTGCTGTGGTGTTGTGACTCGAGCCTACCAGCCGAGACACGAGCGGCCGATGGCCGTGTTAACGACGAAGAGGCCACCCTTGCGGGTGGCCTCTTCTGAAGTTGAGTCCGGCGGTGTCCTACTCTCCCACAAGGTCCCCCTTGCAGTACCATCGGCGCTGAGAGTCTTAGCTTCCGGGTTCGGAATGTGTCCGGGCGTTTCCCTCTCGCTATGGCCGCCGAAACACTAGGTCAAGCTGTACACACGGTGCCCATCAGTGATGGGGTGTGCCGGCTTGAAGATCATGTTTCAACCAAAGCTGGTTGTTCAATTATGTGTTTCCACGGTCCAGCAGGTGTGCTGGTCGACCGTTTTTTGGGAACCACAGAGTGGACGCGAGCATTCACTGCCACCCTTCATCCACACGATCGTGTGGGGGTGGTGTGTTGTCAAGTTGTCGGCTTATTAGTACCGGTCAGCTCCACGAGTCGTTAGTCCTCGCTTCCACATCCGGCCTATCAACCCAGTAGTCTAGCTGGGAGCCTCTCCCCCCGAAGGGGATGGAAATCTCATCTCGAAGCCGGCTTCCCGCTTAGATGCTTTCAGCGGTTATCCGTTCCGAACGTAGCTAATCAGCGGTGCTCTTGGCAGAACAACTGACACACCAGAGGTTCGTCCATCCCGGTCCTCTCGTACTAGGGATAGATCTTCTCAAATTTCCTACGCGCGCAGCGGATAGGGACCGAACTGTCTCACGACGTTCTAAACCCAGCTCGCGTACCGCTTTAATGGGCGAACAGCCCAACCCTTGGGACCTACTCCAGCCCCAGGATGCGACGAGCCGACATCGAGGTGCCAAACCATGCCGTCGATATGGACTCTTGGGCAAGATCAGCCTGTTATCCCCGAGGTACCTTTTATCCGTTGAGCGACAGCGCTTCCACAAGCCACTGCCGGATCACTAGTCCCGACTTTCGTCCCTGCTCGACTTGTCAGTCTCACAGTCAAGCTCCCTTGTGCACTTACACTCGACACCTGATTGCCAACCAGGTTGAGGGAACCTTTGGGCGCCTCCGTTACTTTTTGGGAGGCAACCGCCCCAGTTAAACTACCCACCAGGCACTGTCCCTGAACCGGATCACGGTTCGAAGTTAGATATCCAGAGTGACCAGAGTGGTATTTCAACAATGACTCCACCCGAACTAGCGTCCGAGCTTCACCGTCTCCCACCTATCCTACACAAGCCACACCGAACACCAATACCAAGCTGTAGTAAAGGTCACGGGGTCTTTCCGTCCTGCTGCGCGTAACGAGCATCTTTACTCGTAGTGCAATTTCGCCGAGTTCGCGGTTGAGACAGCTGGGAAGTCGTTACGCCATTCGTGCAGGTCGGAACTTACCCGACAAGGAATTTCGCTACCTTAGGATGGTTATAGTTACCACCGCCGTTTACTGGGGCTTAAATTCTGAGCTTCGCTTGCGCTAACCCTTCCTCTTAACCTTCCAGCACCGGGCAGGCGTCAGTCCGTATACATCGTCTTGCGACTTGGCACGGACCTGTGTTTTTAGTAAACAGTCGCTTCCCACTGGTCTCTGCGGCCTTTCCCGCTCCCGGAGTAAATCCGTTCACGAGTCCGGCCCCCCTTCTCCCGAAGTTACGGGGGCATTTTGCCGAGTTCCTTAACCACGATTCTCTCGATCTCCTCGGTATTCTCTACCTGACCACCTGAGTCGGTTTGGGGTACGGGCAGCTAGAACCTCGCGTCGATGCTTTTCTCGGCAACATAGGATCACTGAATTCCCCCGATCGGGGTACGCATCGGATCTCAGGCGCGTTGACGACGGATTTGCCTATCGTCAGCCCTACATCCTTACACCAGGTTCACCTTACGGATACCATCGCCTGGCTCAGCTACCTTCCTGCGTCACACCTGTTAATACGCTAGCCGCACCAGCATGGGGTCGAGCGTTAGACCGGCCGGCATCACCCCGAAGGGATCCACTCAGCCGGGTTAGGACTCTTAGCACCACTGGATTGACTGGGGCGGTTCTTCGCCGGTACGGGAATATCAACCCGTTGTCCATCGACTACGCCTGTCGGCCTCGCCTTAGGTCCCGACTTACCCAGGGCGGATTAGCCTGGCCCTGGAACCCTTGGTCTTCCGGAGGACGGGTTTCTCACCCGTCTTTCGCTACTCATGCCTGCATTCTCACTCGTGTGGCATCCACGGCTGGATTCCTCCGCCGCTTCACTCGCCACACGACGCTCTCCTACCAATCCGTACGACTGAACCACGAAGGCTTATCAAAAAGTACGAATTCTACAACTTCGGTGGTGTGCTTGAGCCCCGTTACATTGTCGGCGCGGAATCACTTGACCAGTGAGCTATTACGCACTCTTTCAAGGGTGGCTGCTTCTAAGCCAACCTCCTGGTTGTCTATGCAACTCCACATCCTTTCCCACTTAGCACACGCTTAGGGACCTTAGTTGGTAGTCTGGGTTGTTTCCCTCTCGACGATGAAGCTTATCCCCCACCGTCTCACTGCTGCGCTCTCACTTACCGGCATTCGGAGTTTGGCTGACGTCAGTAAGCTTTTGGGCCCCATCGGCCATCCAGTAGCTCTACCTCCGGCAAGAAACACGCAACGCTGCACCTAAATGCATTTCGGAGAGAACCAGCTATCACGAAGTTTGATTGGCCTTTCACCCCTATCCACAGCTCATCCCCTCCATTTTCAACTGAAGTGGGTTCGGTCCTCCACGACGTCTTACCGTCGCTTCAACCTGGCCATGGATAGATCACTTCGCTTCGGGTCTAGGACATGCGACTTAATCGCCCTATTCAGACTCGCTTTCGCTACGGCTACCCCACACGGGTTAACCTCGCCACATATCGCTAACTCGCAGGCTCATTCTTCAAAAGGCACGCTGTCACCCCTACTAAGGAGGCTCCAACGGTTTGTAAGCAAACGGTTTCAGGTACTATTTCACTCCCCTCCCGGGGTACTTTTCACCTTTCCCTCACGGTACTTGTCCGCTATCGGTCATCTGGGAGTATTTAGGCTTATCAGGTGGTCCTGACAGATTCACACGGGATTTCTCGGGCCCCGTGCTACTTGGGATACCCATCCAGCCAACACACGCATTTCGGCTACGGGGCTCGCACCCACTATGGCCCGGCTTTCAATCCGGTTCGCCTATACGCTGCTGTCACTGTTCCAGTCCGGCAGAACTGAACGATGAGTCCCACAACCCCGACCATGCAACGACCGCCGTCTATCACACATGACCGGTTTAGCCTCATCCGCTTTCGCTCGCCACTACTCACGGAATCACTGTTGTTTTCTCTTCCTGTGGGTACTGAGATGTTTCACTTCCCCACGTTCCCTCTACCCGCCCTATATATTCAGGCGGGAGTCACCAGGTCGGCACGCCGCCTGGCGGGGTTTCCCCATTCGGACACCCTCGGATCACAGCTCGATTATCAGCTCCCCGAGGCTTATCGCAGATTTCTACGTCCTTCTTCGGCTCCAGATGCCAAGGCATCCACCGTTTGCTCTTAGAAACTTGACCACAAAGACACGACCGCAACCCGAAGGCCGCGATCGATAAATCAGTGTTATCTCGTATCAACACCCCAAAGGGTGTCAACTAAGAAATTGCACTAATGCACCTGTTCAGACCTCACGCTAGAGCGCGTGTCGTCAACAAGCACATTAGATGCTCGCGTCCACTATGTAGTTCTCAAAAAACGGGCGAACCCAAGATCCACCAGCACTAAAGCCGGCTTCTCAAGGTCCGTCGAGGAAAAAACCACCACCACTCGCAAACGAGCAGCAACCGGCTTGGTCCCTCAGGACCCAACAACGTGCACACCCCCAACCAGCCACCAGGACCCGTTCCCAACTCCCGAAGAAGCCGTACTGAGACCCCGATCTCGACCAGAGGTACTTGTCAAACGTTCCACCCATGAGCGCCACCCGACCACATTCGGGCCGGCGTGACTTGACCAGTCACTCCCCGTGTAAACAGCGGGGCTGGTGCATGCTCCTTAGAAAGGAGGTGATCCAGCCGCACCTTCCGGTACGGCTACCTTGTTACGACTTAGTCCTAATCACCGATCCCACCTTCGACGGCTCCCTCCACAAGGGTTGGGCCACCGGCTTCGGGTGTTACCGACTTTCATGACTTGACGGGCGGTGTGTACAAGGCCCGGGAACGTATTCACCGCAGCGTTGCTGATCTGCGATTACTAGCGACTCCGACTTCATGAGGTCGAGTTGCAGACCTCAATCCGAACTGAGACCGACTTTTTGGGATTCGCTCCACCTTACGGTATCGCAGCCCTTTGTATCGGCCATTGTAGCATGCGTGAAGCCCAAGACATAAGGGGCATGATGATTTGACGTCATCCCCACCTTCCTCCGAGTTGACCCCGGCAGTCTCCTATGAGTTCCCACCATAACGTGCTGGCAACATAGAACGAGGGTTGCGCTCGTTGCGGGACTTAACCCAACATCTCACGACACGAGCTGACGACAACCATGCACCACCTGTATACCGACCTTGCGGGGCGACCATCTCTGGACGTTTCCGGTATATGTCAAGCCTTGGTAAGGTTCTTCGCGTTGCATCGAATTAATCCGCATGCTCCGCCGCTTGTGCGGGCCCCCGTCAATTCCTTTGAGTTTTAGCCTTGCGGCCGTACTCCCCAGGCGGGGAACTTAATGCGTTAGCTGCGACACAGAAACCGTGGAATGGCCCCTACATCTAGTTCCCAACGTTTACGGCATGGACTACCAGGGTATCTAATCCTGTTCGCTCCCCATGCTTTCGCTCCTCAGCGTCAGTTACGGCCCAGAGATCTGCCTTCGCCATCGGTGTTCCTCCTGATATCTGCGCATTCCACCGCTACACCAGGAATTCCAATCTCCCCTACCGCACTCTAGTCTGCCCGTACCCACTGCAGGCTGGGGGTTGAGCCCCCAGATTTCACAGCAGACGCGACAAACCGCCTACGAGCTCTTTACGCCCAATAATTCCGGACAACGCTTGCACCCTACGTATTACCGCGGCTGCTGGCACGTAGTTAGCCGGTGCTTTTTCTGCAGGTACCGTCACTTTCGCTTCTTCCCTACTAAAAGAGGTTTACAACCCGAAGGCCGTCGTCCCTCACGCGGCGTTGCTGCATCAGGCTTGCGCCCATTGTGCAATATTCCCCACTGCTGCCTCCCGTAGGAGTCTGGGCCGTGTCTCAGTCCCAGTGTGGCCGGTCACCCTCTCAGGCCGGCTACCCGTCGTCGGCTTGGTGAGCCATTACCTCACCAACAACCTGATAGGCCGCGAGTCCATCCTTGACCAAAAAATCTTTCCACCCCCAGACCATGCGGCCAGGAGTCCTATCCGGTATTAGACGTCGTTTCCAACGCTTATCCCAGAGTCAAGGGCAGGTTACTCACGTGTTACTCACCCGTTCGCCACTAATCCCACCAGCAAGCTGGTGTTCATCGTTCGACTTGCATGTGTTAAGCACGCCGCCAGCGTTCGTCCTGAGCCAGGATCAAACTCTCCGTAAAAGAAAAACACAGAACGCATCGGAATAGACACGAACTGCAAGTTTGATGCTGACCAAACGACAACAATCTGACGATTAAGTTGTCCATTCAATCTCAAAGAAACCGTACATCCCAAAGGTCTGACCACCTGCGGTGGCCACCCCTCCGAAACGACGAGTTATTTGGCATTTGACAATGTGCACGCTGTTGAGTTCTCAAGGACCAAACACACCCCAGACCCACGCTCGTTGAAGAGCGTCTTGCTGGGAGTTCATTTGACACCTGCTCATCCCGGCGGGCCCCGCCAGACCCAGCGAAAGCTGTTCCTGACTAGACTTCGAGTCTTCAAGAGACTCGCTCGCAACCATGGTTGCGGGATGAGGACTTACAAACCCTACTCAGATTTCGATCGACTCGCAAGCGAGGATCTGAAGAGCGGGTGTCACCACTTGAGGCCGGTCACCGTGGCTTTCGCTCCGGTGTTTCCCGTTCCTTTGGGCTGACAGGTGAATACATTACGGGGAGGTTTCCCGGGCGGCAAATCGTGTGCATCCCGGGCGTGTCGCGGTGCTCCTGCGCCCCGGAAACCACGGAACGACGCGGCTCAGCCGACGATCGTGACGCCCGCCAGGGTCTTCTTGCCCCGGCGCAGGATCGCGCGGCCGCCGGCGAGCGCCAGCGTCGAGATCGCCACCGACTCGTCGGAGACGCGCTCGTTGTTGACGTACACGCCGCCCTCGGCCGCCGCGCGACGGGCTGCGCCGAGCGATTCGACGAGGCCGGTGGCGACCATCGCCTGCGAGACGGTCGTCGTCGCGTCGACCGTGGCGTTCGGGAGCTCGGCGATCGCCGCGTCGACTACGTCGAGCGGCAGCGCGGTCAGGTCGCCCCGGCCGAAGAGCGCCGACGACGCGTCGATGGCCGCCTGAGTCGCGTCCGTTCCGTGGACGAGCGACGTCACCTCGAGCGCGAGCCGCTTCTGGGCCTCGCGGGCGAACGGGCGCTCCTTCACCTCGACCTCGAGCCCCTCGATCTCGGCGCGGCTGAGGAAGGTGAAGACCTTCAGGCGGTCGATGACGTCGGAGTCGTCCTGGTTGAGCCAGAACTGGTAGAACGCGTACGGCGACGTCATGTCGGGATCGAGCCAGATCGCATTGCCCTCGCTCTTGCCGAACTTCGTGCCGTCGGAGTTCGTGATCAGCGGCGTGCCGATCGCGTGGACCGAGACCCCCTCGGTGCGCCGGATCAGCTCGGTGCCGCTCGTGAGGTTGCCCCACTGGTCGCTGCCACCGGTCTGCAGCACGCAGTCGTAGGTGCGGTAGAGCTCGCGGAAGTCGAGGCCCTGGAGGATCTGGTAGCTGAACTCGGTGTAGCTGATCCCGGCGTCGGAGTTGAGCCGGGCGCTCACCGCGTCCTTCTTGAGCATGGTGTTCACGCGGAAGTTCTTGCCGATGTCGCGCAGGAACTCGATCGCGCTCATCGGCTCGGTCCAGTCGAGGTTGTTGACGACACGCAGGGCGTTCGCCCCGTCGGACGCGATGAACTTCGTGACGTGGACGCGGATGCGCTCGACCCACTCGGCCGTCTGTTCGCGCGTCTTGAGCACCCGCTCTGCCGTGGGCCGCGGGTCGCCGATGAGCCCCGTCGAGCCGCCCACCAGGCCGAGCGGCCTGTGGCCGGCGAGCTGCAGACGACGCAGCAGCAGGAGCTGCACCAGGTTGCCCAGGTGAAGGCTCGGCGCGGTCGGGTCGAAGCCGCAGTAGTACGTGATCGGCTCGCCGCCGAGGAGCTCTCGAAGCGCTTCGGTGTCGGTCGAGACGTGGACGAGCCCGCGATAGACGATTTCGTCCCACACGTTGTCGAAGGTGGGATCGTTGCTCTGCGTGGCCAGGATGTCGGCCGTCGTCTGACTCGTCACACCCGCCAGTTTAGTGGGGGCGCCGCCGCACGACGGCCGGGCGGTAGGCGGAGACCGTGGGATCGTCGAGGAAGAATCGCCAGTCGTAGGCGTCGGTGCCCGCGTGGCCCGAGACGCCCACCCGCGGACCGCGCTGGATCCTGCTCCCCTCGACCGGCGCGTCGGGCAGGGAGAGGGAGAAGCCGGGGTCGCCGAGGCGCCGTCCGCTGTCGGCCAGCTCGACGGCGAGGGCTGAGCCGAGGCGGCCGGGGCCGCGCGCGAGCTCCGCGTCGCTCCGCGCGGACGCACGGCGCGCCCGGGCGACGTCGAGGCCGTCGACGACCTCGCCCGACCGCAGCAGGACTGCGGAGGCACGACCCTCTGGCTCGCAGACGAGGTTGAGGCAGCGGTGGATGCCGTACGAGAGGTAGACGTAGAGGGTCCCGGGAGGGCCCCACATGGGCAGCGTGCGGGGCGTGCGGCCTCGGTGCGCATGGCTTCCGGGATCCTGCCCCTCGCCCGCGTAGGCCTCGACCTCGGTGAGCCGGATGGCCACGTCACCCACGCGAAGCACTGCTCCGAGCAGCCGCGGCGCGGCGTCGAGCGCGGGCAGCGTGAGGACGTCGATCGCGTCGCTCACGTCGCCCGCCGCTCGGCCATCGTCAGAAGAATTCGCCGATCGAGATCGTGTACACGATCGCCACGACGACCACCACTGCGGCAACCGCGATGATGGTCGGCAGGAGCCACGGCCGCGGCTTCGGGGCCCTGTCGCCCCGCTGGCTCTTGTTGCTCCCGGCCATGGTCACACCTCGCCCGGGACGAGCGTCGCGACGAGGTGACGCACGCGCTCGGTCAACTGCGCGAGCTGCTCGGCCACGCGGTCGGGAGCTGTGCCGCCGACGCCGTTCCGGCTCGCGACCGAGCCCTGCACCGTGAGGACGGAGCGGATCTCGGGCGTCAGGTGCGGCGACACGGCGGCGTACTGCTCGTCGGTCGGCTGGTCGAGGTCGAGCCCGTTCTCTTCGCAGAAGCGGACGAGCGAGCCGGAGATCTCGTGCGCGTCGCGGAACGGCACACCCTGCTTGACGAGCCACTCGGCGACGTCGGTCGCGAGCGAGAAGCCCTGCGGCGCGAGCTCGGCCATGCGATCGACGTCGAACCGCAGCGTGGCCACCATGCCGGCGAACGCGGGCAGGAGCACCTCGAGCTGGGTGACCGTGTCGAACACCGGCTCTTTGTCTTCCTGGAGGTCACGGTTGTACGCCAGCGGCAGGCCCTTCAGCGTCGCCAGGAGCCCGGTCAGGTTGCCGATGAGGCGCCCGGACTTTCCGCGCGCGAGCTCGGCGATGTCGGGGTTCTTCTTCTGCGGCATGATCGACGAGCCGGTCGAGAAGCCGTCGTGCAGGGTGACGAAGCCGAACTCGCGGGTGTTCCAGACGATGATCTCTTCGGCCAGACGCGAGACGTCGATGCCGATCATGGCCGTCGCGAACGCGAACTCGGCGACGACGTCGCGTGAGGCGGTCGCGTCGATCGAGTTCTCGGTGGTGCGATCGAAGCCGAGCTCGCGAGCCACGAGCGCAGGATCCAGGCCGAGACTCGACCCGGCGAGAGCCCCGGCGCCGTAGGGAGACGCCGCTGCCCGCACGCCCCAGTCGCGCAGGCGCTCGAGATCGCGGACGAGCGGCCAGGCGTGGGCCAGGAGGTGGTGGGCGAGGAGGACCGGCTGCGCGTGCTGCAGGTGGGTGCGGCCCGGCATGATCTCCGTCGGGTGCGCGTTCGCCTGCGCGACGATCGCGTCGATCACGTCGACGACGAGCCGCGCGATGACGCCGGCGTGGTCGCGGAGGTACAGGCGCACGAGGGTGGCGATCTGGTCGTTCCGGCTGCGGCCCGCGCGGAGCTTGCCGCCGAGCTCGGGGCCGGCGATCGCCATGAGGTGCCGCTCGAGAGCGGAGTGGACGTCCTCGTCGGAGTCGGCAGCGGTGAGGGTGCCGTCGGCGACGCCGCGCTCCAGGGCGTCGAGCGCGTCGAGCATGCCCTTCAGCTCGGCCGCGGTGAGGTAGCCGGCGGCGTTCAGGGCGGCGGCGTGTGCGCGGGATCCTGCGATGTCGTAGGGGGCCAGCTGCCAGTCGAACTGAGTCGACTTCGACAGGGCCTGCAGCTCGGGGCTGGGGCCGGAGGCGAACCGGCCGCCCCACAGGGCGCCAGCCCGCCCCGAATCAGCACTGCGCGCGCCAGCCTCGGTCGCCCGGTTCGAGTCGCTCACCGTCACCCCTCCTGTTCGAGGATCCAGGCGAGCAGCGCCTTCTGGGCGTGGAGGCGGTTCTCCGCTTCGTCCCAGATCACGCTGCGCGGGCCGTCGATGACGTCGGCCTCAACCTCGTACCCGCGGTCGGCGGGGAGGCAGTGGAGGAAGATCGCGTCGGACTTCGACTGGTCCATGAGGGCCTGGTCGACCTTGTACGACCCGAACGTCTCGACGCGGTACGCCTTCTCGCTCTCCTTGCCCATGGACACCCAGGTGTCGGTGACGACGACGTCCGCACCGCGCACCGCCTCGGCTGCGTCGGTGACGACGGTGATCGAGCCGCCGGTCTCGGCGGCGCGGGCCTGTGCGTCGCGGACGACCTCGGCATCGGGAGCGAACTCCGCCGGAGCGCCGATGCGGACGTGCATGCCCGCCGTGGCGCCGGCGAGGAGATACGACTGCGCCATGTTGCAGCGGCCATCGCCGACGAAGGCGACGGTCAGCCCGGCAAGCGTGCCCTTCTTCTCGCGGATCGTGAGGAGGTCGGCGAGGAGCTGGCACGGGTGGAAGTCGTCGCTCAGAGCGTTGATGACGGGCACCATGGCGCCGTGCGCCATCTCCTCCAGGCCCGCCTGGGCGTAGGTGCGCCAGACGATCGCCGCGACCTGCCGTTCGAGGACGCGCGCGGTGTCGCCCGGGGTCTCCTTGCCGCCGAGCTGGCTCGACGCGGTCTCGAGGATCAGCGGCTGGCCGCCGAGGTCGGCGATGCCGACCGCGAACGAGACGCGGGTGCGGGTGGACGACTTGTCGAAGATCACCGCCACCGTCTGGGGCCCGGCGAGGGGGCGCTCGCTCCAGCGGTCGGCCTTGAGCGCCTCGGCGCGGTCGAGGATCGCGGTCTGCTCGGCGGGGCTGAGGTCGTCGTCGCGGAGGAAGTGCCGGGTCATTCGAGACCTTTCAGAACGGAGGTGAGGGTCGACGTGAACTCCGCGATCTCGGCGTCGCCCACGATGAGCGGGGGCGCGATCCTGAGGCTCGAGTCGTTGGGCGCGTTGATGATGAGGCCGGCGTCGAGCGCCTTCGCGGAGATCTCTGCCGCGATGGGCTCGTCGAGGCCGACGCCGATGAGGAGGCCGCGGCCGCGGACCTCGACGATGTGCGACGAGCCCATGCCGGCGAGGGCGGCCCGGATCTCGTCGCCGCGCCGGGCTGCGTTCTCGATGAGGCCCGACGCCTCGATCTCGCCGAGGACCGCGTTGGCCGCCGTCGTGGCGAACGGGTTGCCGCCGAAGGTCGAGCCGTGCTGGCCCGCCTCGAACAGGTCGGACGCGTCGCCGAAGGTCACCAGGGCGCCGAGCGGTACTCCCCCGGCGATGCCCTTCGCCAGCGTGATCGCGTCGGGCTGCACGCCCAGCTGCTGGAAGGCGAACCAGGATCCGAGACGGCCCACGCCGGTCTGGATCTCGTCGAGCACCAGCAGAGCGCCGTGCTTCGTGGCCAGCTCGCGCGCCTTCTCGAGGAAGCCCTCGGGCAGGTCGAGCACGCCCGCCTCACCCTTGATCGGCTCGATGATGATGCCGGCGACGTGGTCGTCGAAGGCGTGCTCGAGGGCCTCGACGGAGGTCTCGATGTGCTCGACGCCGGCGACCATCGGCTCGAACGCCTCGCGCAGCGCGGGCTTGCCGGTCAGGGCGAGCGAACCCATGGTGCGGCCGTGGAACGCGCTCTGCAGGGCGAGGATGCGCGTCTTCTCGCCGTGCGCGCCGCGGTTGAGGCGGAGGAGCTTGAAGGCGGCCTCGTTCGCCTCGGCTCCTGAGTTGCCGTAGTAGACACGGCCCCGTGAACCGGCGCCGGTGATCCGCTTGAGTCGCTCGGCCAGCTCGACCTGCGACGGCGTGGCGAAGTAGTTCGACACGTGGATCAGCGTGGCCGCCTGCGTCGACAGCGCCTCGACGAGCACGGGGTGGGCGTGGCCGAGGGCGTTGACGGCGATGCCGGCGAGGAAGTCGAGGTACTTCTTGCCGTCGACATCCCAGACGTAGCAGCCGTCGCCGCGCTCGAGCATCACCTTGGGCGTCGAGAGGGACTTCATGATGGAGTCGCCGAAACGGCGCTGCCACGTGCCTTCGGTGGTCGGTGTGGTCGTCATGACTGTCCTTTCTTCTGCTCGGGTTGATGCGACGCGGGGGTGCGCCGGCTGTTGGGGATGACCTCGGTGCCCGCACCGCGCTGGGTGAAGATCTCGAGGAGGATCGAGTGCGGGATGCGGCCGTCGATGATGGTCGCCCCGCCGACGCCCGCGACGACGGCGTCGAGGCAGGCGGTCATCTTGGGGATCATGCCGCTCTCGAGGCTCGGCAGCATCTCGGTGAGCTCGTCCACCGAGATGAGCGCGACGAGCGAGTCGCGGTTGGGCCAGTCGGCGTAGAGGCCGGGCACGTCGGTCAGCATGATGAGCTTCGACGCCTGCAGCGCGATCGCGAGCGACGCGGCGGCCGCGTCGGCGTTCACGTTGAGAGCGGAGTCGGGGTCGGTGTCGTCGACGGCGATGGACGAGACCACCGGGATGCGACCTGCCTCGATCTCGGCCAGGACGCGCTCGGGATGCACCTGCGTGATGTCGCCCACATGGCCCAGGTCGAACCACTCGCCGTCGATCTCGACGCCGCGGACGTGCCCTTCGAAGAGCCGCTGGCCGTCGGTGCCGTCGCTGAAGACGCCGCGGGCGAGGTCGCCGTGCTCGTTCATCATGTCGACGATCTCGGCGTTCACCTCGCCGGCGAGCACGTCGCGCACGACCGAGATCGCCTCGGTCGTCGTCACGCGGTAGCCGCCGCGGAACTCGCTCTCGATGCCCGCGGCCTTGAGCGCGGCGGAGATCTGCGGCCCGCCGCCGTGCACGACGACCGGGTGCAGCCCCACCGTGCGGAGGTAGACCATGTCTTCGGCGAAGGCGCGCTTGAGGTCGTCGTTCACCATGGCGTTGCCGCCGAACTTCACGACGACGACGCGGTCGCGGTAGTTCAGCAGCCACGGAAGCGACTCGATGAGGGTGGCGGCCTTGACCGCCGCTATGGCCTGCTCGGTGTCCATGTCGTCCCTAGCTCGAGTACGCGCTGTTCTCGTGCACGTAGTCGT
Organism: Frondihabitans australicus; assembly: GCF_003634555.1. Classification (NCBI taxonomy): domain Bacteria; kingdom Bacillati; phylum Actinomycetota; class Actinomycetes; order Micrococcales; family Microbacteriaceae; genus Frondihabitans; species Frondihabitans australicus. Next base: position 1,697,132 of record NZ_RBKS01000001.1, read on the forward strand.
GCGTGAGATCGTTCGTGAGCACCGTGGCCGTCGCCGGGCCGGCGTGCAGGTCGAGCAGGATGTGAAGCGCCCTCGGGGTCATGTCGACCTCGTCGACGGGACGGTCGGGCGCCCCCTTCGCGCACAGCCTCACGCCGTTGAACGAGACGTCGACGTCGTACGGGTCGAACTCGGCGCTCGTCGTTCCGATCGCCGCGAGCACGCGGCCCCAGTTGGGGTCGTTGCCGAAGACGGCCGCCATGAGGAGGTTGCTGCGAGCCAGCGAGCGCCCGACCTCGACGGCCTCGTCTTCGCTCATGGCGTTGACGACCTCGATCGTGATGTCGTGCGAGGCGCCCTCTGCATCTTCCTGGAGCTGCCGGGCGAGGTCCGCGCAGAGAGCGGTGACCGCGGCCTCGAGCTCGTCGGCCGACGGAGAGACGCCCGACTCGCCGCTGGCCATGAGCAGCACCGTGTCGTTCGTCGACATGCAGCCGTCGGAGTCGAGTCGGTCGAAGGTCACGTGGGTAGCAGCTCGCAGGGCGGCGTCGAGCTGCGCAGGAGTCGCGTCGGCGTCGGTCGTGAGGACGACCAGCATCGTCGCGAGCCCCGGCGCGAGCATCCCCGCGCCCTTGGCCATGCCGCCGACCTTCCAGCCGGAACCCTCGACGACGGCCTGCTTGGGATGCGTGTCGGTGGTCATGATGGCCGACGCCGCGTCGAGGCCGCCGTCGGAGCTCAGGACGGTGGCAGACTCGGCCGCCCCGGACAGCACCTTGTCGCGGAAGCTCTGGTCGCCCACGCCGATGAGGCCCGTGGAGCACACGACGACGTCGCCTGCGCCGATGCCGACCTTCTCGGCCACGAGCTCGGCGGTCTGGTGCGTCGTCTGGAACCCGAACGCGCCGGTGAAGCAGTTGGCGCCGCCCGAGTTCAGCACGACCGCCTGGACGACGCCGTCGGCGACGACCTGCTGCGACCAGAGGACGGGGTTCGCCTTGGCGCGGTTGCTGGTGAACACGGCGGCCGCCGCGTGCGAGCGACCGCGGTTGACGACGAGGGCGACGTCTTTCGCGCCGGTCGACTTGAGGCCGGCGGCGACGCCCGCCGCCTCGAATCCTGCTGCAGCTGTGACGCTCACGGAGCGACTCCGTTCACGGTGAGGCCGAGGCCCTCGGCCAGGCCGAGGGCGATGTTGGCCGACTGCACGGCGGCACCCGCGGTGCCCTTGACGAGGTTGTCGAGCGCGCTGATGGCGACGAGACGGCCGGCGGCCCCGTCGACGGCGAGGCCGATGAGGCAGGTGTTGGCGCCGATCGTGTCGGCGACACGCGGGTACTCCCCCGCGGGCAGCACGTGCACGAACGTCTCGTCGCCGTACGCCAGGTCGTAGGCGCTGCGGAGGTCGGCCTCGGTGACGCCGGGCGCGAGCCGAGCGGTGGTCGTGGCGAGGATGCCGCGGGCCATCGGGACGAGGACGGGCGTGAACGAGAGCCGGACGCCGGTCCCGCCCGCGACGCGGAGGTTCTGAGCCGTCTCGGGCACGTGCCGGTGGGAGCCGCCGACGCCGTAGGCCGACGCCGAGCCCATCAGCTCGGAGGCCAGGAGGTGCGGCTTGAGCGACTTGCCGGCCCCGGACGGCCCGACGGAGAGGACCGCGACGATGTCGTCGACCTCCACCAGTCCCGAGGCGACGGCGGGGGCGAGCCCGAGCGTCATCGCCGTGACGTTGCAGCCGGGCACGGCGATCCGCTTCGTGCCCTCGATCTCGACGCGGTGCTTCGTCTTGTCGGCGTGGATCAGCTCGGGCATGCCGTAGGTCCAGGCGCCGTAGAACTCGCCGCCGTAGAACGCGGCCCAGTCGGCCTCGTCGGTCAGACGGTGATCGGCGCCGCAGTCGACGACGAGCGTCTCGGGCGGGAGCTGAGCGGTGATCTCGCCCGACTTGCCGTGCGGCAGGGCGAGGAAGACGACGTCGTGGCCCGCGAGGTTCTCGGGGGTCGTCTCGGCGAGAGTCAGGTGCGCGAGGGAGCGCAGGTGGGGCTGCGCCGCGATCAGCGGCTGCCCGGCGTTGGTGAACGCGGTGACGGTCGTCACCTCGAATTCCGGATGCGCCGACAGGAGCCTCAGGAGCTCACCACCGGCATACCCGCTGGCGCCTGCGACGGCGACGGTGAAAGGCATGCTTCTACCCTAATGTTCGGCTGGACGGGAACGGGGCGGCGGCGCTGCGCGGTCGATCTCTCGATCAGTCGCGGAGCGTCGCCCCGAATCGCTCGCCCGCAAGGCGCACGGCGCCCTGCTTGGCCTCGGACGCCTCGGCGGCCGTCAGGGTGCGGTCGGTGGCGCGGAAGCGCAGAGCGAAGGTCAGAGACTTCGCCCCGTCTTCGAGACCTGCGCCACGGTAGTCGTCCACGAGACGAGCATACTCGAGAAGCTCGCCCGCACCCTCCACCACCGTCTCGAGCACTTCGCCGGCCGGAGCGTCGGCACCGACGACGAGCGACAGGTCTTGCGTGGCGACCGGGTACGACGAGATCGGCGTCGGCTCGGGCTCGTGACGGCCGAGGGCCAGGAGCCGGTCGAGGTCGATCTCGGCGACCGCGACCACCCGAGGCAGGTCGAGCTCGGCGGCGAGGGCGGGCAGCAGCTCACCGGCGTAGCCGATCACCTCGTCGCCCACGAGCACGTCGGCCGTGCGGCCAGGGTGGAGCGACGGATGCGCGCTCTGACGGACGGTGATCTCGGCCGCGACCTCGAGCGCCGCGACGCGCAGGGCGTCGAGGACGTCGGCGAGGCCGACGGCGCGAGCCGGTTCGCCCGGCTGACGGTCGACGGTGAGGCCGAGGGCCAGGATCGCGAGCTTGCGCGGCTGCGCGGGCAGGCTCGCGTCGAGCGACGCCAGCACGTCGGCGATCGGCAGCTGAGCGCCGAGCGGGATTGTCTCAGTGCCGAGCGGCTCGTCGCCGCCGAGGAAGACCGAGCCGGTCTCGAACAGCGCGAGGTCGGTCAGGCCGCGCGAGAGGTTCCGCCGCGCGGTGTCGAGGAGGCCGGGGATCAGCGACATGCGCATCTGCGCCGCCTCGACGGCGAGCGGGTTCGCGAGCGTCACCGGTGTGGCGCCGAGAGGCGCGAACGCGGCGTTGCGCGTCGGCGACACGAACGGGTAGGCGAACACCTCGACGAGGCCCGCCGAGGCGAGGCCGTTCGAGACGGAGCGTCGCAGCACCTGCTCGCGCGTCAGCCCGCGACCGGGAGGCGCGACCGGAAGCACGGACGGGATGCGGTCGTACCCCGTGATCCGCGCGACCTCTTCGACGAGGTCGGCGGCGTCGCGGAGGTCGCTCCGCCACGAGGGCGGCGTCACGTTCCAGCCGCCGTCGACGACCTCGAGGGTCGTGCCGATCGCGAGGAGAGCCTCTTCGACCTCCTCACGGGTGTACTCGACGCCGATGAGCCGCGCGGCGCGGTCGTCGGGGAGGAACACGGGAGCAGGAGCCGAGGCGGCGTCGTACGACGACCCCAGGTCGTCCGCCGTGCCACCGGCGAGCTCGACGAGCAGCTGCACCACCCGCTCGGCCGCGGCGGGCCCGACGCCCGGGTCGACGCCGCGCTCGAATCGGCGCGACGCCTCGCTCGGAAGCTTGTGGCGGCGTGCGGAGCGGGCGATCGAGATCGGATCGAACGTCGCGGCCTCGATCACGACGTCGGTCGTCGCGTCACTGACCTCGGTGCGCGCGTCGCCCATGACTCCGGCGATGCCGATCGGTCCGTCGTCGTCGGTGATCAGGAGGTCTTCGGGGTCGAGGGCGCGGCTCTGGTGGTCGAGCGTCGTGATGCGCTCACCCGCGCGGGCGCGACGCACGGTGATGCCGCCGGCGACGGTCGCGAGGTCGTACGCGTGCGTCGGCTGGCCGGTCTCGAGCATGACGTAGTTGGTGATGTCGACGGGGAGCGAGACCGAGCGCATCCCCGCGAGGCGCAGGCGCGACTGCATGTGCGCAGGAGTCGGTCGGGTCGCGTCGATGCCACGGACGACAGCCGTCGTGAAGGTCGACACGCCGTCGCGCCCGCGGATCGGGGCGTCGTCCGCGATCGTCACCGGGAAGCCGTCGCGAGCGACGGGCGTGACGGACGCTGCCGGGTCGCGGAAGGCCGCGCCCGTCGCGTGCGAGTACTCGCGGGCCACGCCGCGGATGCTGAACGCGTAGCCGCGGTCGGGCGTGACGTTGATCTCGACCGCCGCGTCGTCGAGGCCGAGGAGCGCGACGGCGTCGGAGCCCACGGGGGCGTCGTCGAGGCCGAGTGACTTCAGCAGGAGGATGCCCTCGTGCTCGTCGCCGAGCCCGAGTTCGCGCGTGGAGGCCATCATGCCGTCGGAGACGTGACCGTAGGTCTTCCGGGCAGCGATCGGGAACGGCCCGGGCAGCACAGCGCCGGGCAGCGTCACGACGACCTTGTCGCCGACGGCGAAGTTGTGCGCGCCGCACACGATGCCGCGGACGTCGTCGTCGAGGGTCGGGACCGAGTCGTCGACGGCGGTGGGGCCGACGGCGACCTGACACCAGTTGATCGTCTTGCCGTTCTTCTGCGGCTCCGGCGTGAACGCGAGCACCTGACCGACGACGATCGGACCGGTGACGCCGGACGTGTGGACGTCCTCCTCCTCGAAGCCGACGCTCACGAGCGCCGCATGGACGTGCTCGAGCGTGACGTCGTCGGGGAGGTCGACCCACTCGCCGAGCCAACTGAGAGGAACCCGCATCAGACCACCATTCCGAACTGCTCGCTGAACCGCACGTCGCCCTCGACCATGTCGCGCATGTCGTTGAGGTCGTTGCGGAACTGGAGGGTGCGCTCGACGCCCATGCCGAAGGCGAAGCCCTGGTACTCGTCGGGGTCGATGCCGGCCGACCGAAGCACGTTGGGGTTGACCATGCCGCAGCCGCCCCACTCGACCCACCGCGCGCCGCCCTTGGCGTTCGGCTGCCAGACGTCCATCTCGGCGCTCGGCTCGGTGAAGGGGAAGAAGTTCGGGCGCAGGCGGATCTGCGCCTCGGCGCCGAACATCTGGCGCGCGAGGTGCTCGAGCGTGCCGCGCAGGTGCGCCATCGTCAGGCCTCGGTCGATCGCGATCGCCTCGATCTGCGTGAACACCGGGGTGTGCGTCGCGTCGAGCTCGTCGGTGCGGTACACGCGGCCCGTGGCCACGTTGTAGACCGGCAGGCCCTTCGCCAGCAGCGTGCGGATCTGGATCGGCGACGTGTGCGTGCGGAGCAGGAGGTGACGGTCGACCGGCTCGACGAAGAAGGTGTCCTGCATCGCGCGGGCCGGGTGGTCGGCGTCGAAGTTGAGGGCGTCGAAGTTGAACCACTCGTGCTCGAGCTCGGGGCCCTCGGAGACCTCCCACCCCATGCCGATGAAGATGTCGGCCATCTTCTCCTGCAGGAGGCTGAGCGGGTGCCGGGCGCCGAGGCGACGGCGGGTCGGCAGGGCAGTGACGTCGAGGCGCTCGTCGTCGAGCCGGGCGGCCTCTTCGGCGGCGGCGAGCTCCCCCTCGCGGGCGGCGACGGCCTGGTTGACGCGGCCTCGGCTGGCGCCCATGAGCTTGCCGGCGGACGCCTTCTGGTCGTTCGGCAGATCGCGGAGCCCCGCGTTCATGCGGGCGAGGGTCGAGGCCTCGCCGGTGTGGGCGCTGCGCGCCGCCTTGAGCTCGGCGACGGTCGACGCGGCGGCGACGGCCGAGAGAGCCTCGGCGACGGCGGCCTCGACCGCGTCTTCGGTGATGGCTGGCGTGTCTGACACGGTAGACAAGCCTACCGGGCCGAGGGGTGCCGGCCGGGACGCCTGTGGAGAGGCGGGTGCCTCGGCTCCTGCGCCCTGGAGAGCGCCCTGGCTAGGCGCGCTGCGCGAAGGCGGACTCGTACAGGCAGACCGAGGCGGCCGTCGCGAGGTTCATGCTCTCGGCGTGCCCGTAGATCGGCACGACGACGGCGCGATCGGCGAGGGCGAGGTTCTCGTCGGTGAGACCGCGCGCCTCGTTGCCGAAGAGCCAGGCGGTCGGCGCGCTCAGGATTCCCTCGCGCCTCGCCTCGAGCAGGTCGCCGCCTTTGACGTCGGCGGCGAGCACCTGCACGCCCGCCTCGGAGCAGCGCCGGAGGACGGAGGGCAGGTCGACGCCGACCGCCACGGGGACGTGGAACAGCGAGCCCGTCGTGGCTCGGACGACCTTGGGGTTGTAGAGGTCGACGCTGCGGCCGGTCATGATGACGGCGTCGGCGCCGGCGGAGTCGGCGGCGCGGATGATCGTGCCGGCGTTGCCCGGGTCGCGAACCTCCTCGAGGATCGCGAGGAGTCGCGGCGCGGGGTCGGCGGCGAAGATGTCTTTCACGCTCGTGGGGAACTGGCGGCAGACGGCGACGAGACCCTGCGGGGTGACCGTGTCGGCCATGGCCTGCAGGACGTCCTCCGAGACGAACTCGATGTCGACTCCGGCGTCGACGGAGGCCTGCGCGAGCTCGGTGTAGCGCTCGAGGGCGGTCGGCGTGGCGAAGAGCTCGACGAGCAGCTCGGGGCGGAAGGCCAGCGCCTCGGCGACCGCCTGCGGGCCCTCCAACAGAAAGAGCCCGGTCTGCGACCGGGCGTCTCTCTTGGCCAGCTTGGCCACCGCGCGCACGCGGGGCGAGCGCGGGTTGTCGATCATCTGGTTGCGGGGCACGGCACCACACTACGAGAAGAGGGGGCCGCACCCGCGCAACACAGCGGGTGATCGGGGGTGCGTCGTTACGCGGCGTCGACCTTGGGGGCCGAGGTGTCGGCCGGGAGGGCCGCCTTGGCTGTGGCGACGAGGCCGGCGAACGTGGCGGGCTCGTTGACCGCGAGGTCGGCGAGCAGACGGCGGTCGACCTCGACGCCGGCCAGGGCGAGGCCCTGGATCAGGCGGTTGTAGGTGAGGCCGTTCGCACGCGACGCGGCGTTGATGCGCTGGATCCAGAGGCGACGGAATTCGCCCTTCTTCGCGCGGCGGTCGCGGTACGAGTAGACGAGCGAGTGAGTGACCTGCTCCTTGGCCTTGCGGTACAGGCGCGAACGCTGGCCGCGGTAACCCTCGGCGCGCTCGAGAACGACGCGACGCTTCTTGGCGGCGTTGACCGCCCTCTTGACTCTTGCCATTTTTCTAGTTCCTTACGATTCGTGGCGGTCGGCTCAGCGACCGAGAAGCTTCTTGATGACCTTGGCGTCGGCCGGAGCCAGCACCTGGTCCTGGTTCAGGCGGGCCTTGCGCTTGGCGGCCTTGACCTCGAGGTTGTGGCGCATGCCGGCCTGCTGCTTCATGAGCTTGCCGGAACCGGTGACCTTGAACCGCTTCTTGGAACCGGAGTGGGTCTTCATCTTGGGCATAGTCGTTACTTTCTTCTCGGACCCCGCCGGCGGGCGGAGCCTGGTCGCGCGAGGCGTGGCCGATTACTCGGCGGCGGCCTCGGTGGATGTCGCCTCGGCGGCCGGGGCCTCCGGGGTGGGGGTTTCTGCGGGCTGGGGGTGCCTGGAGGCGCGGTTCGCGGCGCGTCGTGCCTCCTGCTCGGCCTTCGCCTCGGCCTTGTTCTTCAGCGGGCCGATGACCATGACCATGTTGCGGCCGTCGATCGTGGGGTTGTTCTCGACCGTGCCCCACTCGGCGACGTCCTCGGCGAAGCGCTGGAGCAGGCGCACGCCCTGCTCGGGGCGCGACTGCTCGCGGCCGCGGAACAGGATCATCGCCTTGACCTTGTCGCCGGACTGGAGGAAGCCCTCGGCGCGCTTGAGCTTGGTCTCGTAGTCGTGCTTGTCGATCTTCAGACGGAAACGGACCTCCTTGAGGATCGTGTTCGCCTGGTTGCGCCGGGCCTCCTTGGCCTTCTGCGCGGCCTCGTACTTGAACTTGCCGTAGTCCATGATCTTCGCCACGGGCGGCTTCGAGTTCGGTGCCACCTCGACCAGATCCAGGTCTGCCTCCTGCGCGAGACGCAGGGCCATGGCGATGGGGACGACGCCCACCTGCTCGCCGGCAGGGCCGACGAGTCGGACCTCGGGGACTCGGATGCGGTCGTTGGTACGCGGATCGCTGATGCGGAACTCCTCTGATGTGTGTCAACGCTCGGCGGTTGGTCGAGCGGGCTGGAGAGGAGTTTCTCGCACGGGCGCAAGCGCTCGCACACACCCTTGCGGCTACCGGCCTCTCGACGTGAAGACGACGAGGTCGGCGGGGTGGAACGACCCGGTAACCTGAGGTTGCGGGTGGGAGCGAAGCTCCTCTTCGAATGGGCACACGTGCCCATAGCCGTAGAAGACGATAGCAGAAAGCGCGACGATGAGCGAGACCACCCCCACCGGCGACCACGAGACGGTCGGCGACGACTTCGACGCAGCCGACGACTTCGACGCGATCGGCGCCGAGCGCGACATCGCCGAGGTCCCCGCGGTCGAGATCATCAACACGGTCGCCGTTCACCTGCTGAGTGCGAGCGCCGTCAAGGTCGGCCTCGCCGACTCCCCCGAGACTCAGCTCGACCTCGATGAGGCGCGCAAGCTCATCACGGCCCTCGCCGGCCTCGTCACAGCCGCGGCCCCCGAGGTCGGCGACATCCACGCCCGTGCGCTCCGCGACGGGCTCCGCACGGTTCAGCTCGCGTTCCGCGAGGCCTCGCCCATTCCCGACGCCGTCGGCCAGGGCCCGGGCGAGAAGTTCACCGGGCCGGTCAACTAGGCCCTCGTTTCCCCGCCTCGGGGCGATCAGGGCGCAGGATCGAGCCGACGCCCGACCGCCGACGTCACTCGGCCGCGACGACCTTCACCGCGAGAGAGTCGACACGATCGCGGATCACGTCGCTGGCCGCCCAGTTCGCCTGCACCCGCCCCAGGAGCGCAGACAGCGCCTCGCGATCGAGTCCCGGCCGCAGGGCCAGGCGGACGACGACCTCGGGGCCGTCGAGACGCGCGCTCGCGGACGACGCGGCCACGGTGACGGAGGCGACGGCCGCCTCGGCTCCTGCGCCCTCGAGGAACGCCTCGCCGACCTCGTCGTCGGCGTAGGCGGGCACCCAGGGCAGGTCTTGCGCGAGCGCCCAGAGGGCGGGGCGGCGGAGGCCGAACTCGGTGGCGGAGGCGGGGTCCAGCACCATGAGCTGGGTGCCCTCCCCGGCCGCGGCGACCGCCACCCGGCGGGACTCGGCGGGGACGGGGCGCGCCTGAGGGTCCCAGGCGCGGAGGGTGTCGACCGACGTGAAGGCGGGGAGCACGGCGCGGCCGTCGGGGCCCTGGACGGTGACGATCGCGAGCTCCTGCGTCTTGTCGACGGTGACGCCGTGCTCGTTCACGCCCTCGTCGCCCGCATGAGCCAGCAGAGGGATGAGGAGGCGTGCCCCGCGCAGCGCGTCGACGACGGCGGCCTCGCCGACCTCGCCTGCGGAGAACGCGCGCAGAGCGGTGAGGAGCGCGGGGTCGGCCGAGCCGTCGTCGCCGGCGTAGGCGGTGTCGTGCGCCTGGAAGGTGCGGCCGGCCCAGGGTCGGCCGGCGGAGTCGACGGCGGGGTGGCCGTGCGGGTCTGCGTCGTGCAGGTCTGCGCCGTGCTCGTCGGACATCAGCGCCCGGCGACCTCGAGCGCCTGGGCGAGCGTGAACGCGCCCGAGTACAGGGCCTTGCCGACGATCGCGCCCTCGATGCCCTGCGGCACCAGCGCGCGGAGGGCGACCAGGTCGTCGAGGCTCGAGATGCCGCCGGAGGCCACGACCGGCTTGTCGGTCTTCGCCGCCACCCGCGTGAGGAGGTCGACGTTCGGGCCCTGCAGAGTGCCGTCCTTCGTGACGTCGGTGACGACGTAGCGCGAGCAGCCGGCGTCCTCGAGGCGGGCGAGGACCTCCCAGAGGTCGCCACCCTCTTTCGTCCAACCTCGGGCGGCGAGCGTCGTGCCGCGGACATCGAGGCCGACGGCGACCCGGTCGCCGTGCTGCGCGATGGCCGACGCCGCCCACTCGGGGTTCTCGAGAGCTGCGGTGCCGAGGTTGATCCGGCGGACACCCGCGTCAAGCGCTTCGGCCAGGGACGCGTCGTCGCGGATCCCGCCGGAGAGCTCGATGTGCAGGCCGGTGACCTGCTCGATGACGCTGCGGATGATCGCGCGGTTGCTGCCCCGACCGAAGGCGGCGTCGAGGTCGACCAGGTGCAGCCACTCGGCGCCCTGCGACTGCCAGTCGAGCGCCGCCTCGACCGGGTCGCCGTAGTCGGACTCGGTGCCGGCCTCCCCCTGCGTGAGGCGGACGGCCTTGCCGCCCGCGACATCGACGGCGGGCAGCAGGATCAGGGGCGGTGCGATGTCAGGCATGGTGCTCTCGGCGTCTCGGGGTGCGGGTCGGCTGCGGGTCGGCGCCGACGGGTCAGTGTCGGTTTCGATGGGTCAGTGTCGGTTCCGGCGGGTCAGTGTCGGTTCCGGCGGGTCAGTGTCGGTTCCGGCGGGTCAGTGTCGGCTCCGGTGGTCACAGGGTCTGCAGCCAGTTCGACAGCAGGCGGATGCCCGGCTGCCCGGACTTCTCGGGGTGGAACTGCGTCGCCCAGAGCGGACCGTTCTCGACGGCCGCGATGAAGGGGCCACCGTGGTCGGCCCACGTCACCTTCGGCGCCGCACGGCGGCCATCGGGCTCGATCGACCAGGTCTGGGCGGCGTACGAGTGGACGAAGTAGAAGCGCTCGTCGGCGACCCCGGCGAACAGCTGGCTGTCGTCAGGCGCGTCGACCGTGTTCCAGCCCATGTGCGGAAGGACGTCGGCCTTCAGCTCGTCGACGGTGCCGGGCCACTCCCCCAGCCCCTCGACGTCCGAGCCTCGCTCGACCCCGCGGTCGAACATCACCTGCATGCCGACGCAGATGCCGAGCACCGGTCGGCCGCCCGCGAGACGGCGTTCGATCTTCTCGGCGCCGCGCACGGCCTCGAGCTGAGCCATGACCGCGCTGAAGGCACCGACGCCGGGGACGAGGAGGCCGTCTGCCGCGGCGACCTTCTGCGGGTCGGCGGTGAGCTCCACCTCGGCTCCTGCGCTCTCGAGGGCCTTGAGCGCCGAGTGGACGTTGCCGGACCCGTAGTCGAGCACGACGACGTTCGGGCGGGCGCCAGAGGTCACAGGGCGCCCTTGGTCGACGGGATGCCGGTCACGCGCGGGTCGGGCTCGACGGCGGCCCGGAGCGCACGGGCGAACGCCTTGAACTCGGCCTCGGCGATGTGGTGCGGGTCGCGGCCGCCCTGCACCGTCACGTGCACGGTGAGTCCTGCGTGGAACGTGATCGCCTCGAAGACGTGGCGCACCATCGACCCGGTGAAGTGGCCGCCGATCAGGTGGAACTCGAAGCCCTCGGGCTCGCCGGAGTGAACGAGGTACGGACGCCCCGACACGTCGACGACGGCCTGGACCAGCGCCTCGTCGAGCGGCACGAGAGCGTCGCCGTAGCGGCGGATGCCGGCCTTGTCGCCGAGGGCCTGCCTCAGCGCGGTGCCGAACGCGATGCCGATGTCTTCGACGGTGTGGTGGACGTCGATGTGGGTGTCGCCGGACGCCTTGACGGTGAGGTCGATGAGCGAGTGCTTCGACAGCGCCGTGAGGAGGTGGTCGTAGAACGGCACCGACGACTCGATCGACGACGCGCCCGTGCCGTCGAGGTTGATGCTCAGCTCGATCGACGACTCGCTCGTGGTGCGCGAGACGGAGGCGGTGCGGTGGGCGGCGGCGCCGGGCCCGGTGCTCGTCGCGGGCAGGACGGTGCTCTGGTCGCTCATGCTCCGAGCCTAATGTCACGCATGGCGTCGAGGAACGCGGTGGTCTCGGCCTCGGTGCCGGCGCTCACTCGCAGGTGGCCCGGGATCGACAGGTCGCGCACGATGATGCCCCGCTCGAGCAGCTTCTCGAAGACGCCGTGCGGGTCGTCGACACCGCCGAAGAGCACGAAGTTCGACCACGTCTCGTAGGGCTCGTACCCGAGCTCGGTGAGCGTCGTCACGATGCGGTCGCGCTGCGCCTTGATGTCGTCGACCATCGCCAGCATCTCGGGTGCGTGTCGGAGAGCGGCCACAGCGGCCGCCTGCGTCAGCGACGAGAGGTGGTACGGCAAGCGCACGAGGCGGAGAGCATCGACGACGCCCGGGTCGGCGGCGAGGTAACCCACGCGCGCGCCGGCGAAGGCGAACGCCTTGCTCATCGTGCGCGACACCAGGAGCCGCGGGCGGCCCTCGAGCAGCGTCAGCGCCGTCGGCACGTGGCTCGGCATGAACTCGGCGTAGGCCTCGTCGACGAGAACGATGCCGCGCGCGGCGTCGTAGGCCGCCTCGATCGTCTCGATCGGCAGCGGTGTGCCGGTCGGGTTGTTCGGCCCGCAGAGGATCACGATGTCGGGGTCGGTGCGCTCGATCTCGCGGCGGACCGTCTCGGGCGAGATGCGGAAGCCCTCGTCGCGGGTGCCGTCGAGCCAGGTCGTGCCGGTGCCACTGGCGATGATCGTGTGCATCGAGTAGGTCGGCTGGAACCCGAGGATCGTGCGCCCCGGGCCGCCGAAGGCCTGCAGGATCTGCTGGATCACCTCGTTCGACCCGTTCGCCGCCCAGAGATTCGCGGCCGTCAGCCCGTGGTCGAGGTAGCCCGCGAGCGACTCGCGCAGCTCGGTGAACTCGCGGTCGGGGTAGCGATTGACCTGCAGGACCGCTCGGGCCACGGACTCGACGATGTCGTGCGCGACGTCTTCGGGGATCGGATGCGTGTTCTCGTTGACGTTGAGCGCCACGGGCACCTTGGCCTCGGGCGCGCCGTACGGCGAGCGACCGCGGAGGTCGTCGCGCAGGGGCAGGTCGTCGAGAGAAATCGCCACCCGTCCATTTTACGGGGGCGCAGGAGCCGGGTTACGCCCGCTCGGACCTCCGCCCGGCCCCTCCTCCCGTCGCCCGTCCCGCCGCGCCCGACGCAGCCCCGCCCCGCCGCCGCGCGCGGGGTAGCCGCAATTCGCGACCGAATCCGGCCCGACGCCACACCCGTTACCGCAGACATGGGCCACCGCCGGTGAACGTGTCGCGAAATTCGGCACGCACCTGGCGCCAGCGGCAAATGGCGACCGGATTGGGGCCACAGTCACACCCGTGACCGCCGACACGGGCCGCCGCCGGCGAAGTGGTCGCCAAATGCGGCACGGCACGGCAGGACGCCCCGGACGCAGAAGGGCCCGGCCACCGCGAGGTGACCGGGCCCTGTGGGAAGCGCGAGGAGCGCGAGCCTCCGTGTGAAGAGCTCAGTGCGAGGAGTACTGCGTCGGGATCGCGATCGACTGACCGGCCATGACGGACGTGGTCTGGAGGTCGTTCAGCTTGACGATGTCGTTGATGACGTCGCGCGGGTCGGAGTTCGGCGCGACCTGCTCGGCCACCTGCCAGAGCGTCTCGTCGGGCTGGATGGTGACGTGCTGGAAGTGCACGTGCCCGGTCGAGGAGGTCGCGTCGGCACCGCCGCCGTTGAGCATGGCGGCGCCGAGGCCCACGACGATGGCGACGGCCGCGAGGAGGGTGAGGACGACGCGACCACGGCGGGTGAGGTGGAGGCGGGTGCGGACCGGCTTCGTGCCGAAGCCGTTGCGCTCGCGCGTCGCGCGGACGTCCGCCGCGAGAGAGGCACGGCGGAGCTCAGCGGAGCGAGGCGCGGTCGACGTGAAGAAGTCGGGTGCGGTGATCGTGGCGCTCATGAGGGAGTCCTTTCGAGAAGGTGGCCGCTTCGCGACGAGACCCTCGGCCGGGAGAGGCCCGTCGCGAAGACGTGTTCCGAACATATCTTCGAATTACGCCGATTTCAACCCCCGGTGGCCGAAAATCCTTCCAAAAACACGCGACACACTCGAACATGTGTTTGTTGTCGGGATATCAACCGGATACAGTTTCGATCGGTGGCATCAGTAGATCAGCAGCCACCGACATTCCATGGAGGAGCGAGATGAGCCCCAGTTCGACGCCCCGCGAGGTCAAGCCGCTGACCGCGAAGCAGGAGCTGATCCTCGCCGCGATCCGCGAGTCGATCGCCTCTCGCGGCTACCCGCCGAGCATGCGCGAGATCGGCGACGCCGTGGGGCTCGCCTCGCTCTCGAGCGTGACGCATCAGCTGAACCAGCTCGAGCTCGCGGGCGCGATCCGCCGAGACCCCAACCGGCCCCGCGCCCTCGAGGTGCTCCTCGCCGACCCGGCCACGCCGGATCCTGCGCCCTCGATCGTCCGCTATGACGACGACGACAACGTGACGGCGCACGTGCCCCTCGTCGGTCGCATCGCCGCCGGAATCCCCATCACGGCGGAGCAGCAGGTCGAAGACGTCATGCCGCTCCCCCGCACGCTCGTCGGCAAGGGCGAGCTGTTCATGCTCAAGGTCGTGGGCGAGTCGATGATCGACGCCGCCATCTGCGACGGCGACTGGGTCGTCGTGCGGCAGCAGGGCACGGCCGAGAACGGCGAGATCGTCGCGGCCATGCTCGACGAGGAGGCCACGGTCAAGGTCTTCCGGCAGCGCGACGGTCACACCTGGCTGCTGCCGCGCAACTCGAACTTCGAGCCGATCCTCGGCGATCACGCGCAGATCCTGGGCAAGGTCGTGGCGGTGCTGCGCTCGGTCTGACGCCGCTTCCGCGGTATCGGCGGATCGCGGGCCGGTACCGCACTGCGCGACGCGAGGCTGAGCGTCGCGGAAGGACCTGGGGTGTTGCTCGGCATTTTTGCCTCCTCAACTACGGAGTTGAGGAGTCAAAACGCGAGAGCGCTCCCCTGCAGGGCGGGGCAGAGGGCTGCCCGCGCAGGCGAGGCGATACAGTGCGCTCCCCGCGCAGGCCAGCGACGGAGGGCCCGAACCGCGCGATCTGGGCTGGAGAGCGAGGTGGGGCCCGGGCGGCAACGGAGGCCGCCGCCGACGGGCTACAGCTCGACGCCGGCCGGGAACGGCACGATCAGCTCGACGTTCCGGTCCCCCAGCGACCCCCGCAGCCCGTCGACGTCGACGAGCACCGTCGGGTCAGCCGTTCGCGGCGACTCCTGCGGGTCGTTGGCCGCCAGCTCACGAGAGAGCGACGCGAGCGCGAGGGGCGAGTCGAGGGCGCCGTCCCACCGGGTCGCGGCAGCGCTGTCGACGACGGTGCCGAAGATCGACAGGGTGCCGTCACGGTTGTCGACGATCTCGATCGCTCGGACCTGCTGCGGCCAGTCGATCTGCGACGCCGTCGTGACCTCCCAGAATCCGCCGTCGCGCGAGCCGTCGGGCGCCGTGCGCCAGTGCGGCGTGACGACGTTCTCGTGCGTGTGCCCGGTCACCCAGAGCACGACCTGGGGTCGCTCGAGCAGCGCCGACACGACCTCGTGACCGAGAACTCGGCCGCGGAAGCCGTTGCGCAGCAGTCGGCCGGGGCTCTGCAGCCTGTTCTTCAGCGTCGCCGCGGTGTGATGGCTGACGATCATGGTGAGCCGCGAGGGATCCGCGTCGAGCGTCGCCTTCAGCCAGGCGAACTGCTTCCGGTCGAGCGATCCGTCGGCCTCACCGGTGGGGTTGACGGTGTCGAGCACGATCATGCGCACCGGGCGGACGCCCTCGGCCGACGGTACGTCCGTCACGTAGTAGGCGGTGCCCGCTCGCCGGTTCTCGGCCGTGAAGCCGTGCCCGACCGGAAGCCCGGTCGTGTCGAAATGCTCGGCGACGATCTGGCGGCGGCTCAGGAGCCGGCGCTCCGGGTCGGGCGACACCCGCCTTCGCGCCTCCCACGCCCGCACGGGCTGACGCCGCACCCGCCGCACGATCGCGGTCAGGCGGGCGCCGACACCCGGCCCGCCGAGGAGCTTCGACGCCCCGACCGCCTGGCGCCGCCAGTACGGCCACTCGGGGAAGTTGCCGGCGACGAGCGTGTCGTGGTTGCCGTGCGCCGTGAACCACGGCATGCGAAGGCCCGTGGCCTCGAACGGCCGGATGGCAGCGTCGAGCAGCCCCGGGATCACCGGGAAGCCCTTCTTCGCGCGGTACACGTCGTTGCCCCCGATCGCATCGACGGGGGTGCCGTCGGGGTGCCAGTAGTGGGGGTCGTAGTGGTCGGCCGAGGAGTCGGCCACCCCTTCGAACCTCCCGATCCTGCCGCTGTCAGGTGTCACCGTGCCGCCGTCGAAGAGCGTGATCGCCCAGCGGAGCTCGTTGCGCTGGCAGTTGTCGGTGGCGTCGCCGGTGCTCACGGCGAAGGCGAGAGGCTCACCCGTCGCCGGACCGACGCGCAGCGCGTCGATGGAGAGGACGGCCGCCTCGGCGACCTGCGTGGAGAGCATCTCCTGCGTCCGGTAGGCGGCACGGAACGGCGTGTGCGGCAGGACGTCGAGAGCCCGGTCGAGGTACTCGACGCGGGCGGGCGACTGGGTGTCCTGGATGTGGACGTCGGTCAGGTGGACGAACGACGCGAGAACGCGCCGAGTGCCGGCGCGGTCGGGGCCGGCCTCGCCGCCGAGGTACGTGTGGACGACATAGGGCTCGCCCGGGGCCACGTCGTGATACCGGAAACCGTTCGGCCCGACATCGGTGCGCAGCAGCGTCCGTTCGAGAGTCGAGCCCTCGGGGTGCACCGGAGGCACCGGGGCGGGGCGGGCGGCCTCGTCGGGCTGCCCGCCTCCGTCGCGGGGCGCTGACTCGTCGTCAGCCGGCGAACTCGCGGAGCCCACTGGCGTCGTGCGGGTAGACACGCGCCGTCACGCGCGTGCCCTCGGGCAGGTACTCGACGTCGACGACCCGGCCGATCTCGTGGATGCGAGAGACCACGTCGCCGCGGTCGTAGGGCACGAGCAGCTCGAGCTCCAGCTCGGGCCGGGGCAGGAGCTCGGCGATCCTCGCCCGCAGATCGTCGATGCCCGCGCCGGTCCGCGCCGACACGAAGATCGCGTCGGGCACGAGCCCGGCGAGCACGATCCGCTGGCTCTCGTCGATGAGGTCGCTCTTGTTGAACACGACGACCTCGGGGATGTCGCGGCCGTCGACCTCGTTGATCACGTCGCGCACCGTCGCCAGCTGCGCCGCCGGATCGGGGTGCGACCCGTCGACGACGTGGACGATGATGTCGCTGTCTTCGACCTCCTCGAGCGTCGACCGGAACGCCTCCACCAGCTGGTGCGGCAGGTTCCGCACGAAGCCGACGGTGTCGGCGTACGTGAACGGGCGGCCGTCGTCGGTGACGCTCTTGCGGACCGTCGCGTCGAGGGTCGCGAACAGGGCGTTCTCGACCAGGACCCCGGCCCGCGTCAGGCGGTTGAGGAGGCTCGACTTGCCCGCGTTCGTGTACCCGGCGATCGCGACGCTCGGCACGGCGTTCCGCTCGCGGTTCGCGCGCTTGGCGTCGCGGGCCGGCTTCATCTCCTTGATCTGCTTTCGCAGGCGGGCCATGCGCGTGTGGATGCGACGACGGTCGAGTTCGATCTTCGTCTCACCGGGACCGCGCGAGCCCATGCCGGCTCCTGCGCCACCGACCTGGCCACCGGCCTGCCGGGACATCGACTCGCCCCAGCCGCGGAGGCGGGGAAGCAGGTACTCGAGCTGCGCGAGCTCGACCTGCGCCTTGCCCTCGCGGCTCTTGGCGTGCTGGCTGAAGATGTCGAGGATCACGGCCGTGCGGTCGATCACCTTCACCTTCACGACGTCTTCGAGCGCGCGCCGCTGGCTGGGGGCGAGCTCGGTGTCGGCGATCACGGTGTCGGCTCCGAGGCCGGCGACGATGCTCTTGAGCTCTTGCGCCTTGCCGGAGCCGAGGTAGGTCGACGGGTCGGGGTGCGGCCGACGCTGCAGCAGGCCGTCGAGCACCACGGCGCCCGCGGTCTCGGCCAGGGCCGCCAGCTCGCGCAGGGAGTTCTCGGCGTCCTGCAGCGAACCCTGCGAGTAGACGCCGATCAGCACGACGTTCTCGAGGCGCAGCTGGCGGTACTCGACCTCGGTGACGTCCTCGAGCTCGGTCGAGAGGCCGGCGACACGGCGGAGCGCCTGGCGCTCTTCGAGGTCGAACTGGTCGCCGTCGTGGTCGTCGTCGGCATCGCCGCGGCGCGACGGAGCCAGACCCTCGGTCTGGATCGCCTGGGCCGGGGTGAAGACGGAGAGGCCGGCACGCGTCTCGGACCCGCGCAGGATCCGGTCGACCACGTCGTCACGCTCGTCGCGCTGGTCGCGCTCGGCGCTCGTGGTGGTGTGCTCAGTCATTGCAGTCACAGTAGACCTTTCACGTTCGATAATCTGTTCGGATGGCCAGCGAGCACTACTTCTCGTCGAAGCCGCAGAGCGAGCTCAAGCCCCGTGAGATCACGGTCGAGCTCGCCGGGCGGACTCTCTCGCTGGCGACCGCCGCCGGCGTCTTCTCACCGGGGCGGATCGACCCGGGCACCGCAGTGCTCCTGGCCGGGATGCCGACGCCACCGCGCGACGGCACCTTCTTGGATGTGGGTTGTGGATGGGGCCCGATCGCCCTGACGCTCGCGCTGCTCTCCCCCGACGCCACCGTGTGGGCGGTCGACGTGAACGAGCGGGTGCTCGACCTGCTGCGCGAGAACGCTCAGCGGGCCGGCATCGCGAACATCAGGGTCGCGCTGCCCGACGACGTGCCCGACGATGTGGTCTTCGACGGCATCTGGTCGAATCCGCCGATCCGGGTCGGAAAGACGGTGCTCCACGAGATCCTCGAGAAGTGGCTGCCGAGGCTCGGCATCGACATGGAGGCGTACCTCGTGGTCGCGAAGAACCTTGGTGCAGACTCGCTGCAGAAGTGGATCAACGAAGAACTGGCCGGTGTCGTCGAGGTCGAACGAGAGTCGACGTCGAAGGGGTATCGCACGTTACGCGCGACCCGACTGTAGGTTCTCAGATCTTCATAGTGAGACGAGTCTACCGAGAATCCTTCTCGGAGGCCAGGCTCAGATCGCGAGATCGCCCGTGAACACCAGTTCGGCCGGCCCGGAGAGCGAGACGTGCTCGCCGTCTTCCGTGGCGAACATGCGCACGTGCACGGTGCCGCCCGGCACGTCGACCCGCCACTGATCGGGCGCACCCTGGCCGGCCCAGTACCGCGTGGCCAGAGCCGCGGCCGCAGCGCCGGTGCCGCACGACAGGGTCTCGCCGCTGCCGCGCTCGTGCACCCGCATGCGGATGCGGCCGACACCGTCGGCGACGAGGGGCTCTTCGGGCACGACGAACTCGACGTTCGCGCCGTCGACGGGCGCAGGATCGAGAACAGGCGCCGAGCCGAGGTCGATCGCCGCCAGCTCGTCGGCACTCGCGAGTGCCACGACGACGTGAGGGTTGCCGACGCTGAGACTCAGCCCGGGGCGGGAGACGGGCAGCGCCGTAGCCGTGACCTCGGGCCCCGAGCCGTCGCCGACCGTTCCGTCGAAGTCGGGCGCTTCGAGACGCCAGCGGCCCAGGTCGACCTGATAGCCGCCGCGGTTGAGCTGCACGTCGCGGACGCCCGCCCGCGTGCCGATCGCGAGCGTCTCGCCGGGCTCGAGCGTGGTGAGCCCCTGCTCGAGCAGGAACTTCGTGAACACCCGGATGCCGTTGCCGCACATCTCGGCGACGCTGCCGTCGGCGTTGTGGTAGTCCATGAACCACTCGGCGGCGGGGTCTTCGGCGAGGATCGTCTGCCCCTCGGGCAGGTTCGCGCTGCGCGCCGCCCGGATCACCCCGTCGCCGCCCACGCCGAAGCGCCGGTCGGCGAGTGCGCGGATGCGCTCGGGCGTGAGGTCGACGAGAGCGTCGGGGTCGGAGAACAGCACGAAGTCGTTGCCCGTGCCCTGGCCCTTGGTGAAGCGGACGGTTTCGGTCACAGGCCGAGTGTATCGGCGGCGGCCGACACCGCGGCCGGGTCTCCGGCTCGGGTCCACGTGACGCGGGGGTATCGCCGGAACCAGCTCACCTGGCGACGCGCGTACCTGCGTGTGAGGGCCTTCGTCTGCTCCTGCGCCTCGGTCTCGGTCAGGTCGCCGCGCAGCTGCGCGATCGCCTGCGCGTAGCCGATGGCACGACTTGCGGTGACCCCGCGCTCGAGTCCGAGGGGCAGGAGGCGCTCCACCTCGGCGACGAGGCCGTCGCGCCACATGCCGTCGACGCGCTCGTCGAGACGCGCGACGAGCTCACTGCGGTCTTCGGCGAGCCCCACGATGCGCGGTTCACCCCAGGTCGGCGCGTCGTCGGGCAGGCCGACCTGGAACGGCTCGCCGGTGATCTCACCGACCTCGAGGGCACGGACCATGCGCCTGCCGTTGTACGGCCCGATCGCCGCAGCCGCGGCCGGGTCGCGCTCGCGCAGCAGCTCGTGCACGGCCTTCACGCCGCCCTCGTCGAGGAGAGCCTCGTAGCGAGCCCGCACGGCATCGTCGGTGCCCGGGAAGCGGAAATCGAAGATCGCGCCCGACACGTAGAGCCCCGAGCCGCCGACGACGATCGGCACGTGGCCGTCACGCAGGATCCCGGCGGTCACCTCGCGCGCGCGCCGCTGGTACCACTCCACGCTCGCCTCGGCGGTGACGTCGAGCTCGTCCAGCAGATGGTGGGGAACTCCCCCGCGCTCCTCGGGGCGGAGCTTCGCCGTTCCGATGTCCATGCCGCGATACAGCTGCATGGCATCGGCGTTGACCACTTCGGCCGTGCCCCCGCGGCGGTCGATCTCGGCGGCGAGGTCGAGGGCGAACGCGGACTTGCCGGTGCCGGTGGCGCCGACGACCACCGCGTAGGGAGGGGTGCTCAGCGTTCGCCGTCCGCGGTGTCGTAGATCGACGTCGTCGCGACGCGAAGCGTCGGCAGGCCGAGCGACACGCGACCGGGCGCAGCGTCGGCGGCCATCGAGCCGGTGTGGGCGGGGACGGCGCAGGAGGCGGCCTGCGCGCGATCCCAGGCGTCGCCCGCGCTGGTCCGGCGCACCGAGTAGGGCGTCGCCGGCGTCTCGTCGGCGATGAGGTAGAACGGCTTCGCGTCGGTGATCTCGACGGTCACCATGTCGCCCGGGCGCGGAACCTCGGCGCCCGACGGCACGGTGAAGTGCACGAGCCGGCTGTCGTCGGCGCGACCCGAGAGCCGGTGCGTCGCCGTGTCTTTCCGGCCCTCCCCGGTGGCGACGAGGAGCTCGACGACGCGGCCGACCTGCTTCTGGTTCTCTTCGAACGAGATGCGGTCTTGCAGGGCGATGAGTCGGTCGTAGCGTTCCTGCACGACCTCCTTCGGCACCTGGTTCTCCATCTCGCCGGCCGGCGTGCCGGGGCGGATGGAGTACTGGAACGTGAACGCGCTGGCGAACCGGGCCTGCTCGACCACGCGGAGGGTCTCGAGGAAGTCCTCCTCCGTCTCGCCGGGGAAGCCGACGATGATGTCGGTCGAGATCGCGGCGTTCGGGATCTTGGCGCGCACCCGGTCGAGGATGCCGAGAAAACGGTCGCTGCGGTAGCTGCGACGCATCGCGCGCAGGATCCGGTCGGAGCCCGACTGGAGCGGCATGTGCAGCTGCGGCATGACGTTGGGCGTCTCGGCCATGGCGTCGATGACGTCGTCGGTGAACGCGGCGGGGTGCGGGCTGGTGAAGCGGATGCGCTCGAGGCCCTCGATCTCGCCAGCGGCCCGGAGGAGCTTCGCGAAGGCGCCGCGGTCGCCGAACTCGACGCCGTACGAGTTGACGTTCTGGCCCAGCAGGGTCACCTCGAGGGCGCCGTCGCCGACGACAGCCTGGATCTCGCTCAGGATCTCGCCGGGGCGACGGTCTTTCTCCTTGCCGCGGAGGGCGGGCACGATGCAGAAGGTGCAGGTGTTGTTGCACCCGACGGAGATCGACACCCAACCCGAGTAGGTCGAGTCGCGCTTGGTCGGGAGCGTCGACGGGAACACGTCGAGCGACTCGAGGATCTCGAGCTGCGCCTCGTCGTTGTGACGGGCTCGTTCGAGCAGCGTCGGCAGTGCGCCCATGTTGTGCGTGCCGAAGACCACGTCGACCCACGGCGCGCGGTCGAGGATGACCGACTTGTCCTTCTGGGCGAGGCAGCCGCCGACGGCGATCTGCATGCCCTCGTGCGTGCGCTTCGTCGACGCGAGGTGACCGAGGGTGCCGTAGAGCTTGTTGTCGGCGTTCTCGCGGACGGCGCAGGTGTTGATCACGACGATGTCGGCCTCGGCGCCGTTCGCGGGCACGTAGCCGGCGGCCTCGAGCGAGCCCGACAGGCGCTCGGAGTCGTGCACGTTCATCTGGCAGCCGAAGGTGCGGACCTCGTAGGTGCGCGGGCTGCCGCTCTCGCCGCGCTCGGCGGTCGTGTTCTCGAGGACGGTCGACATGATGCTCCAGTGTAAATCGTCGCGGCTGCGCTCTCGCGCCGACCGTCGAGGCCGGGGCGCAGGAGCCGCGCGACAGCTACTCGAACCGAACCCCGCCCCGCGACGACCCGCCCCTCGGCAGCGCCTTCGCGATGGCTCGCCGCGCGACCTCGGAACGGTAGCCCCGCCTCATGAGGTAGCCCGAGAGCCGCCGCTCGGCGGTCTCGTGGTCGAGGCCGCGGAGCTGGCCGGCGCGCTTCCGTGCCCACTCGTCGGCTCGCGCCTGCTCGTCGTCGTCGTCGATCTCGGCGATGGCCTGCTCGATGGCCTCGTTCGCCAGGCCACGCTGCTTGAGCTCGGCCGAGATCGCGCTCTTGCCGAGGCCTTTTCGCTCCTGCTTGGAGCGGACGAGGGTCTCGGCCAGTTCCGAGTCGTTCAGGAGCCCGACGCGCTCGAGGCGCTCGACCTCGGCCGCCACGACCTCGTCGGGGAGGTCGCGGCTGCGGAGCGTGCGCTCCATCTCGCGGGAGGAGACGCCGCGCCGAGTGAGAGCGTGCATGCTGATGTTCTCGGCGCGGTGCCGGGCGGCCTCGAGGGTCTCTTCAGGCTCGGCAGGAGCCTCGGGCTCGGCAGGCGCCTCGACCTCATCGTCATCTTTGCCGCCCCAGAACGTGGCGAACGTCGGCACCGCGACCGCGGCAGCCTCAGGCTCGGCAGGCGCCGCGACCGCGCCAGCCTCGGGGTCGCCTGCCGCCTCGACCTCATCGGGCCCCGCGGCGGCCGAGTCGGCCCAGCCGTCGGCGGCGGGCGTGCGCCCGCCGCCGAACAGCGGTGTCACGGGGGCGAGGTGTTCGCCCTCGGTGCTCATGCGCCCTTGCGCGCGGCGAGCTTCGCCTGGAGCGGCTCGACGGGCGCTGCCGGAGCGGCGGCGGCATCGTCGGCACCGGCGGTGCTGCCGCCGACCCCCAGCTTGGCGAGGATCTTCTGCTCGATCTCGTCGGCCACGTTCTTATTGGCGATGAGGAAGTTGCGAGAGTTCTCCTTGCCCTGGCCGAGCTGGTCGCCCTCGTAGGTGTACCAGGCGCCCGACTTGCGGACGATGCCGTGCTCGACGCCGAAGTCGAGGAGGCTGCCCTCGCGCGAGATGCCGACGCCGTACAGGATGTCGAACTCGGCCTGCTTGAAGGGCGGGGCCATCTTGTTCTTGACGACCTTGACGCGGGTGCGGTTGCCGACCGCGTCGGTGCCGTCCTTCAGGGTCTCGATGCGGCGGATGTCGAGGCGCACGGAAGCGTAGAACTTGAGCGCCTTGCCGCCGGCGGTGGTCTCGGGGCTGCCGAAGAACACGCCGATCTTCTCGCGCAGCTGGTTGATGAAGATCATCGTGGTGCCGGTCTGGTTCAGGCCGCCGGTGAGCTTGCGGAGCGCCTGCGACATGAGGCGGGCCTGAAGGCCGACGTGCGAGTCGCCCATCTCGCCCTCGATCTCGGCGCGCGGCACGAGCGCCGCCACGGAGTCGATGACGACGAGGTCGATCGAGCCGGAGCGCACGAGCATGTCGGCGATCTCGAGGGCCTGCTCGCCCGTGTCGGGCTGCGACACGAGCAGAGCGTCGATGTCGACGCCGAGCTTCTTCGCGTACTCGGGGTCGAGCGCGTGCTCGGCGTCGATGAACGCCGCGATGCCACCGGCGCGCTGGGCGTTCGCGATCGCGTGGAGCGTGAGGGTCGTCTTACCCGACGACTCGGGGCCGTAGATCTCGACGATGCGGCCGCGGGGCAGTCCGCCCACGCCGAGGGCGACGTCGAGAGCGATGGAGCCCGTGGGGATGACGGCGACGGGAGCGCGCTCGTCGCTGCCGAGGCGCATCACCGCACCCTTGCCGAACTGCCGGTCGATCTGGGCGAGGGCGGTCTCGAGGGCCTTCTCGCGGTCTGCAACTGAGGGCATGTGCTTCTCCTTGGTTCGTCGCCGGGCCGACCGGTGGTCGAGCCGCAGCAGGTGCGGTGCGCCTGTAGGCTGTCGCGCCCTCTGGCCGCCGATGAAGCCGGGCGGCCAGCCTTGCGACAAGGCTGAGGGAATCGCTGTTGACCGGAACGCTACGGGCGCCCACCGACACTCGGAGCGTCGTGAGGGAATCTGTGGAGAACCGGAGCCGAGAGGCTCCCTGTGGTGGAGAGGCTAGCACCGAACCGAACATGTGTTCGAGTCCACCGCGCGGCGTGTCGGGGATGGCGAGCCGATGCTCCTGCGCCCTGAGCCGACGTCGCCCGCGTCAGTCGCGGCGACGCCTACCGCCTGGGCTTGGGGAGCCCCACGCCGTGCCGACGTGACAGCGGGACGTTCTCAACCTCGCACAGCGCGAGCCAGACGTCGCGCGGCGGGACGCCGTGAGCGATCGCCTCGTCGGCGGTCTGGTTGCCCAGCTTCGCCAGGACGACGTCGTGCGTGACGACGCGGCCGTAGCCTTCGCCGAACTCGTCGACGACGGCTCGATCGAATTCGCTCTTCCGCACCCGTCGAGGATAGCCGCGACCACCGACGCCGGCGCCCGCGCACTGACGCCGGCGCACACGCGCGACCCCGGACGCACGAACGCCCCGCCACGAGGGCGGGGCGTTCGAGTCGCGTGTCGGCGACTGCGCCTAGCGGACGGCCAGGTCGGCGTCGAACTCGGCGACGAGGTCGTCGGGAAGCGTGTCGGGGACTGGGCTCAGCCCCTCGAGAACGGCCATGCGGTCGCCGACCTCGCGCATGATGGTCGAGATCGGGGTCTCGAGCGCTTCGGCCACGGACGCGAGGATCTCGCTCGAGGCCTCTTTCTGGCCTCGCTCGACCTCGCTCAGATACCCGAGCGCCACGCTGGCCTTGGATGCGACCTGGCGGAGCGTGCGGCCCTTCTGCAGGCGGAAGTCACGAAGGACGTCACCGATTTCTTGACGTACGAGAACCATAGGACCCTCCTCCTGAGGACGACCCACCGTGATCGAAGTACCGCGGTGGATGAGTAACACTAAGAGCAACCGCTGCTTTCACTGTAACCAGCGGCCTGGGAATGCACCTTGTGAACCTGCGAGATGTAACGAGAACGAAACCCGCTCTATTCCCGAGGCCCGTCGAGCATGAACCCGACCGCTGAGAGTGATTCGACGACCGTAGCCCATCGGATTGCGGATCGGTCACCCTCCAGTGCGAGGGGCAGGACTTCCACGTCGTCTCCCCAGGCGATTCCCACGTAGACGGTGCCGACGGGCTGGCCGTCCTGCGGGTCGGGCCCGGCGACACCTGTCGTCGCGAGGCCGATGTCGGCGTTCACGCCGTCGAGAGTGAGACGCTCGCGCACGCCCATCGCCATCGACGCCGCGACGTCGGGGTGCACGGCTCCGTGCTCGGCCAGGAGCGTCTCAGACACCCCGAGGAGGGACGCCTTGAGCTCGGTCTGGTAGGCGACCACGCCGCCGCAGACGACCTTCGAGGCACCCGGCACGTCGACGAGCGACGCCACCACGAGTCCGCCCGTCAGCGACTCGGCGACCGCGATCGTGAGGCCGCGCTCACGCAGCCGGCCGACGAGGTCGTGGGCGAGCGACGACGCGCGCGCGGCGGCGTGCGACCCGGGCGACGACGAAGACGCCGGCGTCACGGCCGGGTGCCGTCGTGCGGCCGCTGCAGCGCCACGCGCATGTAGTCGAGGCCCGACAGCACCGTCGCCACGAAGGCCGCCGACATCACGACGATGTCGACCCAGCTGAACCACCCGCCCAGCCAGGTCGTGAACGGGAACAGCGCGAGGGTCAGAGCCACGCCCTGCAGCAGCGTCTTGATCTTGCCGCCGCGCGACGCCGCGATCACGCGGTCTTTGAGCGCCACGAACCGGTACACGGTGATGCCGACCTCGCGGACCAGGATCACGATCGTCACCCACCAGGGCAGCTCGCCCAGCACGCTCAGCACGATGAACGCACCGCCCGTGAGCACCTTGTCGGCCAGCGGGTCGACGATCTTCCCGAAGTCGGAGACGAGGTTCTGACGCCTGGCGAGGAACCCGTCGAGGCTGTCGGTGAGGATCGCCACGACGAAGATGACCGCGGCCCAGACCCGCAGTGCGCCCATGTGCCCGTCGTCGACCACGAGCATCACGAAGAACAGCGGCGCCATGAGGATGCGCACGACCGTGATGATGTTGGCGATGTTGGCCGTGGAGGCGGGGCCCTCGCCGCGGCTCACGATCCTGCCCGTGAACGGGAAGGTCTTGCCGGCCGGCGCGTGCGAGCCGGCGCCTGTGGGGGTGGTCATGTCTCTAGTCTCGACCCGTGAGGCCCCAGGCGTCCTCCGAGTCGTCTTCGGACTCGTACTCGTCGTAGCCGCGGGTCATCTCCGCCACGGGGTCGTTCGCGTACCGGTCCTCCCCGGCCGACTTCGAGGGCGCAGGAGCAGACGACGGCGCGACGTCGTGAGCGTACCGGCCGTCGTCGACCGTCGGCCGGGCCGGAGCCGCCCCCGTGGGCGCCTCCTGCCCGCGGATCTTCGCGAGCACGCCGGGGAGCTGCTCGACGGTCACGAGGACGTCGCGCGCCTTCGACCCCTCGGACGGCCCGACGATGTCGCGGGACTCCATGAGGTCCATCAGGCGGCCTGCCTTGGCGAAGCCGACCCGCAGCTTGCGCTGCAGCATCGACGTCGAGCCGAACTGCGACGAGACCACGAGCTCGGCGGCCGCGAGCAGCAGCTCGAGGTCGTCGCCGATGTCGCCGTCGATCTCCTTCTTCTCGGCGACCGCCGCGACGTCGCTGCGGTACTCGGGCCGTGCCTGCTGCGTGACGTGCTTGACGACGGCCTCGATCTCGCTCTCCTGGACCCAGGCGCCCTGCACGCGCATGGCCTTCGAGGCGCCCATGGGCAGGAAGAGCCCGTCGCCGTGGCCGATGAGCTTGTCGGCGCCGGGCTGGTCGAGGATGACCCGGGAGTCCGTGACGCTGGTGACGGCGAACGCGAGGCGCGACGGGACGTTCGCCTTGATGAGACCGGTGACGACGTCGACCGAGGGGCGCTGCGTGGCCAGCACCAGGTGGATGCCGGAGGCGCGGGCCAGCTGGGTGATGCGCACCACCGAGTCTTCGACGTCGCGAGGGGCGACCATCATGAGGTCGGCGAGCTCGTCGACGACGACCAGGAGGTAGGGGTACGGCTTGAGCGTGCGCTCGGAGCCCTGCGGCAGCACGATCTCGTCGTTGATGACGGCCTTGTTGAAGTCGTCGATGTGGCGGAATCCGAACGACGCGAGGTCGTCGTACCGCATGTCCATCTCCTTCACGACCCACTGCAGCGCCTCGGCCGCCTTCTTGGGGTTGGTGATGATGGGCGTGATGAGGTGCGGCACGCCGGCGTAGATCGACAGCTCGACGCGCTTCGGGTCGACGAGGACCATGCGCACCTCGCTCGGCTTCGCCCGCATGAGCAGCGAGGTGATCATCGAGTTGACGAAGGTCGACTTGCCGGAGCCGGTGGACCCGGCGACGAGGAGGTGCGGCATCTTCGCGAGGTTGGCCACGACGTAGCCGCCCTCGACGTCTTTGCCGACGCCGATGGTCATCGGGTGGCTGGACTTCGTGGCCGCGTTCGAGCGCAGGACGTCGCCGAGCGACACGATCTCGCGGTCGGTGTTCGGGATCTCGACGCCGATGGCGCTCTTGCCCGGGATCGGCGAGAGGATGCGCACCTCGTTCGACGCGACGGCGTAGCTGAGGTTCTTCGAGAGCGCGGTGACCTTCTCGACCTTGACGCCCGGGCCGAGCTCGATCTCGTACCGCGTCACCGTCGGACCGCGCGAGAAGCCGATCACGCGCGCGTCGACGTTGAACTGCGTGAGGACGTCGGTGATCGCCGCGACGATCGCGTCGTTCGCCTCGCTGCGGGTCTTCGCCGGGTCGCCGGCGCTCAGCGTCGAGACGGCGGGCAGCCGGTAGGGGGCCTCGGGCGAGTCGCCGTGAGCGTCGAAGCTCGGCATGGCCTCCGCCTCGTCGGGCTCGAAGAAGTCGGCCGCGGCGTCGGAGGGGCCGAGGTTCGCCTCGGGGACGACCGGAACGACGGCTCCGGGAGCGACTGCGCCGGCGGCGGACGGGATGATCGTCGTCGGTGCGACCACGTTCTGGTGCGCCAACGCCTCCTCGGCGAACCCCAGGTCGCGAAGCACCTCGGTGTTCATGTCGTCGGGCGAGGCGGCGGTGCCGACCTCTGCCGCCGCGTCACCGCTGATGACGTCGGTGAACGACGGGTCGGCGCCCTTGCGACCGCGCTTCTTCGAGAGCGCCTCGGTCGGCCCCGTGCCGGTCAGCACCGGGGTGTCGTAGGCGGGGTCCTCCTCGCGGCCGCTCTTGTTGCGGCGCCACCAGGGCAGGTTGTCGTCGGGGGCGTCGAGCATCTCGCCGTCGTCGTCGGCCGAGTCCGACTTCTTGGAGCGCGATGCGCGCGCGGGCCGGTCGTCGTCGGAGTCGCCGTCGCCTTCGGCGGAGCGGGGCCCCTGCGCACCGAAGAGGTAGGCGTACAGCTCGTGCACGCGACGCGGGATGTGGTTCGGCGGGGTCTTCGTGACGATCAGGATCGACAGCGCGAGCACGATGCAGATGATGGGCACGGCCACGTACGCCGTGAGCAGGTTCACCATCCACGACGCCACCACCCAGCCGAGGATGCCGCCGGCACCGGCGAGACCGACGATGCCGTCGGACGCGACGGGCCGCCCACCGAAGATGTGGCACAGCCCGGAGATGGAGATGACCCCGAGGCCGACGCCGATCCCGATGCGCGTGTTGTCGTGGACGGACGCCGGGTGCCGGAAGAGCCAGCCCGCGAAGACGACCATGATGACCGGCAGCGCGTACGCCACGCGACCGAACAGGCCGCCGAACGTGTAGTGGTCGAGCGCCTGAGCGATCGGGTCGCCGGGGTTCAGCCACTCGACGATCGCGCCGGCGATGGCGAGGAGCACCAGGAAGAACGGAACGCCGTCGCGACGCTCGGACGCGTCGAGCGCCTCGCGCCCGAAGACGCGGAAGGCGCCGCCGACGAGGTGGGCGAGACCGAGCCACGCACGCGTGCCGAGGTCTGGTCCGTGGTCGACGGTCACGGTCTGCTTGGGCAGGCGCTTCGTCGGCGCGGCGCCGCCTCGCGGGGCGCGGCCACCGGACTTCGGGGCGTGAGCGCGGGCGCGCGACGACGGCTTGGTGCTCGTGGGCATGCGGCAAAAGTACCGCCTGCCCCTGTCGTTTCCGCTGATCCTGCGCGCGTGTTCGTCACTTGAGTCACACGCGTCACACAGCGGAAACGCAGGGTGGAGCAGGCTACGCCGAGATCACGACCGGGACGATCATCGGGCGGCGGCGGTGCTGCGTGTTCACCCAGCGGCCCACCGTGCGGCGGACGACCTGGCTGAACGCGTGCGTGTCGCGGGTGCCGTTCTCGGCCGCCTCGGTGAGCGCGGCGATGATCTTCGGCCGGACGGTGTCGAAGACCGACTCGTCTTCGGCGAACCCGCGCGACTGGATCTCCGGCCCGACCACCACGCGACCCGTTGCCGGGTCGATCGCGACGAAGACGGAGATGAACCCCTCTTCCGCGAGCACACGGCGGTCCTTCAGGTCGGCGTCGGTGATCTCGCCGACGGTCGAGCCGTCGACGTAGACGAAGCCCAGGTCGAGCTGGCCCACGACCTCGGCGACGCCGTCGCGAAGGTCGACGACGATGCCGTCCTGGCCGGTGATGATGTTCTTCCGCGGCACTCCGGTCCGCTCGGCGAGGGCGGCGCTGGCGAAGAGGTGACGGTGCTCGCCGTGGACGGGCATGACGTTCTTCGGCCGGAGGATGTTGTAGCAGTAGAGCAGCTCGCCGGCGGCGGCGTGACCGGACACGTGGACCTTCGCGTTGCCCTTGTGCACGACGTGCGCGCCCAGCTTCGTGAGGCCGTCGATGACGCGGTACACGGAGTTCTCGTTGCCGGGGATCAGGCTCGACGCGAGGATCACGGTGTCGCCCTCGCCGATCTCGATCTGGTGCTCGAGGTTCGCCATGCGCGCGAGGACCGCCATCGGCTCGCCCTGGGACCCCGTCGACATGTAGACGATGCGGTCGTCGGGGAGGTCCTTCGCCTTCTTCGCGTCGATGAGGACGCCCTCGGGCACCCTGAGGTAGCCCAGGTCGGCGGCGATCGTCATGTTGCGGATCATGGAGCGCCCGAGGAAGGCGACGCGGCGTCCGTTCACGTGAGCGGCGTCGAGCACCTGCTGCACCCGGTGGACGTGGCTGGAGAAGCTGGCGACGACCACGCGGCGGGGCGCTCGGGCGATCACGTCGTCGAGCACCGGGCCGATGTCGCGCTCGAGGGCGGTGAAGCCGGGAACGTCGGCGTTGGTCGAGTCGGGCAGGAACAGGTCGACGCCCTCCTCCCCCAGCCGGGCGAAGGCGCGGAGGTCGGTGATGCGGTCGTCCAGCGGCAGCTGGTCCATCTTGAAGTCGCCCGTGTGGAGCACGAGGCCCGCACTGGTGCGGATCGCGACGGCGAGGGCGTCGGGGATCGAATGGTTGACCGCGATGAACTCGAGCTCGAACGGCCCCAGCTTCTCGATCTGACCCTCTTTGACGGCCATCGTGTAGGGGGCGATGCGGTGCTCTTTGAGCTTCGCCTCGACGAGGGCGAGCGTCAGCGTCGAGCCGAGCAGCGGGATGTCTTTCCGCAGCCTGAGGAGGTAGGGCACCGCGCCGATGTGGTCCTCGTGGCCGTGCGTGAGGACGACGCCGAGCACGTCGTCGAGACGGTCGGTGATCGGAGAGAAGTCGGGCAGGATCAGGTCGACGCCGGGCTGGTGCTCTTCGGGGAAGAGCACGCCCGCGTCGACGACGAGGAGCTTGCCGTCGATCTCGTAGACGGTCATGTTGCGGCCGATCTCGCCGAGGCCGCCGGTCGGGATCACCCGCAGCGTGCCCTTCTCGAGAGCGCGCGGAGTCTGAATGGTTGTGGGCATCTGTTCCTTGGGTGTGATGATGTGAGGCCTCTCGCCTCCGGTGTGAGTCAGGGGGCCGCGGCAGGAGCCGACGCGGCCGGGTGTCAGCGCGTGGTGCCGTGCACCTTGGGCAGGGCGCCGCCGGCGGCCGCGTTGCGGTCGGGGCGGAACCTCGAGAAGTCGACGCCGGGGATCTCCCCGACGAGAGACAGCTCGTCTTCGATGAGGGCGGCCTCGGAGTCTTCGGGGCCGACGAGCGGGAGCCGCACGCGGGGGCTCGAGATGCGGCCGAGGCCGTGGAGGATGTACTTCGCCGCGACGGTGCCGGGCACGTGGGTCATGACCGCGCGCACGAGCGGCTCGAGCTGCTGGTGCGCGGCGGTGGCGGTCTTCAGGTCGCCGGCGTTCACCGCGTCGACGATCGTGCGGTAGGGCGCCGCGGCGATGTTCGCCGTGACGCCGATGAGGCCGGTGGCGCCGATCGCGAGGTGCGGGAGCACGTTCGAGTCGTCGCCCGAGAAGTACATGAGGTCGGTCTGGTTGAGCACGCGGCTGACCTCGGAGAAGTCGCCCTTGGCGTCCTTCACGGCGACGATGTTCGGGTGCTTGGCGGCACGCAGGATCGTCTCGTACTTGATCGGGATGCCGGTGCGGCCCGGGATGTCGTACAGGATGACCGGCAGGTCGGTCGCGTCGGCGATCATGCGGAAGTGCGTGAGCACGCCGGCCTGGGTGGGCTTGTTGTAGTACGGCGTGACGATCATGACGCCGTCGGCGCCGGCCTTCTCGCTCGCCTTGTAGAGCTGGATAGCGTGCGCGGTCTCGTTCGAGCCGCCGCCCGTGATGATCTTGGCTCGGCCGTCGGCCACCGACTTGCCCACCTCGACCAGGCGGAGCTTCTCGGGGTCGGTGAGAGTGGAGGTCTCACCCGTCGTGCCGGTGACGACGATGCCGTCGGCCCCCTGCCGGATGCAGTCGTCGATGTGCTTCTCGACGCCGGGCCAGTCGACTTCGCCGTCGGCGGTGAACGGGGTGACGAGAGCGACGAGGACCTGCCCGAAAGGGTTCTGGATGTTCGACACGCCTCCAGGATATCGGCACCGGCGCCGCCCCCGACGACGAGGGCGAAACTGCCCCTTGTGCGCCCCGGGGGTCGCACCTACGGTGTCCCTACCCGAGCAACACTTCCAAGGATGTCTCGTGACGCTTGCAGCGCCCCCGATCGATGCGGTCCCGAAGCCCGCGATCCGGACGCCGACCCTCGTCGGCGTCCTCCCCGTCGTGCCCGCCGTCGTCGGGGCCGTCGTCGCGGCGCCGTACCTGCCGGCCTCCCTCTGGCGGGACGAGGCGGCGACGGTCAGTGCCGCCCACCGGACCCTGCCGCAGCTGGTGCACCTGCTGGGGCACGATGATCCTGCGCTCGCCCTGTACTACCTGGTGATGCACGTGTGGGTCGCCATCGCGGGCACCGGCGAGATCGCCCTGCGCCTGCCGTCGTTCGCGGCCGCGATCGCCGCCGTGCTCGTGATCGGCGCGCTCGCTCGGCGCATCGCCGGGCCCTGGGCGGGCGTGGCCGCGAGCGTGCTTCTGACCGTGTCGCCCGGATTCTTCACGCTCTACGCGGTCGACGCCCGGCCGTACGCCCTCGTGGTCCTGTGCGTGACGGCCAGCGCGTACGTCGCGCATCGACTGGGGGCCGCAGGAGCCGAGATGCCACCCCGGTCGCGAACCCTCCTGCTGGCCGCGTGGTCGGTCCTCGCCGCCGCCACCATCGGCCTCGAGGTGCTCGCCGCGCCCGCGGTGCTGCCACAGGTCGTCTGGCTGTTCGGCGTGGGGCGACGTCGCACGGGGTCGAGAGTCTCTCGGACGAGCGTGACGGTCGCCCTGATCCTGCCAGTCCTCACGGGCCTGGCGGGGCTGTACATGGCCCAGCGCGGCAGCGAGCTGCAGAGCTGGGTGCTGCCGGTGTCGAAGCGGCAGGTGCTGTCGAGCCTGGTCGGGCTGGCGACGCCCATGGGCCTGGCTCTGGTCGTGCTGGCGATTCCCGGGCTCCTGCTGGCACGTCGTCTCGTCGAGGACGACGCTCGACGGCGCGGCGTCGTCGCCGCGATCGTGGCTCTCGCCTGGGCGCTTCTGCCGCCGCTCGCTCTGCTCGTGTACTCGAAGGTGTTCGCGCCGTCGTACGTGCCGCGCTATTACCTGAGCGCTGTGCCGGGGGCCGTGCTGCTGGTCGCTCTCGTCTTCGCGGGGTCGCTCCGAGGCGTGCTCGAGGCGAGGCTCGTCGGGCTCTCCGCAGGCCTGCGACGCGCGGGTGCCGCGCTGCTCGCGATCGCCGCCGTCGTCGCGGTCGTCTACCCGGTCACGCACTCGGCTTACGCGGCGAACCCCGACGCCGAGGACCTCCGGGGCACGGCGGCCTGGATCGAGAGCCATGCGAGCGCCGACGACGGGATCGTCTACTCGCCCACCTACGCCGAGGCCGGCGTCCGCTGGTACCTCGGGGACTCGGCGCCGAAGGGGCCGCCGAACCTGCAGGCGCAGCCCGCGACGTCGGCCATCGCGGCCGGGTCGCTGTGGACGCCGACGACGTCGACGACCGACGCCGCCACGGTTCTCCGCGGGGTGCAGCGCGTGTTCGTCGTCGGCTACGCCGGGAAGCAGCGCTGGGTTCCGGTGCCGGACGTCGGCACGCCCGTCGCCGCCGAGATCGAGCAGTGCTGGACGCGCGTGGCCGGCCGGACGTCGGGGCCCGACGCGAGCGGCATCCGCGCGACGCTCTGGGAGCGCCCCGCCTCGAGGAAGCCGGGCTGCTCGATCTGACGCGCGGCGCTACGGCGCGACGCGGCCGTTCTTCTCGAAGGCGGCGTAGGTGAGGGGCATGAGGCCCTTCCAGAGGTCTTCCATCTTCTCGGCGCACATCTCGATCTCGCGCTGCGGGAACGACGGGAAGTGCGTGCCCTCGCGCTTCGTGCGGAGGCTGAGGAAGTTCATCAGCGAGCGGGCGTTCACGGTGACGTACATCGACGAGTAGATGTTGAGCGGCAGCACGATGCGCGCGACCTCCCGGGCCACACCGGCCTCGAGCATCTTGACGTAGGCCTCGTACGCGAGAGTGGTCGACGCCTTGGTGGCCTCGACGACCAGCTCGTACTGCTCGGGCGTGCCGGGCACGAAGTCGTACGCGCCGGGCTTGCCCTGCTGGACGAGGTTGCGCGACTCGGCAGGCACGTAGAACACGGGGTTGAGCTCGCGGTAGCGGCCGGACTCTTCGTTGTAGGAGGCCATGCGGTGCCGCATGAACTCGCGGAACACGAAGATCGGCGCCTGCACGTAGAAGGTCATCGAGTTGTGCTCGAACGGCGAGCCGTGGCGGTCGCGCATGAGGTAGTTGATGAGCCCCGCGCCCTTGGTCGCCTGCTGGCCGTCGGCGTCGGCCTGGGCGCCCTCCAGGGTCTGCTCGCCCATGGTCGACACGCGCGCCGCGAAGAGCACGTCGGAGTCGTGGGCGCTGGAGCGCACGAGCTCGACCGTCACGTCGGAGCGGTACTCGATGCGGTCGGCGGGAGCTGTGGGGGCGGCTGCGGTCTCGGTCACGTCTTCAGGCACAGCAGAACTCTATCCACCGGCGCCGACATTCCCGCCCGGACTCACCCGGTCGACCCGAGGCTGCGACGCCTACTCTGAGAGGCCGACGAAAGGCAGCACATGGCAGGGCAGACCGTACTGATCGCAGGAGCCTCCGGGCTGATCGGCACGGAGGTGACCGCCCAGTTGAGGCGGGCGGGCCACGAGGTCCTCACCCTCGTGCGTCGGCCGACCACGAACCGCAGCGAGTTCACCTGGTCGCCCTCGGCCGGGATCGTCGACTACAACCTCCTCGATCGCGCCGACGCCGTCATCAACCTCTCCGGCGCGTCGCTCTCGAAGCTCCCGTGGACCAAGAGCTACCGAGGTGAGATCCGCGACTCGCGGGTCGACGCCACACGCACGCTCGCGCAGGCCATGCACCACGCCGTGAACCCGCCGGCGACCTTCCTGAGCGGCTCGGCCGTCGGCTTCTACGGCGACCGGCCGCTCGACGTCCTCACCGAGGAGTCGTCGCGAGGCACCGGATTCCTCTCCGACGTCGTCGTCGACTGGGAGGCCGAGGCGCACCGGGCGCCGGAGTCGACGCGCGTCGCGACCTTCCGCACGGGCGTGGTCATCGGGCCCGGGGGTGCGATGAAGCCGCTGCTCGCCCTGACCCGCGCCTTCCTCGGCTCGCGGCTCGGATCGGGCGCCCAGATCTGGCCCTGGATCTCGCTCCACGACGAGGCCGCCGCGATCGTCCACCTGCTCACCAGCGAGCTGTCCGGGCCGGTCAACCTCGCGGGCCCGGTGCCGGCCACGAGCGACCGGCTCACCGCGCTCACCGCCAAGGCGCTGCATCGCCCGTACCGCCTCGCCGTCCCCGAGTTCGCGATCCGGGCCCTCCTCGGCGACGCCGGCCAGGAGATGCTCCTGTCGAGCCAGAAGGTCGTGCCCGAGAAGCTTCTCGCCGACGGCTTCGAGTTCCGAGACCAGACGGTCGAGAAGGCGCTGGAGGCGCTGCTCGACTAGCTGGAGGCGCCGCTCGACTAGGCGGCGACGCGACTGACGCGACGCAGCCGCATCGAGCGCCGGATCGCGCCGCGCGCCCGGCGGCGGTCGCCGCAGGCGTCGTACGCGAGACCCAGGCGGAACCAGGCCCGCCAGTCGTCGGGCGCCGCGCGGACGGCGTCTGCGTAGCCGGGGAAGGCCGCGTCGGCGGCCTCGCGCTCGTAGCGGCCGCTGGGGCGCTTCGGCACGTCGTCGACGGGCAGCTCCCCCTCCGCCGCGAGCTGCTTCACCATCTTCTCGGTCAGGATCCCGAACCGGATCTCGACGAGGAGCGCGTAGACGCCGATGATCGGCAGCACGATGAGCGCGATGCCGAGCACGACGGCGATCGGCTCGCCCGCGCGGACGAACAGCACCGCGCGCTGACCCACGAGCACGAGATACAGCGCCAGCACGACGCACATGACGATGGCGGCGACGCGCCCCTTCATCGGCCGGCCCCGCTCACGCGCGCTCGGACGACGGCCCGAGGGGCAGGACCCGGTCGAGGCCGACGACTACGCCCGTCACGGTGGGTGCCGCGGCCAGAGCGACGCGGATGCCCTGCTCGTACGCCGTCTGCGAGGTCGTGTCGTGGACGAGCGAGAGCGTCTCGCCCGCGCCGCCGAACACGACCTCCTGCCGGGCTTCGATGCCGGGCAGACGGAGGCTGTGGACCGGGACGCTGGCGACCTGCTGCCCGCGAGCCCGCTGGTCGACGTGAGGCGCGCGCACCGGGCCGAGGTCGCGGCGGGCGTCGGCGACGAGCTCGGCCGTGCGGATCGCCGTGCCGGACGGCGAGTCGACCTTGCCGGGGTGGTGCGTCTCGACGATCTCGACCGACTCGTAGAACCGGGCGGCCATCGTGGCGAACATCGTCGCGAGCACCGATCCGACCGAGAAGTTCGGCACCACGAGGACGCCGGGGCCGCCCACCTCGGCGACGACCGTGCCGAGCGCGGCGAGCCGGGGCTCCGACCAGCCGGAGGTGCCGACGAGAACGGGGATTCCGGCGCGCACGGCCCGCTCGACGATGCCCGGGCTCACCGCGGGCACCGTGACGTCGACGACGAGGTCGGCGCCCTCGATGCCTGCGAGGTCGTCGCGGCTGGAGAGCCCCGCGTGCAGCTCGTGGTCGGCGCTCTCGTCGATGAGGCGGACGAAGAGGCGGCCCATCCGGCCGGTGGCACCGACGACGGCGACGCGAACAGTCATGCCCCCAACCTACCGGCTCGCTACGATCGGTCGACGTGCTGCAGTTCCGAGAGACCCCTGTCGACGACCCCGAGGCGCACGCGCTCCTCGAGGCCTACTTCGCCGAGCGCGTGGCGACCTTCCCCGATCCTGCCGGCTACACCACCCGCTACCCCGACCCGGCGGCGTTCGTGCCGCCCGAGGGCGTCTTCCTGCTGATCGACCTGGAGACCGGCGGGGCGCAGGAGCAGCCGGAACCCGTCCGGGGCGTCGCGTGCGGCGGCATCCGGCGCCTGCCGCCCCTGGCCGACGGGCGCGTGCGGTACGAGGTGAAGCACCTGTATGTGGCGCCGGGCGGCAGGGGGCGGGGACTGGGTCGGATCCTGCTGGCCGAGCTGGAGCGCCGCGCGGCGGACCTGGGCGCCGACCTGATCGTGCTCGACACGAACGACAGCCTGCGGGCCGCCGGCGGCCTCTACCGGTCGTCGGGGTATCGCACGACCGAGCCGTACAACGACAACCCGAACGCCACGACCTGGTACGCGAAGGACGTCGTCCGGTAGTCCCGGACCGGCGAAAGGTCGAGGGCTACAGCGGCTGCTCGACCGGGAGCCCGGTGCGCAGCTCGACCGGCAGGTGGCCGAGGTCGTTGTGGGTCACGAGCTCCGGCGGCTTGGCCGACCGCACCCGGATGATCGTCAGGCCGCCGTTGGCCTGGTTGACGCCCATCCAGCGCCAGGCCGGCGCTCGGAAGACCTCGCGCACGAACCAGCCGATGACGAAGTTGTGGGTGATCAGCAGGTCGTGGCGGTCGTCGCGGGACGGGGTCAGCCACTCGGCGACCGCGTCGGCCATCTGCGCCTCGCCGGCCTCGATCTGCTCGTCGGTGATCCCGCCGTAGAACTGCTTGAACGCGCTCGGCATCTCGGGCGTGGGGCCCGAGGGGATGCAGTCGAAGAGGAGCGTCGACGGCTGCGGGTCGAGGGCGGGCATCAGCTCGGTCATGATGCGCGCGGTCTCCGCCGCGCCCTGGAGCGGCGAGTGCCAGGCGCCCGAGAACGGCACGCCGCCGAGGCGCTCGGCGATGAGCCGCGCCTGCCGCTTGCCCCGTTCGGAGAGGGGACCGTCGGGAAGCCCGTACTCCGCATCCTGCTGCTCGCCGTGCCGGACGAGGTAGAGGTAGTGCGACACTCCCGCCTCCTGATTCACTGCATCGCCGATGGCGACGCTGCCACCGGGAGGACGGTCGTGGTGTCGAAATCCTCGGGTGAGACGTCGCCGACGACCACCGTGGACACTACGCCGGACCGGAGCTCGCGAGCGAGGCTCTGTACCCCCTCGGGCGTGACGGTGCCGAGGCGGGACAGCGACTCGTCGAGGTCGACGAACTCGCCGGTCGAGATCTCCGCCCGGCCGAGGCGGTTCATGCGCGTGTCGCTGTCCTCAAGCGCCAGCGCCGCGGCGCCGCCGAGCATGCCGAGGGAGCGCGCGAGCTCGCGCTCGGTGATGCCCGACTCGGCGATCCGGTCGAATTCGGCCAGCAGGAGCCGGGAGACCTCCGGCGCGTTGCGAGGCGCGCACCCCGCGTACAGCCCGAACAGCCCCGCGTCGGAGTAGCTCGGGGTGAACGAGTACACGGAGTAGGCGAGGCCGCGCTTCTCCCGGACCTCCTGGAACAGCCTCGACGACATGCCGCCGCCTAGGACCGCGTTGAGGATGCTGAGGGTCGGGCGCCGGGCGTCGGTGAGGGCGAGACCCGGTACCGCGTGCATGACCGTCGCCTGCTCCAGCGGCCTGGACAGGATCGTGACGCCTGCGCGCGAGGCGAGCTCGGCCGGCGCCGTCGACCGTCGCTGCACAGGCGCCGCGTTCGTGTCGGGCCAGCCGGCCCGCAGGAGGGCGGCCTCGATGCGGCCCACGAGGAGGTCGTGGTCGACGGCCCCCGCGACGGTGACGACCAGGTCTTGCGGGCGGTAGTTCGCCCGGTAGTGGCTCAGCACGTCGTCGCGGCGGGCCTCGCGGATGCTCTCCGGCGAGCCGCCGATGGGGCGGCCGAGGGGGTGGTCGCCGAGCACCGACTCGAACAGGCGCTCGGAGCCGATGTCGCCGGCGTCGTCGGCCGCCTCGGCGAGCTCGTCGAGGATCACCCCGCGCTCGACCTCGAACTCGTCGGCGTCGAGCACCGAGGAGGTCACCATGTCGGCGAGGACGTCGACGGCCATGTCGACGTCGACGTCGCGGACCTTGGCGTAGTAGCAGGTGTACTCCTTCGCGGTCGCGGCGTTGTGCTCGCCGCCGACCGACTCGAAGCTCACCGAGATGTCGAACGCCGACCGGGTCGGGGTGCCTTTGAACAGCAGGTGCTCGAGGAAGTGCGTCGAGCCTCGCTCGGTGTCGCCTTCGTCGCGGGAGCCGACGGCCACCCAGAAGCCGACCGTCGCGCTCCGGGCGCCGCCCATCCGCTCCGAGAGGATCCGCACGCCCGTGGGGAGGATGCTCCGCCGCACGCGTTCGTCCGCCGAGACGTCGAACGCCAGCTCGACCTGGTCGAGGGGCAGGGGAACCGGTCCATTCATCGTCATCGAGCCTACGGGATGCATGACACCCGAACTGGGGTACGCCGAAAGAGGACAGACACACCTGTCTGTTTGTCCTCTTTCTGCTAGTGTCATGTCACCGATCGGCGCCTCCCCTAGCAGGCCCGGTCGGCGGCTCACAGACGTTCGTTGTCTGGCCGCTGTTTCCCCTGACGGCGGTCCCCGGCCGAATGATCCCCAAGGAGCCACGCTGTGACGGTCGAATTCCCCCCATCGGCCGTCCAGCGTTCCCTGGGGGAAGCCTCCCCCGCGCTCCAGCCGGGCCCCGGCGCGAAGCAGCGCGTCCTCGTGACCGCCGACCGCCTCTTCTACGACGAGGGCATCCGCACCGTCGGCGTCGACCGGCTCATCGCCGAGTCGAGCGTCACGAAGGCGACCTTCTACAAGCACTTCGGCGCGAAGGACAACCTCGTGCTCGACTACATGCGCCGTCGACGCGACGACGCCATGGCCACGGTCGACGAGATCCGCGCCGACGCCGGATCGCCGCTCGACGCCCTGCGCGAGCTCCTGGCGTCGATCTCCGACGAGATCCAGGCCCCAGGATTCCGCGGCTGCCCGTTCGTGAACGCGGCCGCCGAGTTCGCCGAGCCCGAGCACCCCGTGCGTCAGATCGTCGTGCAGCACCGCGAGTGGTACACCGATGCCCTCGTGACCCTGTTCCGCGAGGCCGGGCATCCGATGTCGGGCGACGCGGCCGACGAGTTCTACCTGGCCCGCGACGGCGCGATGGTGGCCGGCTACGCCGGCGACGCGATCGCCGCGACCTCGGCCATGGCGCGCGTGACCGAGCGACTCTTCGCCGACTGCGCCTGAGCCGCTCGAGCTACGCGCTGACGCGATCGAGCTCGGCGACCTCGTGTCGCGTGAGCTGGACTCGCGCGGCCTCGGCCAGCTCGGTCACCTGGTGCGGCGAGGTGGCGCTGACGACAGGCGCCACGACGTTCGGCTTCGTGAGAAGCCAGGCGAGGGCGACCGCGGCCACCGGGCTCGCGTGCAGCGAGGCGATGCGGTCGAGCTCGGCCAGGATCCGCAGGTTCTTCTTGCTGAGGAGCCTCGCCACCTCGCTCCCCCGCCGGTAGCCCCGGATGTCGGAGCGGGTGCGGTAGCGGCCGGAGAGGAACCCGCTCGCCAGGGCGAAGCGGGGCATCACCGCGAGACGCTGCTGCTGCGCGACCTTGGCCAGCCCCTCCTCGTACTCGCGGCGGTGGACCAGGCTGTACTCGTTCTGGAGCGCCACCATCGGCGCGACGCCCAGCATGCCCGCGGCGATGCGCGCCTCGTAGAGGCGGTTGCCCGAGTGGTCGGACCCGCCGAAGTAGCGCACCTTGCCGGCACGGATGAGGCGGTCGACCCCGAGAAGAGTGCGCTCGAACGCGACCTCGGTGTCGTCGACGTGCAGGTACAGGAGGTCGATGCGATCGGTGCCGAGTCGACGCAGGGACGCGTCGACCGCCCGCTCGATGGAGCGCGGGGTGAGACCGGGGTTCTCTTCGCTCTTGCCGACCTTCGTCGCGAGCACGATGTCGTCGCGGGTGATGCGCGACTTCATCCACGCGCCGATCAGCGACTCGCTGAGACCGTTGGCGTAGGAGTCGGCGGTGTCGACGAAGTTGCCTCCCTGGGCGAAGTAGGTGTCGAGGACGTCGAAGGTCTGCTGCTCGTCGGCGGTCCAGCCGAACACCTTGCCGCTGAGCGCCACGGGGAACACTCGCAGGTCGGCGACGCCGAGTCGGCGACGCGGCTGGATCACGCCGAGGTCGACGGGCACCGTGGTGATCGGCGACGTCGGGATCGA
This sequence comes from Frondihabitans australicus, assembly GCF_003634555.1. Lineage (NCBI taxonomy): Bacteria > Bacillati > Actinomycetota > Actinomycetes > Micrococcales > Microbacteriaceae > Frondihabitans > Frondihabitans australicus. The sequence continues at coordinate 1,738,641 of NZ_RBKS01000001.1, forward strand.
GTGGCGGCCGGTGGTGCGCGCGAGGGGCGCTTCGTCGTCGGGCATGATCAGGGAGTTCGGAGCGGCCGACCGTGACGATTCGACGTGGCGGGTCGCATCGGTCACTGTCGCCTCCTGATCCTGTTCACCTGTGAGGCTACGTGGACCGGCCGACATCGACCGGTCGGCGGCGGGCGAGTTTTCCAAATCGTTACATGGCCGGGCCCACAGACAGTCCATAGGGAGCGCTCAGCCGATCCTGTGCCCCATCGAGTGCGCGGCACAGGCCTCGTCCGTAGTGTTTCTGGTGTGCGGTTCCTGGGAGGGTTCCGAAGCAACGTTCTCTGTGGTGGGGAGCGATGCAGTCACTATGTGCGCCGGTGAGATCCCGGCACAGAAGGCCCGAGCGGTGGGGATCGCTCGGGCCTTCGCCAAGTTAACGGACGGCGCCCGCCCTGCCGAGGCAGAGCGGGCGCGGAACGGGTGTCTGACTACGCGTCGACGGAGGCGTCCTGCGACTCCTCGGTGGCGCCGGACGAGTCCGTGTCGGCCTCGTCGGCGATCACCGGGGCGAGCGAGAGCTTTCCGCGGTCGTCGATCTTCGTGATCTCGACGAGGATCTTCTGCCCCACGCCGAGGACGTCCTCGACGTTCTCCACGCGCTTCCCGCCGGCGAGCTTGCGCACCTCGGAGATGTGCAGCAGGCCGTCCTTGCCGGGGAGGAGCGAGACGAACGCGCCGAAGGTCGCGATCTTGACGACCGTGCCCAGGAACTGCTCGCCGACCTCGGGGTTGGTCGGGTTGGCGATGGCGTTGACCTGCGCACGCGCGGCCTCGGCCGAGGGGCCGTCGACGGCGCCGATGTACACGGTGCCGTCCTCCTCGATGGAGATGTCGGCGCCGGTCTCGTCCTGGATCGCGTTGATCGTCTTGCCCTTCGGGCCGATCAGCTCGCCGATCTTGTCGACGGGGATCTGCACCGAGATCACGCGCGGGGCGGTCGGAGCCATCTCGTCGGGCTCGTCGATCGCGCTGGTGAGCACGTTCAGGATGGCCGTGCGGGCCTCCTTCGCCTGCTTGAGCGCGGCGTCGAGGACCGCCGAGGGGATGCCGTCGAGCTTCGTGTCGAGCTGGATCGCCGTGACGAACTCCGACGTGCCGGCGACCTTGAAGTCCATGTCGCCGAGAGCGTCTTCGGCGCCCAGGATGTCGGTCAGCGCCGCGTAGCGGGTCTGGCCGTCGACCTCGTCGGAGACGAGGCCCATCGCGATGCCGGCGACCGGCGCCTTGAGCGGCACACCGGCGTTGAGCAGCGACAGCGTCGAGGCGCAGACGGAGCCCATCGAGGTCGAGCCGTTGGAGCCGAGGGCCTCGGAGACCTGGCGGATCGCGTAGGGGAACTCCTCGCGGCTCGGGAGGACGGGGACGAGGGCGCGCTCGGCGAGGAAGCCGTGGCCGATCTCGCGACGCTTCGGCGACCCGACGCGACCGGTCTCACCGGTCGAGTAGGGCGGGAAGTTGTAGTGGTGCAGGTAGCGCTTCTTGGTGACCGGGCTCAGCGAGTCGATCTGCTGCTCCATCTTGAGCATGTTCAGCGTGGTGACGCCCAGGATCTGGGTCTCGCCGCGCTGGAAGATGGCGGAGCCGTGGACACGCGGGATGACCTGCACCTCGGCGTCGAGCGGACGGATGTCGGCGAGGCCGCGGCCGTCCATGCGGACCTGCTCGGAGAGGATGCGCCCGCGGACGACCTTCTTCGTGACCGACTTGTACGCGGCCGACACCTGCGACAGGGCGGAGTCGGGCAGCTCGCCCGCCTCGACCTTGGCGGCGATGGCCTGCTTGACGCGGCCCTTCAGCTCGTCGTCGGCGTCCTGGCGCTCGATCTTGCCGGCGATGCGGTAGACGGAGCCGAGCTCGGTCTCCGCCTCGGCCGCGACGGCGGCGTAGACCTCGTCGGAGTACGGCGGGAAGACCGGGTAGTCCTGGATCTCCTTGGCCGACTGCGCGGCGAGCTTCGCCTGCGCCTCGACGAGCACCTTGAGGAACGGCTTGGCCGCCTCGAGGCCCTGCGCGACGATGCCCTCGTCGGGCTTCGTGTCGCCGCCCTGGATGAGGCCCCACGAGTGCTCGGTGGCCTCGGCCTCGACCATCATGATGGCGACGTCCTCGTTGCCCGCGGCGTCGGTGACGACGCGGCCGGCCACGGTCAGGTCGAAGACGGCGTCCTCGAGCTGCGACGCCTTCGGGAAGGCGACCCACTGGCCCTTGATGAGCGCGAGGCGCACACCGGCGATGGGGCCGGAGAACGGCAGACCCGAGATCTGCGTCGAGGCGCTGGCGGCGTTGATCGCCAGCGCGTCGTAGAACTCGTCCGGAGCGATCGAGAGCACCGTGATGACGATCTGGACCTCGTTGCGGAGGCCGTCGACGAACGACGGGCGCAGCGGGCGGTCGATCAGGCGGCAGACGAGGATCGCCTCGGTCGACGGGCGACCCTCGCGGCGGAAGAACGAGCCGGGGATCTTGCCGGCGGCGTACGAGCGCTCCTCGACGTCGACGGTGAGCGGGAAGAAGTCGAAGTTGTCCTTCGGGTTCTTCGACGCGGAGGTGGCGGAGAGAAGCATCGTCTCTTCGTCGAGGTAGGCGGCGACGGCTCCCTGAGCCTGCTGCGCCAGACGGCCGGTCTCGAACCGGACCGTGCGGGTGCCGAACTTGCCGTTGTCGATGACGGCTTCGGCGAATTTGATCTCTGGACCCTCCATGCGGGGGTTTTCTCCTCTTTGTTTTAAATCGTCCGTCCCGTGTGGAGGGCGATGTCATTCATCAGGAGCAGATCGGCTTCAGGCACAACGATGCGCGTACGGTCCGGCCCGGCCTTCGTGGCACGGTGACGGTGGCGTATGCCTGGTCAACAGTAGAAACGGTCGGGATCGGACTCGCCCCGCACATCACCACCGGTGACCAGCTGCTGCCAGCCGGCTCCTTCGCGCAAGGGTAGCACCCGGCGTGTCGCGGGCCCCGGAAGCCGCCCCCAGAACGAGCGACACGGGGCACATGTGACTGGTGTTACTCGTGTGAATCGGGTTACAGTCGAGGCCATGGCTTCTGCAGAGCGACGATTCCGCGCGCCCGACGCTGCGCGCGCGACACGCCGACGCCGCACTCGCGCCCTCGCGATCGCGGGCGGCGCCGCCACCCTCGCCGTCGTCGGCGCGCTGCTCGTCGCCCCGCTCTCGGCCTCCGCCTACCCGTCATGGAGCGACGTCGAGGCCGCCAAGGGCAATGCCGCGGCGACGAAGAAGCAGGTCGATGCCATCACCGCCGACCTCACCAGCCTCCGCACCGTCGCGAACGAGAAGAGCAACGCCGCGATCAAGGCCAACGCGGCGAACTCCGAGGCGCAGAGCCAGCTCGCGTCCGCCACGAGCACGGCGACGGCCCTCGAGGCGCAGCTCGCCGCCGAGCAGAAGAAGGCCGACGAGGCCCACACGCAGGCCGGCCAGCTCGCCGCGCGCCTCTACCGCCTGGGCGGCTCGAGCCAGCTCGACGGCCAGCTGTTCTCCGGGTCCCAGGCGTCTTCGACCCTCTACAAGCTCGGCGCTCTCGCCCAGCTCACGAAGCAGTGGCAGACCGTTCTCGACGAGGCGACCGTCGCCTCCAAGTCGGTGTCGTCGCTCAGCGACCAGGCCACCGTCGCCGAGAAGGAGCGCGACCGCCTCGCAGGCGCCGCGAAGACCGCCCTGGCCGCGGCGCAGAGCGCGCAGGCCGCGGCCGACTCCGCCGTGTCGAACGCGCAGTCGCACCAGTCGACGCTCGAGGCGCAGCTCGTCTCGCTCGACTCGAAGGCCGCGACGATCGAGGTCGGCTACAAGAACGGCGTCATGGCGCGAGCCGCGGCGCTCGCGCAGCAGCGGGCCGCGGCGGCCGCAGCCGCCAAGCTCGCCTACGAGAAGGCGCACCAGAACTCCGGGTCGTCCACGAGCAACGGCGCGTCGAGCGGCGGCTCCGGCTCGACGGCCTCGACCGGCTCCAGCTCGAACCTCGGCGCGGGCGTCGTCGACGACCCCGCCGGCGCCCAGGCCTACGCCTCGGGCCAGCTCGGCAGCCACGGCTGGGCGTCGTCGCAGATGTCGTGCCTCATCTCGCTCTGGAACCAGGAGTCGGGATGGCGCACCGACGCCCTGAACGTCTCCAGCGGTGCCTACGGCATCCCGCAGTCGCTACCGGCCGACAAGATGGCCACGTACGGCGTCGACTGGCAGACGAACTACCGCACGCAGATCAACTGGGGACTCGCCTACATCGCCGCGGCCTACGGGTCGCCGTGCGGCGCGTGGGCTCACGAGGTCGCTCACAACTGGTACTGAGCCCGGCCGCTGGCTCCTGCGCCAGCGCCATAGGCGGCTCATAGAGTCGGCGGATATCCTGCACGAATGGACACACTGGCAGGCCTGATCGCCACCCGTTCGACCGAGGCGCCGTCTGCGCACTACCTCGAAGACGCCCGCTCCGAGCGCGTCATCACGTTCGCCGCCCTGGCGTCGCGCACCGCCGAGTGGGCCGACGTCTTCGACGACCGCGGGCTCTCCGCCGGCGCGACGGTCGTGCTCGACGTGCGCGACCCGCTGTCGTTCGCCGTGGCTCACCTCGCCGTCGTCGCGTCCGGCCGCCGCAGCGTGCCGGTCAACCCGCAGGGCACGTGGTCCGAGACGCTGAAGTCCGTGGACCTCGGGTCGTCCGAGGCCGTGATCACCGATCGCGACGAGCCGGGCGAGACCGACGTCGTGGTGCTCCGGCCCGAGGCCTCGACCGGTTCTCCCGCTGAGGCGACCGGGGCGCAGGATCGCGAGAGCCGCACGCCCGACACCTCCTCGAAGACCGAGACCGCGCCCTCCGGCTCCGTGATCCTCTTCACCTCCGGATCCACCGGCCAGCCGAAGGGCGTCGAGCTCACCGAAGCGCAGCTGCTCTTCGTCGCCCGGGCGATCGCCGAGCACAACGCGCTCACGAGTGCCGACCGAGGCTTCAACTCGCTGCCGCTCTTCCACGTGAACGCCGAGGTCGTCGGCCTCCTGTCGACCCTCGTCGCGGGCGCCACTCTCGTGCTCGACGACCGGTTCCACCGCACCGGCTTCTGGGAGCTCCTCGCGGAGCGGCGCATCACGTGGCTGAACGCCGTGCCTGCGATCCTCGCCGTGCTGGCGAAGTCCGGCCCCGCGCAGGCGCCCGAGGGGCTGCGCTTCGTCCGCAGCGCCTCGTCGGCCCTGCCCGAGGCCGTCCGCACCGCCTTCGCCCACGTGCCCATGATCATCAGCTACGGCATGACCGAGGGCGCCAGCCAGATCACTGCGACCCCGCTCGGCGTCGAGCCTCGGCCCGGCTCCGTCGGCCTGCCCGTCGGCGGCGAGGTCGAGCCCCGCGACGCCGAGGGCCGCGCGCTGCCCGTGGGCGAGATCGGCGAGCTCTGGATCCGCGGGCCGGGCGTCGTGAAGGGCTACTTCCAGGGCCGCGCCGCCGAGCGCTTCGACGCCGACGGCTGGCTCCGCACCGGCGACCTCGGCCACCTCGACGCCGACGGCTGGGTGTACCTCGCCGGCCGCACCGACGACGTCATCAACCGCGGTGGCGAGAAGGTCTACCCGGCCGAGGTCGAGGACGTCCTGCTGGAGGACGCCCGGGTCCGAGAGGCCGTCGTCGTGGCGAGACCCGACGACGTCCTCGGCTTCGTCCCGGTCGCGTATGTCATCCCCGCCGACCTGTCGCTGCCGGACGACGTCCGGGCCTCCCTCTCCACCGACCTCGGTAAGCGCTGCGAGGCGGAGCTCCCCCGCTTCAAACGCCCGATGGAGATCACCGTCGTCGACGACCTGCCACGCACTCCGACGGGCAAGGTGCAGCGCAACAAGACCAGGCAGATGCTCGCCGAGGCAGCGGGGGCGTGAGCGAGGGCACGTCGCAGCGGGCGGCCGAGTCCGCCGACGCCGACGATCTGGTGAGCGGGGCCGCGGCCGCCTCGGCTCCCGAGCCCGCCGACACTCCCGCGCAGGCGAAGGCCAGGCGCCGCCACCTCTACGAGGTCGACATCCTGCGGATCCTGACGTTCGTCTGCGTCATCTCCGTGCACGTGGTGAGCCACGCCGACAGCGCGAGCGACCTGGGGCAGAACGGCTTCCTGATCCTGGTCCATTTCACCCGCGAGGTGTTCTTCGCCCTGACCGCGTTCGTGCTCGTGCTGTCGTTCCTCGCGAAGCCGAGGCCGCTGCGCGAGTTCTGGCCGAAGCGGTTCCTGCTCGTCGCGCTCCCCTACGTCACCTGGTCGGCCGTCTACGACTTCGCCTCGTGGGTGCACAGCCCCTCGGGCACGCTCGGCGACTGGCTCGCGAACTTCTGGCACGACCTCTACACCGGAAACGCCTGGTACCACCTGTACTTCCTGCTCGTGACCATGCAGGTGTACCTCTTGATGCCCGTGATCGTGTGGCTCGTGAAGAAGACGCGCGGCCACCACGGACTCGTCATCGGCCTGTCGTTCGCCGTCGAGATGTTCTTCACGGTCTGCTACCAGTACTACCCGAGCGTGATCCCGCACGCGATCAGCCAGTACAGCCGCATCGAGTTCTGGAGCTACGAGTTCATGATCGTGCTGGGCGCTGTGGCCGCCGACCACGTCGACCCGCTCATGGCCTGGGTGCGCAGGAGCAGGCTCACGATCCTCGGGCTGGTCGTCGCCGGCGCCCTGCTCTCGATCGCCGTCTACGCGATCAACCTCGGCCTCGGTCAGAGCCCGGTGAAGGCCTCGACGGCGCTGCAGCCGGTCGTGCTGGTGTGGTCGGTGCCCGTGATCCTCGGCTTCCTCGCGCTCGGCACGAAGTGGGCCGACCAGCGCGTCGCAGGCTCCCGCTTCGCGCGCCTCGTCGACACGGCCTCCGACCGCTCCTTCGGCATCTTCCTCGCCCACCCGTTCTTCATCTGGCTGCTGCTGCTCGCCGGCGGCGGCTGGATCACGCACACGATCCCGGACGGCCCGCGCGCCGTGGTGCTCTACGTGCTGGTCGTCCTCTGCACCGTCGCGTTCATCGAGATCCTGCGCCGCACCCCGCTCAGCCTTCCGCTGACGGGGCGACCGTTCCGCTCCGGGCGCAAGAAGGCCTGACTCTAGGCCAGCTTCTGGTTCGACACGAGCCCGTCGCGTGACGTGATGCGCTTCGGGTTCATGCGCCAGGCCACGACCGCGGAGACGACGAGCAGGACGATCGAGGCGAAGAACGGCCACTGCCATCCGGTCGCGGAGACCAACGCGGCGAAGACGATCGGCGAGAAGATGCCGGCGATGCCGAAGCCGGTGTTCATCATGCCGCTCGCGGTGCCCGCCCACTCGGGCGCGGTGTCCATCGGGATCGCCCAGAGGGTCGCGTTGCAGAGCTCGAGGAAGAAGAACGAGAGCGTCAGCGAGACGATCGCGACGGCGAGGTTGTGGATCGCGAACACCGGGATCAGCCAGAGGGCCGAGCCGATGAGGCCGATCATGAGCGTGTTGCGCCGCGCCTTGCGCATGTCGCCCGTCCGCCGGAACCAGGCGTCGCTGACCACCCCGCCGACGGTGTCGCCGAAGACGCCGCCGATGAGGACGACCGAGGTGAACCCGGCGTAGCTCAGGAGCTTGAGTCCGTAGCTGTCGCCGAGGAACGACGGCAGCCAGGTGAGGAACACCCAGAGGGTCCAGCCGTAGCCGAAGTCGACGAAGGCGACGGGCGCGATGGAGCGCATCATGCGGCGCCACGGCACCGGCGGGCGCTTCTCGGACTTCGGACGGTCGGGCATCTCGGCGAGCTCGATCTCGGTGACCCTCTTGTGCTCGTCCGGCCGGTTGCGGAAGTAGACGAACCAGATGACGCCCCAGATCACGCTGACGACGCCGAGCACGATGAACGACTCGCGCCAGCCCGCCCAGACGATCAGCCAGGCGACGATCAGGGGCGCCGCGGCGTTCCCGAGGCGGGAAGCCGAGTGCACGACCCCCTGCACGAAGCCGTTGCGGTCGGCCGGCACCCAGCGCGTCATGGCGCTCGTCGCCGTCGGGAACGCGGCCGCCTCGGTCAGGCCGAGCAGGACGCGCGCTCCGAAGAGGGTCCAGAAGCCGATCGAGAGTCCGGTGGCGAGGGTGGCCACACCCCAGAGCAGGGCGATCCAGAACAGCGCCTTGCGCGCTCCGAACCGCTCGCCGAGGTTGCCGCCGAAGACCTGCAGCAGCGCGTACGGGATCGAGAACGCCGAGACGATGAGACCGGTCTGGTCGGTCGTCAGGTGCAGGTTCGCCTGGATGGTGGGCAGGGCGGTGGAGATGTTCGTGCGGTCGATGTACGAGATCGCGTACATGACGCAGAGGATGATCACCACGTTGCCGCGCACGCGGTGCCGCATGGGTGTCGCGGCGACTCTGCTGGGTTTCTCGTCGAGGAGGCTCATGGGTTGATGCGCTTTCGGGGGTCGGGAACTGTGTCTTTTCTACACGTTTGCATCGACTCTGCTCTCGCCCGCTATGCGGAGCCTATGAGCGGCCAAAGCAAACGGCCCCGTCTCCGTGAGGAGACGGGGCCGTCGGCCAGACCTGAAGTGCTGCTATCGCCGCAGCTTTTAGCGGCGCAGACCCAGGCGCTCGATCAGCGAGCGGTAGCGGTTGATGTCGACGTCGGCGAGGTAGCCGAGCAGACGACGACGCTGACCCACGAGCAGAAGCAGGCCACGACGCGAGTGGTGGTCGTGCTTGTGCTCCTTGAGGTGCTCGGTCAGATCCTTGATGCGCTGGGTGAGAACGGCCACCTGGACCTCGGGGGATCCCGTGTCGCCCGGGTGGGTCGCGTACTCTTCGATGATCGCAGTCTTCACTTCGGGTGCAAGTGCCATAACTGGGACCCCTTTCTCTCGTTGCGCGGTGCGTCACGCCGGTTGCGTGCGCTCTCTTTCTCCGCGGCCGTTCGACGGCAACCTCACGATCCTAGCAGAGCCCTCGGCCTGCTCCTGCGCCTGGGTGCGAAGGTGACCCGCATCAGGAGCGCGAGGAACGCGCCGGCCGCTCCCCCGAGGCCGTTGTGGAGCACGTCGTTCATGTCCTCCACGCGGGTCGAGGCGAGGAACGTGCCCTGGTACGTCTCGATGCCGTAGGAGGCGAGGACGCACAGGGCGGCCGCGACGATCCAGAGCGGACGCGGGAAGAACAGCGCCAGGAAGAAGCCGAGCGGCACGAACATCGCGACGTTCGCCAGGCTCTCGACCGTGTCGAAGGTCAGCCAGCTCGTCGAGCGGTGCTCGGCGAAGATCGCGAGCGCCCGGTAGAGCAGCGTGGCGGTGCGGCCGTCGTAGACGGACGTGCGGAGCGTCATCCAGGCGATGAACCCGCAGTAGAGCGCGGTCACGACGAGGAGCCAGGGGCGGAACTTCATCCGACGATGGTGCCTCATGCGCCCGGGGCGAACCCTTGACGTCAGCTGGACAGCTGCTGGACGACCATCGGCGCGATGACGGCGGCGGCGGCCACGGTGCCCGAGAGACCCGTGACCCAGGCGAGCCGCACCCGGCGAGCGCGAGCGACCTCGGTGCGCAGGCGGGCGAACCAGAAGCCGAGTTCCGAGGCGGTGGGATGGGCGTGGGATCCTGCGCCCGGAGCCGACGAGGAGAAGACCGCGGTCTCCCCCGGCGCACGCCAGGTGCGCGGCTTGAGGGCGACCCGGGTGATCTCGCGGACCTCCTCGACCGACTGGACCGGCACGAGGGAGCGGAGGTGGCGCACGAGCCGGTCGAGGCCGACGACGTCGACGCCCGGGATCTCGGCGGGGCGGCGTCCGGGCTCGACCACGACGGTGATCGCGCGGACCACCGCGGGGCGACCGAGCGCGTTGGAGAGAAGGGTCGAGGCGAGGCGGGCCTCGACGAGCGGTTCGCGCACGTGCGTCTCCGAGCCGGACTCGTCGCGGGTGGCCGTGCTCAGGGCGAAGACTCCGGCGGGGCCGATGACGAGGTGGTCGATCGCGGGGGCGCCGGCGACCACGGGGATCGCGTGGAGCACGCGCCACGGCTCGCCCGAGGTGCTCAGGGTGCGCAGCAGCTCGGCGGTGCGGGCCTCGCCGAGCGCGGGCGCGAACCAGGCGCGGGCCGAGTCACCCAGGGGGCTGCGGCCCAGGATCCGAGACGCTCGCGTCCGCGGTGCGACCGGCGCCTGACGGTCCCACAGCGCCTCCACGGCGGAGATCGCAGCGGCGCCCGAACCGGGGTGCGTGAGCACCTGCGCTGCGTCGTCGTCGGGGGCGGAGATCGTCACGGGAAGGCCTTTCGGAGTGCTGTCCTCGAACGGTACCGATCGGCGCCAGCACGCGGAATCTCCCGTTGGGGGGTGAAATCCCGAACAGGGGGTGGCCCCTCGCGTCGGGGGCTGTCGGCTCGGCTCTCTACTCTGGTCACATGCATGTCCTCGAGTCGCTCTGGTCACGAGCGACACAGACCTCCGAGCCGCTCGGCGTCGCGCTGCTGTTCGGCTCGCTCGCGGTCGGCCTCGTGCTGGTGCTCCTGCCTGGCACGTGGCACACCGTGCGGCACGCGGTGACCGTCGTGCACGAGGGCGGGCACGGTCTCGCGGCGGTCCTGACCGGGCGCCGCCTCACCGGGATCCGGCTGCACTCCGACACCTCGGGGCTGACCGTGTCGAAGGGGCCGCGGACCGGCTTCGGCATGGTCATCACCCTGCTGGCCGGGTACACGGCGCCGGCCCTGGCGGGGCTCGGGGCGGCGTGGATGCTGCACCGCGGCTACGCCTCGGGTCTCCTCTGGGCGCTCCTCGTCGTGCTCGCGCTGATGCTCGTGCAGATCCGCAACTGGTTCGGCCTGTGGGTGATCCTCGTGGGCGCGGCCGTGGTCTTCGCGGTCACGTGGTTCGCGGCTCCCGAGTGGCAACTGGTCTTCGGGCACGTGCTCACCGCCGTGCTCGCCCTCGGGGCCCTTCGAGCGAGCCTCGAGCTGCAGTCCAGCCGGCGACGAACCCGCTCGGCGCAGTCCGACGCGGATCAGCTGGCGCGGCTGACCCGGGTTCCGGGGCTGGCGTGGGTGTTCGTCTTCGTGCTCGTCGCGCTGGCGTGCGCGGTCGCGGACCTGTGGATGCTGGTGCCGCAGGGCCTGCTCACGATGCCGTAGCGCCGCTCCTGCGCCCCGGCCCTTCGCTGCCCCTGCGACAAAACGCGACACCTGCGACGCATCCGGGTGTCGCAGGTGTCGCGTTTTGTCGCAGACGGAAGGGTCAGGCGGGGGCGGAGCCGAGCGCGTGCACGGGCACCCGCGACGCCAGGCGGTCACGACCGCCGAGGCCGTCGAGCTCGAGCAGCACGGCGATGCCGACGACCTCGTAGCCGGCGCGCTCGAGCAGAGTGATCGAGGCCTCGGCGGTGCCGCCGGTGGCCAGGACGTCGTCGGCGACGAGCACGCGCGACCCCTTCGGCAGCTGGCCGGGGCGCAGCTCGATCGAGGCCTCGCCGTACTCGAGCGAGTAGCTCTCCTTCAGCACCTCGCCGGGGAGCTTGCCCGCCTTGCGCACCGTCAGCACCCCCGTGCCGGTCTGGGCGGCGATGCCGCCCGCGAGCGCGAAGCCGCGCGCCTCGATGCCGGCGACCGCCGTGAAGCCGCCCTCGAACGGCTCGGCGAGCCCGGCGCAGACCGTCGAGAAGGCCTCGGCGTCGGCGAAGACCGGGGTGACGTCGCGGAACAGGATGCCCGGGGTCGGGAAGTCGGGGACGACCGCGGTCAGGCGGTCGACGAGGGCGGCGGCGTCGGAGGCGGTCATGGGCTCCACGCTACCGGCCTCGGCTCCTGCCCCCTGCACTGGGTGCTACTGCTGCGAGCACCGGCCTGCTGGACTCGTAGCGGTCGACGACGGGTGCAGGGGTGCCCCGAGGCCGCAGACCAGGGGTTGCCGCGCCATGCCACGACACCGCTCCACCGCTCTCGCCCGTGCCGCCGCGCTGATCGCCGTCGCGGTGTCCGTCGCCGCCGGGCTCGCCGCCGGCGGGCCCACGGCCGGCCCGGCCGCTCAGGCCGCGACGCCCGTGGCCGTGCTGACTCCCGCGCAGATCCAGGCCGCATCCACGAGGACGCTCTACAACACGGGGCTCGCCGTCCAGCCCGGCAACCAGGCCTCGCAGGTCGTCAGCCTGCTCCGCACGAAGTACCACGCCACCGCCGAGGCGAACGAGATCGACCAGATCGCGTCGCAGCCCGTCGCGGTGTGGCTCGGCGACTGGTATTCGCGGGCACAGCTCGTCAAGGTCATCACGGCGTCGATCGCGAGCGCCGCGAAGACCGGCCGCACTCCCGTGTTCGTCACCTACGCGATCCCCGACCGGGACTGCGGCGGGTACTCGGCCGGCGGGCTGACCGCCTCGCAGTACCTGGCCTGGAATCAGACGATCGCCACGGCGCTGCGCGGCCACCGGTCGGCGGTGCTCGTCGAGCCCGACTCGCTGGCGATGATCTCGAGCTGCCCGTCCGTCGCCGACACGCGCCTGCCGCTCATCCGCTCGGCGGTCGACCAGCTCACGTCGGACGGCGTCGTCACCTACCTCGACGCGGGCAATTCGAACTGGGTCGCTCCGGCGGCGATGGCGCAGCGGCTGGAGGCGGCCGGAGTCGGCGAGGCGCGCGGGTTCTTCACCAACGTGTCGAACTTCTACCCGACTTCGAACGAGGTGTCGTACGCGAACAGGGTCTCGGCGCTCACCGGCGGCTCGCACTACGTCATCGACACGTCACGCAACGGCGCCGGCTGGAAGGGCACCTGGTGCAACCCGACCGGCGCGGCTCTCGGGGCGAACCCGGCCGTGGCATCTGGTTCGACGAAGCTCGACGCGACGCTCTGGGTGAAGACGCCCGGCGCGAGCGACGGCACGTGCAACGGCGGCCCGGCAGCGGGGACGTGGTGGGAGCGGTACGCTCTCGGGCTGGTCAAGAATCGGGCGAGGTAGGTTCGCCTGCTCCTGCGACTTCGAAGCCCCTCAGCGACAAAACGCGACATCTGCGACACGTGCCGGCGTCGCAGATGTCGCGTTTTGTCGCGGGAAACCCGTGCGGCTCAGGTGATGACGAGCGACTTCACCAGGTCTCCCTCGACGGTGAAGGTCATGGTGCCGAGACCGTTGTAGCCCTCGCCGGTCACGTCGACCGTGACGACGAACTCGCCGGGCTTCGCGCCCTCGGCGACCTCGACGACGTCGAAGCGCGAGTGCTTGCCGATGTTGTCGGTCTGGTTCCAGGAGGCGACGCCCGAGGTGCCGTGGAACACCCGGCCCCAGTCGTCGAGCGTCGCATCGTCGGCGAAGGCGGCGAGGAACCCCTCGGTGTCCTCCTCGTTGGTCGTGTCGATGAAGGTGCGGATGGCTCGGGGCGTCTCGACGGTCATGCCTCATCGAACCACGCACCCCTAGGCGCGAGCCCGGTCAGGCGAGCGAGACGACGGTGAGGCGCTGCGTCGGCCGGGTCTCGGCGACGTAGAGGCTCGCGTTGCCGCGCGACGACCGGGCGACGATGCCGGCAGGGTCGACGACGACGACCGAGTCGAACTCCAGCCCCTTCGACGTGGCCGGGCTGAGCACGCTGATCGGCCGCGTCAGCGACGACGAGCCGTCGGCCACGAGGCCCGGGAACGCCGCCGAGAGCGCCGCCAGCAGCGACGTGACGAGGGGTTCGGGGGCGATGACGGCCAGGGTGCCGCCCGAGTCGACGGCGCAGTCGGCCTCCACGGCCGAGACCACGGTGGGCGCAGGATCCTGCACCCTGCCGGGCACCGAGACCTCTCGTACCGCCCACTCGCTCGCCCGCACCGACCGGCTCGGCGTGATCTCGAGCCCCGTGCTGCGCGCGGTCGCCTCGGCGTACTCGACGATCTGCGACGGCGTCCGGTAGTTCACAGTGAGCTCTTCCAGCCGCCAGGATCCGCCCGCCTGCGCGGCCCCGCGCCTCCTCGGCAGAAGACCCTGCAGCGCGCGGTCCCACGACGTCGCCGACGCGGGCGACGACGCCTGCGCGATGTCGCCGACGACGGTGAACGACCGGAGCGGGCAGCGTCGCGCCAGCAGGCGCCACTGCATGGGCGAGAGCTCTTGCGCCTCGTCGACGACGACGTGGCCGTAGGCCCAGGTGCGGTCGTCGGCGGCGCGCTCGGCCGAGGTCAGCGAGACGGCGCGCTCGGCGAAGTTGCCCGCGATATCGCGGGCGTCGACGAGGCCCTCGACCTGCATGTTCTCGATGGCGCGCTCGGCGTTCTCGATGTCGCGCTTCTGCTGCTGCTTGAGGGCGCGGCGCTCGGCGTCGACCTTCGTGTCGAACTCGCCGAGGAGCTCGGCAGCCTCGTCGAGCAGCGGGACGTCGCTGATCGTGAACGCCTCGCCTCGCGCACGGCGCAGCAGAGCACGATCCTCGGGCGACCAGCGCTGCGTGATCGAGGCCAGCCAGTTCGGCCGCGCGTACAGGTCTTCGAGCAGCTTCTCGGGGCTGAGCGGGATCCACGCCGTGTTGAGCAGGACTCGCACGTCGTACGACTGCCGGACGTCCTCGCGGAGCACCAGCTCGTCGGCGTCGTCGATCGTCGTGCCGCGGCCCCGGAGCTGGTCGACAAGCTGCCGGGTGAGGGCTGCGAGGGCGTAGCGGTTGAAGAGCACGCGGCCCTCGTTGTGCGGCTTCCCTCGCTCCTGCGCCCGCTTGAGCGCCTCGGCGACGAGGCCCGGCTGGACCGTCATCCGCTCGCCGTCGATCTCGACGTCGGACGGCTCGGTCGGCGCGATCTGCCGCGAGCGCACGGCCCGGCGGAGCAGGTCGGCCATCTGCCCCGAGCCCTTCAGGGCGGCGGTCGCGGGGGCGTCGTCGGCCGTGGCCTCGACGCCCGGGTAGAGGCCGCCGAGGCTCGACAGCACCACGCCCGACTCGCCGAGCGACGGCAGGACCTGCTCGATGTAGCGGAGGAACGAGCGGCTGGGGCCGACGACGAGCACGCCCGAGCCACGCAGGCGCTCGCGGTGCGAGTAGAGCAGGAACGCCGCGCGGTGGAGGGCCACGGCGGTCTTGCCGGTGCCCGGGCCGCCCTGCACGACGAGGATCCCGTCGAGCGCCGAGCGGATGATCCGGTCCTGCTCGGCCTGGATCGTGGCCACGATGTCGGTCATGCGCCCGGTGCGCTGAGCGGTGAGGGCCGCCATGAGAGCGCCCTCTCCCTGCAGCTGCACGTCGTCGCGGCCCAGCAGCTCGGGGTCGAACACCTCGTCCTCGATGCGGGTGACCTCGCGGCCCTGCAGTGTGAGGTGGCGGCGGGCCCTCGCGCCCATGGGCGTGGCCGCGGTGGCCTGGTAGAACGCGCTCGCGCCGGGCACGCGCCAGTCGAGCAGGATCGGGTGATGGTCGGTGTCGCGGAGCCCGATCCGCCCGATGTACCGGTATCGGCCCGAGCCCGAGATCGACGGGTCGTCAGGATCGGTGAGCTCGAGCCTCCCGAACGCCAACCGGTCGTCGACCTCGCCCAGCTGCGCGAGGGTGTCCTCGTAGAGACGCGCGTAGGCGTCGCGCTCGCTGCGGCTCTGGTGGTTGCCGCCGACGGTCTCGCGGCGGGTCTCGGCCAGTCTCGCGCGCGCGTCGTCCTTCAGGGTGTCGAGGCGCTCGTAGAGAGCGCCGACGTAGTCGCGTTCGCGGTCGAGTTCAGATGGCACCGGGTGCAGCCCCCTCGGGAAAGTCGGCCTTCAATTCTAATCACCTCGACGAAAGGTGAAACTGACCGACTTCTGTCCGGAGGGGGCCGCCCGGCGTCGCCCTAGAACTCCTCGTGCGTGTCGGGGTCTGCGCCCCAGATCCGGCCGCGCTCGAGACCGGAGATCGCGGAGACCTCGTCGGCGGTCAGCTCGAAGCCGAACACGTCGAGGTTCTCGCGCTGGCGGCCCGGGTCGGCCGACTTCGGCACCGGCACGGCGCCGATCTGCGTGTGCCAGCGGATCACGACCTGCGTCGGCGACTTGCCGTAGCGTGCGGCGATCTCGGCGATGAGCGGCTCGGTGAGGAGCTCGCTCTTCTTGCCGATGGGGCTCCACGACTCGGTCACGATGCCGTGGGCGTCGTGGAACGCACGAAGCTCGCCCTGCGGGAAGTACGGGTGCAGCTCGACCTGGTTGACGGCCGGGGTGACGCCCGTCTCGGCGATCACGCGCTCGAGGTGGGCGATCGTGAAGTTGGAGACGCCGATCGAAGTGACCCGCCCCTCCTGCTGCAGCCTCGCGAAGGCCGTGAACGACTCGACGTACCGATCGATGCGCGGCAGGGGCCAGTGGATCAGGTAGAGGTCGACGTGATCGAGGCCGAGGTTCTCGAGGGTCTCGTCGAATGCGGTGAGCGTCTCGTCGAACCCGTGGAACCGGCCGGGCAGCTTCGACGTGACGATGATCTCGTCGCGGGGCACGTCGGTCTCGCGGACCGCCCGGCCGACGGCGTCTTCGTTGCCGTAGTTGAGGGCGGTGTCGAGAATGCGATAGCCGGTGTCGAGCGCCGACTTCACGGCGACCGTGCCCTCGTCGCCGTTGAGGCCGTAGGTGCCGAGGCCGACGACCGGGAACGCCGTGCCGTCGTTCAGGGGCCGGGTGGGAACCGTGATGGGTTCGGCCATCAGCTCACGCCGAGGAGGTCGATCACGAAGATCAGGGTCTTGCCGCTGAGCGGGTGACCGCCGCCGGCGGGGCCGTAGGCGAGGTGCGGGGGAAGGACGAGCTTGCGGCGGCCGCCGACCTTCATGCCGGGGATCCCCTCCTGCCAGCCGCGGACGAGCGCCGCGAGCGGGAAGTTGATGGCCTCGCCGCGACCCCAGGACGAGTCGAACTCCTCGCCGGAGTCGTACTCGACGCCGACGTAGTGGACGTTGACGGTCGAGCCCGCCTGCGCCTCGGCGCCGTCGCCGACGGTGATGTCGGTGATCTCGAGGCCCTCGGGCGCCGGGCCCTCGGGGGCGTCGATCTCGGGCTTGATGGATGCGTCGTGAGTCATGCACCCAGCCTACGCACGACCGGCGAGCCGCCGCGCGCACGGTGCGGAACACCTGCCGCCGCACATGACGATGGACCGACCGCTCGCCTCCTCCGCCCTCGGAGAAGCCGCTCGGTCGGCCCATCGTCCATCCACACCGAGATCGTGTCATCGATGCGAACGAATGCAGATTACGCCCCGTGACGCATGTTTCGCAAAACGATGTGCGCGCTCACATCGGTCGGTCGTCGACACGGGGCTGGGCCATGATGGAACCTTGACCTCCTCCGACACGTCCCCCGCGCGACCGAAGCGTCGCGGACTCCTCGTCGATCTCTCGCCGATCCGGCAGAGCCCCGCCTTCGCCCGGCTCTGGATCGGCAGCTCGGTCTCGGGCGTCGGCGCTCAGCTCACGCTCGTCGCCGTGGGCCTCGAGATCTACGACATCACGAAGTCGACGTTCGCCGTCGCGCTCGTCGGGGTCATCTCGCTGGTGCCGATCATCGCTGCCGGCCTCTACGGCGGCATGCTCGCCGACGCCTTCGATCGCAGGATCGTGGCGATCGTCGCCGCGGTGGTCGCCTGGGCCACCACCGGGTGCATCGCCCTCCACGCCTACCTCGGGCTCCACGAGGTCGGCCTGCTCTACGCGCTCACCGCGATCGACGCCGTGGCCGCCACGATCATCAACACCTCGCGGTCGGCGATCATCCCCCGCCTCGTCCGGCCCGAGCTGCTGCCCGCGGCAAGTGCGCTCGGCGGCATCGGCACCGGGTTCCAGCTCACCGTGGGGCCGGCTCTCGCCGGGATCCTGGTGGCCTGGATCGGGTTCCCCGGCACGTACACGGTCGACGTCGTGCTCTTCTCGGCCGCCTTTCTCGGCATCTTCTCGCTGCCCGCGATCAGGCCGGAGGGCGAGAGTCAAAGGCCGGGGCTCGCCTCGCTCATGTTCGGCGTGAGGTTCCTGCGCCGGTCGCCGAACATCCGCATGACGTTCGTCATCGACATCATCGCGATGACGTTCGGGCAGCCGCGCGTGCTGTTCCCGGTGGTCGGTGCGCTGCTCATCGGCGGCGGGGCCGTGTCGGTCGGCGTCCTGACGGCGGCGGGCGCCGTCGGCGCGCTCCTGTGCAGCCTGTTCTCGGGTCGACTTGGGCACGTCAGGCGGCAGGGAGCCGCGGTCAACTGGGCGGTGTCGGCCTACGGGCTGTGCATCCTGGCGTTCGGCCTCGTGCTCGTGGTCGCACAGCTGAGCGGCCACAGGGGTGTCGGCTCGCTCACCGAGGGGCTAGGGTCGGCGAACCTGCCGGCGCTCGCCTGCGCCGCCGTCGCCCTGGCCGCCTCCGGGGCCGCCGACAACGTGTCGTCGATCTTCCGCAACACGATCCTGCAGACGGCGGCGCCCGACGCCATGCGCGGCCGGCTCCAGGGCATCTTCATCGTCGTCGTCACCGGCGGCCCGCGCATCGGCGACCTCTTCGTCGGACTCATGGCCTTCGCCGGCACGATCTGGCCGCCGCTGCTCGGCGGCGCCCTCATCATCGCGCTCGTCGGGCTGCTCGCCCGGGTCCAGCCGGCGTTCCGGAGGTACGACGCGCTCAACCCGACGCCGTAGGCGCCGGTCGCCGGGCTGCGACGGCCCGCCGTCGGGCCGTCGCGGTCAGGCGTCGAGCAGCTCCTGGATCACGATCTTCTTCTGCTGCATCATCACCTGGATCTTTGCCGGCGACGTCAGCAGCCCGCCGAGGTCGGCGGGGATGATCTGCCAGGAGACCCCGAACCGGTCGCGGCACCAGCCGCACTGCTCGGCCGCAGGATCAGCCGACAGCCGCTCCCAGTACGAGTCGATCTCGGCCTGGTCCGCACACCCCACCACGAACGAGATCGCGTTCGTGAACGGGAACAGCGGACCGCCGTCGAGGCAGGTGAAGTCGACGCCGTTCAGGGTGAACCGGCCGTTGAGCACACGCCCCGTCATGCCCTCGAAGTGCTCGTCGAGGTTCTCGTCGGGGTACGGCTCGATCGACACGATAGACGAGTTCGGGAACGTGTCGACGTAGTACTGCATCGCCTCGCGCGCCTGGTCGTCGAACCAGAGGCAGGGCTGGATGGCGGCGATCTCGGGCATGGCGACTCCTGTTCGACGTTGGCGCTGTTGCCGGTCAGAGTACCCGTGCCGCCGCGCCGCCGACCCGGGCCGTCGATATCCTGAGGACATGACCCGCGCCCCGTCTCGTTCCGAGGCGGGAGTCGGCCGCCTGGCCGTGCGGGCGCTCGCGCGCCTCACCCTGCCGACCCTGTCGTTCGTCGGGCTCCTCGTCGCCTCGCCCTTCGTGTGGGCCTGGAAGCACTGGCTCGTGGTGGGCAGCGTCGACCCGATCCCCTGGCGCTACGCGCTCCGCCGCACGTACCACGGCTTCTACCGGCACAAGACGATCGACTCCGGAGCCGCGCTGGCGTTCTTCTCGACCCTCGCGGTGTTCCCGGGCGCGCTGGCGATCGTGTCGGCCGTGGCCCTGTTCAGCCAGTCGTCGAGCGACGCCGTCGACGACATCCTCAGCATCGCGACGATCGCCATCGGCCCGAACGCCGCCCAGGCGCTGCGCTCGCCACTCATCTCGCTGCTGAGCCTGTCGAGCCCGGGCATCACGCTCGGCGTGGGCCTCGGCCTGACACTGTGGTCGCTCTCGGGCTACTCGTCGGCGTTCGGGCGAGCCATGAACGTGATCTACGACGTGCAGGAGGGGCGCCGCTTCGTGCGGTTCCGCTCTCAGATGCTGCTGCTCGCCCTCGCGCTCATGGTCGCGTTCGGCGGCATGGCGACGATCCTGCTCATCACGCCGTCGATCGCGCAGGGCATCGGCGACCAGTTCCGGTTCGGCGAGGTCTTCGTGGTGCTCTGGAACGTGCTCAAGTGGCCGCTGCTCGTCGCCTTCGCGGTCGTGGCGGTCGGGCTCCTCTACTACTTCACGCCGACGATCAAGCACCCCGAGGTGCGCTGGGTCTCGTACGGGGCGCTCTTCGCCATGGGCGGCTGGGGCGTCGCCACCGGCGGCTTCGCGGTGTACGTAATCACGTTCTCGCACTACGACCACGTCTACGGCTACCTCGGCGGCGCCGTCGTCGTCCTCGCGTACGCGTTCATCTCGAACTTCGTGCTCGTGCTCGGCGGCGAGCTCGACTCGCAGATCATCCGCGTGCGGTACCTGCAGTCGGGCGTCGAGGCCGAGGGCGTGATCCCGCTGCCGATGCGCTCGACGAAGCGCAACCTCGCGCTCGCGCGGCACCAGTCGCTCGACCTCGTCGACGGCCGGACGATGCGGCTCAAGGCCGTGCGCCTCTACGGCGACCCCACGCTCGACGACACCGGGCGGCCGGTCGTGCGGCCGCGCTTCCAGACGATGTCGGGTCGCGAGAAGAAGAACCCCGCGCCCGAGGAGTGACTCTCTCGGGCGCGGGGTCTTCTGGTGGAGGGGCCGGACGGCCTAGCCGGCGGTCTCGTCCGCGTGCGCCTGGTCGAGCGACGCGAGGTGCTTCGAGATCTGCTCGGCCGTGACCACCGGAATCGACGTCGTGATCGCCTCGAGCCCCGACAGCCGAGCCGGCGACAGCACGTGCTCCACCTGCTCGGCGCTCATGAGGCCCGCCGCGACGACCAGCGTCGCGATCGACGTCTCGGTGGCGAGCGCCGTGTGCGCGATCGACGCGGCGGCGGCGTAGCCGATGTACGGCGTCAGCGCCGTGACGACGCCGATGTTCGTCTCGACCTGCTGAGCGAGGCGGCCGGTGTTCGGCTGGATCCCGTCGATGCAGTTCTCGCGCAGGGTCTCGCACGCGCGCGTGAGCCAGCCCAGCCCCTGCAGGACCGAGTTGGCGATGACCGGCTCGAAGGCGTTCAGCTGGAGCTGACCGGCCTCGGCCGCCATGGTCACGGTGACGTCGGATCCTGCGATCGCGAACGCGACCTGGTTGACGACCTCGGGGATCACGGGGTTGACCTTGCCCGGCATGATCGACGACCCTGCCTGGCGCGGCGGCAGCAGGATCTCGCCGAGGCCCGCCTGAGGCCCGGACGACAGCAGCCGCAGGTCGTTGCAGATCTTCGACAGCTTCATCGCGCTGCGCTTGAGAGCGCCCGACACCGTCATGAACACGCCCGCGTCGCTCGTGGCCTCGATGAGGTCGGGCGCCGTGACCATCTCGATGCCGGTCAGGTCGCTGAGATGACGTCGCACCGCTTCGGCGTAGCGTGCGTCGGCCGTGATGCCGGTGCCGATCGCCGTGGCGCCGAGGTTGATCTCGGCGAGGAGGGGCAGCGTGTCGCGGAGTCGTTGCTGGTCTTCGAGGATCGTGTGGGCGAAGCCGGTGAACTCCTGGCCGAGGGTCATCGGCACGGCGTCCTGCAGCTGGGTGCGCCCGACCTTGAGGATGTCGCGGAACTCGCGGCCCTTCGCGGCGAACGACGCGGCGACGCGGCCGAGCTCATCGACGAGGGTCGCGAGCGCGAACGACATCGCGAGCTTCACGGCCGTCGGGTACGTGTCGTTCGTCGACTGGCTCCGGTTGACGTCGTCGATCGGGTGCAGGTGCTCGTAGTCGCCCTTGGCGTAGCCGAGAAGCTCGAGCGCGCGGTTGGCGATGACCTCGTTGCTATTCATGTTCGTCGACGTGCCGGCGCCGCCCTGGATCACGCCGACGCGGAACTCGTCATGAAGGGCGCCCCCGCGGATCTCCTCGCACGCCGCCTCGATGGCGTGAGCCTTGCGCGGGTCGAGCACGCCGATCTCGACGTTCGCCCGGGCCGCGGCCTGCTTCACGATCGCGAGGGCGTTCACGAGGTCCGGGTAGACCGAGATCGCACGGTTCGCGACCGGGAAGTTCTCCACTGCGCGGAGCGTGTGGATGCCCCAGTACGCGTCGACGGGCACGTCGCGGGACCCGAGGGAGTCGGTCTCCCGCCTCGTGGGCGACGAGTCCGGCGAAGCCGCCGGGTCGATGATCTGGGGATCTGTCGCGGTGCCGTCCTGCGCCTTCTGGGCGAGGTCGTCAGCCGTCACGTCGTGTGCCACGCGGGCCTCCTTGCTCTCGGTGCCCCGAGCCTATCCGGGGCCCGCGTGGAGGCGTTCGACGAAGCGGCACGGGCGTGGCGGGTCGCAGGACGAAGCGTCCGCCGGTCGACTCCGGCCGCCACTAAGGTCATGGGATGCCCTTCCCGCTGGAGACCGATCGGCTCACGATCGCCCCGCTCGCGCACACTCACGCCGAGGCGTTCGTCGCCTACCGTCGCGATCCGGAGGTCGCCCGCTACCAGTCCTGGGGCACCGACTACTCCCTCGACGACGCCACGCGCCTGATCGACGGCCAGCACGACGGGCGCCTGCCGATGCCGGGCCACTGGCTGCAGCTGGCGGTGCAGGATCGCCGATCCGCCGAGCTCCTGGGCGATCTCGCCCTGCACCGCTCCCCCGACCAGCCCGACACCTTCGAGATCGGCATGACGCTCGCGCCCGCCGCCCAGCATCGCGGCATCGCCTTCGAGGCCGTCGAGGCCCTGCTCGAGTTCGTCTTCGAGCAGGAGCACGCGCACCGCGTCACGGCCTTCTGCGACTCGCGGAACGCCCCCGTCGCCCGGCTCCTGACGAGACTCGGGTTCCGCCACGAGTCGACGGCAGTGGAGGCCGACTGGTTCAAGGACGAGTGGACGACCCTCGAGGGGTACGCACTCCTGGCGCGCGAGAGGGAGGCCGCCGCGCTCTGACCGGCACGGCCGTCCGACCGGTACAGTGAGCCTCGACCTGGTTGGATTCACCAACCGTCCAGGAGAGCGCGATGGCGGATCAGGAGTCCGCGCACGACACGGGCGCGGCATCGGCACCTCGGGGCGTCGGGCGTGCCCGCCGGCTCCTGCGCCTCACGCGCGGTCGCCGGGGTGCCGTGTGGGCGACCGGGCTCCTCCTGCTCGCGGCGATCGTGGTGACCGTCGAGCTGACGCCGGGGACGTCGTCGGGCTTCAGCGCCGTCATCAACAACTCGCAGAACACCGTCGGCACGGCGCCGAACTTCAGCGCGTCGGGCGGGGTGCTGCCCTACAGCGACGGCTGGGCGGGCGGCGACACCGGCTGGATCGACTACGGCGGCACCTGGACGACCGCGTCGACGGCCTCGGGGGCGACGTACACCGAGTCGGCGGGCGGCGGCGCGGGCAACAAGGCGATCAGCGGTCAGACCAGCTGGACGGACTACACGCTGCAGGGCGACGTGAAGATCCTGTCGGGCACGCAAGCCGGCCTCGTGTTCCGCGTGACGAACCCCGGCGTGGGGGCCGACACCCTCAACGGGTACTACCTCGGGCTGTACACCTCGGGCACGATGACGCTCGGTCGAGAGAACAACAGCTACGCGTCCCTCAAGTCGTCGACGTACGCGGTCTCGACGAACACCTGGTACCACCTCGCCGTGCAGGTCGTCGGCTGCGTCATCACGGCCTCGGTGGTCCAGGTCGGCGCCACGCCGCCGGTGACGCCGACCTACCTCAGCTACACCGACACCGGTTGTCCCACCTCGGGCGCGATCGGAGTGCGCGACTACGCCTCGACGGCGGCGTTCCGCAACATCACGGCCACAGCGGGCGGCACGACCTCGACGACCATCGCGCCGTACTATGCGCCGTTCGCCAACGTGCTCACTCCCCAGTACGGGCAGACGACCTACGGCGGGCTCTGGACGGCGTCGTCGGCGAACGAGACCTACACCGACAACACGGGCGGGCAGGGCGACAAGTCCGTGATGGGTCTCACGACCTGGGGCAACTACTCGCTGACCGGCGACGTGCAGCTGAACTCGTCGGCCACGACGTCGACGAGCTCGGGGTTCATCGTGCGCGTCGTGAACCCGTCCAACGCCGTGAACGGCATGACGGGCTACTACGCCGGCGTCTCGTCGACCTCGCTCGTGCTCGTCGACATCAACAGCGGCACCGCGACGACGATGGCGACCGCTGCCCTGCCCGCGACGCTCGGCACGAACACCTGGTACCACCTCACGGTCGAGGCCGTCGGCTGCACCATCACGGCGACGGCCCAGCTGAAGACCGGGTCGGCGCTGACCGTCGCGTCGGCGACCGACTCCACCTCGTGCCAGACCACCGGCGCGGTCGGCGTACGCACGATCGGGACGTCGGCCACCTGGCGCGACGTGGCCGTCACGCCGCGGTGACGGCTAGGTCGTCACGACGAGTTTGCCGGCGCCGCCGCCCGCGATCATCGCCTCGTGCGCGGCCCCGATCTCGTCGAGCGTGAACACCGCCTGGATCGGCACCACGGCCCGCCCGGCAGCCACCTCGTCGAGGAATTCCTGCAGAACCTCGGCGGGCAGGTCGCCGGCGTCGCCCGCGTAGGCGGCCAGCCGGACGCCGCGCGGCAGCCAGCCGTTCGGGTAGAAGTCGGGCAGCACCCACTGGTTCGAGAGCATGCCGGTGAAGCACACGGCGCCGTGGTAGCCGGTCGCCAGGAGCGTGTCGCGCACGGTCGGCACGCCGACGAGCTCGAGCGCGCTGCCGACGCCCTCGGGCGCGATGGCCCGCACCTGCGCCGCGACGTCCCCGTCGTCGACGAGCGGGTGGTCGACGCCGATCGCCCTCAGCGCGTCGAACTTCGACTCGTCGCGCGTCGTCGCGAACACGGTCATCCCGCGCTGCTTGGCGAGCACGGCCGCCGCCATCCCGACGCTCGACGTGCCGCCGCGGATCAGCACGCTCGACCCCGGCTGGGCGTCCATGCCGACCGTGAGCGAGCCGTACGCGGTCTGCAGCATCTCGGGCACCGCTCCGAGCGTCGACCACGGCAGGTCGCTCGTGAACGGGATCACCTGCGACACCGGCACCGAGGTGTACTCCGCATAGCCGCCGTCGAACGTGCGCCCCATGCCACCCATCATCGCGACGACCTGCTGGCCGGGCTCGAACTCGCCGCCGGGAGCCGCGACGACCTCTCCGGTCGCCTCGATCCCGAGGACGCGCGGGAAGGTCACGCCCTGGGCCATGCCCATGCGGGTGTGGAGCTCGGAGCGGTTGAGGCCGAAGGCCCGCACGCGGATCAGCACACGGCCGGGCTCGGGGAGGGGCACGGGCAGGTAGCGGAGGGCGAGTGCCCCGGGCTCCTGCTCGGTGCCGGGTGCGGCGAGCACGGCGGCCCTCATGGTGGCGGGAAGGGATGTGTCGGGGGTCATTCGGAGTCCTCTCGGGTGGGTTCGGTGCGCAGGAGCCGAAGCGCTCGCGCCAGGTGGTCGAGGGTCGCGCCGTCGAGGCGGTCGCCGAGCCTGCGCGCGAGAGCCGCCTCGTACACCGGCGCCGCCCGGTCGAGCGTCGCCCGGCCCTCGCGGGTGAGCGCGACGAGCGAGGAGCGGCGGTCGACGGGGTTGGCCCGGCGCTCGACGAGGCCGGCCCGCTCGAGGCGGTCGGCGATCTTGCTCGCGCCGCCGACGGTGATGCGGAGGTCGTCGGCGATGTCGTTGACGCGGCAGACGTCGCGCGCCGCGATGACACGGAGCGATTCGATGCTCGCGAGCGACGTGTCAGCCGCCTCGCGGAGATCGGCGTCGACGCCGTTCCAGAGGTCGATCTGGAATCGGACGAGGTCGGTGAACACCTGGTCGAGATCGGTCATGCGGCGCCCTTCGCGTGTGCTTTCCATCGATTTAACTTCCATGGAAACTAAATGTCAAGCACTCGAAGGTGGTTCTCGGTGGCGTACCCCGGCGTGTCCTCCAAAGTGACCACAGGGTACGACCGTGTACCCCGATTCGGGTCCCCCCTTGTGCCGACACCCCCCTTGGGGACTGTGCGGTGTCCCCCGTCGATGGTTCCCTAGGTACCGAGGGAAGCCAGCAGCGAAGCGTCCAGGGGTATTCGGGTTACCCCGGACGCTTCGCTGCCATCACGGGAAGAAGCAGTCACAGGAACCACCGATTCGGACGCCTTCGGGCGGCGGTGGAGTCACGGCAGACGTCGATGCGACGTCAGGGCGTTGCCCATGCCGTTTTTCGGCGACGGCGATTTCTCGGGCGTCCCTCGTGACGATCCGCCTCTCGGGGAGGCGGACGTGAGAGGGAACGCACGTGAACAGCAGCATTCGGACCACCCTGACGGCCGCGGCCGTCATCGCAGGGCTCGCGCTCGCCGGCCAGGCCGCACCGGCCACGTCGGCGGTCCTCGCGCAGGGCACGACCGCGACGTCGTCGAGCACCCGCTCGGCCGGCTCGGTCGACGTCGTCGACACGTCGTCGCTCGGCGCGGCCTCGTCCGCGACGGCGGCTGCGAGCTCTCGGGCGACGACCGACAGCACGGCGGGCACGTCCACCAGCACGGGGACCACCTCGACCACCGACACCGGCACCGCCGCGACCGTCTCGGACTACGCGGCCGCGTCCAAGTCGCAGGCGGCGGCGAGCGCGAAGGTCTCGTCGCAGCTGTCCAGCCCGCAGGCGACCGCCGTGGCCGACACGCGCGCCCGCAGCGGCAACACGGCCAACACCGTCATCCCGCCGACGGCCGCCACGAGCCTCCTCGCGGGCGGCACCGGCGCCTCGTCATCGACCGACACCTCCACCCCCGCGTCGCAGGATCCGAGTGCCGACTCGACCGCCATGCCGGTCGGCGACGTGACGACGAACGGCCGCACCTGGGTGCAGAGCTACGCGCAGGACTTCAACACCCCCGCCGCCCTCGGCTCGTTCTCGAAGGTCTACCCGTCGATGGCGACGTACTCGGGCTTCAAGGACACCTCGGGCCAGGGCCTCTACGCCCCCGACAAGGTGCTCAGCGTCTCGAACGGCAACCTCGACTTCTACCTGCACTCCGAGAACGGCCAGCCCCTCGTCGCCACCGTGATGCCCGACGACTACGCGCCGCACGTGACCGGGCGCGTCTCGATCCGGTTCAAGGCCGACGAGACCGCCGGCTACAAGTTCGTGGGCATGTTCTGGCCGAGCGACGACGACTGGAACGAGGGCGAGATCGACTGGCCCGAGTCGGACCTCGGCCAGATCCCGCGCCCAGCGTCGGCCATGCCCGGCACCTACTCGAACGGCAACATGAAGTTCATGCCGGCCACCGAGATGTTCGCCGACAGCAACACCACCGGGTACCACACGGCGACGACCGAGTGGGACAAGAACGCGGTCCGCTTCTACTGGGACGGCCAGTTGGTCTCCACCGTGACGAATGCGGTGCCGACCACGGCGATGCGCGTCACCCTCCAGGCCGAGACCTGGATCGGCGAGGGTGCGGTTCCGGCGAACGCCTCCGGTCACCTCGACATCGACTGGATCAGCATCTGGAACTGAGCCGACTCCTCGCCCGCTGACGACCACGCGCCCGCCCCGATCCTCCGGGGCGGGCGCGCGGTCGTTCAGGCGACGAGGTCGCGCCGGGTTCGCAGGAGCGCCCGGGGTCGACGGCTGACGAGCCACGATCCCGCGGCGATCAGCAGCGGCATCCCGACCGCCGTCAGCCCGAGCTGGAGCCAGGGCGGCGTGAACGGCAGGTAGCCGTGGGTGATCCCCGGCCCCCGCAGGCCCAGAGCGAATGCCGGCACGAGCCCGAGGACCACGCCGATCACCGATCCCACGCCGACGACTACGACGCCCTGCCAGAAGCCGAAGGAGCGCTGGACGCGGGGCGCCGCTCCGACGACGGCGAGCACGTGGCTGTCGCGACGTCCGTCGGCTCGGGCCAGCGCCAGGGCGACGGCAGCGGCGCCCAGGGCGATGACGGTCGTGAGGCCGAGCAGGGCCCACGACCAGGTCGCGGCGTACAGCGAGGGCCCGGTCTCGAAGGCGACGTAGCCGTTGCCGATCGCGACCGTCAGGTCGGCCGCCACGGCGTCCTGCTCGGCGGTCGTGGGCGAGTGCGCCATCGTGGTGAACACCTGCGACGGCACGACGTGCATGCCGAGGCGATCCGCGGTGGCGCGTGTCACGAAGACGCCGTACTGCTCGGGATGGGCGGGCTCCTGGACGACGGCAGGCACGGTGTGAGAGGCCACCCGGGGCCCGGCTTCACCCGGGTTCGCGCCGGGCTTCACGGCGTCGAACGTCACGGTGCCGCCGGAGACGTACTGCGGGTAGAGCGAGACCGCTCCCCCGGCCTCGAGCGTGGCGAGGGACTCCGACGACACCTTCGCGCCCAGGATCGCGGCGAGGTCGTCGGGCGTGCCGACCGTGATGTGGTCCGACACCCCGATGCTGCCGAAGTACGAGGGGGCCGACGCCCCGAGTTTCGGCACCCGCACCGTCGTGTAGGTCGGCAGCGCCTTCCCGAGCACGCCGAGATCCGGGCTCGAGCTCAGGATGCGTGCGTGCGAGCCCGGCAGGTCGTGGTCGAGCACGCGGACGACCGACTGCCCGCCGACGAGGGTCGTCGTGCCGTCCGACTGACTCTCGTACAGGCTGACCACGCCGGTGTTCATCGGCGACTGCCAGTCGTGGTTCCGGACCCCGAGCTCCTGCCCTCCGGCGAGGAGGCACATGGCGAACGCCGACACGAACACGCAGCTCATGATCGCGGCGAGCGCCGGCACGCTGCGGCCCGGGTTGCGTGCCGCGTCGCGCGCGGCCAGCCGGGCGCCGGTCCCCCACCGGCTCAGGATCGACGACGCGCCGCGGAGAAGGAGCGGCGCGATGAGCACCATGCCGATCTGCATGACCACGGGACCCGTCGCCAGGAGCACGATGCCGCCGACGACCACCTGGCGCGGCGGATCGATCGTCTGGTTCGCGCCGATCGTGACGAGACCGCCCAGGAGGGCCACGATCGAGCCGCCCGCCACGACGAAGACTCCGACCATGGGGCGCCGGATCGACACCCTCGGTGGCCGGCGGGCCCCACGGAGCGCCGCCACGGTGTCGACCTTCGACGCGGCGCGCGCCGGGGCCGACGCGGCGGCCAGGCCGGCCACGATCGCTCCGGCGATGATCGCGGCCACGACGGGCACGTCGACCCGGAACTCGGGGTACTGGACCTGCGAGCCGCCGGCGATCCGCGGTTCGGCGACGAAGGCCGCCGCGATGCCGCCGAGCGCTCCGGCGACTCCGCCCACGAGCCCCAGGATCGCGCCCTCGACGGCCATGACGCCGAAAAGCAGCCGACGCGTCGCCCCGACACTGGCCAGGATCGCGAACGACCGCTGACGGTGGCGCGCTCCGACCGCGAAGGCGGCGCCGGCCAGGAGGCAGACCTCGAACATCGCGAAGACGCCGAGGAGCGCCACGAGCAGGACGTCGAGCCAGGGGCTCGAGACCGCCCCCGACGTCAGGTGCGGGCTCGTCGGCGGATGCAGGAGCACGTCGCGCGACAGGACGGTCATGCCCTGACGGTTCAGCGCACGGACCTCCGACCACGGGACGACGCGGTCGGGGACGTAGTAGATGCGGGCCTGCACGGCGTCGAGCCGGTCGGCGTTCGAGGCATCCTGCGACCCGGCGCCCGGGAACGCGCCGAGCGCGCCGTAGACGACGTCGTCGGTGGATCGATCGGTCACGCCGCGGAGGGTCCCGACGACGCGGTACGTCGCGCGGGTCGGCTGCACCCGGACGACCGTGCCGCCGAGCCTGACGCCGAGTCGGGTCAGGGCGTGGGGGCTGACCAGGATCTCGTCAGCGGAGCGCGGGGCGCGACCGGACTGGAGGTCGTACGAGCCACGGAAGGACGGGCCCCACACGGCGCCCTCGACCGCGGCGATCGAGCCGACGCCGGTCGCGGTGCTGAGGATCGCGGTCGTCTGCTCCGTGGGGATGATCCGCGTGCCCTGCGGGAGCACCGCCTGGGGCGACAGGTAGTCATCGGCCTGCATGGTGCTCGAGTTGTCGGTGCCGCTCGAGTAGGTGAACGGGTCGTTCGGGGCCTGCTCGAGATGCGGATCGGGCGGGCTCACCACGCGGATCGCGGCCTGGTTCTGCCCGAGCTGGAATCGCGCGGTGTCGGCCGGCGTCGTGAGGTGGCTGGCCTCGACCGTGTCGATGCCCGTGACACCGACGATCGGCAGCGCTATCAGCCCCGCGATCAGGAGGCTGCGGCCGATCGACTGCAGAGCCATGCGGCGGGCGAGCCGGACGGCGAGCGACACGGCGCCCCGCGATGTTCCCCCGACGGCACTCACCGCTGGGCCCCCTCCCAGAGCGACGACAGGGGCGCGGAGGCCGCCTGGTCGACGACCCGTCCGTCGCGGAGGAACACGATGCGGTCGGCCCACGCCGCGTGGCGGGCGTCGTGCGTGACCAGGATCCCGCCGGCTCCGGCGTCGATCCGGTTGCGGAGCATGCGCAGCACGATCTCGCCCGTGGCGGAGTCGAGGGCCCCGGTCGGCTCGTCGGCCAGGATCAGCGATCGCCCGCCGACCACGGCCCTGGCGATGGCCACGCGCTGCTGCTGGCCGCCGGACAGGTCGGCCGGGTAGCGGTCGGCGCGGTCGGACAGCTCGACCGCAGCGAGCGCATCGAGTGCCGGACGGCGAGCTCTCCTGGACGCGAGCCCGTCGAGCTCCAGCGGGAGCGAGACGTTCTCGAGCGCCGTGAGCGACGGGATCAGGTTGAAGTCCTGGAAGACGAAGCCGAGGCTCTTGCGCCGGAGCGACGCCAGGTCGCGGGCGGAGAGCTGGCTCAGCCAGCGCCCCTCGACGACGACCTCACCGCTGGTCGGGGCAGCGAGGCCGCCGGCGACGGTGAGGAGGGTCGACTTGCCCGATCCTGACGCCCCCATGACGGCGACCAGCTCGCCTCGCGAGACGGTGAGATCGACGCCGGAGAGCGCGGTCACCGCGGTCTCGCCGCGGCCGTACTGCATCGACACCCCGTCGAGCACCAGGAGCTCCGAGCCGGTCACGAGCGTGCCTCCGGCCCTGCGCCGCGCGCCGCCCGGGCGCGACGAACGGGTGCCTCGCCGAGCGGCAGGGCTGCGCCGAGGCCGCGCTCGGCCGCGCGGACGAGCGTGGTCTCGGAGTGGTCGAGCCAGCGGATCTCGGCCTCGGCCTGGAACAGGAGCGAGTCGACGACCAGCTGCCAGGCGAGGTCGTCCGCCGAGGTCGCGGGGCCGGTCGCGTTCTTGGAGCGCGTCAGCTCCTGAAGAACCTTGAACGTCGCGGCGCGCTGAGTCTGGATCAGCGCGACGATGTCGACGCCGGGCAGCGTCACCGCGATCGCCAGCTTCATCGCCAGCTCGTCGCGGGGCGCGGCCGTGGTGCGCGGAACCGGGCTGCCGAGCCACGCGGCGACCTCGTCGTGGCCCTTCGCGGTGATGCGGTAGTAGATGTGCTCGCCCTCGCCCGAGGAGGCATCGTCGCGCTCCACCAGGCCGTCGCGCTCGAGGCGGTCGAGCGTCGTGTAGATCTGGCCGATGTTGAGGGGCCAGGTCGCGCCCGTGCGGCCCTCGAACTCGGCCCGCAGCTGGTACCCGTAGCACGGGCCCTGATCGAGGATGGCGAGAAAACTCTGACGGATGGACACCGGGACCCCCTTTGTCGGCGACGATGCCTACTCAGTATTGCATACTCGGTACTGCCCCATTGAGCCGAAATTTTTTCATGCGAACGCATGGGTGAACAGAGGGTTCTGCCAGGCAAATAGGCGGACTTCTCCAGGATCGGTCTGCATACTCGCCACTTCGCCTTCCCGGCCCCGGGCTCCGCCCGCCGAGAAGTGCGGGAGGCCTCCCATGCCTCCGCAGTTCCGCCACCGACCCGGTGCTCGCCTTCCGCGCGACCGACTCGAGCCCTGCTCGAACCGCGCTGAGGCACGGCCTGGCGCGTCGCTCCACCGCAGGGAGCCCCGCGCGAGGCTCGGCGTTGCCCTGACCTCGCCGAAGCCCCGGAAGTCGGTCGACCAAAGGACAGGTTTGCCGTTCCGCGCGTTCTCCCGTAACAGCCCCACGACCACCAGCACCACCGCCGAGCCCCTCACCACGGCCACCGGCACCCAGACGGTCACCACCGCCACCGGCACCCGCCGCGCGATCAGCGCACAGCGAGCCGCCGAGACCCGCCGCCGTCGCACCCGCCGCCTCCGCATCGCCGGCATCGCAGGAGCCGGCGTCGTCGCCGCGGCCTGCGGCACCGGCTTCGCGTTCGTCGGTACGTCCGGGGCCTCGAACGCCTTCGGGCTCCCGTCCGCGACCCCCTCCGCCGCCCCCACGCAGATGAGCGTCACCCACTCCGGCGACGGCACCGTCTCGGTGCACGCCGGCAGCGCCGTCACGCGCCAGGTGGCCGACTCCGCCGCGCAGACGGCGCTCGCCACCGGTCACCTCGTCGCCGAGAACGCCGAGGGCAAGACGAACGCCGCCGAGCTCACGCAGTCGATGGCGCAGCTCGCCGACTACCGCACCCTCGCCCCCGACACCGTGATCCAGCGTGTCAACGCGACCCAGAGCGCGGCGCAGGCCGTCGGCGCCCGCACCACGGTCGCGACCGCCCGCATCGAGGCGATCAAGACCGCCAACGAGAAGAAGGCGCAGATCGAGGCCCAGAAGGACGCCGACGCCGCAAGGCAGGCGGCGGCGAACACGCCCGCCGCGGCGCAGGCCACCGCGCAGAAGCTCATGGCGTCGCAGTACGGCTGGGGCAGCGACCAGTTCTCGTGCCTCGTGAACCTCTGGAACAAGGAGTCGGGCTGGAACTACAAGGCCTACAACGCCTCCGGCGCCACCGGGATCCCGCAGGCCCTCCCCGGCTCCAAGATGTCCAGCGTCGCGAGCGACTGGGCGACCAACGCCACCACGCAGATCATCTGGGGCCTCGGCTACATCCAGGGCTCGTACGGCACGCCGTGCGCCGCGTGGGCGCACTCCGAGGCGAACAACTGGTACTGAGCGCCTGACCGGCCGCCGCGAGGAGTGGCGATTCACGCGAGGAGTGGCTCCTAGTCGCCACTCCTCACGTGATCGGCCACTCCTCCGTCGGGGCTACGCGAAGACGGCGAGCGCCCCGGGCACGACCTCGATCTCGAGGGGAAGCGGCCCGAGGCGCTCGCCGTCGCCGTAGGCGATGACGCCGGGCGCCGAGACGCGCACCCGGCGGGCGCGGGAGAGCCGCACGCGCGGGTCGTCGCCGTGCGTGCCCTTCGCGACCCGCGGGAAGAGCCGGAGGAACGTCCGCCTCGACAACCGGTCGACCACGAGCACGTCGAGCTCGCCGTCGTCGACAATCGCGTCCGGCAGCAGGGCGATGCCGCCGCCCACCGAGCGCGCGTTGCCGACGGAGACGAGCGTGCCGGCCACGGTCTGCCCGACCCCGTCGATCTCGATCTCGTAGTCGACCTGACGCAGCCGCACGAGCTCGAGCACCAGGGCGACGTCGTACCGGAGGCGGCCGCGAGGTCGGCGCAGCGCGTTCGCCCGCTCGTTGACGAACGCGTCGAACCCCGCCGACACCGTCCCGGCCACCCAGGTCGTGCGCCCGTCGACTTGGGTCACGCGCAGGGCGTCGACGGCGCGAGCAGGAGCAGCGATCCGCTCCACGAGCATCCGTATCGCCGCGGCCGGATCGTCATGCGGGATCCCCAGCGCTCGCGCCATGTCGTTGCCGGTGCCGGAGGGCACGATGCCCAGCGGGACGCCGGTCCCGGCGACGAGGGCCGTGCCCAGGCTCACCATGCCGTCGCCGCCGACCACGATGAGGGCGTCGGCGTGCTCCTGCGCCCCGATGGCGAGCGAGTCGGAAGCGGCGGCGAGGAGGTCGGCGTGCGACGAGCGCACGAGCGGGATCACCTCGTGGCCCGCGGTCTCGAGGGCGGAGACGACGGCGGGCCCGACGGGGCGACCGCGGCCGAACGACGCGGTGGGGTTGATCGCCACCACGAGGCGGAGCGGCTTCGTCGTCGTCATGCAGCGATCATGGCAGACGGCGGGCGAGCGATCGCGACGGCGACGCCGACCGCGTCAGCCGCCGTGGAACTGCGGGATGATCAGCCAGATGCCGAAGAGGGCGCCGGCTGCGCTCACGGCGAAGCAGACCACGGCGCACACCCGCGCCCAGGTGGGGCTTCCCTCGACGGCGAGGAGCCGGAGTCCGCCGGCGAACAGGACGACGACGACCGCTGCCGCGATGACCGAGACCAGGGCGACGATGACGAACGCGAGCCAGTCGATCACCGGGCGCTCCCGTCTCCGCTCGCGCCAACGGGTGCGTCGTCGGCCAGACCGAACAGCGAGGACTCGTCGCTCAGCCGGCGGCGGGCCGCGAGGAGCTCGTCGCTGCGCTTCTTCGCGAGAGCGCGGCGCTCTTTGCGGGTGAGCACCGAGTTCATGGCGACGTCGACCTCCAGGGCGTTGGACTGCTCGGCGGGCTTGCGGCGCGAGAGCACGAAGATGCCGACGATCACCGCGGCTCCGAGCACGGCGTCCACGATGAGCCCGGCGAGCCCCCGCCGGCCGATGAGCTCGCAGACGGCGCCGACGAGGCCCGAGGCGGGCAGGGTGATGAACCAGGCGATGACGATCTTGCCTGCGGTGCCCCACTGGATCCTGCCGCCGCGCCGACCGAGACCCGCGCCGATGATCGACCCCGACGACACCTGCGTCGTCGACAGGGCGAAGCCGAGATGGCTGGAGGCGAGCACGGTGGCCGCGGTCGACGCCTCGGCCGAGAAGCCCTGCGTCACCTTGACGTCCGTGAGGCCGCCGCCGAGGGTCTGGATGATCCGCCAGCCGCCGGTGTACGTGCCGAGAGCGATCGCGAGGGCGCAGACGAGAATCACCCAGATGGGCGGCTCGGCGCCCTGGCCGAGGAAGCCGCCGGCGATGAGCGTCAGCGTGATGACGCCCATGGTCTTCTGAGCGTCGTTCGTGCCGTGGGCGAGCGCGACCATCGACGAGGTGAACATCTGGCCGACGCGGAAACCGCCCCGCTGGTTGCGACCCACGGGGCGCCTCGTGATCCAGTAGGCGAGACGGGTCGCCGTGAACGCCGCGAGGCCGGCCACGAGCGGAGCCAGGACGGCGGGCAGCACGACCTTCGACAGCACGACGCCGAAGTCGACGGAGTCGAGCCCCGCGCCGACGAGCGCCGCCCCGATGAGGCCGCCGAACAGCGCGTGCGACGAGGAAGAGGGCAGACCGCGGAGCCAGGTGACCATGTTCCAGATGACGGCGCCGACGAGGCCGGCGAAGATCATCGACGGCGTGATGTCGACGCCGCCCGGCCCCTCGCGGATGATGCCGCCGGAGATCGTCTTGGCGACCTCGGTGGAGAGGAACGCGCCGATCAGGTTGAGGATCGCCGCGACGGTCACAGCTACGCGCGGCCGCAGGGCACCCGTCGCGATCGGCGTCGCCATGGCGTTCGCGGTGTCGTGGAAGCCGTTCGTGAAGTCGAAGAAGACGGCCAGCACGATGACCAGGATGACGATGACTGTGATATCCACCGGCGGCCACTCTTCCAGCCCGGGTGAACGCGAGTCAACCCACGGGTGACGGTCGGGTGAACGCCTCCGGGTGAGGGCTGCTCAGAGATGGGGCACGAACGCCTGCCAGACACGGCGCCGCTCGCCCCGGGGGTCGAACTCGACGCGGTCGACGGTGTCGATGATGAGGGTGCGGCGGCGGTGCGGATCGTAGGAGGGCCAGTCGTTCACGGCCCCGGTGCGCACGAACTCGAGCCAGCGCCGCCGCATCCTGCGACCGGCCCGGAGGAAGGCGCGACGACCGCCCAGGAGGCTCATGGTGCGGCCGAAAGCTGAATCCATGCGGTCGAAGAGCGCGTAGAGGTCGAGGCCGTGGAAGGCGTCGACGCCGGCGACCCGGAGGATCCGCGGCGCGACGTCGAACCGGTAGAAGTAGACCTTCGCGAAGCGGCAGTGCCGCTCGGCGACCTTGATCGACGGGTACCAGAACGAGAAGTCGCCGCCGAAGTCGAGGGCCGCGGGGCGGTGCGGCAGCCCGGGGTACTGCGCCTGGATCGCCTTGCGCGCTTTCTTCTTCGTGTTGGCGAAGATCGACCGGATGCGCAGGGGCGTCGTCGCCAGGATGTCGCGGCGCCCCGTGAACACCGACCCCTCGCGGTCGTTCGTGCCGATGATGAGCGGCACCGGAGCCGCACGGCCGGCCTTGAAGGCGTCGAGCGGACGCTCGGGCAGGAGGTCGCCGTCGATGACCGGCGACAGGAAGATCGAGCCGGGCTGGTCGTCGGGCGCCCGGTGGAAGAGTCGCTCGGTGGCCGTCACGATCGCACGGGTGGGCGCCGCGTGCAGGAGTGCTGCGCCGTCTTCGAGCGACGTCGACTCGAGGTCGTCGTCGCGGACGACGCGGCTGAGGATCTCGAGGAAGTCGGCGGCCCACCGCTCGGTGACGTCGGGCGGGTAGATCGCGTTCGCCGGCGACGACTGAGCGATGGCGCCGGAGAACAGGCCTCGTGCGCGCGGCACCGTCATGAGCGTGGTGACCGCGTTGGCTCCTGAGCTCTCGCCGCAGATCGTGACGCGCTCGGGGTCGCCGCCGAATGCCGAGATGTTGTCGTGGACCCACTCGAGGGCTGCGACCTGGTCGCGGAGGCCCAGGTTCGACTCGATCGGGTGCTCGGGCGTCGACCAGGCCGAGAAGTCGACGTAGCCGAAGGCGCCGAGGCGGTAGTTGAAGCTCACGTAGACGATGCCGCCCTCGCGCACGAGCGACTCGCCCTGGTGCGGGAACTCGCGCGCGCTGCCCACGGCGTAGGCGCCGCCGTGGATGTAGACCATCACCGGGAGGGCTTCGCCTGCTCCTGCGCCCTGCGGTGCGATGACGTTGATCGTGAGGCAGTCCTCGCTCTGCGGCGTGGCCTGGTCGATGCCCACGAAACGCGAGCGGTCCTGCGGGGCCGCAGCGCCGAAGTGGGCGGCGCTGCGGACGCCCTGCCAGGGCTCGGGGGGCGCAGGAGCACGGAATCGCCGCTCGCCGACGGGTGCGAGCGCGAACGGCATGCCGCGCCACGAGAGCACCCCGCGCTCGAGCACCCCCTCGACGTCGCCCGAGGTGGTCCGTCTGATCAGTCCCGCCATGTCGTCTGCATGCTAGAGCGCGCGTGTGAACGCGACCCTCAGGATCGGCGGCGGGCTAGCGTCGTGTCATGAGCCGGAGGGGTGGTTGGGTGCTGCCGAACCCCGCGCTCGCCCGTGCCGTCGGGCGATACCGCCGGTGGACGTGCATCGGCGCCTGCTCCTTCGTTCTGATTCTCGGCGCGACAGAGATCGCGCGACGCGCGGACGCACGGTTCGGGCGGAGCGGCATACCCGACGCCGTGACGTTGATCGTGTGCGTGGCGTACTCGTACGCGGTGCCGCTGTGGCTGTACTTGGGGCACAGGATCCGGGCCTCGATCGCGAACGAGGCGTCCCGCGCGAATCGGAAGGCCAGGTCGGTGCCCCTCTGGAGCACTCGACGGCTCCGGCGCTGGCTGGGCGAGGAGTGACGCGTCACTCCTCGCCCTCGCCCAGCCCGACTCCGGGCGACTTCGCGCATCCCAGGCGAACGCGTCGACCCGGGATGCCGGAAATAGCCCGGAGACCGGTTCGACCAGGCACCCAGGAGCCTCCTGGGCGTCTGCTGGCAGAATGGGAGCCCACGACCCGCACCCGGACGGACTCCGCCCATGGAACTGCTCGAACTCCTCCTCCTGCTGGCCGGTTCGCTCGCCGTCACGGCGTTCGCCCGCTGGCGAGGCCTCCCTGCGCCCCTGCTCGTCGTCGCGGTCGCCCTCGGGGTCTCGTTCATCCCGGGCGTGCCGCCGATCGAGATCGACTCCGAGGTGATCCTCACGGTGATCCTGCCGCCGCTGCTGTACTCGGCGTCGCTCGACGTGTCGTTCCAGAACTTCCGGCAGAGCCTGGTCCAGATCCGCCGCCTCGGCATCTTCCTCGTGATCGTCACGGCGCTCGTCGTCGGCTGGGTGGCGTACAACCTGATCCCCGACATGACCCTGCCCGCCGCGATCCTCGTGGGCGCGGTCGTCGCGCCGCCCGACGCCGTGTCGGCCGCCGCGATCGGCCGGAAGCTCGGCCTGCCGCGCAAGGTCATGGCGGTGATCTCGGGCGAGAGCCTCATCAACGACGCCGCGTCGCTGACGCTGGTGAAGGTGTTCCTGCTGATCATCGGCGGCGCCACGCTCTCGATCGGCCAGGACCTGTCGATCTTCGCGCTCGCGATCGGCGTCGGCGTGGGCGTCGGGCTGGTGCTCGGCGTCGTGGCGCACTTCCTGCGCATGCGAGTGAAGGACCCCGTCGTCGAGACGGTGATCGGCCTGATCCTGCCGTTCCTCGCCTACATCACCGCCGAGCAGCTCGAGGGCTCGGGCGTGCTCGCCGTCGTGGCCGCCGGCCTCTACGTCGGCTACAACTCCCCCAAGGCCGGCTACGCCGCCCGCCTGCAGGAGCGACCGATCTGGGCGGCCGCCGACGTCACCCTCGAGGGTTTCGTCTTCGCGCTCATCGGCCTGCAGCTGAAGACGGTCGTCGGCGACGTCGCCGACTCGACGCGCGACCTCTGGCAGAGCGTCGGCGTGGCGTTCGTCGTGCTCGCCGTGGTGATCCTCGTGCGGCCGATCTTCGTCTTCGTGACCTACTACTGGTCCAGGTTCTGGAAGCGCTTCGTCTTCACCAGGCTGCGCCGGTTCCGCAAGGCACGAGTCCGACGCATGATCTGGGGCCGCGGCGACCCGAAGCTGAGCTGGCAGCAGCTGACCGTCGTGTCGTGGACCGGTATGCGCGGCGTGGTCACGCTCGCCGCCGCGGTGTCGATCCCCGAGGCCGTCGACGGGCACGATGTTCCTGCGCGCGACACCATGTTCCTCATCGCGTTCGTGGTGACCGTCGGCACGCTCCTGCTCCAGGGCCTCACCCTGCCGTCGGTGATCCGCGGCCTGAAGGTGCAGGATCTGAAACAGGCCGAGCGCGACGTCCAGGCGGAGCTCCGACTCGTCTCCGACAGCACGCAGGAGGCCGTCAGCTACCTCGACAAGCGCCGCGACGCGTGGGCCGACGAGTGGGGCGCC
The DNA here is from genome assembly GCF_003634555.1 of Frondihabitans australicus. Classification (NCBI taxonomy): domain Bacteria; kingdom Bacillati; phylum Actinomycetota; class Actinomycetes; order Micrococcales; family Microbacteriaceae; genus Frondihabitans; species Frondihabitans australicus. The sequence continues at coordinate 1,777,658 of NZ_RBKS01000001.1, forward strand.
GAGCCCATCGACCGCGGCATCACGCTCTTGAAGGACCGCCTGCAGAGACAGGATCAGGCGTTCCGCCAGGGCCTCCGCGAGGACACCGACCAGGCCGCCGAGATCGAGGCCGAGCAGGCGGGCGTCGACGCCGAGTCGGTGGAGATGCCGACGCTCGACCGGGGCTCCGAGCTGCGCTCGGTGCCGCACGTCGCCGAGCCCGAGCCGGTGCCGGATCCGACGCTGGTGCGCCCGGGCCGCAACAACGCCCGCGCCCTGGCGAGCATCCGCCGCGAGCTCCTGCAGAAGCGTCGCGAGGTGGTCCTCCGCGAGCGCGACGCCGGCAACCTCGACGAGGAGGTCATGCGGCGCGTCCTGCTCGGCCTCGACGCCGAGGAGCTGGCGATGGACACGTCGGCGGTGGCGCGCACGAGGTCGTGACCTCGGCGGCCGCCGGGGCCGCCCCCGCTGCCGGAGCACCCCGCGCTCCGGCGTAGAATCCTGGCGTGTCCCGCCTCGCCCTGCATCGCCTGTTCATCGTCGTCTGCGCACTGTTCGTGATCGCCGCCGTGGTCCTCTACGTCCTGTCGATCGCGCTGGCCTCGCACGGCGGCGACACGGCCCGCCACTTCGACGAGTACGCGATCTTCGCCTTCATGGGCGCCGTGCTCTTCGGCATCATCGACTTCTTCGTGCGCCCCGTGATGCGGGCCACCCCTGACGGCTCTCGCGACGTCGAGAACCCGCTCAACGGCTGACCGGAGGTCGCCCGCCGGGCGCGACCACGGGCTCCTGCGCCGAAGCCCTACCCGCGCAGAAACGCCGAACCGCCTCGATCAGGGTCATCGAGGCGGTTCGGCGTGTGGTCTGAGTGCTACTCGCCCCAGCGGGCGGTGCCGCGGACGGCGAGGGCGTCGCGCTCGGCGCGCGAGCCGGGAGCGTTGTCGATGATCGAGTTCGCGGCGCGGACGTTGCGCGCGAGGAGCTTCATGCCCTGGCGGACGAGCATGGCGGCGACGCCGGCGATGCCGATCCAGAGGAGGATGCGGCCTTCGGCGCCGAGGAGCGAGCCGGCGACGACGGCGGTCCAGACGGCCGGCCAGACGAGGGCGGCGACCCAGCCGACGTGGTTGGCCGAGGCGGTCGGGGTACGGTAGGCGTCCACCGAAGTGCGGACCTGGGCCGCGAGACGGCTGTCGATCGTGGTCATCATGCTCCCTAAGCATTTCACCGTTGTCACCCGACGGGTGACGATACGACGAATGTACCGATCGGTGCACATCTTCTGCGCCCCCCTCTCGTGGTGCCACCCGTTGGGGGGTGATCCCCGAGCTGGCGCGGATCGGGCATCAGAGGGCAAGCTCCTGCTTCACGGTCGCGAGATCGTCGGCGAACGTGAACTCGCGCGAGACGTGTCCCCCGATCAGAACACCGGGGAGCCACCTGCGGGCGTCGTCCCACATCTCGCCGTACGGCACGGCGTCGAGATCGAACCAGACCGGGTCGAGCTCGTCGCTGGGGGACGGCTCGCCCGACCATCCCGTGACGACGAAGACCGTCGAGCGCTGGCTCCACGAGGGCCGGTCGGGGAACAGGTAGCAGAGGTCGCCGCGGTGCTCGAGCGCCGTCTCGGCGACCGACACCCCGGCCTCCTCCGCGATCTCCCGGACCGCCGCCTGCGGGCCCGTCTCGCCCGGCTCGAGCTTGCCGCCGAGGCCGACGAAGCGCCCCTCGCCGAGACCGCGCTTCTTGCGCCCGAGCAGCACCTGCACGACGCCGTCGTGCTCGCGCAGCAGGTACGACACGCAGACGCGCCGAAGCGGCTCGTGCCCCGAGAGGGCTTCGGAGTCGTGCGGCCAGGGCACGTCGGAGACCATTCCCCCATCGTGCCAGGCGTAGCATCGCGTCGATGGAGAACAGCCCCCGACGCGAGTTCCGCGGCGCCGGCCGCAGCCTCGAGGTGCTGCGCGCCGAGGCCTCCGACGAGTTGCGCACGCTCATCGAGCTGCGCTGCCGCGCGGGCGAGGATCCGTGGGACGTCATCCCCGAGCTCCCCACCGTCGACGAGCAGGTGGTCGTCACCCTGCGGGCCGATCACTACGGGCACGCGGGATCCGGTGCGTCGACGGGTCTCGGTCTCGACGACGAACTCGAGTTCCTCCGCGGCATCGCCCTCTGGCACCCCGAGCTCTCTCGGGCCGTGTGGTCGCTGATGGGCCGCCTCGAGGACGTCGGCGGTCGCGCCTAGCCTTTCGGCATGGACCTCTGGCAGACCCTCATCACCACCGCCGTCGGGGCGTTCCTCGGGTCGGGCGCGGCCTTCGGCGCGAACCTGCTCGCCGGCCGCATAGGCGAGCGCCGACGCGAGGCGGCGGCCCTCGACGAGCTCGTCCACGAGATCCACTTCCGGCGGGTGTTGCGGCGCATCGAGCCCCGCCTCAGCCCGAACGCCTCGGCGATCGACCCCGACTACGACAAGGCGAGGCACTCGGCGTCGACCCTGCGGGGCGACATCAGGCGCGCGAGGCGCTCTCTCGTGTCGGGCTCTGCCGCTGCTCCTGTGCTCGACACGATGACCCTCGCGTGCAACACCTTCCTCGACGAGAGCGAGGCCGTGCCCGAGCGGTACCAGCTGCAGCTGATGCAGCTGCAGTGGCGGCTCGCCCAGGCCGTGCACGCGGTCGCGTCGACGTCGTCGCGCGTGAGCGACCTCGAACCGGGCGATGCCGGGCTGGTGCCGACGACTGCGGGGCGCGCGATGCCCACCGAGATCGGCGACGCCGCGCTGTAGACGCGCTCACTGTCGGCGGCCTGGGGCGCAGGAGCAGGCGACACCCTCCCGGGGCCGTGTCAGCGCCCTTCACTAGGCTTGCGCCATGGCACTCCCCGACGTCCCGCACGCTCCGATCGCCCCGAAGAAGCCCGTCGTCCGCTCGCATCACGGCCGCGACTTCGTCGACGACTACGAGTGGCTGCGCGAGAAGGAGAGCCCCGAGGTCGTCGCCCACCTCGAGGCCGAGAACGCGTACACCGAGCTCACCGTGCGGCACCTCGAGCCGCTGCGGGAGCGCGTCTTCGAGGAGATCAAGGGGCGGGTCCAGGAGACCGACCTCGGCGTGCCGACCCGCGAGGGCGGCTACTGGTACTACTCGCGCACGGCCGAGGGCAGGCAGTACGGCATCCAGTGCCGCCTCCCGATCCAGGGCCCCGACGACTGGACCCCGCCGACCATCGAGGCGGGCGTGGCCGCGGCCGGCGAAGAGGTGATCTTCGACGGCAACGTCGAGGCGGACGGCCACGACTTCTTCTCGCTGGGCTCGTTCGACGTCTCCGCCGACGGTTCGCTGCTCGCCTACGCCGTCGACGTGGAGGGCGACGAGCGGTACACGCTGAAGGTGCGCGACCTCTCCACGGGCGACGACCTCCCCGACGAGATCGCCGAGACGGCTCCGGGTGCGACGTTCGACGCCTCCGGCCGGTACCTCTTCTATCCCACGGTCGACGAGTCGTGGCGCCCCGACACCATCTGGCGGCACGAGGTGGGCCAGGCTCCTGCGGCCGGTGGCGGGCGAGCGGACGTCAAGGTCTTCGAGGAGCCCGACGACCGCTACTGGATCGGCGTGGGCCTCACCCGCAGCCGCCAGTACCTCGTCATCGAGGCCGGCTCGAAGATCACGAGCGAGGCGTGGCTGCTCGACTCGGCCGACGCCACCGGCGACTTCCGCGTCGTCTGGCCGCGCGAGGAGGGCGTCGAGTACGACATCGACCACGCCATCGTCGACGGCAGCGACCGGCTGCTCATCACACACAACCGCGGGGCGGTGAACTTCGAGCTCGTCGACGTGCCGGCCGACGACCCGGTGTCGACGACCGACCGGCGCGTCGTCATCGCGCACAGCGACCAGCGACGGCTCGAGTCGGTCGAGGCGTTCGCCGGCCACCTGCTCGTCGACTTCCGCGAGGCCGGGCTGTCGCGCATCGGCGTGATCGCTCTGCCCGGCGGCGGCCACGGGTTCGGGCCGCTCAGGACGCTGGAGTTCGACGAGGAGCTCTTCACGGCCGGCTGGTCGTCCAACCCCGAGTTCACGCAGGCCACGGCGCGCTTCGGCTACACCTCGTTCGTCACCCCGTCGACCGTCTTCGACCTCGACGTCGCGACCGGCGAGCGAACCGTCCTCAAGCAGCAGGTCGTGCTCGGCGACTACGACCCCGCCGCCTACGCCGAGAGCCGCGAGTGGGCCGAGGCCTCGGACGGCACACGGGTGCCGGTGTCGCTGGTCTGGCGTCGCGACGCCGTCGAGCCCGGGCGCCCTGCCCCCCTGCACCTCTACGGCTACGGCTCGTACGAGCACAGCATCGACCCGTCGTTCAGCGTCGCTCGCCTCAGCCTCCTCGACCGCGGCGTCGTCTTCGCCGTGGCGCACGTGCGCGGCGGCGGCGAGATGGGCCGCACCTGGTACGAGAACGGCAAGACGCTCATGAAGCGCAACACGTTCACCGACTTCGTGGCCGTCGCCGACCACCTGATCCGCGAGGGCCGGACCACGCCGCAGCGTCTCGTCGCCGAGGGCGGCAGCGCCGGCGGCCTGCTCATGGGCGCGATCGCGAACCTCGCCCCCGACCGCTTCGCCGGCGTCCTGGCCGCCGTGCCGTTCGTCGACGCGCTCACGAGCATCCTCGACCCCGACCTGCCGCTCACCGTGATCGAGTGGGACGAGTGGGGCGACCCCCTGCACGACCCCGAGGTCTACGACTACATGGCCTCGTACTCTCCCTACGAGAACGTCCCCGACGACGCCTCCGCCTACCCGCGGATCCTCGCCGTCACCAGCTTCAACGACACCCGCGTGCTCTACGTCGAGCCGGCGAAGTGGGTCGCGAGGCTGCGCGAGGCGGGGGCGCCGGTCAGCCTCAAGATCGAGATGCAGGCGGGGCACGGCGGCGTCTCGGGCCGCTACGAGTCGTGGCGCGAGCGGGCGTTCGAGATCGCCTGGATCCTCGACGTGCTCGGGCTCGCGGGCTCGGGAAGCGACCCCGTCTCCGGTATTGACACCGCGGCGGCGGTCGAGCCGGGCGCAGGAGCCGAGGCGTAGTCATGGCCGATTACGTGGCGCTCCTCCGCGGCATCAACGTCGGGCAGGCGAAACGGGTGCCCATGGCCGTGCTGCGGGAGACCTACGGGAAGCTCGGGCTGCGCGACGTCGCGACCCTCCTCAACAGCGGGAACGCCGTCTTCGCCGCCGACGCAGAACCGGATCCCGCGGCCCTGCGCGCGGCGGTGCTCGAGGCGACCGGCGTCGACTCCGAGACGATCGTCGTGTCGGCGGAGCGCTTCCGCGAGATCGCCGCGGCGAACCCTCTGGGTGCCGACGACCGCACGCCGACCCGGGTGATCGTGGCGTTCGCGGCCACTCCGCTCTCACCCGAAGAGGTGGAAGTCCCCGCGGTACTCGACGACGAGCCCGAAGAGATGGTCGTCACGCCCGGCGCGATCTACCAGTGGATCCCCGACGGCGTCCTGTCGACGAAGGTGCCGCTGTCGTTCTGGCGCACGCTCGGCACGACCGTCACGGCGCGGAACCAGCAGACCGTCGCGAAGATCGTGGCAGTGCTCGACAAGCGCGCCGGCTGACGGCGGCGGCCCGTCGCAGCCCGGTCACAGTCCCTCCGCGCCCGTCACAGCCCCTTCGCGGCCCGGCGAAGGCCGGCCAAAGCCGACCGGCGATCCGCGTCGGCGAGGGTGACGATCACACCGTAGGCGAAGGTGTCCTCGCCGGCACGGCGGGCCGCGTCGGCCGACTGCTCCACCCAGGTCGCGAGCGCGTCGGCGTCGAGGGCGTCGCCGAGGAGGTCCTGGAGACCGTGCGTGGTGCGCCGGGCGGCCTTCGTGCCCTTCACCCCGGCGGACTTCGCGGCTTCGAGGGCGTACCGGAGGCGGCGGGCGGCCTTGCGGGCCGAGTGGACGGTCTCGCGGCGGACTCCCCCGGCTCCTGACACCGCGGTCGTCGCCGCCCGAACGCGCCGGTGCGCCCGCTTCGCCTCGAGCGCGAGCGAGTCGGCGATGAACTCGTCGCTGTCGTCGAGGGCGCGGTCGCCCTCCGGCTCGGTCACGGGCAGGGCCTCGAGGCGGTCGAGGAGCTCGAAGTAGGCGGGGTCGTCGAGGGCGCGCTCGAGGTCGATCGCGGCCTCGCGCGAGGTCTCGCGGAGGGCCGCGCGCATGCGGGCCAGCGACTCGTGCGGCAATCGGCCGTCGGGCGCGGCGTCGGCGTAGTGCTCCAGGAGCTCCGCGCGCACCTCGAGATCGCGGGCGACACTCGCCGCGCGGCCGGCCGTGCGGAGGGCGTCGGCGAGCCAGGCGGCCTCGTCGTCGGGCAGGACGCCGCGGTACACGGTGAGGATGCTCCGGATCCTGCGCACGGTGGTGCGGAATCGGTGGACGGCATCCGCCTCGCCCGAGCGCACCAGCGGATCGACCGTCACGAGGTCGCCGACGAGCGGGGCGATCGCGTCGTACACGAACTCGGCGGCGCTGCCGAGCTCGAGCTCGACGGGTTCGAGGGCGACCGGCGCGGGCACGTCGACGCCGGCGAAGACGGCCGAGAGCCCGCGGGCGAGCTTCGACTTCGACGACGACACCCGTGCACCCGCCGCGACGAGGGTCTCGCCGACGGTGTCGAGCAGAGCCTCCCCGTCGGCGCGGTCGACGCCGGGCGCCAGCTCGACCTCCCACTCGCGCCAGGTCGAGGCGGGCGCAGGATCCGACACGGCCGGGTCGGACGCCGTCACCTCGTCGTCCGCGACCTCGCCGAGCACGGCCCCGTCGGCGTCGACCAGCCGGGTCACGGTGCGGGTGGTGGCCAGCGTGAGCACCGGGTGCACGGGACGCCCGCGCAGCACCGACTCGACGACCCGCCGGAGCTCGGCCGGCAGCGCCTCGTCGGGGTCGGCGCCGAGCGGCGAGTGGACCTCGCGGCGGGCTCCGGCCGACGCGGGCAGCTTCACGTGCCAGCCCTCGTCTGCGCCGCCCTCGCGGCGACGCAGGGTGATGCGGTTGCCCAGCAAGACGTGGTCGGCCGTGTCGAGGTACGTCGCGCGGAGCTCCACCGGCTCCTGCGTCTCGGCCCGCTGGATCGGACCCGTGCCCGCCAGGTCGGGCACCCTCACCGCCTCGTCGACGTCGTACTTGCGCTCGATCTCGAGGGAGGTGGTGGGGCTCATCGGTCCATTGTGTCGGTCGCGCGGACCGAGCGCGCACGCGGGCCGCCGCGCACAGGACAACCGGGGGCAACCATCAGGCGACGGGGTACGCGACGGGCGTAGTCTGCGACGCATGAGCACTGTCGCCCCCTCTCTCGCCGGCTGGATGGCGCGTCAGCGCTGGTATGCGAGCAAGGGGCGAACGCCGAGGATCTCGGTGATCGGCAGCATGGAGAGCTCGTTCGACGACGGCATCGTCATGACCCTCCTCGTACTCGACGAGGGCCCGACCGTGCCGGTTCTCTACCAGGTGCCGCTCGTGGCGCGCATGTCGCCTCTCCCGGGCGGCGACGCGGCGTTCATCGGCTCCAGCGACGGCCTCTACCTCTATGACGGGCCCCACGACCCGGTGTACGCCGCGGGCCTGCTCAACACTCTCGCCTCAGAGCGGCACGTCGACGGCTCCGACGTCACGGCCGACGGTCACCGCGTCGGCGACGCCGGCCGCTATGTGCGCTCGAAGGTGCTCGAGGGCGAGCAGTCGAACACGTCGATCGTCTACCAGGTGCAGGCCGCCGACGACACGCCCGCGCAGGTCGTCGCCAAGGTGTTCCGCGTGCTCCACCACGGCGACAACCCCGACGTCACCTCGCAGGCCGCCCTCACGGCCGGCGGCTCCACGCGCGTGCCCGAGGCGTTCGGCTACCTCACCGCGTCGTGGCCAGACCCGGGCCGCGAGGAGGGGCGCGCACACGGCCACCTCGCCTTCGCGCAGGAGTTCCTGGCCGGGTCGACCGACGCCTGGCGCGTCGCCCTCAACGCGGCCCGGCACGGAACCGACTTCACCGAGGCCGCCCGCGACCTCGGCCTCGCCGTCGCCGCCGTGCACGCCACCCTGGCGTCGCAGCTCGGCACCGTGGCGGCCACCCCCGACGCGATCGAGGGCGCGCTGGCCAGCATGCGACGCCGTATCGCCACGGCCGCCCGCGAGGTGCCCGAGGTCGAGCCGTTCGCCGAGGGCGCCCTCGCCGTCTACGAGGCGGCAGCTCAGGCCGACTGGCCCGCCCTGCAGCGGATCCACGGCGATCTCCACCTCGGCCAGGCGCTCCAGACGCCGGCGCGCGGGTGGATCCTCCTCGACTTCGAGGGCGAGCCCCTTCGCCCCATGCCCGAGCGGTCGCGCCCCGACGTCACCCTGCGCGACGTCGCCGGCATGCTCCGCTCGTTCGACTACGTCGCCGGCTCGCTCGCGCAGGAGCGCCCACGCATCGACGCCGCCGCCTGGGCGCACGCCGCGCGGCGAGCCTTCGTCGACGGCTACATCGAGGGCTCGGGCGTCGACGTCCGCGCGCAGCGCGCGCTGCTCGACGCGTTCGAGATCGACAAGGCCGTCTACGAGGCGATCTACGAGTCGCGGAACCGGCCCGGCTGGGTCGGGATCCCGGTGGCGGCGGTCGAGCGGCTGGTGTCGCGTGGGGCAGGAGCCCGGACCGCCTGACCGACCACCTGCTCCTGCGCCCCGCTACGGCCGGGGGACGTTGCGGAGGTTCGACCGCGCCATCGCGACCGCCTCGCCCGCGCCGCCGTTCATGACCACCTTCGACATCGCGAGCGCGAAGCCCTTCACCTGCGTCGCCGTGATCGTCGGCGGCAGCGACAGCGCACGCGGGTCGGTCGCGATGTCGAGCAACGCCGGTCCGTCGTGCTCGAGCACCGCCTCCATCGCCGATTCCAGATCGGCGGGGTCGTCGACGTGCACCGCGTGGATCCCGAGCGCCCGGGCGACGGCGGCGTAGTCGGTCGCTGGCACGTCGACGCCGAAGTCGGGGAACCCCGCCACCAGCATCTCGACCTTCACCAGCCCGAGGGTCGAGTTGTTGAAGACGACGATCTTCACCGGGATCCGGTACGCCGCCACGGTCACGAGCTCGCCGAGTAGCATCGACAGCCCGCCGTCACCCGACATCGACACGATCTGCCGCCCCGGGTACGCGTACGCCGCGCCCATCGCCTGTGGCAGGGCGTTCGCCATCGACCCGTGCAGGAACGACCCGATGATCCGCCTGCGCCCGTTCGGCGTGATGTATCGCGCGCTCCACACGTTCGACATGCCGGTGTCGGCGGTGAACACGGCGTCGTCGGCGGCGAGACGGTCGAGCAGCGATGCCGCGTACTCCGGGTGGATCGGCACGATCTTCGCGGCGTCCTTCGTGTACGACCCGACGACTCCGGTCATGAGCTTCTCGTGCTTCTTCAGCAGGCCGTCGAGGAAGCGAGAGCTCTTCTTCGGGGTGATCAGCGGCAGGAGCCGGTCGAGCGTCGCCCCCACATCGCCGTGCACCCCGATCTGCACGTCCGCCCGCCGCCCGATGTTCGCCGCATTCGAGTCGATCTGGGCGATGACGACCTTCGGCGAGTCCGGAAGGAACTGCTCGTACGGGAAGTCCGTGCCGATCATGAGCATGAGGTCGGCGTCGTGGATGCCGGCGTGAGCGGCGCCGTAGCCGAGGAGGCCCGTCATGCCCACGTCGAACGGGTTGTCGTACTGGATGACGTCCTTGCCGCGCATGGAGTGGCCGATCGGGGCTTTCAGGGCGTCGGCCAGGGCGATCACGCGGTCGTGGTGTCCCGCTGCTCCTGCGCCCACGAACAGCGCCACGGTCTTGGCCTTGTCGAGCGCCGCGGCGAGGGTGCGCACGGCCTCGTCGTCGGGCTCGAGCCTGCCCGGTTTCACGTCGACGAACGCCGGCACGTGGCCGGACGCCTCGAACTCGGCGATGTCGCCGGGCAGCGTGATGACGCTCACGCCGCCGCCCGCGAGGGAGTGGCGGATCGCGCTCGCGACGACCCGCGGTGCCTGCTCGGCGGTCGAGATCATCTCGCAGTAGCCGGAGCACTCGGTGAACAGGCGGTCGGGGTGGGTCTCCTGGAAGTACGACAGGCCGATCTGCGAGGCCGGGATGTGGCTGGCGATCGCGAGGACCGGCGCACCCGACCGGTGCGCGTCGAAGAGGCCGTTGATGAGGTGGAGGTTGCCGGGGCCGCAGGATCCCGCGCACACCGCCAGCTCGCCGGTGAGCTGCGCGTCGGCGGAGGCCATGAACGCGGCGGCCTCCTCGTGCCGCACGTGGATCCAGTCGATGCCGCCCTTGGCAGAACCGCCCGTGCGACGGACGGCGTCGACCACGGGGTTCAGGCTGTCGCCGACGATGCCGTAGATGCGTTTCACCCCGGCGGCGAGGAGCTGGGCGATGAGCTGGTCGGCGATGGTCTGGGCCACTGCGGTGCCTTTCTTACGGGTCGCTTCGTGCGGGTGCTCTCTAGCCAACTCCCCGCGTCGTCGGCGTACCCTTGGTGACATGACCACGACTGCTTCCGCGACTTCGTACATTCCCGAGGCCGGGACCATCACGATGTTCTCGACCGGCTGGTGCGGCTACTGCGCCCGCCTCAAGCAGCAGCTCACGAAAGACGGCATCGACTTCACCGAGGTCAACATCGAAGAGGTCCCCGGCACCGCCGAGATCGTCGAGAGCGTCAACGGCGGCAACCAGACCGTGCCGACCGTCATCTACCCCGACGGCTCGACCGCGACGAACCCGTCGCTCGCCGACGTGAAGGCCGCGCTCGCGCGCTAGCCTTTCGCGAGCCGGGCGCGCGAGCCTTTCGCGGGCCCAGCGCGCTAGCGGTAGTCGTCCGGGTGGTCGGTGCCCAGCGTCTTCACCGGCACGCGCTTCTTGCGCCCGTCCGCCTCGAGGTGCTCGGGCACGTCGGGCGCGGTCTCGATGGCGGCCGAGGTGCGACCGAGCATGGCCAGCAGGCCGAAGAACTGCACGAAGGCGTTGACGGCGCTCAGCATCAGCACGAGCGGCACGAAGTTCGGCAGCAGCGCGATGATCGCGGCGACGTACGACAGCGGGAACGCCAGCCAGGCGATCTGGGGCAGCAGGATCCGAGGCATCGCCGCCTGCAGGCTCTCCGCCCGCCGAGCGGCGGCGAGGCGCTCGGGGATTGACACCTCGGGCTCGCGGCCGGCACGCCACGCCTCGGTGATCCGCTTCTCGGCTCCGTCGCCCAGCAGGACGCCGCCCCGCCGGAACGGCGGCGGGCCGGTCTTCGCCGCCGAGTCGCCCTTCGGCGGCCGCCACCGGTAGCCGAACACCATCGGGAGAATCGCCGCGGCCGCCCAGCCCAGCGCGAAGGCCATCGCCACGGCGCCCGGATCGCTCTCGCCCCCGAGGCGCAGAAGGACGTGGGCGACCGCGGAGCCGACCACGCCGATCGCCGACGCACCGCCGAGCAGCAGGGCGCGACGGCGGGGCGTGTAGACCTCGTCGAGGCCGGGGCGGGCGAGCCGCCAGCCCCCACTCACATCCTGAGCCCAAGTCATGTCTTCGACGGTACGCCCGCCTCTCCCCCACATTCGTGCGCGTGCGCATGTCGTCCACAGGAAGCCTCATCGGCCCGGCGCCCTACGGCCGCGCCTCGTGCAGGGTCGCAGGATGCGAGAGCCGTCCGTCGAGCCCCACCCGTCCCTCCTGGTCCGCTCGTCCCTCGACGACACGCTCGTGCGTCGGGCGTGCCTTCGCGGCGACCTGATCCGTCTCGTCGCGGGCCGATACGTTCGCCGCGAGCACTGGGAGGCGTTCGACGCGGCCGCGCGCCACGTCATGTTCGTGCTCGCAGCGGTCTCGTGCCTGCGCGTGCCCGTCGTCGTGTCGCACGCCTCGGCCGCGGCGTTCTGGGGCCTGCCGCGTCTCGGGGCCTGGCCCGCGCGGGCGCACGTGATCGATCCGTCCGTGCAGACGGGATCGACGGGGCGCTTCGTCAGCCGACACGCCGGCCGGCTCGACGAGACCGAGGTGGCCGAGCGCTTCGGCGTGATGGTCACGGGCCCGGCTCGCACCGCGGCCGATGTGGCCCTGAGCGAACCTCGCCGGCAGGCCGTGGTGGCTCTGGATCACTCGTTGCGCGACGGTGTCACGACACGCGACGAGATCGCCGCGTGCCTCGAACGCCGATCGAACGGGCACGGTGTGAAGAAGGGGCTCACCGCCCTCGACTTCGCCGACCCTCTCGCGAATCGCCCCGGCGAGTCGCTGAGCCGTGTCGTCATGGCCGAGTCGCACCTGGCTCGGCCGACGCTTCAGCGCACCTTCGTGAACCCGCACGGTCGAGACGCCGACGTGGACTTCTTCTGGGAGAGCCGGGGCATCGTGGGCGAGTTCGACGGTGAGACCAAGTACCGCGACTCCGAGCGCTGGTCGGGGCTGCCTGCCGAGGAAGTCGTCATCCGCGAGAAACAGCGTGAGGACTGGCTGCGCAGCCTGCCAGAGGTGCGAGGCTTCGTGCGGTGGACCTGGCGCGACGCATACGCGCGCGGACGCCTCGCGAGAATCCTCCTCGACGTCGGCGTACCGCTCGAGTCCGGGCGACTTCACGCATCCCGGGCGAACTAGTCGCGCCGGGGTGCGTAAAGACGCCCGGAGTCGGGCAGGGCGGGGGGCGGGGGGCTAGCGGCGGCGCTGCGGAGCGGCCCGCCGCGCGGCGGGCGACGCCTCGAGCGCGTCGGTGAGCAGCGCGATGAGCGCCCCGAGCTGCACGTCGGCCGACGACGACACCTCTTCGTCGGACCCGTCGAGGGCGCGGGCGGCGAGCCCGGCCTTCGAGTCGATGAGCTCGGCGATCTTCGTGTCGATGGTCTGCGCGGCGATGACGCGCCACGCCGTGACGGGCTCCTCCTGGCCGATGCGGTGCACGCGGTCGATCGCCTGCGTCTGCTCGGCGTCGGTCCACGACAACTCGGCGAGCACGACGTTCGACGCAACCTGGAGGTTCAGGCCGACGCCGGCCGCGGTCAGCGAGCAGACGATGACCTCGACCGAGGGGTCGTTCACGAACGCGTCGATGTTCTTCTGGCGCGAGGTGGGCGTCTGGTCGCCGCGGATCGACGAGTACGAGATGCCTCGCTTCTCGAAGACCTCCTGCGCCGTGTCCATGACGTCGATGTGCTTCGCGAAGAAGACGACCTTGCCGACGTTGCGGGCGAGCTGAGCGGTGTAGTCCGCCGCGAGGCCGGCCTTCGCCTGGCCGATGCGGCGCACCATCGAGAAGACGTTCTCGCCGGTCGACGAGGTGTCGCCGTCCTCGAGCTCCCACTTCGCGACCTGACGCACGAGGTCGTGGTCGATGCCCTCGACCCGGACGCCCGAGGTGCGGGTGGCCAGCGCCTGCTGGTAGCGCGCCACCAGCTTGCGAGACAGGTCGCGCTCGGCCTCGCGGATGGAGCGGCCGACCTCGTCGTCCAGCTCGACCGGGAGGTCGGCGATGCGGCGGGCGGGGATGTCGGCCGCGACGTCGACCTTGCGGCGACGGACGATGCCGAGGTCGATGACGGAGGCTCGGGCCGACGCGAAGAAGCCGGGCTCGGCGGGCGTGAGGCCGGTCTCCTCCAGCGACTCCATGAGCTCGGGGCCCGGCTTCTTGTCGTCGATCCACCCGAGGAACTGCCAGATCGCCCGGAAGTCCTCGATGTCGTTGATGAGCGGGGTTCCGGTGAGCGCCATGAGCAGCGGGTGCGCGGTGCGGGAGCGGATCCTGGCCGACAGCTGCAGCACGTTGCGGGAGCGCTGCGACTCCTTGTTCTTGATGAAGTGGGCCTCGTCGACGACCATGCCGCGGAAGCCGAGGTCGCCGAGCCAGCCGACGTGGCGGTCGAGCACCTCGTAGTTCACGATGACGATGTCGGCGAAGCCGTCGATGTTGTCGCCGTCGCCGTGGATCACGGTGGCGGTGCGCGACGGGGTCCAGAGGCCGACCTCGCGCGCCCAGTTCGTCTTGACGACGTTGGGCACGACGACGAGCAGGGGGTACGCGTTCGCGGCCTGCGCGGCGAGCAGCGACTGCGCCGTCTTGCCGAGGCCGGGCTCGTCGGCGAGGAGGAACGTGCGGTGGCCCTGGCGCGCCGACTCGACGACCTGCGCCTGGTGGCGCATGAGCTCGACGCCGCCGGGGGCGATCAGCGTCGTCGGCTCGGGGAGGTCCATGCAGGCCGAGGCGCCGCCGGCGCCGTACTCGAACGACTTGAAGAGCGGCCCGAAGAGCTCCCAGTTGGCGAGGCGCCTTGGGTGCACCTCGTGCTTCTCGGCGAGCGAGAAGTCGGGGGCGAGGAACGGGTTGGCGAGCTGCCGCGAGATGACCGACTGCGGCACCACCTGGCGCTCGGTGGCCGCCGGGGCGACCGGGGCCTCGGTGGTGATGATGAGGTCGTCGGGCGCGAGGGCCGCGCCGCTGGCGATGAGCATGTCGCGCTTGAGCGACTTCGCGGCGTCCGACACCACGGCCTCCTCGGCGAGGAGGGCGATGAGCGACGTGTCGCGCGCGGCGGCCTTGGCGAGGATCGTCGCGACGCCGTCGAGGCGCTTGAGCTGCTCGGCCCGGTCGGCGTCGCTGACGGCCTTGTCGGCCTTCACGCGGGCGCGCTCCTCGCGCATGAGCAGCGCGACCACCTGGAACTTGGTGCGCACCGACGGCTTCACGGCTCCGCGCTGCGCGGCGGCCTCGACCTCGCGCACCGCCTTCGCGAGCACCGGGATGATGCCGTCGTTGTCGAGATCGCGGACGCGGCGGTGACCGCCGGAACGGGTGGCGGTTCGAGTACCGCCGGACTGGCGCTGGCCTGGTCGAGCCAAGGCTCCTCCTCAACATGGCCCCACCGCCGGGGAAGGGCGGTGCGGGCGGAGAGTCTTCACCCGGGCGTGGGCTGGGCCACGAGCCGGGCAGGGTGATTCCGATCTGGGGGACGTCGCCTGCGGCGCCCCCGATGCGACGGAACGGGGTGTTCGAGAAGACCCCGCCGGCCCGTGCGTCAGATTCACAGGGCCGCTTGTCGCCGGCGCCGACCCGAGTCGGGTGGTGGCGCCGCCGTCAGTTTACGCCTGTCCAGCGGTGCGCCGCCACCACACGCCGTTCGGCGTGCCTCAGGGGCGCAGGATCCGAAGGCCGCGCGTCGACGGCCCCTCGACCACGCGACCCTGCGCGTCGAATCGCGAGCCGTGCAGCGGGCAGTCCCACGTGCGCTCCTGGTCGTTCCACGTGACCACGCCGCCGAGGTGCGGGCAGACGCCGCTCACCGTGCAGGTCTCGCCGTCGACGGTCGAGCGAGCGACCGGGCGGAGCCCCTCGAGACCGACGGATCCTGCACCCTCGTCGGGCACCTCGCCCGGCAGCAGCGGGTTCGCGAACGCCTTCGCCCAGCCCTTCGCGAACCACCAGACGGTCGCCGCGTTCGCGCCGACGCCGGCCGCGATGGCCGGCGGGAGGGTGACGCGGTGGTGGATCACGCTCATCCAGTCGGCGGCGTCGCCGGTGACGTCGGCGACGAGCATCCGGGCGGCGTACACGGCGTCGGGCAGGCCGCCTCCGTCGAAGCCGGTGGCGAGGTAGACGCGACCGTGGCCGCGCGGCAGGGCGCCGACGAACGGCACCCCGTGCGGCGTGGAGTGGCTCTGCCCGCTCCAGGCCCGGCGAGGCGTCGCGCCGGTCCAGTGCGCTCCGGCCCAGCGCGCGAGCTCGTCGACCAGGGCCGCCTCGGACGGCGCACGGCCGGTCGGGTGCGACGATCCGGCCACCAGGAGCTCGCCCCGACTCGCCCTCACCCCTCGCCCGCGCGCCTCCACCGGCTCGTACAGCGCGTCCGGGAGCTCCGACGCGTCCACGCCCGTGAGCGTCAGCACGGAGGAGCGCCGTGCGGAGACCTTGCCGAAGTACAGCCCGCGGTCGAGGATCGGCGATCCTGTGCACACGTGCACGCGCTCGGAGCGGACGTCGCCGAGCGCCGTCGACGTGATCACGGGGGCGCTCGCGTGCACACCGGTCACGGCGGCGTTCTCGACGACGACTCCGCCGAGCGCTCGGAGGTCGGCGGTGAGCGCCTGCACGAGGTCCATCGGGTCGACGAGGCCCTGGTCGCGCAGTCGCACCGCGCCGATCGTCGCGAAGGGGAGGTCGACGTCGGCGGTCTTGACGAGGTCGAGGCCGGCGCGCCGGCCGACGAGGTACTCGCCGTCGACGCGGGCGAGACCTGCGCGCGTCGTCGCGTACGACACGGCGTCGCGCCGCTCGACGTCGACGCCGGCGCCCTCGGCGTAGTCGAACAGCCACTCGACGCCCTCGCGGACGCCCTCGGCGTAGGCGTCGACGACACGTTGGTAGGTGCGCGCGCGGATAGTCTGCAGCTGGGCTCCGTGCAGGCGGCTGATCGCCACGCGCGGCGACCCGACGGCCGTTCCGCCGACGCGGCCCGCCTCCAGGACGGCGACCGTGTGGCCGCGCCGGGCGAAGAGCAGGGCGGTGACGAGGCCGGTGACGCCGCCGCCGACGATGACGTCGTCGTAGGTCGCGAGGGGTTCGAACTCGTCGGTCGGGATCTCTCGGGAGGCCGAGGTGGAGGCGCTGCGCCAGGGGCTCATGCCGTCAGACGGTAGGCGCGGCTCCTGAGCCCGGGCCGGGTGACTGGCGCACGCGCGGCCAGAGCGTGCCCTCGGTGGCCTCGACGAGCTGGATCGCCTTGGCGCGGCCGATCTCGGTGCCGAGGGTCGCCTGCCCGCCGGCGTGGGCGAGCAGCTGGGAGGCGATCGTCGGCGGCAGGCGGTCGGCGATGGCCGGGAAGCGGTCCATCCACGCCCCCACCACGTCGTCGGCGATGCGCTCGCACGCGCGGGCGGCCGCGTTCTCGCCGTTGCCGCGGTGCCACTGCGCCGTGACGACGAGGTGCGCCACGAGGGCCCCGGCGTCGCGGGCGGGGTGCCCCCAGCCGGCGGTGTCGATGTCGAGGAGGCCCGTGATCCGCGTCGGGTCCTCGGGGTCGACGAAGAGCTGCTCGAGGTGCAGGTCTCCGTGCACCACCTGGCGCTCGTCGCTCCCCCACGTCGCACGCCTGGCCTCGATCTCGTCGTAGAGGCGGTTCACGCGGTCGGCCAGGTCGGGCAGGGAGGAGGCGAGGCTCCTGCGATGCCAGCCGGCGTTGTCGAGAGCGTCGGCCTGCGCCGGCTGGTCGAGGTGCACCCGCGCGACGGCCTCGCCGAGACGCGCGAGGCACGGCACGAAGCCGGGGCGGTCGGCGATGTCGATGACGCGCCCGCCGGCGGGGACCCCGTGGACGCGCTCGAGCACGAGCAGTCCGTCGGGCCGCACCGCGAGCACCGCGGGCACCGGCAGACCCTCGGCCGTGAACGCGGCGTGCTGCGCGGCGATCGGCTCGGCGCGCGTGGGCCGCACGACCTTGAGGAAGAGCGTGCGCTCGCGGGTGTCGACACGGATGACAGCACGCTTGCCGGGGCGGTAGGCGGCCACCGTGAGCTGCGGCTCGCTCACGTCGATGCCGACGTCGCGCAGCAGCGTCACGACGCGCTCAGGGTAGGTCACGGCGGCGAGCGCGGGGAGCGCAGGATCCGCGGGATACGCCCACACCCGCACCTGCGCCCCGCTGGCCGAGTCGGTGACGACGGTGGCGCCCGTGCCGCGGGAGGCCGCGACGGACGCCGGATCGGTGTCGATGTAGGTGAGCACCGTCGCGGCCAGCCCGGCGCGGTCGACCGTGTCGACCTCGTAGCCGTAGAGGTAGCCGCCGCCGGAGGGCTCCACCGAGTGCGGGCGGAACGCGACGACCGTCACCCCGCCGTCCGCGAAGGCGGCGGGCAGAACGTTCGCTGCGTCAGGCCACACACCAGCAGTCAATCGTGTCTCCGATGAATATTCATGATTTCGGACGGCGACGCGCCGAATCCGCCAGGCGGCGACGTGCGCTCTACCCTCGATTCGTGGCCGCCCCTCCTGTCCGATTGCTCACCTCCCTCGTCACACGACTCCGCCAGCCGACGCGACTGCCGTGGCTGCAGATCGGCAAGTCGGTGCTGGCCGTCGCGCTCGCCTGGGTGATCGCGGCGCTCCTGCTGGGCCAGCCCGAGCCGACCTTCGCCGCCATCGCCGCCCTGCTGGTCATGCAGCCGAGCATCAACCAGTCGTTCGGGCGCGGTCTCGAGCGGAGCGTCGGCGTGGTCATGGGCGTCGGGCTCGCCTACCTCGTCGTGGCCGTCCTCGGCCATCAGCACACCTGGGTCGTGCTGGTCGCGATCGTCGTGGCGATGCTGTTCGCGTGGCTGGTGAAGCTGACCCCGACCTCCGCCACGCAGGTGCCGATCTCGGCGATGCTCGTGCTGGTCACCGGCCTCGTCACACCGGGCTATGCTGTCGACAGGATCGTCGAGACGGTCATCGGCGCGATCGTCGCCCTCGCCGTCAACACCCTCGTGGCGCCGCCGGTGCTGCTGGGGCCGGCGCACCTGGCGCTCGGCCGCCTCGCCCGCGACCTGGCGACGGCGATGGACGACCTGGCCGGGGCGCTCGAGGAGCCCGTTCCGTCCGCCGAGCTCGACGCGATGCTGGTTCGGGCCCGCGAGCTGCGGTCGGTCCGGCAGCCGGCGGCCGAGGCCCGGGTGCGGGCAGGAGCCGAGAGCCTCACCCTCAACCCCCGCGCCACCCGCCAGCGCAGGGTGCTCGAGGCCGACCGCGCGCTGCTGGCGACGCTCACGAACCTGTCGCACCGGATGCTCGCGATGACGCGGTCGGTCCGCGACAACTACGAGCCCGAGCTCACCGAGGACGTCGTGGTCGACGGGATCGCCGAAGAGCTGCGCCGGGCCTCCCACGACGTGCGGCTGCTCGTCCGCGAGCGGGAGGAACGGGCGTCGACCGGGGTCGGCACGGGCACCACGAGCGGCGGCGTCTCGACGGCGACCGCGGATCTGCCGGCGCTGACGGCACCGCTGTCGGTGGTGCGGCCCGATCCTGCGCGCTGGGTGCTCATCGGGTCGCTGCTGGAAGACCTGCGCAGGATCCGCGAGGAGATCGTCGGCGACGACCCCGCCCCGCGCTGACCGCCCTCGGCCCTAGTCGCGCACCGCCGCGAGGATCATCGCCCGGCCGACCGGATGCCCGAGCGGCCGGAAGTGCCCGTCGAGCGGCACCCGCACGTTCGTCGCCCCCTCGAGCACGCTGCCGTCGGGCACGTGGCCGTCGAAGTCGGCGAAGACCGACGTGATGCGCGAGTTGACCTCGACCTCCGAGATGAGCCGGCTGAGGAACGGGTCGTCGGGCCGGAAGGCGCGGAAACCGGGCGTGGGCATGAACCGCGCCATCCGCGAGCCCGAGAAGGGGCTGTTCACGGCGACCATCCGGCGGATCCTGCCGCCGGTGTCCGTGTCGAGCATCATCGTCTTGCCGACGAGACCGCCCTTCGAGTGCGCGAGGATCACCACGTCGTGCAGGTCGTGTGCGTCGAGCACCGCCTGGGCCAGCTGAGCGGTCCACAGGAACGGCCGACGGTTGTGCGCCATGCCGGGCACGACGACGATCGGGTGCCCCTCGGCGTTCAGCGTGTCGCCGAACCAGCGGAGCGTGCGCCACGTCTCGTACACACCGGGCAGCAGCAGGATCGGCGACAGCTCGCCGTGCCGATACGCCTCGGGCACCGACCCGCCGAGCATGGTCCGCGCGTGCACCCGCAGCGCGTACGAGTAGTCGCCGGGCAGGAATCGGGCGTAGTGCAGGATCCCACCGCGTCGCATGCCCTCAGCCTAGGCCGGGCGGCTGTGCGCGCCGGCCGAGGGCCGGTGTGCGGTCAGGCTGCGATCGTCGAGAGGACGGCGTCGAGCCCCGACTCGAGGAGGCGCTCCCAGAACGCCTCCGCGTAGCCGGCGGCCCACTGCGGCGGCCGCTCGGCCGCGGCGTCGATCACCTGCATCGCCCAGGCCGCGTGGCCCTCGCGGGCCGCGAGACTCGCGGCGTCGGCGATGGCGACGAGGATGTCGTCGTACATCCGCACGCGGTGCTCGTAGCTGAGCCCCTCGACGTCGTCGCTCGCGTGGAACGCGGTCGTGAGCGCGCACTCGAGCCGCTTGATCGCACGGGGAAGGTCGCTCCCCCAGGTGGTCGCACGCGATTCGGCGCGTGCTGAAGTCTCGGTCGAGACCATTCGGGTCATGGTCCGCCCCCCTCAAGGCCAGTTGACAGGATCCTACACGGCAGGGGTACACCGCACGAGCCCCTTTCTACCGACACGGCGTACCGTCCACCGCATGGCAGACGACTACGACTACCTCATCGTCGGCGGCGGCATGGTCGCCGACGCCGCGGCCCGCGGAATCCGAGAGCGCGACGCGTCGGGGAGCATCCTGATCCTCAGCGACGACGTCGACGAGCCCTACACGAGACCCGCCCTCTCGAAGAAGCTCTGGACGGATCCCGACTTCGCATGGGCGGACAACGACCTGCACACGGCCGCCGAGACCGGAGCGGAGATCCGCTTGTCCACGCACGTCGACCGCATCGACCGGGCGGCGCGCACGATCACGACGGGAACCGGCGAGACGGTCGGCTACGGTCGGCTCCTGCTGGCCACCGGTGGCCGCCCGAAGACGCTGGATCTGCCCGACGACGATGGCGTGATCTACTTCCGCACCGCCTCCGACTACCGGCACCTGCGCGACCTCGCAGGATCCGGGCGGCACGTCGCCGTCGTCGGCGGCGGGTACATCGGCTCGGAGATCGCGGCGGCGCTGGCGCAGAACGACACCCGGGTCACCATCGTGTTCCCCGACGACGACCTCGGCGGCTCGACCTTCCCGGCGGACGTCGACGAGCGCTTCGAGTCGCGATTCCGCGACCACGGCGTGAGCTTCCTGGCCGGGCGACGCCTGGCTTCCGCCGCCGCCTCGGGCGACGGCTTCACGCTCACCCTCGACGACGGCTCGACGCTCGACGCCGACGGGGTCGTCATCGGGCTCGGCATCGAGCCCAACACCGATCTCGCCTCCGGTGCGGGGCTGCAGGTCGACGACGGCATCGTCGTCGACGCCCGGCTCGCGACCAGCGACCCGTTCGTCTACGCCGCAGGAGACGCGGCCAACTACCCCGACCCGATCCTCGGCCGCCGGCGGGTCGAGCACGTCGACAACGCGCAAGAGCAAGGAGCCGTGGTCGGGCGCATCATGGCCGGCTCCGACGAGAAGTACACGCACACGCCGATGTACTACTCGGACGTCTTCGACCTCGGCTACGAGGCCGTCGGGCGCCTGGACTCCTCGCTCGAGACCGTCGAGGACTGGAAGGACGACGACTCGGTCGTGGTCTACTACCTCGACGACGGCGTGCCTGTCGGCGTTCTGCTCTGGAACGTGTGGGACTCGACCGACAAGGCGCGGCAGGTGCTCGCCGAGGGCTCGGCGCTCACCGCGGACAACCTCGTGGGGATGATCTGACCGTGGTGGCCAAGGCGACGAAGGCCGAACGCGAGAATCCTTCGCTCAAGGACCCCGACCTCTACGCCGAGCTCCGCGCGGAGGGAAACTCCGAGTCGAAGTCGGCGCGGATCTCGAACGCGGCAGCCGCGCGCGGTCGCACGAGCGTCGGCGCCAAGGGCGGCGAATCGGGTTCCTATGAGGACTGGACCGTGCCCGAGCTGAAGAAGCGGGCGAAGGAGATCGGCCTGACCGGCTACTCGCGGAAGACGAAGGCCCAGCTCGTCGAGGCGCTGCGCGACAGCTAGCCGGCCTTCTTCTTGCGGGCGGCGGGCTTCTTGGGCGCGGACTTGCTCGCGGCGGGCTTCTTCGCCGCGGACTTCTTCGCGGCGGGTTTCTTCGCCGGTGTCTTCTTCGCCGCGGGCTTCGCGGCGGCGGGCATCCTGGCGGCGCGGTTCCGCTCGACCGAGGCGCGCAGGGCGTCCATGAGGTCGATGACCTCGCCGCCCTTCTCCTCGCCGTCGTCCTCCTCCGACTCGCCGAACGTCGCCGCCGTGTCGAGCGCCTCGCCCTCCTTGAGCTTCGCGTCGATGAGCTGCTGGAGCTCTTTCTGGTAGTCGTCGCTGAAGTCGGCCGGCTCGAAGTCGTCCGAGAGGCTGTCGACGAGGCTCGCCGACATGTCGAGCTCCTTGTCGGTCACGCGCGTCGACTTCGACAGCGCCGGGAAGTCGGCCTTCCGCACCTCGTCGTCCCAGAGCAGCGACTGAAGCATGAGCACCTTCCCCCGCACGCGCAGGGCGCCGAGACGGGTCTTCTGCCGCAGCGAGAAGTGCACGATCGCCGTCCGATCGGTCTCCTCGAGAGTGCGCCGTAGCAGCACGTACGCCTTCGGCGACGACCCGTCCGGCTCGAGGAAGTACGAGCGGTCGAGCATGATCGGGTCGATCTGCTCGCTCGGCACGAATTCGAGCACGTCGATCTCGCGGCTGCGCTCCTCGGGCAGCGACGACAGGTCGTCCTCGGTCAGCACGACGGTCTGCTCGCCGTCGTCGTACGCGCGGTCGATGTGCTCGTAGTCGACGACCTTGCCGCACACCTCGCAGCGGCGCTGGTAGCGGATCCGCCCGCCGTCCTTGTCGTGCACCTGGTGCAGCGCGATGTCGTGGTCCTCCGTCGCCGAGTACACCTTCACCGGCACATTGACCAGGCCGAAGGTGATGGCGCCCTTCCAGATGGATCGCATGGGGGCATTCTTCTCCCGCCCGGCTCGCCGGGGTACAACGCGGCGTGCCGGATCCTGCGCCCGGGGGTTGCCTTGGACCATGGCGACGAAGGGCAGGGGCGAGCGGGTGACCGTCGGCGGGCACACGCTGCAGCTGACGAACCTCGATAAGGTGCTGTACCCCGAGACCGGCACGACGAAGGGCGACGTGATCGGCTACTACGCCGCGGTCGCGGAGTGGATGCTGCCGCACGTCGAGGATCGGCCGGCCACCCGCAAGCGGTGGGTGAACGGAGTCGCGGGCGAGGCGTTCTTCGAGAAGAACCTGCCCGACTCGGCGCCGACGTGGGTGGCGCGGCGTGAGATCGAGCACTCCGACCACACCAACGTCTACCCGCTCGTGAACGACGAGGCGACGCTCGCCTGGCTCGGACAGGTGGCCGCGCTCGAGATCCACGTGCCACAGTGGCGCTTCGGCCCGCGCGGCGCGCAGCGCAACCCCGACCGGCTCGTGCTCGACCTCGACCCGGGCGAGGGGGTGGGCCTCGCCGAATGCGTCGAGGTGGCGCAGGAGCTGCGGAAGGTCGTCGAGGGCATGGGCCTTGCGCTCGTCCCGGTCACCTCGGGCAGCAAGGGCCTGCACCTCTACGCCGCGCTCGACGGCAAGCAGACCACCGACCAGGTGTCGGAGATCGCGCACGAGCTGGCGCGGGCCATGGAGGCCGACCACCCCGACCTCGTGCTGTCGAGCATGGGCAAGCACGACCGGCGCGGCAAGGTGTTCCTCGACTGGTCGCAGAACAACGGGTCGAAGACGACGGTCGCGCCGTACTCGTTGCGCGGGCGATCGCACCCGACGGTGGCGGCGCCCCGGACCTGGCGCGAGCTCGCGTCGAAATCCCTGCGGCAGCTGGAGTACACCGAGGTGCTCGCCCGGCTGAAGCGGCGCGGCGACCCGCTCGAGGGCCTCTCGTCGGGGACGCCCGTGCCGCCCGGCGAGCTGGACCGGGACCGCCTCGCGACCTACCGCTCGAAGCGCGACGCCTCGAAGACCTCCGAGCCCGTGCCCGCTTCGGCGCCGGCTTCGAGCGACGGTCGGTCGTTCGTGATCCAGGAGCACCACGCCCGCAGGCTCCACTGGGACTTCCGGCTCGAGCACGACGGCGTGCTCGTGTCGTGGGCGCTGCCCAAGGGCGAGCCGCAGGATCCCGCGCACAACCGGCTCGCCGTGCAGACGGAGGACCACCCGCTCGAGTACGGCACCTTCGAGGGCACGATCGCGAAGGGCGAGTACGGCGCCGGCACGGTGACGATCTGGGACTCGGGCGAGTACGACCTCGAGAAGTGGCGCGACGGCGAGGAGGTCATCGCCGTGCTCCACGGCGAGCAGCGAGGCACGCGGCGCGTCGCGCTGATCCACACCGGGCGGGGCGACGACACGAAGACGTGGCTGATCCACCGGATGAAGGACGACGCGGGCGACTCCGACGAGGAGTCGTCGTCGGCCGGCTCGACCTCCCGCGGCTCGACCTCCCACGGCTCGTCGCGGTCGCGGCCGACCCGCCCGCCCGAGCCGGTGCACCCCATGCTCGCCACGGCCGGCACCGAGGCCGACCTCGCCGCGCTCGACGCCGACGACTGGGCGTTCGAGCTGAAGTGGGACGGCGTCCGGGCGGTCGTCACCGTCGATCACGGCGAAGTGCGACTGACCAGCCGCAACGACCACGACATGACCGCGTCGTACCCCGAGCTCGGAGTGCTGGCCGATCGGCTGGCAGACGCCGGCGTCGGCAGCGCGGTGCTCGACGGCGAGATCGTGGCCGTCGATGCGAAGGGGCGGCCGGACTTCCAGATCCTGCAGTCGCGCATGAAGCTCACGAAGGCGCGTGATGTGGCGAGGGCGCAGGATCGCGCACCCGTGCGGCTCCTGCTCTTCGACCTGCTCGAGCTCGACGGCCGGTCGCTGCGCGCAGAGCCCTACGACGATCGACGGGCGGCGCTCGAGAAGGCCGTGTCCCTCGATGCGAAGGACCACACGATCGACGTGCCGCCGGCCTTCGAGGGCTCGTTCGACGAGGCCATGACCTTCTCGCGGAAGCTGGGGCTCGAGGGCGTCGTCGCGAAGCGCCGCGACAGCACGTACTCGGCGGGGCGCCGCAGCCGCGCCTGGGTGAAGGCGAAGCACCACGCGACCCAGGAGGTCGTGATCGGCGGCTGGCGACCCGGGGCTGGGCGTCGAGCTGGCGGGGTCGGCTCGCTGCTCATGGGCATCCCAGAGGGCGACGGGCTGCGCTACGTCGGGCGCGTCGGCACCGGCTTCAGCGACCGCGACCTCGACGACCTCCTGGCCGCCTTCGAGCGCGAGAGCCGGAAGACGTCGCCGTTCGTCGACGTGCCCGCGGCCGACTCGCGCGACGCGCACTGGATCACGCCGCGTCGCGTCGGCGAGGTGTCGTTCGCCGAGTGGACGACGACCGGGCGGCTCCGACAGCCGTCGTGGCGCGGGTGGCGGCCCGACAAAGACGCGGCGAGCGTGGTCGCGGAATCCTGAGACGGCGCCCGGCACTCGCAGCCGGGCGACCCGCTGCTGAGCGGCGAGAGCCGGAGTGGTCTCATCCCGGAGCACCCCGACCCCCGCCTCACCCCAGTCTGGAAAGCCCGGGCCTCCCCGTCCAGTCGATTCGGGGGCTATTTTGCGTTACCGAATTGTGATATTGACCTCCTTTTGGGGGACCGACAGACAGGTATGGTCAGGAGTCCGGGGAGCATTCATCCACCCGACCTCATGACGAACTCGACCCGAGAAGCTTGTAATGAGGGTCTCCCCGGTGTGACGAGGCCTGCAAAGCCTCGGATCAGGCTCCACCCTTGAGTAACCATGACCCGAAACATGTCTGCTCGCCTCGCACCGACAGGATCCTGCGGTGAACGCACCCCTGCGGCGGCGCCTCGCGCTGGCCGCGATCGCACTCGGCCTCGTCGCGGGCGGCTCGCTCGTCTCGGCGAGCGCCGCCCAGGCCGTGACATATCACACGAAGACCGTCGTCTGGTTCGTCCCGGCGGGCTTCGCCCACCGCTTCGATCAGCCGCAGATCCTCGTGCCGAGCGGCGACCCCGTCGGCTGCGGTGACTTCCAGGTCGACGTCTACCGGTACACGACCCCGGGCGAGATCGCGTTCGTGAACGCGCTCGTCGCGACCGGCGTGCTCCACGGCGCGTCGGAGGACAGCCCGGTGTACCTCAGCAACACCGACGTGGTGAGCACCGCGACGTGCGCGCCCACGCCGGTCGCGCATCCTGCGGTGACCCCGCAGCTGCCCTCGACGGCCTGCGTGCCGCCGTCCGCCGGCGCCGAGACCCGCACGGCGTCGTTCACGCTGAACAACACGGCCTCGACGGAGACGGTGACGTTCACGGTGAACGGCACCCCGTACAGCGTGGCCGCCGGCGTCACCCGCACCGTGGCGGGGCTCCCCGTCGCGGCCACGGGCACGACGTTCACGATCACGGCCGCAGGATCGACGTGGAGCTTCCCGGTGGCTCACGTGGTGACGTGCGCCGTGAGCACGCCCGTCAGCCCGCCGAAGGCCGTCACCCCACCCGCGACGGTCGTCACGACACACGCCACGACGCCCGCCGTGCGGACCGTCACACCGGCGACGTCGGCCGCCCCGCCGCGTGCCACCGTGGCACGAGTGGCTCCCGCGGCGACCACCGTCACGCCGGCCGCCGCGCCGGCAACCGCCGCGACAACCACTGCCACCACGGCCCTGGCCTACACCGGCTCCGCCCACACCGGCGGCGAGCTGGCGATCGCGGGTCTCGCGCTCGCGACCGGCCTCGGCCTCCTGCTGCTGGCGCGCCGACGGCGCGCGCCGGCCACCGGCTCCGGCGCCGTGCCCTCGGCGACCGGAGGAGTCGCCGCGAGAGGCATCGGGTCCGTCGCGGCGGCGAGCG
Source organism: Frondihabitans australicus (assembly GCF_003634555.1). Taxonomy (NCBI): domain Bacteria; kingdom Bacillati; phylum Actinomycetota; class Actinomycetes; order Micrococcales; family Microbacteriaceae; genus Frondihabitans; species Frondihabitans australicus. Next base: position 1,804,310 of record NZ_RBKS01000001.1, read on the forward strand.
GCGCGGCCGGCGCGGGCGTCGGGCTCGCGTCGGCCTCGTCCGGAATGGGCGGGGGGCGTCTACGGTTCGAGCAACGGGACGCTGTGCGACGTGTCGCGATCCTGCGCCCCCACTCGACAGACCGGAGCACCGCATGGACGACAGGGGAAGACGCATCGTCCTGGTGGTGGCGATCCTCGCGTCGTTCGTCGCGTTCCTCGACGGGTCGATCGTCACCGTAGCCCTGCCCGCCATCACGCGGGAGCTCGGCGGCGGGGTGACCCTGCAGCAGTGGGTGGTCGACGGCTACCTCCTGACGCTCGGAGCGCTCATGCTCGTCGCCGGATCGCTGTCGGACACCTTCGGCCGCGTGCTCATCCTGCGAGTCGGCCTCATCGGCTTCGCCGCGACCAGCCTGATCTGCGCCGTGGCCCCGAGCGCCGGCATCCTCATCGCCGGCCGCGCCCTACAGGGCGTGGCCGGCGCTCTTCTCGTCCCGTCGAGCCTCGCGATCATCACGGCGACGTTCACCGGCGCCGCGATGTCGAAGGCCATCGGCACCTGGACGGCGTGGACCGGCGTGGCCTTTCTCATCGGTCCGCTCGCGGGCGGCGGACTCGTCGACACGATCGGCTGGCGCTGGGTCTTCGGGATCGTGGTCGTGCCGGTCGTGGTCACGATCCTGCTCATGACCAGGCTTCCCCGGTCGGAAGCGCGAGCGGCGGGCGATGCCCACGTCGACGTCGTGGGCGCCGTCCTGGCCGCCCTGGGACTCGCGGGCCCGGTGTTCGGCCTCATCGAGGGACAGCGGATCGGGTTCGGCGACCCGTTCATCGTCGCCTCGATCGCGCTCGGCGTGGCCTGCCTGGTCGGGTTCGTCCTGTGGGAGCGGCGAGCGGCGCACCCGATGATGCCGCTGCGGCTCTTCTCGGTGCGCGCGTTCGCGGTCGGCAACCTCGCCACGGTGGGCATCTACGCGACGGTGAGCCTCGGCTCGCTGCTGCTGCCGCTCGTGGTCCAGGAGATCGCGCACCTGCCCGCCACCGTCTCCGCGCTCGTCACTCTGCCCACGACGATCATCTCGCTGCTGCTCTCCCGGACCGTCGGGGGGCTCGCCGGGCGCTTCGGTCCGCGCCCGTTCATGACGATCGGGCCGCTCGTCACGGCGTCGGGCTTCCTCTGGATGCTCACGACCCGCGACCCCCTCGACATCTGGTGGCAGATCCTGCCCGGCGTGGTGCTGTTCGGCCTCGGGATGACGATCACGGTCACGCCGCTCACCTCGACGGTGCTCGCGGAGATCGCGCCGTCCGAGGCGGGCATCGCCTCGGCCGTGAACAACGCGGTCTCGCGCGTCGCCGGGCTCGTCGCTGTCGCGTTCGTCGGCGTCATCACCGGCGGTGCGCTCACGGTCGCGGGCTTCCACCGCGTGCTCGTCGTGATCGGGGTCCTGCTCGTGGTGTCGGCGATCGTGTCGCTCGTCGGGCTGCGCGGCGTCGGCGGGACGCGCGCGGCTCCGGCGACGCAAATCAGCTCGCCAGAGTCCGCCCGTCGTCCGTGATGGTCCAGAACGGGTTGTGCGCGATCTCCCACGCGTGACCCTCGGTGTCGAGGAAGACGCCGTTGTAGCCGCCCCAGAACGTCGCGCCGCCCTGCCTCGTGACGGTGCCGCCCGCCGCCTCGGCGTCCCGGAGCAGGGCGTCCACGGCCTCGGGTGATCCGACGTTCTGCGCCAGGGTGATGCCGCCCCATCCGCCGGCGTCGTCGATCACGGTGTCGGCGGCGAGCTCGTCGCGACCCCAGAGGCCGAGCACCATTCCGCCGGCCTGGTAGAAGATCGTGCCCTCGACCTCGTCGCCCACGGGAGTCCAGCCCAGGGACTCGTAGAAGCGCTGCGCGCGGTGCAGGTCGCGGACGCCGAGAGTGACGAGACTGATGCGCTGATCCATGCGACGACGCTACCTCTCTGCGGCGTCGGGCGGCCGGGTGGCGGAGCCGTCGGGCGGCCGGGTGCCGGGACCGTCAGGCGGTCGGGTGGCGGGACCGACGGGCGGTCGGGTGGCGCGACCGTCGGCCGGTCGGGTGGCGCGACCGTCGGACGGCCGACGCGCCGCACCGCTATCCGGCGGGGCGTCGGGTGGCCGACGGACGGCGATGATCTCCGGCTCCAGGCGGTCCGCCACCGTGAGCAGCTCGACGAGGGCGGCGCGTGCGGGCGAGTCCGCGTCCGTGCGGCCGGGTGTGCCGCGCGGCGCCTCCCCGCCCGACTCGCGATCCCGCCCGCCGAGGGCTCGCCGCAGCTCTCCGACCCGGCGCATCGAGAGCCCCACGAGCTTCGCCGCCGCGGTGTCCAGTGCGCCCGCATCCGCCGCGTCGACGACGACCGAGATCGGCTCGCGCAGGTCGCCGATCAGGCCGATCAGGGTCGCAGGATGCGAGACGCCGTCGGCCGATCGCCGCACCCGGCGGTGAGCCCGGAGCGCGGGAGCCACCTGCTCGAGGCGAGCCACGGCTCCTGCGAAGTTGGCCTCGACCTGTGCGAGGGGTATCTCTGCGGCTCTCTCGTCGCGGCGACCCTCGGCTTCCGTGGCGGGCGCGGTCGCCTGGCCCACCGACGTCTCGCGCACGGACGTCTCGCGCACGGCTGCGAGCACGGCGGAGAGGGCCGCGAGCGCCTCTGCCGTTCGCATCCGGACGACGTCGACCGTCTTGACAGGCAGGAGGAAGCCTGCCGACAGCGACGCGATCAGCCCGCCCGCGACGATCGCGACGAGGCGGAGCAGGAGCACCTCGGCCTCTCCCCCGGCGCTCAGCGACTCACCACCGGACGTCCCCGCGAAGTCGTAGAGCAGCGCCAGTGCGGCAGTCACTCCTGCCGCCCACCAGGCATAGCCCAGCGGCCTCAGCCACAGCGCGAGCAGCACGACGGCGGCGATGGCGACGAGCAGGGCGGGATCGCCGCGATGCCCGACTCGCGCGACGACGGAGCCGACGACCGTGCCGCCGAGCGCGCCCGCGACCCGGAGGACGCCCTTGTAGAAGACGTCGGCCCGGCCGCGATTCCCGCTCGACACGATGAAGGCGGTGAGCACGAGCCAGGGCCAGTGGACCCCGAAGACGAGATGGCCGATGATGAAGGCGGCAGTGAGCGACGCCGCCATCTGAACGGCCATCCGCGTCGACGCAGGAAGCCGGCGCGGCGCCCCCGGTCGCCGATCGCGGGCCTGTGGACGCGGCGGCGGCGTCGGCGAAGGACGCAGCGGAGCGAGGAGCCCTGTCGCCTGACCGGCCCACGCGAGGACTCCCCCGACGATCACCACGAGAGCCGCTACGGCCGCAGCCGCCAGGGGAAAGGTGGGCGTCGGCCGAACCGGCAGCGGGGCGACGAGCACGGCGACGAACGGGAGCGCGACGAGGGTGCCCAGCCGCTGCGCCGTGGGCCCGTACCGCCGCACCCAGATCGACCCGCTGATCACCAGGACGTACAGGGAGTCGCCCACCGCCGGCAGCGCCAGCATGAGCGCGCCGATCAGCCCGGCCGCCAAGCCGACGAGCGGCAGCATCACGACGGCGCGGGCTCGTTCGCGCAGGGTCGCGCCCGCTCTCTCGCGAGTGAAGCTGATGGAGAGCAGGATCGCGAGCACGACGAGGTCGACCGCATCGGCGGCGGCTCGTCCTGACACGCGCACGAGTGCGAACGCGCCGACGATCGCCACGGCTGCGGTCGCAGCCGTGAGCCCGACCGAGCGGAGACGCTCGAGACCGGGGTCGGCGAAATACCTCATGCCGACAGTATGGCGGCTGCCGCCGACATCGACGGCCACCGCGAGACCGTGCGACGGCTAGTAGGGGTAACCGCCGCACGGCGTCTGCGGAGGGTCAGCCGATCAGTCGGTGCCCATCAGGCGCACGCGCTCTTCGAGCCAGCTGTCGGCGACGGTGAGCGAGAGACCGAAGTCGCTCGCCTCCTCGCTCTGCCGGTACAGCGGGAACGTTGTGGCTTGATCGCGAAGCGGGTCGACGTCCATGGCTTCACCTCCTGAGGCGAACCTAGGCGACCGCCTTGGACGTCACGAGTCCACCTTCGGGGCGCGCTCGTTCGGGGCGCGCCCGTTGTGGGGGCACCTGTTCGCGGGCTCCGGCGGCGTTCGCGGCAGCCTTCGGGCGCAGGATCGGCGACAGCCGCCGGTCAGAGCTCGAGACCGAGGCTGACCGTCTCTCGCCCGTAGAGCGGATGCGCGAACGGCTGGCCGATCGGCCGCCACCCCCGCGCCTCGTACAGCCGCATCGCGGCCGTGTTGTCGGTGATGACGTGCAACACGACCCGGCGGTGACCCGCGGCACGCGTGTCGTCGACGAGCCCGCCCAGGAGCAGAGAGCCGAGGCCGCCGCCCTGAAGGTCGGGGTCCACGGCGAGGAGGGAGAGGTACGCCGCGTCAGCGGGGTCGTCGGGTCGGCCGGTGCCCGGCGCGGTGACGAGTCCGAAGCCACGGACCACGTCGTCGGAAGCGCGAAGAACCCGCCACGACACGACCGGCTGCGCGAACTTGTCCCGGCACCGATCGGCGGTCTCCGGAGCGGGCGGGTGGCCGTCGCGCGTCTCGAGAGCGGCCAGCCACAGGCCGACGCAGGATTCGAGGTCGCCCGGCGGCCTTCCCCGGCCGAGCGCGGGCGTCTCGCCGATCGCAGCCTCGGTCGTCACGCGATGCCGGCGGGGACGCGATCCGTCTCGGCTTCGGACTCCGTGACCGTCGCGGCCTCACCGGACGTCTTCGGCGCCCGCACACCGACAGCGGGCAGGATCACGCCGTCGATGATCGAGAGCAGGAACTCGCGGTCGGCGACCTTCTTCTGCACGAGAGTGCGGTAGGCCACCATCGACGGGCTGATCATGGCGAGGCGGTCGACGTCGACGTCGTCCGGGATCTCGCCGCGTTCCATGGCCCGGTGAAGGAGCATCCGGTTGATGGCGGCACGGGGCTCGATGATCGTCGCGTCGACGGCGTCGGCCAGCTCGGGATTGCGCGAGATGAGCGACAGGAGGCCGCCCATCACCCGGATCTTCTTGTCGTTGTCCTGAATGGAGTGCGGACGGATCAGCGAGACAAGATCGCCTCGGAGGGTGCCCGTGTCGGGGATCGCCATCGCCGCGACGTCCGCGCGCTTCATGCACGCGACGGCCTCGATGACCAACTCCTCCTTCGAGGCCCATCGACGGTAGAGAGTCGCCTTGCCGGCCTTCGCCCGCGTGGCGACCATCTCGATGGTCATCCCCTCGTAGCCGACCTCGGCGAGCACGTCGACCGCGCAGGCCAGGATCTCGGGATCGCGGGAGTGGTCGCGCTTGCGGCCCAGCTTCGAGGCGACGACCGCCTCGGCCGGAGACTCCGGCACGGACTCGGCGTCGGCGACGAGCCTGTCGATGGCATCAGCCTGCGACATCGTCATCACACCCTTTCAGTAGAACGCCCCCATCCTAGTTCGGTGAATTCTGAAACTCAAGAGTTCCGAAACTCGAAAGAATCGGATATGGTCGTTCTCATGTCTCAGACCTCATCGATCTCGGGTGCATCGGACACCCAGGTGCCGGACCCCCGGCGCTGGCTGACGCTCGCCACTGTGGCGCTCGCGCAGCTCATGGTCGTTCTCGACGCGACCGTCGTGAACATCGCCCTCCCGGCGGCCCAGAAAGACCTCGACTTCACCAACGGCGAGAGGCAGTGGATCGTCACGGCTTACTCGCTGGCCTTCGGCAGCCTCCTGCTGCTCGGTGGCCGAATGTCCGATCTCATCGGCCGCAAGCGCGCCTTCATCATCGGCCTCATCGGCTTCGCCGCAGCCTCCGCCCTCGGCGGCGCCGCGCAGTCGTTCGGCATGCTCGTCGGAGCCCGCGCACTGCAGGGTGTCTTCGGCGCCCTCCTCGCTCCCACGGCCCTGTCGGTCCTCACGACGACGTTCACCATCCCGAAGGAGCGCGCTCGCGCCTTCGGCGTCTTCGGTGCGATCGCCGGCGCCGGCGGCGCCATCGGCCTCCTGCTCGGCGGGTTCCTCACACAGGACCTCTCGTGGCGTTGGAACCTCTACATCAACGTCGTCATCGCCATCATCGCGGTCATCGGCGCCACGATCTTCGTGCACACCCCCAAGCGCCAGGGCGCCCGGCCGAAGCTCGACGTCCCCGGCACGCTGCTGGTGTCCGCGGCGCTCTTCTCGCTCGTGTACGGCTTCTCGAACGCCGAGTCCGACGGCTGGAACTCGCCTCTCACCTGGGGCTTCCTGGGCGGGGCCGGCGTGCTCCTGATCGGCTTCGTGATCTGGCAGCGCGCCGCCAGCCACCCGCTGCTGCCGCTCCACATCGTGGTCAACCGCAACCGCGGCGCCTCGTACGCGTCCGTGACGATCGCCGGTGCGGGCATGTTCGGCATCTTCCTCTTCCTCACCTACTACATCGAGGAGATCCTCCGTTTCGACCCGATCAAGACGGGCGTCTCGTTCCTGCCCATGATCGGCATGCTCGTCCTGGCCGCGCAGCTGTCGACGAACGTCTTCCTGCCGCGGTTCGGGCCGAAGATCATGGTGCCGTTCGGCATGACTCTGGCAACGGTGGGCATGTTCCTTCTCACCCGCCTCTCCGTCGACAGCACCTACGCGGGCAACATCCTCCCCGCGCTCCTCGTGCTCGGCTTCGCGATGGGCTCGATCATGCCCGCGTCGATCCAGACCGCCACTCTCGGCGTCGACCGCGAGCACGCCGGTGTCGCCAGCGCCATGGTCAACACGTCGCAGCAGGTCGGCGGCTCCATCGGCACGGCGCTGCTGAACACGATCGCGGCCACCGCGCTGACGAGCTATCTCACCGCCCACGCGCCGACGTCGCACACCGCGGCGGCCATCGCCCAGGCGACCGCGAACGCGGCCGTGCACAGCTACACGACCGCCTACTGGTTCGGTGCGGCGTTCTTCGCCTTCGGCGCGATCCTGTCGGCGCTGCTGTTCCGTCGCCGCGGCCACGGAGGGTCGCACGTCGCGGCTCCCGGGCAGGAGACCCACCACGCACAGCACTCCGCTGCCGAGCCGGCCGAGCCTGCCGAGCCGGTGATCGCTCACTAGCGAGCAACGCCCCGCACCACACCCGAGCCCGGGCCGCGCAGTCGGCCCGGGCTCGGGTGCGCTCGCCGGTCGAGCTCTCGCGCCTCCGGTCGGCCGGCGACGGCGGACCTGGCGTCGGCGAACAGCGCCGCGCGCTCGCCATCGTCGACTCACAGCGCCCGGTCACAGGCGCGGGGAGCCGCGGGTTTCCGGCGTACACGCGCCGCCGCGGCGGGGCGCGCACGCCGGAAAGCCGCGGCCACCCGCTGAATTTCGCCCGCGGCCGCCGGTAGCTCCTGCCGCCCGCCGTCTAGACCGCAGCGCCCTCGTACAGGCTCGCGATGACCCGGTCGGCGAGCCCGAGCCCGGTCGTCATCCCGATGCCCGTGGTGACGGAGACGACGTGCACGCCGGCCACGACCTCGTCGACGAGGAACTCCTCCGGCGCACTGGCGTACACCCCCTGCCACCGCTCGAGAACGCGCACCTGCGACGCGCCTACGCCGAAGAACGACGCCGCGGCTTCGAGCATCGACGAGAACGCGTGCTCCTGCTGGAACGGCGTCACCGTGTCGTCACGGTAGTGCGTGTCGCCCACGATCACGGTGCCGTCCGGCAGCTGTGTGTACATCTGGTTGAGGTCGAGATCGGCGAGCGAGGGCCAGGTCGAATGCAGCCGGTCGCGCACTGCGCCCAGCGACGGCGACGCCGCGAACCCCGAGTACCGCAGCATCGACCAGCCGGTCAGCACCGGCCCGGCCAGCGGAGCCCGCAACCCGTCGACGGCGACGCGCGTCATGTCGAGGCCGCAGCGGCGCACCGAGTAGCGCTCGCCGAGCTCCGGGAAGACCTGGTCGACGTCGTAGTTCACGGCGACGACGACGCGCTCCGCCTCGACGGTGCCCCTCGTGGTCTCCAGACGGCGCGGCTCGATCCGCCGCACAGCGGTCGTGAAGTGGAACTCCACTCCCCGCGACTCCAGGTACCGGGTGATGTCGAACAGGGCCTCGCGCGGGTTCACCTGGAGATCCCGCAGAAGGTGCGCCCCTCCGACGACGCCCGCCGGGTCCGCGCCGGTCGCTGCCGCGGTCTCCGAGGGGCTCAGGAGCCGGGCGTCACCCGGTCGGCGCTCGACGAACTCCCCCACGGCCGCCAGCTCGTCCTCGTGCCGTGCGACGACGTACCCTCCGACGTCGCGCATCCACAGCCCGGCCTCGTCGCGGAGCCGCAGCCACAGCTCGCGTGCTCGGTCGGCGTACTCCTGCGCGACGCCCGACTGCACCGAGATGCAGGCGTGGCCGAAGTTGCGGATCGACGCGCCGTTCTGCCGGCTTCCCCGCTCGATCACGATCACGCGCAGGCCTCGGTCGACGGCGGCGAGGGCGTGGCCGAGGCCGACGATCCCGGCTCCGACGATGGCGATGTCGGCGGTGCGATCAGCAGGAGTGCTCATGCGGCGACCGTACGACCGCCTCGGGGCCGGGAGGCGAACACGAGGTGAATGGCCGCTTCCGTCGCGAATTCGCGACCGAAACCGGCTGCCCGTCACATGCGTGACCGCGGCCGCGCGGCGCGCACGGCGGCCCGGTCGCGAAATCGCGACAGGGGTCACGCCCGCCCCGACGCCGGGGCGCACCGCCGCACACGAAGCGCCGAGGCCCGGCCGCTAGGCTCGGCCCGTGCCCCTGACTCCCCCGTCGTCGTCGTCCACCCCGTCGAGGCTGCCGGAGGCGGTGCAGGCGTTCGATCGCCGTGTCGGGCGGCGGATCAACGGGCGGCCTTCGGATCCTGCGGCCGACCGCGCACTGCTGGCCGTCTCGACGGCGGCGAACAACGGTCTGCTGTGGTTCTCCGTCGCAGCAGCGCTCGCGCTCACCGGCCCACGGGGGCGCCGAGCCGCAGCACGGGGCCTGGCGTCGCTCGGCCTGTCGAGCGGGTTCGCGAACCTCGTGGCGAAGCCGTTGGTCGGTGGCCCGAGGCCATCGGCCGACGACGTTCCGCCCGAGCGTCAGCTGGCGAGGTTCCCGCAGTCGGCGTCGTTCCCGTCCGGGCACACCGCGAGCGCCATCGCGTTCGCCTCGGGCGTGGCGATCGAAAGCCCGGCGCTCGGCCTGGTCGTCGCACCGCTGGCCGTGACGGTCGCCTACTCGCGGCTGCACGTGGGCGCGCACTGGCTGTCGGACGTGCTGGGCGGGGCGGCGATCGGGGTGACTATGGCGAACGTGGCGCGGCTCCTGCCGCTCAGGTGGATCCGCTGACGCGAGGATAATCGACGCGTGCCCTTTCCCCACTACCTCGAAGACCTCGAAGCCGGCCAGCGTTTCACGAGCCCCGGCCGCACGATCACCGAAGCCGACGTGATGTCGTTCGCGTCGTGGACGAACGACAACAACCAGGTCCACACCGACGTCGAGTTCGCGAACCGCACCCGCTACGGGCAGCGCATCGTGCACGGAATGCTCGGCACGTCGCTGTGCCTCGGCCTCATCGCGCGCACCGGCGTGTTCGAGGGCTCGGCCGTCGCTCTGCTGGGCATCGACGGCTGGCGGTTCGCCGCGCCGATCTTCATCGGCGACACGGTCACGTGCACGGTCGAGATCCTGTCGACCCGACTCACGTCGAAGGGCACGACCGGCATCGTCGAGCGACAGGTCACGCTGACGAACCAGCGCGGCGAGACGGTGCAGGAGGGCCGCATGGACCTCATGGTGCTGACGAGGGCAGCGGCGCTGGCCTGAGCGGCGCGAACGTCGAGAGCGACCCGCGACCCTCGACGCCTCCTGCCCGTCGGGGCCCTACTGCCCCTCGAGGATGGCGTCGGCGTTGTCGGCGATCCAGTCCATCAGCGGCAGGAGACGCAGCGCGACCTCCTCGCCCCGGGGCGTGAGCGAGTAGTCGACGCGCGGCGGGATCGTCGGCTGCGCCACCCGCAGCACGAAGCCGTCCTTCTCGAAGGTCCGCAGCGTCGAGGCGAGCATCTTCTCGCTGATGCCGCCGATCTCGCGCTTGAGCTCGCCGTAGCGCCGAGACCCGGACTCGAGCGCCATGAGCACGAGCACGCCCCACCGGCTCGTGACGTGGTTGAGCACGACCCGCGTGGGGCAGTCGGCCGGGAATTCTCCGCCGGTGAATCCCGGTCGCTCCCGTGTCACCGCAAAACTGACGTCCATGAAGGTAGCTTACAAAAAAGTGCGTACCTTCGATCGGGAAGGTGGGCAGGAGCCGCGTGGTTGGCTACGAACGACACACCACAGTCCCTCGAAAGGAACCCCTCCATGTCGATCGTCGTCACCGCCACCTCCGGCCCCCTCGGCTCGCTCGTCGTCCAGAAGCTGCTCGACCGTGGCGCCGCCCCCGCCGACGTCGTCGCCACCGCACGCAGCACGGCGAAGATCGCCTCGCTCGCCGAGAAGGGCGTCACGACGGCCGAGCTCGACTACTCGAAGCCCGAGACGATCGCCGCGGCGATCTCGGCGGGCGACGTCGTCGTCCTCATCTCGGGCAGCGAGGTGGGCCAGCGGGTTCCGCAGCACCAGGCCGTCATCGACGCGGCGAAGACCGCAGGAGCCGCCCGGATCGTCTACACGAGCGCACCCGCGGCCGACGACACCACCCTCGTGGTCGCGCCCGAGCACAAGGTCACGGAGGAGCTGCTGCACGCCTCGGGAGTGCCTTTCACGATCCTCCGCAACGGCTGGTACACCGAGAACTACGTGCCGCAGGTGGCCCTCGGCCGCGAGCACGGCCAGCTCGCCGGCAGCGCGGGCGACGGCCGCGTCTCGAGCGCGAGCCGCGCCGACTACGCCGAGGCCGCGGCCGTCGTCGCGCTCGACGACTCGTACGCCGGGCAGACCCTCGAGCTCTCCGGCGACTACGCCTGGAGCTTCCCGGAGCTCGCCGAGGCGATCTCGGGCATCGTGGGCCGCGAGGTGACCTACGTCGACGTCACGCCCGAGCAGCAGCTCGAGATCCTCAAGGGCGCGGGGCTCGACGAGGGCACCGCGGGCTTCGTCGTGGCGCTCGACGGCAACATCCGCGACGGGCTCCTCGGCCACACGCCCGGAGACCTCGCTCGCGTCATCGGTCGGCCGACGACCCCGTTCGCCGAGGGCCTCGCCGCCGCGGTCGCCGCGCAGTAGCCCCTGGCACCAACCCCGCCGCGACAAAACGCGACACCTGCGACGCTCTGAAGCGTCGCAGGTGTCGCGTTTTGTCGCTGGGGGGGGGTGGCGGCCTACGCGCTGAGCGCGAGGTGCGCCGTGCGAATCGTCTCGAACAGGGCCTCGGCGCTCGCGGCGTCCAGGTGCCCTCCCTCGACGGCGCTCATGATGCGCAGGAGCTCGAGACGGCTCTCGGCACGCACGCGGAGCGTCGACACGGTGTCGTGGTCGATCGCGTCGGAGGCGGCCAGCCGAGCGACGACGGCGTTCCTGGTCCAACGGGTTGCGGTGGTGCTCATGTGGTCCCCTTCCTTGGTAGATCGTGACCTTTCCGCAACAGTAAGACCGGGAGGCGACCTCCCGCCCTCCCCAGAACGGGTCGCGGATGAACAGTGGGTGACACCGGCTCCGGAGCCGAGTAGGTTGCAGTCAACCGACCGGCAGGAGACGACGATGCCCCGCTACTTCATCGGGATGTACCAGCCCCAGGGCGTGGTGCCGAGCGACGAGATCCTCGGCCCGGTCATGCGCGACATGGGCGCGTACATGGGCGAGCTGCAGGCGGGCGGCAAGCTCGTCTTCTCGAACGGCTTCGACCAGAGCGCGCATCCGTCGGTCGTGACCTCCGACGGCACCAGCATCGACGTGACGCCGGGGTCGTACCTCGAGTCCGAGATCCAGCTCGGCGGCTTCACGATCGTCGACGTCGAAGACGAAGACGAGGCTCACGCGGTAGCCACTCGCCTGGCCGAGATCACGCACCTCCCCATCGAGGTGCGCCTGTTCGCCGACCGCCCCTAGGCACGCCGCCATGCCCGGCACCGCGCTCCTCGTCATCGACGCGCAGCGCAACATGCTCGAGGGCCCCGACGCTCTCCCCAACGCCGAGATCATGATCGCCCGCCTGCGCGGCGCCCTCGACCTGGCCCGCCGCAGTGGCCGCCTCGTCGTCTTCATCCAGAACGACGGCGCGTCGGGCGACGTCGACGAGCCGTTCTCGGTCGGCTGGGAGCTCTTCTTCGAGCCGCAGGACGACGAGTGGGTCGTCACCAAGACGACGCTCGACGTCTTCGAGTCCAATCCAGCGCTGGCCGCCGAGCTCGCCGCGACCGGCATCGAGACGCTCGTCGTGGTCGGGATGCAGTCCGAGTACTGCCTCCAGGAGTCGTGCCTCGGGGCCGTGGAGGCGGGGTTCGACGTGCAGGTTCCGTCGGCGCTGCACGCGACCTACGACACGGAGCGCCGCGCGGCCGACATCGCCGCCGACGTCGAGCTCGTGCTCACCGCGGCGGGGGTCACGATCACGTGAGTGTCTCGGCTCCTGCGATCTGAGCCTGCCGAGCCACGTCGCACGGGCCGAAAGAGACCGTGCGTCAGCGCCGGGCGGTGAGCCCGCTGCCGGCCGACGGCGCGAGACGCCACGCGGGGATCAGATCGACCAGCAGGATCGCCGCGAGCACCCCGAAGGCGATGTCGTAGCCGGCCGTCATGCCCGACCCCGGGGAGTCGCCCGCGCCGACGATCGACAGGCCGACCGAGATCGCGACGGCGCCGAGCGCGATGCCCGAGCCGATCGCGATCTGCTGCACGGTCGAGTCGAGGACGTTCGCGCCGGTCATCTGCGCCTGCTCGACGTCGGCGTACGTGATCGTGTTGTACGCGGTGAAGCCGGTCGACCGCGCCGCGCCCGAGACGATCAGCACGATCACCATGACGGCGAACGGCGTCGACGGGCGGAAGAACGCCATGCCGACGAGGCAGGCGACGCCGACGACGTGGGCGGCGACGATGAGGCGGCGGAAGCCGAAGGTGCGGAGCATCCACGTGGTCGCCGGCTTGATGCCGAGGTTGCCGGCGAAGAGGAAGAGCACGGCCGCACCGGCCTGGACGGGTGTCCAGCCGAAGGCCCGCTGCAGCAGGAGCGGCACCACGAACGGGACGGCGCTGATGACGAGCCGATAGATCGAGCCGCCGCCGACCGAGACCTTGTAGGTGTGGATGCGCAGGAGGCGCAGGTCGACGAACGGCCGGGGCGTCCGCAGCAGGTGCCGGATCGCCAGGCCCACGAGCACGAGGCCCACGACGGCGGAGACGATGGTCTGCACGACGTCTACGGGCGTGATCGTCAGGAGCGTCGTCGCCCAGACGAGCGCGGCGATGCCGACCGACGTCAGCGCGAGGCCGAGCCAGTCGGGCGGCGTCGGCTCGGGCACGACGCTGTCGGCCGTGCCGTCGGGGTGCGCGACGGTGCGGCCGGGCACGATGCGGAGCGCGGCGACCAGGCCGATCGCGCCGAGAGGCACGTTGACGAGGAAGATCCAGTGCCACGACGCGTAGGTCGTGAGCAGGCCGCCGACGAAGGGCGCCAGGATCGGGGCCACCAGAGCAGGCCACGTCAGCACCGCCACGGCCCTGATCAGATTCTCCTTCGAGGTGGCCCGCAGCACGGTCATCCGGCCCACCGGCACCATCATGGCCCCTCCGATGCCCTGCACGATGCGGGCGAGCACGAGCACCGAGAGGGTGGGGCTCGCGGCGCAGGCGACCGAGGCGAGCGTGAAGAGGGCGATCGCCGTAACGAGGATCGTCCGGCTGCCGAACCGGTCGGCGAGCCACCCGCTCACCGGGATCAGGATCGCGACGGTCATCACGTAGGCGGTGATCGCGACGCCGACGCTCGCCGCGTCGACGCCGAGGTCGCGCGCGATACTGGGCACCGCGGTGGTGACGATCGTGGAGTCGAGGTTCTCCATGAAGAAGCAGCCCGCCACGAGAAGGGCGAGCGCCTGCGACCGGAGACCGGCGCCGGCGCGCTGTCGGGTCGTCGGCGTCGTCATCCCCTCCAGTATGGCGCGCTCCGGCGGCTCACCGCAGGAGCTTGTCGTGACATGCCACGGCGCAGCGGTTCGGAGAGTGGACGAGAGTGCCGCGCGGCTACTCGGTCGCGCGACCCGTCGGGTCCTCCGCGAGCGCGTCGATGAGCTCGGCGCCGCCGATCGGGTCGGTGCGCCACGAGACGAGTCGCCACCGGCGCCCCGTCGACGACTCGTCGCCGTGGTCGCCGTGCGGCAGGCTCTCCAGCACCGCCAGTCCGGTGTTGAGCAGCTGGTGGGTCCCGGCGAATCCCCCGTCGACGTCCGCGCACCGCGCCGCCACCCAGGTCCGGATCGCCGCGCCGTGGCTCACGATCGCGATGGGCGCACGTCCGTCGCGCACCGCCGTGTCGACCGCGGCGTCGTAGCGGGCGAAGAACCCGTGGCCGGTCTCGCCGCCCGGCATCCGCACGTCGAGGTCGCCCTCGGCCCAGGCGAAGCACATCGCGTTGTACTCGTGCTGCGAGGTCTCGTCGTTCTTCATCTCGAGGTCGCCCGCCTGGATCTCCTTGAGCCCGTCGAGGATGGTCGGCGTGAGGTCGAGTGCGGCCGCGAGGGGCGCCGCGGTCTCCTGCGTGCGCTGGAGCGTCGAGACGTAGATCGAACCGATGTCGTCGAGGCCGAGTGAGCCCAGGCCGGACGGCACGGCGGCGGCCTGCCGGCGGCCGAGCGGGCTGAGCGGCAGCCCCGGCACCGCCGTGTCGAGCTGGCCCGCGATGTTGGCGGGGGTCTGGCCGTGGCGGATGAGGAGAAGTCGCATCAGTCGTTCAGTGCCTTCTTCTGGGCCAGGTTCGCCCAATCGTGCTGGAAGATCGTCTCGAAGTAGTCTGCCGCGTCGGCGGAGTCGAGGATGACGCCGGCGTCGCGGTTGGTCGACACGCCCGCCGACGACCAGTTCTGACTCGACACGAGCACGCGGGCTCCGTCGACCACGACGCCCTTGTTGTGGACGTTGTTCTGGATCTTCACCGAGTTCACGACGTCGAGCCCGGCCGCCTCGAGCTTCTCGAGGAAGCCGGCGACCTCGAACTCGCTCATGATGATCTTCACGTCGACACCGGCCTTCTGCCGGGCGACGATGGCGGCCACCAGCGACTCGAGGGGCGCCGACGCGGCCGAAGACGCCTTCGGGAGCTCGATGTACTGGAACTGCATGTGGAGGGTCGTCGTCGCCGAGTCGACCAGGTCTTTGACCGCCCCGACGTAGACGCCGGCGTCGGGCGTGAGCACGGGCGTGATCCGCGTCGTGTCCGTGACGACGCGCGAGGCGAAGAACTGAGCGAACGGCGGCGTCTGGACCGCGGGGAGGGCGACTCGCGGGTCGAGGTCGGTCGCCACGGCAGGCGTCAGGATCCTGCTGCCTGCCGCCCCGTCGCCACCCGAAGACGCGCCGTCGCCCGCCGGCACCGCCGGATCGTGCGCTGCCCCCGGCACGTCGTGGGCGGCCGCCACCTCGAGGTCGTGCAGCAGGAAGGCCTCGAACGTCGACGCGATGCCCTCGTGCTCGATGACGACGTGCCAGTCGCGGTCGCCCGACCGGGCGGCCGTGGCGTCGCCCGGCGTCGTGACGGGGTCGATGTCGGGCTGGTTCGAGTTGTTCCAGTTGCCGCTCGACACCCAGACGGTCTTGCCGTCCCTCACGGCGACCTTGATGTGGTACGCCGTCGGGAACACCCAGGACGACGCGAGCGGGTCCATCCGGTCGAGCGCCCAGGCCTGCTCGAGGTCGTCGCCGAGGTCGGCGACGAGGTCGGAGACGGTCGTCTCGTCGGTCTGGTCGGCCGTCGGATTCTTCGACGGGTGGTCGAGCACGATCCGCAGCTTCTTGCCCTTGAGCGTCGTCTCGACCGTCTGGAGCACGTGCGCCGAGGTGAAGTCGTACATGCCGACGGTCAGGGTGTCGGACGTCGCGCCGAGGAACGCCGACAGCGTCGGCCAGCCCGAGTCGGGGCTGGCACTGAGCGTGATCGAGACGCCCGAGACGTCGACCGGGGCGAGCGACGCGCCCGCAGGCGCCGTGTAGTCGAGCTCGGGCTTCGCGGCGAGAGGCTCGGCGAGCGAGTGCTCGGGCGCGCCCAGCGGCACGAAGCGAGCGTTCACGCCCCGGTCGATGCGCAGCTCGTCGGCGAATTCGGGGACGGCGCCGAGATCGGGGGCCGGGCCGGTCGCCCGGGCGAACTCCCCTGGATCCTGCACCTGCAGCGCCTTGCGGGGTGACGCGACCCGCACGTCCACCGGCACGCCCTCGAGCGAGGTCGGCAGCGAGGGCGCAGGATCCGACACGGTCACGACGATGGCCCGCTCGTCGGTGATCCAGCCGTCTCGGAAGAGGTACCCGGGCCGCACGCTGAGCACGCCGGGCACGGTGAGGGCGGCCTCGGAGGCCCGGATCACGCTGTCGATGTCGCTCGCCGCATCTGTCATGGCCCCACGCTAGGCCGAGCCCCCGACACCGGGTCGGGCGGCCAGGTGAACGTTCCGTTCACGTCGCGCGAGTAGACAGCAGAGCATGCAGAAGCCGCTCGCCGTCCTGTTCGACATCGATGAGACCCTCGTCCACACCGGCGGCGCCGGCGGTCGCAGCTGGACCGCGGCCTTCGACGAGCTCTACGGGGTGAAGGCCGACATCGGGGCGCACTCGTCGGCGGGCGAGACCGACCCGCAGGTCGGCCGCGCGACGTTCAGCGGCTACCTCGACCGCGAACCGACCGACGAGGAGATGGCCGAGCTCTACGCGCGCTACCTCTGGCACCTCGGCGACGAGATCGGCAAGCCCGGCTACCGGGTGTTCGACGGCGTCCACGAGACCCTGGCCGCTCTGCAGAAGGCACGGGTCGTCGTCGGCATCATCTCGGGAGCGATGGAGGGCGCCGCGCGCACCAAGCTCGAGCGCGGCGGGCTCGGCCGGTACTTCGTCTTCGGCGGCTACGGCTCCGACTCCCCCGACCGCGACGAGGCGACCCGGCTCGCCGTCCACAAGGCGTCGCTGCTCGTCGGGCACGCGCTCGCGCCGCACGAGGTCATGGTCGTCGGCGACACGCCCCACGACATCGCGTCCGCCCACGCGGCCGGCGCCACCGGGGTCGGCGTGGCCACGGGGCACTATTCGGTCGACGAGCTCCGGGGCGCAGGAGCCGACGCGGTGCTGTCCGATCTGACGCAGGCGTTCCCGGGGGTGTAGCGGTCGCGCCCGGCGGACCTGCCGATCCTTCGCCCTGCTCCTGCCCCACCTTGGTATGAGATTTCGTCAACCCTCCGACGGAGATCCCCGGGAGAGGCCCATTCACTCAGGTATCGTTCGGGTTCGCCACCGCTTTCGATGATTGGGTACCGGGATGTCCGAAACGACGAGCCGCTCCCGACTGCGCGTCCGACCCCGCCACGTGATCCGCTGGATCGCGATCGTCGTGGTGCTCCTGCTCGCCGCCACCGCGGCGTACGCCTGGTACAACTACCACCAGTTCACGTCGACCGTGACGCACATCGACGCGATCCCGACCTCGTCGACCACGACCTCGAGCTCGTCCAACGACGGCGAGAACATCCTGCTCGTCGGCGACGACCACCGGCCGGCCGACGCCTCGGCGCAGGAGCTCGCCCTCCTCGGCACGACCCAGGACGGCGGCGGCACGAACACCGACACGATGATGGTGCTGCACATCCCGTCGAACGGCGCCAAGGCGTCGCTCATCTCGTTCCCGCGCGACTCCTGGGTCGACATCCCCGGCTACGGCATGGGCAAGCTCAACGCCGCGTTCGCGTACGGCAGCGAGAAGGGCGGCGACGCCGGCGGCGCGCAGCTGCTCGTCAAGACGATCCAGAACCTCTCGGGCCTGCACATCGACCACTTCGTGCGGATCTCGCTGCTCGGCTTCTACGACGTCGCGAACGCGCTGCCCGACATCAAGGTCTGCCTCGTGAACGCCGTCGACGACTCGTACTCGACGTTCAAGGCGCCGGCCGGCGTCTCGACGCTCAACGCGCAGCAGGCGCTCGCTTTCGTCCGCCAGCGGCACGGGCTGCCCGAGGGCGACCTCGACCGCGAGATCCGGCAGCGGTACTTCCTCACGGCCGAGGCGAAGAACTTCCTCTCGCCCGGCGTGCTCCTCAACCCGTCGAAGCTCTCCGCAGCCCTCAAGGCGCTCGGCGGCGCGATCCAGACCGACCCGGGCCTCAACTTCCTCTCCCTCGCCTCGGAGCTGAAAGACCTCGCGGGCGGCAACCTCACCTCGACGACGATCCCGATCTCGGGCACGCCGACGATCTACTACGGCGGCAGCTACGTCTCGATCGTGAAGGTCGACACGGCGAAGATGCCGTCGTTCATCGCCTCGCTCGACGTGAAGTCGACCGCCTCGTCGACGCCGACCGCCACGACGCCTTCGGTGAGCGTCGGCGGCACCACGGTCACCGTCTTGAACGGCAGCGGTGTCTCCGGCGCCGCCGCGACGAACACGGCCACCCTTCAGAAGGCCGGGTTCGTCGTCACCACGCCCTCGACCGTGTCCACCCGCTCGGCGACGACGATCCAGTACCCGGCGTCGATGGCGGCCCAGGCGTCGCTCGTCGCGAATTACGTGCCCGGAGCGACCCTCGAGGCCGTGACGGCCGTGAGCAACGTCACCGTGGTGCTCGGCACCGACGGCGACACGGCCCGCTCGACGCCGTCGTCGGGTTCGTCGGGTTCGGCCGCAGGATCCAGCGGCTCCTCGTCCTCGGGTTTCTCGTCCGGCTCGTCGTCGTCGGGCTCCTCGGGTTCCTCGTCCGGCTCGTCGTCGGGCGCCGCCTCGGGATCGTCGTCGAGCGACTCGAGCATCCCCTGCATCAACTGAGCCGCCTCCTCGGGGTACAGTTCTGTCTATCCACAGGGGTCGCCAAGCACTCTGGGGTACAAATCTCATGACAGAGGGAGTGTGCCATGGAGTTCGATCCGCGCCGGGCGGCCATCATCCAGGCGCGCCTCGACATCACGCGCGACCTCGACAACGACGCGCGGCTCTCGTTCCTCGAACGCGCGCATCTCCGCCTCGACCTCATGACCGCGCTCGATGCGTTCGACAGCGGCAAAGCCGATGCGAACCAGACCGACGCGGCGCTCGACGACATCCGTCAGCGCATGAAGCAGTGCGCCGCCACGGCGTGACGCCAGCCCCGGCGGGTTAGCCGTCGGAGGGGCGTGGGGTGTGCGGGTGTCGCTGATCCTGCGCCCGTCGCCCGCCCCGCGCGAACCGGACCAGGGCGAAGACCGCGCCGCCGAGGAGTGCGCCGGAGGTGTTGGCCGCGAGGTCGCTGGCGGACGCGAACCTCTGCGGGAGGAACTCGGCCTGCGTGAACTCCACGGCGAGTGACAGGGTGAGGCCGAGCACGCCCGAGCTCCACCAGAGTCGCGGCATCGCCACCGAGGCGATGAGGGCGCCGAGCGGGGCGAACATGATGACGTTGGCCGAGGTCTCGACGAAGTCGTAGTCGATCCAGCGCGGGAAGCCGTCGGCGTGCAAGTGCACCAGGGTGTGGCGGAGCGCCGAGTCGTAGGGGCGGTCCACGGGAGTCGGCCAGAGCACGATCAGCAGGATCACGGCGAAGACGATCGCGAGCCCGAGCCACTCGGCCCGGCGCAGTCGTCTCTCCATCCCCCGACGGTAGTGCTTCGCGCTGTGTCGCCGCGTCGGCCCCGCGGAGGAGTCGTGTGTGCCGCTCGCGCCGCTTAGTGCTGCGGCCTGGTGCTCAGGAGGAGGCTGCGCGCGTCCGGGAGGAACCCGCGCCCGGATCGATGCCGGGGAGGAAATCGCGTACCGGGCCATCACTCGGGAGGATCGACGCCGCGCGCTTCCTCCCTGGCCGAAGCGCCAGGCCCACGTCGCCCCCTCGGGAGGAACTTTTCCCTCCCGAGTCTGCTAAGGCGAAGCGCGCCGAGTCGCTGCCCGGCTACCCTCGCGGCGCGGAGGAACGACTTCCTCCCGAACGTGCCAACCGACAGGCGCGTCGCGAGCGGACCGAGCCTCCCCGGCGGCGGCAGCGGCCAGCGACGGACTCAGTCCGCACGCGAGCGGAGCGAGCCACCCCGGCGGCAGCGGCGGCCGGCGACGGACTCTCTTCCGCGCGGCTCCGCCGCGCGCGAGCGGCAGCGAGCCAGACCAGGACGACGAAAAAGTGGCCGCCCCGTAAGGGACAGCCACTTCTTTCGTGGATCTGAGGGGACTCGAACCCCTGACCCCCTGCATGCCATGCAGGTGCGCTACCAGCTGCGCCACAGACCCAAACTGCTTCGCTGCGCCGACCCGAGGGAATCCCTCCCGGCCGAAGCAACCCCACAAGACTACTACATCTCGAGACGCCCAATGACCATCCGTGGCCAGCACCGCGTCAGAGGTACCGCAGATACGCGCCGGGGTCGCCGACGAACCGCTGCCAATGCCGCACGAGTTCGAGGTCGCCCCACTCGGAGGCGCGGACGCCGTGAGCCCCGAGCTCGAGGATGCGGGCCCCGGGGAGCGCGGTCAGCAGGGGTGAGTGGGTGGCGCAGACGATCTGGGATCCTGCGCCCTGAAGCCGCCGGAGCACGCGCAGCAGCGCCAGACACGCGGTGAACGAGAGTGCCGCTTCGGGTTCGTCGAGCACGTAGAGGCCCTTCTCGGCGAAGTACGTCTCGAACGCGGCGCGGAAGCTCTCGCCGTGGCTGGCCTCGGTGAAGCGGCTGCCGAGCGAGGCACCGCGACGCTCGAACTCGGCGGTCGCCGTCTCGGCGCGCAGGAAGTACCCCTTCTGCCGACGACCGACCATGCCCGTGGCGACGCGATCGATCTTCAACACCTCGCCGAGCGCCGACTTCGGCATCTCGGAGGCGTAGCGCCGCCCGCCCTCCCCAGAGCGCACGTCAAGCCCCCACGCCTCGGCGAGGGCTTCGACGATCGTCGACTTGCCGGTGCCGTTCTCGCCCACGAGGAACGTGACGGGCGCGTCGAACCTCAACCCGTCGCCCACGAGGGCCGCGACAGCGGGCACGGTGAACGGCCACTCGGCCGGGCGTGCGAGCGCCATGGGCACGTAGGCGCGGTCGATGATCACGGGCCCAGGATCGCAGACGCCGCCGACATCACGCCCTCGACCGGCACCGCCGCCCGGAGGCAGCCGAACGCTACTCGGAGACGCGCGCGGCGGTCTCCAGGTCGAGCGCGATCGCCGGGCAGTCGCTCCACAGGCGCTCGAGGGAGTAGAACTGGCGGTCCTCCTCGTGGAAGACGTGCACGACGAGGTCGCCGAAGTCGAGGAGCACCCAGCGGCCCTCGGAGCGGCCCTCGCGGCGCAGCGGCTTGAAGCCGGCCTCGATGAGCTTGTCTTCGACCTCGGAGGCGATGGCGACCACGTTGCGCTCGTTGCGGCCGGAGGCGAGAAGGAAGATGTCGGTGAGCGCGAGAGGCTCGGAGACGTCGAGAGCGACCAGGTCTTCGGCCTGTTTCGAGTCGGCCGCGCGGGCGGCGAGGTGGAGGAGCTCGAGTGCTTCGGGGGTGGCTGTCACGGATTCCTTGAGAGTGTGTGCGGTGGTGTCAGTGCGAGAAGAGCCCGGTGCTCCAGGCGACGACGATGCCGCCCACGATAACAACAACGAGCGCGATGCCACAGACCGTGGCGATGATCGGCAGGTGATTGGTCTTCGGCTTGCCGGCCGCGAGCACCACGGCCCGCGTCGACGTGTTGGCGCTCACGGCCCGGCTGGCGCGCACGGGAGTGGCGTCGTTCGAGGGCGCCTCGTGGTCGCCCTCCTCCATGAGGCGGTCGATGTCGGCCCCGTCGATGCGCTGCACGTTGTGGGCGCCGGTCGCGGCCAGGCTCCGCGGCAGGTCGATGGAGCCGGTGATGATGACCTCGCCGGTCGCGTTGAGGGCGCCGGTGACGTCGGGCAGGGCGTCGTCGTTCAGGATCAGCGCGTTCTGCTGACCGGTGCGGGTGCCGAAGTGCGACCCGACGGACTCGATCGTGTCGTCGTCGTCGAGGTCGGCCTGGGTCGACCAATGGCCGGTGGGCGGCACGTAGCCGGTCGGCTCGGGCACCGAGGCCGGGATCGCGGCGGCGGGGCGCTGCGGCTGGGCCGCGGCGGGCGACGGGGCGGCAGCGGGCTGCGCGACGGCAGGAGCTGCGGGAGCCGCGGCGGCAGGAGCTGCGGGAGCCGAAGCAGCGGGCGCGTTGGCCCCCGTGGCCGCCGCCGCGGCGGGAGCGGGTGCCGACGAGACGGAGGGTGCCGATGCGGCCGGAGCGGGCGCGGCCGCCGGTGCGGATGCGATGGGCGCGGCGGTCGCCGATGCGTCAGCGCCAGGCTGCACGGCTTCGGCCGCACCGGCCCCCTCGCCGGAGGCGGCTGCGCCCTCTGCGGGAGACGTCGCCGCCGCGGGGGCGGCGGACGAAGCCGGGGCGGGCGCGGCGGACGGAGTCGGGGCGGGCGCGCTGCTCGCTGCCGGCGCGATCGACGACGTGCCGGCCTCGGGTGCGCTGGCCGCGACGGCCGCCGCCCGCGAGGCGTCCGCGACTGTGCTGACCGAGCCGGTGTGCGGTGCCGCAGTCGGGGCTCCGGCGGAGACGGCGAACGGGAAGATCGTGGGCGTCGACGACGGCGGAGGCGTCGTCGCGCGGCCGGCGTCGGCCTGCGCGGGGTCGTAGGCGGTCGACCGACGACGGATGGGCGCCTCGTCGTCTGCCGCCGGTGACACGCTCGGCGCGTACGACGTCGGCGTGCTCTCGCGACGCACCGAGCGGGGCGCACCGCCGTCGGCGTGAGGCGGTGACGAGGGCGAAGCCGGCGAGCCCGCGGACGCAGGAGCCGCGGCAGGCCGCACGGCCGAACCCTCGGGCGCTCCCGACGCCTGCCGCTCCGGGGTACCGGACACGCTCGGCCCCGAGGTCGCTGCCGGGGCCGACTCCGCCCCCGAGGCAGGAGCGGACGGCGCGGCGGAACCCTGTGTGCCCCGCGCCTCGATGTCGGCGACCGAGCTCAGCGCGTCCGAGAGGTTCCGCTCGGCCTCGGGTCGCGGAGCCTTGAGGGGCACCGGGGCCGGGGTCGCAGGAGCAGCGGCCTCGCGCTGCGCACGGAGCTCGCGCCGCGTGGGACCGCTGCCGCCGTACGGCGCGGACGCGGGCGCCGGCGCGGCGATCGAACCGGGGGCTGCGACGTGGGATCCGGGACGGTGGGGGTGGCTGGCGGGTGACGGCGTCGTCACGGGCATGTTCGACGGAACGGGCGACCCCGAGGCGACCGAGATGCTGCCGGTGATCGCCTCACCCGCCTCCCGTGCCCGCTCGAGGTCGCGAACCTGCCGCCTGGTGAGGGGTGGCTGGCCGTTGGTCGAACTCATGCGTTCTCCGGAGTGGTGTGGTTCATGACCGGCTCGCTGGCTCGGTACAGGTGGTGCTTGGAGATGTACTGGACGACACCGTCAGGAACGAGGTACCAGACCGGACTGCCCCGGCCGA
Organism: Frondihabitans australicus; assembly: GCF_003634555.1. Lineage (NCBI taxonomy): Bacteria > Bacillati > Actinomycetota > Actinomycetes > Micrococcales > Microbacteriaceae > Frondihabitans > Frondihabitans australicus. The sequence goes on from NZ_RBKS01000001.1 coordinate 1,827,873, forward strand.
CGCGGCTGCGACAGTCGGTCGACGAAATCGCCAGTGCGGGAACTTCGAGCAAGCTTACTTCGCTGGCCGGGAGACCGCTGACTGTGAGGTCGTGTCCCGGCCGGGAAACTGCCACGAAATGGGCGAGACTCCACAGCTCGTCCACATCTTTCCACTCGATGATCTGCGCCACGGCGTCGGCGCCGGTGATGAAGAAGAGGTCGGCGTCGGGCCGGAGCCTGCGGATGTCTCTGAGGGTGTCGATCGTGTAGGTCACGCCGCCGCGGTCGATGTCGACGCGGCTGACGGTGAACGACGGGTTGGACGCCGTCGCGATGACGGTCATGAGGTACCGGTGCTCCGCGGGCGTCACCGCCCGGTGGCCGGGCCCGGTCTTCATCCAGGGTTGGCCGGTGGGGACGAAGATCACCTCGTCGAGGTCGAACTCGGTCGCGACCTCGCTCGCGGCCACGAGGTGGCCGTGGTGGATCGGGTCGAACGTGCCGCCCATCACGCCGACGCGAGAGCGCCCGGAGCGTGTGGGCCCGACCGGTGCCATTGCGTCGAGGGTCGTCACGGGCGCGCTGGGCTAGACGGTCAGTGGTCTTCGGTGTGACCGTACTCGTCGATCGGCTTCTGCGCGACGACGGGGACCTTGCCCGGCTGCTGGCGGTTGGCGACGTTCTTGTAGCTGAAGGTGACGAACCCGAACATGGTGAAGACGATCGCGGCGATGAGCGCGATGACGGCCGGCGGGGCGAACGTGGGGGCCTTCTCCTCGACCGCGAGAAGCGTGGTGGTGAGGGTCGTGACCAACGTCAGCATGAGAGTCCTTCGTTCTGGGCGGCGCCGTTCGTGGCGGGCGACGTACGCGGTCGAGTCTAGTCGCCGTGCGGGGGCTAGCCGCGCACCTGACCCGAGCCGCGGACGATCCACTTGCTGCTCGTGAGCTCGGGCAGTCCCATCGGGCCGCGCGCGTGGAGCTTCTGCGTGGAGATGCCCACCTCGGCGCCGAAGCCGAACTCGCCGCCGTCGGTGAACCTCGTCGACGCGTTGACCATGACGACGGCGCTGTCGACCTCGGCCAGGAACCGCTCGGTGTTGCGCAGGTCGTTCGTGATGATCGACTCCGTGTGGTGCGTGGAGTAGCGGTCGATGTGCGCCATGGCCTCGTCGATCCCGCTGACGACCTTCACCGAGAGGTCGAGCGACATGTACTCGGTCGCCCAGTCGTCGTCGGTCGCCGGCACCGCGTCGGGGAAGATCGCGCGCGTGGCCTCGTCGGCGTGGAGCGTGACGCCCTGCGCGCGAAGCGCCGACAGGACGAGCGGCAGGAGCCGAGGCGCTGCGGCCTCGTGCACGAGGAGGGTCTCGAGTGCGTTGCAGACGCTCGGCCTCTGCACCTTCGCGTTCGACACGATGTCGATCGACCACTGCTCGTCGGCGGACTCGTCGAGGAAGACGTGGACGACGCCGGCACCGGTCTCGATCACGGGCACCTTCGACTCGCGGACGACGGCGTCGATGAGCTGCGAGCTGCCGCGCGGGATCAGCACGTCGACGTAGCCGCGCGCCCGCATGAGCTCGGTGGCGCCCTGTCGGCCGAACTCGTCGATGGTCTGCACGGTCTCGCGCGGGAGGCCGACGGAGGCCAGTGCCTCCTGCAGCACGTCGACGAGCACCCGGTTGGTGTTCTCGGCGGCCGACCCGCCGCGGAGCACGGCGACATTGCCGCTCTTCAGGGCGAGCGCGGCGATGTCGATGGTGACGTTCGGCCGCGCCTCGTAGATGGCGCCGACGACGCCGAAGGGCACGCGGACCTGGGTGAGCTGGAGGCCGTTCGGCAGGGTCCGGCCCCGAAGAGCCTCGCCCACGGGATCGGTGAGGGAGGCGATCAGCTCGGTGGCTTTCGCGAGGCCGTCGAGGCGTGCGGTGTCGAGACGCAGGCGATCCTGCAGCCCGTCGCTCAGCCCGTTCTCACGGCCTGCGGCGAGGTCGAGGTCGTTCGCGGCGACGATGCGCGGCGCCTCGGCCCGCACGGCGTCGGCGACGGCCTGGAGCGCGCGGTTCTTGAGGTCGGCGTTCGCGGTCGCGACGACGCGCGCGGCGGTCTTGGCGGCCTCGAGCTTGGCGACGAGGCCAGGGCTGATGTGCGCTGAGCTCAGCGCCAGGGCGTCGTCGGCTACGGACGGTGCGGCTTCGGTCGTCGACATGCACCGATTGTAGTTCTGCGGCGCCGGTCGCCCCAGAGTGTGACGGAGCCTGTGGAGAACTCGGCCGGTCTGCTCGCTGCGCGCGAGGAGACGCTCAGCCGCGCAGGGCGGCTCGGGCGGAGAACCAGGTGCCGATCTCGGCTCCTGCGAGCGCTTCGGCCACCTGCGGCGTCGACGTGACGAGCACGGGCGTGCCGGACTCGGTGGCCAGACGTGCGGCGGCGACCTTCGTGCCCGCTCCCCCGGTGCCGACGCCCGCGGCCCCCGCGTCGCCGAAGCGGATGCCCGAGAGCTCGTCGCCGTAGGCCACGTCGGCGATCTTCACGGCGCCCGGCTCGTGCGGCGGCCGCGTGTAGAGCGCGTCGACGTCCGAGAGGAGCACGAGCAGGTCGGCCTCGACGAGCTGGGCGACGAGGGCCGCGAGCCGGTCGTTGTCGCCGAAGCGGATCTCGTGCGTGGCGACGGTGTCGTTCTCGTTCACGATCGGCAGGATTCGCAGCTTCAGCAGGCGCTCCATCGCGCGCTGGGCGTTGACCCGGCTGGTGGGGTTGTCGATGTCGCCCGCCGTGAGGAGCACCTGCCCGGCGACGATCTCGTACCGCCGCAGGCTCTCCTGGTAGCGGTAGATCAGCACGTTCTGGCCGACCGCAGCGGCGGCCTGCTGCGTGGCGAGGTCGGTGGGCCGCGACTCGAGGTCGAGGAACGGCATGCCCGTGGCGATCGCACCCGACGACACGAGGATCACCTCGGCGCCTCGGGCGTAAGTCGTGGCGAGGGCGTCGACGAGAGGCCCGATCTGATCGGCGTTCGGGCCCGAGATCGACGACGAGCCGACCTTCACGACGACGCGACGCGCCCTCGGGATGTCTCGGCGGCTCAGGATCGGGCCCGCCGAGATCGTCACCGGCTGCGTGGCCGGATGCGCCACCTCGGCAGGGGCCGCGAAAGCGCCCTCGGTCATGGTCTCGGCGTCGCTCGTGCTCATCGTGTCGTCGTCGGCCCTCTACTCGTCGTCGTCGTCGAAGTCGTCGCCCGCGTCGGCGAGGTCGCCCTCGCGCATGGCGCTGCCGACCTCGAAGCCCTCGTCGTCGGTCCAGAGGCCGGCGGCGCGCTCGCGCATGAGCTCGGCGCGGGCCTCGGCCTTGGCGTCCATCCGCGCGAAGTACTCCTCGCGGCGCTCGTTGCGGGTCTGGCGGCTCGACTGGTGCAGACGCGGGTCGGTGCCGCGCGCCGCGGTCATGAGCTCGGCGGTCGAGGTGAGCGTCGGCTCCCAGTCGAAGACGATGCCGCCGGCGCCGCCGATGACCACGGTCGATCCGGCCACCGCTCCGGCCTTGAACAGCTGGTCCTCGACGCCGAGCTTGTTGAGGCGGTCGGCGAGGTAGCCGACGGCCTCCTCGTTGTTGAAGTCGGTCTGCAGCACCCAGCGTTCGGGCTTCTCGCCGCGGATCCGGTACACGTTGCCGTAGCTGCCGCCCTCGACGGTGACCGTGAAGCCCTGCTCGTCGACGGCCTTCGGGCGCAGGACGATGCGCGGCTTCGTGCTCTCGGCGGCGGCTCGGGCCGCACGGTCGGCCTCGACGACCTCGGCGAGGGCGAACGACAGCGGCCTCAGGCCCTCGTGGGAGACGGCCGAGATCTCGAAGACGCGGTAGCCGCGCTCCTCGAGGTCGGCCCGGACGAAGTCGGCGAGCTCGCGGGCCTCGGGCACGTCGATCTTGTTCAGCGCGATCAGCTGGGGGCGCTCCAGCAGCGGCAGCTGGCCCGCGGGGACGGGGTAGGCCGCGAGCTCCTGCTGGATCACGTCGAGGTCGGTGAGCGGGTCGCGGCCCGGGTCGAGGGTGCCGCAGTCGAGCACGTGCAGGAGCGCCGAGCAGCGCTCGACGTGGCGGAGGAACTCGAGGCCGAGGCCCTTGCCCTCGCTGGCGCCCTCGATGAGGCCGGGGACGTCGGCGACGGTGAACCGCGTCGAGCCCGACTCGACGACTCCGAGGTTGGGGTGGAGCGTGGTGAACGGGTAGTCGGCGATCTTCGGCTTGGCGGCCGAGATCGCGGCGACCAGGCTCGACTTGCCCGCCGACGGGTAGCCGACCAGCGCGACGTCGGCGACGACCTTGAGCTCGAGCTGCACGTCGCCCTGCCACCCGGGCGTGCCGAGGAGCGCGAAGCCGGGAGCCTTGCGCTTGGTGGTCGCGAGGGCTGCGTTGCCGAGGCCGCCGATGCCGCCGGCCGCGACGACGAAGCGCATGCCGGGCTCGGTGAAGTCGAGCAGCACGGTGCCGTCGTCGTCGGTGGCGACGGTGCCGACGGGAATCTCGAGCTCGAGCGTCTCGCCGTTCGTGCCGGCGCGGTGGTCGCCCATGCCGGGGCCGCCGTTGGGGCTCACGCGGTGAGGATTGCGGTGGAACCCGAGAAGGGTCGTCACGTCGTTCGAGCTGACCAGAACTATGTCGCCGCCGTGACCGCCGTTGCCGCCGTCGGGGCCGGCGAGCGGCTTGAACTTCTCGCGCTTGACCGACACGCAGCCGTTGCCGCCGTTGCCCGCCTTGAGGTGGAGCGACACGTGGTCGACGAATGTGGCCATGGGGATAGTTTCTCAGTCTTGTTGGTGAAACACAGCGGCAGGGCGAGCCGAAGCCCACCCTGCCGTGATGATGGGTCGCTTACGCGTCGACGACGATGTTGACGACCTTGCGGCCGCCCTTCGCGCCGAACTCGACCGCGCCTGCGGCGAGGGCGAACAGGGTGTCGTCGCCGCCGCGGCCGACGTTCACGCCGGGGTGGAAGTGGGTGCCGCGCTGACGGACGAGGATCTCGCCCGCGGACACGACCTGGCCGCCGAAGCGCTTCACGCCGAGGCGCTGCGCGTTCGAGTCGCGGCCGTTGCGGGTGGAGCTAGCTCCCTTTTTGTGTGCCATTGTCTAGCTCCCTACTTGGTCTTGATGGCGGTGATCTTGACGCGGGTGAGGTCGGCACGGAAGCCCATGCGACGCTTGTAGCCGGTCTTGTTGCGGTAGTTCTGGATCACGATCTTGGGGCCGCGGAGGTCGTTCAGGACCTCGCCCTCGACCGTGACCTTCGCCAGCTGGTCGCCGGAGAGGATCGTGTCGCCGTCGACGTGCAGGACGGGAACGAACGAGACGGTGTCGCCGTCGGACGCCTTGAGACGGTCGACGGTCACGATCGTGCCCACCTCGACCTTCTCCTGACGGCCACCGGCACGCACAATCGCGAAAGCCATGGGGAACTCCTTGAGTGAGACGCCGCTGCACGCTCACGCGGACGGAGCCGGCGGCGACGAAGTCGAGAGGGCGGCGCGGATGCGCGCACACCGAGGGTCAAGTCTACCGGCCGCTGCCTTGCACGTCAAAGCACCCGCGCTACGATTCGGCGGTGAGCATTCTGATCGACGAGCCCATCTGGCCCGCGCACGACACCGTGTGGGCGCACCTGGTGAGCGACGCGTCGTACGACGAGCTCCACGAGTTCGCCTCGCGGGCCGGGATCCCCCGTCGCGCTTTCGATCACGACCACTACGACGTTCCTGCCGCGCGCCACGCCGAGCTCGTGGCGCTCGGCGCCACGGCCGTCGGCGGCAAGGAGCTCGCGCTCCGCCTCGAGGCCAGCGGCCTCCGCGTCTCGCAGCGTCGGAAGCGCGGTCTGGCCTAGCGCTGCGGCGCTGCGCGCCGGGGTGCGCCCCGCCCCGCGCGTGTTTCCGGACGCCGCTTCCCCCGCACGTCCTCCCCCGCACCACTCCTGCCGCCGTCAGCAGCCGCTCGAGCCGACACGCGGGATCGAGGTCCGACCACAGCCATCGTGCGAATCCGCGCACCTCGGGCAGTGCCCGGAGACGGTCCTCACGCTTCTTCTCGTCGACGACGACCTCCTCGGGCGTGCGACCGCGGCGGTACTCGGCGCGTCGGTACTTCGCAAGACCGTCGAACTCGCCGATCACACCGAACTCCGGCCACCAGAAGTCGACCTCGCCGATGGCTCCACGCGCGTCAGAGAACGACTGCTGCAGGATCGGCGGAGGCCAGCCCCGCTCGAACAGGATCACGCGGCTGAGCGATTCGCCGGCGGAAGCCGCGCGACCATCCACGAAGTCACGTACTCGGCGCACGTGATTGTGGCCCCGGACCGGGAGCCTCCGCGCCAGCGCCGCGTCGAACTGGTCCAGGGTCAGCGGCGTCGGCGGCACGGAAGGCGGCGGCCGACCGAGGCTCTCGGCGCGCCGGCGCTCGACCTCGGCATGAAGCGCGCTGTCCACGACCACGACAGCTTGCCGGAACGCCGACGACGCGACGATGTCGACGGCGGTGCGTCCGGCGCCGGTGACCGGCAGACCCGAAACGACGTCGAGATCGAGTCCGGACAGCGCGGCCGCGTGGAGGCGGGAGACGGCGCCGGTGCGCGTCCGCTCGATTCGTGGGTCGACGACCTCGACAACGTCTGGCGGCGCTCCGAGACGCTGCCAGCCGTGCACCAGCGCCGCCGTACCGTGCGAGAAGGCGCTGTCCGGGCCTAGGCCAGGCGCCAGTGCTCGGGCCCGCAGCAGGTGCCGCTCCTCCGGTGAGGCCGCTGCCCAGGTCTCGGCGGCGACGAAGACGCCGCGCACGACCGCGACGAGTTGACCGGCCTCGACGCCTCGCCGAAGGGCGCGATCGTTCCGACCGGCGCGCAGCAGGTCGCTGCGGCGCAGGAGCCCATCGGGACCGGTCGCGAAAGCGTCCATGCTGCCATGGTGCCGAGACGGCCCGTGCGGCGAAGGCGGTTTCGCCAATCTGTGGACAACCCGCCGCGAGATTTTCGTGTCACAACAGGTTTCGGCCATGGTGCCAGCGGAAGTTCGCTGGCTTCATGGCCGAAAGGTGTTGCGTCGGCGTTGGGGTCAGGCGTCGGAGGGCGGGCGGAAACGCGACCAGTCGGGGGCGGCGGGGGCGGCGGGCGCCGGGGGCTCGGCCGGGCGAGCGTCGCCGGCGGGGGCGGGCGCCGAGGGCTCCGCCGGGCGCGCGTCGCCGACGGGGGCGGGCGCCGGGGGCGTCGCCGGGGGCGCGTCGCCGACGGGGGCGGGCGCCGCGGGCTCGGCCGGAGGCGCCGGGGCCTCCGCAGGGGCAGGAGGCGCTGCCACCTCCGCCGGGGAAATATCGCCGGCAGGAGCAGGCGCCACGACCTCGGCCGGAGGCGCTGCGGCCTCCGCCTGCTCCTGCGCCCCGGCCCAGAGCCACGCGACCGTCACCCCGACCAGCAGGAGGGCGGTCAGCAGCACGCCGGTCGAGAGCGGGATGAAGAAGACGTCGAGGGCCAGCTCGACTCCCCCGCCGCCACCGATCGCCGGAGCGATGCCGGTGCCGAGGCCGACGAGCGCCAGCACGATCGTGCCGACCGCCCCCGCCGCGACGCCACGGCCGAGCGCGAGAGCGAGCGAGGCCGACGAAGACGAAGACGATGACAACGAAGACGTCGACGACACCGCCGACACCGACGAGGCCCCGGTCACCGACGCCGAGCCAGTCACCGAACCGGACCCGACCCCGGCCCGACGCACCGGGAACACCGCGAGGAGCGCGAGGAAAGCGCTCGCATAGAACGGGAACGGGTACAGCACGAGCGACCCGAGGAACAGCCCGATCGGCGACTGCAGGAACCCGCTGGCGTACGCGGCCGGGTCGAAGTCGACGGCGTTGCCGATCAGCTGCACGAGAGCGACGGCGAACTTCACCACGATGACCACGCCGACCGCGATGGCCGCGGTCAGCAGCGACTCGCGCCGGATGCCGACGTCCACGAGAGTCGTCATCCACGAGCTGTCGTCGCCGGGCCGAGCGGCACGCGGGGCAGGGTCGGTCACCGCCGCGCCTCCCGTCACGATGCCTGTCGAGGTGAGAGGCGCAGGATCCGAGTGCCTCTCGGCCGATCCTCCCACGCGCGCCCCGCCCGCGTCACGCCCCCACGCGAACGGGGCGGCCGCCTTCCGAAGAAGACGGCCGCCCCGGTCACGCGGAGTCGGATCAGCTCTCGTCGCTCGTGCCGCCGAGCCCGACGATCAGGCCGGACGACTCGCCCGACGTGCCCTCGGCGGGCGCCGCGACGGTGCCGCCGGTCGACGCGCGGCGCGAGCGGTTGCGCCCCTGACCCGGCTGCTTCGGCTCGGGCAGCGCGCCGAGCACGCCCTCGAGGATCTGCTCGGCGTCACGGGCGCTGACGCGTCTCGGCTGACGCTCGATCTTCGCGACCGGGATGTCGAGGATCGCGACCGTCGCATCGGGTGCGGTGACCGTCGCCTGCGAGCGCCGCGAGGTCTTCTCCGGGCGCTCGGCGGACTCGGGTGCCGGGGTCGACTCCGCTGCGACCGCGGGCGCTTCGGCGGTCTCCGCCGAGGGCGCAGGAGCCGCGGACGCGCTCTCGGCCGAGACCGATGCCGCTGCAGCAGCCGCTGCCGGCACCTGGATCACCGCAGCCTCGCCGGCCGACTCGACGCCGGCCGCACCCTGCGCCGCCGACGAGGCACGACGCCCGCGGCCGCGGCGCGAGCGCCCCGTGGGAGCGTCGCCGGACGACGCCGGGGCGCCGGTGGTCGACGCCGCACCCGTGGCGGCGCCGTCGGTCACTCCGGGCCACTCGTCAGACACCGACGCGCCGGCCGGAGGAGCCGGCTCGGTGCCGCCCATGCCCGCGGCCACGGCGTCGATCGCCGCCTCGACGGCCGCGGCCGTCTCGGCCGGCGTCGCGTCGCCGTGCGGCACGGTCGAGGCCGCGATCTTGGCGAGGGCGTTCTTCACGTCATCGGTGATCGCGTGGATCGTTCCGGTGGCCGGATGGGCGTCCGAGCCTCGCGACGAGCCGTTGCCCCGCCCGTTGCCGTTCGAACCGTTCGAGCCGTTGCCGTTCTGCTGCTTGGCGCGACGGCGCTCCTGCTGCTTCTGGCGGTTGGTGGCCGCCTGCTCCTGCGCCTGCTGGCGGTCGACGCCGATCTCCTGGAACGACTCGGCCAGGCCGAGGCCCAGCTTCTTGCGGGTCATCTGCACGAGGCCGAGCGAGGTGACCTCGGCGACCTGGTGCTTCGTGCGGTCGCGGCTGAGGCACTCGACGAGGCGGCGCAGAACGAGGTCGCGGTTCGACTCGAGCACCATGTCGATGAAGTCGACGACGATGATGCCGCCGATGTCGCGCAGGCGTAGCTGGCGCACCAGCTCTTCGGCCGCCTCGAGGTTGTTCTTGGTGACGGTCTCTTCGAGGTTTCCGCCGGAGCCGACGAACTTGCCGGTGTTGACGTCGACGACCGTCATCGCCTCGGTGCGGTCGATGATCAGGGACCCGCCCGACGGCAGCCAGACCTTGCGGTCGAGCGCCTTGTCGATCTGCTCGTTGAGGCGGTAGTGGTCGAACGAGTCGCCGCCGTCCTCGTACGCCTTGACCCGGTCGAGCAGGTCGGGTGCGACCGCGGTGAGGTACGACTCGATGGTCGACTTCGCGTCGGCGCCGTCGATGACGAGCTCGTGGAAGTCCTCGTTGAAGACGTCGCGCACGATCTTGATGAGGAGGTCGGGCTCGGAGTGGAGCAGGGCCGGGGCGTTGCCGGCCTCGACCTTCTTCTCGATGTCGGCCCACTGGTTGAGCAGGCGCTTCACGTCGAGGGTGAGCTGCTCCTCCGTCGCGCCCTCGGCCGCGGTGCGGACGATGACGCCGGTATTCTCGGGCAGGGCCTCTTTGAGGATCTTCTTGAGGCGGGCACGCTCGGTGTCGGGCAGCTTGCGGCTGATCCCGTTCATCGAGCCGTTCGGCACGTACACGAGGAAGCGGCCGGGCAGGCTGATCTGCGAGGTGAGGCGGGCGCCCTTGTGGCCGACCGGGTCTTTGGTGACCTGGACCAGCACGCGGTCGCCGGGCTTGAGCGCCAGCTCGATGCGGCGCGGCTGGCCGGGCGTGTGGTCGACGGAGTCCCAGTCGACCTCGCCCGAGTAGAGGACGGCGTTGCGGCCGCGGCCGATGTCGACGAACGCGGCCTCCATCGACGGGAGCACGTTCTGCACGCGGCCGAGGTAGACGTTGCCGATGAGCGAGACGTTCTGCGACTTGGCGACGTAGTGCTCGGCGAGGATGCCGTCTTCGAGCACGCCGATCTGGATGCTGTCACCCTGCGAGCGGACGATCATCTTGCGGTCGACGCTCTCGCGGCGGGCGAGGAACTCGGCCTCGGTCACCACCGGGCGGCGGCGGCCGGCGTCGCGACCGTCGCGGCGGCGCTGCTTCTTCGCCTCGAGGCGCGTCGAGCCCTTCACCCGCTGCGGCTCGGTGATGTACTCCACCTCGCGAGGCTCGCGAGGCTCACGGTTGGCCCGCGATCGGGTGCGGGTGGGCTGGTCGTCGCCGTCACCCGAGCCCGAGCCGCCCGACCGCGACCGCGACCGGCGGCGGCTCGTCGAGGGACGCTCGTCGTCATCGTCGTCGTCGGGCAGGGCCGGCAGCGGCACGACGTCGGGCGCGTGGAAGATCAGGCTCGTCGTGGTGAGCGGCGCGTCGAACGGCGACACCGGCTCGGGCTTCTCGACGGTCGGCAGCACCGGAGTGCTGTCCGCCTCGTCGCGGGCGATCGCCTCGTGGTCGACGAGGGCCTCGTCGACGGCGTCCGCAGGAGCGGGCGTGGTCGGGTCGCTGGTGGTCTGGTCGATGCTCACGTGGCTGGCCTCCTGAGGGGCGGCAGTGCCGGCGGCCGGGCCGCGGACGGCCTCCTCGGCTCGTTCGGCGACGGACGAAGAAGCGGGCGCGCTCGGCGGCGCCGTGGTCTCGGCGACGGGCGGCGCGGGGGTCTCGGTCGGAGACTGCGCGGCCTGTCGAGACCGGAATCCTGCGAACAGGCGGCTTCTTCTCTTCGGACTGTTTTCGTTTTTCTCCACCATCGGTGGTGCAACTCCTCGTCCCGGGGCATCGGGCGTACACGCCCAGCCCCCGGGAAAACTCGTGCGCGGGGACCTCCGCTGGCCTGCCGCCACCGTTCGTGGTGGGGTGCCGCTCGGGGATCGAAAGTGCTGCCGCGCGAAATCTGTGCTGCCGCGGCGACGGCCGAACGAAGGCTTTCACCCCCGTGCCGAACGGCCCGCGGAAAATCTGTCTGTCTACCGTCGCCTCTCGGCTGGCGGAAAGCTTGCCCGGCTCTCACCCTGGGACTACGTCGATTATCGCACGTCGTCCCGGAGAGCGGCGAAGCGGCCCGTGTCATAATCCGTGGGTGTCGTCACGAACCGCTTCCGCGCAGGCCGCAACCGAGACCACCGACCGTCGTACCGGGGCCCCGCGAGTCGTCGCGATCCTGCTCATGATCGCAGGATGCGTGGGTTTCTACGGCTCCTTCAAGCTCGTCGTCGAGAAGTACGACCTCCTGGAGCACCCCAACCAGGCGCTCGGCTGCGACATCAACCCGTTCGTCTCCTGCTCGACGGTGATCGACTCGTGGCAGTCGCACATCTTCGGGTTCCCGAACCCGATCCTCGGCGTCGCGGGCTTCGCCGCGCCGATCGGGGTCGCGATCGGCGTGCTCGCGGGCATGAAGGTGGCCCGCTGGTACTGGGTCGCCTTCAACATCGGCCTCGGCCTCGCCTGGGTCTTCGTGACGTTCCTGTTCACGCAGACGGTGTTCTTCATCGGCGCCCTGTGCCCCTGGTGCATGCTCGTCTGGTCGGTGACCATCCCGATGTTCTGGGTGTTCACCGTGTGGAACATCGCGCACGGCAACATCACCCGGAACGAGGGCGCCAGGCGGGCGATGAAGTCGTTCCTGCCGTTCTCCTGGACGATCCCCGTGGCGAACGCCCTGGTCATCGTGGTGATCATCCTCACCCACTTCCCGCTGCTCCTGCGCACGCTGTTCTGAGCGGCCCCGGCGTGTCGGAGGCGCACTGGGCCTTCTGAACGACTGCTGTCGCCTGACCGGGCGTGTTCCCAGCAAATGCATGACACGTCACCGTAAGGTCCTGGGCGGGCGAGCCTAGGGCTACGCTCGTAGACCGACACAGCGTTGAAGACCGCGTACCGGAGATCCGAGGACACATGACACCGCCCCCCGACAACGGCCAGAGCAAGCGCAATCGGCGCGACGAAGCCCGCGAGAAGGCCCGCCTGGCTCGCGAGGCGGCCGCCCGGAAGAAGCGTCGCAACCGCGTCTTCGCCATCGGCGGGAGCATCGTGGCCGCCGTGGTCGTGGTCGGGCTCGTCATCTGGGGAATCTCCGCCAACATCCAGCCGGCCGGGCCGGGCCCGAAGAACATGGCCAGCGACGGGCTGCTGCTCCAGGGCAACGCGAAGACCGGGGCCATCACGGCGACGAAGACCGATCCCATCAAGGCCGGCGGCAAGCCCACCGCCACCGACGACTCGAAGCTGACGAAGACCGTCAACATCACCGTCTACCTCGACTACCAGTGCCCCTACTGCGACGAGTTCGAGACGACGAACGCCTCGCAGATCAAGACCTGGCTGAAATCGGGCGCGGTCACCTACGAGATCCACCCGATCGCGATCCTCGACGCCTCGAGCCTCGGCAATAAGTACTCCACCCGGGCGGCGAACGCCGCGGCGTGCGTGGCGAACTACGAGCCGAACGAGTTCCTCGCGGTCAACACGGCGTTCTTCGCCAACCAGCCTCAAGAGCAGACCAACGGTCGAACCGACGCGCAGATCATAAAAACGGTGCAGAAGGCCGGCGCGACCAGCTCGAAGATACCGAGTTGCATCACGAGTCAGAAGTTCAAATCGTGGGTCGGAGACGCGACGAACCGCGCTCTCGACGACAAGCTCCCGAACTCGTCCGTCTCCAAGGTCACCGGCACTCCGACCGTGATCGTCAACGGCAAGCAGTACTCGGGCTCGCTGACCAGCGCGGCCGACTTCAAGTCGTTCGTGACGTCGCAGGCGTCGAGCTAGGCTCACCCGCCGACACGAAACGGCCCCGCACCTGGTCAGGTGCGGGGCCGTTTCGTCCGTGAGGCGAGTGTGCCTACGCGAACCAGAGCGCGAGCTCGCGCGCGGCCGACTCGGGCGAGTCGGAGCCGTGCACGAGGTTCTGCTGCACCTTGAGGCCCCAGTCGCGGCCGAGGTCGCCGCGGATGGTGCCGGGCGCGGCGGAGGTGGGGTCGGTTGCTCCTGCGAGCGACCGGAAGCCGGCGATGACCCCGTTGCCCTCGACGCGGATGGCGACGATGGGGCCGGACTCCATGAACTCCACGAGCGGCTCGTAGAACGGCTTGCCGACGTGCTCCTCGTAATGCGCTGCGAGCAGCGCGCGGTCGGCCTCGACGAGCTTGATGTCGACGAGTCCGTAGCCCTTCTGCTCGATGCGACGCAGGATCTCGCCGGTCAGGTTGCGGGCGACGCCGTCGGGCTTGACGAGCACGAGGGTTTCTTCGAGGTCGGCCATGGTGGACTCCTTCGTGAGGGGTGGATGGGTCGATGTCGGGCTGAGGGTGTCGGGTCTGTGGGTAGCGCTTGGGAGCGCGCGCTACTGGTAGTCGCGCGGGTCGAGGCCGGGGTTGGCCTCCATCCAGGCGCGGATGGCGGCGTTGCGCCGGTCGATCTGGGTGCCCTTGACGAGGCAGAAGATCCAGATGCCGAGGAAGATCGCCGCGACGACGTACATGAGCACGACGAGCAGGCCGGTGAGCACGAGAAGCACCTGGATGGCGCAGCCGAGCACGACTCCCCAGCGCCAGCGCATGCCCCACGCGGCGATCGCCATGAGGGCGAAGAACGCGGCACCGCCGAGGATTGCGACCGGCCAGGAGACGATCGCTGCTCCTGCGACGTTCAGGACGATGAAGAACAGCACGCAGGCCTCGAGCGCCAGCATGATCAGGAGGAGGCTCTCGACCAGGGTACGGTCGCGACGCGGACGCCGGGTGCGCCCGGGAGCGACACTCGGGCCGGTCTCGGTCATTTCCATCCGTCTTCTTCGGTGAGGGCGATCACGTCGCCGACGAGGGTGATCGAACCGGTGACGACCACGCCTCCGCTCTCGGCCTCGTCGGCCAGGTCGCGCGCGATCCCGAGCGCCGAGACGATGTTCGGCTCGACGGTCACCCGATCGGGCCCCACGATACCGACTGCGACTGCGGCGAGGCTGTCGGCGTCGATCGCCCGCTCGGAGTCGGACTGCGTCACGACGAAGTGCTCGACGGCCGGCGCGAGGTTGCGGATGATGCCCGCGGCGTCCTTGTCGTCGAGCACCGCGAGCACGGCCACGACGCGGTCGAACGAGAAGTACTCCCCCAGGGCGTCCGCCAGCGACCGCGCGCCGTGCGGATTGTGGGCCGCATCGACCAGGATCGTGGGGTCGTTCGCCAGAATCTGCAGTCGGCCGGGCGATGTCGCCGCACTCAGGCCGGCCGAGAGTATCTCGGGGTCGAGCGGCTGCGACCCGTTGCCGAGGAACGACTCGACGGCGGCGATCGCGACGGCGGCGTTCTCGGCCTGGTGACGGCCGAACAGGGGCAGGGCGAGGTCGTCGTAGCGCCCGGCGATGCCGCGCACGGAGATGACCTGGCCGCCCACGGCGACGTCCGACTTCAGGACCTCGAAGGCGCCGCGCTCGTCGCGCGGCCCCTCGAGCGCGAACGTCGACTCGGTGAGCTCGGCGGCGCGAACCAGCTCGGCGAGCGCCTCGGGCGTCTGCTTCGCCGACACGACGGCGGCAGCGGGCTTGATGATGCCCGACTTCGTCTTCGCGATCGCGGCCACGGTCGAGCCGAGGCGCTTCGTGTGGTCAAGAGCGATCGGCGTGAAGACGGCGACCTGGCCGTCGGCGACGTTCGTGGAGTCCCACTCGCCGCCCATGCCGACCTCCAGCACGACCACGTCGACCGGGGCGTCGGCGAACGACGCGAAGGCGAGCACGGTCAGCGCCTCGAAGTAGGTGAGCGGCTGCTCGGCGGCGGCCGTGAGCTCGGTGTCGACCATGAGGAGGTAGGGCTGGATGTCGGCCCAGTTCGCGGCCAGCGCGGCGTCGGAGATCGGCCTGCCGTCGATGACGATCCGCTCGTTGACCTTCACCAGGTGCGGGCTGGTCATGAGGCCGGTGCGGAGGCCATAGGCGCGCAGGATGCTCTCGATCATGCGACTCGTCGACGTCTTGCCGTTCGTGCCGGTGATGTGGATCACGGGGTACGAGCGCTGCGGGTCGCCGAGCAGCTCGACGGCGCGGCGCGTGGCACCGAGCCGAGGCTGCGGGGCCTGCTCGCCGACGCGGGCGAGGAGCTCCTCCCACACCCGCTGGGCGGCCGCGGCGTCTTCGGGCGACGACTCGTCGAGCGGCTTGTCGTCGTCGCGGTCGTCGCGGTCGCGCTCGTCGTCGTCGCCGAGGGTCGGGAAGTCCGAGAGGTCGTCGCCGGCCGCGCCGAAGACGGCGGGCAGCGCGCCCGGGTCGACCGTCTCGTCCGACTCGTCGGCGTCGTCGAACGCGTCGTAGTCGTCGCCGTCGTAGTCGCCGGGGCGTCGGGGCGTGTCAGTCATGCTTGGCCACCTTCACAGTGATCGTGCCGCCGTCGCCCACGGGCACGGCGCCGTCGGGGGCCGACAGGTAGAGGTCGGTCTCGAGCGAGAGCGTGAGGGTCTCGCCCGTGATGAGGTCGCGGTGCGCCTCGACGGCGGCCTCGGAGACCGCGTCGACGCCGAGCGCCAGCCGGATCCGGTCGCTCACGTCGAGTCCGGCGTCGCGGCGGGCCTGCTGCACGGCGCGGATGACGTCGCGGGCGAGCCCCTCGGCTTCGAGCTCGGGTGTCGTCGCGGTGTCGAGCAGCACGAAACCGCCGTCGCCCACGAACGAGAGCGCGCCGGCCTCGTCGGCCACGGTGAGCTCGAGCGTGAACTCGCCGGGCAGCAGCTCGACTCCACCGACGACCACGTTCTCGCCGCTGGGCTGCCAGTCGCCCTTCTTGGCGGCCGGGATCACCTGCTGCACCTGCTTGCCGATCCTGGGCCCCGCGGCGCGCGCGTTGACGGTCAGCTTGCGGGCCACGCCGTACTCGCCGAGGCTCTCCTCGGTCAGGGTCGCGAGAGTGACCTTCTTGACGTTGAGCTCGTCGCGGAGGATCGCGGCGAACGGCTCGAGGGCCGCAGGATCCGCGGAGACCACCGTGAGCTCCGGCAGAGGCAGCCGCACTCGCCTGTTCGTCGCCTTCCGCAGCGCCAGCCCGGCCGACGCGACCTCGCGCACGGCGTCCATGGCGTCGACAAGCGCGTCGTCGGCGGGGAACGCCGAGGCGTCCGGCCAGTCCTCCAGGTGCACGCTGCGGCCGCCGGTGAGGCCCTTCCAGACCTCCTCGGCGACCAGCGGCGCGAGCGGGGCCGCGACGCGCGTCACGGTCTCGAGCACGGTGTAGAGCGTGTCGAAGGCGCGCGTGTCGGTGCCGGCCCAGAAGCGGTCGCGCGAGCGCCTCACGTACCAGTTGGTGAGGACGTCGGCGAAGTCGCGGAGCTTCGCGGTCGCGAGCGGCGAGTCGAGCGCCTCCAGGTCGGCGGCGACGTCGTCGATGAGGCGGCGCGTCTTGGCGAGGAGGTAGCGGTCGAGCACGTCGTCGGAGTCGGTGCGCCAGGTGGCTCGGTACCCCGAGGTGTCGCCTGCTCCTGCGGCCGCGTTCGAGTACAGCGTGAAGAAGTAGTACGTCGACCAGAGCGGAAGCAGGAACTGCCTCGTCGCTTCGCGGATGCCCTCCTCGGTGACGATGAGGTTGCCGCCGCGGATCACGGAGCTCGACATGAGGAACCAGCGCATCGCGTCGGCGCCGTCTCGGTCGAAGACCTCGTTGACGTTCGGGTAGTTGCGGAGGGACTTCGACATCTTCTGTCCGTCGGAGCCGAGCACGATGCCGTGGCTGATGACGTTCGAGAACGCCGGGCGGTCGAAGAGCGGCGTGGCGAGCGCGTGCATGACGTAGAACCAGCCGCGGGTCTGCCCGATGTACTCGACGATGAAGTCGGCGGGGTTGTGGCTGTCGAACCATTCGCGGTTCTCGAACGGGTAGTGCACCTGGGCGAACGGCATCGAGCCCGAGTCGAACCAGACGTCGAAGACATCCTCGATGCGGCGCATCGTCGACTTCCCCGTCGGGTCGTCGGGGTTCGGGCGGGTCAGGTCGTCGATGTACGGGCGGTGCAGGTCGGGCTGGCCGTCGGCGTTCAGCGGCAGCCGGCCGAAGTCGCGCTCGAGGTCGGCCAGCGAGCCGTAGACGTCGACCCTGGGATACGACGGGTCGTCGCTCTTCCACACCGGGATCGGCGAGCCCCAGTAGCGGTTCCGCGACACCGACCAGTCGCGGGCGCCGGAGACCCACTTGCCGAACTGGCCGTCCTTGACGTTCTCGGGAACCCAGGTGATCTCCTGGTTCAGCTGCTCCATGCGGTCGCGGTAGTCGGTGACGCGCACGAACCAGCTCGAGACCGCCTTGTAGATCAGCGGGTTCCGGCACCGCCAGCAGTGCGGGTAGCTGTGCTCATAGCTGGCCTGGCGCAGGAGCCGGCCCTCGCTCCTCAGCTTCTGAGTCAGGGGCCGGTTCGCCTCGAACACCTGGAGCCCGGCGACCTCGCCGAACATCGGCAGGAACTTCGCGCCCTCGTCGACCGAGATGACCGTGGGGATGCCCGCCGCGGAGCAGACCGCCTGGTCGTCCTCGCCGTAGGCCGGCGCCTGGTGGACGATGCCGGTGCCCTCGCCGGTGGCGACGTAGTCGGCGACGAGGATCTGCCAGGCGTTCTCGGTGCCCCACTTCTCGGTGTCGGCGTAGAAGTCCCAGAGGCGGTCGTAGTCGACGCCGCGGAGGTCGGCGCCCGTGACCGAGCGCGACACGGCCGCGAGCGCCTCGTCGGCCGAGACGTAGCCGAGGTCCTTCGCGTAGGCGGCGATGGTGTCGGTCGCCAGGAGGTAGTCGGAGACGCCCTCCTCGGAGCCGTCGCCGGCGCCCTGCGGCCCGCTCGGCACGACGGAGTACTCGATGTCGGGGCCGACGGCGAGCGCGAGGTTGGTCGGCAGGGTCCAGGGCGTCGTGGTCCAGGCGAGGGCCTTCACGCCGGTGAGCCCCAGGGCCTCGGCTTTCTCGCCGACGAGGGGGAAGGTGACGGTGACCGTCTGATCCTGCCGCATCTTGTAGACGTCGTCGTCCATGCGCAGCTCGTGGTTCGACAGCGGCGTCTCGTCGTGCCAGCAGTACGGCAGCACGCGGAAGCCCTCGTAGGCGAGCCCCTTGTCGTGGAGCGTCTTGAACGCCCACAGCACGCTCTCCATGAACGTGATGTCGAGGGTCTTGTAGTCGTTCTCGAAGTCGACCCAGCGGGCCTGGCGGGTGACGTACTCCTGCCACTCCCCCGTGTACTCGAGGACGCTCTTGCGGGCGACCGCGTTGAACTCGGCGATGCCCATGTCGTCGATCTCGTGCTTCTCGGTGATGCCGAGCTGGCGCATCGCCTCGAGCTCGGCGGGCAGGCCGTGGGTGTCCCAGCCGAAGCGGCGGTGCACCTGCTTGCCGCGCATCGTCTGGAAGCGCGGGAACACGTCCTTCGCGTAGCCGGTGAGGAGGTGGCCGTAGTGCGGCAGGCCGTTGGCGAACGGCGGGCCGTCGTAGAAGACCCACTCGTCGCAGCCCTCGCGCTGCCGGACCGACTCGCGGAAGGTGTCGTCGCCCTTCCAGAAGGCGAGGATGCCCTTCTCGACGTCGGGGAAGCTCGGCGAGGCGGCGATGTCGCGGTACTGCGGTGCCATGTCAACTCCAGTGCAGATGCTCGTGCACGAGGACGCCGGGCGAATGTCTTCGCTCGTCGCGGTACCACCCCGCTTGCCGGGTGCGCCGTGGCGCCGCCGACCTCTCGCTCTGCGGCTATGACGGGCCTGCCCCGCTCGGTTCTAGTGACCGGCCGTCGCCTCGGCCGGGGCCGGGACGCGCGGACGGCGTTCTTCCGAGTGCTCCCCGGTGATGGCCGGATCGACGCACCACCATGTTACCCGGACGTGAACGGACTCGCCGCCGCCCATCACGATCGCCCGGCGGGGGCCACACTGGACGGATGACGTCTGACGCCCCCTCCGCTCCTCCGGCGGAGAGCACTCTCACCGTCCTCATCGCGCTCGGGGCGAACCTGCTCGTCGCCATCGCGAAGACGATCGCGTCGCTGCTCACCGGCTCGGCGTCGATGATCGCCGAGTCCGCCCACTCGTGGGCCGACACGGGCAACGAGATCTTCCTCTGGATCGCCGAGCGCCGCGGGTCGCGCACGCGCGACGACGCCCACCCCCTCGGCTACGGCAAAGAGACCTACGTGTGGTCGATGTTCGCGGCGTTCGGCCTCTTCACGGTCGGCGCCGTCGTGTCGATCTTCAACGGCGTGAGCGAGCTGACGTCGACGAAGCCCGACACCGACTACGTCGTCAACTACGTGGTGCTCGGGGTCTCCGCGATCCTCGAGGGCACGTCGTTCCTGCAGGCGCTGCGGCAGGCGCGGGGTGCCGCGACGAAGCGCAGGATCCCGGTGCTGCGCCACGTGCTCGACTCGTCGAACCCGACCCTCCGCGCCGTGTTCTTCGAGGACTCGGGCGCTCTGATCGGGCTTCTGTTGGCGTTCCTCGGGATCCTGCTGCACCAGCTCACCGGCTCGGCGATCTTCGACGCGCTCGGCTCGATCGCGGTCGGCGTGCTGCTCGGGTGCGTGGCGGTCGTGCTCATCGACCGCAACCGCCGCTTCCTCGTCGGGGAGAGCCCGACGCCCGAGGTCGAGTCGGCGGTGCTGCGCAGGATCCTGGAGCACCCGAAGGTCTCGCGGGTCACCTACCTGCACACCGAGTTCCTCGGCCCCGGGCGCCTCTACCTCGTGGCGGCGATCGACCTCGTCGGCAACGAGGACGAAGAGCACGTCGCCGTCGCCCTGCGCCGGGTCGAGGCCGACATCGAACTGAACGCGAACGTCGAGGAGGCCGTGCTCACGCTGGCGACGCCCGACGAGGCGAGCCTTCAGCCCACCACGCCGGACGCCCCGCGCGAGGCTCTGGGCTAGTCCTCCGCCGGCGTCGCGACAGCGGCCGCCGCACGACGACGACGCGAGAAGAGCATCATCGCGCCTCCCGCGACGATGGCCGCGAGGCCGCCGAGACCGATCGCGGTCGAGTGCTGCGAGCCGGTGAAGGCGAGCTCGGGGCCCGTGGCCGCGGGCGCGACGGCCGGGTCACCGGTGAGGTGGACGAGGATGTCGGGGCCGGCGACCGAGTAGTGAGCCGACTGGTCGACGGCGAAGGCCGTGACGATGTACTCGCCGGGCTTCCGCGACAGGGTGGTCGACCACGTGCCGTCGGCCTTGACCACGATCGAGCCGTCGTCGGCGGGCAGCGACGCGGTGGCCGCCGGGTCGCCCGACGAGCCGCCCGTGGTCTTCACGGCCGGGACCGCCGGGGTGTTCGACACGGGCGGGAGCGGAGTCTGCCCGTTCTGGAAGCCCTCGAAGAACGACGGGTAGAGGTCGCCGAAGTAGCTGAGGGCGATGTCGCCGTCCTCGCCGTAGAGCACGATGTCGTCGCCGGGGGTGCCGGTGCCCGAGACCGTGAAGTCGACGAGGCCGGGCTTCGCGGCGTCGGCACGGCCGACCACCGGGATGCCGATCTGGGCGATGGTCGGATCGATCGACTCGTCACCGTCGTCACCCGAGGCGACTCCCAGACCGCCCACGCCGGAGGCCGCGGCCGCCTTCAGACGCGAGCCCTTCGTGGCGAGGTCGGTGTGGCGCACCTTCGCGGCAGCGGTCTTGGCCGACTGAGTGCGTGCGGGGTGCGTGATCTCCTGCTGGATGGACGCGCGGGTCGTGTCGAAGGCGCTGAGGAACGACCCGTCGCCGTACGAGGGCTGGCTGATGAGCGGCGGGGCGACCGTCCCGGCCTTCTCGTCGAAGGTCGTCTGGACGGTGTTCGACGGGTCCGACTCGACCGAGGTCTCGTCGCCCTGCTCGTTGAGAGTCGTCTGCACGGCCGACATCGTCCACGTGCCGAAGTCGGGCACGTCGGCCTCGACCGTCCACGTGCCGTCGACCGCGACCGTCGAGCCGTCGAACGAGAAGCTCGACGACGTGTCGCCCTGGTCGTCCGTCTGGTCGAACTCGATGCCGATGCTGTCGCCCGGCTGGCCCGTGCCCGACACCTCGACGACGTCCATCGGAGCGTCGAAGAACGGTGCGTAGGTCGTCTCGTACACGACGGTGCCCGTGGGGCTCGTGATCGTCGGCGTGGGGCTCTGGGGCGCGTCGAAGACGACCTCGAAGTCGTCCTCCGTGAGGTCCTTCTTGCCGGAGGTGCCGTACACGCTGATGAACTGGTCGTACCCGTCGTCGGCGGTGAACGTGACCGGGATCGAGAACGTCGTCGCGGTCGTCGTCGTGTGGGCGACGACGTCGCCGTCGGAGTCGGTGACCTCGAGCTTCGAGCCGACCGGAGCGGTGCCCTCGATCGTGAAGGTTCGCGGGCCGTGGATCGTCACGACGCCCGTGTCGTCGTCGGGCACGGGAGACGTGACGGTGAGGTCGGTCGGGGCCGCGGCGGCCACGCGAGACACGGGCGCGGGCGGCGTGGCCTGAGTGGGGGCAGGAGCCGAGGGTGCGGCCGGCGACGCCGGCGCGGTAGCCGGGTCGGTCGCCCCCTGGCCGTCCGAGACGGCGCCGTCGGTCGGCGTCGACGCGGTGGCCGCCGGGTCGGCCGGAGCCGTCGCGGTCGTCGACGAGTCCGCCGGTGCGGAGTCGGCGAGCGCCGGCGACGCCGCGAGCGCGGTGCCGCCGAGGCCGATGAGGAGGGTCGCGGGGACGGCGACGGCCGTCCGGAAGGCAGAGGCCTTCCGCTTCGAGAATGCGTTCACAGGTCGTGCTTTCGGGCGTGGATCGGATCTGCGAACGTTCGCCCTGACCCACCCCCCAGGCGACGTGCACCCGGCGGTGATCGCGTCGGGTGGGGAGACCCTAACATCCTGCGCCCAGGTTTCTTGTACCCCGACCGGGGCTCTTTTCGACAGGTGTCAGAGGTCGGTGCCGGTCACTCCCCGAGCGCGGCGGCGAGACCTCGGGCGACGGGCGCCACGGCCGGCTCCACGGAGGCGACCAGCGGGCCGCGGCCGATGCCCGCTCGGGCCCAGGAGACCACGGCCGCGCCCGCGGCGGCGAGGAGCGTCGAGGAGACGACCTGCGGCCAGACGTCGTCGGGGCGTTCCCCGCGCCGCTGTGCGACGTAGGCGGCGACGAGCTGGTGCTGGGCCACGAAGCGGGCCGCGCCGGAGGCGACGAGGTCGTCTCCGAGGCGCATCGCCTCGGCCTGCGTGAGCGCCCACGGGACGCGCTCGTCGTCGTGCGCGCGCGCCACGTCGACGAGGGCGGCTTGGACCGACGCGACGACGGGCAGCTCGCGGACGGCCGGCGATCGAAGCGCCTCGGGGAGCCGGGCGAGGCTCGCGTCGAGGTCGAGCCAGAGGAGGTCGGCCTTGCCGGCGAAGTAGTTGAAGAACGTGGCACGGCTGACACCGGCGCGCTGGGCGATCTGGTCGACGGTCGTGCCCGCGTAGCCGTTCTCGAGGAAGAGCTCGCTGGCGGCGTCGGCGAGGATCTCGGCCGACGACCGTCGGGGCCGCCCGCTGCGTCCGGCTGGAGTGGAGGTCACGACATCATTGTGCCCGTAGACTCGAGGGGCACTTCCTGCACTCGGTACAGATATCTCCGGAGTTCCATGCGCACCCGCCTCCTGCCCCTCGTCGCTCTCGCGGCGGCCTCCGCCCTCGTCCTCGCGGGCTGCACCTCGGGCGGTGGCACGGCGACCGACGACGCGTCGGCGACGCCCGTCCGTGGCGGCACTCTCACCTATGCCACCGGCGACGCCGAGCCCACCTGCCTCGACCCGCACGTCGGCGGCAACTACCCGCAGGCCCTCGTCGCCTCGCAGTACCTCGAAGAGCTCGTCTCGAAGGACAGTCACGGCGACATCATCCCGTGGCTCGCGACGTCCTGGAAGCAGTCCGACGACGGCCTGAGCTGGACCTTCACGCTCAAGAAGGGCGTGAAGTTCACCGACGGCACGCCCTTCGACGCCGCGGCCGTGGTCGCGAACATGAACGCGGTGCAGGATCCCAAGACCCTCTCGTCGACGGGCTACCTCGCGCTCGGCAAGGTGAAGAAGACCGTCGCCGTCGATACCGACACCGTGCGCTTCGAGCTGAGCCAGCCCGACAGCGACCTGCTCGACTCGCTCACCCAGCCCTGGCTCGCGATCGAGTCGCCGACCGCCCTGAAGCGGCCGATGGCCACGAACTGCGTCTCGCCCGTGGGCACCGGCCCGTTCGAGGTGACGAAGTGGGTGAAGCAGTCGGCGATCACGATGGTGCGGAACCCGCACTACACCTCCCCCGTCCAGGACGCCGCGCACACCGGCGAGGCCTACCTGTCGAAGATCGTCTGGCGCTTCATCCCCGACTCGGCGTCGCGGTACGCGGCCCTGCAGTCGGGCGACGTGCAGGTCACCGACAACGCGCAGCCCGACGAGCTCGTCGCCGCGGCCAAGGGCCAGACGATCAAGGCGATCGACGCTCCGCGCCCCGGCGCCTCCGACCGCATCGAGCTGAACTCGTCACAGGCCCCGTTCGACGACGAGCGGGTGAGGCAGGCCTTCATCACCGGCGTCGACGTCAACGCCGGCATCAAGACCCTGTTCTTCGGCACGGCGAAGCGCTCGTACTCGCTGCTGTCGAGCGTCGAGCAGGACTCCTACAGCGACAAGGCCCTGTTCACGGTGAACACCGCCAAGGCCGAGAAGCTGCTCGACGCCGCCGGTTGGTCGCAGAAGAACTCGCAGGGCTACCGCGTGAAGGACGGAAAGCAGCTCACCGTCCGCTTCCCGGTCTCGACGAATCAGTCGATCCCCGCCGAGCGCGCCCTGTTCGAGCAGATCCAGGAGCAGGCGAAGAAGCTCGGCTTCGACGTCGAGATCAGCCAGCTCGACCTCTCGAGCTGGTACACGGCCCTCGCGAAGCACCAGTATGAGCTGGTCGACGCGCCCTACACGAAGGTCGGCCCGGGCGTGCTCGACATCCTGTACGACTCGTCCGGCATCACCCCTGCGCCCAGCGGCTACTTCGCCAACAACGCCCAGGTCGACATCCCGTCGCTCGACGCCACCCTGCGGAAGGCCGGTCAGGAGTCCGACCCGTCGACCCGCCAAGACCTCTACGACCAGGCGCAGAAGACGATCCTCGAGGGCTACTACGTGCTGCCGCTCTACGACCAGCAGAACCACTTCCTCTACCGCACGACGGTCCACGGCCTGCGCGCCTTCCCGTCGGTGTCGACGCCGTCGCTCTACGACGTGTGGCTGTCGAAGTGACGCTCCCCCGCCGACCGTGAGGGCAGCGGCGCGCTTCGTCGGCGTGCGCCTCGCGGGCGCCGTCGTCGTGCTCTGGGCTGTCGCGACGCTGATCTTCTTCGCGATCCGGCTCGTGCCCGGCGACCCCGCCCAGGCGATCCTCGGCGGCCCCGGGTCCGATGCGTCGAAGGCGTCGCTCGACCTGGTGCGCCGCGAGTACGGCCTCGACAAGCCCCTCGTCGTCCAGTACGCGGTGCAGCTCGGCCGTCTGGCCACGGGCGACCTCGGCACGTCGTACTCGCTGAAGCAGAGCGTCGCGAGCGTCCTGGCGGCGCAGGTGCCGCCGACCCTCGAGCTCGCCGCGCTCTCGCTGATCGTCGCCTGGCTCCTCGCCGCCGGCCTCGCCTGGTGGTCGTCGCGCAGCGGCCGGGTCGCAGGAGCAGTCGGAAACGCCCTCGAGGTGATCGCCTCGGCCGTGCCGCACTTCCTGCTCGCGAGCATCCTCATCGTCGTCTTCTCGACGCAGCTGAACCTCCTGCCGCCGGTCTCGACGGGCACCGCCGCCGGCTTGGTGCTGCCCGTGGTCACCCTGGCAATTCCGGTGGCGGGGTTCCTCGGCCAGGTGACCCGCGACTCCCTGCTCGACGCCTCCGCCGCCCCGTTCGCGCTCTCGGCCCGCGCCCGCGGGGAGAGCGCGAACGGCGTCTTCGCCCGGCATCTCCTGCGCCATGCCGCCCTGCCCGGTCTCGCCCTCTCGGGCTGGGCATTCGGCTCGCTGCTCTCGGGCGCCGTCGTCGTCGAGTCGGTGTTCGCGAGGCCGGGCCTCGGCCGCACCCTCCTCGCCGCCGTCACGGTGCGCGACGTGCCGCTCGTGACCGGTGTCGCGCTCGTCTCGGCGCTCGCCTACGTGGTGGTCGTCGTCCTCGGCGACGTCGCCGAGCGGGCGCTCGACCCGAGGGGGCGGGCGGCATGACCTTCATTCCGGAGACCGCCCTCGAGCGGCACGGCGAGGCCGCCTCGGCTCCTGCTGGCCCCAGGAGGGGCGGGTCACGTCGTCGCTGGCCCCTCACGGTCGCCGAGACGGTCGCCGCCGTGCTCCTGCTGCTCGTCGTCGTGGCGGCGGTCTTCCCGGGGCTGCTGGCGCCGCGCGACCCGCTCGCCATCGCGCCCGCCGACGCCTTCCAGCCCCCGTCGCCCGCGCACCCGTTCGGCACCGACGACTCGGGGCGCGACCTCTACACCCGCGTGGTGCACGGCGCCGGAGCCTCGCTGCTCATCGGTCTCGCAGCGACGGCGATCGGCACGGCCCTGGGCCTCGTGCTCGGGATCGCCGCCGGGGCGGGGTCTCGCGTGACGGACGTCGCCGTGGGGAGGCTGCTGGAGGTGCTGTTCGCTCTCCCCGGGCTCCTGCTCGCGCTCGTCATCATCGCGTTCACGGGGCCGGGCCCGCTGCCCGCGACCGTCGCCGTGGGGCTCGCGACGGCACCCGGGTACGCGCGGATCTTCCGCACGCAGATCCGCCGCGTGCGGTCGTCCGAGATGGTCGAGGCGGCGCGGGTGCTGGGGCGGTCGCCCGTTCGGCTTCTGACCCGGCACGTGCTGCCGAATGCCCTCGCACCCGTGGTCGTGCTCGCGACGCTCGGCGTCGGACAGGCCGTGGTCTGGGCGTCGTCGCTGAGCTACCTGGGCCTCGGCTCGCCGCCGCCGGCGCCGGAGTGGGGCGCCATGCTCGAGGCGGGGCGCACCTACCTGCAGGTCGCCTGGTGGATGACAGTGTTCCCGGGGCTGGCCATCGTGATCACGGCCGCGTCGACGACGGTGCTCGGGCGCGGGCTGACGAGACGGGGTCGACGGTGAACGGCTCGACGCTCGACGGCGGCCCGACGAAGGGCGTCGTCGTCGACGGACTCTCCGTGTCGTTCGGCGGCGCCGCCGTGGTGCAGGGCGTGTCGTTCACGCTGGCCCCCGGCGAGTGCGTGGCCCTCGTCGGCGAGTCCGGCTCAGGCAAGAGCGTCACCGCCCGCGCCCTGCTCGGCCTGACCGGCGGTCAGGTGTCCGCGTCGGCCCTCTCGCTCGACGGGCGGTCGCTGCTCGGGCTGCGCGAGCGCGCTTGGCGCCGGATTCGAGGCCCGCGCGTCGGGCTGGTGCTGCAGGACGCCCTCGTCTCGCTCGATCCTCTGCGCCCGATCGGACGGGAGATCGACGACGCCCTCCGGCTGCACACGCGCCTCTCCCCCGCCGAGCGCCGCGCCCGCGTGATCGAGGTGCTCGAGGAGGTCGGCATGCCGTCGCCTGCCGAACGCCGCGGGCAGCGGTCGGGCGAGCTCTCCGGCGGCCTCCGCCAGCGCGCCCTCATCGCGGCGGCCCTCGCGCTCCGACCCGACGTGATCATCGCCGACGAGCCGACGACCGCGCTCGACGCCGCCGTGCAGCGCCAGGTCACCGACCGCCTCGGCGTTCTCCGCGACGAGGGGGCCGCCGTGCTCGCCATCAGCCACGACCTCGGCGCCGTGCGCCGCCTCGCCGACCGCGTCGTGGTGATGCGCGCGGGGCGCGTCGTCGAGACGGGGCCGACCGAGGTGGTGCTCGACTCGCCGCGCGAGGAGTACACACGCGCCCTCGTCGCCGCGCTGCCGGCGGGGAAGGCGCGCGGCACGCGCCTGTCGGTCGCCGGGACCGTCCACGGATCGGGTCGACACGGCGAGTCGCCGCCCGAATCGAACGGATTCGCCGCCCCCGACCCCCACCGTGAACCGATCCTGACGGCACAGTCTCTGACGAGACGGTTCGGCGAGAGGGTGGCCGTCGACGACGTGTCGCTCGACCTCCGCCGCGGCGAGACGCTCGGGCTGGTGGGCGCGTCGGGCTCGGGCAAGACGACGACGGCGCGGCTCCTGCTCGGGCTGGAGACCCCGGACGCAGGATCGGTGACTCTCGACGGCGCCCCGTGGAACCCCCTCCGGGAGCGCGACCGCCGACCCCGCCGCAGTCGCCTCGGCGCCGTCTACCAGGACGCCCTGAGCTCGTTCGACCCGCGCCTGACGGTCGGCCGGACCCTCGTCGACGCGCTCACGGCGGGCGCGACCCTGCGGATGGGCACGCATCGCGACGAGGTGACGCGGCTTCTGGACGAGGTGGGGCTGCCGCCCGAGGTAGCGGACCGCTCCCCGGCGACGCTCTCGGGCGGGCAGCGGCAGCGCGTGGCGATCGCCCGCGCACTCGCACCGTCGCCGGCCGTGCTGATCTGCGACGAGCCGGTGTCGTCGCTCGACGTGACCGTCCAGGCGCAGGTGCTCGACCTGCTCGACGAGCTGCAGGAGCGCCTCGGCCTCGCCTACCTGTTTATCTCGCACGACCTCGACGTGATCCGGCACCAGAGCGACCGCGTCGCGGTGATGCACGAGGGCAGGATCGTGGAGGAGGGTGCGACCGAGCGGGTGTTCACTGCTCCTGCGCACCCCTACACGAAGGGGCTGCTCGCCGCGGCGAGCAGCCCCCGGGGCTGAGCGTCTAGCGGGCGGCGGGGCCGGAGACCTCGACCACGCCGTCGGGCATCGGCGGGCTCGACGGCCGCACGATGTCGATCGGGCCGGACTGCGCGAACTCGACCGCCCAGTCCTCGTGGGCGAGCTCGCTCGACTCGTCGGCGTAGGCCGCGACGATCTCGCGCGCCTCCTCCTCGCTGGCCACCGCGGGCAGCGAGCCGAGCAGCGGGGCGTTCGCCGTTTCTTTCGTGAACCACACCGACACGAGGCCGATGACGGCCGCGATCATCAGGTAGAACGCCGGGATGTCGTTCGCCCATGCGAATCCGGAGTCGTGCGCCCAGGCGACCAGCGACTCCGTGACCAGCGGCGTCGTTCCGCCGAACAGCGACACCGACACGTTGAACGCGATCGCGAGCGCGCCGTAGCGGATGATCGTCGGGAACAGCGCCGGCAGCGTCGAGGGCATCGTCGAGGTGAACGTGACGAGCACGAGGCCCAGGAGCAGCAGCCCCACGAACACGAGCACCGTCGAGTCCGTCTGCACCAGCTTCAGGGCCGGCCACGAGAGGAACAGGAATCCGAGGCAGCCCGCGAACAGCACCGGGCGGCGGCCGAAGCGGTCGGACAGGCGGCCGCCCAGCGAGATGACGGCCATCATCAGCACCATGACGACGATGATCAGCACGAGGCCGTTCGTGGCGTCGCGCCCGAGCGTCGTGGTGAGGTAGGTCGGCATGTACGACAGCAGCATGTAATCGGTCACGTTGAAGACGAGCACGAGGCCGATGCAGATGAGGAGTGCGCGCCAGTTTTCGGCGAAGAGACGCAGCACGGGGGTCTTGACGGCCTCGCGCGACGCCGCCTCCTCCTGCTGCTTCTGGAACGCCGGGGTCTCCTCGAGCTTGAGGCGCAGGTAGAGCCCGACGATGCCGAGCGGGCCCGCGATGAGGAACGGGATGCGCCAGCCCCACGACAGCAGCGTGTCTTCCGGCATGGCGAACTGCAGCACGGTCACCAGCGAGGCGCCGAGGACGTAGCCGCCGAGGGTGCCGAACTCGAGCCAGGAGCCCATAAACCCGCGGCGGCGGTCGGGCGAGTACTCGGCGATGAAGGTGGCGGCACCGCCGTACTCGCCGCCGGTCGAGAACCCCTGCACGAGGCGCGCAATCAGCAGCAGCATCGGCGACCACACGCCGATCGTGTGGAAGTCGGGAAGGAACCCGATGGCGAAGGTGCCGGCCGCCATCATGATCATCGTGACGGCGAGGACCTTCTGGCGGCCGATGCGGTCGCCGAGCGGGCCGAACACGGCCCCGCCGATCGGGCGCACGATGAACGCGGCCGTGAAGGTCGCGAAGGTGAGGATCACGCTGAGAGTCGGGTTGAGCGAGGGATAGAAGACCTTCGCGAGCGTGGTCGTGAGGTAGGCGAAGACGCCGAAGTCGAACCACTCCATGCCGTTTCCGAGGGCGGCCGCGGCGACGGCCCTCTTGAGCAGGGATTCTTCGACCACGGTCACGTCGGAGGTGGTCAGTCGTCGGCGTCCTTGCCGGGTGCGGGTCTTTCGAGCGGGTACTGCCTGTGCGGGTACTGCGGGACGGGACGACGGATCACTCATACGCATTCACTCCTGGTTTCGTAACAAAAAAACGGCCCCAAGCTTACCACATGGCAAATATCGGCCCCGGGCCGCTCCTCCTCCGCGACCCGCTCGCGTAGACTGTGTGCACCCAACAAGGCACCTCACCATCGACACGGTGCCGCCCATATCGAACAGGAGATCCCATGACTCGACCCATGCCCGACCGCCCCGCCCTCGAGGGCCTCGAGGCCGTCTGGGGCCCGCAGTGGGAGACCGACGGCACCTACCTGTTCGATCGCACCGCGTCGACCCGCGAGAACACCTTCTCGATCGACACCCCGCCGCCCACCGCCTCCGGCTCCCTCCACATCGGCCACGTGTTCAGCTACACGCACACCGATGTGAAGGCGCGATTCGAGCGCATGCGCGGCAAGAGCGTCTTCTACCCGATGGGCTGGGACGACAACGGCCTCCCCACCGAGCGTCGCGTGCAGAACTTCTACGGCGTCCGCTGCGACCCGTCCCTCCCCTACGACCCCGACTTCACGCCGCCGTTCGAGGGCGGCGACAACAAGTCGTCCAAGGCCGCCGACCAGGTGCCGATCTCACGGCGCAACTTCGTCGAGCTCTGCGAGCGCCTGACGGTGGAAGACGAGAAGCAGTTCGAAGACGTGTGGCGGAAGCTCGGCCTCTCGGTCGACTGGACCCAGACCTACCGCACCATTGGCGACGACTCGCAGGCCATCGCGCAGAAGGCCTTCCTCCGCAACCTCGCCCGCGGCGAGGCGTACCAGGCCGACGCCCCGACGCTGTGGGACATCACGTTCCGCACCGCCGTGGCCCAGGCCGAACTCGAAGACAAGGACATGCCGGGCGCTTACCACACGCTCGCGTTCCAC
The DNA here is from genome assembly GCF_003634555.1 of Frondihabitans australicus. Classification (NCBI taxonomy): domain Bacteria; kingdom Bacillati; phylum Actinomycetota; class Actinomycetes; order Micrococcales; family Microbacteriaceae; genus Frondihabitans; species Frondihabitans australicus. Next base: position 1,858,382 of record NZ_RBKS01000001.1, read on the forward strand.
CGTCCGGGCGAGGGCGCAGGAGCAGGGGAAGACATCCTCATCAAGACGACGCGCCCCGAGCTCCTGCCTGCCTGCGTGGCCCTCGTCGCCCACCCCGACGACGAGCGCTACCAGCCCCTCTTCGGCACCACCGTGACCACCCCGGTCTTCGGCGTCGAGGTGCCCGTGCTGGCGCACCACCTCGCCCAGAAGGACAAGGGCTCTGGGATCGCCATGATCTGCACGTTCGGCGACACGACCGACGTGGTGTGGTGGCGCGAGCTCGACCTGCCGAACCGCTCGGTGATCGGCTTCGACGGCCGCTTCGTGAGCGAGGCGCCGTCGGCGATCGACTCCGAGGCGGGCATCGCCGCGTACGCCGAGCTCGCCGGCAAGACCGTGTTCAGCGCGAAGGCCGCGATGGTCGACCTGCTGCGCGAGTCGGGCGAGCTGATCGGCGACATCGAGAAGATCACCCACCCGGTGAAGTTCTTCGAGAAGGGCGACAAGCCGCTCGAGATCGTGTCGACGCGCCAGTGGTACATCGTGAACGGCGCCCGCGACGAGGAGCTCCGCTCGACGCTGCTCAAGCGCGGCGAAGAGGTGGCGTTCCACCCCGACTTCATGCGCGTGCGCTACGAGAACTGGGTCAAGGGCCTCTCGGGCGACTGGCTCATCTCTCGCCAGCGCTTCTTCGGCGTGCCGATCCCGGTCTGGTACCCGCTCGACTCCGACGGCAACCCGGTGTTCGACCAGCCGATCGTGCCGTCCGAGGCGTCCCTGCCCGTCGACCCGTCGAGCGACACCGCACCCGGCTACGACGAGTCCCAGCGCGGCGTGCCCGGCGGCTTCCAGGGCGAGGTCGACGTGATGGACACCTGGGCCACCTCGTCGCTCACCCCGCAGCTGGCCGGGAAGTGGGAGCAGGACCCCGAGCTCTTCGACCTCGTGTTCCCCTACTCGCTGCGTCCCCAGGGCCAGGACATCATCCGCACCTGGCTCTTCTCGACGATGCTGCGCGCGCAGCTCGAGGGCGACACCGTGCCGTGGCGGAACGCCTCGATCTCGGGCTTCATCGTCGACCCCGACCGCAAGAAGATGTCGAAGTCGAAGGGCAACGTCGTGACTCCCGCGGCCATGCTCGACGACCACGGCTCCGACGCGGTGCGCTACTGGGCGGCCTCGTCGCGCCTCGGCACCGACGCGGCGTTCGACCCGCAGAACCCGAAGCAGATCAAGGTGGGTCGCCGCCTCGCGATCAAGGTGCTCAACGCCGCGAAGTTCGTCTACTCGTTCCCGCAGCCCGCGGGCGCGGCGACGGCGACCGAGCCGCTCGACCGCGACCTGCTGGCGAACCTCGCTGTGGTGATCGAGACGGCGACCGACGCCCTCGAGAACTACGACCACGCGAAGGCGCTCGAGACGACCGAGAAGTTCTTCTGGACCTTCTGCGACGACTACCTCGAGCTCGTCAAAGAGCGGGCCTATGGCGCAGGAGCAGAGGGCAGCACCTCGACCGACGCCCAGGCCTCCGCGGTCTCCACGCTGCGCACGACGATCGACGCACTGCTGCGGCTCCTGGCGCCCTACCTGCCCTTCGCCACCGAAGAGGTGTGGTCGTGGACCCACGACACGTCGGTGCACCGCGCGGCGTGGCCGACGACCGGCGAGCTCTGGGCGCTCGAGGCTCCGTCGGGTCTCCTGCAGCTCGTGGGCGAGGCGCTCATCTCGGTGCGGCGCGCGAAGACCGACGCGAAGGCCTCGCAGAAGACGCCGGTGACCTCGGCCGTGGTCGTGGCTCCCGCCGCGTCGCTGTCGCTGCTGGAGTCGGCCGCCGCCGACCTCGCCGCGGTGGGACGCATCCAGGCGCTCACGTTCGCCTCGGGCGACGAGCTCGCCGTGACCGACATCGTGCTGGCCGAGCAGCCGGCCGAGGCGTAGGCCGTGCAGCTCGGGACGCGATGGCCGGTCGGGGGCTCGACGCCCGACCGGCTGCCGGCCCCGGTGGTGTCGGCGATCCTGCGGGTCGAGGGCGAGCTCGCCGAGCAGGGCGTCGACGCGTCCGCCTGGCGCTGGACGCTCACCTGGCTCGAGCGGAAGCCCGTGGTCGAGCTCGACGACGGCACCGTGATCCGGTACGACGCCGCGACGGACACGGCGCACGTCCACGAGCCGTCCGAGTCGGAACCCGACGACGACGACTTCTAGCCCGCTTCCCGCGACACAACGCGACACCCGCGACGTTCATTCGCGTCGCAGGTGTCGCGTTTTGTCGCTGACGACGCTTCAGGCGGTCGCGAGGATCTCGGCGTGCAACATCGAGAGCCAGCCGTCGGGCGCATCGCGCCAGGCGATCCAGCCCGCGGCGACCTCCTGCAGGTCGGCGGCGGTCGCGATGCCGTGCTCGATGACGTCGCCGTAGAACTGCGACTCGAGGGTGCGTGCGGCCCAGCTGTCGCCCCACCAGGTGCGCTCGGCGTCGCTCGCGAAGCACCACGCCGTCGCGGTCGCGGTCACGTCGGTGAAGCCCGCCTGCAGCACCCACGAGCGCAGGTGGCGGCCCGCGTCGGGCTCGCCGCCGTTGGCACGCGCGTTGCGCTCGTAGACGTCGAGCCATTTCTCGAGGCCCGGGTTCGCAGGAGCCCAGAGGGTCCCGCGGTAGTCCACGTCGCGCACCGCGACGAGGCCGCCCTTCTTCGTCACGCGACGCATCTCGCGCAGCGCCGCCACCGGGTCGCCGAGGTGCTGCAGCACCTGGTGCGCGTGCACGATGTCGAAGGTGTCGTCGTCGAAGGGGAGGGCGTACACGTCGGCTTCGAGGAATTCGACGTTCGTCTGCTCCTGCGCCTCGGCCAGCGCGGTGGCCTGGGCGACGATCTCGGCGGAGCGGTCGATGCCGACGACCCGGCCGTCGCCCAGTCGCGCGGCGAAGTCGACCGTGATCGTGCCGGGGCCGGAGCCCACGTCGAGCAGCGAGAGGCCGGGCGCGAGGTGCGGGGCGAGGTACGCCGCCGAGTTCTCGACGGTGCGCCAGGTGTGGCTCCGCAGGACGCTCTCGTGGTGGCCGTGGCTGTAGCGCTCGTCGTGGGTCGTCATGCTCCGACGCTAGCGCCCGGCGCACGGTGTCTGCCGCACGCCGGGCACCTCGATCAGTGGAAGCGGGTCGCGGACAGCGAGTCGACGCTGCCGCCGTGGGCACGCGACACGCGGTCGGCGTCGATGGAGCGGACGGAGCGCTCGGGGCGCTGCGACCAGTCGACGAGGGCGCGGCCGGTGCGGAGGGCGAGACGGTCGAAGACGGATTCGGTGCGGGTCATGATTCTGCCTGTTCTGAGTCGGTGGGGTCGGGGGTCGGGGTGACGTTCGAGGCCGCGGCCGCGTCGCGCGCGAGGAGCGCCTGGTCGGCCGCGTCGCGATCGAGGAGCGGGAACGCGTTGAAGTGGACCTGGACACGGCGCGCGCCGACGACGTCGTCGCGGTTGCGCAGGGGGTCGACGTGTGTGGCGAGGAACTCGAGCCATGCCCGGCCGAGCTCGTGCAGCTCGTCGACGGTCGCGGTGACGTTCGACGTCGAGATGCTGGACGCCTCGTACCAGTCGCGCCCGACGAGGTCGGGATTGGAGTGGAAGTCGTCCAGGAGCGCAGCGCGGGCGCGCTCCCACTCGCGGCCGACCATGCGGGCGGCCGTGCGGCCGGCGGCGTCGTCGTAGTCGAAGTACGACACGCCGATCGAGCCGGGAGTGCGCTCCCACCAGCGCTCGCGATTCGTGCCGCGCTCCTCGACCTCGCGGACGAGGCCGTGCCGTTCGAGCTGGCGCAGGTGGTAGCTGGTGGAGCCGCTCGACTCCCCCAGCCGCTCGGCGAGCTGGCTCGCCGTGGCACAGCCGCGCACCGACAGCTCTTCGAAGAGCTCGACGCGCAGCGGGTGGGCCAGTGCACGGAGGGCGCCGGCATCGAGCTGGCGTGCGTGCGGGGGCATGCTCTCGGTCATGACTCCGAGAATACGCGTGCAGAGTTTTCTTTGCAACACTCTCTTTGCAAACAGATCTTTGCTCACGGCGAACGGGCCTAGGCTCGGAGGATGCCGAATCCGTTCCTCGAGCCCAGCGCCCTCCCCTACGACCTGCCGCCGTTCGCCGACATCGAGCCGGAGCACTACCGGGAGGCGATCGACCTGGGGTTCGCCCATCAGCTGGCCGAGATCGAGGCGATCACGTCGGATCCTGCGCCCGCGTCCTTCGACAACACGATCGTCCCGCTCGAGCTGAGCGGCCAGACGCTCTCGCGGGTCGAGCACGTGTTCTGGAACAAGCAGTCGAGCGACTCCGACGAGTCGTCGAACGCCCTCGAGCTGGAGTACGCGCCGCTCTTCGCCGCGCACTCCGATGCGATCCGGCTGAACCCGGCCCTGGCCGCACGCATCGAGGCCGTCTACGAGTCGCTCGGCACCGAGGCCGCCTCAGAGCTCTCCCCCGAGGCCGTCTACCTCGTCGAGCGCTACCACGACGAGTTCACCCGGGCCGGAGCCGGCCTCGCCGACGCCGACAAGGAGCGCCTCCGCACCCTCAACGCCGACCTGGCCGCCCTCTCGACGCGCTTCGAGAAGAACCTCCTCGCCGACACGAACGACCTCGCCCTCGTGGTCGACGACGCCAGCGAGCTCGACGGGCTCGGTGAGGACGAGATCGCGGGACTCGCCGCTGCGGCCGCCGAGCGAGGGCTCGAGGGCAAGTACCTCATCACGCTCATGCTGTTCACCGGCCACCCCCTGCTGTCGAGGCTCACGAACCGCGACCTCCGCCGCCGCATCATGGAGGCGTCGCGGGCACGGGGCAGCCGAGGCGGCGAGCACGACAACCGGCAGGTGGTCCTCGACATCGTGCGGCTCCGGGCAGAGCGCGCCGCGCTCCTCGGCTTCGCCACGCACGCGGCCTACGTGACCGCGGGTGAGACCGCAGGATCGCCCGACGCCGTCGACGCCCTCCTCTCCCGTCTCGCACCGCCCGCCGCCCGCAACGCCGCCGCCGAGCAGCACGACCTCCAGGAGCTCGCCTGCCACCCCGTCGAGGCGCACGACTGGGCGTTCTACAGCGAGAGGGTGCGCGCGGCGACCTACGACTTCGACTCCGACGACATGCGCCCGTACTTCGAGGCGTCGCGGGTGCTCGTCGACGGCGTGTTCTTCGCGGCGTCGCAGCTCTACGGGCTCGAGTTCACCGAGCGGCACGACCTCGTCGGCTACCACCCCGAGGCCCGCGTCTTCGAGGTGACCAGCGAGGGCGAGCCCGTCGGCCTCTACCTGCTCGACCTCTACACGCGCGACTCCAAGCGCGGCGGCGCGTGGATGAATCCGCTCGTGTCGCAGTCTCGGCTCCTGCATCCCTACCCGGTCGTCGTGAACAACCTCAACGTGTCGAAGCCGCCCGCAGGCTCGCCGATCCTGCTCACGCTTGACGAGGTGACGACGCTGTTCCACGAGTTCGGTCACGCGCTGCACGGCCTCCTCGCCCGAGTGACGTACCCGCACTTCTCGGGCACGAACGTGTTCCGTGACTTCGTCGAGTTCCCGAGCCAGGTCAACGAGATGTGGATGCTGCGGCCCGAGGTGCTGTCGAACTACGCGCGCCACTACAAGACCGGTGAGCCGATGCCGCGCGACCTCGTCGACAAGCTCGAGGCGGCCGAGGGCTAGGGTCAGGGCTTCGCGACGTCCGAGTACCTCGCCGCAGCGCTCCTCGACCAGAAATGGCACGCGCTCACGCTGGCCGAGGCGCAGGAGCTCGCGGACCCCGCCGACGTGGCCACCTTCGAGGCCGCTGCCCTCGCCGCCTCAGGGCTCGACAACGCCGCCGTTCCGACCCGTTACTCGTCGGCGTACTTCGCGCACACGTTCTCGGGCGGCTACGACGCCGGCTACTACTCGTACATCTGGAGCGAGGTGCTCGACGCCGACACGGTGGAGTGGTTCGACGACAACGGCGGCCTGTCGCGGGAGGCCGGGGAGCGCTTCTCGCGGCTCCTGCTCGGGGTGGGCGGGTCGAAGGACCCGCTTCAGGCGTACCGCGACTTCCGCGGTCGCGATGCCGCCGTCGAGCCGCTGCTGGCCCGCCGTCGCCTGCAGTAGCCCGCTGAGCCAGGACGCACGAACGCCCCGCCGCGTTGTGCGGCGGGGCGTTCGACGAGAGCCTGAGGCTACGCGCTCTTCTCGGCGCGCTCGGGAGCGCGCGGCACGATCGTCGGCGCGGCGTTCTCGATGACCGACGCCTTCGTCACGACGACGCGGCCGACGGTGTCGTCGGAGGGGACGTCGAACATGATCGGGCCGAGTACTTCCTCCATGATCGCGCGGAGGCCGCGGGCGCCGGTCTGGCGCAGGACCGCGAGGTCGGCGATCGCCTCGAGGGCAGACTGCTCGAACTCGAGCTCGACGCCGTCGAGCTCGAACATGCGCTGGTACTGGCGCACGAGCGCGTTCTTCGGCTTCGTGAGGATTTCCATCAGAGCCTCGCGGTCGAGCTGCGACACCGTCGTGACGACGGGGAGGCGACCGATGAACTCGGGGATGAGGCCGAATTTGTGGAGGTCTTCGGGCAGGACCTCGCTGAAGAGGTTGACGTCGTTGCCCTTGTTGTAGAGCGGGGCGCCGAAGCCGATGCCGCGCTTGCCGGCGCGGGACGAGATGATCTCCTCGAGCCCCGCGAAGGCGCCGGCGACGATGAACAGGACGTTCGTCGTGTCGATCTGGATGAATTCCTGATGCGGATGCTTCCGGCCGCCCTGCGGCGGGACCGAGGCGACGGTGCCCTCGAGGATCTTGAGGAGCGCCTGCTGCACGCCCTCGCCCGACACGTCGCGGGTGATCGAGGGGTTCTCGGCCTTGCGGGCGATCTTGTCGACCTCGTCGATGTAGATGATGCCGGTCTCGGCCCGTTTGACGTCGTAGTCGGCGGCCTGGATCAGCTTGAGCAGGATGTTCTCGACGTCCTCACCCACGTAGCCGGCCTCGGTGAGGGCGGTCGCGTCGGCCACGGCGAACGGCACGTTGAGGCGTTTGGCCAGGGTCTGGGCGAGATACGTCTTGCCGCAGCCCGTGGGGCCGATGAGAAGGATGTTGGACTTGGCGATCTCGATGTCGTCGCCCAGCGAGTCGGCGGAGGCCAGGGTCTGCATCGACCGGATCCGCTTGTAGTGGTTGTAGACGGCCACCGACAGAGCGCGCTTCGCCGGCGCCTGGCCGATCACGTACTCTTCGAGGAAGTCGTAGATCTCTCGGGGCTTCGGCAGGTCGAACTCGCTCGAAGGCTCTTCGCCGGCCTCGGCCAGGCGCTCTTCGATGATCTCGTTGCACAGCTCGACGCACTCGTCGCAGATGTACACGCCAGGGCCGGCGATCAGCTGCTGGACCTGCTTCTGGCTCTTTCCGCAGAACGAGCACTTGAGCAGATCGGCGCTCTCACCGATGCGAGCCATGCCTGCCTCCCTTAGGCGTTGAGTGGTGGTCGTTGAACGAGCCTAACCCGAACCGCAGACACTGCGAGCATCGTGACCCGGCGAATCGCCGGGAGCGAACCCGGCAACAGGTGTTCGGAGCGGACGAGGCTTGCGAAAGGCCCCGGATCCTGCGGCAGGATCCGGGGCCTTGCACACGCGACGGATGTTACTTGGCGAGCGCCAGGTTCTTGCGGCTCGTCAGGACCTGGTCGATGAGGCCGTACTGCAGGGCCTCCTGCGCGCCGAGGATGTTGTCGCGCTCGATGTCGCGGTTGACCTCTTCGGGCGACTTGTTGGAGTGCTTCGACAGGGTCTCCTCCAGCCAGGTGCGCATGCGGAGCACCTCGGCCGCCTGGATCTCGATGTCGGAGGCCTGACCGCCGCCCTGACCGCCGGTCGCGGGCTGGTGGATGAGCACGCGGGCGTTCGGGAGCGCGAGGCGCTTGCCCGGGGTGCCGGCGGCGAGCAGGACTGCCGCGGCCGACGCGGCCTGCCCGAGGCAGACCGTCTGGATGTCGGGGCGGATGTACTGCATCGTGTCGTAGATCGCCGTCATGGCCGTGAACGAGCCGCCGGGCGAGTTGATGTACAGCGTGATGTCGCGGTCGGGGTCCATCGACTCGAGAACGAGCAGCTGGGCCATGACGTCGTCGGCCGACGCGTCGTCGACCTGCACGCCCATGAAGACGATGCGGTCTTCGAAGAGCTTGGCGTAGGGATCCTGGCGCTTGTAGCCGTAGGCCGTGCGCTCTTCGAACGAGGGGAGCACGTAACGCGACGAGGGCATCGCGATCTGAGGGGTTCCACCCATCTTCGGCAGTTCCATGGTGTCTTCTTTCGTGAAAGTCGTCGTCGGGTGGTTACTTGTCGCTGTTGTCGGCGCCGGTGCCGGCACCGCCGGTCACGTCGGTCGCAGAGGCGCGGATGTGGTCGACGAAGCCGTACTCGAGGGCCTCCTGCGCCGTGAACCAGCGGTCGCGGTCGCCGTCGGCGTTGATCTGCTCGACGGTCTTGCCGGTCTGCGCCGCGGTGATCTCGGCGAGACGCTGCTTCATCGACAGGATCAGCTGCGCCTGCGTCTGGATGTCGCTCGACGTGCCGCCGAAACCGCCGTGCGGCTGGTGCAGCAGCACGCGCGCGTTCGGTGTGATGTAACGCTTGCCCTTGGTGCCGGCGGTGAGGAGGAGCTGACCCATCGACGCGGCCATGCCGATGCCCACGGTCACGATGTCGTTCGGCACGAACTCCATCGCGTCGTAGATAGCCATGCCGGCCGTGATCGAGCCGCCGGGCGAGTTGATGTAGAGGTAGATGTCCTTCTCGCTGTCCTCAGCGGCGAGGAGGAGAAGCTTCGCTGCGATCTCGTTCGCGTTGTCGTCGCGCACCTCGGAGCCCAGCCAGATGATGCGGTCTTTGAGAAGTCGGTCAAAAACACTGTTGGGCAGTGTTGCGGCGTCGGCCATGTGGTGCTCCCATTCGGTTGTCGCTTGCATACGAACTTAGAGGGTGCAACGCGCGGTTTCCGGGCTGTTCGCCCACGGCTGTACGGAAGCAGAACGTGTTCGCCGCCAGGGGACAGAAGAAGGGCGCAGGATCCGCGGATCCTGCGCCCTTCGTCAGCTCTGAGCCGCTCGAGCGTTACTCGTGGTCGTGACCCTCGTGCGACTCGTCGTCTGCGCCGACACCCGCCGTGGCGGTGAACGCCGACAGGTCGACGTCGGCGCCCTTGTCGTCTTTCACCTTCGCCTTGGAGAGGACGACGGCGAGAGCCTTCGAGCGGGCGACCTCGCCGACCATGGCGGGGATCTGGCCGTTCTGGTCGAGGACCTTGATGAACTCGCCGGGCTCCATGCCGTACTGCGCGGCGCCCTGGATGAGGTACTGGGTCAGTTCGTCCTGCTCGACCTTGACCTCCTCCTTCTCGGCGATGGCGTCGAGGAGGATCTGGTTGCGGAAGGCGACCTCGCTGGACTCCTTCACCTCGGCGCGGTGCGTGTCGTCCTCGAGACGGTTCTCCTGCTCGAGGTGACGGTGCACCTCGTCCTCGACGAGCTTCTCGGGGACCGGGATCTCGACGAGCTCGAGGAGCTTCTCGAGGAGGAGGTCGCGGGCCTGCGAGCCCTGGCCGAAGCCCTTGGAGCGGCCGAGCTGCTCCTTGAGGTCCGCCTTCAGCTCGTCCAGCGTGTCGAACTGGCTGGCGATCTGCGCGAAGTCGTCGTCGGCCTCGGGGAGCTCGCGCTCCTTGACCGCGGTCAGCGTGACCGAGATGAGAGCGGTCTCGCCCTCGTGGTCGCCGCCGAGGAGCTTCGACTCGAACGTGGTGGTCTCGCCGGCCGTGAGCGAGTCGAGGGCCTCGTCGATGCCCTCGATGAGGTCGCCCGAGCCGAGCTCGTACGAGATGCCCTTGGCGTTGTCGACCTCGTCGTCGCCGATGGTGGCGGTGAGGTCGATCTGGGCGAAGTCGCCCGTGGCGGCCGGGCGGTCGACGGTGATGAGCGTGCCGAAGCGGGTGCGGAGGTTCGTGAGCTCCTCCTCCACCTCCTCGTCGGAGACGTCGACCGAGTCGACCGTCAGCTCGAGGCCGTCGTAGTCGGGCAGCGTGAACTCGGGACGCACATCGACCTCGATGGCGAGCAGGAGGTCACCCGAGAAGTCCTTGATGTTCGGCCACTCGACGACGTCGGCCTCGGGGCGGCCCAGCGGGCGCAGCTCGACCTCTTCGACGGCGGCACGGTAGAAGGAGTCCATGCTCTCGTTGACGGCGTGGTTGAGGACCTCTTCGCGGCCGACGCGCTGGTCGATGATGGGCGGCGGAACCTTGCCCTTGCGGAAGCCGGGGATCTGCACCTGCTCGGCGATGTGGCCGTAGGCGTGCGTGATGCCGGGCTTGAGGTCGTCGGGGCTCACCGCGATGTTGAGCTTGACGCGGGTGGGGCTGAGCTGCTCAACCGTGGTCTTGACCAATTGGAACGTCTCCTGGTGTTGATGAGTAGAACGACTTGCGTGGAGTTGTCATGAGACAACGACTTGCGTCGGGGCGACAGGACTCGAACCTGCGATCTTCCGCCCCCAAAACGGACGCGCTAGCCACTACGCTACGCCCCGGTATTTCAGTGCACTTCCGCGGTGTCTCGCTGAGTCCCGTTGAGGTCGGGGCGAAACGGCCCCGTGAAGTCTAGCCCGTCCGTGGCGGTCGAGTCTGAGCGGTTCGACACATGCCCTATGCTGGACTCCGCACACCGGCCGTGAGGCTGTCTGCGGGGCGGTAGCTCAATGGTAGAGCCTCAGTCTTCCAAACTGATTACGCGGGTTCGATTCCCGTCCGCCCCTCCCCTTTTCCTGTCTCCCTGCGGTCGACCTCGTGAGGGGCTCGGTGTTTATTCCGCGCCGCCGCCCCTGCGGCGCGTCGGCACGGGGTGGCGTCGCTCGGCTCGCCGAACGGGTTTCGCGCGACGCGGGTGGTGGGGCTTCGCTCGCCGCGGACCGCGTGGCTAGCGGTCGGGACGCGCGCGGTGGCGGCGAGGAACGAACGAGGCGACGAAGACGAGCCCGCCGGCGGCGAAGCAGGGGACGGCGACGGCGCCGATGGGGACGGTCGTCCAGACGAGCAGGAGGAAGACGCCCTCGACGATTCCCGCGAGGCCCAGCAGGCGCACGTAGCCGCGGGGCCACGTCGGCGCGACGATCGTGAGCCACGCCTCACGCGCGACGAGATGTGCGAGCGGCATCGGCCCGTGCGGCGTGTCGTGATCCTGCGCCCTCATGCTCGTGACCCTACGCCTGCCCTCTGCGACACAAAGCGATACCTGCGACGTCCTGACACGTCGCACGTGTCGCGTTGTGTCGCGATTAGAGGGAGGAACGGCGACCGCGACCCGACACGACGGTGACGACCGCGACGACCATGAGCGCCGCCACCACCTGCGGCGCGTGCGGGACGAAGGAGGCGAGCGCGACGAGCACCGCGAGCGCCGGCACCGCCGCGTTCACGATCCGCGACGACTGTCGCCGCACCACCAGGAACCACACCATCGCCAGGTAGACGGCGCACGGGACCGCCAGTGTCGCCGCCGCGGCCACGGACGACAGATGCACCGAGGACGAGTCGAGCTGGATCTCGATGCCCGCCGACAGGGCCGCGGCCGACGCGAACACGACGTAGTGCCCGTAGCCCCAGCCGAGCGCGGTCCGGATCGACGTCAGCAGCCCGTGCTGCGGGAAGGCGAAGTAGATCCACCAGAAGCAGACGATGATCACGAGCGAGGTCGCCGCGAGCAGCACGAGCTCGGCCAGGTGCTCGGTCGAGTGCGACACCTCGACGACGGCGTTGGTCGACGCGAGGATCGACTCGCCGAGCACGATCAGCGTGAAGAGCCCGTAGCGCTCGGTGATGTGGCGCGAGTGCCACGGCGTCGACCCCGCACCCTCCGCGAACACGGGCACCCCGAGCTCGAGAACGATGCCGACGAAGAAGGTCGGGTACTTCATGTCGTCCGGGACGACGAGCAGCAGCACCCAGTAGCACTGGACCACGAGGATCCCGACGGCGTACCGCAGCGTCGCACGCCTCGTCGACGGCTCCGACCAGCTCGCCCGGAACCACTGGAACGACATCGGCAGCCGCATGATGATGTAGCCGGTCACCCCGAGTGTGAAGTCGGGGTGCTCGAGGTTCATGAGCGCGGGCAGGCCCGCCGCGTAAGTGAGCGCGCCGCCCATCTGCACGACGGTCGCGATCCGGTACAGCCAGTCGTCGGTGTCGAACGACGTCGCGAACCAGGTGAAGTTCATCCACGCCCACCACAGGCCGAAGAACGCCGTCGTGTAGGCGAGCACGCCGCGCGCGACCTCCCCTTCCCCGAGGTCGTGGTGGAGGCCCACCGAGGCGAACGACACCCCGACCACGAAGACGAGGTCGAAGAGCAGCTCGAGCGAGCTCGCGGCGCGATGCGGCTCGTCGGGGTCGCGCATGGTCATGCGGCGCAGGGCGGAGCGGTGCACGGCACTCGTCATGCTCTTACGCTAGCGAGCGATAATGGCGCCGTGACCTCGCGACTCCGACCCGCCATCCTCCTGGCCGCCGCCGCCCTCACCGTGACCCTTCTGGCCGGCTGCAGCACGACGACCTCGGCCGAGCCCCAGGCGGCAGGAGCCGGCGTACACACCGCCGATCCTGCGCCCGCCTCGCCCGACACCTCGTCCGTCCAGGACCAGTCGACCAAGGGCACGCCCGAGAACCCTGTGCGGGTCGCGATCGTCGGCGACTCGCTCACGGCGGGCGGCTCGCGGACCATCCCTCAGGACGGCCTCGACAAGGACACCTGGATGACCTACGCGCAGGGCGACGGCGTGAAGTGGGTCGGCGGATGGGCGATGGGAGGCACGACGACGCAGATCGAGGCCTACCACGTGACCCCGGTGAAGGACGTCGACGTGCTCGTGCTCATGTCGGGCACCAACAACGTACGGCTCGGCATCTCGCTGGCGAAGGCGAAGAAGTACTACGACTACATCGTCAAGGTGATCCACCCGAAGCACGTGATCATCGGCGCGATCCCGCCGTACAACCGCGACCCCGACGGAGGCGCGACCTACGAGAAGCAGCTGAAGGCGTGGGTGCTCACCAAGAAGAAGTCGTGGACCTTCTACGACCCGTGGGGTCCGCTGCGCGACGGCAAGTACTACGTCGCGTCGCTGACGGCCGACGGCATCCATCCGACCGCGGCGGGCTACCGGATCGTGGGGCACAACTTCCGTGACGCGATCCTGCAGGAGGTGTCGGACACGCGGCAGAACGGGTGACGGTAAGGCCGTCGGGCGCCGTTGCTAAGGGTAGGAGGCCCTTCGTTAGACGAGCCTCAGCTTGCTTGCGGAATTTTCCCAGACGTCTAGCGTTGGGTGCACCAAGGCCGCAGAATCAACGAAAAGAGGGCATCGTGTCCGATTCCATCACCGTCACCCAGAGCTCCGTCGACCCCGACGTCGCAGCCGCCACCGCCCAGTTCCTCACCCCGATCGTGACCAACCTCACGGCCCTCGCCGTCAACGGCAAGCAGGCCCACTGGCACGTCCGCGGCATCAGCTTCATCGCCGTCCACGAGCTCCTCGACGACATCGTCGACCACGCGCAGGAGTACGCCGACACCGCCGCCGAGCGCATCGTCGCCCTGGGCCTCCCGGTCGACGGCCGCCTCGAGACCGTCGCGGCGACCACCACCGTGCCGTCGCTCAAGGCCGGCTTCCAGCAGGTCGACGCCACCGTCGCCGGCATCGTCGCGCAGATCGATGCGGCCCGCGCCTCCGTTCAGACCGCTATCGACGAGCTCGGCGAGATCGACGCCTCGTCGCAGGACGTCGCCATCGAGATCGCCCGCGGTCTCGACAAGGACCGCTGGTTCCTCGCCGCGCACGTCTCGAAGTAGTCGCTGCCGAAGCAGCTTCCGAAGCCGCCGTCTCCCTCGCCGGAGACGGCGGCTTCCTGGTTAACCCACAACGAAGTGCAAGACTGGGGTACGTGAATTCTTCCGGCACCGTCGCTCCGTCGTGGGGTCAGCGCATCCTGGGGCTCGAGGGTCTGCGTGCCGTCGCCGCGACAGCGGTGCTCGTCTACCACGTCGGCCACGTCTACACCCCGAAGGTCGAGGTGGAGTACGGCGAGCTGTTCCGGCTGCTCGATCAGGGGCTGACGCTGTTCTTCGTGCTGTCCGGGTTCCTCCTCTTCTGGCCCTTCGCCTCTCGGCTGATCGAGGGGCGCGAGCATCCGTCGATCCGCAGCTACGCCTTCAACCGCGCGCTCAGGATCTGGCCGGCCTACCTCGTGATCCTGGCGATCGCCGCCTTCGTCCTCCGCGTCGCCCTCCGCCCCGACGGCACTCTCGGCACACTGTCCTGGCGCGGATTCCTGCTGAACGCGACCCTGCTGCAGAACTACTCGATCGAGTGGCAGCGCTCGGGCCTCGAGGTGGCGTGGACGCTGACGGTCGAGCTGACGTTCTACGCGCTCCTGCCCATCATGGTCGTCGCCGTCGAGAAGCTGTTCCCGCGCCTGCGTCGCGCCTACGCCGCCTTCCTGCCCGTCGCGTTCATGCTGCTGCTCGGCGGTGTCGGGCGCGCCGTGGTGATCATCCTCAACCGCCGCGTCTTCCTCGACGCCAGCGAATGGGGCAAGACGGGCTTCTCGCTGACCGCCCGCAGCCTCTTCGCGCAGGCGGACATGTTCGGCGTGGGAATGGCCGCGGCACTGGTGTTCATCGCGTTCCGCAAGGGTGTGTTCTCGCCTCGGCAGGCACCGCTCGTGCGCGGTGGGCTCGTGGTCGGAGGCATCCTCGCGATCGTGTTCTTCCAGTACGGCGTGCAGGCCGACTTCCTCACCATCGCCTCGGCGGTCGGCTTCGGCTGCATCCTGCTGCTCGTCGTGCTGCCGGGGGCGGACGGCGGCCACTCGCTCTGGGCCCGTGTGCTCGACTGGCGGCCGATCCGCTGGGTCGGCGTCGTGTCGTTCAGCCTCTATCTCTGGCACCTGGTCCTGATCCGCTTCTTCATCCAGCACGGCATCACGTTCGGCGGCGGGCGCCTCGGGTTCTTCGTGTCGACGGTGGTCGTCCTCGCCCTGGCGCTCGCGCTCTCCGCGGCCACGTACTACGGAGTCGAGAAGCAGGCCCTCCGACTCAAGCGTCGCAACCGACCGCTGCCGGCCGACGTGCCGGCACTCGCCGGTCGTCGCGAGAGCTGGCGGCCGACCGCGGCCGCCGCGGCCGCCCCTGCCGCCGCGCGTTCCGACGGCGCGTCCTCGCGCGACTAGCGCCGGCCGCTGCCGCCCTCCCGAGCTCGAGCGACACAACGCGACATCTGCGACGTGACGGCGCGTCGCAGATGTCGCGTTTTGTCGCGGGGGTTGCGGAAAGGGGGAATGGCGGCGGCTGGCGAGCGCGGCGCTAGAAGGCGCGGTGCGTGAAGCGACCGCCGAGCAGCGTCGCTGCAACCGGCATCGCCCGCAGAGCGTCGACCGGCGCGGACAGCGGATCGGCGTCGAGCACGACGAGGTCGGCGCGGCTCCCGAGCGTCACCGCATCGCGGCCGTCGGTCGACGCGGCCAGGGCGACGGCTGCGGGAACCCTCTGCTCGGGATGCCACGGCGCACGCCCGCCGCGAGACCGCGACACGGCGGCGCCGATCGCCACCCACGGGTCGAGGGGCGCGACGGGGGCGTCCGACCCGAGGGCGAGTCGCACGCCCGCGGCCGCGAGGGTCTCGAGCGCGAAGGCGCGATCGGTGCGGCCCACCCACTGCTCGTCGGCGACGTCACGGTCGTCCATCGCGTGCTCGGGCTGCACGCTCGCCACGACGCCGAGCCGGGCGAAGCGCTCCACGTCGACCCACCGCAGCAGCTGGGCGTGTTCGACGCTCCCCGGGCAGCCGACGCGCTCGAACGCGTCGAGCGCCTGCGTGTTCGCGGCATCGCCGATCGCGTGAACGGCGGGCACGAGCCCCGAGCCGGCTGCGCGCGACATCAGCTCGACCAGCTCGTCGAGAGAGCACGTCGGCAGCCCTGCTCCCCCGCCGCCCGGGTACGGCTCGTGGCACCAGGCGGTGCGCGTGTTGAGCGACCCGTCGGTGATGATCTTCGCCGGGCCCATCTCGACCAGGCCGCAGGAGCCCGGGAGCACGTCGCCCGTCCGCAGCCCCCGGCCCCTCACCGCGTCGAGGTCGCCCGGGTACACGCCGCAGCGCACCCGCAACGAGTCGTTGCCGCCCTGGACTCTCGCCACCCACCGATCGATCGAGAGGGTCATCTCGAGATCGACGATCCCGACCACCCCGCGGCTCGCGGCATCGCGCGAGGCCTCGGCGACCCAGTCGTCGAGGTGCTCGGCCCCGCGTGCGCTGAGCACGGCGTTCGCGTCGAAGGCGGCCTGCTCGCGCACGAGGCCGGTCGGGAAGCGCTCCGGGTCGAGTCCGACGAGGCGGAGCGCCGCCGCGTTCAGCCAGAGGGCGTGGAGGTCGTGGCTGACGAGGGCCACGGGCGAGCTCGAGGACCCTGCCCGCGCGGCGTCGTCGAGCAGGGCCAGGGCGGGGGCGTCGTGCCAGAGGGCGTCACGGAAGCCGTAGCCGACGAGGAGGTCTCGGTCGGCGGCGCGCCCCTCGGCCATCCGGGCGCGGACGAGGTCGGCGGCCTCTCGGGCGGACGACGCCCGCGACACGTCGAGGCGTCGGCGGACGAGGGCCCACTGCTCCATGTGCACGTGGTTGTCCCAGAGACCAGGCGCGACGAAGCGGCCGTCGAGGTCGACCACCTCGGCGTCGCCCGGGGCGATTCCGTCGGCGATCGCCGTGACCGCCCCGTCTTCGAGCAGGACATCCGTGGGGGCGTCGGCCCGGCCGACGAGACGGGCGCGGCGGAGGAGGGTGGAGGTCACTCCGCGGGCTCCTGCGCCGCCTGCCCTGCGGTGTCGCCGTGGACCCTGCGCATCTCGTCGGCGAGCGCCGGATGGCCGTACACGGGATCGATGTCGAGCGCGTCGATGATGTGGCGCACGACCTCGGGCGCTTTGTTCTGGCTGAGCTTCAGGCGCGCGTCGAAGTGCGTGACGTGCAGGCGGATGCCGACGGTGCCCTTCGCGATGCCCCGGGCCGCCTGCTCGTCGATCTCGAGCGACACCGGCGTCGGCATGAGGCTCTCGAAGTGGTCGACGAGCTCGGAGAGGACGCGGAAGTTCTCGGCCTCGGAGAGGATCTCGGGCGTGCCGTAGAGGTGCGCGGTGACGTGGTTCCATGTGGGCACGAACTGCTCCGGCGGGTACCAGTTGGGCGAGATGTAGCCGTGCGGTCCCTGGATGATGACCAGCACCTCGTGGCGCCCGAGCTCGTGCAGCTCGTCGTCGGGCCGGCCGACGTGGCTGACGATCGAGATCTCGTCGTCGGCGGTGTCTTCCAGGATCACCGGATAGTGCGACGCCACCGTGCCGCCGTCGGTGTGCGAGACGATCGTCGCCCACGGGTTCTCGCGGATCAGCCGCTTCACGGTCGGGACGTCCTCGGTGATGAAGTGGGGCGTGTGGCGCATGCTCTCAAGCCTGGCAGACGGGGCACCAGTAGAGCTTCCGCCCCGCGGCCTCCTCCATGAGGATGTTCGTGCCGCATGTGCGGCAGGGCAGCCCCTCCCGGTGGTAGACCCAGTGGCGGTCGTCGCGGCTCTTCATCGCGGCGGCGTAGGACTTCTTCGACAGGTGGCTCATCGTCATCATCTGGCCCAGCTCGACGCCGCTCTTGAGGAGTTTGGTCCAGTCCTTCCAGAGAGCGCGCACCGTCTCTTCGGGCACCTCGTTGCCGGGCGTGTGCGGGTTGAGGCGCGCGCGGTAGAGCAGCTCGGCGCGATAGACGTTGCCGACCCCGGCGACGACTGATTGGTCCATCAGCAACAGGCCGATCATCGTCTTCGTCTTGTGGACGCGCTCGTAGAAGCGGTCGGCCCCCTTCTTCGGCGAGTCGACGAGCGGGTCGGGCCCGAGCTTCGCGATCGTGGCGTCGACCTCCTCGGGCGTGGCCACGTCGCACTTCGTCGGCCCGCGGAGGTCGGCGACGACGGTCTCGGCGAGGATCCGCACCCGCACGGCGCCGATCGGCTCGGGTGGGAACACGTCGATGTCGTCTTCGCGCTTCTCGCTCTCGGACATCCGCATGCGGGCACGGCGCGGCGCGCCGATGGACTTCCAGGAGTCCTCACCCGCGGAGTCGACGAGCTCGGTACCGCGCATGTTCGTCTGCCCCATGCGGCCCTTGGCGCTGCGCGTCGTCGGGTCGAGCGAGAAGTCGCCCGCGAAGTCCCACGAGCCGTAGAGGCCGAGGTGCACGGTGAGGAAGAGCCCGTTGTCGAACTCGAGGAACATCTGCTTGCCGACGGCCTTCGCGTCGACGATCGTCGCGCCGTCGAGCTTCGCGGCGCCCGCGGCGAAGCGGCCCTGCGGGCTTGTGACCTCGACGGGCTTGCCGACGAAGCTCGCGCGGAACTGGTTGGCGATGCGGTGGACGGAATGACCTTCAGGCACGCCTCGACGCTACCCGAGACCACCGACACCGATCAGGTGAAGGGGTGCCCCTTGATCTCGCCGGTCGCCTCGTACTCGGCGAGCTGCGCGATGCGGCGCTCGTGGCGCTCCTCGAACGAGAAGGGCGTCTTGATGAACTCGTCGATCAGCGCGATCGCCTCGTCTTCCGTGTGCTGGCGGGCGCCGATCGCGACCACGTTGGCGTCGTTGTGCTGGCGCGCGAGCTGTGCGGTCGACGTGTTCCACGCGAGCGCGGCGCGGACGCCCTCGACCTTGTTCGCGGCGATCTGCTCGCCGTTGCCGGATCCGCCGAAGACGACGCCGAGCGCCTCGAGACCGGCCTTCTGGTCGGCGACGACCGCGCGGGCGGCCGAGATGCAGAACGACGGGTAGTCGTCGAGCGGCTCGTAGGTCTGCGGCCCGTGGTGGGTCACGTCGTGCCCCTGCGACTCGAGGTGCTTGATGAGGGTCTGGGCGAATTCGAGACCGGCGTGGTCGGTCGCAACGTGGATGCGCATGCTCAAATCCTATTGCGGGGTGCGCGAGGGCTAGTCGAACTGAGGGCCGACCGTGCGGGAGCGCTTGAGCTCGAAGAAGCCCGGGTACGAGGCAGCCGCGACGACGCCGTCCCAAAGGGTCAGCGCGATCTCGCCCTTCGGCGCGGGGCTGATGACCGGGCCGAAGAACGCGGTGCCGTTCACGGCGATGACGGGCGTGCCGACGTCCTGCCCGACGCGCCCGATGCCGTCCTCGTGGCTGGCGCGCATCTGCGCGTCGAACTCGTCGCTGTCGGCGTGGGCGGCGAAGTCGGCGGGGAGGCCGACCTCCTCGAGGGCGCCGGCGATCACTGCATCCTGCTCGTCCTTCATGGCCTGCACGTGGATGCGGGTGCCCAGCGCGTCGTAGAGCGGTTTGACGATCTGCTGGCCGTGGAGCTCGGCCGCGGCGGTCACGATGCGCGTGTAGCGGATCAGCTTCGCGAGGTTCGCCGGGTCGAAGCCGTCGCGGCCCTCGTTGAGCAGACCGAGGCTCATCACGTGGAAGGTGACGTCGAGGTCGCGGTGGGCGGCCACCTCGTCCATCCAGCGGCTCGTCATCCAGGCCCACGGGCAGGACGGGTCGAACCAGAAATCGACGGCGGTGGCGGCGTCTGTCGCGGCTGAAGGCTGGCTGGAAGCTACTGTGTCGGTCATGGGTTGAGCCTAGAACCCGCCCCTTCCAGCGAGAAGAGAAACGATGTCCACAACAGCCATCGCAGACGGCGCCCCGCGCGGTGTCGAGGCCAACGGCGTCAACGCCATCGACGAGTCCGAGCGCAAGGGATCGCCGCGCGACCTGTTCTGGCCGTGGTTCGCCGCGAACGTGTCGGTGCTCGGACTCAGCTACGGCTCGTACCTGCTCGGCTTCGGCGTCTCGCTCTGGCAGGCGACCGTCGTCGGCGTGCTCGGCATCGCCGTGTCGTTCCTCTTCTGCGGGATCATCGCCCTGGCGGGCAAGCGGGGCAACGCGCCGACCATGACCCTCGGGCGCGCGGCCTTCGGCGTCAACGGCAACAAGGTGCCGTCGGTGATCTCGTGGGTGCTGACCGTCGGGTGGGAGACCGTGCTCACCTCGCTGGCCGTGCTGGCCACCGCGACGGTCTTCGACACGCTCGGCTTCCACGGCGGCGCGGCCACCAAGATCGTGGCTCTGATCGTCGTCGCGGCGCTCGTCGTGCTCGGCGGCATCCTCGGCTTCGACTTCCTCATGCGGCTGCAGCAGTGGATCACGATCGCCACGGGCGTCCTCACCGTCGTCTACATCGTGCTCACCGCCCACCGCATCGACTTCTCGGCGGTCGCCTCGCTGCCGAACGGAGCCCTGCCGGCCGTCATCGGCGGCTTCGTGTTCATGATGACCGGCTTCGGCCTCGGCTGGGTCAACGCCGCCGCCGACTACTCGCGCTACCTCCCGCGGAACGCGTCGAGCGGCGGCGTCGTGTGGTGGACCACGTTCGGGTCGTCGATCGCGCCGATCATCCTCCTCGTCTTCGGCCTGCTCCTCGCAGGCAGCTCGAAGAGCCTGAACACGGCGATCGGCGGCGACCCGATCGGCGCGCTGGCGACCATCGTGCCGACCTGGTTCCTCATCCCGTTCGCACTCGTCGCCATCCTCGGCCTCGTCGGCGGGTCGGTCATGAACATCTACTCGTCCGGATTCTCGCTGCTGAACGCCGGAATCAGGATCCCCCGCTACGCCGCCGCCACGGTCGACGGCGTCGTCATGATCGCCGGCACGATCTACGTCGCGTTCTTCGCCGGGTCGTTCATCGGCCCGTTCCAGGGCTTCCTCATCACCCTCGGCGTGCCGATCGCCGCCTGGGCGGGCATCTTCCTGGCCGACGTGCAGATGCGCCGGAAGGACTACGCCACCGACGAGCTCTTCGACCCGCGAGGTCGCTATGGCAGCGTCCGCTGGGCCACGATCGGGCTCATCGTCGTCGGCACCGGCATCGGCTGGGGCCTCGTCGACAACGGCTACGCCGCGAGCTGGCTCACCTGGCAGGGCTACTTCCTCGGTCGCGGCTCGTTCTACTCGACCTGGGGCGGCGCCAACCTCGGCGTCCTCGCCGCGCTGGTCATCGGCTACGTCGGCACATTGCTGCTCACCCGCGGCGCCGTGCGCCGCCAGGAGGCGCAGGCGTCGTGACCCTCGACTTCGCCACACCGCCCTGGCTGGTCCTCGTCGACCTGCAGAACGTCTTCAGCGACCCCACCTCCGACTGGGCGACTCCCGGCTTCGCCGATGCGGCCGCAGGATCCGCACGCCTGCGCGGTGCCTTCGGCGGCCGCACGGCTCTCACCCGGTTCACGGCCCCCGCCGCGCCCACCGGCGCCTGGAAGCCGTACTACCGCGACTGGCCGTTCGCCCTGGTGGCCGAGGACGACCCGCTGTACGACCTCGTGCCCGACTTCCCGGTCGCGGCCCCGGACGGATCCGGCGACGCCGTGGTCCTCACGCGGACGACGTTCGGCAAGTGGGACGCCGAGGCCTCGGCCGCGCTTGGCCATCCGACCGACATCGTGCTCGGCGGCGTCTCGACCGACTGCTGCGTGCTCTCCACCGCGCTGGCCGCGGCCGACGCCGGCGTGCGGGTGCGGGTCGCCGCGGACGCGTGCGCGGGGCTCAGCCCGGCGGACCACCAGCGCGCCCTCGACGCCATGGCGCTCTACGCTCCGCTCATCGAGATCGTGTCGGTCGACGAGGTGCTCTCGGCCGTGTGAGTGTCGGATCCTGCGCCCTGGAGCCGGCGGCCTGTGGACAACCCGATGGCGGCCTGCGGGCGGCGCTAGGCTCGATGAGGGCCAGAAGCCCGGGCCACAGCCGGCCGCAGCGACGCAGGATGGAGCACCAGTGCCAGGAGAGAACCTCACCCGAATCGAGGCGCAGGAGCGCAAGAGCATCGTCGACGTCGAGTCGTACGTGATCGACCTCGACCTCACGCGCGGAGCCGAGGTGTTCGGGTCGACGACGACCGTCACCTTCACGGCGACCGAGGGCGCCTCGACGTTCATCGACGCCCTCACCCGCACGGTGCACTCGATCACGCTGAACGGCGCGTCGCTCGACGTGGCGTCGGTCGACGACGGCGTGCGGATCCAGCTCGACGGGCTCGCCGCCCGCAACGTGCTCACCGTCGTCGCCGACGCCGAGTACACCAACACCGGCGAAGGCCTCCACCGCTTCGTCGACCCCGTCGACGACGAGGTGTACCTCTACACGCAGTTCGAGGTGCCCGACAGCCGCCGCGTCTTCGCCGTGTTCGAGCAGCCCGACCTCAAGGCGACCTTCCAGTTCACGGTGACCGCGCCCGCACGCTGGCAGATGGTGTCGAACTCGATCACTCCCGAGCCCGAGGTGTCAGCTACCGACGCGTCGATCGCCACATGGCGCTTCGCACCGACCCCGGTGCTCTCGAGCTACATCACGGCGATCGTCGCCGGCCCCTACGACGTCGTGCGCTCGTCGCTCACGTCGTCGGACGGCCGTGAGATCCCCCTCGGCATCTTCACGCGCAAGTCGCTGTCGGAGTACATGGACGCCGACTACATCTTCGAGAAGACCCGGCAGGGCTTCGCCTACTACGAGGCGAAGTTCGACTACGCCTACCCGTTCGACAAGTACGACCAGCTCTTCGTGCCGGAGTACAACGCGGGCGCGATGGAGAACGCGGGTGCGGTGACGTTCACCGAGACCTACGTGTTCCGCAGCAAGGTGACCGACGCGATCAAGGAGCGCCGGGTCGTCACGATCCTGCACGAGCTCGCCCACATGTGGTTCGGCGACCTCGTCACGATGAAGTGGTGGAACGACCTGTGGCTGAACGAGTCGTTCGCCGAGTGGGCGTCGACGATCGCCACCGCCGAGGCCACCGAGTGGACCGAGGCGTGGACCACCTTCCAGGCGATGGAGAAGAGCTGGGCCTACCGCCAGGACCAGCTGCCGTCGACCCACCCCGTCGTCGCGACGATCAACGACCTCGAAGACGTCCAGGTGAACTTCGACGGCATCACGTACGCCAAGGGCGGCTCGGTGCTGAAGCAGCTCGTCGCCTGGGTCGGCATCGACGCCTTCTACGCCGGAGTCGCCGCGTACTTCACGAAGCACCACCACTCGAACACCGAGCTGGCCGACCTCCTGGCCGAGCTCGAGGTCACGAGCGGCCGCGAGCTCGCCTCCTGGTCGAAGAAGTGGCTCGAGACGGCCGGCGTCAACACTCTCCGGCCCGAGATCGAGACCGACACCGACGGCGTCATCACGTCGTTCGCCGTGGTGCAGACCGCGCCCGCCGACTACCCGACGATCCGCCCGCACCGCCTCGCGATCGGCCTGTACGACCTCGAGGGCGAGAGCCTCGTGCGCACCCACCGCGTCGAGATCGACGTCGACGGCGAGCGCACCGAGGTCCCCGAGCTCGTCGGCCTGCCCAAGGGCGCCCTCGTGCTCACGAACGACGACGACCTCGCGTACGCCAAGGTCCGGCTCGACGAGGGCTCGCTCGCCACGGCGATCGAGCACCTGTCGAAGATCCACAACCCGCTCGCCCGTGCCATCGTGTGGGGCTCGGTGTGGGACTCCACTCGCGACGGCGAGAGCGCCGCGAGCGACTACGTGAAGCTCGTGCTCGCGAACATCGCGTCCGAGACCGAGTCGACGACCATCCGCACGACGCTCACGCAGCTGACCCAGGTCGCCCGCTCGTACGTCGCCCCGGCGAAGCGCGCTGAGACCATCACCGAGGTCGGCGACACGCTCTGGACCCTGGCGACGGAGGCCGAGGCCGGCTCCGACGCGCAGTTCCAGTTCGTGAAGTTCTTCGCGAACATCCCCTCGACCGAGGCTCACGCCGCGACCCTCCGAGGTCTCGTCGACGGCACCGTCGCGCTCGACGGGCTCGAGATCGACACCGACCTCCGGTGGGAGCTCCTCGAGGGCCTCGTGCTCCTCGGCAAGGCCGACGGCGACGACGTCGACGCGGCGCTGGCGCTCGACAACACCGCGAACGGCGCCCAGGCTGCGGCCCGCGCCCGTGCGTCGATCCCCACCACCGAGGGCAAGCTCGCCGCTTTCTCGTCGATCGTCGACTCGAAGGAGGCCCCCAACGCGATCGTGCGCTCCACGGCGCTCGGCTTCCAGCACGCCAACGATCCCGCGATCCTGCAGCCCGTCGTCGCGAAGTACTTCGAGTCGCTCGCCGGCATCTGGGAGTCCCGCAGCTACCACATCGCCGAGACCCTCGTCGCTGGCCTCTACCCCGCCGGCCTCGCCGACGAGGCACTCGCCGAGGCGGCCCGGGCCTGGCTCGCGGCGAACCCCGACACGCCCGCACTGCGGCGGATCGTGGCGGAGAACCTCGCGGGCACCGAGCGCGCCCTGCGAGTGCAGGCGGCCGACAGCTAGGCCGCACACAGGGGCGATCCGGCCCACGCCGAGGCGGCGGTCAGTGTTTCGATGTGACCGCCGCCTAGCATGGTCCGGATGATCTCCACCCTTCTCGCAGCAGCCACCCCGCCGCCGTCGGGCGTCGCTGGCGACGTCGCCGCCGGTGTGAAGTCCTTCTGGACCATGTGGGGCACCGCGATCACCGTGGCGGGCATCATCGTCGGCGCGGTCATCGTCCGCGTGATCGCCATCTTCGTGATCCGCCGCATCGTCGACCAGATCGTCACCGGCGTGAAGCGCAAGCAGCAGGTCGACGACACCCAGGCCCTCGTCGCGTCGCCGCTGCAGGCTGTCCGCGTGGTGCAGCGCACGCGCACCCTCGGCAGCGTGCTCCAGAACGTCGTGACCGTGATCGTCGTGGTCGTCGCGCTGTCCAGCATCCTGAGTCAGTTGCACGTGAGCATCGTCGGCATCGTCAGTGCAGCCGGCGTCATCGCGGCAGGCCTCGCGTTCGGCGCGCAGAGCATCGTGAAAGACATGCTGTCGGGCCTGTTCATCATCGCCGAGGACCAGCTGGGAGTCGGCGACATCGTCGACGTCGGCCTGGCCACCGGCATGGTCGAGTCGGTCGGCATCCGCGTCACCCAGGTTCGCGATGTCAACGGCACGCTGTGGTTCGTGCCGAACGGGCAGATCCTGCGCGTGGGCAACATGTCGCAGGGCTGGGCGCGCGTCGTGCTCGACACGGCCGTGCCGTACGAGGTCGACATCGACGAGGTCGAGGCGGTGATGCTGCAGACCGCCGTCGACCTGTCCAAAGAACCGCGCTGGAAGACCAGGATCGTCGAGAAGCCCGAACTCTGGGGCCTCCAGTCGATCTCCGAGTCGCACGTGGTGATCCGCCTCGTCGTCCGCACGAGGTCGGCCGAGAAAGACAACGTCGCGCGAGAGCTGCGCACGCGCGTCAAGCGGGCGATGGACGCGATGGACATCACGCTGCCGTCGCTCACGAACGTGGTGCTCACCGGGTTCGACGAGGCCACCTCCGTCAAGGGCGCGCGTCCGGTCGAGACGGCGCCGACGCCGGTCACGCGGAAGCCTCGGGCGCCGCGGAAGCAGCCGGCCGCACCCACGACGCCGGCGGCCACGGCCCCGCGGGCCCCCCAGCCCTCGGCAGCCCAGACGGCCCCGGCGCCCACGCCGACGCGCCCGGCGGACGTCGAGCGGCGGGCGACCGAGGCCGGCCGCGCCATCAACGTGCCGCCGCCAGGCACTCCGGGGCCGTCGAGCGCGCCGGGGCCCTCGGGCACAGCGCCGTCGAAACCCCCGCGCACCCCGAGGAAGCCCGCAGAAGGAGCAGACGAGTGAGCGACGAGACCGTGCCCGATCCTGCGCCCTCGACCGGCCCCGGACTCGGCTCTCTGCAGCCGGTCACGCTGCGCGCAGGACTCGGTGCCGATGCCGCGCAGGGCAACTTCTGGCGACAGGTCGGCGGTCGGGCGACGTTCGAGAAGCTGGTGCGGCGCTTCTACGAGGGGGTGCAGACCGACGAGCTGATCTGGCCGATGTACCCGCAGGACGACCTCGAGGGCGCGATCCAGCGGCTGACGGGGTTCCTCGAGCAGTACTGGGGCGGGCCCACGACCTACAGCGAAGAGCGGGGGCACCCGCGGCTCAGGATGCGGCACATGCCCTTCGCCATCACGCCGGCCGCCCGCGAACGCTGGCTCGTGCACATGCGCGCCGCCGTCGACTCGCTCGGGCTGTCGCCGCTCGACGACGCCACCCTCTGGGGCTACCTCGAGCGCGCCGCCCACGCGATGACGAACACCGCCGGCTAGACGTCGTTCCGGGCTCGCGGAGCCCGCGTGCGCCGCTCGAGTCCACCTCGCGGGAGGGACCATTCGCCCGGGCGTTCTACAGGTTTGCCTGAATTCAGGAATTCCTGAAGCTGGCCTCACCCTCGACCTGAGCCCCAATTTCAGGTTTGCCTGAATTCAGGCGAACCTGTAACTCGTCCACGACAAGGTCACCGCCCACCCGGCTCGGGCGCGAGACGGTCAGGGGGCGTAGCTGCCGGACTCGAGCTCGGTGAGAAGCGACGGCGCCGACGGGGTCCAGCCGAGCGACTCGCGAGCGTGCGCGCCCGTCGCCTGCTGGTCGAGCAGGAGCGCGTCACCGTACGCCTCCCCGAAGCGGTCACGCGCCTCCGACGCGGTCTCGGGCACGACCTCCCACCCGCGACCGCGCGCCACCGCTTCGCCGAGCGACCGCACCGTCGGGTTCTCGCCCGAGACGCCGAGGTAGTACTCGTCGGCGGCACCGGCCTCGAGGGCGAGCACGTAGAGGAGGGCGACGTCGTCGAGATGCACGGTCGTCCAGTGCTGCGAGCCGTCGCCGACGAGGCGGACCACGCCGTCGCCGATCAGCTCGGTCGGAATGCTCCGGCCGTCGCCGTAGACGACACCGGGCGCGACGATCGTCGAGTGCACGGGCGAGTCGCGCAGCCGCTGCTCGATGTCGACACGCCAGGCCGAGATGCCGAGCGGCACCTGGGGCGTCTGCTCGGTGAGGTCGGCGCCGGGGCCGAAGACCCAGATCCCGCCCGAGTGCACGTACGGGGTGTCGCGCCCTGCGAGCCCGCGGATCACCGTCTCGACGACTCCCGAGTCGACGGCCGCATTGGTCGCATCCCCGGGCGACGCCGTGTGGATGATGCCGTCGGCGTCCACGACGAGGTTCAGCAGCAGGTCGAGGTCGGTGATGTCGCCGACGACGGGCCGGGCGCCCGCTGCCGAGACGGCCTGGGCCTTCTCGTCCGAGCGGACCAGGGCGATGACGTCGTGACCGCGCTCGACGAGGGTTCGCAGCACGACCGAGCCGATGTAGCCGCTGCCACCGGTGAGCAGAACAGACATGCCGCTCAGGCTATCCTCGCCCGAGACCGGTCGACCGGGCAGACGCACGAGGGCGCAGGATCGGCTACAGTAGCCGGCCTCGACGCTTCACCAGCACGTGACCCCTCGACGTGCTGAGCCGCATCCACGACCCCGTCGAGAACACCCGGACGGGCTCGGTGCCGCCTGCCGCGCCCAGGAAGCCCAGGGTGAGCGCCGCGAACGCGGCACCCGACACCACGCCGGCCGCCCCCTCGACCTCGCGCGACCACACGCTCGAGCGGACGCGCTGCACGATCTGCTCACCGGTGCCGGAGGGGATCGCCGCGGCGACCTCGTCGATGCCGGCCTTCGCGACGGACTCCAGGAGCGCTGGGTCGACGGCGGGGTGGGCGGCCCAGCCTCCGCGCGGCGGCGAGATCGCGGCCCAGGAGGCGGCCACGACCTGCGGCGGAAGCGAGATCGTCACCGCGGCTGTGGGGTCGACGACGTCGTTGCGGAGCCGCGTCGTGCGATCGACAATCGCGCGCAGGGGCACGACGGCGTCGAGGCGCTCGGCGGGCTCGCCGGCGGGGTGGTCTGCGGCTGCTCCTGCGCCCGGATCGACGGAGGCTGGGAGAGTCTCGCCGCCCGCCAGCGCGTAGGTGCGGAGCCCCAGCACGGTGGGGCCGTCGTCGAGGATGCCTGCGGGCGACAGTACGCCGACGTAGGCCGCGAGGACTCCCCCGCCCGCCTCGGACGGCGTCGCGATCAGGCGCACGGCGCCGCCCTCGTCGAGCGGGAGCGCGCGCCCGAGGAAGGTGTGGAGGTCGTCGAGCGACAGGGAGTCGGGCAGGCGGATCGCGGGTGTCATCGGCGTTCTACACTACCGATGATGACTGACGACGCCGCGCGCGAAGGCGCCCCCGACGATCCGCTCGACGACTTCCTGCGGGCGCTGAGGCTCACGCCGGGCGCGCTGGCCGACGAGTTCGCGGGCCCGAGCCAGTGGATGCCCAACGCGCGCGTCTTCGGCGGGCAGGTCCTGGCGCAGTCTCTCGTCGCCGCGAGCGCCACGGTGCCGGCCGAGAAGGTCGTGCACTCGATGCACGCGTACTTCCTGCGGGCCGGCAAGATCGAACTGCCGATCGAGTTCCACGTCGACCGCAGCCACGACGGCCGCTCGTTCGCGTCGCGCCGCACGGAGGCGCTGCAGGGCGGCGTCCCGATCATGACGACGATGTCGTCGTTCCAGACCATCGACGAAGGCCTGTCGCACGCCGACGCCATGCCCGATGACCTGCCGAACCCCGAGGCCCTGCCGACCATGGCCGATGCGCTGGCCGGCATCGACCACCCGGCCGCCCAGTTCTGGGCTCACGGACGGCCGTTCGACATCCGCCACGTGCCGTCGCCGCTGTTCCTCCGGGTCGAGGGCGAGCACATGGCCCACCAGGCGCTCTGGATGAAGACGGTCGGCCGGCTGCCCGACGACCCCGCGATCCACCGGGCGGCGCTGGCGTACGCGAGCGACCTCGGGATCCTGGAGCCGATCCTCCGCCGCCACGGCGTCGCCCTGTCGCGGCCGGGCATGAAGATCGCGTCGCTCGACCACGCCATGTGGTGGCACCGCGAGGGGCGCGCCGACGAGTGGCTGCTCTACGCGATGGAGTCGCCGACGGCCCAGGGCGGGCGCGGCCTGTCGACGGGCCGCTTCTTCGACCGGTCGGGCCAGCTGCTCGCCTCGGTCGCCCAGGAGGGCATGGTCAGGCTGCCGCAGGTCTAGCGGCGCGGGGCGCGGGCCAGCTGCGCGATCAGGGCGCAGGAGCACGCACCACGCCGCTCGGGCCCGCGTCTACCGGCGGCGGAACGTCAGCGGTTCGTCGACGTACGGCCCCCAGGCGGCACGCTCGGCGTCGCTGATTCGGCGCGGGCGCTGCGTGGTCGCGTCGACCAGCACGAGCGTCGACGCCGCCCGCGTGTGCAGCACCTGCGGCTCGACGCCGACGGGCGAGAAGACCTCGTAGAAGATCTCGAGGCTCGCGCCGCCCATGTGGCCGATCCAGAGCTGGATGTCGAGCGGAAGCCGCGTGTAGGCGATCGGCGCCAGATATTCGACCTCCTGGCGCGCGATGAGCGACCAGGTGTCGGTGCCGGGGCTCGAATCGAGGATCGCGGTCGCCGCCGGGTCGTCGCTCTCCTCGCCGGCCGACCAGAACGCCTGGATGCGCGCCTCTTCGAGGAGGTGAAGCATCTCGGCGTTGTTGACGTGGCCGTACGCGTCGAGGTCGCCCCACCGCAGCACGGTGGGGACGTGCAGGCGCGCCACGCCTAGTCTCTCGTCAGCTTGCGGTACGTGACGCGGCTCGGCTTGGCCGCGTCGGCGCCGAGGCGCTCGATCTTGTTCTCTTCGTACGCCTCGAAGTTGCCCTCGAACCAGTACCAGTTCGCCGGATTGTCGGGGGTGCCCTCGTAAGCGAGGATGTGGGTCGCGATCCGGTCGAGGAACCACCGGTCGTGGGTGATGACCACGGCGCAGCCGGGGAACTCCAGCAGAGCGTTCTCGAGGGAGCCGAGGGTCTCGACGTCGAGGTCGTTGGTCGGCTCGTCCAGCAGGAGCAGGTTGCCGCCCTGCTTGAGCGTCAGCGCCAGGTTGAGGCGGTTGCGCTCACCACCGGAGAGCACGCCGGCCTTCTTCTGCTGGTCGGGGCCCTTGAAGCCGAACTGCGACACGTAGGCGCGCGACGGGATCTCGGTCTTGCCGACCTGGATGTAGTCGAGGCCGTCGGACACGACCTCCCACAGGTTCTTGTTCGGGTCGATGCCGCCGCGGTTCTGGTCGACGTACGAGATGTCGACCGTCTCGCCGACCTTGAGGTCGCCGCCGTCGAGCGGCTCGAGGCCGGTGATGGTCTTGAACAGCGTGGTCTTGCCGACGCCGTTCGGGCCGATGACGCCGACGATGCCGTTGCGGGGCAGCGTGAACGAGAGGCCGTCGATGAGCACGCGGCCGTCGAAGCCCTTCTCGAGGTTCTTCGCGTCGATGACCTGCTGGCCGAGGCGCGGGCCGACGGGGATGATGATCTCCTCGAAGTCGAGCTTCTTGGTGCGCTCGGCCTCGGTGACCATCTCCTCGTAGCGGGCGAGGCGCGCCTTCGACTTCGCCTGGCGGCCCTTCGAGTTGCTGCGCACCCACTCGAGCTCGCTCGACAGGCGCTTGGCCAGCTTGGCGTCCTTCTTGCCCTGGACCTCGAGGCGCTCGCCCTTCTTCTGCAGGTAGGTCGAGTAGTTGCCCTCGTACGGGTAGAGGCGGCCGCGGTCGACCTCGGCGATCCACTCGGCGACGTGGTCGAGGAAGTACCGGTCGTGGGTCACGGCGAGGACTGCACCGTGGTACTGGCTGAGGTGCTGCTCGAGCCAGAGCACGCTCTCGGCGTCGAGGTGGTTGGTGGGCTCGTCGAGCAGGAGGAGGTCGGGCTTCTGCAGCAGGAGCTTGCAGAGCGCCACGCGACGCTTCTCACCACCGGAGAGGTTCGTGATCAGCGCGTCGCCCGGCGGGGTGCGGAGGGCGTCCATGGCCTGCTCGAGCTGGGAATCGAGGTCCCACGCGTCGGCGGCGTCGATCTCCTCCTGGAGGCCGCCCATCTCTTCGAGCAGGGCGTCGAAGTCGGCGTCGGGCTCGGCCATCAGCGCCGAGATCTCGTTGAAGCGGTCGATCTTGCCCTTGATCTCACCGACGCCCTCCTGGACGTTCTCCAGGACGGTCTTCGACTCGTCGAGCTCGGGCTCCTGCATGAGGATGCCGACGGTGTAGCCGGGGCTCAGCTTCGCCTCGCCGTTCGACGGGGTGTCGAGACCGGCCATGATCTTGAGGATCGTGGACTTGCCGGCCCCGTTCGGGCCGACCACGCCGATCTTGGCGCCGGGGATGAACGACATGGTCACGTCGTCGAGGATCAGCTTGTCGCCGACCGTCTTGCGGGCGCGGACCATGGAGTAGATGAATTCGGCCATGTCTTCCAGTCTATTCGGGCACGCGGCCGCCGCCCGACCGCCGGTGCGGTCGCGGGCGGCTCCGCGGCCAGGAGGCCCTGCGATACGAGGAGGCCCAGGGCTACGAGAAGGCCGGGGCTATGAGAAGGGCGGGGCTATGAGAAGGGCGGGGCTATGAGAAGAGGATGGCCAGATAGACGACGATGTTGGCCGGCACGACCACGCACGCGAGCACGAAGGCCACCGTGTCTCGCCTCGTCCGCGCCGGTCGGTGCATCGCGCCGACGCCGACGGCGATGGCGAGTCCCGCCAGCAGCAGCGCGACCACGGACAGGCCGACGGCGGTCCTGAACCAGGAGTCCGTCGACTCGCCCGTGTCGCTCAGGATCATGTAGTCCGCGATCCCCAGCACGACCGCCGTGACCGCGGTGAGAGCGAACGACACCCAGGCCCAGGTGCGGCGGTCGTCCGCGGCCGGGACTTCGTCGGTCATCAGCCGACGGCGCGAGTCGAGCCGACGAGGCACTTTCCGGTCGAGAGCACCGGCGCTGAGGTCGACGCGTAGCCGGCCGAGCCGACCTGGCCGATGAGGCACGTCTTCTTCTGCCACAGCACCGCGAACTCGATCGAGTCGACGTTGCGGCCGATCGTGGTCGCATCCGGCGTGATCTCCATCGCGGTCTTGTCGAAGCCGGCCTTCTCGAGGGCGGTGATGACGTCGTCGCCGTGCGGCTGCGGGTCGGTCTTGAGCAGCGTCTGCACCGTCGTCGAGAAGTGCGCGAGCGCCACCGAGGCGGGCGCCGTCGGCCCGAAGGGCACGGTCGGCGTCGGCGTCGTAATCGGCGTCGCCGCCGCGGAGGTCGACACCGCGGGCGTCGGACTCGTCTGCGTGCAGCCCGTCAGCGCGGCGGCGACGACACCGGCGATCGCGAGAGCCACGAGGGGCGCGCGTCGGGATCGCGTCGAACGGGAGGGCACCGTCCGAGTCTAGGTCGAGGGGCGCAGGAGCCGAGTGCCTCGCGTCAGAACGGAGTGTCGCCCTCGTGCGACCACTCCGCCTGTGCGCCGGGCACCGCCGCCGCGCCGACGCCGGCCGGCTCGAGGGGCGCGTCGGGCGGAAGCGTGCCCGGCGACGCCTGCCACCCGGCGACGAGGGGCGCCGCGGGGTCGGTTGCGGGCGGGGTGCTCTCGCCGGGCGGGGTGTGGCCGGGCTCCTGCGACCCGGTGGTGACGGGCGACCCGATGTCGCTGGTCGAACCGGTGCCGCCGAGCGACCCGGTGCCGCCGAGCGAGCCAGCCTGCGAGGGCGCGCCCGCGGGAGGCGCCGAGCGGACGGGCGCCGTGCGGGTGAACTGCGTGCGCCCCCAGAGGAGGTCGTGGCCGATGGCCTCGGCGTCGATCTCGACGGAGGTGCCGGAGCGCTCACCTGACTCCCACGACCGCACGCGCAGCCGCCCGACCACGACGATGTGCTCGCCCTTCGCCAGCGATGCGGCGGCATTCTCGGCGAGATGGCGAAAGCAGGTCACGGTGTACCAGTTGGTGTCGCCGTCGACCCAGTCGTTCCGGTTCTTGTCGAAGCGCCGGTGCGACGACGCGAGACGGAAGCTGGTGATGGTGAGGCCGTTGCCGGTCTGCATCGTCTTGGGCGGGGTCGCGACGATGCCGGTGAGGGAGATGCTGTCTGTCATGCCCCGAGTGTGGGCGAGCGAAGGCCCGGCCGGGCCCCCGGGAGGTCCGCTGTGGACAACCCGGGGCCCCGACCGGGCCTGTGGAGGAGAGGTCGCCGCGCGCTAGTGCTCGACGAACTCGGGGCGTTCGGCCCCGGCGCCGAGCCGCGCGTGGAGCGCGCTCTTGGCGACGTCGAGGGTCGGGTAGTCGCCGTGGTAGTCGGTGTCGTGGCCGACGCGGATCGAGAACCCCTCGTCGGTGCGGTGGATGGACCCCACGGCGCCGGCCGCGCCGATGGCGACCCAGGTGCCGGAGGTGGTGGTGGAATCACTGCTGCTCATCGTCGAGCTCCTTCGATTCGTGCGGTGCTGAACCGCGGTGGTGCGCTCGCTCAGGAAGCGAGCACGTACTTCGCGTACGACTTCCGGACCTTCGTGACCTTCGGCACGGCGACGGCCATGCAATAGCCCTGACCCGGGTTCTTCGCGAAGAAGTCCTGGTGGTACTCCTCCGCCGGGTACCAGGCGCCGAGCGGCTCGAGCGTCGTGACGATCGGGCCGTCCCACACCGAGGCGGCGCGCTCGAGGGCGGCCTCGAAGAGAGCCTTCTGCGACTCGCCCTCGTAGAACATCGCCGAGCGGTATTGAGTGCCGACGTCGGCGCCCTGCCGGTTGAGCTGGCGCGGGTCGTGCAGCGTGAAGAAGACGTCGAGGATCACGTCGGCCGGGATCACCGACTCGTCGAACGTGACCTGCACCGCCTCGGCGTGCCCGGTCGTGCCGGTGCACACCATCTCGTACGACGGGTTCGACGAGGCGCCGCCGGTGTAGCCCGACACGACGTCGCTGACGCCCTGCAGGGTGCGGTACACGGCGTCGAGACACCAGAAGCAGCCGCCGGCCAGGGTGAAAGTCGTCATGCCCTCACGGTACTCCGGGCCGACGACACGAGAGGCGCAGGATCAGCGGACACTCAGCGCTTCGGCGGCACTCCCCCGCCCGCGATGGCCCCCAGGGCAGCCAGCAGCGGCGGCGCGTCGTCGGGGTCGAGGTACGCCTGGATGAGGACGGCTCGGTCGGCGGCCTCGGCTGCTGCCGTGAGGGCGTCGCGCAGCTCCTGCGCTGTGGTGGCGGAGGCCGTGACGACGTCGACGCCGGGGGCCAGTGCGGCAGGGAGCGCCTGCCAGTCCCACCGCGTGATGCCCTGGTAGACGGCGCGCGGGCTCTGGATGACGCGCTCGATCGTGTAGCCGTCGTTGTTGATCAGCACGATGATCGGCGTGAGGCCGCGGTGCAGGATCGTGGCGAGCTCGGTCGCCGTCAGCTGCGCGGCGCCGTCGCCGATGAAGAGGACGCTGCGGCGCTCCGAAGCCAGCGACGTGCCGAGTGTGGCGGGCAGCGTGTAGCCGATCGACGACCAGATCGGCTGCGCGAGCAGGTCGGTGCCCTCGGGCATCTGCAGCTCGAGCGCGCCGTACATCGCGGTGCCCGCGTCGGCGATGGCGATGCTGTCGGTCGGCAGCCACTCCTGCACGATCGTCCACAGCTCGTGCTGCGTGAGCGGGCTGTCGCCCTGCTCGTCGGCGCTGGGCGCAGGAGCCGGTGCCCCGCCCTGGTCCGGACGGTACGGATACCGCGGCGTCACCGCGCCCGCCGGGCCCCGGTCGAGGGTCGACACCAGCTCCTCCACCGCCCGCAGGCTGTCCTCGAGCCGCACGTCGTGGAAGGTGACGGCGCCCACCCGGGCGCTCGAGACGCCGAGCTCGACGGCGGTGTCGACGTCGAACCCCATGCTGTAGAAGCCGGTGAGCACGTCGCTGAGCACGGTACCGGCGAGGATCACGAGCGGCGCGCCGTCGACGGCCGCACGCGTCTCGGGCGACGGGGTCATCTGGCCCATGTAGATCCCGAGGCTCGCGGGGTGCGTCTCGGGCAGCATCGACTTGGCGCTGGCCTGGGTCGCCACACGGACGCCCGCGTGGTCGGCGAGCCGTTCGAGTGTGGCCTCGGCGCGGCGGCGGTGGATCCGGGGGCCGGCGAGGATGGTGATCGGGTGTCGCCCTGCTCCTGCGACCGCTTCGGCCAGCGCCCGGCGGAAGTCGTCGAGCGCGACCGGGTCGCTCGGGGTCGCCCGGAGCGGATGGCGGAGAGGCGCCGACGACACCGGCGAGGCGGCGATGTCCATGGGGATGCCGAGGTAGACCGGCTTCGACTCGTCGAGGGCGGCCCGCAGCACCCGGTCGATGTCGCGCGTGGCGTCGGCGGCGCGGAGGATCGCCCCGGCCACCGTCACCTCCTTGTACGCGCGGAAGAAGTGGTCGTAGTCGCCGTCGACCAGCGTGTGGTGCGAGAGCGCGCCGTTCGTGCGCGCCGTCGTCGTCGGCATGCCGGCGATCTGCACGACCGGGACGTCTTCGGCGAAGCTGCCGGCGATGCCGTTGATGGCGCTGAGCTCGCCGACGCCGTAGGTGGTGACGATCGCCGCGACGCCGCGGCTGGTGCGGGCATACGCGTCGGCGGCGTAGGCGGCGTTCAGCTCGTTCGTCGTGCCGACCCACTCGAGTCCGGGCACGGTGAGCATCTCGTCGAGCAGGGTGAGGTTGAAGTCGCCGGGCAGGCCGAAGACGTGCGGGCCGCCGAGCTCGATCAGGCGGCGGGCGAGGTACTGGCCCACGGTGACGACGTCGGCGGGGGTCTGTGCGGGCGCAGCGGGCTGATCGGGTGCGACGGTCTGGTCGGGTGCGGCGGTCATGCATCGAGCCCATCATGCTTCGACCGAGTGTTCAATCCGTGGCAGGCTTG
This sequence comes from Frondihabitans australicus, assembly GCF_003634555.1. Classification (NCBI taxonomy): domain Bacteria; kingdom Bacillati; phylum Actinomycetota; class Actinomycetes; order Micrococcales; family Microbacteriaceae; genus Frondihabitans; species Frondihabitans australicus. Next base: position 1,894,160 of record NZ_RBKS01000001.1, read on the forward strand.
TTGATCAGAGTGCTCATATTCTGGGCGCAGGAGCCGACAGAAACGGTCAGAACGCCATGCTCGACACCACAGACCGCAGGTTGCTCTCAGCGCTCGACGCCAACCCTCGAACACCCGCCGCCGTGCTCGCCGACGCGCTCTCGCTGGCCCGCGGCACGGTCCAGCACCGTCTCGAGCGCTTCGCGACCGGGCGCGACCTGCGGCCCGCGTCGACGCGAGTGCGGCCCTCGGCTCTGGGGCTGCCGATGCGCGCCATCGTGACGGCGACGATCCGGCAGTCCGAGCGGGCGCGGACCATGGCGGGCCTGACCGCGATCCCGCAGATCGTCGAGTGCCTGAGCGTGACCGGCGCCGACGACCTGCTGTGCCACGTCGTCGCCCGCGACACCGAGCACCTGCTCGAGGTGGGGCAGGCGATCCTCTCGGTACCGGGCATCGAACGGACGTCGACCGCGGTCGTGCTCGAGGAGCCCCTGGAGTACCGGGTGGCGCAGCTGTTCTGACGCGGTGCGTCGCGCTGCTCCCTTCGTGCCGGCGTCCGATGTCGGTGGTCGCACATATCTTCGAAGCGTCCACCTGATCATCGGCCGGAGAACGAAGGAGCACGACATGACCAGCACCCGCCTCACCTCAGCCTCGACTGCCAGCGCCTCCCGCTCGGGCTTCGAGCCGCGCCCGGCCCACGGCCTCTACGCCTCGGCCGGGCCGGTCTCCGAGACCCATGGCGGCCTGACCCTCGTGCAGCTGCACGACGACCTCGCCCGCGTCACGCGACCCAACGGCGAGGTGCTCGGCTACGTCGAGCGCTTCATGCACGAGAAGGGCGAGCGCTACCGCGCCAAGAGGTTCCTCCCCCGGCAGCGCCGCTTCGTCGAGATCGGCGAGTTCTGGAGCCGCGCCGACGCGACCGACTGCTTCCGCTTCAACTAGGTCGGCGGATTCGCCGGCGGCTCGGCCCGGTGGCACCCGGCGGCATGCCGCCGGGCGACCGGCTGCCGCCCGGCGGGTGCTCCCGGGCGACCGGCTGCCGCTCGGCGGGTTGCCGCCGCGCCGGTGTCGTACCGCATTTCAGTCGCGGCGAGCGGTTACCCTGCCCCGCATGAACGTCTGGACCGATTTCGTGAACTGGCTGACATCGACGCAGGGGTCTCGTCTCGTGACCGATGCGATCCTCCCGTTCCTGGCCATCGTCGTCGCCGGGGTCGTCGCCGCGCTCATCGCGCGCTCGACCGGCAACCGACTGCTCGCCCTGCACGAACGGGAGGCCGCCGGGGCGAGTGTCACCTCGGTGATCGCCGCGGCCCGCAAGGCTGCGGCCTGGGCGACACTCGGCGATCCCGAGCGCGAGTTCGCCGCGCACCTGGCCGACGAGGCGACCGTCCGACTGCGGCTCCTGCCGGTGCCCGGGGCCGGGCAGGCCGCCGCGTGGGCGGAGCACGAGATCGTCACGATCCGCTCCAACGCCGGCACGTTCACGTTCCAGGCCGAGCAGACCTACGCCGACGTGCGCGACCGCCTCATCGAGTGGCAGGCGAAGCCCTCCCGGGCGCGCAAGCTGTTCCGTTACGACCTCGAGCGGTGGAAGGTCGAGGAGGACGCCGTCACGGCGGGTGCCGGAGGTGCCGCGGGTGCCGGAGGTGCCGCGGGCGCCGCGGGTGCGAGCGTCGCCGTGGACGCCCCGGCGTCGTCGCTGCCCGCGAACGAACTCGTAGCCGTCGAGCCCGCGACCGCTGCCGTTCCGCCGACCGCGACCGCTGCCGCAGCGCCGACCGCGACCGCCATGACCGCTGCGCCGACGGCGACCCACACCTCGGCTGCGGTGCCGGCGCGCGCCCTGGACGACAGCACTCCGGCCAGCCCGAGCGACGGGGTGGCGCCCGGCGCGCCGGTGTCGGACGCCGCGGCCTCCGAGGCCACGGCCGCCGGGGCGCCTCGCTCCGGCGACCGCGACGACGAGCCGACCGACACGGAGGCCGCCGCGTTCAGCGCGCCCGTGAGCGCCGGCCAGGTGCGCCGCCGCACCACTCCCGACGCCGGCTGACGCTGCGTTGCCGCCCGGCGGCCGCTCCGCGCCGCGCGTTCCACGGCGCCCGCCGCACGACGCGGCGCGTTCAACGCGACGCGACGCGTTCGACGCGACGCGGCGCGTACCGGCGACGCCCGTCGCACGCGGCGGCGCGTTCCAAGCGATGCGGCGCGTACCGGCGACGCCCGCCGCACGCGGCGGCGCGTTTCACGCGATGCGGCGCGACACGGCGCGTGACTATGCGTGAAACGCGCCGCATCGTTCGGCTCGGCGAGCGTGGCCGAGCGACAAGAGACCGCCGCCGCGGCCATCGCCCCGGCCGCCCGGGCGCCGGGGCGTAGTACTCTTGCACCCGTCTTCCCCCCGTAGCTCAGCGGAAGAGCACGTGGTTTCTACCCACATGGCCGGGGGTTCGAATCCCTCCGGGGGGACACCGCAGAGGCGGCGCACGAAGACCGGGCGCGTTCACGCATCCCGGGCGATCGCGTCGCGCCGGGATGCGTGAAGTCGCCCGGTGTTCGGCAGCTACTTCGACAGCGGGCTCGTCAGGTCGTAGAGCGTGACACCGCCGACGCTCTGCGACGAGAAGTTCGCCTCGACCCAGGCCGCGATCTTCGAGGCGTCGCTCGAGCCGCCGTTGGAGCGCCCCAGAGTCCCGCCGATGAAGTAGTGGATCTTTCCGGCCGCGACGTCCTTCTCGAACTGCGCGAGCGTCGGCGATGGGTCGCTCCCGTTGAAGCCGCCGAGCGGCATGACCGCCTTCTGCGTCGAGAGCTGGTACGACGCGGCCGATTCGGAGCCGACGGCTGCCGCGACCCAGGTGTACTTGTCGGCGTCCTTGAGCAGCAGCGTCTTGAGGGCCGAGCCGATCGTCGTCGAGCCGCCGAGGAGCCCGCCTCCCGCGCCGCCGCCGAAGCCACCGCGACCACCGAAGCCGCCCCGCGTCGTGCCGCCGGTCCCGGTGCCGGTGCCCGTGCCGCCGTTGGTGCCCGTGCCGCCCCCGGCCCCGCCGCCGAACGCGAAGCCGCCGCCACCCGTGCCGGTCCCGCCGTTCGTCCCGGTCCCGTTCTGCGTCCCGGTGCCGCCGAACCCGCCCGCGCCACCGCGAGCGCCACCGAATCCGCCCTGGCCGCCGCCGAAGCCACCGCCGCGGCCGCCGAAGCCCATGCCGCCGCTCACCGTCGGCCCGGCCGAGGGGATCGATCCGGTGTGCGCCGTCGTCATCGTCTCGATCGAGTACGCCGCCGGCCCGAGGAGCGCACCGGTGAGCATCGCACCGATCGTCGCGACCGACAGGGCACGTGTTCCCGGGAGTCCGGGGCGGCGCGGGATGAGCACGAGCACTGCGCCGACGACCGAGACGACGACCACGAGGTACTTCAGCCACGGCAGCCAGTCGCTCGACCGCTCGAGCAGGCCCCACGACCACCACGCCGTGACCAGCATGGTGGCGGCGAGGACGATGCGGGGCCACCAGACGACGCTGAGCGCGGCAGCGGCCGGGACGGGAGCGCCGAGCGCCGGGGCGGGAGCGTCGAGCGCCGGCCCGTCGAGCGGCGGCGCCCACGACGGCGCCCCGGCGGCGGGCGCGGGGCGCCCCGACGAGGCCACGGGAGCGGGCGGCGCCCACGAGGAGCCAGGCCGGGCCCCGATCGGAGCGCCGTACAGGGCCGGCCGGGGGCCGAAGACGCTCGCGGAGCGGCCGAAGATTCCGGCAGGGGCGGATGCCGCGGCTCCTGCGCCCTGATCGAAGGCCCCCGAGGGGTCACCGGGCCGGGCCGAAGCCCCACCGGACGCAGCCGGGCCGGACGCACGCCGGAACCTCGCGTCCCAGAGCAGCGACGCCCCGATGGCGAGCGTGCCCGCGATCGGCGCCGCGAGCGCCACCGTGTAGTACGGGTGGAAGATGCCGCCGGCGAAGCTGAAGACGAGACCGGTGACGACGAGCCAGGTCGCGAACAGCAGGAGCGTCGCGCGCCGCACGTCGACGCGATTCCGGCGCCCGAGAACGACGAGCCCCGCGATCATGACGATGAGCGCGGCGGGCAGCAGCCAGGCGATCTGGCCGCCGATCTCCGAGCCGAAGAGCCGGGTGAGGCCGGTGGCGCCCCAGGAGCCCGCGCCACCGCCCGCCGCGCCGGTCGTCGCCCCGCCCGTGACGCTGCCCGTCTCGTTGCCGGTCAGGCGACCGAAGCCGTTGTAGCCGAAGGTGAGCTCGAGGAACGAGTTGTCCTGCGACCCACCGACGTAGGGCCGCATCGACGCGGGCGTCAGCTCGACGATCGCGACCCACCATCCGGCGCCGACGACGACGCCCGCGGCTGCCGCCGCGATGTGCCCGAGGCGTACGAACCACCGCTTCGGCGCCGCGAAGAAGTAGACCGCGGCGAGCGAGGGCAGGATCACGAACGCCTGCAGCTGCTTGGTGAGGAAGGCGAAGCCGATGACCACGCCCGCCCAGGCGACCCAGCGGACCGCGCCCGACTCGATGCCGCGCAGCGTGAGGTAGACGGCGAGCGCCATGAGCAGCAGCAACATGGCGTCGGGGTTGTTGAAGCGGAACATCATCACGGCGACCGGCGTGAGCGCGAGCATGCCGCCCGCGACCATCGCCGTCTGCGCCGAGAAGTGACGGCGCACGATCGTGTACGTGATGAAGACCGTCGCGACGCCCATGAGCGCCTCGGGCACGAGGATGCTCCACGACGACAGGCCGAACAGCCGCACCGAGAGCTCCATGATCCAGAGGGAGGCCGGCGGCTTGTCGACGGTGATCGAGTTGCCGGCGTCGCTCGAGCCGAAGAGGAACGCCTCCCAGTTCGTCGCTCCGGCCTGCACGGCGGCCGAGTAGAACGAGTTGGCGTAGCCCGAGATCGCGAGGTCCCAGAGGTAGAGGAACCCCGAGACGACGATCAGGCCCCAGAGTGCGGGTCGTTCCCAGCGCGGAGCGTCGGCGGGCCCGAGCACGAGCCACCGAGCGAACCGGGAGAGGCGTGATCCGCCGGCCTCGGCGGCGGCGTCGGCCGGTGAGGGGCGGCGCGGGAGCGTGGCGGTCGTCATCGCTGACTCGCTTTCGTCGGTTCGTGGTCGTGGTCGGGCGCGGAAGGCACAGAGGCCAGAGGTGGCAGAGGGGGCGCAGGAGCAGCGGCAGACCCGCCCGCCCGGGGCGCCGACCGCGCCTGACGCCGGAACACCCACAGCCGCAGCAGCACGAATCGCACCACGGTCGCCACGAGGTTCGCGATCGTCAGCACGACGAGATGCACGTGCGGGCTCGCACCAGGAGACACCGCGTGCAGCCCGACCAGCGAGCCGGCGGTGATCACCCAGGCGATGCCGAAGACGATGAGTCCCTGCGCCTGGTGCTTGACGGCTCCTGCTCCCCCGCGCACGCCGAAGGTGAAGCGCCGGTTCGCCGCGGTGTTCGCGATCGTGGTCACGAGCAGCGCGAGGAAGTTCGCTACCTGAGCCGGCATGGCCTGCTGCAGCAGAAGGTAGACGAGCGCGTAGGCCGCGGTCGACAGGATGCCGACGGCGCCGAAGCGGACGACCTGACCGAAGAACGTGGGCGGTCGGGGCGGGTCGTAGGGGCGTCGGCCGATCTCGTCGTAGACGGCGCCGACGGGGATCCTGCCGCTCGCGATGCCCGTGGCCACCCGGTAGAGGCCCTGCAGGTCGGCCTTCGCCGTCGCGACGATGTCGACGGACGACTGCGGGTCGTCGATCCAGTCGACCGGCACCTCATGGATGCGCAGGCCCGACCGCTCGGCGAGAATGAGCAGCTCGGTGTCGAAGAACCAGCCGGTGTCTTCGACGAGCGGCAGGATCCGGGCGGCGACGTCCGCTCGGATCGCCTTGAACCCGCACTGCGCGTCGCTGAACGAGACCCCCATCGTCTGCCGCAGGATCACGTTGTAGCTGCGGGAGATGAACTCGCGCTTGCCGCCCCGGGTGACACGGGAGGAAGCGCTGAGGCGCGTGCCGATCGCGAGGTCGGAGTGCCCGGTGAGAAGGGGCGCCACGAGGGGCCCGAGGGCCGAGAGATCGGTCGAGAGGTCTTCGTCGACGTACACGAGGACTCGCGCGGGAGACGCCGACCACACCGCCTTGAGAGCGCGTCCTCGGCCCTTCTCGGCGAGGTGGACGGCGGTGACGCCGTCGAGGTGACGGGCCAGGTGGTCGGCGATGTACGGCGTCTCGTCGGTCGACGCGTTGTCGGCGATGGTGATCCGCCATGTCTCACGGAACGAGCGCCGCAGGAAGTCGTGCAGGGCCAGGATGCTGCGCTCGAGAGTCGCCTGCTCGTTGTAGACGGGCACGACGATGTCGAGGTCGAGGGGCGCGGTCGGGTCGGACATGCACACCAGCATTCGGGACGACTCCATGAGCGCCGCCGACGAATCCGATGAACTCCCTATGAGACCGGGGAAGGCGTGGCGGCGGGGCTCTCCATCGTCAGGTGGTCGGCGACAGCGCGCAGGAGCTGAGGCACGCTCGGCGCGCCCTTCGCCCGAAACAGCTCCGTGCCGTCCTCGTCGGTCAGCACGATCGTCGGCGTCGACCGGATCGCGAGCTCTTCGGCGCGGTCGGGGTGCGCCGCGACGTCGAACTCGGCGGTGACCAGCGCCGGCACGAGACGCTCGGCCTCCGCGACGGCGGCCCGTGCTGCGTGGCACGGGCCGCAGAACGCGGAGGTGTAGAGCTCGAGCTTCATGAGGGGGTCAACGCTCGGCAGGGCGGGGGTGTTCCCCGCTCCTGCGCCCTAGTTCGTGGATTCGCGACGGTCTTCCGGGGCCTCGACCGGGTCGGAGTCGGTCACGTCGAGCTCGTAGTGCACCTGCAGCTGGTCGCCGACCATCTTGGCGCTCGTCGCGAGGTAGGCGATCTGCGTCTCGGTGCCGTCGATCAGCACGAAGTCGGTGATCTCGTCGTCGTACGTGCCGTTCGTCGACACGCGCTTGTCGGTGCGGCCGTCGCTCGGCCCGCCGTCGAAGAACACGACGTACTCGGAGCCTTCGTCGATGGTCAGCCTCTTGTCATTCATGACGACAGGTCTACCAGCCGGGAGCCAGCGCGCGCTCAGCCGGGATTCGGCGAGCCTCCAGATGCATAGGCACGCTATGCACCGGCGTAGAATTCAGACAAATGGAATCGAACACCTGGCTCGCCACCCCTGTAGTCACCGAAATCGGCACCCGAACGCTCGACGAACTCAGCGCTCTCGGCCCCTGCCGCCCCACCGACCTCGCCACCGCCATGACCGTCGAGAAGGCCGAGCTGCGGAAGCACCTCCGGCCCCTTCTCGACGACGAGCTGGTGTACCGCATCGCCGACGTCGACGACTCCGCCGACTGGCTTCTCGCGCTCACGCCGAAAGGCGTCCGCGCGCGCGGCTGAGGCCCCCTCGCCTCTCACGGCATCAGCGTCGGCACGCCTGACTAGACTCGGGCCATGGCAACAGCTGCAGACAGACTGGTCTGGATCGACTGCGAGATGACCGGTCTCGACCTCGACATCGACGAACTCGTCGAAGTCGCCGTCGTCATCACCGACTTCGACCTCGAGCCCGTCCACCCCGGCTTCGACATCGTCATCAAGCCCGACCAGACGGCGCTCGACAACATGGGCGAGTTCGTGACCAACATGCACACGACCTCCGGCCTCATCACCGAGATCCCACACGGCAAGAGCCTCGCCGAAGCCGAATACGAAGTGCTCAACTACATCATCGAGCACGTCCCCGACGCGGGCACCGCCCCCATCGCGGGCAACACCATCGGCACCGACCGCGCCTTCCTCGCGAAGTACATGCCGCGCGTCGACACGCACCTGCACTACCGCTCCATCGACGTCTCCTCGATCAAAGAGCTCACCCGCCGCTGGTTCCCCCGCGTCTACTTCAACGCGCCCGAGAAGAACGGCGGCCACCGCGCCCTCGCCGACATCCTCGAATCCATCCGCGAGCTCGAGTACTACCGCCTCGCCGGCTTCGTCGCCGAACCCGGGCCCACCACCGAAGACGTCCAGGCGGTCTCGAAGTCGGTCGTGGACAAGTGGGCCTCCCGGTTGTAATAGACTTCTCTGGTTGCTCCGTTCGAAGTGCTCTCGCCAGCACGGCGAGCGGGGCCGCATGGTGGGTATAGCTCAGCTGGTAGAGCGCCTGGTTGTGGTCTAGGAGGCCGCGGGTTCAAGCCCCGTTACTCACCCGCGAAAATAGGTCCCGTCTGTCTTCTCTCTTCGAGAGGCAGACGGGATTTTCGCGTTCGTACCCTTTCAGCCGACGGGCGCAGGCGCCCGCGGCAGCGACGTCGCTTCGCTCCGTCGGGACTCGCTGCGCTCGTCACCTCCCGGGAGTTACTCATCGGCGACAAAACGCGACACCTGCGACGACCGGGTGCGTCGCGGGTGTCGCGTTTTGTCGCGGCGGAAGGGTGTGCGACCCTCGGGGCATGGACGTGGGCGCGATCGGGGAGGACGAGTTCGAGAGGCTCGTGGTCGCCGAACTCGACCTGCTGCCGGACGACATGGTCGACGGACTCGAGAACGTCGCCTTCGTCGTCGAAGACCGACCTGACGACGGCACGCTGGACCTCCTCGGGCTCTACGACGGCGTCGACCTCACCCGGCGCGGCGACTACGGCTTCGGCGAACTGCCCGACCGCATCATCCTCTACCGCGAGCCGCACCTCGCGGCCGTCGAGAGCCTCGACGAGCTCCGCGATGAGATCCACGTGACGCTCGTCCACGAGATCGGTCACTACTACGGCTTCGACGACGACCGACTCCACGAGCTCGGCTGGGCCTGACCGCTTGTGTCTGTGACATATTTCATGTCACACTCGAGGGACGTTCCGACCCAGGAGTCCCCATCGACACCACGACACGCAACGCCGGCCTCGACGCACTCCGCGTCGTCGGCCTCGTCGCCGTCGTCGTGGGGCACACCCTCACCGACGGCCTCACGCGGTCGCTGCTCTACCCCTGGCACGTGCCGCTCTTCTTCTTCCTCAGCGGCTACCTCGACAGGCACGTCCCGACGACCGCCCAGGGCGCAGGATCCCCGAGACCCCTCTCGGCCGAATGGCGCACGCGACTCCGAACCCTCCTCGTCCCCTACGCCACGTGGCTCGTCCTCTTCGCCGCCGCGTTCGTTCCCGTCACGGCGGCGACGGGCGGCAGCCCGGTGAGGGCCGCGGCCGCCGTGCTCGCCGGCGGCGACCACCTCGGCAAGCCGTTCTCGGCCTTCTGGTTCGTCACCGCTCTCGCCGCCGCCTGCCTGCTCGTCCGGCTCCTCGATCGCGGGCCCGCCTGGCTGCCCTGGTCGGTCGCTGTCGCCGGTCTCGGGGCCGTGGCGATCGCCCCCGGCGCCGTCGCCGCCGTACCCTGGTCGCTCGGTGTCGCCGTGCCGTCCCTCGTGTTCCTCCTCGCCGGCCGGCTCCTGCGCCGCGCGGCGCCTCGCCTCACGCGGCCGATGCTGTGGGCGGCGGGCCTCGGCACGATGGGCGTCGCTGCGGTCGCCCTGGGGTCACGCCCCCTCGACCTCAAGCAGGGCGACTTCGGCGTCCCGCTGGCTGGAGTCCTGGTGGCGCTGTGCCTCTGCACGGCCCTGACGCTCGCCTTCCAGACGATCGGCTCTCGCCTTCCCTCTTGGGCGGCGCAGACCGCGACGAGTCTTGCCCTGGTCGGAATCGGCGTGGTCCTGACGCACTCCGCCGTGATCTGGGCGGCCGAGAGCTTCGTCGACTCGGTCTGGCTGGTCACCGTGCTCGCGCTCGTCGTGCCGTGGGCGGCCGCCCTCGCTCTTCAGCGCACTCGTCTCGCGCCGCTGGCGCTCGGGGTCAGCCGACGACGGTGACGTCCGCCAGCGATCGGGGGTCGTGCCGGGCGAGGTGCGTCAGCTCCTGCGCCGCCCAGAGGTCCCACCAGGGTTCGTAGGCCGCGCCGTCACGCGCCAATGCGCGCGCCTTCCGCGTCTCGTCGTCGAGGTCGACCCAGATCCGCAGGGTGGCCAGTGCCGCCGACGCGGGCGTGACGGCGCCCGCGCCCTCGACGACGATCGGCGCCGTCGCCGAGAGTGCTCGCCACGCGCCGGGCGCCGACGCGGCCCAGTCCCAGCGGCGATAGCCGGGGTCGACGTCCCGCAGGATGTCACGGGGCACTGCCTCCGAGGCGGCGGCGAGCCCCTCCCACCCCGGGTAGACGTCGTCGAGCGCGACCAGCTGCGCGCCGGGCAGGAGCGGGGTGAGGGCCGCTGCGAGAGTGCTCTTCCCCGATCCTGAGCGCCCGTCGATCAGCACCACGACCCGTCCGCCTGCGGCCGAGGCGAGAGCCCGGGCGGCGAGTTCGGGTGCGTGCGCGGCGATGTCGAGGTCAGGCAAGGATGAACTCCCACGTGCCCGCGGCCACCGCGGCCGCGATGGCGATGCCCGCGATGACGAGCGCGATCGCCACGAGAACCGCCTCGCGCGGACCGACCGTCGACGGGCGAGCCCAGGTGCGCGGAGCATCGGATCCGAAGCCCTTCGCCTCCATGGCGGTCGCGAGCTTCGTGCCCCGCCGCACCGAGAGGACGAGCAGCGCGAACGCCATGCCGGCCAGGCGTCGGAGGGCTCCGAGCGGCCCGCCCGCATCGGAGACGCCCCGGGCGCGGCGGGCGAGCCCGAGCTGCCTCCAGTCGTCGACGAACAGCCCGACCAGCCGGATGCCCGCCAGCCCGCCGAGCACGAAGCGCGCCGGAAGGCGGAGCACCTGGCCGAGACCGTCGGCGAGGTCGGTCGGGTCGGTGGTCGCGAAGAGAACGATGCCGGGGATCCCGACGGCGAGGATCCTCAGGCCGATCGCCAGGGCCAGCGCGACCGACCCCTGCGTGACCCGGGCGAAGCCCAGGTCGAGCAGCACGGCCCCCGACGGCGCCCCGTAGAGCGACGTGGCGATGAGCGAGAGCGGGGCCGCGACCCACAGCGGCGAGGTCCGCCGCCAGAACGCGCGCCAGCCGAGGCCGGCGAACGGCAGAAGCGCCGCCTCGAGCACGAGCGCTGTGCCGGCCGACACCCAGTCGATCGAGAGCAGGAGGGCGATGCCGAGCGCGACGGCGGCGAGGAGCTTGGCCACGGGGTTGATCCGGCCCACGGCTCGCGCGGTGGCGACCGGCGCGAGCACGGTCACCGAACGCCGCCCTCATCGGAACGCGCCCGCAGATCGGACTGCGCCTGCAGCCCTGGTCGCACCGGCAGCTCGAGCGTGTCGTCGGCGAGTGCGTCGACGAACTCGGCGTCGTGCGTGACCGCCACCACCGCGGCTCCGTCGTCGAGCAGTTCGGCGAGCAGCGCGACGAGCTCGCGCCAGGTGCGGGCGTCCTGCCCGAAGGTCGGTTCGTCGAGCACCAGGATCCGGGGCGCCGCCGCGAGCACCGTCGCCACGGAGAGCCGTCGTTTCTCCCCTCCGGAGAGCGTGAAGGGGTTCGCACCGGCGACGTGGTCGAGGCGGAGGCGCGCGAGCAGCGAGTCGACGCGGGCGTCGATCTCGGCCGCCGGGAGCTTCAGGGCGCGCGGGCCGACGGCGAGCTCCTGCCGCACCGTCGCGGCGAGGAACTGGTGCTCGGGGTCCTGGAACACCGTGCCGATGCGGGTCAGCAGCTCTCGCGCGCGCCACCGCACGGGCTCGCGCGCGGCGCCTGCGGCGAGGGCGTCCGACGCCGACAGGCGGCCATCACGAGGGCGCAGGAGCCCGGCGAGAGTCAGCGCCAGAGTCGATTTCCCCGCCCCGTTCGCTCCCGTGACCGCGAGCGCCCGCCCGGCGACCAGCCGCGCGGAGATCCCCGTCGCGACGGGTGCCGATCCTCTCCCGACCGACAGCCCGTGCGCATCGAGGAGCCCCTCGGGCGCGGCGAGGCGTCGCCGGGCCGGCCGTTCGAGCGCCGCCCCGGGCACCCACACCCCCGCGTCGCGGAGTGTCGTGGCCTGCTCGGCCAGCACGGCGTCGGGGCTGCCGTCGGCGAGGACTCCTCCGCCGGCGGCGAGCACGATGACTCGGTCGACGACGGGCAGCCAGACCGAGACCCGGTGCTCGACGACGACGAGAGTCGCGCCCGTCGAGGCCGCGACGCGGGCGACGGCGTCGCGGACCTCCACGACCCCGCCGGGGTCGAGGTTCGCTGTGGGCTCGTCGAGCAGCAGGAGCCCGGGTCGCATGGCGAGCGCACCGGCCAGAGCCAGCCTTTGCTTCTGCCCTCCGCTGAGGGTCGACGTCGCCGCGTCGAGCGGCAGGTCGAGCCCGACCGCCTCGAACGACTCGGCCACGCGGTGCCAGATCTCGTCGCGCGGCACCCCGAGGTTCTCCGGCCCGAAGGCGACGTCGTCGCCGACGCGCGCGAGGACGACCTGGGAGTCGGGGTCCTGCAGCACGAGGCCGACCCGGCCGCGCTGGTCGGCCGGGTGCTGCCCGTCGACGAGGAGCGACCCGGTGGAGTCGCCCTCGTCGTCACCGCCGAGGACGCCGGCGAGGCCCGCGAGCAGCGTCGACTTGCCGGCGCCCGAGGCTCCGAGAAGCAGGACCCGCTCACCCGGCTCGATGTCGAGGTCGAGTTCCGAGACGGCCGGGCGCAGGCGACCGGCGTGGCGCCACGACCAGCCGCGCGCCGTGACGCGCGCGCCGGCCGTCGTCGGGTGCGCGCCCGGGCTCACCGCGTCGGACCTCATCGCGTCGACGTTCCGGAGGCTCACACCCGGGTCTGCGTGGCGCGCCCGGCGGCGAAGCGCGAGAGCGCCCCGGTGCGGGCGAGCCCACGGACGGCGAGCCACGAGAGCAGGCCGGCCAGGACGGCGCCGGAGACCACCGACGACACGATGTAGACGAGCTTGTAGTCGACGGCGAACGCGGCGATGCTCGAGAAGTTCGTGTCGAGGAGCCCGGTGACCAGGCCGGCTCCTGCGCCCGCGAGGATCGCCGTGCCGAGGCGCCACGAGCGGTAGAGGAAGATCGCCAGGACGATCTCGGCCCCGAGGCCCTCGAGGATGCCCCAGATCAGGGTCGAGAAGCCCCACTGCGTGCCGACGAGCATCGAGACGACCGCGGCGAGGATCTCGGTGTAGAGAGCGGCACCCGGCTTGCGCACGACGAGCCCGCCGAGCACGCCGGCGAAGAGCCAGCCGCCCGAGAGAAGGCCCTCGAGGCCGGGCGAGAACGACAGGACCGTCGAGAGCGGGGTCCAGGCGAGACCCCACGCCCAGAAGATGACGCCGGACGCGACGCCGAGGACGCTGGCGACGACGATGTCGACGACGCGCCAGCGGCGGGGCGCGCGAGACGTGGTCGAGCTTCGAGTGGAAGCAGACGTGGAAACAGACATGCTGATCTCTCCTCCCTGCGCCGGCATGATCCGGATCAGGTTCGACGGTCGAAGCGTGGATCGCTTCCTCTCAGCCCGGCTCACCGGACTCCCGTGTGTTGTGGCCACAACGATACAGCGAGACGAGGCGTCATCAAGTCGACACTGTCGGTGGCGTCTGTCAGGCTCGACGACCATGACCGAGACACCCGCGACCCCGCAGAGCGCCACCGAGTCGATCGTTCAGGGCGCGCACCTGGTCGGAAGCGTCAACCTGCCCGACGCCGAGGCAGTGTTCCGCGCTGCGGCCGGGCGCCTCGGCGACCACCTCGCGCGAATTCCCGACGGCGAGGTCGGTGAGCGCTACTACTGGATCCAGTTCCAGGGCCTCCGTTTCGACGCCACCCCGGGGCTCGTCCGGGTGGGCGACGAGGGCGGCAGGATCCGCGGGCAGTTCGACGCCCGGAAGTTCGGGCTCGACGGCACCGTCGCGGCCCCCGACCTCGCCTTCCCCGACCTCGGCTACGCGACGGCGGCCCTCGAGTCGTACGCGGTGTTCTCGACGCTCCGCACCGAGGGCGTCATCGCCTCGGGCGTCCGGTTCCAGGTGTCGCTGCCGACGCCGGCCGCCGTGATGGGCTCGTTCCTGCGTCCGGAGGATCGCGCTGCGGTCGAGCCCGTCTACGAGCGGGCGCTGTTCGCCGAGCTGGAGCGGATCCTCGACGGCATCCCGCACACCGACCTCGCGATCCAGTGGGACACCGCGGTCGAGTTCGCCCTCCTCGAGCCCGCGAACCAGTTCGGCCTCGCGAGCTGGTTCGAGCCGGTGCTGCCGGGCGTCGTCGAGCGCGCCCTGCGGCAGCTCGACGCCGTGCCGGTCGACGTCCAGGCCGGGTACCACCTCTGCTACGGCGACGTCGAGGAGGCGCACTTCGCCCAGCCCGTCGACGCCGGCAACCTGGCGGCGGTCATGCAGGGGATCTTCGAGGGCGCCTCCCGCCACGTCGACTTCGTGCACCTTCCGGTGCCGATCGAGCGCGACGACGTCGAGTACTTCGCACCGCTCGCCGGCGTGCTGCCGTCGATCCCGGCGTCGACCGACGTCTACCTCGGGCTCGTCCACCACGAGGACGGCGCCGAGGGCGCACGCCGACGCATCGCCGCGGCCAGCGCGGTGCTGCCGCACTTCGGCGTCGCGACCGAGTGCGGCTTCGGCCGCGGCCCGGCGGAGCGCACGGTGCCCCTGCTCGACCTCCACGCGGCGGTGTCCCTGCCCTGGTAGCGGGCGCCACGCCGCCGACGCGCTGACAGCCGACCGGCTCGGGCCCGGCGCCGACCGGCCGACACCCGGTCGTCCCGGGGTGCCGACCTCGTCATCCCGCAGAACGAAGTCTCCCCCAGTTCGGGTCCACAGACCTCGGGTGTTGATTTTGCTGTGATACGAACGACGGGTGAAGTTCAGGAGGTGGCCGCACGGGCTCGTGACGCTCGTCCTCCTGTGCATCGCCGTGCTCGTGCTCGTCACGGTCGAGACGGGGTCGGCGACGAAGCCGACCGCCTCGTCGACGCAGGCGTCGCTGCCGTTCTCGGCCGGCTCGCATCCTGCGCCCCTCGGGTCGGGCGCGCAGACCGGCCGCAGCCCGTACGGGCCCGGCACCCACGGTTCGGCCGCCCGCCGCCCGACCGCCGTGGCCCCCGTCAACGGCGGTGATGGCGCGGGCGTGCAGATCACCGCCCCCGTCGCGTCGAAGACGGCCCCGCCGAAGGCACCCGCGGGCTCGGGCGGCGACACCGACAACGAGGCGGCCACAGGATCCGACGGCTCGCTCTCCGTGGGCGGCACCGGCGACCCCCTCAGCCGAAGCCTCACGATGAACCCGTTCCACTTCCGACTCGGGCTCATCAACGGCGCCGTCGTGAAGCCCGACGCCCGTGACTGGGCCGCCCGCACCGTGAGCTCGGGGCCGCTGCTGCTGTTCCTGCCCGCGACCGGTCACGTGCCCGACAACTACCGGCGGTTCCTCACGGTGGCGGCGCAGTCCGGCTACCACGTGCTCGGCCTCGACTTCTGGAACCAGGGCAAGGCCGTCGCCAACATCTGCGGCGTCGACGCCCGCTGCTACACGCAGGTGCAGCGCAACCGCTTCAGCGGCGAGGGCGCCTCGCAGTTTAGCAAGGTCGACGAGGCCAACTCGGTCGTCAGCCGGCTGACCGCGGCCCTCGACTACCTCGTGGTGCACGACCCGGGCGGCGGCTGGAGCCAGTACGACCACCAGGGCGTCATCGACTGGGACAACATCGTCGTCGCCGGCCACTCGCAGGGCGGCGGGGAGTCGGCGTACATCGCGCACCGGTTCCGGGTGATGGGGCAGCTGACGTTCTCGTCGCCGATCATCACCGACCAGGACGTCCGGGCCTCGTGGCTGAAGACGAGGAGCGCGACGCCCGCCTCGGTGATGTACGCGTTCGACGACGTGCACGACGAGTTCTACCCGAGGATCGTCGGCTCCTGGAGGCAGCTGCACCTGTCGGGCCGGCTCACCGCCCGGGTGCCGGTGCCGACATCGTCGAAGGTGCACCAGCTCGTCTCGACGTACGTGCTGGGCGACCCGGGGCAGTCGCACATCCGATCGGTGGCCGACAACACGCCCCTGAACGACAAGGGCACGCCGGTGTTCGAGCCGGTGTGGAAGTGGATGCTCGCCCAGGTCTATAAGAACCCCAGCGACCCCGCTGCCGTCGCCGCCGGCTCGTGACGCCCTAGGGTTTCGGCATGGGCTTCTTCCGGTGGCTGCGCAGGGCCGCGACAGAGCGCGCAGCGGTGATCGACGTGCACCTGAACGCTCGGCTGCAGCCCATGCATCGAGGCGACCGCTTCGAAGACCCTGTCGTCGCGGCGCTGGAGTCGGCGGGGCTTCGGTCGGGCGTTCTCGACGCGGGGACGGCGTTCACCCGAGGCATGCGCATCGTGTCGTGCGACGTGTCGTTCGGCGTGCCGATCGACCAGGCCGACGAGGGACTCTTCCAGATCAAGAAGGCGCTGCGCGCGATCGGCACCCCGCGCGGCTCCACGATCACGATGTACAGCAACGAGCTCGACCCGATCGGATCGCTCTACGGGGTGGCCCTTCGCGTGCCGCTGGTCGACGCCGTCGACTTCACGGACGACCGGAACATCGAGCACAACCGTGAACTCGACGCGCTCATGATCCGCATCGACTCCGCGCTCGGCGACGACGGGTCCGTCTGGTCGTGGCACGTGCATCGCGGGTCGGATGTGTTCGTCTACGGCGACTCCCGCGGACGACTGCACGAGGTCCTGGAGTCACTCATCGCCAGCGATCCGCTGCTGGCCGGCGCGACGCTGACCGATGTCGCCTAGCCCGCGAATGCTGCGAGTCAGGCGCGGGTCCGCCGCGCGAGGTAGCGGTACAGGGCCACCGCTACGACTAAAGCCACTGCGGTCGACGCGGCGAGGCTGAGTGCTTCGCCGGTGATTGCAGCGCCGAACGGCTTCTCGCCGATCGCGCCCGGGAGCGTGAAGAGGAATCCGGCGACAAACGCGCCGACTGCCGCCCGGCCGGCCACGAACCGCAGTGTCGCGCCACGGGCGAGACCCAGGGTCACGGCGCGCCGGCGTGCGGCGATTGCGAATCCACCTGCCAGGGCGCCGAGGAGCATGCCGATCAGAAAGAACACGGCGAACAGCTCGACGGCACCCACGGGCGAGAACACGCTGATTCCGTCGTTGTCGGCTCCCCACCCGATGAATGTCGGGATGTCGATGAGCCCGACGAACACGGCGGTGGCAAGCCCTCCGACCGCCATCGAGACGGCCATGACAGACGACGAGCGCGGTGGAGTCGGAGCGGACGGGGTGGCCATCGTCCCAGTGTGTCGGTCGGCGGCGCGACCCGCGACCCCTATGCGGGTCGGTTGTCGATGCGGCGCGATTGACGCGATGCGGCGCGTTTCACGCCTTGCGGCGCGTTCCACGCGAGGCGGCGGAATTCGGCGCGGCGTCCCGAGGGATGCGGCGCGTTTCACGTGAGGCGGCGCGACGCGACGCGTGGCGACGCGTGATAGGCGCCGCATCGGTCGCCAGGCCCGCGGTCAGGCGACGGGCGCGGGCACCTGGCCGTCGGCGGCGAGCCACGCGAGGCCGTCCTCGATCGCCTCGAGCGACGTGTAGCGCGGCGCGTAGCCGAGGACCGTGCGCGCCCGCTCGATCGAGCACGAGTGGCTCCGCGAGATGTGGTCGCGCGTGGTCTCGGCGAGCGCCGAACCGATCTCGTCGGCGAGCGCGTCGAGCGGCACGTACCGCAGCGACGGCACCGCGCCGTACCAGGCGGCGATGCCCTCGGCGAGCCCGCGCAGAGTCACCGCGCGCTCCGACACGAGGTGGAAGCTCTGCCCCGCGGCCACCGCATGCCGCGCGAGCGCCCGCTCGAATCCCTGCGCGACGTCGTCCGCGTGCACGTGGTGGAGCGTCTCGAGCCCGAGGTTCGGCAGCACCACCTCGTCGCCCGCGGCGAGGGCCGCCCACACGCCGAGATCGAGGTTGCCCTGCGGGTTGATCATGGGCCACCCGGGGCCGGTGATGTGACCAGGGTGCAGGATCACCGATCGCACCCCGCCCCGACGTGTCTCCGCGACCAGAAGCTCCTCGATCGCCGCCTTCTGCGTCCCGTACTCGCCGAAGGGCGTCCGCACGGCGTCCTCGGTGATCGGCACCTCGGTGGCGGGTCCGTGCACCCAGATCGTGCCGCAGTGCAGCAGCACCGCGCCGGTACCGCGGAGCGCGTCGACGAGCTGCTGGGCCGACGGCACGGTGAAGCAGACCATGTCGATGACGGCGTCGGCGCCGAGGGCCGCGATCGCGGGGGCGAACGTGCCGTCGGCGTCGCCCTGGTCGCGGTCGAGGGTGACGCGCGTGACCTGCCGCCACGCCGGATCCTGGTGGTAGGGCTCGGAGGTGCCGCGGGTGACCGCGGTCACCTCGTGGCCGGCGCGGACGAGACGGGGGACGAGGTAGCTTCCGACGTGGCCGGTGGCTCCGATGACGACGACCTTCATGACTGCGACCCTACGCGCGGCGCACCTGCCCGGACCCTCCGAGCCGTTCGCCCCTAGGCTGGGCCGAGACTCCGCGGGCTTGCGACGCGGGGCGAGACTCCGCGGGCCCCTGACGCGGAGCGCGACTCGGAGGTTCGATGAACACCTGGCCCGGCAACCCGTATCCGCTCGGCGCGACCTACGACGGAAGCGGGACGAACTTCGCGATCTACAGCGAGGCGGCCGAGCGGGTCGTGCTCTGCCTGTTCGACGACGACGGCACCGAGACGCAGGTCGATCTGCTCGAGGTCGACGCGTACGTCTGGCACGGCTACCTGCCGACCGTCCAGCCGGGCCAGCGCTACGGCTACCGCGTGCACGGCCCGTACGACCCGGCGAAGGGGCTGCGGGCGAATCCGAACAAGCTGCTGCTCGACCCGTACGCGAAGGCCACGGCGGGCGAGATCGACTGGGACGAAGCCCTCTTCTCGTACAACTTCGGCGACCCTGCGTCTCGCAACGACAAGGACTCCGCACCCCACATGATGATGGGCGTCGTCATCAACCCGTTCTTCGACTGGCAGGGCGACCGGCCGCCGAAGTACAGCTACGACGAGACCGTCATCTACGAGGCGCACGTCAAGGGCCTCACCGAGACGCACCCCGACATCCCCGAGGAGCAGCGCGGCACCTACGCCGGCGTCGCGCACCCGGCGATCATCGACCACCTCAAGGGGCTCGGCGTGACGGCGATCGAGCTGATGCCGGTGCACCAGTTCGTGCAAGACAACACGCTGCTCGAGAAGGGCCTGCGCAACTACTGGGGCTACAACTCGATCGGCTTCTTCGCGCCGCACCAGCAGTACTCGTCGGTGGAGGACCACGGGCAGCAGGTGCAGGAGTTCAAGACGATGGTGCGGGTGCTGCACGACGCCGGCATCGAGGTCATCATCGACGTCGTCTACAACCACACGGCGGAGGGCAACCACCTCGGCCCGACCCTGTCGTTCAAGGGCATCGACAACGCCGCCTACTACCGCCTCGTCGAAGACGACAAGCAGTACTACATGGACTACACCGGCACCGGCAACAGCCTCAACGTGCGCCACCCGCACTCGCTGCAGCTGATCATGGACAGCCTGCGCTACTGGGTCACCGAGATGCACGTCGACGGCTTCCGCTTCGACCTGGCGGCGAGCCTGGCCCGCGAGTTCTACGAGGTCGACCGGCTGTCGACCTTCTTCGAGCTGGTGCAGCAGGATCCCATCGTCTCCCAGGTGAAGCTCATCGCCGAGCCCTGGGACGTCGGCCCCGGCGGCTACCAGGTGGGCAACTTCCCGCCGCAGTGGACGGAGTGGAACGGGAAGTACCGCGACACCGTCCGTGACTTCTGGCGCGGCGAGCCCGCGACCCTCGGCGAGTTCGCGTCGCGGATCACAGGATCAGCAGACCTCTACCAGCGAGACGGCCGGCGCCCCATCGCCTCGATCAACTTCGTCACCGCCCACGACGGCTTCACGATGCGCGACCTCGTCTCGTACGACGAGAAGCACAACATGGCCAACGGCGAGGACAACCGCGACGGCGAGAGCCACAACCGCTCGTGGAACTCCGGCGTCGAGGGTGCGACCCGCGACAAGGCGATCTCGGGCCTTCGGCGTCAGCGGGTGAAGAACTTCCTCGCGACGCTCCTGCTCAGCCAGGGCGTGCCGATGATCCTGCACGGCGACGAGCTGGGCCGCACCCAGCAGGGCAACAACAACACCTACGCGCAGGACAACGAGATCTCCTGGATCGACTGGGCGAACGCCGACGACGAGCTGATCGCCTTCACCACGTCGCTCATCGACCTCCGACGCAAGCACCCCACCTTCCGCCGCCAGCGGTACTTCGACGGCCGCATCGTGCGCCGAGGCGAGGGCGACCCGATTCCCGACATCGTCTGGCTGACCCCTGAAGGCGACGCGATGCAGTCCGAGGAGTGGGACTCCGGTTTCGGCCGGTCGATCGGCATGTTCCTCAACGGCAACGGCATCCGGGGGCGCGACAGCCGAGGCGGCCGGATCACCGACGTCAACTTCGTGCTCTACTTCAACGCCCACGACGACACCGTGACCTTCACCCTGCCGCCCGACGAGTACGCGTCGTCGTGGGAGTTCGTCGTCGAGACCGCCGCCACGCGGCGCTCGTCGCGGAAGCTCCGCGCCGGCGCCCGTCTCCCCGTCGCCGGCCGCTCCATGGTCGTCCTCCGCGACGCGAGCCCCGAACAGAAGTGAGTCAGCCCACCCGTGACGAAGGAGTCGCCGTGCCCCGAGACCGTGCTCCCCGCTCGACCTACCGCCTGCAGATCCGCCCCGCGTTCGACCTGAACGCCGCGGCGGACGTCGTGCAGTACCTCCGCGACCTCGGCGTCGACTGGGTCTACCTCTCGCCCGTCCTCGAGGCGGAGGCCGGCAGCGATCACGGCTACGACGTGGTCGACCACTCCCGCGTCGACCCGGCGCGCGGCGGCGAGATCGGCCTGCAGACGCTCGCCGATCGGGCGCACCTGTTTGGCCTGGGCGTGCTGATCGACATCGTGCCGAACCACATGGGCGTCGCGACTCCGAGATCGAACGCCTGGTGGTGGGACCTCCTCCAGCACGGCCGCGACTCCCGCTACGCGGAGGCCTTCGACGTCGACTGGGCCGTGGGCGGCGGCAAGGTCCTGATCCCGGTGCTCGGCGACGACGGCGACGACCGGTTCGACGCCCTCGAGATCGTCGGCGACGAGCTCCGCTACTACGACAACGCCTACCCGATCGCGCCCGGCACGCACTCGGAGGGCGACACGGCGCAGGATGTGCACGCCCGGCAGCACTACGAGCTCGTCTACTGGAAGCGCGCCGACTCCGAGCTCAACTACCGGCGATTCTTCGCCGTGAACACGCTCGCCGGCATCCGCGTCGAAGAGCCCTGGGTGTTCGACGACTCGCACGCCGAGATCGGGCGCTGGTTCCGCGACGGGATCGCCGACGGCCTCCGCGTCGACCACCCCGACGGCCTCGCCGATCCGGGCGGCTACCTCGACCGTCTCCGCGAGCTGACGGGCGGCGCCCACGTGCTCGTCGAGAAGATCCTCGAGGGGGCGGAGGAGCTGCCCGCCGACTGGGCGATGAACGGCACGACCGGCTACGACGCCCTCGGCGACTACGACCGGATCCTGGTCGACCCGGAGGGAGCCGAGGCGCTCGGCGCCCTCGACGACCGGCTCGCCGGTCGTGCGCCTGCGCCGGCCGACGACACGTGGCACACGATGATCGCCGGCACGAAGCGCGGCATCGCCGACGGCATCCTCGGCAGCGAGATCCGACGCCTGGCGCGGCTCCTGGCTGTGCCGACCGCCGACGGGTCGGCGCCCGAGGTCGATCCCGACATCGTCGACGCCCTCGCCGAGCTCGCAACGCGCTTCCCCGTGTACCGCAGCTATCTGCCGCTCGGCGGCGAACAGCTCGCCTGGGCCGCCGATCAGGCGCAGCACGCCCGGCCCGAGCTGAAGGACGCGATCGCGACGGTGGTGACGCGCCTGGGCGACCCGGCGGATCCTGCGGCCGTGCGGTTCCAGCAGACGAGCGGCATGGTGATGGCGAAGGGCGTCGAAGACACGGCGTTCTACCGCTACAGCCGCCTGGTGTCTCTGAACGAGGTGGGCGGCGAGCCCTCGTGGTTCGCCTACTCGCCCGAGCTGTTCCATACGCGGCAGCAGAAGCGCCTGGCGACCACGCCGCACACGATGACGACGCTGTCGACGCATGACACGAAGCGCTCCGCCGACGTGCGCGCACGGATCGACGTGCTCAGCGAGATCCCCGACGAGTGGGCGGCGACGCTCGGCCGGCTGCGCGAGCTCGCGCCGCTCGGCGACGGGCCGTTCGAGAATCTGCTCTGGCAGTCGATCGTCGGCGCCTGGCCCGCCTCCCGCGAGCGCCTGCACGCCTACGCCGAGAAGGCCTCCCGCGAGGCCGGGACCTCGACGACCTGGACCGCACCCGACGAGGCCTTCGAGACGCGGATGCACGCGCTCGTCGACGCCTGCTTCGACGACGACGCGACGGTCAAAGAGCTCGAGCGCATTGTCGAGATGGTGCGCGGCCCGGGCTGGTCGAACTCGCTGGCGATGGCGCTGCTGCAGCTCACCGGCCCGGGAGCACCCGACGTCTACCAGGGCGGCGAGCTGTGGGACTACTCGCTCGTCGACCCCGACAACCGGCGCGAGGTCGACTTCGACCTGCGGCGCCTCTACCTGGCGGCGATCCAGGCGGGCGAGCTCCCGGCCGTGGACGCCACGGGGGCCGCGCGGCTCCTGGTCACCCATCGCGCCCTTATCGAACGCCGCGACCGGCCCGAGCTCTTCGACCGCTACGTGCCGCTGCCCGTGTTCGGCGAGGCGGCCGTCAACGCGATCGCCGTCGATCGCGGCGGGGCCATCGCCGTGGCCACCCGCCTGCCCGTCGGGCTCGCCGAAAGCGGCGGCTGGCGCGACACGACTCTGCACCTGCCCAGCGGCTCGCACCGCGACGCCCTCACCGGCCGACGCTTCGACGGGACACGCGTGCGGCTGGCCGACCTGCTCGACACCTACCCCGTGGCGCTCCTGGTGCCCGACGACGAAAGGCACGACGACTGATGGCCCTCTACGACGTCTGGGCGCCCTTCCCGACCCGCGTCCGTCTCGTCCTCGACGGCGAGACCCACGACATGACGCAGGATGCACGGGGCTGGTGGCGCGCCCCCGCCGGCCTCGACACCGGGGCCGGCCACCGCTACGGGTTCCTGCTCGACGATTCCGACACCCCTCTCCCCGACCCCCGCTCCCTCCGACAGCCCGACGGCGTGCACGCCCTCAGCGAGACATTCGACCCCGCGTCGTTCGCCTGGACGGACCAGGCCTGGCGCGGCCGCCCGCTCGCCGGTGCCGTGGTCTATGAGCTGCACATCGGCACGTTCACGCCGGGAACGAACGGCCCTGCCGGAGCCGAGGGACCGTCGGGCGGCACGTTCGACACCGCGATCGAGAAGCTGGACCACCTCGTCGACCTCGGCGTCGACTTCGTCGAGGTGCTGCCGGTGAACTCGTTCAACGGCCGCTGGAACTGGGGCTACGACGGCGTCCACTGGTTCGCGGTCACCGAGACCTACGGCGGCCCCGAGGCGTACCAGCGCTTCGTCGACGCCTGCCACGCGCGCGGCCTCGGCGTCGTGCAGGACGTCGTGTACAACCACCTCGGGCCGTCGGGCAACTATCTGCCTCAGTTCGGGCCGTACCTCACCGACAAGCACGCCTCGACCTGGGGCACCGGCGTCAACCTCGACGACGAGGGATCCCACGAGGTGCGGGAGCTGATCCTCGAGAACACGCGGCTCTTCCTCGACACGTTCCACGTCGACGCTCTGCGGCTCGACGCCGTCCACGCCCTCGTCGACGACTCCCCCGTGCACCTGCTCGAGGAGAT
Organism: Frondihabitans australicus; assembly: GCF_003634555.1. Classification (NCBI taxonomy): domain Bacteria; kingdom Bacillati; phylum Actinomycetota; class Actinomycetes; order Micrococcales; family Microbacteriaceae; genus Frondihabitans; species Frondihabitans australicus. The sequence continues at coordinate 1,918,059 of NZ_RBKS01000001.1, forward strand.
GGCGATCCGCACCGCGGCGCTGTCGGCAGCCACAGGAATCCCGAAGACGCTGATCGCCGAGAGCGACAAGAACGACACCTCGCTCGTCACTCCGCGCGAGGCCGCGGGGCGCTCCGGCTCCGCGTTCGGCATCGACGCGCAGTGGAGCGACGACTTCCACCACTCGGTGCACGTCGCCCTCACCGGCGAGGTCTCCGGCTACTACGCCGACTTCGAGCACCTCGGCGCGCTCGCCAAGGTGCTCACCCGCGGCTTCTTCCACGACGGCACCTGGTCGTCGTTCCGCGAGAGGTACCACGGGCGACCGGTCGACGTCGAACGGATGCCTGGCTGGCGCCTCGTCGTCGCCGACCAGAACCACGACCAGATCGGCAACCGCGCCGTCGGCGACCGCCTCGCGGCCACCCTCGACGACGGGCAGCTGATCATCGCCGCCGCGCTGACGCTCACGTCGCCGTTCACGCCGATGCTCTTCATGGGCGAGGAGTGGGCGGCTTCGACGCCGTGGCAGTTCTTCACGTCGCATCCCGAGCACGACCTCGGCGTCGCCACGGCGAAGGGCCGGATCGCCGAGTTCGCGAAGATGGGGTGGGACCCTGCCGTGGTGCCGGATCCCCAGGATCCTGCGACCTTCGAGCGCTCGAAGCTCGACTGGTCGGAGGTCTCGGAGGGCCGCCACGCCCGCGTGCTCGACGCCTACCGGCGCCTCACCGCCCTGCGGCGGTGCGAGCGCGACCTCACCGACCCGGTCATGACGGCGGTGTCCGTCGACTACTCGGAGAGCGACCGCTGGCTCGTGATGACGCGCGGGAGCCTGCGGGTTGCCGTGAACTTCGCCGACTCGCCCGCGACCCTCGACGTCGCAGCCTCCGAGGTGCTGTTCGCGAGCGAGGAGGGCATCGCCGCGGGCGAGAGCCTCACGCTGCCGCCGCACTCGGTCGCGGTGGTGCGCTGACGCCGGCGGCGCCGGGCTCCGACTAGCCGCGGCTCGTCGTGTAGCTGTCGTCGTACTCCTGCGGCGTGAGGGCGCCGATCGCGCGCATGATCTCGTCGGTGACCTCGCGCATCCTGCCCGCATCGACGTCGCCGTCGGCCTTCGCGAACGTGAGCGGCTCGCCGAAGACGATCGTCACGTCGGCGCGCTTCGCCCGCGTGAGGCCCTTCGTCGTCACGCGATCGCTGCCCTGGATCGCGAACGGCACCACGGGGGCGCCGGTGGCCAGCAGGAGCCGCGCCACACCCGTCCGGCCCCGGTGCAGCCGCCCGTCACGGCTCCTCGACCCCTCCGGATAGATGCCGATGGCCGCGCCCCGGGCGAGCGCCTCGACCCCCGCGTCGAGCGACGCCTTCGACGCCGAGCCGCCCGACCGGTCGATCGGGAGCTGGTGGATCGCGCGCAGGAACCACCCGAGGAGGCGCCCGAGCGCGCTCGTCTGCGACATGTAGTTGCTGCCGACGAGGTAGGTCATCGGCCGCGGCACGACGACGGGGACGAACACCGAGTCGATGAAGGCGATGTGGTTGCCGGCGAGGACGATGCCGCCGCGCTTCGGGATGTTGCTGAGCCCGCGCACCCGGATGCGGAAGAGCCCGAAGGCCGCGGGCCGGGCGACGAACAGGCGCAGGAACCAGTACATGCACCACAGCGTAGGGGGCTCGTGCACCCCCCGAAGACGGGCGCGCGGCCTGAGGAATCGTCAGACGACAATGGAGCAATCGCGGCCGCCCGGCTTCTGACCTGTCGGGCGTCCGCGATTGCCGTTCCCGGCCGTCGCCGATCGCGGCGTCGCTTCTCCCGGCTCGCTCCGAGGCGTCGCGGTACGGTGAAGGTCATGGACTTCCGCTACCTCGGCCGCTCCGGCCTGAAGATCTCCGAGATCACCTACGGCAACTGGCTGACGCACGCCTCGCAGGTCGAGAACGACCAGGCGACGGCCTGCGTGCACGCCGCCCTCGACTCCGGCATCACGACGTTCGACACGGCCGACGCCTACGCCAACACCGCCGCCGAGAAGGTGCTCGGCGACGCCCTGCGAGGTCAGCGCCGCGAGTCGCTCGAGATCTTCACGAAGGTGTACTGGCCGACCGGGCCGCGCGGCCACAACGACACCGGGCTCAGCCGCAAGCACATCCTCGAGTCGATCAACGGCTCGCTCACGCGGCTCGGCACGGACTACGTCGACCTCTACCAGGCGCACCGCTTCGACGTCGAGACTCCGCTCGAAGAGACGATGCAGGCCTTCGCCGACGTCGTCCGGCAGGGCAAGGCGCTCTACATCGGCGTCTCCGAGTGGACCGCCGACCAGATCCGCGAGGGTCACGCGCTCGCTCAGAAGATGGGCGTGCAGCTGATCTCGAACCAGCCGCAGTACTCGATGCTCTGGCGCGTCATCGAAGACGAGGTCGTGCCGGCGTCGAAGCAGTACGGCCTCTCCCAGATCGTCTGGTCGCCGATCGCGCAGGGCGTGCTCACCGGCAAGTACAAGCCCGGTCAGCCGCTGCCCGAGGGGTCCCGCGCCACCGACGAGAAGGGCGGCGCGAACACCATCCGCCGCTTCCTGAACGACGAGGTCCTCACCGCCGTCGCGGAGCTCGAGCCGATCGCAGCCGACCTCGGCCTCTCGATGGCGCAGCTCGCCGTCGCGTGGGTGCTGCAGAACGACAACGTCGCCTCCGCGATCATCGGCGCCTCGCGGCCCGAGCAGGTGCTCGACAACGTGAAGGCGTCGGGCGTGGTCCTGCCCCCGGAGGCCCTCGCCGCGATCGATCGGGCAGTGGGTGCGGTCGCCGAGCGGGACGCGGCCAAGACCGTGTCGCCGGAGGCGCGGCCCGCCTGATCCAGCGCCCAGGCTCGTCCTGTGCGTTCACGAAGAATTATTTCTTCGCGCGTCGGGAATACGGCAGGAATCGATACGATTGCATCCATCACCAGTCGGTGACGTGTCATCGATCGGTGACCACAAGCCAACCGTTCACATCATCCCCTCTTGAGGAGACAGCATGCCCATCACCACCGAAACCATCCCCGGCTACGTCGCGGGCACCTGGAACATCGATAGCGCCCACTCGGAGCTCACGTTCTCGGTTCGCCACCTCGCCATCTCGAAGGTCAAGGGCTCGTTCAGCACCTTCGACGTGACGCTCGTCACCGGCGACGCCATCGTCGACTCGAAGGTCACCGCCACCATCGACATCGCCTCGATCTCGACCGGCAACGCCGACCGCGACGGCCACCTCCACTCGGACGACTTCTTCAACACCGAGGCGCACCCCAAGGCCGTCTTCGAGTCGACCTCGATCACCGAGAAGGGCGACGACCTCGTCATCGACGGCAACCTCACCCTCAAGGGCGTGACCGAGCCCGTGCAGCTCGTCGCCGAGTTCGGTGGCATCACCACCGACGCCTACGGCCAGACCAAGGCCGGCTTCTCGGCCAAGGGCAAGATCGACCGCACCAAGTTCGGCGTCTCGTTCAACGCGTCGCTCGACAACGGCGGCGTCCTGCTCAGCAACGACATCGCGCTCGACTTCGAGATCCAGCTGGTGCTCGCCGCGGCGTAGTCCCGCCTCTGCCCCGCTTCACGGCGGCCGGACCCTCTCACGAGCGGTTCGGCCGCCGTTTCGCCGTTCAGGGGGTGTGCGTCTCCGGCTGCCGACCGCGCCGCGACCCCCGCACCGTCGCGCCCAGCCTGCCTGCTGCGAGGGCGAGCGCGGCGACACCGACGACGATCAACGCGGCGGCGACCACCGCGGGCGGCAGCGGGTGCGGCGCGAGAAGCGCGATCAGCTGCTCCTTCGTCATCACCACGCTTCGGCCCGCAGCGCGCGGCCCGAAGTCGTGCCAGCCGAAGAGAAGGTGCGTCTGTCGCCAGACCTCGAGCGCGACTCCGGCCGCCGTCGCCGCGGCTCCGCCGACGATCCAGGGCACCGGGCGCAGGATCCGCGAACGCCGCGCGGCCGAACGCCACCCCGCGACGAAGGCCAGCCCGGCGAACCCCGCCGCGACGAGCGCCACGCCCACGGGCGTCGCGTTCCACGCCGGCGTCGGGGTGAACGTCGTGTCGGACAGCGGGGCGTAGGCGAACCAGCCGTACGACTCGTGCGCCGACTGCCACTCGCCGACGCCGATCAGCACGCCGCCCGCGACGATCGCGGCGACGGCGGCGATCGGTGCGGCGCCGCGCAGCAGGCGGTGGCGTCGGTGCGGCGCGGCCGCGGCCCCCTCGGTCGTCATGCCGACAGCATCGCACACCGTCCGCCCCTCGCCGCATTTCGCGACCGCGGCGCGCGCTGCGCCCCGGAAAGCCTGCAACGGGTGGGGCGACGGGGCCGATTCGGTCGCGAAATGCGGCACGGGTGGCAGGGGGTGAGCGGGTCGGCACGCGTCCGCCGCGAGCGAACAGGCGGCGGGAAGACCGACCCGGTGGGCAGAGTTGGACTGAGCACACGGCCGAGAGGATCACCATGACCGACTGGATCTCCCTTCTGCGCACCGCGCACTCCGAGTTCACCGCTCGCATCGCGGCGGTCACCGACTGGGACGCCCCGACCCCCGACACCGAGTGGACCGTCCGCGACCTCGTGGCGCACGTCATCGACGATCAGCAGTGGGCGCCGCTGCTGCTCGCCGGGAGCACCACGGCCGAGGCCCGCCTCGCGATCTCCCCGCTCGGCGACGACCTGGCGCTCGCCTGGCGCGAGCACTCCCGCGCCGCGCAGCAGGCATTCGAGGCGGCCGACCTGACGACGACCGTGCAGCTCGAGTCCGACACGGTGACCGCCGACGAGTACCTCGCCGAGCTGGTGGGCGACATCACGATCCACACCTGGGATCTCGCCCGGGCCACGAACACGAGCGAAGACCTCGACGACCGCCTCGTCGACGCCGTGTGGGACGTCTTCGAGCCGCAGGCCGAGACCCTGCAGGCGAGCGGTCTCTACGCGGCCGCGGTGCCGGTCTCGGACGACGCGCCGCTCCGCATCCGGCTGCTCGCGCTCACCGGCCGCGACGCCGGCTGACCCGCGGTCAGCGACGCCGAGCGGGCGCGGGCACGTCGTCGACGATCCCGAGCCGCTCCCGCCGGGCGCGCGCGGCCATCGCGGCGGCGGGCTCCGCCCCGAGCACTCCCCCGATCCCCCGCAGCATCAGGGCGGCAGGAGCGCGCGTCGGCAGCTCGAACGATCCGATGTGGGGCCCGCGAAGCTCGAGCAGCGACCGGAACCTCGGCGACAGCGTGCCGACCGCCCCGTCGAAGATCAGCGGGTACCCCGCGCGCAGGATCGGGAACAGCGGCGGCCTGCGCAGGAAGTGCACGACCTCGTCCGTCCGGGACGTGCGCTCGAGCACCCCGGCGTCGTCGAACGCCGCCAGCTGGCTGTTCATCTCGGCGACGGATCGCGGCGGCTCCTGCACCCCCATCAGCTCGCCGGCGACGGCCCATTGGCGCACGTACGCATCGGCCCCGCCGGGGATCGGCGCGCCCCAGGCCAGAGCTGCGGCCAAGAACGAGTCGCAGAAGGCCATGTGCACCCACGAGAGCAGGTCCGGGTCGTTGGCCGCGTACCGGTGCGAGACCCCGTGCCGGTCGAGGTACGTGCCGGTGACCTTCTCGTGGAGGCGCAGCACCCACTGCGACGCCGCGGTGGCCTGCTCCTGCGACCCGTACGAGACGGTGAAGATCCAGCGGATCGTGCCGGCGAGGCGCCCGAGGGGGTCCTCCCGGTAGCGCGAGTGGTCGTGGACCCCGGCGAGCGCACCGGGGTGGAGGGCCTGCACGAGGAGGGCGCGCACACCCGCGGGGATCGTCGACATGCCTCCGTGGACGGCCCAGACGGCGCTGCCGGGGCCGAAGAAGCCCGGATCGTCGCCGTGTTCCAGCTCCTGCACCCAGTCGGGTGTGCCCGAGCGCTGTCCGTTGAAGGTGAACTGCAGCCGTGAGCGGAGGGGTTCGGTGAGGCCGGGCACGCTTCCATCAGAGCACCGCGACCTGGGAAGACGAAGCGCCCCGCCGATGGTCGAGACCGGCGGGGCACAGGATCGGCGAGAGTTACTCGCCCTGGGCGAGCTCCGCGACGGGCTGCCACTCGTTCCAGGTGGCGAGACGCGACTCGTAGTCCTTCGTCGCGACGCTCAGCGGCGTCGTGCCGAAGAAGACGCGCAGCGGCGGGTTCTCGGCGTCGACGACCTTGAGCACGGCGGCGGCCGACGCGGTCGGGTCGCCGCGCTTGGCGCTCGACATCTGCGCGGCGCGGGCGTCCCACATCGGCTTGTAGACGTCGATCTGCTCACTGTGCTTGGCCGACGGCCCGGCCCAGTCGGTGGCGAAGCCGCCGGGCTCGATGGTCGTCACGTGGATGCCGAAGGGCGCGACCTCCTGCGACAGCGACTGACCCATGGCCTCGAGGGCCCACTTCGACATGTGGTACGCGCCGATGCCGGGGAACGCCGTGATTCCGCCGATGCTCGACACGTTGATGACGTGGCCGGCGCCCTGTGCGCGCAGGATCGGCAGCGCCGCCTGGGTGACCCAGAGCGCCCCGAAGACGTTCGTCTCGAGCTGCTGCCGCACCTCCTGCTCGCTGAGCTCCTCGATGGTGCCGAAGTGGCCGTAGCCGGCGTTGTTGATGACGATGTCGAGCCGACCGAACTTCTCGTGCGCGGCCTTCACGGCGGCGAAGTCGGCGTCGCGGTCGTCGACGTCGAGCTGCAGGGGCAGGAACGTGTCGGGGTACTTCTCGGCGATGTCGTCGAGCGTGCTCACGGTGCGTGCGGTCGCCGCGACGCTGTCGCCGCGCTCGAGGGCGGCCAGCGACCACTCACGGCCGAATCCACGCGATGCTCCGGTGATGAACCAGACTTTGCTCAAGGCAGTGTGTCCTTCTTCTCGTTGGTTGATGCGTAGTCAGTGAACTCCCGCCCCGACGCCGCTGTTCCCCTCGAGACAGGCACCGACAGACCCCCTCAGGTCGCAGGAGCCCGGCCCTCGCCGCCCGGAGAAACTAGAGTGGCCTCGTGACCATCGACAGCGCACGTCCCTGGCTTGACAGCTACGCAGACGGAATCCCGCACGACATCGATCCCGTCTCGGGCTCCCTCATCGACCTCGTCCGCGTGACGGCGGAGAAGTACCCGAAGGCCGTGGCGCTGGAGTACTTCGGCGCCGAGACCACCTACGAGTCGATGGTCGAGCAGATCCAGAGGGCGGCCGAGGGTCTGCGGCGGCTCGGCGTGAAGAAGGGCGACACCGTCGCGCTGATCCTGCCGAACTGCCCGCAGCACGTGGTGGCCTTCTACGCGGTGCTGCGTCTCGGCGCGATCGTCGTCGAGCACAACCCGCTCTACACGCCCCGCGAGCTCCAGCACCAGTTCGAGGACCACGGCGCCCGCTGGGCCATCGCGTGGGACAAGACGGTGGCCACGATCCAGAAGTTCCCCGACGAGGTGCCGATCGACGGCATCGTGTCGATCGACGTGACGAAGGCGATGCCGTTCGTCATGCAGCTGCAGCTGAAGCTGCCGGTCAAGAAGGCGCGCGAGTCGCGCAACCGCCTCACGACGACGGTGACCGGCACGACGAGGTGGGAGGACATCGTCAGCCAGGCGCGCATCGACCCGTCGTTCCCGCGCCCCGAGACCGACGACCTCGCGCTCATCCAGTACACCTCCGGCACGACCGGCAGCCCCAAGGGCGCCATGCTCACCCACGGCAACCTGCTGTCGAACGCGGCGCAGTGCCAGGCGTGGATCCCGCAGATCAAGGAGGGGTCGACGGTCGTCTACGCGATCCTGCCGATGTTCCACGCCTACGGGCTCACGCTCTGCCTCACCTTCGCGATGCGCATGGGCGCGCGCCTCGTTCTGTTCCCGGCGTTCGAGCCGTCCCTCGTGCTCACCGCGATGAAGAAGCACCCGCCGACGTTCCTGCCCGCCGTGCCGCCGATCTACCAGCGCCTGCAGCGCGCCGCCGACGACGCCGGCGTCTCGCTCAAGGGCATCGAGATCGCCATCTCGGGCGCGATGCCGCTCTCGGCGAGCGTCGTCGAGCCGTGGGAGGAACGCTCGGGCGGCTGGCTCATCGAGGGCTACGGCCTCAGCGAGACCTCGCCCGTGCTCATGGCGAACCCGGTGTCGAACGAGCGACGCGCCGGCACCGTCGGCCTGCCGTTCCCGTCGACCGAGATCCGCGCCGTCGACCCCGACAACCCCACGGTCGACGTGCCGCGGGGCGAGCGCGGCGAGCTGATCGTGCGCGGGCCGCAGGTGTTCCAGGGCTACTGGAACCGCCCCGACGAGACCGCCGAGGTCTTCGTCGACGACTGGTTCCGCACCGGCGACATCGTCACCATCTCGGACGACGGCTTCGTCTCGATCGTCGACCGCATCAAAGACCTCATCATCTCGGGCGGCTTCAACGTGAGTCCCTCCGAGGTCGAAGACACCCTGCGCAAGTTCGAGGCCGTCGAGGACGTCGCCGTGGTCGGCCTCGGCACGAACACCGCCGAGCAGGTCACCGCCGCGGTGGTGGTGAAGAAGGGCATGGAGCTCGACCAGGAGGCCCTCCGCGAGTTCGCCCGCGAGAACCTCGCCGCATACAAGGTGCCCCGCCGCATCGTCGTGGTGAACGACCTGCCGAAGTCGATGGTCGGCAAGGTGATCCGCCGCCGCGTCAAAGAGCAGCTGCTGGCCAAGAAGTAGCGCGCCGTGCAGCGCATCGTCATCACGGGCGGGTCGTCGACCATCGCGACGGCGATCCGTCCGCGGCTGGCGCGCGAGGGGCGCGAGATCGTGCTCCTCGACGTCGTGCCGCCGCGTGACGCGGTGCGCTCAGGCGAGACGTTCGCCGAGGTGTCGGTGCTCGAGCCGGCGCCGCTGGCCGAGGCTCTCGCCGGGGCCGACCTCGTGGTGCACCTGGCCGGGCATCCCGACGGGCTGGAGTGGGCCGACATCCTGCGCCTCAATGTCGACGGCACGCAGAAGTGCCTCGAGGCCGCGCACAGTGTCGGCGTGCAACGGGTGCTGCTGGCCTCGTCGAACCATGCGGTCGGCTACAACCGGGCGCAGGATCTGGCAGGCGTCCCGGTGCCCGCTCCCCGCCCCGACAGCTACTACGGGGTGGGGAAGGTCGCCCTCGAAGCACTCGGCTCCCTCTTCGCCGACCGCTTCGGCATGACGATCGTCTCGGCGCGCATCGGCTCGTTCTTCGACGAGCCCCGGGCCGGCCGGCCGCTCGCGACCTGGGTCTCCCCCGGCGACATCGCGCGGCTCGTCGAGGCCGTGGCGGTGCTCGACGAGCCCGGGCATCGCATCGTCTGGGGCATGTCGCGGAACTTCCCCGGGTGGTTCGACCTGTCGGAGGGGCTCGCGATCGGGTTCTCGCCGTCGGACGACTCGCTGGCGTGGGCCGAGGCTCATGGGGTCATCGACAGCGTGCCGTCGGGCGACGTGTACGAAGGCGGCGAGATGATCGACGAGGGCTACCCGCTCCACGACTGAGCGTGTGCCGACGTGCTGGGTCGTCTCGCGCCGCCGACGCCGTCGACGCGCACTACGCCTTTCGGATGCCGCCGTCGTGCCGGATACTGCTGAGGCGCGACCCCTCGGGTACGCTCAGGTTCGCCACAAAACGCCCGGTCCGCGGCCAGAAGCAGCGGTTCGCCCGAAGGAGTTCCATGGGATCCCTCATCTACGGTTCCACGTCCATCGAGATCGAGTTCGAAGACCGTACCCTCGAGCACCTGCAGATCGTCATCGCGACGAAGCTGCGACGCCGCGAGTCGTTCTTCTTCTCCTGGCGCGACCCTCAGAAGGTCGGCGACGGCCGCTCCAGCCTGTGGATGGACCCGGGCATCCCGCTCTACTTCAAGTACTCCGGCGGCCGCGTGCCGTCGATCAGCCGCACCTGGCTCGCGGAGCTCACCGCGTCGGCGAACTCGTCGAGCGGCCTCGTGCTCACCGACGAGCCGTCGCTCGACAACAGCGCGAAGCCCTAGCCGCTGGAATTCTGATATTCGGATTTGGAATAAGCATAACGCCTCGCTAACCTAGTCGCCGTGCGCCCACTCGGGGCGCTTCGACGGCGAGCGAGGTGGCATGGCGGGCATCGTCCTCGACGTCGACCCCGACGACTTCGTCGCGGCGTCGGCGGCTGCTTCGTCAGCGGCGCGCGCGGTGAGCGCGGCCGCGTCCGATGCGGTTCGCGCGCTCGCGACATCTGCGGGGATGGCGGGCTCCGACCCATCCGGCCTCGCGTGGGCGTCGACGTATGACGGCGCGGCCGCCGAGCTTCTGGCAGGCCTCGACGCACTCGAGACGGCGTTCGGGCACGTTTCAGCAGGGCTTGCCGTGACCGGGCTGAACTACGCCACGGCGGAGCACCTCTCGGCGGGCGGCTCCGGGCACGCGCCGGGGCACAGCGTGCCGTCGCTCCCGGGCCCGGCGTGTTCCGCGCCCCCACCGTCGGCCGCCGGTGGATCCCGCGCCTGCGGCATCCCGGGCTGGGAGCTCGTGGCGAACTTCGTCGGCGACCTGTGGCCCGACGGCGACACGGGTGCGCTGCGGCGGTCCGCCTCGGCGTGGCACTCGTTGGCCGACGAGCTGGCGGCCGTGCATGGGGGCGACGTGCCCCGGATCCTGCAGGCCCTCGACACCACGCGCACGCCTGAGCTGCCCGCGATCCGGTCGACCGTCGAGCGCGTGGCGTCCGGTGCCTCGGCCCTGGCCGAGTCCGCCTCGGCGCTCGCTACGGGGTGTCGCGATCTGGCGGATCGAATCGAGCACGTCCACCGGCAGGCCGAGGGCGTGCTGCAGGAGCTCCTGGAACAGGTGGGCGCCACGGCTCTCGTCGGCGTCGGGCTCACGATCGTCACGGCTGGGCTGTCCGATGCCGCGGCAGGTCTCGCGGCGGGCGGCGAGGTGGCGGCGGCGGTCGCCCGGATCCTGGGCTTCATCGCCGACTTCGGTGCCGAGGCATCGCGCCTCGTCGGCACGGTGGCGGGGTCAGCGGGCAGGATCGCCGAGGCCGCACGGCTCTCGTCGACCGTCACCGTTCGCATCGTCACGATCGTCGGCGACACGGTCGTGACGGGTGCCGGCGGTGCCGCCACGAACGTCGGCGTCTCCCTCGTCACCGACCCCGGTGGCGACCTGGAGTCTGCCGCGGTGGACGGTTTCGTGGGCGGTGCCGCCCTCGGAGCCGTCGGCACGTCCGTCGGTATGGCGGCCGCCGCCCGCGCCGCTTTCAAGAAGCTCTCGGCTCTCAGGGCGGAGATGCAAACGTGGAGTTCGGCGGCACCCGCTTCATATAGCTTGTTTGGCCCACTCTCGGAGGAAGAGTGGTTCGCCAAGTACTTTGCAGGTTTCTCCGACGATGGCTTTCCGGAATGGACGTGGCCAGCTCACGATGGTTTCGTGCCTGGTACCGCCAAGCCGAACACCTTGAGAGCAGGAGACGTGATCGAACGCATAAGCCCGGTCGGTCGCGACGGCTCGTTCGCGACCACGCCCGGAGCATCATTTGAAGCCCTATCCTTGCCACCGGATCGACTCTCGCCTGCCTTCGTGACCACCCGCTATCGAGTGGTGCTGCCACTGGGGAAGGATGTGCTCGAGGGGCCGATCGCTCCTCATTTCGAGCAACCGGGCATGGCCAAGCAGTACTTTTTCCCGAAGCGCATGCAAGTCCTCGTCAACGCTGGTTATTTGAAGGAGGTGCCCTGATGAATTTCGCGGACCTTCGAGAGCATGTGCAGGGGCTCGGCCTCGACGTGGGTCGACTCGTGTCACGACACACGACCGAGTCGAGGGTTAGTGGCGAGGTCGGCTACAACATCATCGTTGGATCGCACGGTGCGAAGATCCTCGCGAGTACGGGGCGGGGCGGCCTCGTTCCAGCGCCATACGCCGGCTTCACTTTTCCGGATGAGGAGGAGGCATGTTCATTTGTCTGGCGGATGATCCGATCCCAAGTCGCGCCAGAACTTCTCACCCCGTCCGAAAAGGAACTGATTCGTGCAGAGGCCATCGAGACGCTCAAGCACTGACGCATTCGTGGCGCAGCGCGCCAGCACGGAGAGCCTCCGCATGAACGGTGAAGACCTGTACGAGCTGGTCGTCGACTACTTCGGCCGAAGAATCCAATTCGCCTAGGAAGACGGGCCCGAGCCCACCGTGGGCGGCGTCCTCTACGAGACCTTTGAGTTCGAGTGCGGACTCGACGGCCGCTACGGCGCCTTCGGTGTCGAGATTCGGGTCGGGAGGCAGCTCTCCACGACGGAGTTCTTCGGACGCGCGGTGTCGCGGAGCGCGGAACCTGAATCGATTAAGACGAGCCTCGACACGATCGACCGCTGGTGCCGGGCGCACCTCTCCCCCGAGTTCCTCGCCGAGTACGAGGCCAACCTCGCGGCCGAGTCGAGGTGATCCCGTCTCGGCGAGGGCCCGACTCACTCCTAGCCGCGGTGATCCGGTCTCAGCGGCACTCCTAGGCGAAGGGTATAGCCCGAAACGACGCGTACAGCCCGCCGCACGGACGACGCGGAGGCGGCTACGCGCGCCCGCGAGCCCGCCGCCGCACGACGGCACGGACCACAGCGCGCCACCCGATGAGGAACAGCCCGAGGAAGATCGACGCCACGATCACGAACGACACGGCGATCCCCTGACCGGTCTGGGCCCGCAGCAGCATCCCGATGAAGACGCTCGCGACCCACACCAGCCCGCCGCCGATGATCGACGCGTTCGCCCAGCGGAACCCGACGAGCCCCAGCCAGCCGATGATCGTGCCCACCGCGAACGGCCACAGCGTCAGCCCGATGCCCGCCAGCCCGTCGCTCTCGCCGTGGCTCGACCGGCCGATGAGCACGAAAATCAGCACGAACGCGAGGTCGACGAGGTACGGCCACCAGGCGTAGCGAGCGAACGGCGAATCGAACAGCCAGACCATCAGCGCGACCTCGGGTTCTCGAGGGCCTTCGACAGCTCGGCGAGAAGCTCGTCGATCTGCGGCTCGACGAGCCGGTCGATGGCGTCGGCGATCCGCTGACGGTGCTCGACCAGGGCCAGGCAGACGGCCGTGCCGACCTGACGGGCGTGATCGTCGGCGAGTTCGAGTTCGGTGCTCAAAGCCTTCTTGGCCTCCTCGGTGAAGACGGTGGGTTCAGGATCCGGGGCGCCCGCCCGGGCCTGCGCCTCGCGCTGGTCCTCGGTGGCGAGTTCCTCGAGGGTGAAGAGGAACGGCTGCTCGGGGTCGGGCTCCGGGTCGAGCGGGAGACCCTGGAACTCGGGAGGGAGGCCCTGCTCGGGGCGGTACCCCGTCGGCTCCTGCGCCTCGCCCTTCGAGAGCTCGCGCGCCACCATCGGCAGATTGCGGGCGGTGTACTCGTCGACCGCCTCGTCGACGATCTGACGCATGCGGCTGAGGAGCGCGTGCTGGACGGCGTGAGGCACGTCGTGGTCGAAGCCTGCGGCGGTGGCGACGGGCGAGCCGAGGCAGAGGCGGCAGACGCGGGTGCGGGCGCGGGAGGTGCCGACCTCCCATCGCGGCAGCCAGCGCAGGAAGGCGTCGACACCGGTGCGCACGCGCCCCTCGATCGAATCCGCCATACCCCGATCGTACGGGCGTGTCGTGCGTGCGGGCGGCTAGCGCGCCCAGAAGTCGCCGTGCGCGGCCCTCGCATCCCGCGCCACGTCGCCGCCGACGGGACCGACCACCTCGATCGAGCGCTGGCCGCCGTTCAGCACCGTGCGGCACTCGAGCGACATCGTCGGGTTCTCGTCGTGGTCGCCCGTCATCGCGAGCAGCTCGGTCTCGGCCACCGCGTAGACGACGCGCCCGATGCCCGACCAGTAGATGGCGCCGGAGCACATGGCGCACGGCTCGCAGGTCGTGTACAGCGAGTAGGCGGCCAGGGCTTCGCCGCCGAACCTCTGCCAGGCGGCGCGCACGACGTTCGTCTCGGCATGACCCGTGCAGTCATCGCCCGTCACCACCGTGTTCTCCGCCTCGAGGACGATCTCACCCGAGGCGTCGACCAGGACTGCGCCGAACGGGTGGTTGCCGTGCTCGACCGACCTCGTCGACACCGCGATCGTCTCGCGCAGGATCTCGAGGTCGCGCTCCGTGGGTGCCGTCGATGCCACTGGCTGCTCGTCACTCGTGCTGTTCGTGCCGTCGGTTGCGCTCGCGTCGCCCGTTGTCATGCCTCCATCGTGGCAGGAGCCGGCGATCGCGCGGACCCGACGGTCGGGTGACACGTTGCTTTTTCCGTGGTTTCACATCCGGCTGCATCCAACGCCGATCGAAACGAACTTCGAGCACGGTTGGATCCAACGCCGATCGAAACGGACTTCGAACGCGATTAGATCCAACGGCATCTGAAATCACGCAGAAAACAAGGGTGCCTCCGCACGCGCGCCCCGCGCGGCCGGAGAATGCCGCGCAGGTCGCTCGCAGAAAGCGCCACCGCGCCGCCCGTACGATTGTCGGATGCTCGGGCGGTCGACTCTGCGAGCGGCGGGGGCCGCGATCCTGCTCGCCCTCGGCATCTCCTCGAGCATCGGTGCCGCAGCCCCGGCCGCCGCAGCCCCGGCAACTGCAGCCACGACGACGGCGAGCCCCACTCCGACCACCACGGGACTCGCGTACGTCGCCCTCGGCGACTCGTACGCCGCCGGCTACGGTCTCAGCCACCTCACGAAGCAACCCGTCGCCGCGTGCGACCAGTCGGGCCTCGACTACCCGCACCGCATCGCCGCAGCCCTCGGCCTCCGCCTCACCGACGTCACCTGCGCCGGCGCCACGACCGCGAACGTGATCGACACGAAGCAGAACGGCGCCGCCCCTCAGATCGACGCGCTGTCGGCCCGCACCCGCCTCGTGACCATCTCGATCGGCGGCAACGACTCCGGCCTCTTCTCGACCGCGCAGTCGTGCATCGCCCTGTCGAAGAACGGCCCGATCTTCGGCGCCTCGTCATCGACCACGACCTGCAAGAGCGAGTTCGTGACGAAAGGCCACGACGCACTCACGTCGGCGATCGAGACGAAGACGGCGAAGGGCCTCGCCGCGACGTTCCGCGCGATCAAGCACCGAGCGCCGAACGCCGCAGTGGTCGTCATCGGCTACCCCGCGGTCTTCCCCGACCGCGCGAACACGCCGAAGTCCGGCTGCTACCGCCCTCTCGTCGACTCCGAGTCGCTCGCCGACGGATTCCCCAAGGACGCCTTCCCGTTCACGGCTACCGACGTCGCCTACCTCCACGGCGTGCAGGTCGTGCTCGACCGCGTGACCGCCGAGCAGGCGGCGAAGGCGGGTGTCACCTACGTCTCGACCCTCGCGGGCAGCGAGGCGCACTCGGGCTGCGCGACCACCGGCTCCTACATCTCGGGCATCTCGCTCACCGCCTCCGAGTACTTCAAGTCGATCTCGCTCCAGACCGGCGCGCTCCACCCGAACTCCCGAGGCGTCGCGTACCTCACCTCGCAGGCGACCCCGGCCGTCGAGAAGGCGCTCACGCCCACGGCCTCGCCGACCCCGACCGCCTCTGCGGGGTCGCATCAGGGCGCAGGAGCCGGCTTCCGCGGCCTCGTCTGGATCGTCGCCCTGGCAGCACTGGTCGCCGCGTTCGTCGTGCTCCTCGCCGTCTTCCGACGCCGCCGGGCTGCCCGCACCGACACCGGCGGCTCCGACATCGGCGACTCGGACGCCGGCGCCTGACCCACGCTGATGGGCGCGGGAACCTTTCGCCACACCCCGGACATGAGTGGATATAAGCACCGCTCATCAGGGGGAAGCATCACATGATCACCGACGACGAGATCGACGTCTGGGCTCGCGCCCGCGACGGCGATCCCGAGGCCTTCGGGTCGCTCTTCGACCGCCACCGCGACCGCGTCTTCGGGCAGGCGCTCCGCCTCGTCCGCACGCCGCACGACGCCGAGGACGTCACAGCCCTCGTGTTCCTCGAGGCCTGGCGCAAGAGGGGCAGCGTGCGCGTGGTCGACTCCTCGATCCTGCCCTGGCTTCTCGTCACCACGAACTACGTCTCACGCAACGCGACCCGGGCCGCTCGGCGCCACCGTGCCGCGATGGCCTCGCTGCCTCAGGCCGTGCCCACGCCCGATCACGCCGATGTCGTGCTCGATGCGATGGACGCAGGATCCCGCGACGCGATCGTCCGGCAGGCGTTCATCCGCCTGCCCAAGCCCGACCAGGACGTCCTCACGCTCTGCGTCGTCCACGAGTTCACCCTGCAGCAGGCCGCCGACGGCCTCGGGGTGCCGCTCGGCACCGTGAAGTCGCGCCTGTCTCGGGCGAAGAAGCGACTCGCGGACCTCACGAAGAACTCTTTCACCGACGCGGCGGCCCTCGCCGCGCTAGGAGACCAGTCATGACTTCCAAGCCCGCCTTCGACGACGAGCGCAGCGCCGCCATCCGTCGCATGCTCACCGCGCAGGTCGCTGCCGCAGCCCCTGCCGCGCCCGCGAGCGCTCGGCCGACGCGCCGCCGTCGCCCGATCCTGATCGCCACCATGGCCACCGCGGCCGCCGTCGTCATCGCCGGCGGAGTCGGCCTCGCCGTGCACGGCCTCCCGGGCTCCGCGCCCGGCGGCGATCAGGCGCCCCACATCGCCGCGCCGTCGCCGACCGCGACCGTCGCCCCGCCCGTCACCGGGTCACCGGCACCGGAGCCGTCGAGTGGCCTGCCCGCCGGCGAGTCGACGCCGACGCCCGTGCCGTCGTTCTCGAACGATCCCCGCACCTGGACCGTCGGGTACGCATCGTTCGGCCCGGTCACGCTCGGCGGCTCGCCGGAGCAGACGCTGACGGGCGCGGGTTTCACGCGGATGGAAGACGGCGGATGCGGCGTGTCGTACCTGTACGGCAAGTACGACGACTCGGTCTCGAGCGACCTGCCCTACTACCTCCAGGTGATCGTCGGGCAGACAACGGGGGTGGACGAGTTCGACGTGCACGTCAGCTACACCTCGGACGACAGCGCGAGCCCCATTCCCGGATCGCCGCAGACCGCCGAAGGGATCGGCCTGGGCGATTCGCAGGCGAGCCTTCTCGCGGCCTACCCGGCCCTCCAGAAGATCAACGACGTGCCGACGGCCGGCGACACCCCGGGGGTGCGCACGTTCCAGAGCAGCTCCGTCGACGGCGGCCGGATGACCTTCATGCTCAAGGAGTACGCCCCCTCCGACTGGCGCATCTTCACGATGAACATCACGGCAGTCGACTACACCGGCGCGAACTGCTGACCGAGATGGAACCTTTTCGCCCGAGCGGACATGTAGAAGTAAGAGGAACATTCCGGGGGGAACACCGATGAGCGCAGCTCTCGCAACACAGCAGGTCACTGCACCACGAGTCGACGCGGGCGGCGTCTTCGCCGCCTTCGCGCGGTTGTCGCCAGACGACCGCGACGTCCTCGGCCTGCGCGTCATCGCCGGCTTCACACCCGCTCAGGCGGCGGTGGGGCTGGGGCTCACGCCGGCCGCGGTCGAGCAGCGTCTCGCCGCGGCCCGGCGTCGCCTGCGCAGCACGGCACCCGGCATCCCCGACGACGTGGTCACCGAGACCCTGCGCACCCTCTGCTGAAGGCCGGGCGCGGCCGATGAGGCTCAGGGCGCAGGATCCGACACCTACCCGGCGGGAGCCGTCACGAAGTCGATCAGCTCCTCCACCCGACCGAGGAACGCCGCCTCCAGATCGCCGAAGCCTCGCACCTGCCCGAGGATCCGCTGCCAAGCCCGGGCGATGTCCGCCTGCTCCTCGTGCGGCCAGCCGAGGTGCTCACAGATGCCGTGCTTCCACTCGATCGAGCGAGGCACCTGAGGCCACGACTTCATCCCGAGGCGTTCGGGCCGCACGGCCTGCCACACGTCGACGTAGGGGTGGCCCACGACGAGCACGGCCCGGCCGAGGGGGCTCTGGGCGATCGAGTTCGCGATCCTGCTCTCTTTGGAGCCGGGCACGAGGTGGTCGACGAGCACGCCGACCTTGCGCGAGGGGCTGGGGCGGAACTCCCGGAGGACGTCCGTGAGGTGGTCGACGCCCTCGAGGTACTCGACGGCGACTCCCTCGACGCGGAGGTCGTGGCCCCAGACCTTCTCGACGAGCTCGGCGTCGTGGCGGCCCTCGACGAAGATGCGGCTCGGCAGCGCCACGCGGGCCTTGGCGCCCTCGACGGCGAACGAGCCGGACGCCGACCGGAGGCGCGAGACAGGAGCCGAGGCCTTCGGGTACTGCAGGCGGACCGGCTCGCCGTCGATCGAGAACGAGCCCGTCAGCGGAAAGGCCCGCACGCGGTCCTTCCAGTCGACGAGCTCGACGGTCTGGGCCTCGACCCGGACGATCGCCCCGGTGAAGCCGGTGGTGGTCTCCTCGACGACGAGATCGCGCACCGCGTCGACGACCCGCACCTGCGTGCGGCCGGCGTCGCGCCAGCCCTTCGCCAGGACGTCGTCGCCATATCGGTCGGGTCCGAAACCGGCCCCCGGGCCGCTAGGCACGACCGCGACCGCCGGGGCTGCTGCCTCCCGACGCGCGCTGCGGGGCGCCGGTCGACGGGCGGCGCGGCACGCGGAAGCCGTCGGCGAAGACCCACACCGAGTAGATCAGCAGGAGCACGACGTAGACGAGCGAGACGACCGTCGGCAGCCACGACACCTCGAGGGCGCGGTTGTGCTGGGACACGATCGCGACGACGATCTCGGCTGCGATGAACAGGTACGTGAAGCAGAACGCGCGGCCGAGGTACACGGCGTACCGCCGGCGCATCTCGGCGCGGTTCTCGGCGGCCTTCCAGAACGCGGCGTGAGGCACGAGCACGTGCCGCGTCGGCACCACTGCCATGAGGGCCGCGGCGACGAGGTAGGCGAACAGGACGACGGCGCCGGTCACCAGCACGCCCACCTCGAAGTCGCTGCGCGACGCCGCGAGGGCCTTGTGGCCGGCCGACTGCCAGATCACGATCGTGTGCAGGGGCAGAGCCTTCGACGCCACCAGCACCGCCCCCAGGTAGACGACGAGGCCGATCGCGAGCGGCAGCAGCGGCGACAGCCAGTAGGCGGCGCCGGTGGGCCCGAGACGGGAGGCGGTACGGGAGCTCAGATCAGGCCTGCGCTCTCTCGAGGACGAGCTCGCGCACGCGGGCTGCGTCGGCCTGGCCGCGCATCGCCTTCATGACGGCGCCGATGACCGCGCCGGCGGCCTGGACCTTGCCGTCGCGGATCTTCTCGAGCACGTCGGGCTGCTGAGCGAGCGCCTCGTCGATGGCGGCGATGAGCGCGCCGTCGTCGGAGACGACCTTGAGCCCGCGCGCCTCGACGACCTCGGCGGGAGCACCCTCGCCGGCGATGACGCCCTCGAGCACCTGGCGGGCCAGACGGTCGGTGAGGTCACCCGAGTCGACGAGCGCGATCAGCTCGGCGACGTGCTGCGGCGAGACCAGCGACGACGCCTCGACGTCGGGGCCGGCGGCGTTCGCGAGACGGGCGATCTCGCCGGTCCACCACTTGCGGGCGGACTGCGGCGCGGCTCCGGCGCCTACCGTGTCGACCAGCTCGCCGATGAGGCCGGAGTTCACGACGTCCTGGAATTCGAGGTCGGTGAAGCCCCACTCGGCCTTGAGGCGCCGGCGCATGGCCACGGGCGACTCGGGCAGCGCGGCGCGGAGCTCGTCGATCAGCTCGAGCGACGGCTCGACCGGCACGAGGTCGGGCTCGGGGAAGTAGCGGTAGTCGTCGGCGTCGCTCTTCGGGCGACCGGCGCTCGTGCGGCCGGTGTCTTCGTGCCAGTGCCGGGTCTCCTGCGTGATCGTGCCGCCTGCGGCGAGGATCGCCGCCTGACGCTGGATCTCGTAGCGGATGGCGCGCTCGACGCTGCGGAACGAGTTGACGTTCTTCGTCTCGGTGCGGGTGCCGAGTTTCTCCTGCCCGCGAGGGCGCAGCGAGATGTTGGCGTCGCAGCGGAGGTTGCCGCGCTCCATGCGGGCCTCAGAGATGCCGAGGGCGCGCACGATGTCGCGGATAGTCGAGACATAGGCGGCCCCGAGCTCAGGAGCCCGGTGCTCGGCCCCGAAGATCGGCCGCGTGACGATCTCGACCAGCGGCACCCCCGCGCGGTTGTAGTCGACGAGCGAGTACTCCGCACCCTGGATGCGGCCGGTGGAGCCTCCGATGTGCGTGAGCTTGCCGGCGTCCTCTTCCATGTGGGCGCGCTCGACGGGCACCGTGAAGAGGGTGCCGTCGGCGAGCTCGACCTCGACCGAGCCGTCGAACGCGATGGGCTCGTCGGACTGGCTGATCTGGTAGTTCTTCGCCAGGTCGGGGTAGAAGTAGTTCTTCCGCGCGAATCGCGACGAGGGCGCGATCGAGCAGCCGAGGGCCAGGCCCAGGCTGATCGCGTACTTCACGGCCTGGCCGTTGACGACGGGCAGCGAGCCGGGAAGGCCCAGGTCGACCGGCGTGATGTTCGTGTTGGGCTCGCCGCCGAAGAAGTTCGGGGCGTCCGAGAACATCTTGGTCTTGGTCGAGAGCTCGACGTGCACCTCGAAGCCGAGCACCGGCTCGAACAGCTCGAGGGCCTTGTCGAAGTCCATGAGGTCGGGGCGGGCGGCCATCACACCACTCCTTCGGTCGCGGCGGTCTGTTCGGAGTACTCGAGGTGGGGAGCCTGCGAGATGAGGCTGTGGCCCCACGAGGCCTCGAACAGCTGCTCCAGAGCGGCGCCGTAGGTGTACAGGCGGGCGTCCTCGCGGGCCGGGGCCATCAGCTGGAGGCCGGTCGGCAGGCCGTCCTCGGCCGCGAGCCCCATCGGCAGCGTGAGGCCTGGGATGCCGGCGAGGTTCGCCGGGATCGTCGTGAGGTCGTTGAGGTACATCGCCAGCGGGTCGTCGACCTTCTCGCCGATCGGGAACGCCGTCGTGGGCGCGGACGGCGAGATGAGTACGTCGACCTCGTCGAACAGCCGCGAGAAGTCGCGCTGCACGAGGGTGCGGACCTTCTGCGCCGAGCCGTAGTACGCGTCGTAGTAGCCGGCGCTGAGGGCGTAGGTGCCGAGGATGATGCGACGCTTCACCTCAGGGCCGAAGCCCTGCTCGCGGGTGGCCGCCATGACGTCCTCGACGGTGCCGCCGCCCTCGGGCGTGACGCGGAGGCCGAAGCGCACGGAGTCGAACTTCGCGAGGTTCGACGACGCCTCGGCGGGCAGGATCAGGTAGTACGCGCTGATGGCGTACTCGAAGCTGGGCGCGGAGACCTCGACGATCTCGGCTCCGGCGGCCTGGAGGGTCGCAACGGCCTCGGCGAAGCGGGCCTTGACGCCCTGCTGGAAGCCCTCGCCGTTGAGCTCGCGCACGATGCCGACCTTGACGCCCTTGAGCGCGTCGGGAGCGAGCCCGGCGCGCGCAGCGGCGGCGAACGACGGCCAGTCGTCGGTCAGCGAGGTCGAGTCGCGTCGGTCGTGGCCCTTGATGACATCGTGCAGGAGCGCGGAGTCGAGCACGGTGCGAGAGACCGGGCCGACCTGGTCGAGGCTCGACGCGAGCGCGATGGCGCCGTAGCGGCTCACCGACCCGTAGGTCGGCTTCACGCCGACGGTGCCGGTGACCGCGCCGGGCTGACGGATCGAGCCGCCCGTGTCGGATCCGAGGGCCAGCGGCGCCTCGAAGGCAGCGACCGCCGCGGCCGAGCCGCCGCCCGAGCCGCCGGGGATCCGGTCGAGGTCCCACGGGTTGCGAGTCGGCCCGTAGGCGGAGTACTCGGTCGACGAGCCCATGGCGAACTCGTCCATGTTGGTCTTGCCGAGCGGCACGAGGTCCGCCGCCCGCAGCTTGGCGACTACGGTCGCGTCGTACGGCGGCACCCAGCCCTCGAGGATCTTCGAGCCCGACGTCGACGGCATGTCGAGCGTGCAGAGGACGTCCTTGATCGCGATCGGCACGCCGGCCAGCTCGCCGAGGGTCTCCCCCGCGGCACGGCGCTCGTCGATGGCCGCGGCCGCCGCCAGAGCGTTCTCGGAGACGTGGAGGAACGCGTGGACGTCGCCGTCGACGCCCGCGATGCGGTCGAGGTGCGCCTTCGTGACCTCGACGCTCGAGACCTCGCGCGAGGCGAGCTTCGAGGCCAGGTCGGCGGCGCTGAGGTGGATCAGGTCGTGCGTCACTGCTCTTCTCCCAGGATCGCCGAGACCTTGAAGCGTGTGCCGTCATGCTCGGGTGCGCCGGCGAGCGCTTGCTCCTGCGTCAGCGTCTCGCCGACCACGTCGTCGCGGAACACGTTGACGAGCGGGATCGGGTGGCTCGTGGCGGGCACGTCGGCACCCGCGACCTCGGACACCTTGGCGATGCTGTCGACGATCTGCCCCAGCTCGCCGGTGAGGCGATCGATCTCGGCGGGGGTCAGGGCGATGCGGGCGAGCCCAGCGAGGTGCTCCACCTGCTCCCTGGTGATTTCAGACATGCGGCTCCGTCACGGTTTCTGTCGGGGGTACCCGCCGAGTCTATTCGGGTGCGGGCCGCACGATCGCTGAGCATCGCCGCCGGTCGCCCGAGAGTCGGGGCGCGCGGCGTGCGTCAGACGGCGAGGCTCTCGCGGTAGACGTCCTGCGGTCGCACGTAGGCGAGGCTCGGCTCCGACGACCCTGCGGGGGCCGAGGGCGCAGGAGCACGGCCACCGGCCAGCGACCCCTGCCCGATCCCGATCAGAGCCAGGTTCCGGATCGACTCCGACCCGGGCATGAAGTAGGTGTTGTGCGTGAACGTCGCGGCCAGGTGCTGCTCCGTGAACGGGTCAGTGCCGCCCGCCACGTTCAGGAGCGTCGCCCCGAAGGACGTGCCGCCGGGGTCCACGCCGAAGACGCCGCTGCCGGCCACCGGGTCGAGGGCCGCCGCCGCGGCGTAGACGCTGCCGCGCGTGACGGCGAGGTCGTCGGCGCGGGGCACCACGCTGCCCGGCGAGCCGAGGACGGTGAGCGAGTCGACGTGGATCTTCCCGGAGGAGAGCGCGATCGTCGCGGTCGTGGAGCCGTAGGAGTGCGCGATGACGTTGACCCGCGGCAGGTCCGCCTGACGCTCGGCGTCGAGCCCGCGCACCGTGTCTTCGAGGTGCACGGCACCGGCGCGGGCGAGGGTGAGGCTGAGGACGTTCGTGAGATCGGGGGTGCGGTAGCCCATCCAGGCGACGGTCGCCGAGGTCGTCGGACGGTTCGTCTGGCTGGCGAGGGCGTTCGAGTAGAGCTCCTGCTCGCTGTGCAGGTCGGCGGCGCGGTCGGTCCAGTACGTGATCTGGTTCGACACCGTGTAGAGCATGCCGGGCACCATCAGGCTGACGTTGTCGGCCGTGTCGAGGTCGCCGACCGACACCGCGGCGCGACCCGGGAAGACCGTGTCGAGCGAGACCAGCTGCCGCGTCGCGTCGTCGCCCTCGCGACCGCGCTGGAGGGCGATCGAGACCTGCTGCAGCATCGTGAGGCGGCGCGCCTCGTCGCCGAACGACACGAGGCCGAACTGCGCGCGCGTCTGCTCCAGCTCGAGGTCGTTGATCGTGGTCGTCAGCGTGAGGCGGTTCGCCACGTCGCGCACGGTGTAGGGCACGCCCTCGAGGTTGCCGACGACCCCGGGCATCGTGTCGATCAGCTGCTGCCGGCGCGTCGTCGTGAGAGTCGACCACCAGTTCGCCGTCGCCTGCGCGGAGCCCTTCTCGCCGATGACCGTCGCGAAGTCGACGTCCTCCGCAGCGTCGTCGTGGAGCGACGCGCCGAATCGCTTCAGCTGGGAGGCAGAGGCCTCAGAAAGCTGCGACAGGCAGGCGGCCGGGCGGAAGTCCCCCGTTCGGGTCGACGAGCTCGCGCGGCCGTCCAGGGCGGCACATCCGGCCAGGTCGGACGAGTGGTGAGGCACGCCCTGAACGGGTGCGGAGAGGGTGATGACGTCGGCTCCGGAAGCCTGAGAATCGCCTGCGGGAGCAGCGACGGAGTCACCCGCCGTCGACGTGAAGTCGGCGACCGTGTCGACGATCGCGGAGGGTGCGTGAGGCACCGCGACCGGCTCGTGGGCAGGCGCAGGTGCAGACCCGGCGACACCCAACAGGTGTACCGAGGAATACAGGATGGCTGCGGCGAAGAACAGCAATCGGGTCTATCCCCTTTGCAGCGCACCCGGGTCTCGTACCCCTACAGACGAGATCGATGCGCTAGCACAGAGTTTAGGTTGCCGTGAGACCGGTTGACCAGAGCAGGCCCGATTTCATCGGGATCGCACTACTCGGCGTCCCCCTCTTTGGGGACCTCCTCCTCCCCCTCACTGGGGGCGCCGAGGGCCCCCGGGCCCTCCGTCACGAGGAGCGCGAATTCGGCCGCGTCGATGATTCGTACCCCGAGTGCTTCCGCCTTCGTCAACTTCGACCCGGCGCCCGGGCCTGCCGCCACGAAGTCGGTCTTCTTGCTGACGCTGTTGCCGGCTTTCCCGCCGGCGGCGAGGATCGCCTCCTGGGCGCCCTCCCTCGTGAAGCCCTCGAGGCTTCCGGTGGCCACGACCGTGAGGCCCGAGAGCACCCCGCCCGCGGCTTCAGCGGCACCGGGGCCCGGGTGACCGGGGGTGGCGAACTGTACCCCGGCCGCCTCCCACCGGTCGATGATCTCGCGATGCCAGTCGACCTCGAACCAGTCGAGGAGGGCGTCTGCGATGATCCCGCCGACGCCGTCGACGGCCGCCAACTCTTCTCGCGACGCTATCCGAATTGCGCTGAGCGAGCCGAACCAGTCGGCCAGGGCGCGCGCCGCGACAGGCCCCACGTGTCGGATACTGAGGCCCACGAGGATCCGCCAGAGCGGGCTCGTCTTCGCCTTCTCGAGGTTGGCCAGCATCTCGATCGCGGTCTTCGACGGCACCGAGTGCTCATCGCCCTCGAAGGCCTCGGCGTTCGGATCCCACGGCCCGTCGGCCTTGTTGCGTCGCCGCCGGAACGGCGTGACCAGCTTCGGCGTGCCGTCGTCGTCGAGCTTGACCATGCCGGTCTCGGAGTCGCGCACGACCACGCGCACCGGGAAGATGTCGCGCATCGTGAGATCGAACAAACCCGCCTCGGTCCGCAGCGGCGGGATCTTGGGCTCCTCCGGCTGCGTGAGAGCCGCGGCCGCGACCTCGCCGAGCCCCTCGACGTCGAGCGAGCCGCGCGAGGCGATGTGCTCGACCCGGCCGCGCACCTGAGCGGGGCAGCTCTCGCTGTTCGGGCAGCGCAGATCGATGTCGCCCTCTTTCGCAGGAGCCAGCCGAGTGCCGCACTCGGGGCAGTTCTCGGGCATGACGAACTCGCGCTCCGACCCGTCGCGCAGCTCGACCACCGGGCCGAGCACCTCGGGGATCACGTCGCCGGCCTTGCGCAGCACGACGGTGTCGCCGATGAGGACGCCCTTGGCCTTGACGACCTGCTGGTTGTGGAGCGTCGCCTGCCGCACCTCGGAGCCCGCGACCTCGACCTTCTCCATCACCGCGAACGGCGTGGCCCGCCCGGTGCGGCCGACGCTGACGACGATGTCGAGGAGCTTGGTGTTGACCTCTTCCGGCGGGTACTTGAAGGCCGTGGCCCAGCGCGGGGCGCGGCTGGTCGCGCCGAGCTCGTCGTGCAGCGAGAGGTCGTCGACCTTGATCACGATGCCGTCGATCTGGTGCTCGACGCTGGCACGCTGCTCGCCGTAGCGCGTGATGAACTTCTCGACGTCGGCGACCTCGTCGAAGACTCGGAAGTGCGTGGAGATCGGCAGGCCCCAGGAGCCGAGGAGGCCGTAGATCTCGGACTGGCTCGTCACCGAGGCGGCCGCCTCGAGTTCCGGCACGGGCCAGGCGCCGATGCCGTGCACGAGCATCCGCAGGCTCTTCAGGCGGCGCTCCATGAGCGCGAGCTTCTCGGGGCTTTTCCCCTCGCGCTTCTGCCGGAGCGAGCCGGCCGCGGCGTTGCGCGGGTTGGCGAACACACGCTCGCCCGCGTCGCGCTGAGCCGCGTTGAGGGAGTCGAACTCGGCGACCGGGAAGAAGATCTCGCCGCGCACCTCGACCAGGGGCGGGTGCCCGGTGCCGTCGAGTCGCTCGGGGATCGTCCCCATGGCCAGGACGTTGCCCGTCACGTCTTCGCCGACGACGCCGTCGCCGCGGGTCGCCGCGGTGACGAGACGGCCGTTCTCGTAGCGGAGGTTGATGGCGAGCCCGTCGATCTTGAGCTCGGTGAGCCAGCGGACCTTCGACGCCCCGGCGTCGCGGACGACCTTCGACGCCCATTCGGCGAGCTCGTCGTAGCTGAAGACGTTGTCGAGGCTGAGCATGCGCTCGGCGTGCTGCACGGGAGCGAACTGCGTGGTCTCCGCCCGGCCGCCCACGGTCTGGGTGGGGCTGTCGGGCGACAGGAGCTCGGGGAACTCGCCCTCGAGAGCTGCGAGCCGATGCACCAGCTCGTCGTACTCGCCGTCCGAGGCCGTCGAGCCGTTGCCCTCGTAGTACTCGTCGCGAAGCGCGTTGATGCGCTCGGTGAGTCGGGCGACCTCGTCTCGCGCGGCCTCGAAGTCTGTCGGCGTCGAGGCCATGGCGTTCTCCTAAAGGGCGGGGATCGGGACCGCACTGACTGTGCGGTCGATGGTGCACTGCCCCAGCACCCTCGTGCCGACGTACACCACCGCGGTCTGCCCCGGCGCGACCCCGTTCAGAGGCTCGCGAGGGGTGATGACCAACTCATTTCTACCGTCGACCACCGACACGCGCGCGACCGCCGCGACCGGGTCGGCGTGGGCGCGGATCTGGACCTCGCAGTCGAACGGCTCCGTCGGCTCCTGCGGAGCGAGGCCCGCCCAGGAGAACTTCTGGCCGGCGATCTCTCTGATGTCGAGGGCCTCCTTCGGCCCGACGACGACGGCGTTGTCCTTCGGGCGCACCTCGAGGACGAAGCGCGGCTTGCCGTCGGCGGCGGGGAACCCGATGTTCAGGCCCTTGCGCTGGCCGACCGTGAAGGCGTGCGCGCCCTCGTGCTGCCCGATCACGGCGCCCGTGCGGTCGAGGATCTCGCCCTGCTCCGCACCGACGCGCTCCGCGAGCCAGCCGCGGGTGTCGCCGTCGGGGATGAAGCAGATGTCGTGGCTGTCGGGCTTCTGCGCCACCGTGAACCCGCGCTCGGCGGCCTCCGCTCGCACCTCGGCCTTCGACGGCGTCGCGCCGAGAGGGAACATCGAGTGGTCGATCTGCTCTCTGGTGAGCACGCCGAGCACGTACGACTGGTCCTTGGCCAACGCGGCCGCGCGGTGCAGCTCGCGGTTGCCGTCGGCGTCCGTGACGATCGAGGCGTAGTGGCCGGTGCACACGGCGTCGAAGCCGAGCGCGAGAGCCTTCTCCAGGAGGGCCGCGAACTTGATCTTCTCGTTGCACCGCATGCACGGGTTCGGCGTGCGGCCGGCGGTGTACTCGGCCACGAAGTCGTCGACGACGTCGAGCTTGAACCGCTCGGAGAAGTCCCACACGTAGTACGGGATGCCGATCATGTTGGCGGCCCGCTGGGCGTCCATCGAGTCTTCGATGGTGCAGCAGCCGCGGCTGCCGGTGCGCAGCGTGCCGGGCATCCGACTCAGGGCGAGGTGGACCCCGACCACGTCGTGCCCCGCGTCGACCGCGCGCGCAGCCGCCACCGCGGAGTCGACCCCGCCGCTCATCGCCGCCAGCACCTTCATGTCATCCAGTGTAAGCAGGCCCGGCGGAGGCGCTGGTCACAGGGGTGCGGGAGAAGGGACTTGAACCCTCACGCTCGAAAGCACAGGAACCTAAATCCTGCGTGTCTGCCAATTTCACCACTCCCGCGGCGAGGCCATTCTACGAAAGGGCGGCGGCCTTCCGTGGCCGGTGCGGCGCGTAGCGCGGAACGTAGCGGAGCAGGATCGCGGCGCCGATGAACCCGAGGACCCCCATCACCCCGCTGGCGAGAGAGATCGAGACGAGGGCGGTCAACCCTGAGATGACGAGAGGGGCGGCCGCCGACCCGAAGTCGCCGGTGAACCGCCAGGCGCCGAGGAACGGCGCGGGATCGTCCTTGTCGGCCAGGTCGCTGCCGAGGGTCATGAGGATCCCGGAGCCGACGCCGTTGGCCAGCGACATGAACATCGCCACGCCGATGAACCAGGTGACGTTCGCGGGCAGGGCGTGCGTGACCGACAGCACGAGGTATGAGATGCCGAGGCCGACCATGCAGGGCATCGCGCTCCACATGCGTCCCCAGCGGTCCATGATCCAGCCCGACGTGTAGAAGAGGCCGAAGTCGATGGCGCCCGCGATGCCGATGATGAGCGCCGTCTCGCTCGACCCGATGCCGATCGACACGGCCCAGAGCGGCAGGATCACCTGACGGCCCGACCGCATCGCGCCGATGAGCGCCGCACCCGAGCCGAGCTTCACGAGCAGGCCCCGGTAGCGCCACAGCGTCGGGAACAGTCCCTCCGACTCGCGCTTCACCTCGACCTCGCCGGTCGACAACGGGGCCGCAGGATCCCGGAGTGTGCGCTCGCGAAGCTCCGCCCCGGGGTCCTTCACCAGCACGAGCACCGCCGCGGCCGCCAGGCAGGCGACGATGTCGATCCAGAACGCGGACTGCGTCGAGCCGGTCAGCCGGATCACTCCGGCCGAGAGGAACGGCCCCACGAAGTAGCCGAAGCGGAACACGCCGCCGAGGCTCGACAGGGCCCTCGCCCGGATCTCGGGCGGCACGAACGTGGTCATGAAGGCGTGCCGGGCGAGGGCGAACACGGCGGTCGCGAGCCCCACCAGGAAGATCCCGACCGACAGGACCGCCACGTTCGGCGCCACGAGACACACGACGAGGCCGACCACCGCGACGAGCGACGCCCCGATCATCGCCGGGCGCTCCCCGGTGCGCGCGACCAGCCAGCCGCTCGGGATGTCCCCGACGAGCTCGCCGACGAGGATCAGCGCCGCGACGAAGGCGGAGAGAGCGAGCGACGCGCCCAGACTGTCGCTCGCCACCGGGATGATCGGGATGATCGCGCCCTCGCCGACGGCGAAGAGGGCTGCGGGCAGGAAGGCCGCGAGTGCAACGGACCGCATCGAGAACGAGGCGGTCGACTGAGTCATCGATTCGAGACTAGCCCCGGGCGACCGGGCGGGCCGACCTCGGCTCCTGCGACACCGGGTCATCCGCTGGTCGCATCGGCATGGTCCGCCGGTGCCGTTCTGCCGATCACCAGCCCGTTCGAAGACGGTGTCCCGTAAGCTTTCGACCGATCACAAGGCTCTCTCCCGATGGCTGCGAGACGACGACAGAAGGACTCCGATGCTGCCGCAGCTCTTGAACACCGCACTGCTCCACGCGTCCACGGCGCTACCGGCGTCGACGCTGTCGTTCCTGAGCCCCGAGCACCTGATCCACGCCTTCGGCCCCTGGGCCGTCCTCGGCGTCTGCGCCATCATCTTCGCCGAGACCGGCCTGCTGATCGGCATCGTCTTCCCGGGCGACACGCTGCTCGTGATCCTGGGCGTCTTCTCCGCCACGAACAAGGACAACCTCGGCGTGCCCATCTGGGTCATCGCCCTCGCGATCGCCCTCGCCGCCTTCCTCGGAGGCGAACTCGGCTACCTGATCGGCCACAAGGTCGGCCCCCGCATCTTCGAGCGCCGAGAGAGCGGGCTGTTCTCGTCCGAGAACGTCAAGCGCACGAGCGCGTTCTTCGACCGCTTCGGCCCCTTCGCGGTGATCCTGGCCCGGTTCGTCCCGGTCGTGCGCACGATCACGCCGATCCTGGCCGGCGTCTCGCACATGCGCTACCGCCGCTACTCGCTCTACAACGCGATCGGCGCCGTCGCCTGGGGCTTCGGCATCACCATGCTCGGTTTCGGCTTCGGCCACATCCCGCCCGTCGCGCACTTCGTCGAGAAGTACATCGACTTCGTCCTGCTCGCCGCGGTCGTCGTCTCCGGCGGGTCGGTCGCCCTGCACGTGTGGCGCGGCAACCGCAAGGCGAAGAAGGCCGCCGCGAGCGAGCCTCAGACGGCAGACGTGCCGTCCGTCGACGCCTAGCCTCAGCCCAGGGCGGCGATCCGCGGCGCGAGCGCCCGGAACGCCTGCGAGCGGTGGCTCGACGAGTCCTTCTCGTCCTGCGTGAGCTCGGCGGCGCTCCGGTCGGACCCCTCGGGGCGGAAGATCGGGTCGTAGCCGAAGCCTCCGGATCCTGCAGGCCCGGTCAGCACCGTGCCCGGCCAGGTGGCCAGCTCGACGTGCTCGTCGCTGGCGGCGGCGTCGGGCGGGCCGTCGGGCCCCACTGCCCCGACCGGCGGCGGCACGACGAGCGCCGCCGCGCAGACGAACTGCGCGTCGCGCGAGACCCCGTCGCCCAGGGCGTCGAGGTTGGTCAGCAGGAGCCGCAGATTGTCGCCGTCGTCACGCGTGCCGGCGTAGCGCGCCGAGAAGATGCCCGGCGCTCCGTCGAGCGCGTCGACGCAGATGCCCGAGTCGTCGGCGATGGAGGGCAGGCCGGTGTGCTCCGCGGCGGCGCGCGCCTTGATGAGCGCGTTCGCCTCGAACGTGTCGCCGTCCTCGACCGGCTCAGGACCGTCGTAGCCGATCAGCTCGACGTCGCCGAGGGCCGGGCCCAGGATCCGACGCAGCTCGTCGACCTTGTGCGCATTGTGCGTCGCGAGCACCACCTGCACGGTCACAGGCCCAGCGCCTCGCGCTGGAAGCGGCTCAGGTCGACCGCGCCGCCCACGGCCAGGTCGAGCAGCGCGTTCAGCTCGTCGCGGTCGAACGGCGCGCCCTCGGCGGTGCCCTGGACCTCGACGAACTCGCCCGTGCCGGTGACGACGACGTTCATGTCGGTCTCGGCCCGGACGTCCTCGACGTAGGCGAGGTCGAGCATGGGCTCGCCGTCGATGATGCCGACCGACACCGCCGAGACGCTGTCGGTGAGCGGCACGGCCTTCTTGCCGATGAAGCCGTTCTCGCGGCCCCACTCGATCGACTGCGCGAGGGCGACGTAGGCGCCGGTGATCGCCGCGGTGCGGGTGCCGCCGTCGGCCTGGAGGACGTCGCAGTCCAGCACGATCGTGTTCTCGCCGAGCGCCTTCGTGTCGACGACGGCACGGAGGCTGCGCCCGATGAGGCGCGAGATCTCGTGCGTGCGCCCGCCGATGCGGCCCTTCACGCTCTCGCGGTCGTTGCGCGAGTTCGTGGCGCGGGGAAGCATCGCGTACTCGGCCGTGACCCAGCCCTTGCCCTTGCCGGTGAGCCAGCGCGGCACGCCGTTCGTGAAGGACGCGGTGCAGAGCACCTTCGTCGAGCCGAAGCTGATGAGGGCGGACCCCTCGGCCTGGGCGCTCCAGCCCTTCTCGATGGTGATGGTGCGGAGCTGGTCGGCCTGTCGGCCGTCGGCGCGGATCGTCATGAGTTACTCCCGGTGTGCGTGACGCGGTTCAGTGGTGCCCGCGCGCGAAGCCCGCGGGGAGGTCGATCGTGCCCGTCTCGAGGTGGCTCACCGTCGAGACCTCGGGGCCGAGGAAGCGCTTGGCGAGGCGGATGAAGCCGGGCTGGTCGGGGCCGGTGGCCTGGAAGTCGTAGCGGGGTGCGCCTGCTCCTGCGCCCCTCTCAAGCCCGTGGGCCACCAGGGTCGAGTAGACGTCGTTGGCGGTCTCCTCGGCGCTCGACACGAGCCGGACGTCGGGGCCCATGACGTACTGGATCGCCGCCGACATGAGCGGGTAGTGCGTGCAGCCGAGCACGAGCGTGTCGACGTGCGCGTCGCGGAGAGGCGCCAGGTACGCCTCGGCGACGGCGCGCAGCTCCGGGCTCGAGGTGTCGCCCTGCTCGACGAACTCCACGAAGCGGGGGCAGGCCCGCGTGTGCAGCTCGAGGTCGGGGGCGGCGGCGAAGGCGTCCTCGTAGGCGCGCGAGTTGACCGTGCCCTGGGTGCCGATCACGCCGACCCGCTGCGAGCGCGTCGCCTTCATCGCGGCGCGCACCGCCGGCTGGATCACCTCGACGACGGGGATGCCGTGGGCACCGGTGTAGCGCTCGCGCGCGTCGCGGAGGACCGCCGCCGAGGCCGTGTTGCAGGCGATCACGAGCAGCTTGACGCCCTGGGCCACGAGGTCGTCCATGACGGCGAGCGCGTACTCGCGCACCTCGGCGATCGGCTTCGGGCCGTACGGCATGTGCTCGGTGTCGCCGACGTAGAGGATCGACTCGCGCGGCAGTTGGTCGATGATCGCCCGCGAGACGGTGAGGCCTCCGACACCGGAGTCGAAGACCCCGATCGGCGCGTCGTTCCCGTCACTCACGATCACCCACCCTATCGGCCCGCCCTGTGGACAGCAGGATCCGAGACCCTGCACGGGCCTAGGCTGATCCCGTGACCAGCGCGCTCCTCACCGACCGGTACGAACTCACCATGCTCGAGGCCGGGCTGCGCGACGGCACGGCCCTCCGCGACAGCGTCTTCGAGGTCTTCACGCGGCGCCTGCCCCCGGGGCGGCGCTACGGCATCGTCGCGGGCACGGGCCGCTTCCTCGACGAGCTGCGCCGGTTCCGCTTCGGCGAGCAGGAGCTCGAGTGGCTGGCCTCCGAGCGGGTGGTCGACTCCGCGACGATCGACTGGCTGGCCGACTACCGCTTCTCGGGCGACATCTGGGGCTACCGCGAGGGTGAGGCTTTCTTCCCGAACTCGCCGATCCTCGTCGTCGAGTCGTCGTTCGCCGAGGCCGTGCTCCTCGAGACCCTCGCTCTGAGCGTCTTCAACTACGACTCCGCCGTCGCGAGCGCGGCCGCGCGCATGGTGTCGGCCGCCGACGGCCGTCCGCTGGCCGAGATGGGCTCGCGTCGCACCGGCGAGCGCAGCGCGGTCGCCGCCGCCCGCGCGGCCTACATCGCCGGCTTCGGCGCGACCAGCAACCTCGAGGCGGGGCGCAGCTACGGGATCCCGACCATGGGCACCGCCGCGCACGCGTTCACGCTGCTCTACGACAGCGAGGAGGCCGCCTTCCGCGCTCAGGTCGACGCTCTCGGGTCGGGCACGACGCTCCTCGTCGACACCTACGACATCGAGAAGGCCGTCGAGACCGCGGTGATGGTCGCGGGGCCCGAGCTCGGGTGCGTCCGCATCGACTCCGGCGACCTGCCGCAGCTCGTGGCCGCCGTCCGCGCCCAGCTCGACTCGCTCGGTGCGACGGGCACGAAGATCACGGTCACGAACGACCTCGACGAGTTCACCATCGCCGCTCTTCGCGCCGCGCCCGTCGACTCCTACGGAGTCGGCACGAGCGTCGTCACCGGCTCGGGTCACCCGGCCGCGTCGATGGTCTTCAAGCTCGTCGCACACAAGAACGCCGACGGCGCGTGGGTGTCCGTGGGCAAGAAGTCGGCCGAGAAGGCCACGGTCGGCGGCCGCAAGTTCCCGGTCCGGTCACGGCGCGCAGGCGTCGCCGCCGAGGAGATCATCCGCGTCGACGACCAGACCGTCCGCGCCTCCGAGCGGACACTGCTGGTCCCCCTCGTGACCGGGGGCGAGATCGACGACCGCTACACCGGCACGTCGGGCGTGGCGCTCGCACGCGAGCATCGCGAGGCCGCCATCGGCGAGCTCCCGGCGTCGGCGTTTAGCCTGGGCCGCGGCGAAGCGGCGATTCCGACCCGCTTCGAGTAGGGGCCAGGGCGCAGGATCCTATTGCCCCTCGCGCTCCTGCATCTTCTGGAAGATCTCCTTGCACGTGGGGCACACGGGGAACTTCTCGGGGTCGCGGCCCGGCGTCCACTTCTTGCCGCACAGGGCCTTCACCGGCTTGCCGGTGAGCGCTGACTCCATGATCTTGTTCTTCGGCACGTAGTGCGAGAAGCGCTCGTGGTCGCCGGGTTCGATCGCCTCGTCGTCGAGGAGCCTCTCGAGCTCGCGGTCGAGCACGTCGGTGCCGCCGCCCTGGGTGTCGCCGCCGAATCCGGTGCCTGTGTCGCTCATGCGAATCATCGTACGCCGCGACCCACCGTGCACCATCACGCCGCCTGCGTGTCGGTATTCGTATTCTTTGTTGCTAAATTTTGTATTTCAGGTAATATTGCTCGTGCATCTCGCACCAACCCGCCTGGCCGCCCTCAGGGCGACCGCCCACGTCAAGGAGCACCGCATGTACGAAATCGGCACCCCGATCGCCGGCGGCATCGCCGGTACCGCGGTTCTCGCCTACACGGGCTTCGACACGCTGCCCTGGGTCGTCCTGTCGTGCTCCTTCCTCCTCGGCGGCCTGCTGATCCTGCGCACGCGACTCATCCTCCAGCGTCGGCCGAAGCACCGTCACTGAAACACCTCTCACAACCCGCCCCTAACCCGATTGGGACAACGATGAGCTCTCTCTCCTCCGTTCAGCCGGACTCACTGCCCCTCCGCCCGCGCGCGAATCGGCGTCGCCGACGCTCGTCGTTCGGGCTCGCCCTCCGCCTCCTCGCGGCGGCGGCCTTCGTCGCAGGGGGTGCCGCACTCATCTATTTCGAGTTCGACTTCCGCCGGCTCGAGACCGTGATCAATGCCTTCCTGATGCGGTCGACCTTCGCCTCGTCGGCGATCTCCCTGATCCTTCCGGGCAACGACCCGTCGATCCTCTACACCTACCTCGGTCGCGGCTTCGTGCTCCGAGTCACCGAAGAGTGCAGCATCGCCCTGTACATCGGGCCGATCGCCATCTTCGGCGGCCTCCTGACGCTCGTCCGGCGCCTGCGACTTCGACGCATCGCGCTCGCGACCGGCATCGCCCTCGTGGGCATGGCCCTCCTCAACCAGTTCCGCATCCTCGCCCTCGGCTTCGTCTTCGGCACCTGGGGTCACGACGCCTTCGAGTGGGCCCACAGCCTGGGCGGCAGCTTCCTGATGCTCTTCGGCCTCGCCGCCTGCCTCGCGGTCTTCTTCCGCATCGTGGTCATCGGCGCCAAGCGCTCCGACCGCAAGGCCACGATCAAGGCCGGCCGATGAGCCTGGTCTTCGCCGCCATCAGCGCGATCGCGGCGATCGTCATCTGCCTCTCGCTCGTCTACTTCCTCGCCGCCATGCTCGCCGGCATGCACGAGCTGCGGAAGGGAAAGACCAAGCTGGCGGTCCAGGGCGACACCACCTACGGCAAGCCGTTCGAGAGCGAGCCGGCCACGTTCGACACCTACTTCCTGATCCCGGGCCTGAACGAGGCCGCGGTCATCAGCCAGACCGTCGCCTCGCTCACGGGCGGGAAGCGCTCGACGGTGATCATGATCGACGACGGCTCGGATGACGACACGGCGGCACTCGCCGAGGCGGCGGGCGGCGACGACACGATCGTGCTCCGCCGAGTCGCACCCAACGCCCGCCAGGGCAAGGGCGAAGCCCTGAACGACGCGTACCGGCTCGTCGAACGCCTCGTCACCGAGCGCGGCCAGGACCCCGAGAAAGTCCTCATCTGCGTGATGGACGCCGACGGCAAGCTGTCGGACGGCGCCATGTCGCATGTGCTGCCTCTCTTCGACGACCCCACCGTCGGCGGCGTCCAGCTCGCGGTCCGAATCCGCAACCGCCGCACGAACTTCCTCACGAGCTTCCAGGACTTCCAGTTCTGGTCGATGTCCGCGATCACGCAGTTCGGCCGCAAGAAGACCGGCACGGTGAGCCTCGGCGGCAACGGCCAGTTCACGCGACTCAGCGCCCTGCAGGAACTCGGCGGGCTCCCCTGGTCGTCCTCGCTCACCGAAGACCTCGACCTCGCGCTGTCCCTCGCCACCTCGGGCTGGAAGCTCGACACGACGCCGTTCGCCTCCGTCGACCAGCAGGCCGTCGAGTCGCTGAAGCGGTTGATCATCCAGCGTCGACGCTGGTACCAGGGCCACATGACCGCGGGCAAGCGCATCGTCGACGTCTGGCGCGACCCCACGCTGAACAACGCGCGCGCCCTCGAGCTCTCCGCCTACCTGGCCGTGCCGTGGCTCTTCGACCTCCCCTGGTCGATCCTCTGGCACTGGACCCTCTACGGCTTCATCACGAACGCGGGGTCGGTCTTCTCCTACGTGACCGGCTGGCAGAGCGCCATCATCGGCGGCTTCCTCTGGTACGTCCTCACCTTCGCACCCTCGCTCATGACGACGACCGTGTACTTCCGCCGCGATCGCCGAGTCGGCCTCCCCCGCGCGATCTTGATGGGCCACGCCTTCCTGGTGATGAACTACCTGTCCTTCATCTGCGCCTGGGGCGCCCTCTACCGCATGATCCGCGGGCGGACGGGCTGGGACAAAACCGTCCGAGTCGTCGAGGGCGAAGCGGGCGCCGCGGCGCCGGCGGCGGGCGCGACGCCCGCTCGCCGAGCCACCACGCTCGTCGTGGAGGCCGAGGCGCCCGTCGCGGCGGGTCCGGCCATCGAGTCGGCACCGTCCGCCGCGTCGGCGAGCGACGACGTGAGCGAGAACGCTCAGGTCGTGCCGACGATCGCGGCTCCTGCGCCTATCACAGTCGTCACACCGGCACTGCCCGTCATGAAGCGGGACCGCCAGCGGCTGCGTGCTCGAGTGACGGCGGGCGTCGCCGCCTGATCGCGAGGCACGCCCTAGCTGCGGAGGGCGAAGGCCAGGAGCTCGGGTGCACGCCGCGAGAACACGCGGGCGCCGAGCAGGACTCCGGCCGCGAGGACGACGATGCCGGTGCCGAGACCGGTCCAGAACGCCGAGGCGATCAGATCCTGCGCCCCCAGGACCGTGGCGCGGACGGCGAGCCAGCCGGCCGGGACGCTCAGCAGCAGGGCTCCCGCGAACATGAGCGTCTGCGACAGTCCGGCCGCCGGCGACGACGCCTGCGGCTGCTGGAACGGGTCGTCGCCGGGGCGGACGGCCGCATAGGGCAGCGCCGCCGAGACGATGCTGGCCAGCCCGAGCCCGGTCAGGAGCAGGGAGAGACACACGCCGAGCTCGGGTGCGAAGGCCGAGAAGTCGCCGTGCAGCCACACGGCCACGAGCGACCCGACGACGGCGAGGGGCAGGCCGATGACCAGCGGCGGGGCCAGCCGGCCGAGCCGGTCGGCGAGGCCGCGCGTGTTCGACGAGATGTGGATCCAGAGCGCGGTGTTGTCGTAGGCCACGTCGTTGTGCGGGATGAAGCCGAGGAGCAGGCACATCAGTGGCACGGGAACGAGGGCGAGCGTCGCCCAGTCGACCCCGGCGATGCCGAGCGGCACGATCAGCAGGGGCACGAACGGAAGGATCACGAGCGACCAGCGGTAGCGGGCGTCGCGCACCCAGTAGGTCAGGCTGCGGCCCGCGATCGCGCCCGCGGGGCTCGCCGTGGTGAGGTCGAACCAGCCGAGCCCCACGTGCTCCGACGCGCGGGCCGGAGCCTCCGGGCGACTCAGGGCCCTGGCGACGAGGGTTCGCCAGATCGCCCACAGCACGGCGATCGTCACGAGGGCGATGACGAGCCCGGCGACGACTCGGCCCGTGTCGCCGGCGGCGGCCGAGGCCGGAAGGGCGAGCGCGGCGCCGAACGGCGTCCACGCCAGGGCGCCGGCGGCGGTGCCGTCGCCGTGATAGCGGCCGGGCAGGAGCACGCGCACCAGGTCGACGACGAGCGGGATCACGAGCAGGGCGACCACGACGCCGCCGACGACGAGCAGCTCGCGCGACCGCCGAGCGGTCAGCAGCCCGTTGAGCGTGGCGCCGACGAGCGCCAGGAGCCACGCGGTGAGGCCGGCGAGCACCGCTGCGACGACGGCGAGCGCTGCGATGCCGGGGCCCTCGCCCCACGACCGCACGTAGCCGATGCCGAGGATGACGAGCGACAGGGCGGGCAGTCCGATCGCGCCGATGAGGCCGAGGCCGAGCGCGACACGGTCGGGGCCGAATCCGTAGCCGTAGAGGCTCTGCGGCGCCGTCCACGCCTGCCGCGTCGTGGCGAACGGAGCGACGAAGAAGGCGACGAGAAGCAGTGCTCCGCCGCCGACGACGAGCGCCTGCACCTCGCCGATCGGGTCGGCGCGGAGCTGGCTGGCGAGCTGCGAGACGACGATCGACGCGACGACGACGATCAGGATCGTGACGACCGTCGCCGCGGCCTGACGGAGGCCGAACCGCAGCAGGTTCGCGATCGAGAGCAGCCTCAGTCGGAGAAGCTGTGCAGCCATTCCATCCCCTCCGTCGCGGCCGATCCTCCGGCGAGCTCGATGAACCGCTCCTGCAGCGACCTGCCCTCGCGGACCGCGTCGACGCTGCCCTCGGCGAGCACGTGCCCGTCGACGATGACCGCGACGCTGTCGCAGATGCGCTCGACGAGGTCCATGCTGTGGCTCGAGAGCAGGACCGTCCCGCCGCCGCGCACGTACCGCTGCAGGATCTCGGTGACAGTCGCCGCCGACACCGGGTCGACCGACTCGAACGGCTCGTCGAGCACCAGCACGCGCGGCGAGTGGATGATGGCCGCGGCGAGCGCGACCTTCTTCGTCATGCCCACCGAGTAGTCGCTCACCAGACGGCCAAGGGCGTCGTGGAGACCGAATGCGCGCGCGAGGTCAGCGGATCGCTTGCGGGCGGTGGCGCCGTCGAGACCCCGCAGGGTCGCGGCGTAGTAGAGGAACTGCGCGCCGGTGAGCCGGTCGAACAGACGCAGACGGTCCGGCAGGACTCCGAGAGACCGCTTGGCGCGCGCCGCCTCGGCCGCGTCGCCGCTCCAGACGTCGGCGCCCAGGATCGTGACCCGCCCGGCGTCGGGCCGCAGGAGCCCCGTGGCGATCGACAGGGTCGTGGTCTTCCCGGCGCCGTTCGGGCCGACGATTCCGTAGAACGATCCCGCGCGGATCTCAAGGTCGACGTCCTCGACGGCGACGGTCGACCCGTAGCGCTTCACCAGGCCCTCGACGGCCAGCACGACCGGCGCGTCGGAGGGCACCGGCGCGACGGCCGGGGGCAGGACAGCTGTGCGCGGCACGGGCGCAGGAGCAGGCGTCGGCGCCTCCTCCGCGACCGTGTCGGGCACGGGCGTGGGCGCGGGCTCGAGCTCAGGCTCGTGCGTGGGTTCCGGCTCCGCCGTCGGCGCGTCGGGCACGACGACGGGCGCCTGCTGCTCCGCGGCGGGATCCGCCTCGACGAGAGGTTCGGGCTCGACGACGGGCGCCTCCGCGACGGGCGCCTCCGCGACGGGCGCCTCGGGCTCGACGACGGGCGCCTCCGGTGCGGGCGCCTCCGCCTCGGCGACCGGCGCCTCGGGTGCGGGCACCTGCACTCCGTTGGCCGCGCTCGCTCGCGCTCGCTCCACGCCGGCGCGCACCCGACTCCGCGCGGACCTGAACAGCGCCGACACCTTCTCGCCGGCCGCGGCGGCACGCTCGGCCGCGCCCGACTCACCGGAGCCGTCGCCGTCACGCACCTGCCCCTCGGTACTGACGTCCGTCGGCTTCGCGGGAGGCGGCGTGACGATCGGCGCAGGGCTCACGGGCGCCGAGGCGGCCGCTCGCGGCGATTCAGGGCCCGTAGGAGCCGAGGGCCCCTCGATCACGACTTCGCTCGCCGTGGCGACCACGGGGGTCTCGGCGACGACCTCCGCCGGCGGGGCGGCGGCCGCGGCTCGCTTCGAGGCCGTGGCCCGCGTCGTGCTCCGGCTCGTCGTCGCCCCGGCGGTCTTCGCCGCAGCTGCGGGCTTCGCCGTAGCAGCGGCCTTCGCCGCGGACGAGGACCTCGTGGACGCGGGCGCCTTCGCGGCACCCGCGGTCTTCGCGGCGCCCGCAGGCTTCGCCGCACCCGCGGGCTTCGCCGCACCCGCAGGCTTCGCCGCACCCGCCGGCTTCGCGGGACCCGCCGGTTTCGCGGCACTTCCCGATCTGGCCGCCGCAGTGGGCTTCGGGGCTCCGGGCGTGGCCGCACCTGCGGCCTTCGGGGTGCTCGTCGTGCTCGGCGTCGTCCGTCGACGAGTGGCCGGCGGCGTGGCACGGGGGGTGCGGCCGGTCGGCGTCGACGAGGCGCTCTCGGGCGAGCCGGTCTCGGATCCTGCGCCCTGACGCGGAGTGCGGGCGGACGACCCGGTCGAGGTGCGTCGAGCCGGCGAGGACGTACCCCGTTTCGCCGCGGGGCGTCGAGGGGCCGCCGGAGTCTG
Source organism: Frondihabitans australicus (assembly GCF_003634555.1). NCBI lineage: Bacteria > Bacillati > Actinomycetota > Actinomycetes > Micrococcales > Microbacteriaceae > Frondihabitans > Frondihabitans australicus. The sequence goes on from NZ_RBKS01000001.1 coordinate 1,958,170, forward strand.
CGGCGACTCGTCGTCGGCGCTCGTCGGGGCCTCGGCGGCAGCGTCTGCTGCGCCCTGCGGTTCGGCGTCGGCGTTCGTCACTGTGCTCCCCTGTGATTCGCTGTGCCCGTGATGGTGCTTGCCCGGTCTCGTGCTGAGGCTCGTGGTCGGCTCGGCGCGACCTCCGTGGTCGAAGGGGTCGTCGCCGCCGATCGTGGCCCCACCGTACCAACCGGCTCCCGGCCGAACCCGACGACTTCCCGCGAGAGACGGATACGGTGGCCGACACGGGCGAAGGGCCCGCAGAACACGTCGTCCATCCCCCGAAAAGCCGAACGACCCGGTACGGTCAGGTCACGGTACGACAACGACTCCCTGAGTATTCCGCCCCTGATTCGAGGGGTGCGGGTAGGCTGTGGATGCACAGTGACGTGTCCGAGACTCGAAACGCCCGGTGAACTCATGGTGAACCCGCGTCGACTCCCGCTGGTGACAGACCCGACGAAGACCGTCGGGTTCCGCCCGGGGTCAGCCGTGGCCGCCACTGAAGCCTCCCGCGGCACCACCTTCAAGGGAGACAAGACGTGAGCACTCAGATCGTGATCCTCGCAGCAGGCATGGGCACCCGCCTCGGTCGCTCGCTGCCCAAGTGCCTGACCGAGCTGGCCGACGGCCGCACCATCATGCAGCAGCAGATGGAGAACATCCGCGCGGCCTTCGGTGCCGACGTGAAGATCACCGTCGTCGTGGGCTACAAGTACGAGCACATCGTCGAGGCGTTCCCGACCGCCAGCTTCGTCTACAACGAGCAGTACGACCAGACCAACACCTCGAAGAGCCTCATGCGCGCCCTCAAGGCGACCGGCTCGAGCGGCGTGCTCTGGATGAACGGCGACGTCGTCTTCGACCCGGCGGCTCTCAAGCGCGCCGCCCCGTTCATCGCCTCCGACCAGTCGTTCGTCTCGGTCAACACCGCCAAGGTCTCCGACGAAGAGGTGAAGTACACCACCGACGCCGAGGGCTTCATCGACGAGCTCTCGAAGCAGGTCAAGCATGGTCTCGGCGAGGCCGTGGGCATCAACTTCGTGTCGAAGCGCGACAAGGCGGCCCTCGTGCGCCAGCTCGGTCGCGTCGACAACCAGGACTACTTCGAGCGCGGCATCGAGCTGGGCATCGAGCAGAATGGTCTACGCTTCGTGCCGGTGGACATCTCCGACCTCTACGCCGTCGAGGTCGACTTCGCCGAAGATCTCGAGCGCGCCAACCTCTTCGTCTGAGGCGCGGCCCGCTCCTCCTGAGGGAGGGCGCGGGCGGAGCGCTCGGACTCCGACGCAGGGTGTCCCCGCAACCCTGAGGACACCGTGACAGCAACGATCGAGAGGCCGATTCCGGCCCAGCGCCAGCGCGCCGCCGGGCTCGCCCGCTACCGCCAGGTGCTTTGGCTCCTGACCAAGCGCGACCTCAAGGTGCGCTACTCGACGAGTGTGCTCGGCTACTTCTGGTCGATCCTCGACCCGCTGCTCATGTCGGGCATCTACTGGTTCGTCTTCACGAAGGTGTTCCACCGCAATGTCGGCGAAGACCCGTACATCGTCTTCCTCCTGAGCGCGCTGCTGGCCTGGCAGTGGTTCAACTCGTCGGTCTCCGACAGCACGAAGGCCTTCATCAGCGACGCCAAGCTCGTGCGGTCGACGAAGATCCCCCGGACCATCTGGGTCAACCGGGTCGTGTCGTCCAAGGGCATCGAGTTCCTGTTCAGCCTGCCGGTGCTCGCGTTCTTCGCGATCGTGTTCCACGCGCAGCTGCACTGGCAGGTCGTGCTCTTCCCGATCGCGTTCTTCCTGCAGATCGTGCTGATCACCGGCATCAGCCTGATCATCGCGCCGCTGGTCGTGTTCTTCCGCGACCTCGAGAGGGCGACCAAGCTGATCCTGCGATTCGGGTTCTACGCTTCGCCGGTCATCTACTCGTCGAAGAGCCTCCCCCACGAGTTCCGACACATCATGGCGTTCAACCCGCTGACCGGCATCTTCGGCATCTACCGTGCGGCGTTCTTCCCGAGCGAGCTCATCAAGTACGAGGCCGTCATCGGCGCCGTCATGTGCTTCGTGATCCTCGGCATCGGCATCCTCGTGTTCCGCTACTGCGAGCGCGCGATCCTGAAGGAGATCTGATGGCGACGCGACACGATCCCGTGATCCGGGTGACGGACGCCGGCATCAAGTTCCGGCGGAACAAGCGAGCGAGGCGCTCGTTCAAAGACCTCTTCGCCGACTCGAGTCGCCGATCGCGCCCCGGCGAGTTCTGGGCGCTGCGCGGCGTGAGCTTCGACGTGCACGCCGGCGAGTCGATCGGCGTCGTGGGTCGCAACGGCCAGGGCAAGTCGACCCTCCTGAAGCTGGTCGCCGAGGTCATGCTCCCCGACGAGGGGCGCGTGGCCGTCCACGAGGGCGTCGCCCCCCTGATCGAGATCACCGGCGGGTTCGTGGCCGACCTCAGCGTGCGCGACAACGTCTACCTGACCGCGGGACTCCACGGCATGTCGAAGGCGGAGATCACCGAGGCGTTCGACGAGATCATCGAGTTCGCCGAGATCGAGAAGTTCGTCGACACCCCGTACAAGCACCTCTCGAGCGGCATGCAGGTGCGTATCGCGTTCGCTGTCATCGCCCGGCTCGACGAGCCGATCCTGCTCGTCGACGAGGTGCTCGCGGTGGGCGACCGCGCGTTCCGCGAGAAGTGCTACGAGCGCATCGAGGAGATGCTGAGCGACGGCCGCACCCTCTTCTTCGTGTCGCACAACGAGAAGGATCTCCGTCGCTTCTGCAGCCGCGGCCTCTACCTCGAGGGCGGCGAGCTGGTCTTCGACGGCGACATCGACGAGGCCCTCGACCGCTACAACGCCGACATCGAGGCGCGCTCGGCCGCCAAGGCCCGGGCGAAGGCGAGCCGTACCCTCTCCGCGCAGGAGGCTCCCACCACCACGGCGTAGGGTCCGCAGGATGCGACGCGACAAGACCCCCGTCACTCCCCCGACCGGCTCCGACCTCGACCTGCAGCGCGATCTGCCGGTGCAGGGCTCGTCGCTCCGGCGGCTCGGAGCAGGGCTGGAGTCCGACGTGACGAGCCCCACCTGGCAGCGGAGCCTCAACCGCGTGCTCGCCGTGCAGCATCCCCTCGTGGTGTCGCACGTGCGCCGACTGCGCCGTCGACACCCCGAGCACACGCCGGCCCAGATCATCCGGACGCTCGAGCGCGAGTACCTCGCCGCCGTAACGACCGGGGGCGCCGCCGTCGGGGCGAGCGCCGTGATCCCCGGCGTCGGCATCGGGGTCTCCCTGGCCCTCTCCGGAGCCGAGACGGCCTACTTCCTCGAGGCGAGCGCCCTGTTCGCGCAGTCGGTCACCGAGGTGCACGGGGTCGCCGTCACCGATCCCGAGCGAGCACGCACCCTCGTCATGGCCATGATGCTCGGTGGGCCCGGTGTCGACCTGGTGAAGCAGCTCGCCGGCGAGGCCATCGGTCACGGCCCCGTCCGCTCGGCCTTCTGGGGCGATCTCGTGACCAAGCAGCTGCCGAAGGCGGCCGTGTCGGGTGTCTCCGACCTGATCCGGAAGCAGTTCGTCAAGCGCTTCGTACGCAGCCAGAGCGTCTCGATCGTCGGCCGCGCGATCCCATTCGGCATCGGCGCCGTGATCGGCGGCGCCGGGAACCACACGCTGGGCCGAAAGGTCGTGACGAGTTCGCGGTCGGCGTTCGGGCCCGCTCCTGCGACGTTCCTGCCCGAACTCGACGCCTGACCGAGCGGATTCAGGCCGGCGGCGATCGACACCGAGGGGATCGTGCAGCCCGTTCGGCGCCGCCTGTTCTCCCCAGGCGCCAGGCGCCGACGAGTTATCCACCGGTGTGCCCGCGGGACGCCTCTCCGGGGCCTTCCGCGTCGGACGTCGCTCCTAAGGTTCTGGGCATGAGCAGCCGATCTGTCGCCTACGAAGTCCCCCTCTGGATCGATCGCGAGGGCGCCCCGCGCGTCTACCGCGTGTGCAACCTCGGCGACGAACCGATCCGGGGGCTGCGCGCGACCCTCCTCGGCCCGGGCCACCTCGAGCCGGTGCACGTGCCGGTGCTCACCTCGGGCGGCGACGTGTCCCTGACCGTCGTCGGGCCCGACCTCGAGCGGGGCTCGGTCGCCGTCCTCCGGTGGTTCCGGCCCGACGGCACCGAGTACCTCTGGCGCTTCAGCTTCTGAGCGTGCCCCGGCTGCGCCGTTCGCGCACGAAGTCGGCGGCCGTGTACGTCTCCTGCCCGTCGGGCAGGTGCTCGGCGCCGATCCCCGCGACGAGCGAGCCGGGGTCGACGCCCAGGACGACGGCGAGCCGCACGATCGTGATGAGCACAGGGTTGCCGATGCCTCGCTCGATCTTGCCGTAGTTCGAGACGTTCATGCCGGCGAGGTTGGCGATGTCGTCCTGGCTGAGTCCCAGGCGCAGCCGCTCGTCGCGAATGCGTTCGCCGAGCACTCGCGAGGCGTCAGAAGTCGGTCCGGGCACGCTTCATGATCGTGTCACCCAGCGATAGAAGTCCAGACGTTACAAGACAGGTGTTTCATACCCTACGATTCGAGATCGTTCGGGCGATCGGCCGCCTGGCTCCGCCCGGCGGCTTCGTCGCGGGCGGCGAACTCCTCCCACCGCACGACGAGCCGGTCGACGGCGGCCTCGAAGCGGCGAGTCGCAGCGCCCGGCGAGGTGTCGCCGAAGTGACGCTCGGTCCAGAACGCGAGGCGCTCCCGGGCGCCGGCGTCGTCCAGCACGCGCGTGACGTGCGACACGATGTCGGGTGCGTCGGCGGCGAGCAGCCACTCCGCGGCACCGAGGTACCCGGTGTCGTCGACATCGGCCTCGGGCGACGCGGGTCGAGCGATGAGGAGGGGCCGACCGGTCGCGAGCCGGTCGTAGACCATGGCCGAGATGTCGGTGATCGCCACGTCGGCCGCGGCGAGCTGCCAGCCCATCTGAGGGCCGTCGTCGTAGACGTGCTGTGCCGCGGGGTCGGAGGCGTTGGCGTCCCGGATCGCCTTGACGATCGACTCGTGCGCGGCGCGGTACTCCGGATCGACGACGCCGCTGCGCGGGTGCGGGCGGTAGATCACGCGGTGCCGGCCGGTGGCGAGGAGGGCCGCGACCAGGGCCGTGCCGTGGGTCGCGATCGACCCGTAGGCAGCCGCCGCCCGGTCACCCTCCCAGGTGGGCGCGTAGAGCACGACCGTGCGGTCGTCGGGCGTGTAGGGCAGCGTGCCGGCGAAGTGGTCGGCCTGGGGGCGGCCGATCGGGATGGCGCGGGAGTCGAGGTCGTAGTCCCAGAGCTTCGCCGCCAGTCGCTGACGGGCGGCGTCGCCGGCGACGAACGCGTAGTCGTAGGTCTTGAACTGATTCGTCGTCATGTACATCTTGTCGCTCTCGCCGTGATTGACGAAGACGTGCCACATGCGGCCGTAGCGCATCATCTGGAAGTTGCGCGAGTTCTGATTGACGTACAGGGTGAGCGCGATCGGCTGCTCCGACACGAATCGCTCCAGGTCGACGACCTGCCGGGCGTAGACGACGGGCACCGGCGACTCGTCGGCGAGAGCGAGCATCGTCGCCGGGCTGCGCACGATGATCGCCACCGGGAAGGTCTCGTGCAGGTGCGCGAGGGGCTCGTACCACTGACGGATCTGGTAGAGGTTCACGGGCCCGTCGGCGAAGTAGACGGCGACACGCGTCGTCCCGGCAGCCGGCGCCAACCCGGTGACGTCGGTGCTCTGCAGCCGACTGCGGTTGCGGCGGCTGGTCCACATGCGGCGCACGACCCCGTACGCGAGCTTCACATCACGGGTGAGAGGCACAGGAGCGACCTTTCTGGCGAGGGAGAGAAGAAGACGAAGGGGTGGCCGGCGAGAGGGCCGGCCGAGCGGGGCGCGGGTGACATCAGATCACCGGGGGCCGACCGGCGCGCGTCATCCGCCAGACGGTGCGCCAGCCGATGGAGCGCCTGCCGCCGGGATCCTGCGCCCATCCCTCGCGCCAGCCCGCGAACCACGGGCGGAGCCGATCGGGGTGACGTGCCCAGCGCAAGATCTGCACGGCCGTCCACGAGCCGACGTAGACCGGAACGAGAGGCCGAGGGAGGTTCCGCTTGGCCAGCCACACCCGGTTCCGCGCGTTGAGCCGGTAGTACTGGCTGTGCCGGGTCGGCGACGCGTTCGGGTGGTTCGCGGTGAGGTCGCCGGCGTACCAGGTGCGGCGGCCCTGCGCCCAGACGCGCCAGGCGAGCTCGATGCCCTCGTGCGCGTAGAAGTACGGTTCGCCCCAGCCCTCGCAGGCCTCGAAGACGTCGCGAGGCAGCAGCGTCGCGCCCTCCCACACCGAGAACACGTCGCTCGAGTGGCGCGAGTCGCCCTTGCGGATCCTGGGCACCCAGCGTCGCGGGTCGGCGGCGGAGGCAGGATCGGTGACTCTCGGCTGGACCAGCCCGATGCCCCGGTCTCGTTCGATCAGGGCGACGGCGTCGCGCAGGAAGGTGTTCGAGGGCAGCGACGCGTCGTCGTCGAGGAAGAAGAGGTAGTCGCCCGTGACCTGCTCTGCACCGCGATTGCGACCCGCCGGGATGCCGACGTTCTCCGGCAGCACGAGGGCTCGGACGGAGGCCGGCAGGTCGCCCGGATCGCCGCCGTTGCCGACGCAGACGACATCGACGTCGACGCCCTCCTGCGCGAGGGCGGACTCGAGCCCGCGCCGCAGCTCGTCGGGGCGCCGACCCTGCGTCAGGCTGACCACCCCGATCGAGGGCCGCCCCGGGCTCGGAGTCAGGAGCGCACCCGCTTCGAGGCCATGATCGCCACGAAGTGCCCCACCAGCGCGAGGAGCGACAGGGGCACGAGGACGGTGAGCAGGATCCGGTCGACGGGCACCTGGCCGAAGGCCAGCCCCACGAGCGACGCGGCGAAGACGATGATCGTGAGCTCGACCGAGTGGTAGAGGCGGTGGAACGGCAGGAAGCGCGCGGCGGTGCGCAGGCGCGCCAGGAGCTGCCCGTCGGGCACCGTGAGGCCGCCGCGCTTGTCCTCGAGCTTCGTCAGGCCGGCGTTCGCACGGGCGACGTGCACCATGTCGTTGAGCGCCTTGTTGAGCACGATGATGAGCGCGAGGCCGAGGCCGAGGGTCGTCCACCGGTAGTCGGCCGGGAGCTCGAACGGGAAGCCGGCGGCCCGGATCCCGAGCATGATCGGGATCAGCGCCTCGGTCGTGTAGTGACCGACCTTGTCGAGGAACACGCCGGCCGGCGACGCCGTCCGCCGCCACCGGGCGACCTCGCCGTCGCAGCAGTCGATGAGCATCTGGAGCTGCCCGAGCACGAGCGCGATCGCCGGGCCGACGACGCCGGGGATGAGAAGTGAGAACGCGGTCGCCCAGCCGCACAGGATCATGAATCCGGTGACGCCGTTCGCGCTGATGCTCGTGCGGAGGAACACCCAGGTGAGGTACGGCGACAGATCGCGGAGGTAGAGCGAGGCGGTCCAGTGCTCGGCGTTGGCGCGGTTCCGGACCTCGGGAGGCTGGGCGACGCGCTTCAGCTCGGCGATCGACGAGGGTCGCGCGGTCGTCGGGTGGGACATCGTTACCTTCCGACGTGTGCGGTGATGTTCTTCGTGAGCGCGAGGAAGCCGGCGACGAAGCCGAGCCCCCATCCGAAATGGATGCACGGCAAGACTACGAGAAACCACCAGCGAGAACGCCCACCGTCGGCCTGGCCCGTGGCGGCCGCCGCGACGATCACGAACACCGCGTAGACGGCGGGGATCGCGAAGCCGATCACGGCCCAGGCGAGCCCCGTGTGCGCGGCGAGACCGATGAGGCCGAGGATCCCGGCGACCAGCCCGAGGCCGACGCCCAGCACCATCACCGGCGGCACCAGGTAGCGGGCCGACCCGGCGACACCGAAGCGCCGCACGAGCTCGCCGCGCCAGATTCCCGTCGCGACGAACTGCCGGACCAGGGTGCGGAGGCTCGGACGGGGGCGGTAGAGGACTTTCAGGGCGGGGGTGAACCAGACGGTGCCGCCCGTGGAGCGGAGGCGCCGGTTGAGTTCCCAGTCCTGCCCCCTCTTGATGTTCTCGTCGAACAGGCCCACCTCAAGAAGGCGGTGCCGCTGGAAGACGCCGAGGTACGCCGTGTCGGCGGGGCCCTCCTTGCCGCCGACGTGGTGCGGCGTGCCGCCGAGCCCGACGCGACTGCCGTACGCGCGGGCGACGGCCTTCTCGAACGGCGTGCGGCCCTCGGCGAGCATGATGCCGCCCACGTTGTCGGCGCCCGAGCGCTCGAGCGTCTCGACGGCGATGCGCGTGTAGTCGGTCGGCAGCACCGAGTGCGCGTCGACGCGGATGGTCACCGGGTACTTCGACGCGAGGATGGCGACGTTCAGGCCGGCCGGGGTCGACCCCACCGGGTTCGGGATGCTGCGAATCCGCGGATCGGCCGCCGACATCTCGGCGACGACCTCGTTCGTGCCGTCGACGCTCGGGCCGAGGGCGAGGATCACCTCGAACGGCCCCGCGTAGTCCTGCGCGACCAGGCTCTCGACGGCGGAGCGGATCTCGCGGACCTCGTTGAGCACCGGCATGACGTACGAGACGCCCGTCGGGCCGCCGTCGTCGGGCGCCCCGTCGCCGCCGGTCTGGCTGTCAGAGGTGGTCATGCGATCCTGATGCGTCGGGAGGGCCTGCGGCGCCCGGCCGCCTGCAGCGATCCCGGAGAGCCTACCAGGAGGCGTCAGCCCTTCTGGGTGCCGAGGGTCACCGTCACGGTCTTCGAGCGGCCGTCGCGGATGTACGTGACCGACGCGGTCGCGCCGCCCGCGAGGGTCCGCACCTGCGCCTGCAGGTCGGTCGCGCCCGTGATCGACACGCCGTCGACGGCCGTGATGATGTCTCCGGCGCGGAGGCCCGCGGCCTCGGCTGCTCCGCCCGACGTGAGCGACTTGATCTCGGCGCCGGTGTGGGTGGCGGCCGAGTCGGAGGTCGCGTCGTCGATCGCGGCGCCGAGCACGCCGTGCGTCGCCGAGCCGGTCTTGATGATCGACGACGAGACGCGCTTGACCAGGTTCGACGGGATCGAGAAGCCGACGCCGATGCTGCCGGACGAGTCGCCCGACGACGCGATCGCGACGTTGACGCCGATGAGGTCGCCCTTCGAGTCGAGGAGAGCGCCGCCCGAGTTGCCCGGGTTGATCGACGCGTCGGTCTGGATCACCGGCAGCGAGATGGTCTGCGTCGTCGACGAGCCCGAGCTCGACCCTGAGCCGTTGCCCTGGTCGAAGTTGAACGGCTGCTGGCCGTCGTTCGTGCCGCCCGACGAGTCGCCGCCCGACGGCGCCGCCGACGACGCGACCGAGATGCTGCGGTTGAGCGTCGAGACGATGCCGTCGGTGACGGTGTTCGACAGGCCGAGCGGCGCGCCGATGGCAACAGCGGTGTCGCCGACGTTGAGCTTCGATGAGTCGGCGAAGTCCATCGGCTTGAGGCCGGACGCGTCGATCTTGATGACGGCGAGGTCGACCAGCGGGTCGGTGCCGATCACCTTCGCCGCGTAGATGCGGCCGGCCGCGGTGGTGACGCTGACCGTCGCCGACGAGCTGGCGCCGTCGAGGGTGACGACGTGCGTGTTCGTGACGATGTAGCCGTCGCTCGTGAGCACCACGCCGGATCCTGTGCCCGCGCTCTGCCCCGAGGACGCGTTGATCGTGACGACCGACTGGGTAGCCTTCGCCGCGACCGCGGTGATCACGGTGGCGTCCTTGTAGTGGCCGATCGTGAGCGAGTCGGCCGTGCCCGACGAGACCGCCGTGCCCCGCGACGAGGCGAACGCCCAGACGCCGCTCGACACCAGGGCTCCTATCACGGCCGCGACGATCGCGACGGCGACGAAGGCGCCGAGTCCGGCCTTTCGCCGGGGTCGGGTCGCAGGAGCGGCCCACCCGCCCTCCGCAGAACCCGCGGTGGCCCACGAGTGCGCGTCGGCTTCCGCCTGCGCCGCGGCGTCGGGGTACTCGCCGCGGGCGGCCGCTGCCGACAGGTCGCCGTAGGCCGCGGAGTGCGGGCCGGCGTAGGCGGCGTGGTCGAGGGACGCGGGGACGCGCCGGCCGGGCTCGGCAGCGGCCTCGCCGCTGGCCCCCGTCGGCTGCTGCTGGGCGCTCAGGGGTGCCGGCGGCGTGCCGGGCAGCGGGGGTGCGCCGACGGGCGGCTCCCAGCGCGGCGCGGCGGCCGGGGTCTCCTGTGCCGGAGCCTGGGTCTCCTGTGCCGGAGCCTGGGTCTCCTGTGCTGGGGCCTGGGCCTCCTGCTGGTCGTGGTTCGAACCGGCGCCGTCGGGTGTGTCGCGTCCAGAGGTGTCAGTCATGCGCGACATCCTAGGCGGGCCGGATCGGGCGAGGCCGGGAGGGTGCTGCACCGCGACGCCCCGCTACGGTGGACTCGTGACCGACTCAGCCCCCTGGGAGCGCGCCGCCCGCGGCGCCATGCTGCTCGACGACGCAGGGCGCATGGCACCCACGATCTTCGCCGAGATGTCGGCCCTCGCGCAGCGCACCGGCTCGATCAACCTGGGGCAGGGATTCCCCGACGAGGACGGCCCCGCCGAGGTGCTCGACGCGGCGGTGGCGGCGATTCGCGCGGGCGTGAACCAGTACCCGCCAGGGCGCGGCATGGCGACGCTGCTCGAGGCCGTGGCCCGGCACCAGAAGCGCTTCTACGGCGTGGAGCTCGACCCCGAGACCGAGGTGCTCGTCACGGCAGGCGCGACCGAGGCGATCGCGGCGACGCTGCTCGCCCTCGTCGACGCCGGCGACGAGGTCGTGACGCTCGAGCCGTTCTACGACTCGTACGGCGCGATCATCGGGCTGGCGCGCGGGAGGCACGTTACCGTGCCGTTGCGCGGCCCCGACTTCCGGGTCGACCACGACGAGCTGCGGGCGGCGGTGAGCGACCGTACGCGCGTGATCCTGATCAACGACCCGCACAACCCGACCGGGGCCGTGCTCGACGACGCGACGAAGCGGCTGATCGTCGAGCTCGCAGCGAAGCACGACGCGATCATCGTGTCGGACGAGGTCTACGAGCATCTCGTCTTCGACGGCCTCGAGCACTCCCCCATCTCGACGCTGCCGGGCGCCCGAGAGCGCTCGGTGACGATCTCGTCGGGCGGCAAGACGTTCTCGACGACCGGCTGGAAGGTCGGCTGGCTGTCGGCGCCGGCGACTCTGGTGTCGCAGATCCTGGCCGTCAAGCAGTTCCTCACCTACGTGAACGCCGCCCCGTTCCAGCCTGCGATCGCCGCGGGGCTCGACCTGCCGGACTCGTACTTCCAGGGCGCGGCAGCGACCCTCCAGGCCAAGCGCGACCAGCTCTCGGAGGGCCTTCGGGCGGCGGGCTTCACCGTGTCGCACCCGAGCGGCTCGTACTTCGTGGTGGCCGACGCGGCGCCCCTCGGCTACGACGACGCCGTCGACCTCTGCCGCAGGCTGCCTTCTCTGGCGGGAGTCGTCGGCGTGCCGATCAGCGCGTTCTGCCACCCGGCTCTCGCGGCCGAGTACTCGTCGCTCGTGCGGTTCGCCTTCTGCAAGAAGGCCGACGTGCTCGCCCGGGCGTCCGAGCAGCTCGCGGCCCTCTCCGTCTAACGGCGCGGGGCCGGCGCTCTCTCCCTAAGGTCGCGTGGCCGGTGCTCCCGGCTCGACGTGGAACCTCCGCAGCAGGAGCGCGGGATTCTGCGCCCGCACCGCGTCGAGCCGCTCCCGGGTCACCTCGGCCACCGCCAGCCCCGCCTCGTCGCCGAGCGACGCGAGCGTGACGCCGTGCGGGTCGACGATCAGGCTGTTTCCGACGCCGACCGGAGGCGTGTGGTCGGCGGCGGCGACGTAGATCGTGTTCTCGAGCGCGCGGGCGGTGACGAGGGTCCGCCAGTGGTGCTCCTTGAGCGGCCCCCGCACCCACTCGGCGGGCACGAGCACGATGTCGCAGCCGGCATCGACGAGCACGCGCGTGACCTCGGGGAACCTGATGTCGTAGCAGGTCTGCAGGCCGACGGTGAAGCCGTCGACCTCGAACGTCTCCGGATCGGTGAGCGCACCCGGCACGACCCAGTCCGACTCGCGCTGCCCGAACGCGTCGTAGAGGTGCAGCTTGCGGTACGTGGCGACGATCCCGCCCGCGGGGCTGACGGCGACGAGCGTGTTCGAGAACTTCGTGGCGGCGCCGTCGGGGTCGGGAGCGGCGGACTCGACGAGGCCGGCGACGAGGTGCAGGTCGAGTGTCGCCGCGATCCTGCGCAGGTCTGCGACGAAGGGACCGTCGACCGGCTGGGCCGCCGCGACGGAGGCCGGGCCCATCGCGGCCTCGAAGAACGAGGAGTACTCGGGGAACACGACGATGCGTGCGCCGCGTCGTGCGGCTCGCCCGGCGAGCGCCTCGATCGCCGCGAGGTTCGCCGCCGTGTCGGGCCCGGGGGCGAACTGCGCCACCGCGATCGTGGTCGAGGTCGTCATCGCTCCAGGGTATCGGCGGGGTGTTCGATGCGGCGCAGGATCGCGCGGAACGCGACCTCCGTTGCACCCCCGATGCCGACCCGATAGCGTCGCGCGCTATGACGCCACCGCTGGAGCATCTCCGCCCCGTCTTCCACGTCCGCCCGAGGACCGGTTGGGTGAACGACCCGAACGGACCCGTCGTCGCCGACGGCGTCCACCACGTCTACTTCCAGTCGCGGCCGAAGCTGCTGCTCGACACTCCGGTCGAGTGGGGGCACGCGACGAGCCCTGACGGCGTCGAGTGGACCGTGCACGCCTCGGCGATGGAGCCCTCCGTGCACCCGCTCGCAGCCGACGGCGTGTGGTCGGGGTCGACCCTCGTCGCCGACGACGGCATCCGCGCCTACTTCTCCGGCTACCGCGACGACTCGCCCTACCAGAGCGCCCTCACGGCCTGGTCGGCCGACGGCTCCCGATTCGGCGACGCCGTCCGGCTGGTCGACGATCCGGCGCCCGACGAGCACATCGTCTCGTTCCGCGACCCGTTCGTCTGGCGCGAGGGCGGGCGGCTGCACCTGACGATGGGCGCAGGACGCGACGACGGCTCCCCGCTGGCGCTGCACTGGGCGTCCGACGACGGTTGCACGTGGGAGCGGCTGCCGCCGCTCGTGGACGGCAGGATCCCGCACACGCCCCTCGGCTTCATGTGGGAGTGCCCGCAGGTGCTCCTCGACCGCGGCCGCCGACTGCTGCTCGTCAGCATCATGGACGCGGACCTCCCCGGGTTCGGCCCGACCGTGGCACTGCCGCTGGACGTGAGCGGGCCACCCACCATCGCCGACGCGCAACGCGTCGACCACGGGCCCGACTACTACGCCGCGAGCCTGCGGCCGCTCGGCGAGGACGGGGACACGGACGACGGGGTCGGCGCAGACGACGGGGTCGGCGCGGCCGGCGCCCTGCTCTGGGGCTGGGTGCTGGAGGCGCGCGCTCCGGCGTGGTGGGAGGCCGACGGCTGGGCCGGCATGCTCAGCCTGCCCCGCGTGGCCCGCATCGACGAGGCGGGCCGCCTCCGCGTCACACCGCTGCCGGAGCTCGCGCGGCTGCGGGGTGCGCCGCTCGGGATCGGAGCGGAGGGCGGCGGCGTCGAGGTCGGCTCGGCGTTCGAGTTCGAGTGGACGGGCGTGCCGGCGGGCGGCGGAGAGGTGCGAGTGGAGTTCGGGGCGGCGGAGCACCTGATCCTGCGCCCGTCGGATCGGGGGCTGGAGATCGATCGGTCGGCGTCGAGTCTCGACGAGCGGGCGGACCGCTCGCCGGTCGTCGTGGAGGGCGTGGACGCGTCTCGGGTGCACGGCTTCGTCGACGGGTCGGTCGTCGAGCTCTTCTTCGGCGACGGATCGGCCGCGACGGTCAGGGTGTACCCGACCACCGCGCCGCCGTGGAGGCTGATGACGACGGCCGGCTCTCTGCGCGCCTGGCCGATTAACGCGTCGGTCGTCGATCTCACGGTGGAACCGCAGACTCCGCCCCTACACTCGCGCTAACCGCGTTCGCGGGAACTCACTCGTGCGGCCGAAGGGCTGTTCCTCATGGAAGCAGCTGCCGTGGCCACTTCTCTTTTCCGTACCACCGCACCGCGCGTCGCGGGCGCGACGTCGGGTACCTCGTCGTTCAAAGACCTCCTCGCGCAGGTGCAGGCCGCCGGGCTGCTCGAACGGCGCCGGGGCTTCTACTGGATGCTGTTCGCCGCGCTCCTCGGCGTCGGTGCCCTCGCCGCGACGGCGACCGTGCTGTTCGGCCACACCTGGTACGCGCTGATCCCGGCGGGAATCCTCGGGATCCTGTTCACGCAGTTCGCGTTCCTGTCGCACGAGGCGGCGCACAGCCAGATCTTCGCCTCGCGTCGCTGGAACGAGCGCGCCGGCCGCTACATCGGCGTGTTCCTCGTGGGCCTGTCGTACTCGTGGTGGATGGACAAGCACAGCCGTCACCACGGCAACCCGAACACCATCGGCAAGGACCCCGACATCGCCGTCGACACCGTGTCGTTCATCGAGGAGGACGCCCGCAAGGCCACCGGACTCCTGCGTCGGCTCACCATGGTGCAGGGATGGGCGTTCTTCCCGCTGCTCACCTTCGAAGGCGCGAACCTGCACCGTCTCTCCGTCACCGCGCTCATCACCGGGCAGAACATCCGCGGCAACCGCCGCGACCGCGCCCTCGAGGGCGGCCTGCTGCTGGCCCGCTTCGGCCTGCTCTTCTGGGCCGTCTTCACGTTCATGCCGATCGGCATCGGCTTCGCCTTCGTCGGCGTGCAGCTGGCCGTCTTCGGCATCATGATGGGCGGCTCGTTCGCCCCGAACCACAAGGGCATGCCCGTCATCGCCGAGGGCGCCAGGATCGACTTCTTCTCGCGTCAGGTGCGCACCTCGCGCAACATCACCGGCGGCCTCTGGGTCGACCACCTCTACGGCGGCCTCAACCACCAGGCCGAGCACCACCTCTTCCCGAGCATGCCCCGCCCGCACCTGCGGAAGGCGGCCGAGCTCGTCCGCGCGCACTGCGCCCTCCACGACGTGCCGTACACCGAGGCGAGCATCCCTCGCTCGTACAGCATCATCGTCGGCTACCTGAACCGCGTCGGCCTCGCCGCGCGCGACCCGTTCACCTGCCCGATGGCGGCTGCGGCGCGGCTGGCGTAGGTCCGCCGTCCAGGCGACGCATGATCCGGACCCGCGCGCAGTCCTGAGTTAGAGTCAGGTTCACACCCGAACCGCAAGGACTCCGATGCTGAAGCGCCTCGCTCTGCCCACCCCGGCCGGAGGCGCTCTCGCCGCAGCCGCCGCCCTCTCGGCCGCTCTTCTGCTCGCCGGCGGCCTAGTCGTCGGCTCGGCGACCCGCGCGGGCGCCGCCGAGCCCGCCCCGACGCCGGGGGTCGATGTCGCCATGCAGGTGACGGTGCCCGGCTATGTGGCGCACGACAACGACGTCACCTGGATCATCGACCCCGTCAACCGAGGCACCGTGACGTCGAGCAAACCCGTCGTCGTCACGCTCATCTACAACGAGGGCGGTAATCCGCCGGTGCCGAACCAGGCGCACGCCTACTCCGACATCCGAGTCTCGGGGATCACGCATCCCGGGCCGGGCTCGGGCTCGTGCGCAGTCAACACGTCGAAGTTCACCGTGACCTGCAACGTCGGACGGCTCGCGCCCGGGGCCGACGCGTCGTTCAGTGTCACGGTGCGAGCCGGTCTCGGCCTGAAGGAAGACGACAACGTCGGCTGGGAGGTCGACGCCGACGCTGAGGCCGACGACGTCAACACGGCGAACAACATCGAGTCGTCGGGCATCCTCACAGAGCCGACGCTGGGCTCGTTCGAGGCGGTCAGCGCCGTCCCCGGAGGGGTCCAGGTCGCAGGATGGGCGGCCGTCCTGCCGCACGCGGGCGATCCGATGACGGCGCGCGTCACCATCGGCTCCGGAAAACCCTACGGTCTCTACGTCGGCGATCCCCGCCCCGACATCAACCGGTCTCTCGGCATCGCCGGTGATCACGGCTTCTCGGGCGTCGTGCCCGCGACCGCCGCCGGCACCCAGTCGGTCTGCATCACCGCCGCTGACGACTCGAGCGACCGCTTCGTCGAGCTGGGGTGCAAGACGGTCACCATCCCGTCGGGGAGGCTGCCCGTCATCACCGGAGCCGGCCACTCCCTGCCCCTGTCGAGCACGCTCACGGCTGGTCAGTCGATCGCGTCGGTCGGAGGGCAGTATCGGCTCACGATGCAGTCCGACGGCAACCTCGTCGAGACGGGCGACGGCCGCGCGCTGTGGTCGTCCGGCACCTCGGGAGCGGGCAACACGTTCCACTACGACTACGCGGGCGCCCTGTACGTGTCTCCTCCGAGCGGTGGACTTCTCTGGGCCGTCATCAACTCCACGCAGGACCCGGCCGCGCAGCTCGAGCTGACGCCACAGGGCGGACTCGTCAGCGTCGACTCCACCGGCGAACTCTGGACCAACGGCGCCCCCGGCACCGGCATCGCCACCCGGGGCACGACCCTCACGGCCGGTCAGTACCTCCATGCGGGAGTGTCCCGGCTGATCCTGCAGTCCGACGGAAACCTGGTCGACTACGACGGCGCACGCGCGCTCTGGTCGAGCGGTACGTCCGGGCACGCGGGCGACTCGCTGCACGTGCAGTCCGACGGCAACGTCGTGATCTACTCCGATGCGGGTCGAGCGCTCTGGACAACGCGCACAGGCGGCGCAGGAGCAGGCGTCACCCTCTCGATCTCGCCCTCCGGCGCCTTGGCCCTGGCGCGCGGCGCCACGACGCTCTGGCACGCGGGCTGATTCGCGAGCGGTCGTCGGTCAGCCACCCGGAGCCGGGCGCCCGACCCCGATGCTGAGACTCAACGACGAAGGCCCTCTGATCGGTTTTCCCTGATCAGAGGGCCTTCGCTGCTTGCGTTGCCACGAGCGTCTTGTTGCGGGGGCAGGATTTGAACCTACGACCTCTGGGTTATGGTTTCCGCCTCGAAAAACACCTGGCAAATCGGCGCTTTCTCCTGGTTTACGTGGAAATCTGCTGGGTCCGGTTGCCCGGAGCGACCCCGCCAAATCCGGTCTAATCCGGTTGCTAAACCGGAGATCAAACCGGATGTCGCGTCCGTGACCGTCACGGCTCCGGTCGTCGCTCCGCCGGCGCCCGCGGCTCCGGTGGCCACGATTGCGACGACGAGTTCGGGCCTCACCGCGCACTTCGACGGGTCCGGCTCCACCGGCCTCGGCGACGCGGCGATCGACTCGTACAGCTGGGCCTTCGGCGACGGCGAGACGGGCGAGGGGGTCACGACCGACCACACGTACGCGAAGGCCGGCGAGTACGTGGCCACGCTGACGATCACTTCCGGCGACGCGTCTGTGTCCCCGCAGCGCCCGGTCACGGTGTCCGCGGACGCGGACACGTCGGACCCGGTCAGCGACCCGGGGACCGGCGCCGGAACGGGTGCAGGTAGCGGCTCGGGAACCAGTGACCCGGGCACGCCCGTCGTGACGCCGATCATCCCTGTCGTCGCCCCGGCGCCGTTCGCTCCGGTCACGGCTGACGCCGCACCCGCGGCTGCTGCGAAGCAGCTCGCGTTCACCGGCTCGGACGACACCCAGAGCGGCGGAATCCTCGCGATCCTGCTTCTCGTCGCCGGCTGCGCGCTCGTCGCCGTGCGTCGGTTCCGGGGTCGTCGCTCGGCCTCATCACCACCGATTGGAAGCCCCGCTCGTCACTGACGAGCGGGGCTTCTTCGTTTCAGGCGTGGGTGTCGGTTTCGTCTCTGAAGATCGAGATTGGGTTCTCGCTTCGGCCGAGGTAGGTGACGAGGTGGTCGTGGAGGGTGGTGGGCTGCAGGTCGGCATAGCGGTCGTTTCCGAGACTCAGCAGCGGAGGGGTCTGCAGCATCGCGAAGAAGTACCATTCCATGATGGCGTTCCACGAGCCGCCCTTCGCAGCGATGGCGTGATTCAGGTCGTCGAGACTCCCCCAGCTCTCGTGGCGGAGGGTGACGCCGTAGACAGCCTCGATCTCGCGGGCGATGTCGGTGAAGCTGACGAGGGCGCCGGAGATGGCGTGGACGCCGGGGGCGGCGTCGGGGTCTGCCGCCACTCGGGCGGTCAATGCGGCTGTGTCGGACACGGTGGTCATGTCGATCTTCTCGTCGCCCGTGCCCCAGTACCGGATGACCTTATTGGCCATGTCGATGAGACCCGGGTAGGCGGGGTTCACCATCTGATCCATGAACGCGCCCTGCAGCACATGGATCACTTCGATGTCCATCGCCTCGATGAGGGCATCGGCTTCTTTCCGAATCTCGAACTGCGGCGCGCCCGCTGGAGCGTGGAACAGGTCGATGGCGAAGTCGGAGGGGATGATACGGCGCACCCCGCTGGCTACGGCTGCGGTCGCGAGTGCCACCTGCCCGTCGACGATCACGTCTCGGCCGCCCTGGAGGGCCGAGACGACGACGTCGACGCCGTTCGTCGCGGCGTCGAGCGAACCCGGGTCGGTGACGTCGCCGACGAGGACCTCCGCACCGGCCGCGACCAACGGGTCGATCCTGGCGGTCTTGGAGGCGTCGTTCTGCCAGCCTGTGCGGACGAGGAGACGGACGGTGACGTCGTCTCGGGTGACGAGGTTCGAGGCGATGCCGGAGCCGAGGAGGCCGGTGGCGCCGGCGATGAGGATGGTGGTCATGGGGTGCTCTCATTCGAGTCGTGGGGCGGATTGTCGTGCCCTCAGAGTATAGATACGAATCCGTGCCGTATTTATTCCCGCGAGACTAGACTGCCAGGGGAGGCATCGTGAACAAAGTCAGACCGGCGGGTCGCCCGCGCGACTCTTCCGTCGACGACGCCCTCCTGCGGGCGACGCAGGAGATCCTCATCGAGGTCGGTTACGACCGCCTCTCTATCGACCAGGTCGTGGCCCGTGCGGGTGCGAGCAAGCACACCCTCTACCGGCGCTGGTCGAACAAGTCGGAGCTCGTCGTCGCCGCCGTCGGCGCGATCCGCGAGGTGCCTCCCGTTCCCGACACGGGTTCACTTCGTCAAGACCTTCTCGAGTGCGCGGAGACGTACGTCGGTGCCGACGACCGCAATCAACGCCTGATGGCCGGCCTTCTCAGTGAGATGGCCCGTAACGAGGCGGTTCGAGTGGCCGCTAGGGACGGCATCGGAACGCACTACGCGGCGCTTTTCCTCGAGGTCCTCCAACGTGCTGTCCGCCGCGGCCTCATCTCGGAGACGTTGGACCTGCCGCTGATCGCGGGGACGTTCCCCGCCCTAGCCTTCCATCGGGTCGTCGTGGACGGCCAGAACGTCGACGACACGTATGCCGTGAACGTCGTCGACACCATCCTCATGCCGCTGCTTGGTCCGACGTCCTCCTGACCGCAGCGGTCATCACCGACCGCCGCCCATCACCGCCCCACGGATCAAGTGCGAGCGCGACGGCGGTCGACAGGACGAGGGTGGCATTGAGGAACGATGGGCTCGGCGTCATGCATCGAGGACGAGAAGCGGGTCCTTCGATCGGGACACGCACGGGTACATCACGTCTGTGCGATCCCCTTCAGCGGCGGTGAGGATGTCGTCGCGATGCTCGGGCCGGCCGGCGAGGACGCGCATCTCGCAGCTTCCGCAAATCCCCGTCTCGCAGGAGCCGGGCAGCTCGGGGAGGACAGAGCGGAGGGAATCGAGGGCGCTCTTGTCGGCGGGGACGTCGACTAATTCGCCAGTCTGCGGGAGGAACACCTTGAATGGACGGTTCTGGCTGTCATCCCGAGCGGTGGCGGCGAAGCGTTCGACGTGGAGGGTGAGGTTCGGATAGCCGTTGCTAATTTTCTCGTCAAGGGAATCCATCATCGACGACGGTCCGCAGCAGTACACGACTGATCCGTCTGGCAGTCCGGCTAGGGCTGCGTCGAGGTTCGGACGCGCATCTGCGTCAGCTGCGGAAATGGAGACCTGGTCGGGGTACTGGGTGGAAAGCTCGTCCGCGAACGGCATCCCGACGCGCGTGCGGCCCCGGTAGATCAGCTGCCACGGCTGCCCGGCGTGGTCGATGGCTTCGAGCATGGGCTTGAGCGCGGTGATGCCGATGCCGCCAGCGACGAACAGGTAGCGGGGGGCGTTCACGAGGGGGAAGTTGTTGCGGGGCCCTCCAATGCCGACTTTCGCTCCTTCGGCGAGGTCGAAGATCTCGATGGAACCGCCACGGCCCTCCGCTTCCCGCACCACCGACACGTCGAAACCTCCGCGGTCCTCGGGGTCCCCATGGAGTGAGTACTGGCGGACTTTCCCCGAGGGTAGGAGCAGGTCGATGTGCGCGCCGGGTTCCCACTCGGACACTGGAGATCCGTCCGCGACAGCGACCCGGAGCTGCACCAACGAGTCAGTCAGTTGCGTGCGCGCCGCCACGACGCCGTCAAGAACGCGTGTCGAGCCGACGCTGCCGCGATCAGCAGCGCTGCGACCGCCACCTGCAGCGGCGTCCGTGGCTATGAGGCGCGTCCGCGCCCGTCGGCGCACGACCAGCGCGACCACAAGCATGGCGGTGGAGACACTCGGCAGCGGGATGCCCGTCACGAGGCCGATGGCGAGGTCAACGAGCGCCGCGAGGAAGAGACCGGCGACGACTAGGGTCGGTGCGGGAGCGAGGCGGCCCTCGGCACCTCTTGTCTGTGCCCGGTGTCCCCATCGAGTGCGGCCCCATGGCTTCGAGACCGACAAAAACACTTGGAACGCTCCGCCGGCAGCTACCAGGCCGACGGCGATGATGGCCAGCAGGATGCTGGCGCCGTTCTTCCCGTCGAGCGAGGCTGCTTCGAGCTGGGGGTAGGCAGCTCCCGCGACCGAGGTCCCAGTGAGGATCTGCGCGATGGTCATGACGAACTTCGTCGTCACCCATCGGCTTCGGAAGTACCCCCATGTGGTCGTCGTGGATAGTCCGAAGCCAGTCCACGCGGCCGTGATCGCGGAGTAGCCCAGAATCTTCTGATCGAGCAGGTCGGACGCCAGAATCGTGCCGATCTTCAGATCACCGGCGGCTGACGTGGCGCTGATGATGAGGAGCACTGTTACGGCCAGTGCCTGCCCCATCCAGCACACCGCGGCGACGATGTGAAGCCAGAGCAGGAGTGCCCGCCAGACCTTCGATGCATTCGGCTTCTTCTTACCGGGCCGGGCCACCGCGTCGCCGCCTCCCGAGCTCGCGGGGGCTTGTGACGAGTTGGCTGCGGTGACATCGCTTGATGGTGTGATTGTGGTCACGGTTTCACTCTTTCGAGAGGTGTGCGCGTTCAGGGATGGTGGCGCCCGTATCAAGCGACGGGGCCTGGGTCTCGGCATCCTGGTTCTCGTTCGTGCGCCGTGGGGGCTCGGACTTCGGGCCGATCTGACCCGCGACCTGCGGGTCCAAGTGGGGATCGGAGTTCGCCTTTGCCGCCTCTGGCGGGGACGGGGGCTTGCGGTGTCCGAGGAGGTGTCGGTACGCGGTCACGATTCGATGTCGAGCTGCATGGTTTCGTCCTCCTCGGTGTCGGTGTCGGCGATGGGTCCGGAGCGGAACATCACGGCGGTGAGGACTGCAGCTGCGAGGAACACACCGGCCGCGACCCAGAACACGATGTGGTCGCCGTAGAGCGTCGCCACGGCTTGCAGCTGCGCCCGGTTAGTTCCTGCCGTGTGGCTTTCCACGTAGGCCGTTCCGGCGGCGGCGGCGATGGAGGTGAACACGGCCAGGCCGATGGAGCCGCCGACCTGCTGCGCGGTGCTGACCATCGCGGAAGCGACGCCATTGTCTTGGGCAGGCAGGCCGGATGTTGCGACGTTCTGCGCGGACCCGAAAACGAAGCCGAAACCGAGCCCGAGGATCAATACCGAGGGGAGCACGTGGGAGGCGTAGTCATCCCCACTGCCGATGCGGGTCAGGAGAACCACCGCGACCGCAGCGAGGACCAGCCCGAGAGGAACGAGCGGTCGTGGCCCAAATCGGGGCAGCAAGACGGAACCTGACACGGCTGCGCCGAGGACAAGGGTCGCCACCATCGGCACGAATCCGAACCCGGACTGCAGCGGGGTGAAATCGAGGTCGCGCTGGAGATAGTAAGTCAGGAACAGGAACGCGGCGAAGGAGCCGACCCCAGCCGCACCGATCGACATGAGCGCAGCGCCGCGGTTCCGATCCACGACCACCCGCAGCGGGAGCAGCGGGTTCGCGACGCGGTACTGACGGAGTACGAAAAGTCCGATCAGCACCACAGCGGCACCGACGGGGAGCCACGTCCATAGATCCGACCAGCCGTGGTCGGCCGCGTTGCTCAACCCATAGACCATCCCGAACAGCCCAGCGACGACGAGCGCGGCGCCGGGGACGTCGAGCGCGGCACCGCGATCGCGGCGGACTTCGTCCCGCACGAACAGCAGGCCGCCGACGAGGGCGACTGCGGCGATCGCGACGTTGATGTACAGGCACCATCGCCACGACACGACGCCGGTGAGCACACCGCCAAGGATGAGCCCGATCACGCCACCCATGCCCGAGACTGCGCCGAAGACCGAGAACGCTCGCGCTCGCTCCTTCTTGTCCCGGTCAAACGTGACCGATACGAGCGACAGGGCAGCGGGAGCGAGGGTCGCAGCGAACACGCCCTGAGCGATCCGCGCGATCAGCAGCATCTCGAAGCTGCCGGCGGCTCCGCCAACCGCCGACGCGACGGCAAACCCGATGAGGCCGACGAGGAAGAGCCGCTTGCGGCCGAACCGGTCCGAGAGTCGCCCCATAAACAGCAGGAGACTGCCATACGCGAGTGCGTAGCCGGTGACGATCCACGCCCGACTTTCGGAGGCGAAGCCGAGGTCGGCTTGCGCAGTCGGGAGCGCGATGTTGATGATCGTGCCATCGAGTACGTCCATCAGCTGGGCGAGGCTCAGAACGATGAGCGCCAGCCAGCGGCTGCGATCGGTGGGTCTGCCGTGCCGGCTACCTGCGGTTTCAGCAGTCGGAGCGGTGTGTGCCGAGGCCATCTGATCGTCCTTCTTCGTTGTCGCGCCGGAGGGGTGGAGCGCGTGACGTCGACGCTACATCAGAAAACTTCACAGTGTTACTTTTCTTGTTGGTGAAGGCCCGTCGCGCTAGCGTGGAGTCGTGGAGACCGCGGTGCCTGGCTTACGAGAGCGCAAGAAGCTCGCGCTCCGAGCGCGGCTCTCGGACACCGCGACCGCAATGTTCGCCGAGCACGGCTACGACAACGTCCGCGTCAGCGACATCGCCCTCGCGTGCGGCGTGACACCGAAAACGCTCTACAGCTACTTCCCGACGAAGGAGTCGTTGCTGTTCGAGCGTGGTGACGCGCTCGCCCTCGTCCTCAGCGAGGATCGTGCTTCAGACATTGGCCTCCTTGACGCCGTGCTCGACGCGATCCGGCGAGAGATTGACCAACTTGCGACGACCTCACCGACGGCGACCTCGGGCGATGACCTGATCCGGGGAATCCGTGGATTCGTGTCGCTCGTCGCGGCGACACCGGCGCTCCGGGCGGTCGTGGCCGAACGGTCGGAAGCGCTCACCACGAGCGCCGCAGAAGCGTTATCGCGTCGGAACGGGCTTCCTCCGACCCATCCAGAGAACCAGGTCGCGGCGGGCGCCCTCATCAGCCTGTGGCGCATCCACCTCACCGGGCTCCTCGAGCACGGTAGAACCAGCAGCAACCTGACTGAGCTGCGTCGACGGACGATGGCCGACGTCGACCGAGGAGCCGCACTCGTCAGGCCGGTCGTCGAGCAGGTCAGCACGGCCCGTCGAACCGAGAATGTCGCCGTTACTTCCTGACTGCACGTGAGCCGGGCGACTGTCGGCAGTTTCCGTTGTGCCAGCGCCCATCGCCGCCCGCGGACGGGTAGCCTGCCGCAGAACAACGCCGCCGACCAGATATTGCGTCTGTGCCGGCATCACGTCGCTTCCGGCCCTGTCTACGTGCTCGCGGTCGCGCGTTCATGTCGGCCCGTGCGACGACCCGCCGATCCATCCACGGCAGTGTCGCAGGACGTGTGCTGTCGATAAGCACGGCCAAACAACGTGTCAATAGCCATATTTCCGAGACATTGACTGGCAGTTGTGCAAGTTGCATGGCGAACGACAGGTGCTGGCCGCCGACCCACCTGTCCTGGACCGGCTCGGTGAAGCCCCCGCCGAGAGGTCGGTGTCCGGCACCACTGCCACATTGCCTGTCCTGATACGAGCAGAGTCTCGAAAGACGATCGGTCCATCGGACGCGCCGCGCCTTTGGCCATTTAGCGTGTCCAAAAGTCTTCCGGTCGTGCGCCCGGGCGAAAATCCAACGCCTCGAC
Source organism: Frondihabitans australicus (assembly GCF_003634555.1). Taxonomy (NCBI): domain Bacteria; kingdom Bacillati; phylum Actinomycetota; class Actinomycetes; order Micrococcales; family Microbacteriaceae; genus Frondihabitans; species Frondihabitans australicus. Next base: position 1,982,608 of record NZ_RBKS01000001.1, read on the forward strand.
CATCATCATTGCCTCAGGGAAGTTTGCCGCGAGATCGTCTGGTCCGTGGGTGTCGCTGCCGAAAGTAAGAGAGCGGCCGCCTTCTTGGGACCACCATCGCGGAATCCAGGGCCAGAGTCTGCGGGTGTTCATCTCCAGAGCGCGCCCCGAGTCCGCAAGTGAACGCATCGCGGCGCGGAACCCTTCCTCGAAGCGACGCGGGTCAAAGGGTCCCTCGGTCTGGGTGGGCCAGGAGCGCACGGCGTAGTCGATGTGGGTGAAAACCTCGAAGGACTCAGAACCGGCGATCATACGTGGGATCTCTTCCAGGTACGCCCACATGACGTCGTCAGCACTGCGGTGCTTGTAGAGAGTGGTCGGTTCAGTTCGATTGCCACGATCAAAGTCGAGCATATGCAGCGAGCCGTTGATCCGGTCGAAGTCGCTCCTGGCGAGCAGCGATGCTGCCTTCGTTTCCCACAGGTGCGGTTGGCCGAACTCAACGCCCGCGAGGATCCTCAGCTGAGGATATTCGTGCCGGACACGTTCGATCGCCGCGAAGTATCCGTCTGCGTCGAACGGCGGGAGCGTGACGTGGCCGCGGTCGTCCATGTACTTCTGAGTCGTTCCGCCGATGTCACCTGTGTCGGCGCGCCAGGAGTCCTCCAGATCGAGGTGCTCCGTGAAGACCAACGCCGGCAATCCGATTGCCACAGCTCGTTCACAGATCCGTCCCATGGAGCCAGCCGACCTCGCGTCTGACCCATAGTCCCAGGACCACTCGCTATGAACGTGCGCATCCGCGGCCAGGTTCGGCATTTCGAGAGGCTACTCCCGCCGCTCTGACGTCATCTACTGGTTGTTCGACCGGCGCCAGCTCTCCAGCTCCCCACGGGTAGCTGAGTGAGTAGTTCCGGGGTGTTCCGTCTCCGTCCGGGAAGCCGATCCGTCTCCGGGCACCTGGACGCGGTCGACGAAGGCGGGCAAGGTGGTCCGCGATCTATCTCAGTTCACGCACTCCGTACGGATACCTCGTGTTGCACGAAGACTGAGCTGGGCGCTACTCGACGTTGCTGCTCCGTGCTGCCAAATTACGGGTCCGAGTCCGTATTTCAGACACGTTGAGTGGCAGACGGACACGTTAGCTGGCGGCCGACAAGCGCGCGCTCTTGAACCCCGAACTGCTCGGCCTGTTCCCACTTCACCCCCCGCCAACAGCCTCCGACAATGACTATTATCGGAACCGATGCGGGAGCCTTCGGGCTGTATTCATGGTCGACGTTCACGACGGGTTGCGTACGGCATGGACTACGGATCGCCGTTTAGCGTCCGGGTATGCAGGATCTGCACACGAGAGTTCGAACGCTGTCTGAGGAGCGCGCCGAACTCGGCGCGACACACCGGCGATTTCGAGCCGGTGGTCCATCGTCCCAGTGGCTGCTGTACGGGCAGGCTCGTACTACGGCAGGCGCCTGCTCGAGCTCTCTCCGGGCGATCTAGGATCACGGCATGACTTAAGCATCTGGTGGCTCCGGCGAAGCTGGCGCGTTTTTCTGGGATGAAGCAGTGGGCCCGTTCTTCGACGAAAGTGGTCTTCTGAAGTGTTGGGGACACGACCGGCGGTTCCTGGAGGAACGAATCGCGATTGGCGAAGTTCTGCACGTCGTGACCTCGGACGGTATGACTCTCTTCCCGTCTTTTCAGTTCGACTCCGAGGGCGGCCTCCTACCGAGGCTGGCCGAGATGCTCGAGCTGGTCGATCCGGACATGAGGAATCCCTGGGGAGACGCGTTGTGGCTGAACGCGCCGCAAGAGGATCTTGACGGCATGACGCCCGCGGAAGCCCTTCGAACGTCCCGCGCTGACGACGCTCTCACGATCGGAAGTCATGCAGGTGCTTTTCGGCTCCCCTGATCTTTGCGCGGGTCGCTCTCACTCCTTTCTTTGCCGGACTCCGTGATTGATCGGCCGCACCCGTCAATCATTCGTTGCTCATTGATATGCCAGAGTTGGTTGCTGCCTGGTCGCGAGCGAATGAAAGCAATGAGGGGCACGTTATCGTGTCATCTGACAAACCAACTTCCAGCGCGAGCGCGACTTGATGTCGCCGCACCTCTACAGTCCCTCGAAAATCGAGCGAAGATGAAGTACGCCAACTGACACTCCCTTCAGCCGTTGCGCTTATTCGCTCGAGTAGAAAGCGGAGTCGCTGGCTGAAGCTACTGTGCCAATTATGGGCGTGCGCGGTTCCGCAGAAAGCCTCGACGCGATCCTGCGCAAGCGACCCGACACGCACCCGTTTGCGGTGCCCGCGGTGCCCGGTGGCCAGGGGCTGTGGCTCATGCGCGTCACGCCGACGCCGATCGGGTACTGCGTGAAGCGCGCCGAGCGCGGCACGCACGTCTACGACGTCTACGCGCACTGCCGCGACGCCGGTGGGAGGCGGCCCTGGCTGAAGACGTTCGCGACGTTCAACTCCGCCGTCGCCTGGGCCGTGCAGCATGAGCGCGACATCCACGAGCTGATCGCGAAGAACAGCCCCGAGCCCGAGTCGTGGCCGCCGCCGGGTGTCGGATACTGACCTCCAGTATCCGAGCAACGCGGTCTCCGGGAGCGGTCTCCCCTGCGAGGATGGAAGGCATGGGGGAAGCACGCAGGCGAGGCAGGGCCGCGCGATTCCGGACCGGTGGCGCGTACATCCGACGGCTCGCGCCTGCGGACCGCGCCGCGTTCGGCAAGCTCACGAACGGCTCCAACGCTCTCGGCGTGCTCGGCGTGCTCTGGCCCATGGGGCTTGCCGTGTTCGCGACCGTCCGGGGCTTCATCACCGAGCCGAACCTCCCCGGGCTCAGCAGGTACCGGTACCAGCAGGTCGCGCCCGGCTGGCCGAACTTCACCGTGCCGTGGCCGTTCGCCGCGGCGCTGCTCGTCGCAGCGATCCTCATGACCGTCTGGATGCTCCGGCACCCGGCTGTGTTCAAGATCTCCTGGGGTGCCACGGTCTGGGCATGGGCCGGCATCGCGATCGGGATCACCTGCACCGCCGTCATGTACCTCGGAGCGCCCGGGTGGCCCGTCTGGCAGATCTGGCTCGGGATCCCGGCCTTCGTCGTCGCCGCAGTCGTCTTCGTGTACGGGCGCCGCATGAAGAATCGTCGCTGATCGCGTCAGGCGTCGTCGAACCGCGCGTCGATCTGCGGGTCGTGGAGCGGCAGCATCAAGTCGACCATCGCGGTGATCGCGGTGCTGACGCGCAGCCGCGTCGGCTCACGCTCCCGCGAGCAGTCCGACGATTGAGTCGAGCGCGCCCGGCACCAGCGCGTAGTACGCCCAGGTGCCGCGCCTGTCGCGGGTGAGTATGCCGGCGTCGACGAGGATCTTCAGGTGGTGCGACACCGTGCCCTGCGACAGTCCAAGCGGCTCGGTGAGATCGCACACGCACGCCTCGGCATCCTGGTGCGCTGCGACCATCGACACGAGGCGCAGACGCGCGGGATCCGCGACCGCCTTCAGGACGTGCGCCAGGCTCGCGGCGTTCTCGGCGCTGATCGGCTCCCGGGTGACCGGCGAGCAGCAGGCACCGATGACGGCGAGCGGCAGCAGTTCAGCGGTCGAGGTCATGGGCCGAGTCTACGCATGGCATTGACATCCATCAATGTACTGCGTGAGACTCAATGCATCGATGTTCGTCAATGCAAGGAGACCCCGCCATGACCGACAAGCCGATCATCCTGTTCGTCTGCGTGCATAATGCCGGCCGCTCGCAGATGGCTGCGGGGTTCGCGCGCGAGCTCTCCGGCGGCGCCGTCGAGGTGCGCTCCGGAGGCTCCGAGCCGGGGCGGTCGATCAATCCCGTGGCTGTCACGGCGATGCAGGAGCTCGGCATCGACATCGGTAATGAGGTCCCGCAGCTGATGACCACCGAGCAGGTCCGGGACTCCGACGTCGTCATCACCATGGGGTGCGGTGATGCGTGTCCGATCTTCCCCGGGAAGCGGTACGAGGACTGGGAGCTCCAGGACCCCGCCGGCCAGCCCATCGACGTCGTCCGCCGCGTCCGCGACGACATCAAAGCCCGCGTCGAGACGCTCCTCGCCGAGGTCCTTCCGACGCGTGCGTGACCTGACCCACTACGGCGAGAGGAGGTGACTCCTATGGACTGCTGCGACACGATCGACCCGATCCTCTGCGCACCCGAGCTCTGTGGCGACGACTGCTGCTGAGCACCTCGACAAAGGACCCCTGCTCGATGAGCGGGGGTCCTTCTGCGTCAGTCGCCGGTCTCCTCACGGCGCTCGAACTCGGCAATGATCCCGGGCAGCTCCGCTGACGTCGCCAGCACTCGCCTCGACGGTCCGGGCGTCGCCGGACCGACTACTTCGCAGTGCTCGAGGCGCGCCAGCAGCTCGTCGGCCATGATCGGTGCGACAAAGAGATGCCGCGCGAGCGAGGCCTGCGTCGCAACCCTCGTCGTCACGACGTGCCGCGCCGCCTCGATGATGAGCGCCGTGTCGACGTCGTGCTCCGGCCGCGTGCGGCTGTGGCCAGGCGTGTCGTCTCGTTCGCGTCGGCTGCGCCCCCACAGCCCGCGCATGAACTTCCCCATGCGCTCAGCGTAGGAACAGGGCGCACCCAGCCACGAGTCCGCTTTCGGGCGGCACCCGTCTGGGGCCTGAAGATCAGGGGTAAACGCGAAGGCCTAGTCGAGCGCCGCGGCTATTCGTCCCAGCAGTTCGTCGAGCGTCGCCTGTTCGCTGGAGCTCAATGGTGAAAGGAGCCGGTCATCGACGGCGGCCATAGCGTCGTCGCGGCCGGCAAGAAGCGCAACGCCGTCCGGCGTGGCAAAAACGCGCTTGCTGCGATCATCACCTTCGTCAGTGCGGCGCTCGATTAGGCCTCTGGACTGCAGGACTCGCAGCACGCCCGAGATATTGGCTGGCGTTGTCTGCGTCGCCTCTGCAATCTCGCGTTGCATGGCACCGGAATGGTCCGTGAGGTAATTGAGCACAAAGGCCTGCTGAAGTGTGAGGCCGCGCCCCCTGATCCAGTCCTGTCCGGCGCGGATCTGAGCGCGGTTGATCCGTTCGAGTTTGTCCATCGGGCCGTCGGAAGTCGGCGAGGGCTCCGTCATGTGAATGACCATAGCGGGATGTCTCCTAAGGGCGCGGTGCCGAAGCCCGGCCGACGATGTGCGCGGGCGCCGACCGGGTGGCCGACATCAAGCGATCGCGCTGACGAACTCCGTGTCGATGGTCTCAGTGTGCGGCACCCCCGAAACAACGTCGGGGGCCTCGACCTCCCAGCCTGCGGAGCCGAACATGTCGAGGAACGCTTCGCGCGTGTAGATCGATGGCATCGGGGTGATGTCACCGAAGAACGCCTTATTGAAGTCGGCGATGACGGTAGCTGTGTCGAGCTCGCCGGCGTGCGATTCCAAAGTGGCCGCGAGTCGGCTCCCCGACGAGGCGACGCTGCGCAAGCCCTCAAGCAGGCGTACCAACGACGCACGGTCGAGGAAGACGAACAGGTGCTCTGCGAGGAACAGCGTCGGCTTCGTGCCGTCGTGGCCGGACGCTGCGAGAGCTGTGGCAACGTCGTCAGTACGGAAGTCGATGGGAACGAGCGTCAGATCGCTCGTGTCCACACCGCTCGTGGCCAGTCGCCCCTTCTTATCCGCTGACACCCCCGGCAGGTCAAGATCGAAGAACCGCACGCCGGCGGTGCGAAACCGCAAGGCACGGTCGTCGTAGCCGGCCCCGCAAATGACGACCTGGGTGATGCCCTCGTCGAGGGCGGTGATGACCTGCTGGTCGAAGAAGTCGATTCGTGGACCCTTCATCTCGAGCAGGATTGAAAGGTCCATCGGCTCGCCATCGGGGTCGACTGGCTCCCATCCCTGGTTGATCGCTTGCTGCGACTGGACGTCACCCGCGATCGAGTGGGGACGGTCACGTTCGGCCCGGCAAAGGGCGAGCGTACGGCGGACGACGGCGATGGCCTCTTCGTCAGGTGTGGACATGTGATGCTCCTCGGCTCCGTGCGCAGGTGATTTCCGACGCACTATGACGGTAGATAGATAAGCACCGTACTGTCAAGAGCTTAACTAAAGTGATCTGAGGGCCTGGTCAATTCCGCCCGTCCCAAGCGGGCGCAACGCCTTCGGCAACCACCACGAAGTGGAGCCGGCGGAGCCGTCTCCGGGACATGTCGTGACGAGGAGGTCTTCCCCTGCTCGCGAGGACTTCCGTGTCGAAGGGCAGTGACCATGCAGAACATCGAGACGCCGGCCGAGATCTCCGCCGAGCCCTGGAACGACATCGACATGACCGACGTCGTCGTCCCGATCCCCGTCACCGCGTTCGACCTCGACGCGCTGGCCGCGCGGCCCGCGCCCGACGAGGCCGAGTGGCCCGAGGACATCGCCGGCTGCCTGTACTGCCTCGGCTCCGGGATCCTCCCGAGCTACGACGAGGGCGAGATCCCCTGCTACTGCGACCGCTGAGCTGCGCTGCTCGCCGCCCTCGCTCCACCACGAACACCCGCCTCGCCCGACCGATGGAGCCCTCCCATGCGCAACCGCGTCAACGCCTACTCGATCCTCCTCGGCCTCGGGCTCGTCACGTTCGCCCTCGTCGCTCCGATCGCGATGGTCGACGTCCACCGTCCCGACCTCGCTGTGCTCGCATCGCTCTTCGGCATCGCGGGCGCCTACATGCTCCTGCTCCAGGTGCGCGCCTTCGGCGTCGCCCTCGCCGCGCGGTCGCGTCGTCGCCGCGCGCCGCGCATCGCGCTGCTGCTCGCGCGCTGACCAGCGCACGCGCCCGCCTCTCCCCTCATCGCCCTCGCACCAGCTCCCGTTCCGGAAGGACGCCGCACCATGCTCAAGACCATCGCTCGCATCATGAAGTCCGTCGTCCGCGCCCCGTTCCAGAACGCGGTTGCCGTGATCGCCGCTGCGCCGGTTCCGGTGAAGCCGGCGCTCGTCGCGCGTCCGGACGCGGGCATGCGCGTCCAGCCCCGCGACGAGATCCTCCTCGGCGACACCCAGTTCGAGGACGCGACGCTCATCAGCCGCGGCACCATCGGCGTCGGTCTCGAGGCGCCCGCGATGTTCCTCCTCGACGACGAGGTCGTCGTGGACTGGCCGGTCGTCGGCACGATCGTGCACAAGATCGACACCCTCAGCAGCGCGGCGCCGGCGCGCGTCTGACGCGTCGCATCGACCACGAGACAGACCCCCGCAGCCACCACGGCTGCGGGGGTCTCGTTTTCGAGCACGAGAAGAGGCGCCGTGGCTACCAGCTCGGCAGTGCCTCACGCCATGGATGCCCTCCAGGCAGCCCCACCCGCTCGGTGTCCTCGGCGTACGTGTGGAACTCCGGCGGCAGCGCGACCGGGACCTCGTCGGTCGGCTTGGTCAGCAGCGACCAGGCGTTCTCGTACCCGGCGAACGTCGGGAGCGTCACTCGGGACCGCTCGGGTCCGACGTTCCGGACGCCCGGGGCTATGCCCGGTGTCGTGAGCCAGTTCATGTGCTCGATCCACGCAGCCGCCGCGACGTGATCCCGTGGCACCACGAAGAAGCGCAAGGGCGCATCGACGTCGTCGTCGATCGCCACCATCACGAACCACTCGCGCGGATGCAGCGCCGGCTGCTGCGACTTCTCACCCAACGGCCACGACAGCCGCGGTCCGCGGCCGCGGGCGGCCTTGACCTGCACCTCGATCATCGTCCGGCGTCCGGCAAGCTCGACGGCGAGGATGTCGGTGCGCTCGAGGCCGTCGCGCGTGAGCGCCGGCGCCCACCCTCGGCGGGCCCGCTCTGACGCCACGGCGTGCTCGCCGATCGTCTTCGTCTGCTTCGTGTCGACCATCAGCCGAGCGTAGGAGACGGAGAACCGTGGTGCTTCACTCGAGTTGTCGTCCGCCCACGCGAGAATGGGCAGGTGGTGGACGTCGAAGCCCTGGCCGTAACCGCGGTGGCCGCCGCGATCGCTCGTTGTTCGCATCTGTCGGGGCGCATCGACTCGAACGACAAGACACCGCTCACGGACGGCGCGATCGATCTGTACAAATCGCCCGACAGGAAGAAGAGCTCCCTCGTCGGACGCGTCCCGGTCCAGGTCAAGGGGCGTACAACGCCGAAGAAGATCAAGCTCAAGGCGAAGTCGGTCGGCTGGCCCATCGACCGCGACACGTTGGAGTTCATGCGAGCCGACGGTGGCGGGCTGTACTTCTACGTTCCGGTGTCCCCGGAGGGAAACGTTCGGGGCATCTTCTATGCCGCTCTCATGCCCTTCAAGATCCGCAGGTTGCTCGAATCCATGCCTGCCGAGCAAAAATCGCTGACCGTGCCCATGAGGAGACTCCCGGATGACGTAGCCGACATAGAACGTCTTGTTCACGTGGCCTTCGATGGCAAGAAGCAGATGAACCCGGTCAGTCTGAACGACGTTCTGCCGCAGCTCGAGAGCCTGACCGTGACGACCCTTACTCACATCAGCGGCTCCGAGCCCACCATCCTCAACCTGAGCGACACCGACTTCACCGTCGTCGGGAAGACGAAGAACGGCTCAGAGATCCCCGTCGACGTCGACCTGGCCTTCTATCCCGAGAAGCAGCAACAGTCCGTATCAGCTGCGTGCGGGGGCGTTGAGTTCGCCGCTGCCTCCGTAGAGCGAATTGACGACGAGACGAGCCGGATCGTTCTGTCTGCTGGCCTCTCGATTCGTGCCCGAAGGGTCGAGGACGGTCTGTCGACGAACATCGATCTGACGAGGGCCGGAACCCTCTTCGAGCAATTCGACGATGTCACGTTCTTCCTGGCAGCAGCCGCGGGAGAGCCCCTCGTCATCAACGGGCACGAGTTGCCTCCGCTTCCGATAGCGCCCGCCGACAGGGGCGACCTCGTGAAGGTGCGGCACCTGCTCGCGAAGATGATGGCGGTGATCGAATCGTTCGACTTAGGGCGCGATCTCGGACGCTCGATCGACGTCGTGCCGGAGGAGCAACAGCATCTGCTGATGCTGCATCCCGCGTTGGTCGGCGGCAAGGAAGTCCGAGTCTCCACGGACGGCGTCGGGCGCCTGAATCTCTCCATCGGTCCGTTCCAGATCGTCGTCCTCGTTTTCGATGGTGCCGATGCCGATCATCGTCAGATTGTCGACCCGTTCGCTCCCGAGCAGCGGAGCCGTCTCTACTTCCGCCAGACGTCCGAAGACGATGATCCCCTGACTGTTCGACGAGCCACCCTCTACGAGTCCCTGACCGCCGACGACCTTGGCAAGACGCTCAACCTCCACCTCGACGAGATCGTCGAGGCCTACGAGATGCTGGAAGACCGTCCAGTTGCCCTTGGGATGGCGAATCAGACTGCCCTCAACCTCCTGCTCGCCGCCGACAAGGTCACCTCAGCCGCTCATGCGGCCTATCTCCTGCGAGGTGCGAGCAATCTCACTGCCTGGCTCGTTCGTGAGGGCGATGGCGATCCCATCTACAGCGTCAACTCCTGGCAGGTGCAGCACCGGCTGGGCACCCTCGATGACGAGGACCGGCGATCGATCCGTCAGGAACGCCGACGTCATCGGAGCGACGGAGCGTTGGATCCCCTCGCGGAAGCGTGTCTGGCCATCCTGCTGGACGAGCGCGACGAATTGAACTCGATCCTTGACGACCTCTCCGAGGACGATCGAGCCAAGCTCCGAAGCTGGCCCATCTGGGCTTTGCGCAACGACTGATACCGAGTCATCAACCCATTGGGTGAGTGCAACACACATGTCCTCATGCTCAAAGATGGGACCTCGCTCAGATCATCGGCCGCTTGCAGCCATCCACGCCCCGTAGTCGGGAAGCGCGGTGGCAAGCGGCCACCTCAGTAAGTAGCCGAGGTCCTGGTGGGAATATTTTTGAGCCCCGTTTGCGCTCATAAACGAGCAAAAGGCCTGATAAGAGGCCGGTTAGCAGGTTGCGGACCGGGCCCTCGCCCGGGATCCTTAGAGAATGAACGACATCACTCAAGGCCCGCCAAGCCAGACGAACAACGATTCCTTCACCGCCGTTCGTCGCCTTGCCGCCGCAGTGTCTCGACTCGATGCTGACAGCGCTTGGCTCGTCGACGCTCTCACAGAGCACCTCGAGTCGATGCGGCCTGTCGACCGGAGCGTCTCTCGCGCCGAGCGCCGCGCTCTCCTCGTCGCTGCAGGAGCACTAACTCCCGAAGACTTTGACGAGGCTCAACGAAGAGTCGAACGAGGTGATCTTCACCTTCGTATGGCCGAGACGTGGCTCGATGCGGCGTGCGCGACGGCATCGCTCGACAGTACGAAGGGTTTCCTCGCGATCAATGACGATGAACTGGTGCGCCGCGTCGATCGCGGCGAGCTCGTGGCAGTTGAGCTGGCTGGTCGGCTCCGGTTCCCGACCTGGCAATTCGACGCCGCGAACCGTCCGAGCAAGGTCCTCAAGGGCCTGCCGGACGTCATCGCCGCTCTCACCATGAACGGAGACGGCTGGCGGAGTGACGCGGCATTCATGAAGAGCCCGAAGCGTTCACTCCGACGCGAAGGAGCTACTGCACCCGTCGAGTGGCTGCGTCACGGAGGCGACGTCGCGGCAGTCATCTCGTCAATCGAAAGCTCCGGAGCATTATGACGACGCGGTACGGCCATGATGCCATCGGGCCCTACCCGCCGGGATCGATCGAGTTCGAGGCGACGCTCGGCGAAGAGACTGCGCGACGCCTCGCGAACCGGCTCGCGAGAGAGCCGGGCAGCACCATCAAGCCGTGGTCCGACATGAGCCAGGACGAGCGAAGCGAATCCGTTCAAGCGGTGCTCATCGTGCGGTACGCGCTCGCCGAAGCATGGCCCCACGTTGTCGCGAGGACCAGGCACACCCGGGGCTGAACTCAAGACAGCACGCCGACTCCGATACACCAATCCGCAACCCGCCCACAAGCTTCTGGAGCGACTTGAACATCTCCACCCTCATCAACCTCACGCTCATGCCGGAACGCCGCGCTCGCGAGCTCCTCGAGATGAACCGACTCTCGCTGACTCCCACCGCAGACCAGGCACGACTAGAAGGCGCGATCATCGATCGATTTCCCTCACTCGCCTCCGGCCACACGCCCGGCAGCGTCGAACGGGCGATCGAGTACATCGAACCGTACGAGCGACTACTCGTCGTCCACCCGGGTCCCGACCTGAACATCAGGAGTCTTGCCTGGCACGTCGTCCCGTCCTTCATAGATGGCGGACTCGCGAACGGCATCCCTGCCCTGCGTCACGGTCCGGGCAATCGCGGCGTGGTGCTCTATCAGGAGGGCATCGACGCCGCCGTGGTCCTCGCGGGAGTGTCCGAAAGTGATTGGTTGGAGGCGGTTCAGAGCTTCGCGGACCCCGACGACGACGTCCAGTACGTGTCGGGCGGACAAGTGACTCCCGAGGAAGCGGCAGCGATTTCCGCGGACCGGGCCCACGAAACGCCGTACGGAAGCATCCTCGCCCGGCGAATCGGAGCCCTCTACGCGCTCCCCCACGTCGGCATCGAGCTGTACTTCAGGACACCAGGACGCGTGCTCGAGATCACGCAACAGGAGCGCGATGCACACGCGACTCGATACTTCATAAACACCCTTGAGCGTGCCGGCCTCGAACTCATCGACGACGAGTCCAACGCCGATCACCTCACGTTTCTGCCGCGCACGACGGCAACAGGATGGCTGCACCGAAGGGCGAAGCGCACGGGTCGCATTCGAACCAAGGACGACGCGCCCCTGCTTGTTCGCTTGTCGCACCGGCCCGTTTCATTCCCCGATGTGCGGACAAGTCCCATCAAGGCGCCCGGCGACAGCCACCCGCAACTCACGGCGTGAAGCCTGACCGGCACGTGCTCGTCGACGACCGCATCGGCCTCCTCGGCGACCCGCACGCAGACTTCCAATGGACGAAACTTGCCATCCGCAACCTCGACCGAGCCGGCATCCGACAGATTCACGTCCTCGGCGACTTCGGCTTCCTCTCCAACGGCAACCCCTACGAACGCGAGCGACTCAGGCAACTCAACAACGCGCTCCTCGCCCGCAACCAGTACGTGTTCATCACCGGCGGGAACCACGAGGGCTACCCCACCTTGCACCGGATGCGCCAACCAGACGCTCACGGCTACCGGCGCCTCGAACGTCGGATCATCTGGCTGCCCCGAGGATGGCGCGGACGAACAGAGTCGGGGAGCGTCCTGGGGAGCCTGGGCGGCGCGAACAGCATCAATGGAGGCAGCCGCAAGTCCATCGGCGGCCACATCGGCGAGTGGCACGCCGAGGAACAGATCACAGAAGAAGACCTCAGCGCTCTCGGGACCGAGCGCGTCGACGTGCTTCTCGGCCACGATGCTCCGATCACGGCTGCCCTCGACCGACACATCGCGAAGAATCGGCACTTCTGGACCGAGAAGGGGTTTGCTTACGCCCGGGCGGGGCAGGCCATGTTCCACCGAGGCGTGGAACAAGTGCGACCGAAGCTCGTCGTCTCGGGGCACTACCACCGGCACCTCGACACGACGGGGTTACTACAACCTGCTGGCCAAGAACCGTTCGGGATACGGAGCGTGATCCTCGATCGCAATCGCACCGCCCGCAGCGTCGGAATCCTTCAACCCGACTCGCTCACCCTCGACGTGCCGGAGAAGCTCAGCCCGGGGCTGCGACGGGAGCGCGACGCGGCGACGCGATGGAAGCGGCGACGGCGTTTAGCTTCATGAGCTCACCGAGGGTGGGACAGAGCGCCGAATACACGAACGTGCACAAACTCGTCGCAGAGTTCGTGCACTGAACCCGAAGCGCCGTTTGGCCCGACATTGCAACGATGCGGGCCGAGGCCGCTTCGACCTCGTGCACAACCTCGCGACGTCAACACAAGACTTCGATGCACCCGCGCGCGGCATGATTTCGCACATCCGGGCAAAGGAGTGCACCTTCATGCACATTCTCCCGAGAGATCCGGAGGGCACTTAAGTTATAGAGCCTGCAGTACGCGGTACTGCGGTACGCACCCGACGGCTAATGAACCGTCCCTGGGACCGTCATCTAGACCCGGTCGAGAACCCACGCCCAGCTTTCGAGATGCACGTATAGACCTTCCGCCCGCCGTGCGACTGCCCGCGGCAGGGCGAGGTCTGGCAAAAGTTGTGAATAGTCGCGAAAGTCTTGTCGCAGTCGCATAGACGCTTCACCAGTCGCCAGAGGGGTCCACTCCGCGATTTCGGCAGAACGAACTCGCACGGAGTGACGCATGAGCTCGTGATAGTCGAGAGCCATCGGCGATCGGCCCTTGCAATCCGGGCAGAGGCATTCGACTAGTTCGGGCGCTTGGTCCCAGATCGCGCCAGCGATGTCAACACCGATATACCGATGGAGTCGAGGAACGTAGAAGCGAGCGGGCGGTGCCCCGGAGGTCGGAAGCTCGATGTAGTCGCGTTGCTCTCCGTATCCAACGCCGTGAGATGACCCTTCGAGGCCATACCGATGTAGCAGAACGGAGAAGAATCCTCCATACAGAGCAAAGATGCGCTGTCCGCGCGTGGATGCGGCGTGGATCGCCCGCCCGTAGGTCAGGAGCTCTCCTCGACCCGCCGTCGAGGCATCGAGCTCGTCGAGATGGGACACCCAACCGGCGAGTTCGTGCTCAGGCGTAACTCGGAGTAGCTGATCCCAAGCGGCAGCTGACTCACCCGCAATCACACGACGCAACCGCAAATCATTTGGTCCTGCGGCGAGACGAACGGATGCCTCCCATATGCGGTCCCCCACCGTCCGCCACGGATCCTCAAGGCCGTCGACCATCAAATAAGGCGGCATGATCCACGCAGGTGCCTGGGCGTCTTCGATCTTGATGTCGTCGTCCGGCAGTCGTTTGGCGTATTTGTCAAACACCTTCATGCGGACATCTTCGAAGTCCACATTGAACCGCAGCCAACCCTCTGCGACTTTGGCGACAAGGGCTTCATCGAAGTCAGCCGGGCGAAGCTCCCGTGAGCCGCTCTCGCTCACGTACTGATCCAGCCCCAACACCTGCGCGAGCAGGAAATGAGACTTCTTCCAAGCAAACCCACTGTTTTGAAACAAGGGAAACCGCGAGTCGATGGCATAAGGCTCATTCGATCGCGCAGAAAGGGAAAGAACGAATCCCTTTGTACCCTCGGCCTGGAATGCCGCAATTGTCCCGGGCACAATCAATCCATCGAAATATCCAGTGAGACTGCGAGCAGTCTCCTGGTCCGTAGAACCGTAGCTCAGAAAATGCCGGAACTTAGCCATGCCTGCGCACCCGCTCTCGCATTTTCTCGGTCACGCGGCGACGCGGGATCGAACTAGGACAAGGCGCAGCGGGCTGGCAGACGATAGCAAACGAAGCGTCAGTCCGCACGAGAACACCAACTCCACAACGGGACGCTTCTTCGAGATTTCGGCGCCGGGGCATTGCGTCAAGCACTATCCAAGAACGATCGTATAGCCGCGTGTTGTAGAACGCTTGTTCCAACGCTCGACCAAAACTGCCTAGCTTGAGCTCGAACGCCGATAACGTTCCTGATCGTGTCAGAATTGAGACGTCGACTCGACGCCCGTTTATAGCTAGCTCTTCGATGACGACACTGTCATCCCGGACCCAACGTCGCCCCGAGAGCCAGTCGAGGAGAGGTTGGAGAAGAACCCTTTCTCCAGAGTCGGTTGCAGCAGGAAGCGGCGAAATGATTCGTGTCACGGGGCCACTCCCGCGCTCGATGTCTCTACAGCTTTCTGGATCGAGCTTTCGAGCCAAGCGAACGTGAGCACGCCAACGACACACGCTAGGAAGACGAGGACGGCCGCACCTGCCACAATTCCCCAAAGAACCTTAAGGTCAAAAGACAAGAAGTATAAAGCCGTTGCAGCCACGACCAAGGCCGTGAATGTAAAGGCACCGTTCCGGATCCAGGAGCAAACAGCCAGCATGCGGTGGAACCGCGCCTCGATTACGCTCCTCATTCGAAGGATGGCCACACCCTTCTTCGCCGACTGCCCGAGTGCTCCCGGATCTTGGAACGCGGTTGCAGGGTCGAACGGGGCCGTCGACGTCGGATATAGGCGATCGATATCATCCCGCAACTTCTGAAAAGTCTCTCTCGCGCGCTCCTCCAGTCCGGCGTATGCGATGTCGACTCGCGACCGTAGTCGCTGGTCGGTGTTGCTTCGAAGACTGATTGAAGCCCACACGGCGACGACGCTCACAAATGCCACACCTCCTCCGAGACCGAGTCCCCACTCCGGGCTCGGGGAACTTCCCCCAAAGATCCCCATCATGAATCGTGGCCCAGAATCTCCTCGCGGATCAGCGACTTGGTCGTGAATTCCTCGTACCTCTGATACACGTACCTAACAAGTTGGCGGAGCGGCAGCGTCGCGAATCGCGATTTGAATGACTTGAGCTCCTTCAACGCGTCCGGCTTCATCTCATTTTCCAGAGCGGCGAAGTATCGCCAACCGCGCTCGGTGAGTTCAAAATCTCGAGTGGTGTACGGGTAGTTCTGGTCGGGTGCCTTCCCGAGCACTTCTCGCTCTTCCCACGTGTCCATGTCATCGGGTGCGAACTTGGCGGAGTCCTTGACAATGCCGGCGGCCGCGAGAGTCTCGACCGCGTCGTAGACCTTCCGAGAGAAGGGCCCAAAGTTGTAAGCCACGAAGCCGGCGTCCTCGTCGAGCCAATCCCGGCTATGCGTTTCCTTTTCAAGGAGAAAGATGAGCTTCTCCAAGCGAGTGACACCTTGGATCCGCGCCTTGCCGCCGGGCTCTACTCCCGCTCCCAGCAAGAGGACGATGGCGTCGTCGATCTCGATTGGATTCGTCATGGCCCGCTCCAGCTACGTTCAAGCTTTCTCTAGATCCTATCTGGAGCCGACGACGTCGTAGATTGATCAAGCCCGCGGCTCGTACAGATCGTTACCCGAGGGACACGTCCGCCGGCCGTCTGGGCGCGCTTCGCGAAGACTGGGCCGCTCTAGCTTCGGAGCCGCCGCGACGCAGGGTCGACATCCACGCACACCTGGTGGGCTCATCGTTTTGCCGGCTCGCCAGGAACATCGCAGGGATGCTGCAGACTGGGGTGCCGCCGGCCACCTCGCGACGCGTGCACCATGACGAGCTGCTCGCACCCCGGCGCAGGTGCACGCAGATGCTCCGTTACCGCCTGGTTACTGGCGCGCGCCTCCCGAGCAACGAGAAGAGCCCTGGATCCCCGTCAATACGGGGACCCAGGGCTCTTCATCATGGCGGTACCGGTGGGATTTGAACCCATTGCAACTCTCGCTACACGGCTTGCTCATCCCACGAAGTCATGGAGATCTGCCCGCCAGAACAGGATCGGAACCGTCAAAGTTTCGACATAGATGCGGTCGCGCGCATCGCCCAACCGATGTTCCAGTCCGAACCGCAAAGCGAACTCTGCTGCGAGCGGTCGAATCTCTTTTGCGTCGGCATAGGGCGACAAGATGGCAAGAACGGGCTGCCTCGCGCCGCGGCCTCGCGGCCTGAACCGCTTCGTATGGTCGAAGAGCCGCGAGTACAGATCGCCGTCTCGGAGCATCTCCTCATCCTGGAGGTCCTTCGAGATCAGTCCGGCAATGCCGTAGGGGTTGCTGAACTGCCCGTCCCAGATGAGGCCCTCGCGGGCGGCGATCTCGTTGACATTCGTGTACATCCTGTTGTTCTCGTTGAACTTGGGCATCGTTTTCTCCTGTTGCTTGGACTAGATCAATTCGTCTTGTCGCGCATCTGGACTGTTCATCTGGATCCCCACACGGAGGGATTTTGTCTTCTTTGGACTGCGGTCCGGCATGAGGTGGCGCGGCCCCTCGCATCCGGGACGCGACCAGTTGGTAATTCACGGGAGGCCCTGAATTCCCTGCTGTGTCGGAATCCAGGGCATCCCGCGCGATCGAGTTAGCGGCGCACCGTCGCTGCTGGTGGTTGGGCCTCCTACGCCTGGTCGCCGCCTGGCTACGAGCCCTCGCCGCTGTCGTCCGCCTCCTCTTCGTCGGCCCGTCGCTGAGCACGCCGACGTGCTGCGTCGAGCATCGCCGTCGTGTCGGAGATGTCCGTGTAAGCGGTCCTGTTGACCGCGACGTCGTGACCAAAATAAGCCGACCGAATGGCCTCGGGCACGTCGGCGACGAGGAGGGTGTTGAGGGTCGCGCGCCAGACGTGCGTCCGGGCCGTGGTCAGCAGCGGGATCTCGAGCTCGGCGGCGAGCTCGAGGTACAGCTTGTTTGCGGCCTTCTGGCAGTTGTCGCGGTTCCACTTCTTCGTCGAGTCGGTCGGTGCACCGATGACGAAGTCAGTCAAAGGCACTCCGCTGGTCTGCCGATCCAGGATGCGGTCGGCGACCCTCTCATCGAGGATGGGCACCGTGCGCTCGCGGTGCGTTTTGGACACGTCCTCCGTGACGGTCACGCGAACGGTGTCATCTGCGGAGGACTTGACGTCGCCCCAGGTGAGCGAGTTGGCCTCGGTGACTCGCAGACCGGTGGCGGCCTGCAGCAACGTCAGGTCGACGATGTTACGGCGCTTGGCGATCAAGTCCTCGAGGGTCCAGCGACCCTGGACAGGCTTGATCAGCCCCACGCTCGGGTCGATCTCCAGCATGTAGTCGAGCGCCCAGCGGTACTCCTCCTCCGTGAGCGCACGCCCGCCACGACGGCGCTTCGGCTTGCTGCCCGAGAGGTCAATTGACATGCCCTTGAGCGGGTTGCCGGTCATCACCTCGTCGCGGTTGAGTTCCTGGATCACGTACTTCGAGAGCACAGAGCGGGCCTGGTGAGCAGTTTCAGACCCGTGCAGTTCAGCGATCTCCTTGAGGCAAGCCTCCAGGGCCCTGAACCTCGTGCCGGAGGCGATGGTGTGGCCGGCGAATGAGAAGGCATGGTCATGCGCCTCGCACTTGCCGAGGAGGAGATCCAGCACCGCGAAGTACCGTGCCTTGCTGTTCGGTCGCAGTCGCGATCTTTCGATTGCGGGCCGAGAGACGTCCTCGATGTAGCCCTTGAGATCCGCGGTCGGCTTCCAGGGTCCCTCATTGGAATTGAGGAGCTGCGCTGCGGTGACCTTCGCGCGCCTTCGCGCCTCGGAGACGGAGGCTGCTTGCGTGCGGCGGTTCACGATCCTGCCATCGAGCAGGCGAACCGACCAGTCGATGACGAACGCGTTGTCACGCTCGCGCGCCTTGACTCGGTCGATGGAGTGTTCGCCCGGCTCCAGTCGCGTGCGTGCGGCACGAACGGCCTTGCCGCGGGTTTCCGCTCCGGCGCTCAAGCGGCCACTGTCCCGACGACGCGGGCGGCGAGGAACGCGTCGAGGTCGGCTACGCGGTAGACCACGCGCGAGCCAGCCTTGCCGAGACGAACGTAGCCGGGTCCCTCGCCGAGCACGCGCCAGTTGGCGAGCGTCTTGCGCGAGACACCGATATAGGACGCAGCCGCATCGGTCTGAAGGGCACTCGGCCTCAGGTCGGTCGGTGCCGGCAGGCTCGTAGTGGTTATCTTGCGTGTGGTCATGATTGTTCCTCGAAAGTGTGTTCACTTTCGAGGGACCGGGTCCGCCGAACCTATTACCGGTTACTGGGGCGGTCGTGCACCGGCGGTGCGTGTCCACTCGTCGAGGAAAACAGGCCTGTCGTCCTGCAGTCTCTGACCCTTACCTTTTCGGGCTGAGACGAAAGTAACACGGAATCCCGGTCATTCCCGGACGCACTTTGCGCAGTGCTGGGAAGGCCCGCGAACACCACGAGGAACGATTCTGCAGCGGTCCGGGCGGTGGTCGGGACGGGACAGGCAGAGACACATGACCCCCGTTCTGGGCATGGTGAGCCATTGAGAGTCATGCGTATCGTAGGCGGCTCACAAAGAGATCGCTTCCTAAAACGACTCAAGGAAGCACGGGTCACCGTCGATCCACACATCGGACAGCACGTCGTGCGAAACCGGAATCTCAGCCTGAGATGGTTGACCGGGGGTCCCTTGCCATCGCCACTGCGACGCAAGGAACAACCATGCCCAGAATCGATCATTGCTCCGCTCCCGCGCCGGACCCGCTGCGCGCCTGTTCACTCACCGAGGTCGCGGAACGCCTCTGCGTCAGCCTGAAGACCGTGCGACGCATGGTCGACTCCGGCGACCTCAAGGCCTTCCGGCCCCACAAGTCCGGTCGCACGATCAGGGTGAGCGAAGCCGCTTTGCGCGACTTCTTCGACGCCGCCAGCTGATGCTTCACCTGACACCCACGCCAGGGCCTCCGCCGTGCCTGAGCATGCTCTTCACAGCTCTGAGTCTTGTGCTTTCAACGCGAAGTCTTCACGCCGCCGATGATCGCCCAGGTACGGAACTGCGTCCGCCGCTGCCGAAGCCGCGGCAGTCAGGCAAACGCCCTCGCTCTCGTTGCGAGCCGGTCTCAAACACGACGGATTTCGATGCGGCTCACGCCGCAGAACGGACGCACGCAGCATGACGACGGAACTTGAGAAAACACTCGCGGCGATCAAGCGGGAGGCGAGCGCAAAGGAAAAGCGCGTCCGCGACGCCATAAAGAAAGAGCAGACCACTGTCGACCTTCGTGTCGCAGGGATTCTTCGCGAGGTAGCACCGGACCTTTATGCGAGCTACTCGGAACAGGCCCGTGCCAACATGCGCGCTGAGACCGAGGCGCGGTCTGCGCGGGCCCGCACGAGCAAAACCGTGCGAATCAAGAGCGACGCTCCTGGTGCAACGGCTTCCACGCAGCACGTCACCACGGCGTCGAGAACGGACTCCGATTCCGTCGATGCCTCAGCCGCTCAGGAACACAGCGACGGGTGGGATATCCCCACTCCTGCCTTGCCGTGTCGACAGGAATCCGACGTCAGTGAACCTGGGCCGACCGCGCGTGGGGACGAAGCTCACGGGCCGAAGACGCCTTCGACGACAACTGACCTCGATCCCTTCGAACTGGCGCGCGCGGCCACGGGAATCGACGGCGCCGCATTCGACCCGGGATTCAGCCTGTGAGCGCCCGCCCCGCGGACACGGCTGCCGTGGGCGAGCTCCTTTTGGGAACAACCGCCGGCGTCGAGAAGAAACGTTGCCTTCGAGTCACCTCGACGTCGACGGGTCGAGCCAGCGCGGCCAGTGATCGGCGCGTCGGACAGTTCGTCTGCTTGCGTGAACTGGATCCAGATACTTCGGTTGCTGCGCGTACGGAGCAGGCGTCGTGAACGGGAAGGCGACGCGTCAGAGCGCTCCCCCGTCGCGACCGAAGAAGCTCGACATGCGGCTCACGGTCCAGGAGTACTCGCTGCTCGAGCGTGGCGCGCACCGTCGCGGTCTCACGGTGTCGGCATTCACGCGCGCGGTCGCGGTCGACGCGGCGAACACGTTCGAGGGCCGGCCTCCTGCTCCCGAGACGGCTCCCGTGGCGGCTGTGCCGCCACTCACCGACGAGCAGGCGGCCGTCATCGCAGCCCTTCGCGTCGAGGTGATGCGGGCGGGCATCGAGGTGCGCGATGTCGCACGCCGCGCGCACACGGACGGTGTTGACCTGGGCGAACTGGGCTCCGCGATCGATGCTCTCGGGGTGTGGATGCGTGAGGTCGTCGCACTGCTGGGTGGACGGTCGCAGCCGTGAGCGTGACCGACGTCAAGCCCGACTACGACCTCAAGGCCAGCACCGACTACCTCGTGCTGGGGAAGGACGCCAAGCGGAAGACGCACCTCGCCGACGGCACGAACCGCCTCGTGCCTGGCTTCTACTGCGACGCACCCGACATCGCGTCGTTCGTCGCGCTCGGCGACGAGCTGGCGACGCGGCACGGTCGGAAGATCAAGGCGCAGAGCTACGTGCTGTCGTTCTCGCCCCAGGAGCTCTCCGTCGACAACGACGCCGACCTCCAGCGGGTTGGGGATGTGGCGTTCCTGCTGGCGAAGAAGATGCACCCGCATTCCCCCTGCCTGATCGTCGTCCACGCCGATGGCAAGGGCCATGCTCCTCACGCTCACGTGAAGGTCCTCAATCACAACATGGTCACCGGAAAGGCGCTCACCGACCATCGGATGCACTGGCAGGTCAAGCAGGCCAACGACGAACTCATGCGTGAAGTCCGGCACGATGTCCTGGACGTCCAGCCGAAGTTTGCAGCGCCGGAGTGGTCGAGGCAGCGATCTGAGATGACACCGTTCGAGGTCGAGCTCGGTGACCGCGTTGCGGCGGCTCGCGACGAAGCCGGCAATGCAACGCACGCGGAGGGTCTCTTCGAACCGGAAGCGTTCATGACGGCGTTCGAGGTCGCGTGTCAGCAGCGGGGCGTTCGAGTGGAAGTCAGCGAGCACAGGATCCGACACGGCGGCCGTGGCAGTCGACTGGCCGGCGACTCGGTTACGGGCTTCACGTTTGCGATGCGCGACGAGTCCATGCCGGTGCCACGGTGGAAACGGCGCAAGGCTTCGTCGCTATCTCAGGACTTCACGCGCGACAGGTTGCTCCTTCTGCTCCTTGACGAGAAGCGACTGTCTTCTTTGCAAGAAGACAAGCGAGCGATCCCGACGGTCCGCGTGGCTGCGGTTGACAGGTCCGAGTGGGAACTCGAGGCTGCAGCAGAGGAGACACCCACCGCCGCAGCGACCGTTCTCTCGAAGGCCCTCCCGGAGACGCCCGTCGCACCCTCGTTCGCAGACCGCATGAGGGCGGCACTCGACGAGGCCGACCTCGTCGCACAGACACGCAGTGCAGAGGCGATCAGTGAATACCTTTCGGCCAAGCCTGCACGGGTCTCCGAAGCCAACGCGGAGCTGCAGCCTTCGACGACGACGGTGGACGAGCCCGAAGTCGCGGAGCCGCATCAGCAGGGCCCTCAACCCGTTCTGGCCGCAGTCCCCGAACCGTGGGGCGATTCGGGCAGCCACTTAGATGTCGCCCCGCCCATCGGAAGCGAGAGCGTCGTGGCGCCCGTCTCGCTGGTGGGCGATGAGGCCTCGGCTGACGTCGACGAGAGCCAGCTTGCAGATTCACGGGCCGTGGATGACTCGTCGGGACCCTCAGATCGGATCGCCCCTGCGCTGGCCACGGCCGACCACGCCCGGCAGCGGCGCCTGGCCAGGATCCGGGCCGAACTCGCCGCCGACGATGCGGACCGCGATGCGACGCACGACGGGCCTTCACTGACCTAGTCGTGCGGTCTTGGGTCGGGCGACAGGACAGCGCCCGGCCCAAGACCCGACCGGCCCTGGCAGGGTGACGAAGTCACGATAGCCGGACGGACCCGGCCTGAGAAGCGAACAGCAGGGCTTCCTCGAAGCGGTCGGTCCGTAGCGCTTGGGCAGGTGTGAGCCCATCAAGATCGTCCTCGGGAGCATTCAGCCAGAGGGCGTCACCCCACCCGTGACTCGGAGACGAATTCAGACAGTTCAGCGCTTCTCGCAGATGTGGCAGTGGAGTGCCGTCGGAGCCGAATTGAAACGCTGGGTAGACGACCATTCCGTCTCCCGTGATGAGCCGGAGCACGCCTTGGATCTTGACCAGCGACTCGAGATCGTTGGCGCTCATCCTCAAGAGACGGAGAACGCCGGCAGTGTCATAGAACGGGCCGACGTACTCGTCCCAGGACCCCAAGTCCTCATCGGTCATGTCAGTTCCTCGCTCAAGCACGGGTAACCGAGTTCGAGCGGAGACGTTGCCGCCGTCGGCTCCGGCACCGAGAGTTCCTCGCTCACGATTCACGTGCGGCTTCCGATCGAACAGACGACGCGATGCCGTCGAGCCGGAGAACCTCCTGAAAGTCCCTGAAGGGGATGATCGCCGCTTCGGGCACACCACTGCGCCCAAAGATCAGCGGCGTGGCGTCCCCCTTGCGGAACCGAGCCAGCGCAGCGCCAAGTTCCGAGCGAGCCTCCGACAGGCCCAAGATCGGTCGCTTCGAAGGTGAAGACACGAGCCGACGGTAGCCGGTGCTGCAGGGTTCGACCAAGCCTCGATCCGCGACTCTTTTTCGTCTGAAACTATAGATTTTTACAACTCTCAAATTTCCGTGCTCAATATTTCATCATTCTGCTCGTTTACGAGTAAAAAGAATGCCGGTCTTGTAAAATCCTGGCCAAGATCGCGATTTTGTTCTTCTAAACCACGGAATCGCGCAGCTTTTTTGGCGCCGCTTTTGCTTGGCAACGCGTGACATTTAATGCAACACTGCTCGGCATGACTTCTGAGAGTGATGAATCAAGGCCGAACGCGCATGCCGCGAGACCGTCGGACGACTCGGTGCGTCGGCTCGTTGAGTCAATAGAGCGTTTGGACGCGGACGGGCCTTGGATCGTGGATGCCGTGACGGAGAAGGTTCTGGCCGTGCCGCCCGTCGTTCGCAAAAGCCTGAGTGACGAGCAAAAACAGGCCTTGATCGATTCGGGTGCCTTCACCGAGGAGCAGTTAGCTGACGGCGATGCCGCAGTGGCCGCCGGCGGTCTAGAGATCATGATGCTTCGTTCGTGGCTGAGAGCGTGTGCGGGACGATGTCGGTCGACGAGATGAGCGGCTACCTCGGAGTCGACGACGAAGAACTTCGCCGCATGGTGGAGGAAGGACAGTTGCCGGCCGTGGTAATCGCGGACAGGATCCGGTTCCCGTCGTGGCAGTGCAACATCGGCTCGTACGTCAAGCTCCTCCCCGGTCTTCCGGAGGTCATAGCAGCCCTCACCGAAGATGAGGCGGGATGGCAGATCGACGCGGGATTCATGAGTGTCCCGAAAGCGTCACTGTTCGCAGAAGGACGACAGACGCCTGTTGAGTGGCTCCGCGATGGGCACTCACCAGAACGCGTCGTCGAGCTGATCCGAGATCGCGACCTGTGGTGAATCCCTCCATGCCCGAGACGCCCATCCAGACGTGGCGCGCGAATCGCAGCCCCGAATACCTGGCTGCGGTTTACGACACGGCGAAACGCGTGAACGACATGCAGTCACACCACGGACAGGGCCGGGCACTCGGATGGGAGGCTCTGCCAAACGCCGAGCAGGAGAACCTGGCCGAGTGGATCGAACTGGTCCTCACGCTCCATCAAGGATTCCTCGCCGAACGGGAACTGAAGATCCAGGGCGGACGAGATGACTGAAGCGTCGTCCGCGACTCCGATCTGGTCGCGGGGGCTGCCTACGCTGCCGACGGCCGAGTGGGTGAGCGCGTTCGACGACCTCACCGGCGACGAGAACGGTCACGCATGGGCACTCTCGGCCGCGACTTTCATCGACGGATTCACCCGCCGGCAACTCCAAGGTCCGACGTTCAGCGAGATGTTCCGCCACCTTCTCCACGAGCATGACGGGCTGCCTGCGGAATTTCCGCCCGGGATGCGCAGCCGCGACCGTGTCGTCCTCAAGGAAGGGTTCAGGCACCACGTCGCGCTCGCATGGCGACGGACGGGACTGATCAGCTGGACCCGTTTCGAATACCGGAGCTTGCGAGTCGGCCCTACCTTCCGTCGACGCTCCCGGATGCGACCGCTGTCGCATCAACTCGACGTCGGGAGGCACCCGGATGCCTGAAGCCACCAAATGCGGTAGCCACGAATGGTGGATCGACGGCGCGACGCCACCGCCCGCATCCTGGGCCTACGTCGTCGAAGAACTCACCCACCCTGACCACGTCCGAGAATGGGGCATCGCGGTCGGCGCGTTCGTCGCCCGATACCGGCGCCTGTACACGCTCGGCCCGACGTTCCGCGAGATGTTCCAGGAACTCCTGCCCGACACAGGAGGCCTGCCCGGCGACTTCCCCGATGAACTCGAACCTGACCAGCGGGCGGAGGCCGCAAGCCGGTTCCGCATGCACGTCGCGAACGTCTGGCGGCACGAGGGCATGATCGGCTGGCGCGACGGCCACGCGCACACTCTCCGCACCGGCACCCAGTTCCGTGCCCAGGTCGCGGCGAGGAAGGCGGCGATACGCGCCACGGTCGTCAGGAATATCGAGACGGCATGAGCTTCACCGTGTCCTCGATCGACGACATGCCGGCGTTCAGGACCCGGCTGCGGTGGCACCGGGAAACCCTCGCGCATGCACCGGCCGCCGGCACGCAACTTCTCCGGCAAAGGATCTGGCTCGGCACACCCCACGACGACTCCCCCGGCACCTTCGACCCCAACCTCGGCCAGCAGCTCGCCGTCTGGTGCACCTACGGCGCGCCCGACGACTTCGGCCAAACCGTCGTCATGAGACTCTGGGCAAAGCTCACCCTCGGCCCGCTCGCCGAGCCAGGAACCCGAGTGGAGCTCTACGACAAAGAACGATCCCTCGCTCTTGGACACATCATCTGATGTGGAACCCGACGCCTGACGATCCGGCCGCCGAAGTCGAGCGTCGCATCGGCCTGATCGGGGTGCTTGACGCCAACGTCCCGTGGCTTCTCGAGACCGCGGATTTCCCCTTCAACCACGACATCCGTCAGATTTACGTCCTGGGCGATTTGGAGATGGCGCACGACGGTGACGTGGCCCGCATTCAGTCGTTCCTCGAGTCGCGCGACGGCTTTTGTTCTTCACAGGAGCCGGTCTAGCTGCAGCGGGTGTTACTGCACCCCGGCTGTCAGTCGGTCGGGTTGGACTTCGACAGTCGACCGACAGGCTAGCCTGGTTGCCCCGCGGCTGGCACGGTAGGACGGCGGCAGGAAGAATTCTTGCCAGCTTTGGTGATTCCCAGGTTGGCAAGGGGGCTCGGAGCTCAGGTGACACCGTCTGCAAGGACGGAGGTTCCCGACCACGGGCAACGATCGACCGGGACGCCCTCGAGGTACTCGGATCGCAACCAGTTGAGGTCCTCCTTGCACACGATCCTCTACTCGCGGCGGGACGCATTTTCGCTTGCGCACAAGATGACACTCCAGGCTCTGATGACGAATTGCCGGACGCTCCGCTGACTCGCCTTGCGCTTGAACTCGCCGTAGAGCGAGTTCAACCGGCCATCGTCGTAACTAACGGTCATGCGGACTTCCACGACAACGTCGAGACTTTAATGACTGGTTTCCGGTACGCATACAACGTCCGAAGCGTCTTGCTCGCTAGCCACGGTCGACCACGTTCCTCGGCCATCCTCGAATCAGACAGCCAGTACCTGCAGATCATCGTCAAGCCGGGCACGCATCATCCACGCGACGAGGCTTCACCAGGCTGCTGGGTTATGACACTGCGTCGCTGGAATTCCTCGATGAGTCCCGGCAGCTCGGCCGACGTCGCGATAACCCGGTGTGGCTGGCCGTTGCGTGCCGGCGCGATGACCTTGCAGTGCTCGAGCCGGGTCAGCAGATGGTCTGCGACGGCCGGCGCGACGTAGAGATGCCTACCCAGCGATGCCTGAGTCGCGACTCGGGTCGCCACCACGTGGCGAGCCGCCTCGATGATCAGTGCAGTGTCGACGCTGCGCTGAACCGACTCGTGCGTCCCATGCTCACGTGACCCACGCGACTTACGCCCGCCCCCGGGCAGGAAATCGCGCAGTCGAATTCGCTTCCCCATGCTTGCACGGTACGTCTCGCCAGCGCGCAGACGCGAGTCCCGGTTCGGGCGGCACCCATTCGGGACGGCCGTGCGGCACGGCGGTCGTCGATACCCCGATCAAGACATCTCGGCTCACCACAGAATCGCCTCCACGAATGCCATGCAGGGCTGCAATCGGGAGCTCTGAGGGCAGCTTGAGGTGGGGTGGACTCCGGCAGCAGGAAGTCGCGCACGGACGAATGCGATAGCGCATAACCCAGTTAAAATACCGGCCAACTCGCAGAGCAGACGGCCCGGCCTCAACACTGGGGGGAGCGGAGGCCGGCCCGCAGCAGAAGCTTAGGGCCAAACGCCTTGTCCGCGCCTTGCGATTACCCCGAGAAGTTTGCCAGCTCGCCCCCGAGACGCGCATCGCGCGCTTTGCCGAAACCGAGACGCGACAAACGAGACCACAAAATACCTCTCACTCAACGCGCGACCGCTGGCGTGGCTGCGACTTCACTCCCCTAAGAAAGCTCGAACAAACAGCTTCGCCGATTGATGAGAAACGACACGTGCGTCCAAGGAAGAGGGAACCCTCACGCGAACGTCGGCCAGCTGCGCCGCTTGGGCAGGGGCGCGGCGAATGAGTCGATCTTGCTCGTCGTGAGCCCTTGGCGAATCAGAGCCTCGACCATCGCAGTCGCCGCGGCGACGCCGTCGACGACCGGCACGGGGAGTCGATCGCGGACGTGCTCCTCGAGCCCTGCCATGCCGGCGCATCCGAGGCAGATGACCTCGGCTCCCGCGGCGATGGCGCGCTGTCCGGCCGCGACGAAGGCCTCCGCGGTGGCGAAAGGGTCGTCGTCGAGCTCGAGCACACCGAGTCCGGTGTCGATGATCGCGGCGCATCGATCGATGAGCCCGGCGGTCGTGAGACTGTCCTCGATCTGCCCGACGGCTCTCCGCACGGTGGTGACGACCCCATACCGACGGCCGAGGGGCATGGCGAAGTGGGCCGCTGCTTCGGTGATGTCGATCACCGGAACCGACAGGATCTCGCGGGCGCCCTCGCGGCCGTGTTCGCCGAACCCGGCCATGACGACGCCGTCGACCGTTCCGTCCAGCCCCTCGAGCGTTTGGAGCACTGCGGCGGCGCTGAGGAAGCTGTCGTACCAGCCTTCGGCCGATGCGACGCCCCACGACGGCGTCACCGGCACGATCTCGACGTCCGGGCCGACGACGAGGCGCGCTCGGGCTGCCGCGGTCTCGGTCATCGACGCGGTGGTGTTGCAGTTGACGACGGCGATGCGGATCACGACGACATCACCCCGAGCAGCGATGACGCAGGATGCTCGACACCGGTCAGCAGGTCGGCTGCCGAGAGGCGGTGCTCGGCCCCGAGGCCACCCTGGCGGGCGAGCTCGATGACGACAGCGGCGACTGCCAGATCCTGCGCCGCGATGCCGGTGGAGTCGAACACTGTGATGTCGGAGGACGACGTGCGACCGATCGCTGTTCCCGCGACGACCTCGCCCAGTTCGGCCGGCGCGACGTCGGCGGCGAGGGCGCCGTCGGCGATCGCCTGCACGAGGTCGCCGGACTTCGAGAACGCCGTGGGGCGGCTGTCGACGACGAGCGTGCCGCGAGCCATCGCGGCTCCGTCGAGCTCGCGGTGTGTGGCGCGGGGCCGGGCGCCCACCGCGTTGACGTGCTGGCCGTCGTGCAGCCACTCGCCCAGCACGACCGGATCGACGGACGGGGTGAGGGTGCAGAGCACGTCGGCCTCGTGGGCGACCTCCTTCGGCGACGATGCGATGACGCAGGCACCGGGCAGCTGGGAGCCGAGTTCCCGCAGGAAGCGGTCGACGGTGTCGCTCGAACGCGACCAGACGACGACGCGGTCGAACGGGGTCGCCGCTGCGAAGGCGCGCACGTGCTCGACGGCGAGGTTGCCCGCGCCGATGAGGCCGAGGGTGTGTCCGCCGGGATTCGCGAGATGAGTCGTCGCCACGACCGACGTGGCGGCCGTCCTCGCGCGGGTGATGCCGCCGCCGTCGAGGACGGCGAGACATTCGCCCGTCCGTGACGACGACACGACGAGCGTCGAACGCTGGCTCGGCAGTCCTCTCGAGGCGTTGGAGGGGATGTCGGCCATGAGCTTCACCGCCACGAGTCCGAGCCGATCCGACCGGGCGGTCATCGGCAGGAAGACGCCGTCGTCGCCGCCGGTCATCGCGGCGGGCGCGAGCTGCTCCATAGCGCCGGTGCCGAGGTCGCGGTGGATCGCCTCGACGGCGGCGACCACGTCGACCAGGGGGAGGAGGCGCGCGATGTCGGCGGCGCCGAGGACGAGGGTCACGCGGAGACGCTGACCGGCTGCTCGCCGAGGAGCTCTTCGAGCGACGGCTGGTGGGTGGTGAGGCCGACCTCGTGCAGGATCCGCATCCAGCGATCCGATGCGTCGCGGTCGATGGTCGCCGAGCCCCACACGTTGCCGGCGATCATCTCGGCGATGGCTTCGCGCAGCAGGCCGTGGTCTTTCGTCGGCCAGCGCTCGGCGAGCACGGCGTCGATCTCCGCGTCGACCGAGCCGGAGGTGATCGCGACCATGGCTTCCGCGATGCCATCCATGAACCGCTCGACGCGGTCGCCGAGATCGGCGACCCGGTGCGACTCGGTGTAGTAGACGCTGTTGGGCATGAGGCCGGCGCTCAGGTGACGGAACACGATGGTGCCGAAGCCGTCAGCGACGACCTCGTTGGCGCTGACGAGGTCGAGCACGATCGCGTCGCCGGTGCCGGCTTTGTAGAGCTCGATCATCATCGACGTCGAGAGGTCACGCATCCACGAGGTGTCGGCGGGGCTGAGCCCGGCTTCGCGGATGAGGCCAGCGGTGAATTCGTAGGGGGCGCTGCCGCCGGCGCCGGGCGAGAGCACGACCTTGCCGGCGAGCTGGTCGAGGGTGATCGGGGACGTCTCCGTGCGCGACACGATCGCCATCGGGAAGGCGTGGTTCAGCTGCCCGACGACCGACAGTTTGCGGGGTGCTCCGGCGTAGAGGGCGGGAACCCACAGGCCGCCGAGGGCGAGATCGGCCTCACCCGACTCGATGTCGTCCAGCACGCCGGTCCACGGGTCGCAGGCTTTGGCCGTCACGGCGAGGCCGCGGTCGGTGAAGATGCTGCCGACGGTCGCGACGTACTCGGGCAGGTAGTTCAGGCCGTTGGCGGTGGCCGAGATCTTCAGGGTGTCCATGTGTTCCTCCGTATCGAATGCGGGCCGAAGCCCTGTGGTGCGGGCGGGGCCGGAGTGTCCGGCCCCGCCGTGGTGTTCAGTGGGTGGCCGTGGTCAGCTCGTTCTCGTTGACCTGCTCGAGAGTGCGGCCGCGGGCCTCGGGGGCGAAGCGCGAGGCGATCACGAGGATCGCGTACATCACGGCGGCGAGGCCGAAGACTCCCGCGAAGGCGAACGCTCCGAAGAGGGCGACAGCGAGGTACGGCATGACCGCGCCGGCGATGTTGCCGATGCCGTTGACGATGGAGGCGCCTGAGGCGCGGATCGCCGTAGGGTAGACCTCGGCCGTCCAGGCGGCCAGTGTCGTGTTGGTCACCATGGTGAAGAACTGGAACAGGGCGCCGAGCACCAGGATCATGCCGGTGCTGTTGCCGAATCCGGCGAATGCGAGCGCGGTGAGGCAGCCCAGGATCCCGGCGGTGGTAACGGTCACGCGACGCCCGACGCTGTTGGCGATGAGGGCGGCCAGGGTGCAGCCGAGCAGCGAGCCGATGTTCATGATCATCGTGTAGAGCAGGCTCTGCGAGACGGTGTAGCCGCGCTCGACCAGCAGCGTCGGCATCAGGAAGTTCAGCGTCACCTGCGCACCGAACGCCATCCACGAGGCGATGCCGATCGAGATCGTGCGGCGCAGAACGCTCTTGTGGAAGACGGCGGCGGGTGACGAGTGCAGGGCCACGGGCGGGAGGTCGGCCTCGGTGAGCTCGATCGGCGACTTCACGTCGGCGGCCGGGCGAAGCGACGACGAGGCCAGGATCGCCAGCGAGCGGTTCGCCTCGGCGACGCGCCCCTTCGAGAGCAGCCACCGGGGCGTCTCGGGCAGCCGGCGGCGGTAGAAGACCACGATCAGAGCCGGCAGAGCCAGGAGCACGAACGTCCAGCGCCACACGACGTGGTCGCCACCCAGCGGCACGGCCAACGGGCCGAGCAGGAGCAGGAACAGCCCGTACGAGATGAAGTTGCCGATGCCGCCGGCTCCCACGTTGATCGTGGCGATGAGGCCGCCGCGGAACTTGGTCGCGACCATCTCCGAGAGCATCGCGATGCCGATCATGAACTCGCCGCCGACGCCGACACCGACGATGAAGCGGCTCACGAGCAGCACGTCGTAGTTGAAGGCGAGAGCGCTCAGGATGCCGCCGAGCGTGTAGACGAGCAGGTTCAGGCTCAGCGAGAAGCGTCGGCCGTAGCGGTCGGCCAGCCAGCCGGCCAGGAAACGGCCGACGAGACCACCGATCACGGTGGCCGTGTTGATCGTGGTCAGCTGCACGTCGCCGATCTGCAGGGACGCCTTGATGTTGGTCGCCATGGCGCCGACCGAGTTCTGCTCGAGAGTGTCGAAGAACTCGCCTGCGAGGATCAGCATGAGGACGGCGAACTGTGCGCGCGTGAACCCGATCGAGTCGAGGGCGGTCGCGACGCCGTTGCGGGGCGTCGCGGCGGGGGAAGTCGTGGGTGCGGTGGAGCTGGTTACAGCAGTCATGAGTAACTCCAGCGGAAAAGAGGTGTGACGGTCGCACCCGATCGTCCTGATCAGTATGCACCGCGGGGACACTCTTTTGTATACGACCTGGTGTTTCTGGCGGGTTACAGGCTCAATACGCTTTGTTTCGGGGCCCGAAATTCCCCGATTTCCGGGCATTTCTCGAAAGATGTGTCGCGTGGGGCTCAGGGTCGTATACGAGAATCGGACTACGAGGAGAGTGCCTGACCCGCCCGAAGCGACTCCTCGTCCTTGCTCAGGTGCTCGTCCATGAAGACGGAAGCCTGCACCTCCGAGCCGCGGAGGATCGCCGCAGCGATAGCGGCGTGGTCCTCGAGGCTGGCGCTGAGCGCATCCTGGGTCTGCCGCTCGAAAGCCCAGGCGGTCTGTTGGATGACCCGCTCGATCATGGATTCAAGTTGGCGGTTTCCGGAGGCGCCGGCCACGAGGTGATGGAACTCGATGAGGGGTTCGACCGGGGGCTTCGACTCGCGAGCCAGCTCGACGACCACTTTGAGGTCGGCGGACGACTCGCCGCCACGACGCTTGGCCGCCAGACGAGCGGCCAGGCCCTCGAGCTGCCGGCGGATCTGCATCAGCTCGATGACCGACTCGGCCGACGCTTCGGCGACGGTCACGCCCCGGTACTTCTCGGCCAGGGCGAAGCCCTCCGACTCGAGCTGCCGCAGGGCTTCCCGCACGGGAACCCTCGACACGCCGAAACGGGCGGCAATGACGTCCTCTTTGAGACGCGTTCCACCCAGCAGCTCCCCCGACACGATCTCGGCGCGCAGCGTGCGAAGAATTGCGGCGGTTTTCGATTCCACGCGTCGATGGTAGCGATCAGCCCGCGCGGCTTCGCGCACCGCGCTACGGGCCGCTTCGGCCCTGGCGCCTCTTCTCGATCCTGGCCGTGCTGGTGAAAGACTCGCTACCCTCAACGCAACGACGGCCGACCGCACCCAGGCATCGGCCGGGAAACGTGAGGGAGAGGACATGTCAACTCCTGTGTTCCCGGCGTTCTCGCTGAGCCGTGCGGGGCAGAGACTTGGTAGGCGCGGGCGGTCTCATTCGAGCGGCGTCTCCTCACCACGTCACGTGCCGACTCTGCAGACGGCTGATCGATCCCACGATAGCGAATACCGATGGCCCGACCAGGCACGCCCGACGGGGAACGTCACGAAACGATTGACCCGCCGAAGGCGCGCCCCGACGCGGATCTCATGTCGGGGCGCGCTGCCGGGGTCAGCACGTGACCCCACCAGCCCGGATCAGAGGGCTAAAGAGATTCGCCGCGTCTCGTCGACATGCCGGGTTACCACCCCGACAACAAGATTGTACGTCCAAAACGAAAATGGTGGTCTCTCAGCACGAAGAATGTCGATCCCCGCCAAACGCACCGCCATCAAATCCGCGCGATCCGCGCTGGCGCACACGACCGGCGAAAACTCCCGTCTCCTGACACCTACTTGAGCCAGATGGGAATGCTGTCGATTTAGTTGACTCGTTGACGTGCCCTACAGCTCGGTTACCCGTTCCGGTCTGAAGATCAGGCGGTGATTAGGGTTTTGTCGAAGCAAAGCTCGTGCTCGATCGGGTTGATGTATCCGAGTTTCGAGTGGCGTCGCTGGCGTTTGTAAGAGATCTCGATGTACTCGAAGATGGCGTTCGCGAGATCGATTCGGGTGCGACATTTCTTCCGGTTCAGCAGCTCGCTCGGCATGCTCGACCAGATGGACTCCATCATCGAATTGTCGTAGCAGTGGCCGACGGTGCCGAAGGAGGGCATTAGTCCGGATTCGCGAATCTTGTTGGTGAAGGCCCACGAGGTGAACTGGGCGAGTTCAACTGGTCGATGCAACAACGCGGTGTTGCATCGACCAGTTGAACTCGCCCAATTTCGGTCAAGGAAGTTCGTTGAGCAGCTGAAAGACTTCGGGATCGCCGGTTCGATGGGCAGGGTCGGCGCATGCGCCGACGACGCCGCGATGGAGTCGTTCTTCTCGCTCTTGCAGAAGAACGTCCTGAACCGTCAACGGTGGCGTTCAAGGTAGGAACTGCGACTCGCCATCGTGTCCTGGATCGAGCGGACCTACCACCGCAGAAGACGACAACGACGACTCGGCAGGCTCACCCCGATCGAGTTCGAGATAATCAACTCACAGGCCGCTCACGCGGCCTGAAAACCCCAAACAAGAAGAGTCAACTAAATCGTCAGCAGTCCCGAGCGACATTCTTTCTATGGGGCCCTGCGGCTGGCCGCGAACCCACTTTTGCCGGTCGACCACAAGACAATCTCCGTGTTGGCCTTGTTAGGACGACGTTAGATCTAACGGACGGCTCGTGACGGTCAGGGAGCGGCTCTCATGCCCTCGGTGCGCCGGGTGCCTCGCCGATCGATAGTGTCGCTCTGAATTAGAAGCGAGGTGCATGAGGTGTTAGTCGATTCTGCTCGTCAAACAAGAGATGTTGGCGAGGCCGAGGAAGCCATCGGCCGCATCTACAGCAAGGTCCGATTCCGATCCACGGCTGAGCCCTTCCAATACCGCCAGCGGATCCAGGGAGACGACCGAGCAGCCATCGGTAGATTCAGTGTCACCTCCCCCACAGATCTGACCATCGATGTTGATGGCCTATTCGCCGTTGGAATCTGTTCGGGTGGCAATTACCAGGCGACCTGCCACGGGGTTCCCGTTGACGTGCGGCAGCCTTTTCTCTTAGAGCCTGGGACTGCACGATCGGTGTCGGATCACCATCGGTTGACCATCGTCAACTTGGCCCTTCCCGCTCTGACTTCCTTTTGGGGAGACGATACCGGTGGTTGTGCGCTCCGTGTTGGTTCGGCGGCGCCCGTGAGCCGCGAGATGGGTCGACATTGGAAGAAGGCGGTTGAACACACGCTCGGAGTGTTCTCCACCCCGGAGTTGCTCGACAACGTCCTGATACGCCGGGCATCCACCGACTTGCTGTTCGCTACGGCGATCGCCGCCTTCGGCATCGAGAGCATCAGCACGCGTCCCAGCCTGCACGACGGTCTGTCTCTGCCAAGCGCTGTCCGGCGCGCGATGCGCTACATGGACGACAACGCCCACAACCCCATTGGGGTGGAAGAGATTGCCGAGGCAGCTCGTCTGAGTGTCCGAGGGCTCCAAGGCGCCTTCCGCCGCGCTGCTGGCATTACCCCCCTGGAATACCTACGAACGGTTCGTCTCGCCCAAGCGCACCACGAACTCCGGGCGGCAGACCCTCGAACCACGACGGTGACTGACGTCGCTCACCGCTGGGGCTTTTCGAACGTCACACGGTTCAGCAACCTCTACCGAGGCACCTACGCAGAATCACCCCGAGATGCCCTGACAAAATAGGGAACCGCCTCACGATCCGGACCCAATCTGCGTGGCTGCGCGGGCTGGACTCCGGTGGTGAATCAGGAACCACCGACACCAGCCCGCGTGAGGCCACCAGCGGCTGGCTGGACACAGAACGTAGCAGATAGACACCAAACGCATCACACCGTCGACTTTGGTTCACCTCAAGTAGCACCTTCCCCTGGCTGGAACAGATTGACTGCATGATGGGTGGCACCCCAGGTCCGATTCAAGGCCGTGGGAAGAGGGGCGAGGGACCTCACCACCCCTCGCTCCTGTCTCCCCTATGGCTTCGTCCCCTGGCGGCGGCTTGGGACCGTCGCGTCTCGTGATCTCCTCGAGATGCATGAACGCCTGATCCACCTCCGCGACGTGGTTGTCAACCCCGATCTTTTCGACGTTGACGTCCTCCGCCGCGCGGCGCACATTCGTGAGAGGAAAAGGAGCGGGAGAACGAGGCTAGGTCTGGGTCCCGTGTCCCTTTCCCATCCTGTTGTTCTCCGTTGATGCGAATCGAGGTGGTTGTGATGGCATTCGTTGTTCAGAAGGCACCTTGTGAGGCCGGAGCCCCTACGGGCTTGTCCCCAGTTTCTCCTGGTCTCAACCGGTTTTACCGGGCGTCTCGCCCAGGCCCGTTAGCGAAGAGGCCTGACTAATGCGCGGCCGCATTATTGGGGCGGCCATGGTCGCCGGTGTAGGAGCCATCCTCGTCTTTCGAAGGAGCGGCCGCCTTCCTGAACAGGGGGCCGGTCGGCTGCGAGACCCACGATCCCGATGGCAGTCAGTGACGATCCTGGGAGCCTCAGACGAGGTGATGCCGGGCCATCGACCACCTGGTGCCCTTGCAGATTTGGGGGATGCCGTCGAGGTGGAAGTTCGCCCGGCACCTGGTGACAAGGGCACCGAGCTGCGCGCGCGATCGCGAGGGCCTGCGCGGTCGGCCACCTACACGCAAGAGACAGCACGGGAGCTGCGCGTGGCGCTGCGGCGAACCAAGCAGATTTTCGAAGCCGGCGAAGTCCTGCGAGTCGATCCGACACCGCACGGGCACCGGAAGGCGGCACCGGCGGGGTTCCTCGTCGACAAGACGACGGAACAAGCCGATAAGGAGGGACTGCTGTGAAGGCGCTCTGCTGGACGGGCATTAACAAAACCAATGTCGAGACCGTCGACGACCCAAGGATCCTGAACGAGCAGGATGTCATCGTCAAGGTGCACCTCAGTACGACGTGCGGGTCCGACCTGCACCTTCTAGGCGGCTACATCCCCACCATGCGAGCCGGGGATGTTCTCGGGCACGAGTTCATGGGCGAGATCGTGGAGGTGGGCTCGGCTGTGAAAAAGCACAGGGTCGGCGACCGTGTCGTGGTGTGTTCGTTCATCGCGTGCGGGCGGTGCTGGTACTGCACCCATGAGCTGTATTCGCTGTGCGATAACGGCAACCCCAACCCCGCGTTGACCGAGACCCTCTGGGGTTCTCCGATCGGGGGCTGCTTCGCCTACAGCCACGCCCTTGGCGGGTTCGCGGGCAGCCACGCCGAATACATCCGGGTGCCCTACGGCGATTACGGCGCCTTCTCCGTCCCCGACGGCGTCTCCGACCGTGCCGCCCTGTTCGCCTCCGATGCGGCCCCGACAGGTTGGACCGGTGCCGACCTCGCCGGGATCACCCCCGGCGACACCGTGGCCGTGTGGGGTGCCGGCGGCGTCGGGCAGATGGCGGCCCGCGCCGCGATGCTCCTCGGAGCGGAGCGCGTGTTTGTCATCGATCGGTTCCCCGAGCGCCTGCAGCAGGTCCGCGAGTTCATCGGTGCCGAGACCCTCGACTATACGAAGGACGAGATCCTTGCCGAGTTGAAGGAGCGGACCGGCGGCCGTGGGCCCGACGTCTGTATCGAGGCGGTCGGGATGGAGGCGCACGGTACGGGGCCGCAGTACTGGTACGACCAGGTCAAGCAGCAGCTGCGCGTGCAGACAGATCGGCCGACTGCTCTTCGGGAGGCGATCTACGCCTGCCGGAAAGGCGGGAGTGTCTTCGACCTCGGTGTCTTCGGCGGCCTGGTGGACAAGTTCCCCCTTGGCGCCATCATGAACAAAGGCCTCATGTTCCGCGGCGCCCAACAGCACGGGCACCGCTACATCCCGATGATCCTCGACCGCATCGCAGCCGGAGACATCAGCACCGAACACCTCGCCACCCACGTCCTGCCTCTCTCGCAGGGGCCCGAGGGGTACCAGATGTTCAAGAACAAGGAGGACGGCTGCGTTCGTGCCGTCTTCCAACCGGGGTCGTAAGAACACGACCCACCGTCTCCCAGTCACCACTTCTGGAAAGGCATGATCATGAAAGCAGTTGTCTACGAGGGCCCGAAAAGCGTCACCGTCACCGACGTTCCGGATGCCCGCATCGAAAAACCCACCGACGTGTTAGTCCGCATCACCAGCACCAACATCTGCGGATCCGACCTCCACATGTACGAAGGACGAACCGACTTCGAGACCGGACGCTGGTTCGGCCACGAGAACCTCGGCCACGTCGTCGAGGTCGGGCCCGGTGTCGACAAGATCGCCGTCGGCGACTGGGTCGTCCTGCCCTTCAACGTCGCCTGCGGGCACTGCAAGAACTGCGAACGAGGCCTCACGAACTACTGCCTCACGGCTCAACCCGAAAAAGCGTGGGCCGGTGCCGCGTTCGGGTTCGCCGACATGGGACCCTGGCCCGGAGGCCAGGCAGAGCTGCTCCGGGTGCCCTGGGGGGATTTCAACTGCCTCCGCCTCGGCGAGGACGCCGAAGAAAAGCAGACCGACTACGTGATGCTCGCCGACATCTTCCCCACCGGCTACCACGCCACCGAGCTCGCCCATGTCTCCCCCGGGGATCAGACAGTCATCTACGGCGCAGGACCGGTCGGCTGGATGGCCGCGTACTCGGCGATCCTCAAAGGAGCAGGGAAAGTGATGGTCGTCGACCGTCACCCTGACCGGCTGAAGAAGATCGAGGAGATCGGCGCGATCCCAATCGACGACTCCACCGTCGACCCGGTCGAGGCCGTCCTCGATCTGACGATGGGTCTGGGCGCGGACAACGGCTGCGAATGCGTCGGCTACCAGGCCCACGACCACGACGGAACCGAACAACCCAACCTGACCCTGAACCGTCTGGTGAAATCCGTCCGATTCACTGGCGCCCTCGGCGTCGTCGGCGTCTACGTGCCGCAGGATCCCGGTGGGGTGGACGACCTCGCCAAACAAGGCATCGTCCCATTCGACTTCGGCGAGTTCTGGTTCCGCGGCCAGGCGTTAGGTAGCGGGCAGTGCCCCGTCAAGAAATACAACCGGCCCCTCCGAGACCTCATCGCCGGCGGCAAGGCCACACCATCGCAGGTCGTCAGCCACGAGCTCCCACTCGAGCAAGCGCCGGAGGCGTACGAGCACTTCGACAACCGCGACGACGGCTGGACGAAAGTCGTCCTCCACCCCGCATATACATAACCGGCCACCGCACCACCCGTCCACACGGCGGGTGGTGCGGCCAGCCTGGTTCCGACTACCTCAACTGGGGACATACCTGGACAGGCAGATCCTTTCCGCACGCGGAGCGAGCCTTTCTGCCGCCGCCGGACTTCTGGTCGGAGTCGGGCCGCACTCCTCGGTGCGCCGACCCTCGGATCTTTGGCCCGTTGGTGCACCGCCGGCGTCATCAGCTTCGTGCGAATCTGGCCGAAGTGCTGGCGGCAGGACGTCGCCGGGACAAGATCTTCACCACACAGCAATAAGACACGCGTCCGTAGCTACTGGCCGGCACCTCAGCCACTCGTTCTTCGGCCAGGAAATCAATCGGTTGAGATCGCAGCGAGGCTGACTCCGGTGTTGGCGTTGATGAGCAGGTCGACGCCCCTGACGGTCCCCTCACCTTCGTTCACCCGCAACCCGACCGCAGGCCCGCCATTAGACGCGGAGAGGATACGGCCCTCGAGCTCCTCGAGGTCGACGCCGGCGAGGCTATAGGCGCGCCCGTCGTACACGATGTCGATGCGACTCATCAGGCCGGGTGTCCACTAAGTGCGTGCTCGGGTTCGGGCACAATCTGGAGCCCCGTGTTGGTGTTTGCGGACAACTCCAGGTCATGCACCCACGCCGGATTGATTCGAGGGGGCCTTGACCCGTAGTACTTATAGAGCAAAACGACGCCCGGATGCAGCCAAATCGTCGTGCGTCCATCACCGACCGACTGGTCGTCCTTCCAGGAGAAGTAAAACGAGTCTCCGCGCCGCAACTTGATGCCGATGACGATTTGCAGATGTGCCAAGACGCGGTCGTCGAGCTCGACCGACGCCACCCTGTCGTAAACCAGTTTGCCCATAACATCACCCCTGACTGTTGGCGACGCACGGCCCCAGCGACCAAACGCCGCAATCCCGCCCGCTCTCACGGCAAATGGGACACCTCACGGTACTCCGAACGGCTCCGGACGAGACTACGGATTTGACACCCCGACATGTGTGTGGGCCTTGGTCACTACACGGCTATTCCCGACCACCAAGGCACGAAATTTTGACGTGCACTAACGCTCATGGTGAAGCATTCTCACCGCTCATCGCCCGGGTTAGGGCGAGGAAAATCCCACCACTCTGCATCGTAGTAATACGTGTCGGCTGTGAACGCGCTCCGCGGCCCATCTGCACTAAGGCCGTTGGTGGCGTCCTGCAACCAGGCAAGGATTCGACCATCTTCAGGTTCTGGCACGTCCGAGGGCACAGGCATCGCTGGCCGGCGACCCCAACCGGGTCGAGTCGCAGTACCACCTCGCCGCGCGGCACGTAGCCAGGTTGCATCGATCGATTGGATGGCCACCCGTTTCGGAACGACGCGAGGTAAGCCGACGACGCCGTCGGACCTCTTGCAAGCCCTGATGGATGGCGACGGCGGAGCGACCAGCGTGGTGCGGGACGCCGCTCTGCTGATCGGCGATGTCGTCGCAAACCTCGTCAACTTCTACAACCCCGCGCGCGTCGTGCTCGGCGGACCGGTGACCGAGAGGACCGAGGACATGCTCGCGCAGATCCGCAGCGTCGTGTACCAGCAGGCTCAGCCCCTGGCGACACGGAATCTGTCCATCGTTCACAGTTCCCTCGGAGACGACGCAGCACTGGTGGGCGGCATGGTGAATGCCATCGAGCAGGTCCTCTTCCCGCGAGGCATCCAATACCAGACGCGAGGCTCCGACTTGAAGCTGCTCCCGTTGGGGCTTTGACAGTCAGAGTTTGCCGGTCCGCCTCGGGCCCCGGCGCTTCGCTGCCCCCATCGCAGTGGTCATCCACCCGTGACTACATCTAGCGTGCGAGCTGGTCAGTGATCATCAGCGCGAGTTCTCGTAAGTAGGTCGTCTCGAGGGTGGAAGCGTCTCTGGGCTTGCCGTCGAAGACGCAGAGAGCGCCGATGGGGGTGCCGTCGGGTGCGCTGACCGGGTAGCCGGCGTAGAAGCGAATCTCGGTGTCGAAGCGGATCCGGGAATCCTTCCAGGCGTCCTCCACCACGAACGCTCCGTTGGATTTGATTGTTGTTGCGCAGAACGATTCCTCGATCGGAACCTCGGTGGAAGCGGAGCCGATCTTGGCTTTGTTCCATTGGCGTGTGTCGGTGATGAGAGAGAACACCGCTCCTTCCGTGCCGAAGAGGTCACGTGCCCGG
Organism: Frondihabitans australicus; assembly: GCF_003634555.1. Lineage (NCBI taxonomy): Bacteria > Bacillati > Actinomycetota > Actinomycetes > Micrococcales > Microbacteriaceae > Frondihabitans > Frondihabitans australicus. The sequence continues at coordinate 2,022,937 of NZ_RBKS01000001.1, forward strand.
CGAACGATGGAGGTGTAGCCAACTTCCGGGGAACTGTCGACGATGGCGAGGCCCTCGAGTGCCGCGAGCCGCCTACGAAGGGCGAGAGGGCCCGTCATCTGCATGCGGCCCGGGTCGTCGGGCGTGAGGGCGTCGTGTGCCGTGCCCAGAAGAGGAACGAGGTGCCGGGCCAGGTTTACCGCCCATGCTTTGTACACGACCGGGCTCTTGAAACGCAGTCGGTCGACATCGTCGAGGACGCTCTCCGGGGCGGCCGGTGCTGGGAGGAAGTGCAGTCGGTCCTGCCCCGTAAGGGTGGCCCGAGTAATCTCGTTCAAGCTTTCGGCCCACCGATCGACGAGGCCGTTTTCCTTCGTCCGCGTGATGTTGATCGAACTCGCGGGCTGGATTCCCACGAGGGTGATCGTCGTCGTGGGCGATGAGGTCTCGAGGAGGGCAGACGTGAGCTGGTCGACGCGTTGCCGCCACACGCGGAGCGGCATGAGTTGAAAGGCGTCTCCGACCCCGGTCAGCACGACCACGGCGTCATAGACGCCGAGGTCATGCCCTTCGAAAGACACCAGCGCATCGGCGATCGACATTCCGGGGGTCGCAACGACGTCCAAGTCGGCGCCAAAGCCCGTCCGGAGCGCTAGCTCGCGGGCGAGTTGGCCGGGCAGGGCGAGCGCGTGCAGGCGCACTCCCCACGAGATGGCGTAGTCGTTTCCTACGACCAGGATCCGGTGGCTGACCGGAGCCGGAACACTCACCGCGGGCGAATCGTCGGGTCGTGCCACCAAGCCGGCTCGCGACGACAAAAACCGGTATCTCTGGCGCATCACGCTACGAGCGGCGGGAATGAGGCTGGTCCTGATCATCGGGTCTCCGGTGGTGAATCGCGACGGCGATGCCGCAGTCCGCAAGATGAGATGGACCTCAGCCCATCTTCCCGTCACCCGGCTGTGGCGAACTCTCACCGTAAGAAAGACCAGGGTCCACGCACTATCCGCATCCTGCGGCGACCAAGCCGTATCGTGCCGAAAGTGGCGACCGTAGCGGCCGCATCCACCCGCGTAGAATGCATCTATGAGTGCAGACACAGAAATGTTTGCCGACCACAGGATCGTTTCGACCGTTGGCGTCGACGAATCGCGAGAGGCCCTTAAGAGCGTCTACCTTCCTGTGGAGTTCCCATCCGCCGGAGCGACCTCAACAGTCGGCATGCACCTGAACGCGCTGTCTGTCGGACACGTCACCGCCGGGTTCATGAGCTTCCAGAACGCCGTCCGGATCCGCACGGCTGAACCCGAGAACTATCACGTCGACATCCCGACTCAGTCACGGACCGTCATGGGCGCCGTCCACGGCCCGCAGGTCTACGGCACAGACAACACGGCCGCTGTCTTTATGCCGGGCCGCCCCGTCGACTTGGATTGCGAGGAGGGATTCGCGCAGATCGCTCTCATGATTCCGAGCACGACTCTACAGCGCGAGATGGAGCTGCTACTCGACAAGGAAGGTCTCCCTCCCCTCGTTTTCCAGACGGAACTGAGCCTGGATACAGCCGGTGGCCAGACGCTCGTTCAGACGATGCGGCTCATCGATGACGCGTCCCGACGAAACAGCGGTTTATTGACCCATCCGCTGTCAGTCCGCCACCTCGAACGAGTCGTTCTCGATCTCCTCCTCTTCGCTCAGCCCCACAACTTCTCCGACGCGCTTGCTGCGCCGGCGCCGAACTCGGGCCACAGGGACGCCGCTCGCGCAATCGACCTGGTCCAGAACGACCCTGCCCATCCCTGGACTATCAGCGAACTAGCTCGAGAAGCGGCGACGAGCGCACGGAGCCTTCACTTGGCGTTCCGGAATGGCCTCGACACCACTCCCATGAAGTACCTGCAGCGGATCCGGCTGGAGAAAGCCCGAGAGGATCTCTTGACAGCGCCGCCAGACACCCTCAGCGTTACCGGCGTGGCGAACAGATGGGGCTTCACGCACCTGGGCCGATTCGCTGCCGCCTACGCGAAACGGTTCTCCGAACTGCCATCGGAGACGATCCGTCATAGGCCTACGACGGCGCCTGGCGTTCGGCACGAGGCATCTGATTCCGACTGAGTGGACCCGCTGTCGAGGCTCGTTGAAATTTAGGCCGGTTTCGGTCTTCGATGTTGTCAGGCCCCCCGTTTTTTGGTCCAGTTCTTGTGTGGGTGTTCTCGATAATGAGAGTGCTGATGAGAGTGGAGGCGCGTGATGGCGTCGGCTAAGAGGTTCACGGCGGAGCAGATTGTCGCGAAGTTGCGGGAGGCGGAGAAGCTCCAGGCTCAGGGGCTTACGATCCCGCAGCTGTGCAAAAAGCTGCAGGTCTCGGACCAGACGTTTTACCGGTGGCGGTTGAAGTACGGGGCGTTGAAAGAGGACGAGGCGCAGCGGTTGAAGGCGTTGGAGCTGGAGAACGCCCGGTTGAAGCGGATCGTCGCAGAGCAGGCTCTGGATATCTCGATGTTGAAAGAGGTGAACCGGGGAAACTGGTGAGCCCGTCCTCGCGGCGGGCGGCGGTGGCGTTTTTGGTCCGCAAGCATGGTGTCTCCGAGCGTCGCGCGTGCCGGCTGCTGGGTCAGCAGCGGTCGACGAACCGGTATCGGCCGGTGCCGGGCGACTTCGAGAAGCGGCTGGTGAAGGACATGCGCCGGCTCGCGGATGCGCATCCGCGGTTCGGGTATCGGCGGGTGCACGCGCTGCTGCTGGCGGAGGGGTGGCCGGTGAACGTGAAACGCGTCGAGCGGTTGTGGAAGTTGGAGCAGCTGCGGGTGCCGCCACGACGCGTGAATCGTGGTCAGAAGGCCGGTGGGACGGGCGAGAACTCCGCCTGGGCGTTGCCGGCGTTGCGGCCGATCCATATCTGGTCGTACGACTTCGTCAGCGTCCGACTCGTCGATGGCGGGCCGCTCAGGGTCTTGAACGTTGTCGACGAATACACGCGGGTCGCGCTGGGATCGCATGTGGCACGTTCGATCGGATCCGCTGCAGTCATCGCGCACCTCGCACGCCTGTTCGAGCAGCATGGGCGTCCGGAGATGATCCGGTCGGACAATGGGCGGGAGTTCGTCGCGGACAGCGTCAAGGAGTGGCTGGCGGGGCAGGGCGTGAAGCCGGTGTTCATCGCGAAGGCCAGCCCATATCAGAACTGTTATGTGGAGAGATTCAACGGGTCGATGCGGGACGAGCTGCTGAATGGTGAGACTTTTCATTCGATCACGGAGGCGCGGGTCGTGATCAACGGGTGGCTGGAGGATTACAACACGTTCCGGCCGCACCGGGCGCTCGGAATGAGAACGCCGGCCGCGTTCGCTGCCGACGCTCTCGCGCATCCGAAGACGTCGGAATGAGAGGGGTTGCGAGAGGGACTTACGACACTGACACTGGACCAAACAGGGTCACCGTCCGGGGCCCTGAAAACCGTCGAGACCACTCACCGAGTGGACCAAACGACGGGGGCCGGACATCACCTACAACGCCGCGAACCAAATCACGACCGCCGGATACAGCTACGACGCCGCCGGAAACCTCACCGCGACACCGACGGCAACCTACACGTACAACGCCGCCGAGCAGATGACCACCGCGAAAAACACCGCGACCGGTGTCGTCACCAGCTACACCTACGCCGGAGCCGCGCAAAACGCGGTCCTGTCGGAATCAACTCCGGGCGATCACACCTACAACATCACCTACGGCGGCAACGACGGCAACGGGCAGCCCGAGATCGTGAAGTACAACGCCGTGACAGGTGGAGGCAACAGCACCGGCAACCTGTTCGCCGACCCGACCACGGGGCAAGCCACGATGCTGACCACCTCGTCGGACATCGCCTGCCTGTACGTCTACGACGGACTCGACAACCCCGTCGGACTCATCACCGACTTCTCCACCAACGCCGTCACCAGCAACTTCGACCCCTACGGAGTCGGCACCCTCAACGGGTCAGGCAACGGCGTCGGACAGAACCCGTACTCGTTCCACTCCGGCATCCAAGACCGCGCCTCAGGACTCGTCAAATTCGGGCTCCGCTGGTACAACCCAGTCACCGGTACCTGGACCCAACAAGACACCCTCGACGCACCCCTCGACCCCGCCAACGCCAACCGGTACGTCTTCGTCGGCGGCGACCCCATCAACGGACTCGACCCCACTGGGCAGTCAAGGTGCTCAACCGCTCAACTTTATTATTATTCGAACCTGGCAGGAGTCGGAGCGGAGAGCGTTGGTCTCGCGTCTACGGGTCCCGCCGCACCCGCCGTTGCCGTATTCGGCGGCGCAGCAGCTATTGGCGCGACTGCAGGATTCCTCCCCGGTAATGCAGACTCGGTGGTAGACCAGTGCATCGCTACGAACCCTGTAGCAGCTGGAATCCCGTGGGGCATCGATAACGCCCTTTTGGGCTACCCGATTGGATACTAATTGAGCACTCGACGGCGAATCGGTTATGTGATCCTGTGTGCTGTGATCGCGTTGTCAACCGCCATTAGTGTTGTCGGCTTCTGCACAAACGGCCGCTGGGCGTCGGCAACCGTCATTGGAATAATCGGACTTGGATTTGTCACATTTCTGATCCTGCTTTTGGCGAGATCAAAGTCCAGCCACTAAGCCATCGGGGCCATGCGGGTGAATCGGCCTGGGTTGAGTTCCTAGGTTGCGCCTGGTCCGGCGGGTGCCGGCTGGGCTGATTCGAGGTCAGCGTAGTACGCCTGTTCGACCTCGATCGGGGTGGCGTAGTCCAGCTCGGAGTGCAGGCGCTGGTTGTTCCACCACCACACGTATTCGAGCGTCGCCAGCTCGACTTGTTCGACGGTGCGCCAGGGACCGCGCTGGCGAATCAGCTCGGTCTTGTAGAGCCCGTTGACGGCCTCCGCGAGGGCGTTGTCGTAGCTGTCGCCGACGGTCCCGGTCGACGGGGTCGCGCCGAGTTCGACGATCCGCTCGGTGTAGACCAGCGCCACGTAGTTCGAGCCGTGGTCCGAGTGATGGATCAGCCCGTCGAGGTTCCCGTCGGCCGCCCACGCCGCCATGTCCAGGGCCCGGAGCGGGAGGATGTCGGCCTTGAGCGTCGAGGCGACGTTCCAGCCGACGATCCTGCGCGAGTAGACGTCGGTGACGAACGCGACATAAGCGAACCCGTTCCATGTCGCGACATAGGTCACGTCCGCGACCCAGAGCTTGCGCGGTCCTTCCGCGGTGAAGCGCCGCTTCACGAGATCATGCGGCAATGCTTGACGAGGGTCGGCCTTCGTCGTGAAGAGTCGCTTCGAGCGTCTCACCCCGCGAACGCCGGCCGCGAGCATGAGTCTTTCGGTCTGGTCCCGGCCGATGTCCCAGCCCTGCCGGCGCATCAGGGCGTGCATTTTCCGCCGCCCATAGACGCCATAGTTCTCACGGTGCAACCTGGCGGCCTCAGGAACGAGAAGGTCGTCGCGGAGCTGCCGGGCCGACGCCGGGCGCGCTTTCGCGGCCCGGTATCCGCGAGCGGTGAGGAACCCCACCTCGGTCTGCCGCATCACACGGCAGATGAACTCGACCCCGAAACTGTTCCGTCGCTCGTCAACGAACCGGATCATCTCGGCGAGGGGCGGTCGAGTTCCTTGGCGAAAAACACGGACGCGGCCTTCAATATCTCGTTCGCCTTCTTCAGCTCAGCGACCTCCCGCTGCAACCGCGTGATCTCCGCCGCCGCCTCGGTCGTGACACCGGGCCTGGTCCCAGCATCGACTTCGTAGCGGCGCTGCCACATTCGAAGCGTCTCCGGGCTCATCCCGAGCATCCCGGCGACATGCCTGATCGCTGTCATCAGATTCGGGTGCTCCGGGCAGGCCTCGCTGAGCATCCTCAAAGCCCGGTCACGCATCTCGGGCGTGTATCTGGTCATGGTGTCCATCCTTGATCAAAGATGTTATGTCGCAGGACTTCGGTGGCAGTTCTGCCTCAGGACTTCGGTGACGTTTCGGGGGTTGTTGGTGGTGACACTTCTCCCGGTCTGATGGGGTGTGAGCCGAAATCAGCCTGTCGATCCTCGTGTCCGTCTCGCGATCTCGAGGTGGCCCGATGACGCGCCTCGGGGAGCGGTGACGACCTTCTGCGCCGAACACGGCATCACGCGGAAGACGTTCTACGCGCTCCGCGCGAGAGCAGCCGAGGAAGGCCCCGCGGCGGTGCTGGAGCCGAAGTCACGCCGACTACGCTCGTCCCCGACGCGAGTCGGTGACGACGTCAGAGCGCAGGCGGTGCAGGTGCGGGCGTCATTGGAACAATCGGGCCTGGATCACGGGCCGATCAGCGTCCACGCGAAGATGACAGCGATGGGTCTTCCGGCCCCATCACCGGCGACACTCGCCCGGGCCTTCCGAGACGCCGGCGTGGCCCGGAAGGAGCCGAAGAAGAGGCCGCGGGCGTCGTTTCGCCGGTTCGTGTATCCGGCGCCGAACGCGTGCTGGCAACTCGACGCAACCGAGCATGTCCTCACCGGGGGCCGGAAGTGCGTCATCTTCCAACTCCTCGATGACCACTCTCGTCTCGCGGTCGCGTCCCATGTGGCCGCTGGGGAGACGTCTGTTGCCGCGGTCGAAGTCGTCGCGAAAGGGATCGCCGCCCACGGGGTTCCGCAACGTCTCCTGACCGATAACGGGGTCGCGTTGAACCCGTCACGGCGCGGAATCGTCGGGCAGCTCGTCGACTACGTCACGAGGCTCGGCGTCGAGCCGATCACCGGGAAACCCTACAAACCGACCACGCAGGGCAAGAACGAGCGGTTCCATCAGACCCTGTTCCGGTTCCTCGACAAACAGCCCCTGGCCGCGACCCACGCCGAACTGCAGGCGCAGGTCGACGAGTTCGACGGCATGTACAACACCCAACGCCCGCACCAGGGCCTGCCCGGGCATGTCACCCCGCAGCAGGCCTGGGACGCGACCCCGGTCGCCGCCCCGCCCCGGCCAATCACCCCGGCCTCGGCGGCCCCGTCCGCCATCGAGATGCCGGGCGCGCTGCTGCCCGAGAACACCCGCCGTGTCGCGTCCAGCGGTGGCATCAAGATCGGTCAGGTGAAGTTCCAGATCGGCAGCGACCTCGCCGGCAGACTCGTCGCCGTCGTCCGCGACACGTCAACGATCAGCTTCTACCTCGTCGACACCGGCGAGCTCCTCATCGAACACGCGTTGCCGAAGCCAGGAACGACCTACGTCAGCAACGGCCGCCCCCGAGGCCCGAGGACGAGACGGCACGACGAGCCGTCACCGAAGTCCTGACACATCAACCGTCACCGATGTCCTGAGACAGAAACGTCACCGAAGTCCCGAGACAACACATCCTTGATCAAAGAACGGAACTAAACCCAGGCCGATTCAGGTCAGCTTCGAGCTGCACACGCATCGCGGCCTTGATGGCGTCGTTGCCGCGGCGGGACGAGGCGATGGCGGAGTGGATGCGAGCGCTGGTAGGGGCCCAGCGATTTTTGTTCGACGCCAATAGACCCTGGATCGGCAGGCGCGGACGCCAACCCGCGCTAGCTGTGTCCCGCTTCGTTGTCGGCATCAGGCATCTTCGCTGTCATTGACGAGCGCCCACCGACGACCTGGGCCGCAGGGGGGCGGGGCCCGATGAGAAACGGGCAACGGAAGCGTTCGAGCATCGTGGGTCCTTCACGACGGCACGGATGCGATCAGGCGTGACGGCCTTAGGAGGCCTCCGTGCTTTCTGATTTCGAGCGACGGTCCATGGGCTTCACGGCACATGCAGGAGCGGACTACCGCCTTGCGTCTCGAGCCACGGCAACGGAAGCGGCGATGTCGGCAGCGGCGATGAGTCCGGACGACAGAGCGGTCACCACCGCCGCGGGAATTCGCGCGTCAGCCCGTTTCGCCACGTCGCCTGCCGCCCAGACGCCGTCGCGGCTCGTTCGCCCGAGGGCATCGATCTCGATGCCGTCTCCGTCGTAACGGATCCCGAGATCCTCGGCGAGCCCCGAGCGGGGGACCCCGTTCGGTGGAATGAACACACAGGAAGCCTCGACGACCCCGCCGTCCAGCAGCATGATCCGCACGCCCGTTGCCGAGCGGGCCACCTCGGCGACCTCTCCTGGCGCGATGACGGGCACGTGCGACGACAGCCCGCGCAAGAGGCCACCCACGTGCTCAGCGTGGCTTCCCTCAGAGATCACAGCGACGGGGCCGCCGGCGAACTCGTGACCGTGACAGTACGGACACGGCAACACTACATCACCCCACAGTTCACGCACCCCGGGGATGGGCACCAACGCGTCTTCCACGCCGCTCGCGATGAGGAGGCGTTCGACGCTCCACTCGGCACCTGAGGCCGTGAGCACCAGACCCCGCCCGTCGTCCCGAGCAGACTCAGCGCCCGCCCGGACAAGCCGGACCCACGGGTATTCGGCCAGCTGCGCATGCCCGGCCGCCCTCAGAGCGGCAGGCTCGGCTCCCTCCCACCCGAGCACGTTGCCCATCTGGGGCGACGCCGCGTTCCGGTAGCGCACATCGTCGAACAGCAGCGTCTCGACATGCATCCGCCCCAGAGTGAGAGCGGCTTGGAGGCCCGCGGGACCGCCTCCGACGATCGCCGCCTGATACCGATGAGTCACGGAAGCATTCTCCCCGGAAGCAGCACCGGAGGACAGAGGGCGGTGGTGACCGCACCCCCGAAAGGCACTGATCCCGTCCGACTCACTTCCTGTCAACCCCCGACAGAAGATCCACGGCACCACTACGGTCCATCGAGGCGAGATCCTTACCCCGCCCCGGCCCCGTCAGAGCGTCATCGACGCGAGGAGCCGGCGGGACGCCGCCGACACCCCATCGGCTGCGTCCCGCATGTCCCGGTTTCTCCTGGCCCAGGGCGTTCGGTCCGCACGCCGTGTCGGGCTATCCGGACGCCTTGTCGGCGCCCATGACTGACCGGTTGACCCGTCGTCGGAGGTTCGAAGACACGGCCAGGCCGACGATGACGGCGACGAGGATACCGATCTGCCCGACCAGGAAAGCGTCGGCGTATATGGTGGCGTGTCCGGGAGTTCCCGAGGCGATGCGATGAGCGAGCCCAGGTGCGGCGTGTAGGCCGATGACGCCGGCCGTGGAGGCGGCGTAGAGGCCGACGACGAGTGCTTCGGTTCCCAGTCGGAGGAAGTTCAGCAGTCCCGCGGCGGCACCGCTGAGGTGCCGTGGCGCGTTTTCTTGCGCGGCGCCGTCGATGATGCCCAGCGGCAAGCCGAACGAGATTCCGAGGAGGATCATCGGGACGATCAGCGCCCAGACCGGCGCGTGGGCGACGAGGAGGATCATGCCCGCGTTGCCCACCAGCATGAGCAGAATCGACACGGTGGCGAGGGTGTGCAGAGTCACCCGCGGTCGCGTCTGGACGAGTCGGGCGCCGACGAGTGGGGCCACCAGGACGGGGCCGGTCATCGCGAGCATCACGAGACCGGTCGTCCCGGCGCTGAGGCCGTAGACGGCACTGAGGGCGATGGGCAGATAGGTCAGCAGGGCGATGAATCCGAACGCCTGCACCATGGGCACGAGAACGACGCTCATGAATCGCGGATCGCGCAGCAGTCCGATCTCGATGAGGCGTCGCTGGGGGTGCGGCGACGCAGCCACGCGGGGTATGAATCCGGCCAGGGCGACCGAGAGGGCGACGACGACGGCCGACACGACGAACACGCCTCGCCATCCGGCCGCAGCGGTGATCCCTCCTGCGATGGATGGCCCTACGGCCAATCCGACCCCGAGCGTCGTGCCGAGCAGGGCGAAGTTCCTGGCTTTGGCCGCACCTGTGTAGACGGCGGCGACGATCGCTGGAGCGGCGGTGGCGATCGCGGCGGCGGACGCGCCGGCGACGAGTCGACTGATGTCGAGGATCGTCAGGGTGGGTGCCAGTGCGCTTCCCAGGGATGCGAGCACGTTAACGATCACGCCGAGGAGGAATACCTGTTTGTGGCCGATCCGATCCGCGAGGCTGCCCCAGACCAGCGTGAAGGCGGCGAACGCCGCGTTGAACCCGTTGATCACCCATTGCAGGCCAACGGGCGATGACCCCAGCGTGGCGGCGACGTGCGGCAGCGTCACGGCGGTTCCGGCGATGCTCAGCGGCACGACGAACACCGCCAGAAGCATGGCCGGCATCGCCAGACGTGACGGCTGTGACGTGGAAGCGCGAGTGGCGGCGCGAGATGTCGTGGTCATGTCAGGCGTCCTGCGTGGTGAGCCATTCGGCGAATGACACGGGGCGGCGACCAACGAGCCGTTCGAACGAGTCGGTGACGTCGGCCATGATGCTGTCACGGAGCATCGCATCCAGCCCGAGCAGCACCTCGATGCGCAGCGGCGGCAGACCGAGGTCTTCCAGGATCGCCCGCTGCTCGACCTCGGAACGGCGGACGTATGTCACAGCTCGGCCGAGGTGCGCCGTGAGGAGCGTCTGCACGTTGTCGATCGTCAGCGAGTCGGGGCCCGTGACGACCTCCACGTCGACCGATCCGCTTGCCCGTTCGATCGATCGGTCGAGGAGGAGTCGCGCCGCGAAGACGCCTACGTCGTCGTGGCCGACGAAGGCGGCACGACCGGTCCCCGCGTCGCCGCCCCACAGTCCCGCGTCGATGAGGGGACGCGGGGCCAGCCCGATGGCCTTGAAGAAGGTCGCCGGCCGCACGATGGTCGCGGTCAGGCCGCTCGACCGGAGCGCGTTCTCGATCTCGGTGTTCCACCGCTGCACGATCACCGGGTAGTCGCCCCCGGCGCCCTGGACGGAGAGCTTCACCGCGTAGTCGACACCTCTGTCGGCGGCCGCCGTGATCAGCTTCATCTCGTCGCCGACCTGCCGCGGATTGACACCGGTGGCGATGAACGCCCGATCCGCGCCCGCGAAGGCTCGCTCCAGCGTGGAGGGGTCGTCGTAGTCGACGACATGCACCTCGACATCGTCTCCGAAACGCGCTGCGCGAGCGGCGTCGCGCGTCAACACCCGCACCAGCTCACCCGAGCGAATCACCTCCCGCGTCACCGCTTGCCCCACGCTGCCGGTCGCTCCAGCCACTGCGATCATCTCGTCACCAATCTCCTTTTGAATGAGGCATAAGTTTTATGCCTACGTCGTAAAGCTAGCATCGGTGCCCTAGATTGCGAAAGATGTATCTGCCTAAAGGCTCTTTCGCGGCGTAGACTGACATCATGACGTGGACAGCGATTGAGCGATTCGGGGCGGCGGCCGCCCCGGCCGAGCTCGGCCTGGTGCAGGACTTCCTCATGACCGCCGCGGCCGGCACCCCGCGGCAGCCGGACCTGTTCGACGAGCAGGCGACGGCCGAGACATGGGCCGAGCAGGCCCTCGGCCCGGGCGACTGGAGCCTCGACGCCGGCGATCTCACGGCCCTCAAGCACATGCGCGCATCGGTGCTCGGTGTGATCGAAGCACGCGACGGGCTCCCGACATCGTCGACCTGGCACCTGCCCACCTCGCGACTGTCGATCTCCCTCAATACGCACGGCGAGGTGCGACCCGAGCCGACGGGCCCTCCCCGGCAGCGCATCCTGGGCGCCGTCCTTCTCGCGGTCCACGACGCCCAGATCCGCGACACCTGGCGGCGGCTCAAGGCCTGCAAGAACGACACATGCCGAGGCATCTTCTACGACCTCTCCAACAACAACAGCCGCGTCTGGCACAACGTCAAAACCTGCGGCAATGTCGAGAACCTCCGGGCCCTCCGCGCACGGCGGAAAGTCGCCCGGTAGCGGCCGCCCCGACGGCCAGGGCGTCCGTGGTGGGAGGTACTGCCCCTACCGCCTTCGATCTTGTATGCGGACCCGGGTCCGTTTACTCTCGATCAAACGGACCCAAGTCCGTTTAGCCGGAGCAGCCTCCGGCCCCCTCGAGAGAATCGAATCTCATGTCATCTCGTATCACGACGCCGTTCGGCGCCGAATCCACCGCGGCCGACGTCATCGACGGCGTCGACTTGCACGGCAGGCACGCCCTCGTGACCGGCGCGGCTTCCGGTCTCGGCCTCGAGACCGCACGCGCTCTGGCCTCCGCCGGCGCTGAGGTCACGATCGCGACCCGGCGACTCGACGCCGCCGAAACGGCGGCGAAGGCCATCGCGGAGAGCACGGGCGCTGCGACGCACGCGCTCCGCCTTGACCTCGCCGACCCCGAGTCCGTTCGCGAGGTGATCGCGCTGTGGTCTGGGCCGCTTCAGATCCTGGTGAACAACGCCGGTGTGATGGCGACCCCGGAGGAGCGCACGCCCGCCGGTCGCGAGCTGCAGTTCGCGACCAACCACCTCGGTCACTTCCAGCTCGCCCTGGGCCTGCAGCAGAACCTCAAAGACGCAGGATCGGCCCGCGTCGTCGTGCTGAGCTCGGTCGGCCACACCAACGGCCCCGTCCGCTTCGACGACTACGACTTCACCCGCGACGCCTACGACCCGTGGCTCGCCTACGCGCAGTCGAAGACCGCGAACGTCCTGTTCGCCGTCGAGGCCGCGAAGCGGTGGAAGGCCGACGGCATCGCGGTGAACGCTCTGAACCCGGGGCGCATCTGGAACACCGGACTCGGCCGCCACATCGAGACCCCGCCGCAGTCCTTCGACCCGTCGGGCACGACGGGCGTGTCCGAGAAGACCGTCGAGCAGGGCGCCGCGACGAGCACTCTGCTCGCTGCGTCGCCGCTGGTCGAGGGCGTGACGGGCAAGTACTTCGAGGACTGCCAGGAGGCCGAGCCCTTCACGCCCGGCGTCCGCCGTGGCGTCGCCGACTACGCGATCGACCCCGAGAACGCCCGCCGCCTCTGGGACCTCTCGCTCGAGCTGATGTCGACGGAGGCGCTCTCATGACCCGCGAACTGGCAGGCACGCGCGCCTTCATCACCGGAGGCGGCACCGGCATCGGGCGCGAGTCTGCGCTCGCCCTCGCAGCTCTCGGCAGCCACGTCACCGTGGCCGGCCGCACCATGGCGACCCTCGACGAGACCGTCGACACGATCACCGCTGCGGGCGGTTCCGCCGAGGCGGTCCAGTGCGACGTCTCCGACGAAGCATCGGCCCGCGCCGCCGTCGAAGCCGCGGCAGGGCGGGATGGCAGGCTGGACTTTGCGGTGAACAGCGCCGGCGTCTCGGGTGGAGACGACCTGCGTCCGCTCGGCGAGTACGACACGGCCCAGTTCGACCGGATGGTGGCGATCGACCTCCGCGGCACGTTCCTGGCGATGAAGTACGAGATCCGCGCGATGGAGAAGAACGGTCACGGCTCGATCGTGAACATCGCCTCCGGCGCCGGCCTCGTCGGCGTGCCGGGGTTCGCCGGCTACGCCGCCGCGAAGCACGGGCAGGTCGGCCTCACCAAAGCCGCAGCACTCGACTACGGCACCAAGGGCATCCGCGTGAACGCGATCGCCGCGGGCCTCGTCGACACTCCACTGGTCGCGACCGGCAGGTCACCCGAGGTCATGGCGGCCAGGATCGCGGCACACCCGATCGGCCGAATCGGACGGCCCGAGGAGATCGCCGACGCCGTCGTGTGGTTGTGCTCGAACCGGTCGAGCTTCGTCACCGGCACGGCGATCCCCGTGGACGGCGGGTATGTCGCCCGCTGACCGGCCAGCCCCGGAGCCCGGGGCACTGCGAGCGGCTCAGGCAGACCACATCGCGATCTCCGTCGCGAGCCTGAGCCGCTCCGCGGCGTTCTACGAAGGGCTCGGCTTCCAGCAGGTCCAGACCACGGACTTCGCCCCCGCTCCCGTCCGCTCCACCGTCCTCGTCAACGCGTCGGGACTCCGCATCGAGCTGATCGAGCACGGCCGGTCGCACGGCTCCGCTGTCGCCGAATCACCGATGGACGCAGCGCTCGAGCAGGGCCTCGGCCACGTCGCGCTCCGTGTCGACGACGTCGACGGGGCCCTCGAGGCGTGCCTGGCGTCCGGGGCGACCACCGTCGCCGCGCCCGGACTCACCTCACGAGGCGACGCCGGATTCGCCTATCTCGCCGACCTCGACGGGACGGTCATCGAGCTCGTAGGCCCTCCAGCAGCAGATCCACCAGCCGCCGGCCGAGAGACGGATCGCCTTCGTACTCCGTGATCATCGTCGTGCCGCCGAGCGCCATGGACACATCAGCCGCCGAGAGGTTCGCACGCAGCGACCCTTCGGCGGCTCCTGCGGTCAAGAACACCTCGATCGCGTCTGCGATGCGCTGACGGGACTCGCCCCGCAGGCCCTCGCGCGCGGTCAGGATCGCAGGCAGGGCCTCGGCCATTCCCTGCTTGATGTGCATGTACGCGAGGAAGTCGTTCGACCAGTGACGGAGGCCGCCCACGGCGCCGAGCTCGCCGAGGACTGCACCGGCCGAGTCGCACAGTTTCGCCGTCTCCGCGCGATACACGGCCTCGATGAGGTCTTCACGCGTCGGGAAGCGCCGATAGACGGTTCCGATGCCGACCCCGGCCTCTTTCGCCATCGCCTTCAACGATGCCTGCGGCCCATCCGTAGCAAACGCCCTCGCCGCGATGATGAGCAGACGATCGTGGTTCTCCTGTGCGTCCGCCCGGAGGGTCGATTCGGCCATGTGGAGTCGCTCCTTGCCCTGAGCCTCAGAAACGGACTCGGCTCCGATTCTACTCGGTCGGTGGCGGTGGCTCGAGGCGCCCAGGGCCGCGCAGTCGTAGGCAAATTTGGAGAAACTCTTGACAAATAACCACTCTGTCCATCAATGTGACAACGCTGTCAGCCAACGTTGTCACGTTGGCGTCCTTGCCGCATGACCTGAACGGAGCTGTTCACATGTCCGACGTCGACTCGCCGACCAATTCGCTCACGCACCCCACTCGACGAGGTGTCCTGGCCGGTGGTGCCACTCTCCTCGCCGGCTTCGGCCTGGCAACGGCGGCGGCCTCGCCGGCGACCGCCTCCCCGGCGACGGCTGCAGGGCCCACGACCTCGGCAACGCCGACGTCGACCGGCGACCTCGCCGTCAACCGCCCGGTGACGGTGTCGTCGACCGACTACGCTCCGACACCGGGCGCGTTCGCCGTCGACACCCTCTGCGAGACCGGCGTGAAGGGCACGGGATGGAGAGCGGCACAGGGCGACCCGCAGTGGATCAGTGTCGACCTGCAGGCCTCGTGCACGATCACGAAGGTGACGCTGGTGTTCGAGGCGACCTTGTCGGATCCTGCGTTCGACGGGAACTACAGCGCCACTTACGGCGACGAGATTCTCTCGAGCGCGGCCGTGGCCTTCAGTCTCGACACGTCGGTCGACGGGAAGACCTGGACGAGCGTGTACAGCACGACCGCGGGCACCGGCGCCGAGATGGACATCACCCTTCCGCAACCGGTCACCGCGCGGTACGTCCGGATGACGTCGACGAAGCGGTCGAACACCAACCCGGTCGGCCTCAACGGGTTCCAGGTCTACGGGACGAGTCACGGATCACGGCCCGCGGCGACCGGGTGGACCAGCTGGGGCACGCACTACGCGCCGGCACCCGCCCTGCGGGTCGCGGCCGACGGTACGGTGCCGGTGGAGTCCGGGTGGACGGTGACCCTTGACGACTTCGTCGACGGGAAGGACGGCAAGGCGCTCTCCGCGGCGTCGGTCGACACGTCGACATGGCTACCGGCGACCGTGCCGGGCACGGTGCTCGCCTCGCTGGTCGAGCAGAAGCACTTCCCCGACCCTGTCGCCGCGTTCAACAACCTGCAGATTCCCGAGGCGCTGTCGCGGCATTCCTGGTGGTACCGGCGCACCCTGGACCTTCCGCGCGGCCTCGACACGAGCGCCGGTCGGCACGTCTGGCTCGAGTTCGACGGCATCACCCAGACGTCGCAGGTGTGGGTCAACGGGGTGAACGTCGGCTCGACGCCGAACCCGTTCCGTCGAGGCATCTTCGACATCACCTCCGCCCTCGCGAAGAAGGGGCCGCAGGCGATTGCGGTGCAGGCCACGCCGATGGCGCACCCGGGTACCCCGGGCGACAAGTCGGACAACGGCAACACGTTCGTGCAGGGCGGCCACCTCTACCTCGACTCCCCCACCTACCTCGCCGCCTCCGGCTGGGACTGGATGCCCGCCGTCCGCGACCGCGGCACCGGCATCTGGAACCACGTCCGCCTCCGCAGCACCGGCCAGATCGTCATCGGCGATGCCCGAGTGCAGACCAGCCTGCCGAACCTCCCGAAGACCGACGTGGCCGAGATCACCGTGACCGTGCCCGTCACCAACGTCGGCACCTCGGCGACGAGCACGACGGTCACGATCGCGTTCGACCACGTGACCGCGACGAAGACGGTCACCGTTCCCGCCGGCGGATCAGTCGACGTCGTCTTCGCACCCGCGGTCTTCCCGGCGCTCCGGGTGAAGAACCCGTCGCTGTGGTGGCCGAACGGCTACGGCGAGCCCGCCCTGCACGAACTCGTGATGACGGCGGCGGTCGGCCGTGCTGTGAGCGACCGGCGGACGACGAGCTTCGGCATCCGCCAGTTCGGGTACGCGTCGAACGAGCCCGTCGTCGTCCCGCCCTCTGTATCGCCGACCTTCGTCGTCCCCTCCGGCAGCGACCTCCCCGGTCAGGTCGTGAACTTCCAAGCGGCAACAGCGAGGTACGTCCGCATCTCCATGGGGCAGAGGGCCACGCAGTACGGCTTCTCGCTCTACACGCTCGCCGTCCGATCCAGCGCGGATCCTGCGACCGATCTCGCCCTGCACCAGACGGCCACGGCGTCGTCAACCGGCGACAGCTGGGGTGCCCCGTCGAACGCGGTCGACGGCGACACCACCACCCGCTGGGAGTCCGTCTACGCCGACAACCAGTGGCTCGAGGTCGACCTCGGCGCGTCAAAGGCGTTCGACCGGGTCGAGATCGCGTGGGAGAACGCGTACGCGTTGAACTTCACCGTGCAGACCTCTGACGACGGCGCCACCTGGGCCGACCAGATCGCCGTCGACAACAACGCCGCGCTCGGCGACACCGCCACGCAGACCGAGAGCTTCGCCTCGCAGACGGCCCGCTATCTCAGGATCCAGGGCGGCGCGCGGGCGACCGGCTACGGCATCTCGATGTGGACCCTCTCGGCGTTCGACACGAGCGTCTCCACCACGAAAGACCTCGCCCAGGGCACCACCGCCACGGCGTCGTCCGACGACGGCAACCCCGCACCGAACGCCGTCGACGGCAACCCCCGCACCCGGTGGTCGTCCGCCTACCAGGACGACCAGTGGATCCAGGTCGACTTCGGCGCCGCCACCACCTTCGACCAGATCGCAATCGCCTGGGAGCAGGCATACGCCCGCGACTACGAGATCCAGGTGTCGACCGATGCCTCGACATGGACCACCGTGAAGTCGGTCAGCAACGTCATCACGCAGCTCACCATCAGCGTCAACGGCGTCAAGGTGTTCTGCCGAGGCGGCAACTGGGGCTACGACGAGCTCCTGCGCCGCACCGACGACGGCCGCCTCGACACCGTCGTGAAGATGCACCGCGACATGAACTTCACCATGATCCGCAACTGGCTGGGCTCCTCCGACCGAGAAGAGCTCTACGCCCTCGCCGACCAGTACGGGATCCTCATCTGGAACGACTTCTGGGAGGCCGGAGCGTTCAACGACGACATCCCCGGCTACGTCGACACCGTCACCGAGACAATCCGCCGCTACCGCACCCACCCCTCGATCGTCGTCTGGTGCGGCGCCAACGAGGAGAACCCTCCCGGACACCTCGACGCCGGCATGCGCGCCGCCGTCGCCGCCGAAGACGGCGAGACGATCTACATCCCGAACTCTGCCGGCGGCATCGTCTCCGGCCACGGCCCCTACGGCTGGAAGGACCCGTCGGCGTACTACGACAAGTCGACCTTCGACACCGACGCGTTCGGGTTCCACACCGAGATCGGCATGCCCGTCGTCAGCGTCACCGAGACCCTGCAGAACATGGTCGGCACCGAACAGGGATGGCCCATCAGCGAGGTGTGGAACTACCACGACTGGTCCGAGACCGCGAACCAGCAGACCGGCACGTACAAGACCGCCATCGACACCCGCCTGGGCGAATCGGCCACCCTCGACCAGTTCTCGAGGCGAGCCCAGTTCGTCAACTACGAGAACCACCGGGCCATGTTCGAGGCATGGAACGCCAACCTCTGGAAAGACGCGTCCGGCCTCCTGCTCTGGATGTCACACCCCACCTGGTACTCGACCGTGTGGCAGACCTACGACTACGACCTCGACGTCAACGGCGCCTACTACGGCTCCCGGATCGGCTGCGAACCCCTCCACATCCAGGCCGACCCCGTGAACTGGCGAGTCGTCGCCGTCAACCACACCCGCACCTCCCGCACCGGCGTGACCCTCACCGCGACGCTCTACGACCTCACCGGCAAAAAGCTCGACACGCCCATCACCCAGAAGGTCGAGATCGCCGCGTCGAACACCACCACCGCATTCACCGTCCCGACAACGCCAGGAGCACCGGCACTGCACCTCGTCCGACTCGCCATGACCGACAGCCACGGCCGTCTCCTCTCGCAGAACACCTACTGGCGATACACCGACGCGAGCGACATGACCGCGCTCACCTCCCTGCCCAGCACGAGACTGGCGATCAGCGCAGGCCGCCAGAGCAGGTCCGGCGACAGCATCGAGACCACGGTCACGGTCACCAACCGCGGCAAGACAGTCGCCCCGATGACGAGGCTGAGCGTGCTAAACCGATGGAACCGCAGGATCCTGCCCGCCACGTACGGCGACAACTACCTGTGGCTCCTCCCCGGCGAATCGCGACAAGTCAGCGTGAGCTGGCCCGCCGACGCCGGCTCCGCCCGCCTCAGTGTCGACGCCTACAACGCATCCACCGTGACCTGCTGACGGTGGCGGGGGGCCGGGTCTGCCTGAGCAACGTCACGGCAGCACCACACGGACCGCCGGTCCCCCCAAGATCTGGCCGCCACGGGCCCCACGCCAGGACCGTGGCGGCCGAGATCTCATCGGGTCAGCCGAATTCCCCGCCACGGCAGGAACGCCGAACGCACGTCGCCCTCCGCCTGGTTGACGGACACTAAGTCCCGGAAGTCGTGGCCAATGCTCGTACGTTCCACCATTGCGGCGGTCACCACGGACGCCGCGAGCCGGTGACGCCATGAAGGCGCCGTCAACACGTCGTCGCAAAGACGATTAGGCGGCGGCGTGAAGTGGTTGCGCCCTGACTCTCGGATCAGGAGAGATGCCAGGACGCAACGCAGCCAAGTAACCAGCTCGACTTGCGCCAGCTTAACCGGTTTCGTGATCATCATCTGACCCATGAACTGGGGTCACGACAGGGCATGGTGGCCCTTCCACCGCCGACGAAGGCGACGTAACCTCATCGCGACCCGAGTGGGGTTCAGGCATTTGGGCCACGCAGCCCCGCCTGTCGAATTCAGAAGAGACAGCCGGAGCGCGTTGGCCAGGGCTGGAAGGACTCCTTCGGACAGCGGACAGTTCGGGTCCGAGTCGACATGGAGTTCGGTGACCGCGCCCGCGTCCACAACGCGATCGCCCGCACCGCGGAGCTCGCGTTGCGGCAGGTGCGAGGAGCGATCCACGCCGTCCTCGACGACGCGGGGCAAAGCTCGGTCATGTTCCACAGCGTGCTGCAGATGCCGATCTCCGAGTTCCCCGCAGCCTCCACGCCGCCGGATTTCCTTCCCCTGTTCCAGGAACCGTTGGACTACCCCTTCGTACATTCCGACATCGCCCAGACCCAATCCGAATGGGGTGGGTCGTACCGCCGGATCATCGCGCACCGTGCCTCGGAGGACCCGACCGTGGCACCCTTCGATTCCTGGATGGCCCTCGAGGAACGATGGGCGCGCAGCATCGATCACGCTCGATACGCCTTCGATAACGAGGCAGCCACCGTCGGGGGAAACCCGATGGCGTTGACCGAAAGACTGATCCGGTATCGAGCCCTTTCCGAAATGGCCCACCTTGCAGCCGATGCCGCAGCTCGCCGTTCCCGACTCCGCGTTCGCGCAAATGCTCGTCTATCGCAAGGATCTCTTCGCGAAGGCGGGCCTGCCTGCTGTACGCCTGCTGCGGCGGCTCGACCTCATCCGAGGCGCAGGTATACCTCGCCGGACCCGCGACCGTGACGGCCTCGGCGATCGCTGGGCGCACGACGCTCAAGCGGAATGGGAAGACGACATGAGCGGAAGACGTGCTGGGCAGAGCTTGCTGCGACGATTTGACTGACTCACCGCGTCCGCAAACGACCACCGCGTACGGGAGCCTTGGCTCGAGAACACCGTCGCCCAGGCAGGCCAGCACGAGCCCGACTCTCACGAGCTCATCGCGCGTAGCGCTTTCAAGCCGGAGCCCCAGCCGCCGGCAAGCGACCGACCGTTAACACAGCCACCTATGCCGCCGGGCTGGTAAGCCTGAGGCATGGCCGCGAAGAAGTCCCCGTTAAGCAAGTCGCTGAAGCGTGCCACCTCGATCCGTGTCACGACGGAATACAACGAGCCCAGCCATGTCGACGTGTCCGGCCTATTCCTCGAGATCTACGACGACCAAAACCGGGTGCTGCGCGCCGATCGGGTCGAATACGAGCCACCGCGGCCCTTGACCCTCAGCGAAGTGATGGATGCTACGCGCAGTCGCCTCATGCAGACCATGGGGCTCGATGTCCCGCAAGAATCTTTCGAGTTCCTCGCCGGCGGACTCATCCTCCGAGCTCTGGTGACGCGCGTGGGCCGCGCGTTGAAGTAGGCGCTACGGCGTTCCGAACGGGCCGCGGCTCCTGCGAAAATGACCGCATGGGGGAATCGGCAAAAGCGCGCGGCAGGAGCGCGCCCGGAACGGCTTCCACTTCGGAGTCGCGTACATCCGCACGCTCGCGCCCGCCGACCGGGCGGTTTTCTCGCGGCTCACGGACAGCTCCAACCTACGCGGATGCGCCGGGCTGCTCTGGCCAGTGGGCCTCGCAGCGTTCGCCTCGATTCACGGCGAGATCACCGAGCCGAACCTCCCGGGCCTGAGCAAGTACCCGTACCAGGCGTTGCGATACAGAGGTCCTCCTTGACGTGCAAGGCCGCACCTTGAACCGCCTCGGTTGCCGCGCCGCGCCAGCCGCGGGATCAGCGAGTGATGACACCGCGACACGCGACCTCTCCGCCGTGTAAGTCGTGATTGACAGCCACCCCTTTCACAGGCCGACCGCGGGGTTCGTTTCGGATCGATGCCAGCCGCCTCCTTTCTGAGGAGCGCGTCCGTGGGTTGCGCGTACCGTCCGCCCCATGAGCACAGACCTCCAAGAAGAGTTCGTCATGGACGGCAGTGACGACGGGACCAACGAACAGAAGCTGCACGGTCTGGTGCAGCAGGTCGAGCAGGACCACGGCGACGAGGGAGCTGGCAGCATGGCCGAGGACCTGCGTGACCGGATGGAGGAGACGAAGACGGAGCCGGAAGACGGCGGAGACAGGGAGGACTGACACCATGGCCGGTCTCGAGAGTGTGCGCTGGAACGACGAAGCGCGGTCGAAGATCCTGAGCGATGCCGACAACGTCCTCCGCGACGCAGTGAGCGCCGTGGCCCGGGAGTTCACGGGCACATCATGGGAGGACGCGTTCAGGGCGTTGAACGAACGACTCAAAGAACGATTCATCGACTACGAACCCGGACCCGACGTCCGCAAGTACGCCGAAGCCATCGCCGCCGGCGACTACACCTGACCTGACGCAACCGAACATGACGAGCGATAAGGAGTCGGTGTCGGAGGACGACAGGCGGCTGATCATCGACGGGCGGCGCTGGCGGCGCACCGACCCCTGCCTCCCTGACGCTCTCGTGCAACAGCTCAAGTCGCATCTCGGGCGCGGGAGATCCGCCGTTCGACGTGCGAGATCCGACAACGACACGGCGGCTCTCGCCCGGGCGCGGCACCGCGTCGACGTCGCGAAGCACGGCCTCGGCGAACGCGGCCAGGAATGGTGGTCGAGCGCTGAAGCCGACCGCCTCGCGCGCGCCGAAGGGGCCCTCCGCGAACTCGACGCGCTGGAGGACTGACCTGTCGCCATCCCGCGACTGGCAACCGGCCGGGCATCGGCCAACCTGAGAGCGCCCGACAACACGCGCACCTACCGTTCGACTCTCACCCGAACACGAGGAGAAACCCATGGCACAGGCCATCGAAACAGTCGACGTGAACGTTCCCGTCTCCGTCGCCTACAACCAGTGGACCCAATTCGAAGAGTTCCCGAAGTTCCTCGACGAGGTCGAGTCGATCACCCAGGAATCCGACACACTGACCCACTGGACGGTAAAGGTCGGCCCGGTCGAGAAGCACTTCGACGCCACCATCACCGAGCAGCACCCGGACGAGCGGGTCGCCTGGAACTCCACCGGCGGCGAGGTCGACCACGCCGGCGTCATCACGTTCCACAAGCTCTCCGACACGGAGACCCGCCTCACCGTGCAGATCGACTGGCAGCCCACCGGGTTCCTGGAGAAGATCGGCTCGACCCTCGGCGCCGACAACCATGCGATCAAGAAAGACCTGCAGAACTTCAAGGAGTACATCGAGTCACAGGGCACCGCGGACGGCGCCTGGCGTGACGACGTCAGGGCCTGACCGGCCGGGCGAAAGCAGAAGCGCGGAAACCCGTCAGGGTTCCCGCGCTTTCGTGTGTTCGGGGTACAACTGTCAGGCCGCGGGACGCAGTTCGCCGTGACCGGAGGGATTCTCCACCGGGGTGCCATCGGGCTCCGTACCGGTGTCAGGATCGACGTCCGGTGCCGGATTGCTTGCGGGCTTGGGGTCGCTCATTCGGGTTCACCTCCCGACGGCGTGTCACTGTCCTGCTGAGGGTCCTCGGTCGCGTTCCCCGTGGGTGAACCGTCGCCGAGGTCCGCTGTTCGCTTCTTCTGCTCGTCGGTGATGTCCGTCGACCCGCCGGGGGCCTTGCCTTTGTCGGTCATGTGGCGAACGTACGCTCAAGCACTCGTCTTCCCACACATGCGCCAGAAGCCTGTAGCGCGAGCCGATCCTGCTGCGATAGCGCGAGGTCACTTGGCGCCCGAAATTCACCCCTAGCGGCCTCCAATTCGGCGACGAATGAGGAGAATGACCGCTCCGACTGCTCCTCCGCACCACGACCGCAGGAGGAAGCCAGGGTGCGATTTGGCCGGACTCGATCTGGGAGCGACCCCGCGCGTCAGACGAGTAACTCGTTGCCTAGGACAGGCCCGAGTCGACGCCGTCGTCATCTACCTCGTGCCGCTGAGTTGTGCCGATTGCCCTTATGAGAACACAGACGCTTGCGTTAGTAGCACCCCTGCCCGGACCTGGTCCGTGGCTAGTCGTGCCGATCATCCTGGCGGGTGCGGCTGTGGCTACGTGCGTCCTGCTGAGTTACTCGCGGCACAAGAAGTAGTTGCGAGCTCGTCGCGATGAGCATCGAACGAAGGTTCCAGAAGGCCAGCACCATCGCCGACACGCTGTACCGAGTCGGTTTCGACCTGACCGTATTCGACATCGGTCCCGGCCGCGTGGCGTCGGTCGGCGGCACGGACGTAAATCGGTCGACCAATCCTCACGAGTTGCTCGACGCACGCCCTCTGTGCGCAGTGCGCAAGGCCGACGAGGATCTCGAGACGGACCGCTATCATCGCGCGCTTCACGACAAGTCGTCAGAGGTCGTCGGGGAACTCCATCACATCGCCAGGCCCTATTGGCTCGGCACGAGGCCGGGCGAGTTGTTCCGTCTTCTCAAGTAGCCCGTCAACGAGGCCTGTGTCGATGATGTCTTCACGGTCGCTCGCCTCGGGCACATTCAGCACCTGACTGGCGGGACCGATGAGGATCTCGGCCCATCCCACGTCACCATCGTCCAAGAGGATCGGAAACGTGACCGTGTCGGAGTCCCCGTTCTTAGCCAGGGCGCGCGCGTAGCCCACGATTGCGTGCGCAATAGCATTACCCGTGACCACGGAGCCGACCGCATAGTTAATTCGCTCCATCCACACTCCTCGTTTATCTCAGCCAAGCAGCCGCCCCGCACTCAACCTGCGAACACCGAACATGGGGTACGGATCTATCACGCTGGCAGCCGACCTCAGCTCGGGCGACGACGGGACGACGAACGGGTCGCGCCATCCCGTGCAGCTAGGCCGCCTCACTCCCTCGCAAAGGTGCGGAGCCGCACCGTGAGGTTTCTGTTCACGATCCGATAGGAAGATGGATCGGCCTCGAGCCGAGCCGTCGTAAGCAGGAAATGTTCGAGCAAGGTCATCAGCTCGCTCGAGTCGTGGTCCCGACCCAGAGCCCCGGTCGTAGAGGAGTTCGCAAGAGATACGCCGGCTCCCTCCGTGACGGTGACCAAGTACCCGGCATCGAGCCGGTCCTCCTTGTCGTTGGCGACGGGGATGAAGGCACCGCGGGGGCGCCGCCGACCCAGCCGCGCAGGCCCTCGATAGCGTAGAGCGGCAATCGCGACATTATGTGAACGGTATTTGCCATTGGTCTGAGGCGACGCCACAACGCGAGTTGGCCAGGTGGGCCAGTCGTGAGGGAGATCAAGACGACGGTCGTCGCGTTAGCTCGGCAGCATAGGCCAGATGACACCATGGTGGAGATGGGCCTCATAAAGACACGGGGGGATGGTCCGTCGAAATGCGGACAGCATCGTCGGCCGCGGTCGCCTATCGTCGTGACATCACCAACCGGTGCTGTTGGTGCTGGCGGGGGTGTGACGTTCGGGTCGTCGCATCCCCGCTATCTTGCAAGAACGACAGCTTCGGCCGAATGTACGTCGATTCGTGCGATCGGTGGTGACTGCACTCACCTGATTTGCCGCCAGCCAGTGATTCAACGAGCGGCGCGTCCGGGGTGCGTAGACCGTGTCAAGCACCCGTCTCGGGGGTTTCCACCGGCGGTCCGACCGGGCACACTAAGACAGTTCACCAGCCAAAGGGACCCGAATGCTTCTCCTCGCTTACAGCAGCACAGCCTCGTACGACTTCACCGACGGTGACCTCATCACGCTGCTTATGAATAGCCGTGCGAACAACCGCCGTGACGGGATCACGGGGCTGCTGCTGCACGATCAGGGCCGGTTCTTGCAGATCCTCGAGGGCGACCCGGAGACCGTCCGCGGACGGTACGACATGATCCGGGACGACCCGCGACACCATGACGTCACTCTTGTCGCCGAACAAGCAGAGCCCGGCCGGCAGTTCCCGAAATGGTCCATGGGCTACACCGCCCTTAACGATCCCCTGGTCAGGTCAATCCCCGGCTTCAGCAACTCCTTCCAGGAAGACACGCCTCAACGCTCCGGAGCGGTCACGGCGCTCCTGGACCATTTCCGAAACGGCGACGAACTCACGGCCTTCGTGGAGTCCGAGTGATCACCTGTCAACCGTCACGAGGTCCGAGGCGCCACTCCGGTCCACCGGGGCCAGTTCCCTACTTCGTCACCGGCCCCGCCAGAGCGTCATTGACGCGAGGTGCTGGCGGGATGCCTCCCACACCACGTCGGCGACCTCCTGCGCGTACCCGCTTTTCCTGATTCAGCGCGTCCGTGGCACCCGTGCTGTCGACACCATCACTTTTCGCCGCTTCAGCTAGGCGCGCGTCCTGCGGGTTCCAAACGTCAATCGAGGCTGGAGTCGCCAATTTCGCCACCAGACCCGAGAAACTCCGTGGGTGGTTCGCAGATCTTTGGAAGCCCCCTCAATAATCAGGATCGCGTCAATTCCTGGAGCCATCGACGTGCATATGTGGCTGAATGTTTATATAGTAAACATAATTTTCCGGGTTACCCGCGAGTTCGCTTCGTGTGCTGCAGCGAGTGGTAGATGGCTCATGGCGGGATCGTCAGAAGACTCGGATGAGGTCGGCCAGACTACTCTCGTTCGCGCCAGGATTACGAAAGACCTGGTGGTTGCAGCGCAGGCCTCGACATCCGATACGGTCGCCGGATCGCTTCGTAAATAAAATGACGCCCCTCTCGCATCTAATATACATACCTTGGTCATGATGGCGACCGAGGGACGTGTAAACCCCACGCGAGCCCGATCAGCGGCAAGGTTGGGCCTCAGGCGAGGTCGAGGCTCCTTAGAAAGCCGACAAGCACCTTCGCAACAGGGGACTATGCCGATGAGTCGGATTGCTCCCTGGAATAGCTGCCTTCTCCGGACGAGAAAGCTTCGAAACGTCCCAGCGCCATTTGGCATCATCTCTGCCGATTATGACCATTGGGTGCGCGATGAGCCGAAAACGATTCGAGAGACTTGATTAGGGGACCTGATCGCTGATCGAGTTTTCCTCAAATGGCGGCACGCTAATAGGGCGACCAGAGGAAACGTTTAGCTGGCCAGATCACGCCGGCGCAGCGTGCGGTCGGGTGACTCGAAGTCACGCGACAGCTAGCGTCAAACCTACGTCTCTTGTGCTCCAGTCTTGCGGCTTCGTGCTTTGACCATTGGTTTTGAGATGGCGACTCGAGTTTGTCGTCGATGTCTGACTACTGCAAGTCGTCGTCGAGGTTCCAGACGGGCGGGGTATACGTGTTGGCCCAACCGTCGCGCAGGCGGGTGACGGCTCGATCGAACGCGTCGAGCAGGTCCATCCCCGGGCGGACCATGGACTGCAACTGCAGTCCCTCGTATAGGGCGATGAGTTGCTCGGCACCTCGGGCCGGTTGCATGGTGTCGGGTTCTCTGCCGGCCTCGATGTCCGTGGCAAGTTGATGCATGACGAACGCATGGAAGTCCCGCCACGCACGCTGGAGATGGCTGGCCAAGGGATGAGATGGTGTGGCGGCGATGTTGACGCAAGCGGACAGAGCCCGCATGAGCGCGGGGTCGGCGATGTTGGCCTGCACGATGGTCCTCAGGAACACCACGGCGCCATGATGTTCGGCGACCGGAAAGATGGGTCGGATTCGCTGCCCGTTCCAACGGTCCAGGGTCGCGACCAGGAGAGAATCCCAGGTGGGGAAGGCATTTGTCACCTCGGCAACCGACAGGTTCGAGGTGACCGCGACGAGGTCCAGTGATGCTTCGTGGAATGCGTAGCGGCGAAGGACCGCGATCGCCGCTTCGATGATCCGAACCCGCGTCTCAGCGTCGCCACTGGATCGAGCAGGCCCGCCCGACGCCGCACCCGGTGCGGAGACACGGTGGGCAGAGTGAACGGCTGCCTGATCAGTCACAGCTCGAAGCTATCTTCGGAACCCGCTGCGCTAGAACACCCAGTTCGGGGACTGACTCGCAGCACGAGGACTCATTGGACCAGCCTCGCTAGAGGCCAGATCGCTAGATCACGCCCTCCTGACCGACGGGCAGTCTCGCGTTCGCGAACGCCAGACGGGCGGCTCGACATGTGCAGGAAGTCACATACGAGCACGGCTGTCCGCGCCGGCGTCACTCGCGCATCCGCTGTCCGCTTGGACTCCGGCGGCGGTCACGCGCTCAGCCGACGAGTCGTACGCCGAAGATGTGTCGCAGCGGCACCAGAAGCAGTGGCATGAGATTCGTCGGGACTGCTACTTCGACGCGTCGATGCGAGAAGAATTCGAAGGTCACACGAGCCGCTCCCGTCAACATCAGGATGGTCACGGTCCTCGTGTTACCTGGTGTCAAATGAAATAGTTGGGGCGCTTCGCGCCGCCCGTGCCCCGCGAGGATGTCGAAGGATTCCGCATCGAAGTGGATCTCGACCCGACCGGTCGACTCCATCCACCAAGAAGCCTTCCCCTGCACACAACGACGGTAGTGCACCCTGAATCTCTTCGCGGCGGGGTGGCAAGGTCGACCGGGTGAGTGCTCCGACCCTGGTCGCAGCCAGGATGAGAGTCCGCCCCGTGCGGTCGCCGTCGACTGGTGGGTTCGACGCCCTGAATCCGTGGAGGTGTCAGCGTCGCCTCATCCGTCGTCCGAGGAACACCTCTACCTTAAGCACGTACAGGACGATGTACAGAGTGGGCGTGAGGCGCCCGGCCCCCAAGGAAAGGGACATGACCGTGTGTCGCGAGACGCTTGAGCTCGCGGCGCGTTCGGCTGCTAATCGCGCGCAGGGCCGCGTCAAGGATGCCTCCCTGATCCGAGGCGCTGACGGCGCGGCCCACCCCGGATCGGCGGTCGTTTGACGGGGATCGCCGTGCGCTCGGTTCGTTGCTTGACTGCGAATTATCCCGATCGCGTCGTGAACGTGGGCGTTGAGTTGTCTCGGGGCGTTAGGTAGCGTGTAGCTGGAAGCGCTGATACGCGTTTTCACCGGTTGTGACCGTGTCTTGCGGTCCCTGCCCGTGAAGCTACAACCGCAGATCACGGCCGGCTACGGGGTCCTCGCGCATCTCAGTCGTGAGGGCCCCATCTTCATCGGCAGGTTATGGTACGCGCTTATCGGTGGCGGAGCTCTGACCGGTAGCTAGACGGTCACCTTGATTCCTGGGCTAGTCGGGTTGCATGCTGTGAGTGTTGGTGCGGGGAGTGGCGTGACACGCGTCATTCACGGGCAGGGACCACCCACCCCCGCCCACACTCCTATAACGAAAGCCACCCCGAATGGGGTGGCTTTCGTCATTACTGGGGTGGAGGTTAGGCGCGGGCTCCGCGGCGTCCGCTGATCGCGCCGTAGATGAGCAGGACGATGATCGATCCGACAATCGCGATGATCCAGGACTGCAACGAGAAGAACCCGTTGTAGCCGACATGGAATAGAAGACCGCCGAGCCAGCCTCCGAGGAGTCGCCCACAACGCCGAGAAGGAGGGTGAGGAACCAGCCTCCGCCTTGCCGTCCCGGGAGGATGAGTTTTGCGATCGCTCCCGCGATCAGGCCAAGAAGGAGGAAACCGAGGAAGCTCATGCTGCTGTTCCGATCGAGGAAGGGCTAGGGGTGTGGTCAAGGAGGAGTTGTTGTGCGGCGGTCAGGGTCGAGCGGTGGCCGAGGGGTTCGCCGCAACTGCTGGTGACGGTGAAGCGCGCTCCGTGCCGGTCGATGGTCCCGCCAAACGTGTGGTGCTGGTTCAACACCCACAGGCCAGGGGCCGGCGTGGACCACGACACTATGGGCGGTGTGCGAGCAACCAATGAGCCTGTTCGAGAATCTGGAAGTGGGGAAGGTGTTGTGCTGAGCATGGGGTGGGAAATTAGTCGGCGTCGTTCCAGGAGACGATCTCACCGAAGCTGGCGGTGACGTACCCGATGAGGTCTTCGTGGATGAGCTGGTCGAGGCGAGGAATGTTGTCAGGCATAAGAACTGAGGTCTTTCTAGTCGTCCCAGTCACAGTCGACCAGGTCCAGGTCGTAGTAGGGGCGGTGCTCCGGTTCGGTCGGCCCCAGTGCCGTTGTTGGGTTCATGCGACCTCCGACATGTGCGCCATTGAGGAGGTCGTGTCGGTCGGCTGGAAGAAATCCGCGTAGCACGGATCGGAATTCGCACCGGCCGGGGAGACCCGGGACGCGGCCGGGCTTGTGGTCGTGGTGAGGGTGAAGTAGCTGCTGAAGCGCCGTTTCGGGTACGCCCGGATTTTGACAGGCAGGACACCGCGGCCGGGCAGGTAGGTGCTCATGCGGTGTGCTCGTCGAGGAGGTCTTTCAACTCGCCCAGATCCAGCGGTTGCGTGTCCACCAGGTGAGACGGCACGGCAGGCATCAGACCAGCCCCAACGCCACGAAGACACCGGCGATCACGAACCCGGTCGCGGCGAGGGTGGAGGCGGCGATAACCATCAGGGTGCGGTCTCGCTCCAGTTGACGGATCTCCGAGAAAGGCGAAGAGGCGTTTTCGGCGCGATGAAGCGTCATGGTTCAACTCATTTCTGGGCCCTGCGAGCCCCGAGGCAAACGGATCAGAC
The DNA here is from genome assembly GCF_003634555.1 of Frondihabitans australicus. Lineage (NCBI taxonomy): Bacteria > Bacillati > Actinomycetota > Actinomycetes > Micrococcales > Microbacteriaceae > Frondihabitans > Frondihabitans australicus. Next base: position 2,052,804 of record NZ_RBKS01000001.1, read on the forward strand.
TGTGGGTTCCGCCGTGAATCGGAGCCCTGTCACCGCCGTGAATCGGTGACGAATCCGATCATGGACCGAAATGCCTAGTTTGTCTAACTAAGCACGTCGCGGCGTACGCTCCGCGGATAGTCGACGCCCGGGACGGGTCCGCCCACCACGCGAGGGGCCCCTGGTCAGCACCGCGGTCAGGCACTCCGCAGGCGGTTCGAGGAAGACGCCGGCGATGTGACACCCCAACGGCGCGGTCTGGGTCAGCTCCGCGATCAGCCCACGCCGATCCGCGTGTTGGAGTCAATCCGACGGGTCACCCCATCGGAGGTAAGAAACAACAACGAGCCACGCACGCAGATGACCATTCGAGAGGGTGAGACTGGAGAGGCGAGACGCCGTTGGTCGCCCGGAACTGGTACCTACACGGACTAGGCAATATCCTGGTGGCATGTCAGGGGCGTCACCATCCACCGCCGCGACCACCTTCGACCAGTCGGGGTACTGGTACGAGTCGGACTCGCAGGAACGCGGCGCAGCAGTGCTGAACGCCCTTCGCCGGTACCGGCAAGCAGAAAAAGACATGCGCGCCCGGACCCGCCTGTCGATGAAGATGGGCGAGACCGACCTTACCGCGATCCGGTTTCTCCTTCGAGAACAACGCGCCGACCGGACCGTGAACGCGTCCCAACTCGCAGAACACCTCGGAATCACGACAGCGTCGACCGCGGTCCTCATTAACCGGCTCGAGAAGTCCGGGCACATCGAGAGACGCGCGAATCCCGCTGACAAGCGCGGAGTGCTTCTGACGGCGACCGGCGACTCCGACGAGGAGGTCCGCGCGACCATGGCGGGCATGCACGCGCAGATGATCATCGCCGCCGAGAAGCTCCGCCCCGACGTCGCGCAAGGCGTCCTCGAGTTTCTTCAGGAGATGACCGACGCGCTCGACTCATCCGTGGCCACCGATCTCACCTGAGAGGCATTCCGGGGCGTCAGCGTGCATGCTTTTGGGCATCACGACTTCACGCAGCAGGAGCAGGATCGCGGCCGCGATCGACACCCCCGTGGCCGCCTCGACGGCCGTGTTGTCGGCAACTTCGACCGACAGCGGCAACGCCCGACTCCCCTCGCGCATCACGTCGGCCGCAGCACCCTGCAGGCCCTCCTCGCCCCGGGCCAGGATCGCGATATCCCACCCCCAGTGGGCGAGCTCGCGCATGATGGCGCGGCCGAGACCAACGGTCCCTCCGGTGACGACGGCGATCCTGGCAGACATATCATTCCACGTGATGGACGGCGGTTCCCGTGCTGTCGTTTCACGCTAGGCTTGGGTCGCTGACAAAGGCCGCATCGGCTGTACCCGGGGCGGCAGCAGGCGTCCGTCTGTCGCGCTCAGCCCCAGCCGCCGAGATAGGCGCCCACATCGATGTCGTCGCCGATCCGGTCGATGCCCGCGACAACGCCCTGCCTCGCGGGGAAGAGGTCGAAACGCTGCCACCGTGCAGCCCGGGCCGCGGCCCGTGTCGCCGTGACTGTGCAGACGGGGTCGCCGACGGCATCGATCACGGAGAACGAGTGGAGCTGTTCGGCTGCGACCTTCTCGACGACCTTCCGGAGAGCCCCGGGCGCCACACGCATCGGACGATGCACATCAACGACGATGCGCGTCTTGGCCCTCGACCGTGGATCGCCCGGTAGAGCAGCGAGGGGCAGATCGGCGGCGAGGGAATCCCGTGTGACGAACCACTCAGCCGCCGTCGGGTCGGCTCCCTCGGGCACGGTGATCGCGACGTCGACCAGCGGGCCGCGGAGACCGCGGGGCCCGGAACCAGGGACGGGGATCCTCTCCGACAGGCGGAGCGCCTGCGCGTTGGCCGCTGCGTGCGCCGCCTCAGGACGAGCCGCCCAGTCCGGCCCGTCGTGCCAGGCCACGGCCTCAGGCACATGGGCGAGCAGTGCTCCGGACAGCCATGCCCGGTAGGCCCACTCCCAGTCCTCACCCCCGTACTCCGTGAACGACTCGTCGAACCCGTTCGTCTCAGCGAAGAAGGCCGCATCGCAGGCGATCACCGCGCCGATGACGTGACGGTACGACAGGTCGTCGGCGTCGAGGAGGTTGCGACTGCGGCGGTACGCGTCGCGTAGCCAGCGAGGTTCCTCGAGCTCGACCGGGGGTGCGGCATCCTCGAGCAGCGCATCGGCGGATACGGTCGAGAGAGAAGCATGCCGGCGACGCCCGACCGCGACGACATCGGGAGCCAGGGCCGGCAGCCGCGTCAACCCGCGCACGTAGCCACGCTCCGGGGCGGTATCGGCGTCGAGGAAGCAGAGCACATCTCCGCGGGCGACCGCTGCGCCGGCATTGCGAGCCGCAGCGAGGCGGAAGCCGCGATCTTCCTGGACGACGAGGCGGACGTCGGCCGGGACTTCGGGTGGAGTCGACGACCCGTCGTCGACCACCACGATCTCGAGGTGGGACGCAGGATGGTCCTGCCGACGCAGCGCCAGAAGCGTGCGATCGAGCTCTGTCTGTTGCTCGTAATGAGCGACGATGGCGGTGACGAACGGCGGCTCCTCGGGCCATTGGCCGTTGAGAAGCGACCAGTCGTTCTCTGGCAGGCAAAAGCCCCGACGAGTCACCACGCGAGACCGTCCCACCATGCCAGGTAGGCTCCGGCGGCATCGTCGAGCGTGGGTGACAGGGGATGACCGGCGGCCAGGTAGGTCGTCGCTGGCTCCTGGACCCGAGCCTCGATCGCGTCGGCGAGTGTTTCCAGCCCCGGGGCGACCACGTCGAGCGTGCCGGGTCGCAGCGCCGCCATCTCATGCGCGTACGCATTGTCGACCACGACGGCACGACGACCCTGCTCGCCCCAGTCGAGCAACGACCGCGACGCCGAGTAATGCCGGTGCGCCACGACGGGAACACCGTCTGCGCGACAAAGCGCCCGGTAGTCGTCGCCGCTGAGGAATCCGGTCACCTCGAAGGATACGCCGTTCGACGTCGCAAGCTCGTTCAAGGACTCGACCTCGTGCGCATGGCCGCGGGCCGCGCCGCCGAGGGCCGTGACCGTCACGGGACGACCCAAACGCGAGGAGACGACCGCGGCGGCGCGCACGACGTCGTCGTGGCCTTTGCCCGGGTAGACGTAGCCGGCGACCAGGATGCGGATCGTTTCAACCGGCCTCCCCGGGGCAGTCCTGCGGATAGCCTCGCTCGCCGACTCGGAGGCCTCACCGGGCGTCGATGGACGGCGGGTGCCCAACGGCACGACGCGTGGTTCGAGGCCCGGGCAGAGGTGCCGCCGTACGAGGTCGGCCTCGTGCCGGCTGCTCACGGCGACCCCGACGGCGAGCGACGCGATGCGTCGGTAGACGTCGCCTCGGCGCACGAGGTTGCGCTCGCCGTCCGACTCCTGCGGCACGTCGTGGAGCGTCACACTCGTCGGGGCGGCCGAGACCACCTCCGCAAGTGCGTCACCCGCGGCTTCCAGCGACTCACCGAAGAGAGCATCGGTGACGTGGAGATGCGCGCGTGGGTGCGACCTCGCCACGGAAGCGGTTCCGGCGACGACCGCGTGTCGCACGATGACCGTCGAAGGCCTGCGTCGCCGGATCGCCTCAGCCAGATCCATCGCGTAGTCGACGACGCCGTTACCCTCCGGGCCGACGATGATCTGGGTCGGAGCAGTGGCAGACATCGCCGCGAAATTGACACATTTTCACGCGCCCGTCAAGGGGGGTGCAGAGAATCGGGCACCGTGTATCGCCGCCCCGTAGCGTTTATAAGGCGTAGCCACCGTGGTCCGCTGAAGCACCCAGGAGTTCCCATGGCGCAGCGTCTGCGCGTCGCCTCCGTTCCGGCCGGTCACCCGTACGTCGAACGCGTGATGGCGTCGTCCGACCTCACAGTCCAGCCCGATCCGCGTCCCGTCGGGGCCCCCGAGGGGCAATGGTGGCCGCCCGTCGTGCTCGCCCCCGGATGGATCGACGAGCACCGCGACCAGGCCGACGTGCTCCACCTGCATTTCGGACTCGAATCGTTCACGCCCTCCGAACTCGTCGACGCCGTCGAGGCCGCTCATCGCGTGGGCTGGCCGGTCGTGCAGACCGTGCACGACCTCCTAAACCCTCAGCTCGCCAACCAGACGCCGCACCTCGCAGGCCTCGACGCCCTGGTCCCGATCGTCGACGCCGTGGTCACGCTTACACCCGGCGCCGCCCACGAGATCGAGACGCGCTGGCATCGCCGCGCCGTCGTGCTGCCTCACCCCCGGCTCCTGCCCGATGACCTGGTGCTGCCGCGGGGCGTCGCGCGCGACGTGCCTGTGATCGGCGTGCACCTGAAAGACCTGCGCCCGAACGTCGACGGGCTGGGGGCCGTGCGCCTGCTCCTGGTGGCGCTCGACGGCCTCTCGCGACAGGGCGTGCCGGCGACGCTCGAGGTGCACCTGCACCGTCAGGTGCGCGATCAGGAGCAGCGCGACGCGATCCGCGCCCTCTGCTCGGGCCGCGGCGACGTGGTGCTCCTGGAGCACGACCGCTTCGACGACGAAGCCCTGGCACATGCCCTCGCGCATCTCGACGCGTGCCTGTTGCCCTACCGCGCGGGAACGCACTCGGGCTGGCTCGAACTCTGCTGGGATCTCGGTGTAGCCGTCGCCGCGCCCGAGGTGGGGTTCTTCGCCGAGCAGCACGACGACCCGACCATCGGCGGGTTCGCGTGGACGGACGGCGGGGCCGGCCTCGTCGCGACCCTCGCGCACTTGCTTCGGTCGACGCCGCCCGCCGGAAGCGACGCTCGTCGACGGCTCGTAGCCGAGCGCCTGCGAGCACGCGCTCAGCGCGACGCCGAGACCGCGACGGCGCATGACGACCTCTACCGTTCGCTCCTGCCCTCCGGGGCCGCACGGTGACCGCGGTCGCCGCCCCGCTGCGGATCGTCGCCATCGCCCCCCTCCGATTCCCCATCGTCCCGCCCTTCGCCGGCGGGCTCGAGTCGGCCGTGTGGAACGAGGTCCGGATGCTGCGCGCGCGAGGGCACCGCGTCGACCTCATCGCCACCGAGGGGTCCGATTTCCTCGACCCATCGATCCCAGCCTTCACCCTGCCGGCGGCCGACTGGGCCGGCGACCCGCAGGCCGCCGACGACACGTACCCGCCCGGCTACCTCGACCGCGCCCTTCCCGCCCTCGGTCGAGCCCTCGACCTGGTGGGCCGCAGCGCGGACTCCTACGACGTGATCGTCAACCACTGCCTGCACGGCCTGCCGCTCGAACGGGCTGGCAGCCTCGGCGTGCCCATGGTGTCGACCCTGCATACGCCCGTCGTGCCCGAGCTGGCCGAGTCACACCACCGCGCGGCGGGTCGTCGAAGCCGGTTCCTGTCAGTGAGCCGACACACCTCCGCCACGTGGCAGAGCGCCGGAATCGTCTCGCGCGTGCTGCACAACGGCGTCGATGCCGACACCTGGGGCGAGGGCCCCGGTGGGGAGCGCCTCGTGTGGTTCGGGCGCATCGTGCCCGAGAAGGCGCCTCACCTCGCCCTCGAGACGGCCCGGCTGCTGGGGATGCCGCTGGTCGTGGCCGGACGGATCGGCGATCGCGACTACTACGACCGGGAGGTGGCCCCGCGTCTCGACGAGACACGCGTGCACGTGGGCGCGCTCGACACGCCGGACCTCGCTGCCCTCGTCGGGCGGAGCGCCTGCACTCTCACCACCCCCGTGTGGGACGAACCCTTCGGCCTCGTCACCCCGGAGTCGCTGCTCTGCGGCACGCCGGTCGCCGGGTTCGCAGCCGGCGGTGTCACCGAGATCGCCGAGGGCACTCCGGGCGTCGAACTCGTGGCGCCGGGCGATCTGGAGGCGCTGGCCGCCGCCGTGAAGCGCCTCGTCGAGTCGGAGGGGCAGGATGCCGGGTCACGCCGCCGCATCCGGGCCGCCGCCGTCGAGCGCTTCTCTCTCACTGCCCGGGCGGGCGCCCTGGAGGCGGTCCTGAGCGACGTCGCCGACCGCGGCCGGGCCGACACGGAGACGGTCGCGTGACCCGCCCCACGGTCGGCTGGTACGTCCACAACCACGGCCGCGGGCACGTCACGCGTTTTCTCGCCATCCGGCGGCAGCTCGACGCCGACGTCGTCGTCTTCAGCTCCCTCGACGAGCCGCACGACCTGCCGGATCGCACGCGGTGGATCCGGCTCGACCGCGACGACCTGGCCGAGACGGATTCGACGGGACGAGTCCGGGAACCCGCCGACGCCGCGCCGACCGCGGCGGGGCTGCTGCACTGGGCGCCGCTCGGCCACCGGGGGCACCGATCGCGGCTCGGCCGGATCGCCGTCGAGACCCTCCGACTGCACCTGGCCGCGTTCGTCGTCGACGTGTCTGTCGAGGTCACACTGTTCGTGCGGCTCCTCGGCATCCCGGTGGTGCTCGTGGCGCAGCCCGGTCGTCGCGACGACGACGCGCATCGGCTCGCCTACCGGGCGGCCACGCGCATCCTGGCCCCGTGGCCCGCGGGACTCGTCGACGAGCCCCGCTTCGAGCCCGGGGTCGACGTCGTGTACACCGGCGGCATCAGCCGGTTCTCCGACCGCGCCACCGACGTGGCGGCCGAGCGCTCGGGCGTGCTGGTGCTGCTCGGAGCCGGCGGCCACGCCGTGTCGGACGCCGACCTCGACGCCTTCTCCGACGTGCTGCCCGAGGAGGCGACGACGATCCTCGCCGCCGGGCGTGGCTGGAGCGACGACCCGTGGCCCCTCCTCGCCTCGGCCGAGATCGTCGTGAGCTGGGCCGGGCAGAACTCCGTCGCCGACATCGCCGCCGCCGGGGCGCGTGCGGTCGTGATCCCGCAGCAGCGGCCGTTCGACGAGCAGGTCGTCACAGCGACGGTCCTCGAGCGGCACGACCTCGCCGTCGTCGAGCCTGCGTGGCCCGACGCCTGGAGCTGGCCGAGCGTGCTCGACCGGGCACGGCTGCGGGAGCCGCGGTGGTCGCTCTGGCAGACGTCCGGCGCGCCCTGTCGTGCCGCCGCCACCATCGCGGAAGTGGCCGAGCGGTGGTTGCCGTGAGCACGATCGTCGTGACCATCGGCTCGGCGGCCCGGCGCGCGCATCTCGAAGTGCAGCAGACCGTTCTCGCCCGCTCGGGCGTCCGTCGGGTCGTCGTCTGGCTCGACGACTCGCCGCCCCCGGGGCTCACGGCCGACGAGCTCGTGTCGGTGCCCCCCGGCCCGCACGGCCTCCGGCTCGCCGCGGCGCGCAACGCCGGGGCCGATCGGGCCCTTGAGGCCGGTGCCTCGCTGATCGTGTTCCTCGACGCCGACTGCGTGCCCTCCTCCGACCTTCTGGACCGCTACGCGGCGGCCGCCGACGCCGAGCTCGACGCTGTGCTGTGCGGGCCGGTGACGTACCTGCCTCCCGGGGTGGACGCGCTCGACGAGCAGGAGCTGCGGCGCCATCGCGCACCCCACGCCGCCCGCCCAGACCCGGCCGATCACAGCCTGCTGCGCGCGCCGCCCAGCGACTACCCGCTCTTCTGGTCGCTGTCGTTCGCGCTCAGCGCGGAGCGCTGGCGGTCGGGCCCCCGATTCGACGAGGCGTACGAGGGTTACGGCGGCGAAGACACCGACTTCGCGTTTCACCTGCGCGAACGCGACGTGCCGCTCGTCTGGGTGGGCCGCGCGGACGCCTACCACCAGCACCATTCGACCTCGTCTTCCCCGGTGCAGCACCTCGACGACATCCTGAGGAACGGGCGCCTCTTCGCCGAGCGCTGGGGCGAATGGCCGATGACGGGCTGGCTCCGCGAGTTCGAGCGGCAGGGGCTCGTCAGCCGCGACGGCGACGGCTGGCGTCTAGGCGCCTCGACGGCATCGGGAGCGCGCCCAGGCGGGTGACCGCATCGACCACGTCGGGTGCGACGGCATCGGCGGTGAAGCGGTCGACGCCTGCCTGGGCAGCGGCGCCCAGGCGGGCAGCGCGACCCGGATCCTGCACCAAGGTCTCGATGGCTCGGGCGAGCGCTCGGGAATCCGCCGGTCGCACCATCAGGCTGTCGACGTCGTCGGTGCAGAAGTCGTCGTAGCCGCTGCCGGTCGTGACGACGAGAGGTCGGCCGAGCGCCTTCGCCTCGAGCGCGACCTGCCCGAAGCCCTCCCAGCGCGACGGGCAGACCACTACGGTCGCGTGCGCGATCGCCGCGTAGAGCTCGTCACCGGGTACGTGTCCGAGAATCCGGGTGTGCGGAGCCGCTCGCCCGAGCAAGGCATCGAGGTCTGCGACGGTGGGCTCGAAGCGGCTGTCACCCGGTGCGCCGGCGAACACGAATCGCGTCTCGGGTAGACAGGCCGCGACGCGGCTGAACGCCTCGGCCGCATCGATGACGCCCTTGCGTCTCTCCAGCCGACCCAGGAAGAGCACCACCGGCCCGTCCCCCGCCGGCCAGCCCTCCGGCACGGACGCCGTGGCAGCTCCGCGGCGGACGGACTCGACCTCGACACAGTTGCGCACGACCACGCCCGGCGGCACGTCTCGCACGAGGCGACGGGTGGCCTCGTCCATGGCTGTCGAGATGGGGAGGACGCCCCGGGAGTGCCGGATCTGGGCCTCCTCGCACCACCTCTGCACCGAGGCGACGACGCGGCGCGACCACGGCAGCTCGGCGGCGCGGACCCCGGAGATCACATCGGAGAGCCGCATGCCGGTAGCGAGATTGGTCACGAGTGGCGCGCTCCGCGGAAGAGCCGCACCGATGCCGCCCCACTCCGGCAGCAGGATGCGGTCGTAGCGGCGTAAGCCGGCGATGGCGCGGAAGTCGAGGGCCCGCACGACGGGCTCGATCCACGCGGGCGCGAGGGGCAGGCGACGATGGGCGACGAGTCTCACGCCGCCCGGCGGCTCGCGCCGCACGAGGTCTCCGCGGCTGAAGACGATGAGGTCGACGTCGATCCCGGCGCGCACGAGGCCGGGGAGCAGAGAGGCGTAGTGCCTTCCGATACCGCCCGTGTAGGCGGTGAGACCGGCGTACTCGGTGACGCCGACCAGCCAGCGCGGTGAGCGGCTTCCAGTCGTCGACGGCATAGGTCTCGTCTACACGGGACGCCCCGGGCGGGCTCGGGTTGTCACCCGGCCGCCCCCGCCCCCGCCCCCGCCCGCAGGTCGGCCCAGGTAGCGTTCACGACATGAGACCCGACGTCGACCCGGTGGCCGAAGCGGACGGCCGCCTCCGCCACTACTCCGACTTCTACGGGCTGACCGAGCCCGTCGCCCGGGAGCGCGTCGTGCTGGTGCTAGGCAACTGCCAGGCTGAGTCGCTGCGCATCATGCTGCAGGGCGACGACGCCACGACCGTGCGCGTTCCGCCTGTCCACGAGCTCACGGCACGCGACATGCCCTTCCTGGAGAGGTGGCTGGAAGCCGCCGACCTGCTCGTGTCGCAGCCGGTGCGCGACGACTACCACGGGCTGCCCGTCGGGCTCCGGCAGACTTCGGCACGGCTCGGCGGGCGGCGCGGCGGTCTCACCATCGCCGTGCCGGTCGTGCGGTTCGCCGGACTGTATCCGTGGCACGCGATCGTGCGTCCGCCCCGCGACGCCTCCATCGTCCCGCCGGTGGTGGAGTACCACGACCTCTCCACTCTGGCGGCGGCGGCCGGTGAGACCCTGCCGCCGCTCGTCCCGGCGACCGTCCGTGCCGTCGCCGAGGCATCGATCGACGAGCTGCGTCGGCGCGAGTCGATCTGGGGCACCGTGGTCGTCTCCGACCTGTTCGAACGCCCCGGTTTCGAGCTGATGCGCACGATGAACCATCCGGGGAATGCCGTGTGGACCGCCCTGGCCGAGAGGGTGCGGCGCCGCGCGGGCATGAGACCGACCGTTCATGATCCGGGTCGTCCGTTGCTCGATGCGGTGCACGCGCCGCGGGACGCCGCCGTCATCGACGCGTGGAGCCTAGCCGACGAGCCGACGGACCATTGGCTCGTCGGCGGCGCAGCCGTGGCGGTCGACGAGGTGCGTCGCGCCCAGCTCGCCTGGTACACCGACAACCCCGACATCGTGGCCGCGGGCATCGCCCGGCATGGTTCGACCCTCCGCCTTCTTCGTCACAGCGCAGTGGTCCGTTCGCGGTGAGGTCGTGGTGCGTAAGGTGACCGATCTGTGAACGCCTCGACACCGTCCGCGTTCAAGCTCTATAGCTGGAGACGCTGGTGCGCGTTTTCACCGGTTGTGACCATGTCTTGCGGTCCCCGCCCGTGAACCTCCAACCGCCCTGCGGCATCTGCCCTCTTCACGACAGGGCACCGACAGAAAGAGCCACCCCCTTTGGAGGTGGCTCTTGCTGTCGGCGTCGCTCGTCACAGGGGCCTTGTATGACTGAGCAGGTGGTCTTGAGCGGCGGAGAGGGTAGCGAAGGTGCCCAGCGGGCGTGCTCGCCCGTCGGTGACCGCGAACCCCTGCGGTTGCCGGTCGACAGTGCCGCCGAAGGTCCGGTTCCGATCGAGTACCCAGAGGCCTTCGTCGGCACGGAACCACGACGCACTCTCCAAGAGCTCGGCCTCGATCATAGAGAGGCTCATGCCACGTCGCGATCGAGCAGGTCTTTCAGCTCCTGCAGATCGAGGGGCTGAGTGTCCAGGAGGTGAGACGGTTCCGTGTTCACGAGAGGACTCCCATAGCGACGAGTGCTCCCGCAATGAGGAAACCCGTCGCAGCGACGGTCGACGTGGCGATGACCATCAGAGTCCGTTCGAGTTCGATGTGACGGATCTCAGAGAACGGTGACCGGTCGATGGCGCGACGAAGCGACATTGTGCACTCATTTCCAGGCCCCTGCAGGCCCACGAGGAACAAAGGAAGACGGTGGTCCGCCGTGATTAAGACCACCTGCGAGGCCATCGCGTGACGGCCCCTCTGATGAGACCAAGATACCTAGTTCGTCTAGATATGCGCTTGCATTGTTCGTTCTACGGATGGAAACGCGCCCCGAACGACGAGCGCACCCCGTCACTCTCTAGCACCGTCTGCATGTCAGCGTCTCTCCTGCCGGGGCACGACGACTTCGCGAAGAACGAGCAGGATCGCCGCCGCGATCGGAACCGAGATCAGGGCGCCGAGCACGCCGAGGAGGGTCCCGCCGGCCAGGGCCGCGATCACGACGAGAGCGCCAGGCACCTGCACGGTCCGACGCATGACACGGGGTGCGAGCAGGTACGCCTCGAGCTGCATGTAGACCAGATACCAGGCCGCGAGGACGATCCACGTCACCGGGTGCCCGGGCACCAGGGCGATCTCGGCCGCGACGATGACGGCGGCGGCCGAGATCGTGCCAACGAGCGGGATCAATGCGCCGAGGAAGGCGATGAACGCGAATAGGGCGGGCAGCTGCGCGCCGATCAGGGTCAGCACGATGAAGCTGCACACCCCGTTCAGGAGCGCGAGAGCGACCTGCCCGAGCACGTACCGGCCGACCGAGTCGCTGATCTCCTCCGCGAGGCGGCGGAACTCGACCCGGGACGAGGCCGGTACCAGCGTGTAGAGGCCGCGCTTCATGCTCCTGAGCGAAGCCATGAAGTACAGCGTGAGGATCAGGACCACGATGGTACCGGCGACCCCGTTGCCGATCGCGAGGCCGACCGAGAGCAGGCCGCCGCCGATGCCGGCGAGGTTCGCCGGGTTCTTGAGGAACGTCACGCCGCTGTCGATCGCCGACTGCACTTTGAAGGTCGACTTCGGGATCAGTGACTGCAGGTTGTCGATGATCTGCTGCGAGCCGGTGCTCTCGACGTACGTCGTGAGGTTGCCGATCAGCGTCGACGTCTGGGTGACGATCGGCGGCACGATGGCGAGCACGATGCCGGCCACAGCCAGGAGCACGACGATGGTGACGATGGCGACGGCGAGGGGGCGCGGCATCCTGCGTCGCTCCAGCCAGACCACCACCGGATCGAGCCCGAGAGCGAGAAAAAGTGCGATGCCCACGTAGGTGATGACCGTCGTCAGATGGCCGAGGGCCGCCCCGATGAGGATGGCCGTCAGTACGCCGAGCCCGCCGACGAGCCCCAGCTGGAAAGCAGAATGGATCCTCATGACCGCATTTTCCGCGGCCAGGCCGCCCTCGCCCCGCAGGCGCACCGCACCTGTCCACTGATCGCACTGCCGCCCGGGGCGTTCTCAGAAGACGGGGTTGCCTCCCGCGACCGAGATGGTCGACCCCGTCTGGTAGCTCGACTCCGGCGACACGAGGTGCACGTAGGCGGCGGCCAGTTCCGCGGGCTGGCCCGGACGCCCGAACGGGGTTCCCTCACCGAACGTCGACACCGTCTCGGCGTCGTCGGATCCCGGCTGCAGGGGAGTCCAGACCGGACCGGGCGCGACCGAGTTCACCCTGATGCCCTTCGGCGCGAGCTGCTGCGCCATCGCCTCGGTGAAGATCTTCACCGCACCCTTCGACACGGCGTAGTCCACCTTGTCCGGCGAGGGAGACGACGCCTGGCTCGAACTCGTCGTCACGATCGTCGAACCGGGCTCCAGATGGGGGATCGCCGCCTTCGTCAACCAGAACAGCGAATAGATGTTGGTCTTGAAGGTCGAATCGAATGCTGCCGTGTCGAGGGTGAGGATGTCGTCGTTGCTGTCCATCCGACCGGCCACCATCACAAGCGTGTCGAGGCCGCCGAGTTCATCGACGGCCGTCTCGACGAGGCGGTTGCAGTACTCCTCGTCGGCGATATCGCCGGGCAGCAGGATCGCCTTCCGGCCCTCTGAAGTGAGGAGATCTCTGACCTCCTCCGCATCCCGCTGCTCGTCGGGGAGGTAGGAGAGCACGAGGTCGGCGCCCTCGCGCGACAGAGCGATGGCGGCCGCACGACCGATGCCGGAGTCCGCGCCGGTGACGATGCCGCGAAAGCCCGTCAGCCGGTCTCGGCCGACATAACTCGTTTCGCCGTGATCCGGCTTCGGGTCCATCTTCCACGCTGCACCCGGCAGGCTCTGCTCCTGCTTGGGAAACGGCGGGGCCGGGTAGATAGTGTTCGGGTCGTGCTTGTCGTACTGGGTCATGACGCCACTGTGCTCCGCTCGGCTCACGGCCCCGTTCAGCAGTCGGGGGACGGCCTGCTCGGGCTTCCTCTCAGAGGGACCGCGTAGCGCTCCGATGTACCCCGGGTGCACCCTGTCTCCATGGCTGACCACACGCGTCCCAGCGCGGAGACTATCCAGGGCTGGCTCAAGACTGACTTCGGCCTGACGAGCGGCGAGATGGTGGCAGCGACCGGCGGGTACGACCGAGAGGCGACCGTCTGGTGTGCCACCGACGATGCCGGTGACCTCTGGACCGTGAAACGGACACGCCGCGACAACCGCTACGGGCTCCTCCTCGCGCTGGCTCTGGCGAACGCGGGCGTGAAAGGCGTGCCGGAGCAGCTGACGACGGCCGAGGGTATTCCGTGGAGCGAGCACGAAACCGATCGTCTCTCGGTCAGCCGATGGGTCGACGGGCGCGAGGCAGCCGAGCGCGGACTCGATGAGGCGGAGTGGACCCGGTTCGGCAGCCTCCTCCGGCGCGTGCACGAAGAGCCGAGGCTTCGTCCGCCCCGACCGGATCCACGACCGCGGCGCGGAATCCGGCGCGCGGGCGAGAGGATCCGGCATCGGCTCGCTCGCGTCGACGCTCTCGTCGCCGACGGCGGGTGGCCCGCGGAAAACGCTGACGCCGTCCGGATCGCGGCGGACTGGGCGCAGCTCCGAGAGAGGATCGGCGCGTTTCGGACGGCGGCCGCTCGGCTCAAGGCCGCGAAGAGCCCTACCGTCCGGGTGAGCTGCCACGGCGACCCCCACCTCGGCAACGTGATCGTGGACCGCTGTGGGCAGCCTTGGCTGATCGATTTCGACGATGCGGTTCACGCTCCCCGCGAGGTCGACCTCATGCTCATCGAACTCGGAGTGCTGTTCACCCTCCCGGTCTCGGAGGGCGAGCGGGCGGCATTCCATTCGGGGTACGGACCGGTCGATCTCGACCAGGACCGTCTGCTGCGCTTCGGTTGCGTCCGGGCGGTGGAGGATCTCCTCGACACCGTCATCGCGATTCTGGCACCGGGAGGCACGGTGCCCTCGAGCGACCTCGTCGCGATGCTCGCTGGCATCCTGTCCGCGCAGGGCCTCGCCGGCCTCGTCGCGGCGAGACTCACTGAAGTGTGAGCACGCCCAGGCTGCGACGCCTATGTTTCCTGCACCTCGCAGGGTTTTGCGGGGGTACAAGAACGGGGTACAGCACGACATGAAGACGTCGACGATCACTCGACGCGGCCTTCTGGCCGGCACCGTGGGAGCAGCGGCGACGGCTGTCCTGGCCGCCTGCGCCTCCACGCCCGGGCCGGTCGCCGCGGGCGGGCCAGCGGGGTCGCGCGCCACCGGCACAAAGGTCACCGGAACCCTGACCTTCGCCTACTGGGGTGGCAGCAGCGGTGAGACGGCCGGATTCGCCGAGATCAAGAGACGGTTCGAGGAGCGGAACCCGGGTACGGAGATCATCCTGAAGGTGCTCCCCTATACCGGGTTCTTCTCCAGCATCGATCGTGGAATCGTGTCGAACACGGCTCCCGATCTTTTCCGCGTTGACTACACCTCTATCGGCAAGTACATCTCGCACGGTGTGCTCCTCGACGTCACCCCGTATTTCTCGCGCGCAGAGACCGAGGCCTTCTTGCCAGCCTTCTGGAACTCGGTCACGTACGACGACCGCGCCTGGGGCGTTCCCCACCAGACCGACACGACGGCGATCGTCTACAGCAAGAAGGCCTTCGAGACGGCCGGCATCGGCGCCGTGCCCGATCGACTGGAGGATGCCTGGTCGTGGGAGGAGTTCAGCACGGTCGCCGCGAAGCTGCGGGCCTCGCTCCCCGCCTCGAAGTACCCGTTCGCCTACGACTGGACGGCGGCCGGCGCCTACCGCTGGTCGTCGTTCCTCTATCAGGCGGGTGGCTCCCTGCTCTCCGCCGACCTGAAGCGGCCGGCCCTGCCGAGCTCCGCCGCCGCGAAGGCCCTCGACTTCACCAAGAGCTTCTTCACGAAGAAATGGGTCCCCGCGAACAACACCATCAAGACGACCGTCTACTCCGACAACTTCTTCCTGAACCAGACGGCGCCGATGTCGTTCATCGGCGATTTTCTCGTGCCTGAGATCGCCGATAAAGCCAACGGATACCAGGGCGGTGAGTGGAGCACGACGTTCATGCCCCGCGACGAGACGGCCGCCTCCGACCTCGGCGGGAACGCCATCGTCGGGTGGAAGGGCACGAAGAACCCCGACCTCGCCGCCGCTTTCATGAAGTTCCTCGTCTCGGAGGACTCCATGAAGCGCTTCTGCGAGTCGGCGACCGAGCTGCCGACGCTGAGGACGCTGGCCGCAGAGATGCTCGACTACCCCACTCGCCCCGACAGTCTCGCCGTCTTCACGAAGCAGGCGACCACCATCACCGACGTCGTCGTCAAGGAGACCACCGTGCCAGCATTCGCCAGCATCTCGACCACGCTGCAGGACGAGCTCGAACTCGGCCTCCACGGCGGAAGCAGCGAGTCGACGCTCAGAGCCATCGCCTCCGGGATCCGAGAGGCGATCGGCGCATGACCGTCCACCCGCTCCGACTCCGCGGTGCCCGAGATGCGAGGCAGCCGCTGAGGGTCCGGGCGAACACGACGCTGGCCGCCTCGGGATTCATCCTGCCAAACCTCGTCATGCTCGGCCTCTTCACGCTCTTCCCGCTCGTCTACGCCTTCGTGATCAGCTTTCAGAACCTGGATTCACTGGGCTGGATCACCTGGGCCGGATTCGGCAACTACGTCACGATGGTGACCGACCCGGTCTTCTGGCAGTCCATGGCCAACACCGGGGTCTTCACGCTGTGCACCGTGCCCGTCGGCATGGCCCTCGGGCTGGCGATCGCCGTGCTGCTCAACGGCGTGCTGCCGGGCCGCACCCTGTTCCGGTCGATCATCTTCCTGCCGCTGGTGGTCTCGGGGGTCGCCACCGGCGTCCTCGGCGCATGGATGTTCGATCAGAACAACGGCTTCATCGACAAGATGCTGCAGGCTATCGGTCTGCCGGCGGTCGACTGGCAGTCGAACGGCGCCTGGGCGCTCACGTCGATCATCCTCGTCACGCTCTGGCAGCGCGTCGGCTTCGACATGCTCATCTATCTGGCTGGGCTGCAGGGCGTCGACGCCGGCGTGCAGGAGGCGGCACGCGTCGACGGGGCCTCGGGCTGGCAGTCGTTCCGCTACATCACTCTGCCGCTGCTCGGCCCGTCGACCTTCTTCCTCCTGATCATGAACCTCATCTACTCGTTCCAGGTCTTCGACACCGTCTGGGCTATGACGCGGGGTGGCCCCGGCTACTCGACGACGACGATCGTGTCATACGCGTACCGGCTGGCCTTCGACGAGTCCGGACCGTCGCTCCTGGGTTACGGTGCCGCCGTGGGCGTCGCGATCTACCTCATCACCCTGGCCATCACCGCCGTCCAGTGGCGGCTCAACATCCGGCGCGAGCACGCCGAGCAGGGAGTCTGACGTGTCGTCTCTCACCGATGTGTTCGAGGTCGGGTCAGGGCTGCCGGAGGTCGCGCGAACGCCGCGCGGCCCGAAGAGGAAGCACGGCCGCCTGCTCTGGCTCCGCCTGACCGTCGCCATCGTCATCACGGTGGTGATGGCCTTTCCGCTCTACTGGATGCTGCTGACGGCATTCTCGACCCGAGCCGATCTGTACGCGCCCGGGCTCCACCTCTGGCCGAGGCATCTCACGATCGACAACTTCGTCGCGCCCTTCCAGGCGTTCCCCGTGTGGCGCTGGTTCGGCAACTCGCTGTTCATCACCGTCATGACGACGATCATCACCGTGATCTGCAACCTGCTGGCGGGCTACGCCTTCGCCAAGCTGCGCTTCCGCGGCCGCAACGCGCTCTTCCTGGTGCTCCTGTCGACGATGATGATCCCGCCGCAGGCGATCATCGTGCCGCAGTTCAAGCTGTCGGTCGGCCTCGGCCTCTACGGGTCGCTGTGGAGCGTCATCCTGCCGGAGAGCGCCGTGATCTTCGGCGTGTTCCTCGCTCGCCAGTTCTTCATCGCCATCCCCGACGAGCTGGTCGAAGCCGCTCGGGTCGACGGCGCCGGACAGTTCCGGGCGTTCCGCTCGGTCGTGCTCCCCCTGTGCAAGCCGCTGCTCGCCGTGCTGATCCTGCTGACGTTCATGGGCGAGTGGAACGCGTTCGGCTGGCCGCTGGTCGCCCTCTCGGGCAATCAGAACCAGTTCACGCTCCCCATCGGCATCGTGGCCGACCTCCAAGGGCAGTACACCTCGAATTACGGCGCGATCATGGCGATCAACCTGCTCATGATCCTGCCGATCGTGATCCTGTTCGTCGCGTTCCAGAAGTACTTCGTCGAAGGGCTCGCGCGCTCCGGCCTCAAATGACTGGGGCTCGCGTCGCCTTTGTCAAGCCCGTCCTGCGCAGTAACCACCCGGCTACCGTCCACGGAAACGGTGCCGAGATCCTCGCCGTCAGCGCGTCGACCGGCCTGTTCACCGGAAGGAAACCATGTTTTTCCATAAGCAAGAGTTGCAGTTCACGTCGAGCCCGTCGAAGCCGGATCCCGCGTATGCGAAGAGGATGCAGGAGATCCTGGGTGGGCAGTACGGCGAGATCACGGTCGCGATGCAGTACGGGTTCCAGGCGTGGAACAGTCACCTGCCCGGTAAGTATCGCGACCTGCTGTGCAGCATCGGCGCGGAGGAGTTCGGTCACGTCGAGATGATCGCGACCATGATCGCGCAGCTGCTCGAGACCGCCCCCGTGGAGCAGAGCGAGGCCGCGATGAAGGCCGACCCCGTTCTCGCCGCGGTGGTGGGCGGCACCGACATCCAGGCGGCGATCGTCGCCGGTGCGGGGGTGCGTCCAGTCGACTCGAACGGCAACCCGTGGCAGGGTTCGTACATCACCGCGTCGGGCAACCTCCTCGCCGACGTTATCGCGAACGCGAACGCCGAGATGCAGGGCCGCATTCAGGTCGCCCGCATCTACAACATGACCGACGACCACGGGGTCCGCGACATGCTGTCGTTCCTTCTCGCACGCGACACGGGCCACCAGAACCAGTGGACGGCGGCAGCGAAAGAGCTCCAGGAGGAGGGCATCGAGGAGTTGCCGATCCCGTCGAACTTCCCGCTGTCGAAGGAGTTGAGGGAGGAGGAGTACAAATTCATCAACTTCTCCGACGGGCAGGAAGCGAAGAACGGCTCATGGGCGAACGGCCCCACCCCCGACGGGAAGGGCACGTTCACCTACCTCGACGGGCCGGAGGGCACCGTGCCGTGGCCAGCACCGACCCAGCCCGACGAGCGCTTCTACGGCACGACGCCGAAGCCCAACGTCGTCGAGAAGGTCAAAGGCGCCGTGAAAGACAAAGTCAGCAAGAAATAAGGTGCCACCCCGGCCTCGCTCAGGCGTAGGCGCCGTCGGCGGCTGCCACCCCGGCCTCGCTCAGGCGTAGGCGCCGTCGGCGGCTGCCACCCCGGCCTCGCTCAGGCGTAGGCGCCGTCGGCGATCTTCTCGGCGTACTTGCGCACGTCGGGGCCGGGCTCGTAGTCGATGAAGCGGTCTTTCAGTCGCTCGTTCAACGACCGGTAGGCGTCTTCCCATGTGCCGCCCGCGAAGTCGTGAGCCACCGAGCTCACGGCCTCGCGGAGCACGCGGTCGGCGTCGGAGACGATCTTTTCTCGCGCCTCGTCGTTCCAACGCACGTCGTCGAGGTCACTCACGCGTCGACCTCGCCGCGCCATGCGCCGTCTTCGGAGCCCTGCGACTCGATGTACTCCTTGAAGTTCCGCAGGTCTTTCTTCACGGCGTGGTTGTCGGCACCGAGCGTGGAGCCGAGCTTCTCGAACACGCCCGTCGGCTCCCAGTCGATCTGCACGGTCAGCCGCGTCTCGGTGTCGCTGAGCTTGTGGAACGTGATGACGCCGGCGTGGTCCGCCTCGCCTCCCGTAGAGTTCCACGCGACGCGCTCATCGGGGTGCTGCTCGGTGATCTGAGCCTCGAAGGTCTTCTCGACCGGGCCGACCTTGACTTTCCAGATGGTCAGGATGTCGGTCGGCTGAGTGATCGACTCGACCTCGTCGAGGAACTTGGGGAACTCCTCGAACTGGGTCCACTGGTTGTATGCGACGGACACGGGGACGTTGACGTCGATGGTCTCGATGGTCTGTGCCATGTGATTCTCCTTTGCTGGAGCGGTCGACGGTAGGTCGCGGCCACCGCCGCCGCCCGCTACAGACACGATGCACGGCGTTCTGACAGACGCCCCGTCCCCCGGCCTCGGCGCTCCTGCCCCGAGTCACCGTGGCGAGCCGACCACAGAGTCAGCGCGGCGAGTCTCCAGCGCGGCCCTCGCGCAGGGCGGGTGACGGGGCCGTAGCCTCTGCCTCGTATCGCACCCAACTCGCCACCGCATACGGGTCGGGCTCGTGGCCTGACGCCACGGCTCGCGCGATCTCGTTCGCGTACACGTTCCGCATGTCTTCAGCTGCCCGTCTCAGCGGCATACCGTCTCCCCCGACGCCGCCTGCGAGCGCCCTGTCTCCAGGCTAGAAAGCCATCCACGACAGTGCGACCCCGCTTTCTGGGCTGATCGCAGGAGTCGATGGGGCGACCTCCGAGACGCCCATCCGGGGGCTACACACGGAGGGCTGTCGTTGCCACAATGATGTGCCGACAGATCCGGAGACCCCATGCTTCTTCTCGCATAGTCGAGTCGCGCCTCGTTCGACTTCGGCGACGGCGACCTCATCACCCTGCTGATGAACAGCCGCGCGTCGAACCGGCGCCTGGGCATCACGGGACTTCTGCTCCATGACGCCGGACGTTTCGTGCAGATTCTCGAGGGCGAGCCATCGGCCGTCGAGGACCGCTACGCCCGTATCGCGGGCGACCCGCGTCACACCGACGTGCGCCTGCTGCTCTGCGAGGAGGAAGACGAGCGCCGTTTCCCGAACTGGAGCATGGGCTACCGGGCCCTCAACGATCCCCTGATCGGCGCCATCCCCGGCTTCGACAGGTTCTTCGACACCGACCAGGTCGATTTCTCCGACGGGAGCGGCCAAGAGTCGCCGATCCACGGCCTCCTGGAGCGCTTTCGGAGCGGCGACGACCTCGCCCTCTCCGTCAGCTCCGACTGAGCCGCCCGCAGGTCAGTAGTCCGACCAGTCGTCGTCGGCCAGAGCGAGGTCGTAGTAGCTGCGGTGCTCCCCTGCCGCAACGTCCACGCCCTTCCACGCGAGCGCGTCGGTCGCCACCGAAGCGCGCGACGCCAGGGTGTCAGCCGAGGAGGAAGTCGACATAGCGAGGCTCACCCCCGTGTCGCGCAGCACGGTCGGCCGCCGGCGTGACCGTGTCGAGCGAGGCCAGGCGGGTGTCGTTCATGAAACCCCGTCGGCGCCGCGGATATGCGCCGATGTGCGCCGGGGCGACTCCGGGGGCGCTCGAGTAGACGCTCATCGGATCACTCCGTCGGAGACGGTCTGAGACGTGGCGTGCGTGGTGTGGACCGCCTGGTCGAGAGCATCACGGGCCAGCATCGACGGTGAGATGTGTCGCGTACGACGCTTCATCGGGCGGGGCGTCTCGTTCATTCTCGCTCTCCTCGTAGGGCTCGGGTCAGGCTGTGGGCGAATCGGATGACCGCCTCGGCTTCGTCTGCCGAGAGGCGGTTGACGACGTCGACCAGGGGTGAGTCGACGTGGCTGTAGGCGGCGTCCATGTCGTGCATGAGCTGCACGGTCGGACGGATCACGACGGCTCGGCGGTCGAATGGATGCGCAGTCTTCTCGATGCGACCGACCTTCATGAGCCGGTCGACGAGCTTGGTGACGGCAGCACTGGAGAATCCCAGGAGCCGCGCGAGGTCGTTGGGGCCCAGGTGGCGGCCGTCTCGCTCCGCCTGCATGAGATAGCGCAGCGCCAGAGTGTCGGAGGCCGTCAGGTCGAGCTGAGCCAGTGCGCGCTTCTCGGCGGCGTCCGTAGCCTCGCGCAGAAGCCGGATGGCCGCCACGACCTGGGCCCCGGCCGACGTCTCGGGGCTGTCCGCGTAGAGATGCTGACGCTCGCGGCTCAGGAAAGTGTCGGTCATCGCGCTCCTGCCTCCGTCTTCTGGTCGGTCACTGCAGCACCCCCGCCGCCGCGGCGACGGCCGTGAGGAGGCACGCGACCGCAGCCGCGCCGGAGATGCCGATGGTGATCAGGTGGTGACGACGCTCGGCCTCTTGGGCGGACGAACCGGCCCGGATGGAGCGGGGGTTGATGACGCTCATGGTGCCTCCCTGACTCTCTCTCACACTGCGTACGTGACACACCTAACTAGTAGTCAACCAAGTTAGCAACCTAGTTGTCCTGAAAACGCACGGGCTCGTCGCTCCTGCACGGTGACGGTGCAACGTCAAGCCCGTCAGGCGGATGCGGACCAGAAGGGCGACGTATGCGTAGCGTCGGCACGATGAGCGATGACAGCACACACGACGGTCAGCCCGACGGTTCTACGAACCTCAGCGAGGCCGACAAGGAGTACACCGAGAATCTCGACGACGGTTCGACGACCGGCGATGCCGGCGACACCGACACCGACTACGTCTCCGGCGGCGAGCCGGATGAGCCCGAGGAGTAGAGCATGAGCGACACGACCAACAACGATCACGACGACGACAACGGGGAGACCCACGGCATCGACCACGAGACGCCCCAGGCTGACGAGGTCGACCCCGACGAGGGGACCACAGACGACGGCACCCCGGTCGACAACCCCGCCGGCTGAGTCGGCTCCGCCGGCTGGCCCGAGGCGCGATGAATTAGGGCGCCGCCACGGTCGGGTCCGGGCGGCGCCCTCGCGGCCGGCGCTAGGGTTCGCCGGCCGCGGCGGGGTGGGAATCGCCTCGCGTGACGCTACGCGGCCGCGCACGATGCGGACAGGGATTGACACCGCACGTCCAGACTCCGCTCTTCGTGGCTGCGCAGCGCTGCGGCAGGCCTGTCTCAGCGGCGGCGGAAGTAAGCGTTCGCGCCGCCCACGAACATGAGGATGGTGGCGACGACGACCGCGACTCCGCCGATCCAGCCGAAGGCGTTGCCACCGGAGAGCGCTCCCACCCCTGCGACGCCGATCACCTGGAGGATGGCGACGATCAGGAGCACGATGCGCGCCCAGTTGCGGCCGTCGCGCATCCGGAAGACGATGATCACTTCGACGACAGCGAGGATGAACGCGAAGATGGCGGTCCCGACCAACGGCGCGGTTCCCACGCTCTGAGCGGTCGATGCGCTCGAGTTGCCGCTGACGAGACTCACGATCCCTTGCAGGATGTTGACCAGGACGACGACGAGCCAGATGATGAACGAGACCGTGACGGTGGTCGGACGGCCGGATGAGCTGGTGGTGGACACTGTGACTCCCTTTCGATGCGCCGGGTGGCGCCTGTGACTGGAATCTAGTCACCTTCGAGTTTCCTGTACCCCGAGAGGTGCTTCAGGGCGAGCCGGTCTCGGCGCCGAGCACGCGGGTCGCCGCCGTGAAGGCCCGCTGCAGCACGACCGGGACCGGCAGGGCCCGGAGCACGTCGGACATGACCTCGACACCCCACGCGCCCGTCCAGCCCGTGCCGCGCACGGCTGACACGAACGCGGAGACGTCGAATGCGCCGTCACCGGGCAGAAGCCTCCGGTCGAACGTGTCGCCGAAGAACGATCCGATCGCCGTGGCGGCGCCGTCGGAGATTTCGACCGCCGTGATGGCCGACGCCGCAATTCCGGTGATTACGTCGTAAGGCGTACCGCTCCGCACGAAGTGCCAGGGGTCGAGCATCAGCCCGACGTGAGGATCGGCCAGGGCGACGACCGCCGGCAGCACGTCGTCGACGAGGTCGAGGCCGGAGCCGGCACCCGTCTCGACCGCCAGGCGCGTGCCCGCCTCCCTAGCCTCGGTGCCGAGCCTGCCGAGCTCGTCAATGAGACGACCGGACGCGTGATCGTCACCGGGCTGCCCCGAGCCCAGCTTCATGGGGTGCGCGCCCAGGGCGGTCGCCGCGTCGAGGAGCCGACGCCTCCGGGGATCCGAGTCGGCACGCCGGTCGCCGTCGAGCCACCAGTCATTCAGGAACTCCACCTCGACGTGGGTCAGACCGTGATCGGCGATCAGCGTGCGCGCCGACGAGAGGCCGCGAGACCTCCGCACCGACTCGAGGTCGGCCAGCTCGAGGCCGATGCCCGTGAACCCGGCCTCCGCCACGGCCGCGACCCGGTCTTCGAAGGCGACCGGGCTCTCGTCCGGAGTGAGTCCCGGGCGGACGTCACCGGCCGAGGTCCAGCAGGTCGCCAGGAGCTCGGTCGTCGGGGTGTCCCCCACCGTCAGCGACCACCCGCGATGTTGCGGTTGCGCTGGGCGACTCCCGCCGTGCCGTAGGGATAATCGTCGATGCGGGGTGCGCTGGCCTCCCCGAGCCGGTCGAGCTCGTCGGCGGTCAGCTCCACCGACGACGCGCCGAGGTTGTCGACCAGCTGCTCGACGGTGCGGGCGCCCAGGATCACGCTGGTGACCGCCGGCTGGGCCAGGAGCCACGCGATCGCCACCTGCGAGGCCGTCGCCTCGTGATCGTGCGCGGTGCCCTCGACTGCGTCGAGCACGGCCCAGGTGCGGGGGTCGGCGTTGCGGGCCTCCCACGCCTCCATGCCGCGCGACGGGTTTTCACCGAGCCGCGAGGCACCTGTCGGCGACTCGTCTCGCCTGTACTTGCCGGTCAGCCAGCCGCCGCCGAGCGGCGACCAGGGCAGCAGGCCGACGTGCGCGTCGAGGGCGGCCGGCACCACCTCGTGCTCGATGTCGCGCACCAGCAGGCTGTACTGCGGCTGGAGGGTCACCGGCGGTTGCAGGTGCAGGGCCCTGGCCCGATGCACGGCCTTCGTCAGATGCCAGCCGAGGTAGTTCGAGAAGCCGTAGTAGCCGATCTTGCCCGCCGTGACCGCGTCGTCGAGAAAGGTCAGCGTCTCGTCGAGGGGCGTGATGGCGTCCCACGCGTGCATCTGGTAGAGGTCGATGTGCTCGACCCCGAGCCGGTCGAGGGATGCGTCGAGGGCCGTGCGGAGGTGACGCCTCGACAGGCCCAGGTCGTTGGGCCCGTCGCCCATGGGGAAGCGCCCCTTGGTGGCGACGACCACCTGCGCGGCCTCGGCCGGGTGGTCGGCCAGCCAGTGGCCGATGATCGTCTCCGAGACGCCCGATGAGTAGACGTCGGCCGTGTCGATGAAGGTGCCGCCGTGCTCGACGAACGTGTCGAGGATGCGGTGGCTCGTGGTCTCGTCGGCCTCTACGCCGAAGGTCATGGTTCCGAGTGTCAGCTCCGACACGATCGCGCCGGAGTTACCGAGGGTTCTGTAGTCCATGCGGTGGACGCTACGCCCGGGCACGATCGAGAGCTTCCATCAGGCGCGCTCGACGACGAACAGCTCGTGGTTGCGCCGGAAGTGCTCGAGGAACCTCTCGTGCAGGATGGGCCGCTCCCCCGACGTCTGAGAGTCGTAGCGGCCGAGAGCCGCGGCCTTCGCGGCCTGCGCGGAGCCCGAGAGCCCGAACGTGCCGAGGCTCGTCCACGGCACCTCAGGCCTCTCGGGAGCGCCCCAGTGCCAGAGCCAGATGGGGTACGCCCACACGGTCCACGCGCGGCGGGCGGCGAGGTCGTCGACGATCTCGCCGACCACCCGGTGGTCGCGGTGCCCGTCCCCGCGCCACGGTGCGACGACCACGGCTCGGGCCGGCGCGACGTCACTCGCCAGCAGGGTGTCGAGAGCGTCGGAGACGGCGGCGCGCTCCTCGCGGACGCCCCCGTCGGCGAAGCCCAGCAGCCGCACGTCGTCGACGCCCAGCAGCGCGAGAGCCGCCCGGGCCTCGTCGGCCCGCTCCCGGGCGAGAGCGTCACGCCGGTCCGGCCCCGCCGTGGGATCGGCCGCGGCCCCGTCGGTGACGATGGCGACCGAGACCTCGAGGCCTCGTGCGACGGCGGCCGCGAGGAGTCCCCCGGCGCCGAGCGTCTCGTCGTCGGGGTGGGCGGCGACGACCACGAGACGGTCGAAGCCGGAGAGCCCGAGCCGGGGAAGTCGTGACCACCTCGGATCGTCCGCCCACTCCGACGCGGCCGTGCCCGGGTCGTCGGAGTCGAAGATCACCACTCGACGCCGTAGTCGCGCACGCTCCGCCCGAGCGACACGTCGTCGCGCTCGCCATGATGCTGACGCAGGTACACCTCGAGGTCGGCCGCCCGCTTCGCGTGCTCGCGGTCTCGCACGAGGGGCTCGGGGCCGAGGGCGTGGCCGACGTGCAGGAGCACGTCTTCGGCGCACCGGGCCACGGTGGCCCGCACCCGCTTGCCGACGAGGACGGCGTCGTGGCCGGAGTCGACGACGGCGGCGGCCCCGGCCAGGGCGGAGCGCGCCTCGGTCAGCCGGGCGTCGACGATGCCGAGGTGCATGAGCACGATCGCGTCGTCGTGCCGGGAGGGTCGCCGAGACGCGTCGAGGAGGGCTCGTCCCAGCCCGACGGCACCTCCGAACCAGCACGCTGCGACGCTGATGCCGCCCCACGTGAATCCCGGCCGCCGGAGGTACCACCCGGTCTCGCCCACGGGGAACGCGCGGGCGCCGGAGAACTCGACGGAGCCGCTGGGGATCTCCTGGAGCCCGCGTGCGTGCCAGGGCTCCGACGAGACCCTGACCGATGCCTGACCGAGTCGCACCCGGAAGAGCCGGCGTTCCGACTCGTCTACCCAGGCGGTCACGAGCGCGTCCGACAGCACGCTCGCCAGCGAGCACCACGGCTTGACGCCCCGGAGCTCCCAGCCCCGCGGCCCCTCCACCGCCTCGAGGCGCGCACCTGGGCCCTCGGCGGCGAAGACGCCCCAGGTGCCGCCGCGGATCTGCGACGAGTCGGCCTGGTCGAGGATGGTGAGCGCGTCGACGTGCGGCTCGATGGCCCGGGCGACGCCGAGGTCGTGCGCTCCGAGCGTGGCGAGGGCCTCCCAGACGTCCAGGCTGCCGCCCAGTCCGACGAAGGGGCGGAGGGGCCCGAGAGCCTTGCCGAGGTCGAGGGCGTCGTCGACGGTCTCGGGCAGCGCGTCCAGCGCCCGGGCCGTCACCGGTCCGGGCTCACCGGGGGCGAGCGCGACGCGCATCACGGCGCAGCCTGTGGTTCGAGACCGGGCTCCCGGCTGTCCGACAGCGCCTCGACGAGGTGAGCAGCGTATCCCCCCGGCGTCCGGCCCACGGGCCGACCTGAGGTCACGACCTCCGCGACGTCGGAAGCGACGATCACAGCGCCGCGCTCGCGGAGGCGCGCGACGAGCAGGTTGTCCTCGTGCTCGGCCACGGGGTCGAAGCCCGACACCGCCTCGTACGCGCTCGCCCGCACTCCGAGATTCGCGCCGTGCACGTGACCGTTGGGTCTGCCGCGCTCATGCGTCGCGGTCCACCGAGCCCACTGGTCGGCGGTCAGGTCGGCAGGATCCGGCCGCACGGTACCGACCATCACGTCGGCCCCGGCGTCGGCCAGCTCGACCTGGTGTGTCAGCCACAGCGCCGGGACGACGGAGTCGGCGTCGGTGTTGGCGATCCACGCCGACCGCAGCGCCGGCCCGTCGCCGCTCGACAGAGACCGGCGGATGCCTATGCCGCGCGCCACGCCCACGCGGCCCACGCGCACGACGGCCAGGTCGACGCCGCGATCCCCGTACGAGCGCACGATCTCCTCGGTCGCATCCGCGCAGGCATCGGCCACCACCACAATCGTCACGTCGACGGCGGGGTGGGTGACGGCGACCTCGGCACGCGCCGCGATCAGCGAGTCGAGGCACGGGCAGATGAGTGCGGCCTCGTCGCGAGCCGGAACGACGACCGCGACCGACTGGATCTTGCCGTCCATCTGGGAGTCTCCGGTCACACGATGCCTGTTCTGCGCGCGACGGAACGGTCGTCGACACCGAAGACGTCGAGCACGAAGTCAGCCTCCTCGTGATGCACCAGCCGACTCAGCATCGACTCGAAGGCGATGAGGCGGTGCACGGCGTCGCCGGTCTGCACGAAGTCGGGCTCGTCGCGCCGCCAATGACAGGCGAGCAGCACGCCGGTCGGGGCGAGCTGCTCCTCGATGCGCGAGACGAGGTCGGAGAGCCGGTCTCGGCTCAGGTAGTAGGCCACCTCGGAGAGCACGATGAGGTCCCAGGGGCCGGGCGGCAGGCCCTCGCCGACATCGACGCGGGCGACCTCGACGTGGGTGAGCGGGGCGAGCCGCTCCCGGGCGCGAGACAGAGCACTCTCGGCCACGTCGACGGCTAGCACCCGGTCAACTCGGCGAGCCAGCTCCTCGGTGAGCACCCCGATCGAGCAACCGACCTCGAGCACCTGGCCGTAGTGCTCGTCGGGGAGCGAAGCGAGGGTGATGGCGCGCTTGCGGATCTCGTACCACCGCGAGGTCACGCTCCACGGGTCGTCATGGAGGGCGTGCTCCTGCTCGAAGTGCTCGTGAAGCCCCGCCGCCGAAGGGCTCACGGCTTAAAGACGACCTTGATGCAGCCGTCCTCCTTCTTCTTGAAGATCTCGTACATCTCGGGCGCGCGATCGAGCGCGACGGGATGGGTGACGAGGTCTTCCGTGCCGAGCGGGTCGGCGGGATCTTCTACGAGGGGCAGGAGGGTCTCGGTCCATTTCTGCACGTTGCACTGCCCCATGCGGATCGTGACCTGCTTGTCGAAGAGGTTGAGGAACGGCGTCGGGTCGGCCGTGCCGCCGTAGACGCCGCTCAGCGAGACGGTGCCGCCGCGCCGCACGATGTCGAAGGCGAGGTGCATGGCCGACAGGCTGTCGATGCCGGCCTTCTGCATGAGCGGCTGCGCGACGCGGTCGGGCAGGCGTGCCGCCGCCTTCTGGAAGAGGCCCACCGGGCCGTGGTCGTGGGCTTCCATGCCGACGGCGTCAACCACGGAGTCGGGGCCACGACCGTCGGTCAGCTTCGCGATCACGTCAGAGATGTCGTCGGTGAGGTCGAGCGTCTCGACGCCATGGCGCTCGGCCATCGCCCGACGCTCGGGCACCGGGTCGACGGCGATGACGCGGTAGCCGCGGTGCACGCCGATCCGCGAGGCGAACTGCCCCACCGGGCCGAGGCCCAGCACGACGAGCGTGCCACCCTCCGGCACCTCGGCGTAGTCGACGCCCTGCCAGGCGGTCGGCAGGATGTCGCTGAGGAAGAGATAGCGCTCGTCGGGCAGGTCGTCGCCGACCACGATGAGGTTCGCGTCGGCGCGCTTGATGCCGAGGTACTCGGCCTGGCCACCGGGAATCTGGCCGTACAGCTTCGTGTAGCCGTAGAGGGTGGCGCCCGAGTCGTACTCGGTCACCTGTGTGGTCTCGCACTGCGAGAACAGGCCGCGATCGCACATGAAGCAGTGCCCGCAGGCGATCACGAAGGGCACGACGACGCGGTCACCGACGTGGATGCGCTCGACGCCCGGCCCGACCTCGCTGACGACGCCCATCGTCTCGTGGCCGAGCACGTCGCCCTTGTCGAGGTAGGGACCGAAGACGTCGTAGAGGTGGAGGTCGCTGCCGCAGATGGCGGCGGAGGTGACACGGATCACGGCGTCGCCGGGCTCGACGATCGTGGGGTTCGGCACCTCTTCGACGCTGACGTTCTCGACGGACTGGTAAGTGAGAGCCTTCATGGTGACGGTCTACACACTCCGTGGTGTGCGGGGTACAGCGACTGGCGCTCAGCGGACCTCGGGTTGGTCGGAGGCGGCTCCGCCCTCGGCCAGCCACGCCAGGCGCTGCAACGCCTCCGTGTTGCGCACCTTGATCGCCACCGCCATGAGCGGCTCCGGCACGAGGGCGCCCGGACCCGACGACGCGTACTCGTCCATGCGGACGACGCTTCCGCTCCCCCGAGGCTGCGCGTCGATGATCACGTGCGCCTCCCCGATCGGCCAGCCGCGCGCGACGAACTCGGCGTGCCGGGGAGCGTCCCACGCGATCACCGACGTCGTGTCATCGATGACGGCGGGCCAGACGCCGAACGAGTGGTGGATCTGCGAGTCGGGCGCCGGCCACGCGGCGTCGACCTCGCGGATGCGCGACGCCCCGACGACCCAGCTCGGAAACAGCCAGCCGTAGGCCAGCACGCGGAAGACGGCCTCGGGTGAGGCCTCGATGTAGCGGTGGCGGACGGCTATGACGGTGCCTCTCAGTGGATGCGGGTGTTGCTGGTGATGGAAGTGGAGATCAGGAATCGATGCCGAGGTGCGGCAGCTCAGTGATGCCGAACTCGTGTCGGAGGGCGCTGCGGGCGGCGTACGCCCCGTTGTCAGGTGGCATCGTCGGGGCAAACCGGGAGAGGCACCTTTCCGAACCTCACGGGGTGCCCAGATCACCCGGTGGCGCCTTCTCACGCAGGCATGAGAAGGCGCCACGCTTTCCAGTCTTTCGCCGATCCCAAATCACGAAGGACATCCACCGGCGAAACCGCCCCACTACGTGAGAGGCCATTTGAGGTGCAGGTGCGGGCGGGCATGGGGGATGCGCGCCCGCACCCGGATGCGACCCAGGACGTGGGCCGACCTACCCGGCGATGCGGGTAAACGAACGGTATCGGGTCACCGTCCGGAACGCTCGGGGTTGACGCGCGTGCTCCCTCATGACGTAGGGACGTCGAACCCTACCCGGCCTCTCCCGCGCCATACACTGGGACCAGGCCGGGGAGCGACACCTGACTTCTGCTGCAAGATCTCCGCACCCTTAGGCCCATCTCATTGAGCTCATGCGCTGCGACAGCGGATCGGCGTAGGGTCCGGGCTATGCCAGGACGACAAATGAACGGGGTGAAGAATCCCGAGATGTATGAGGAACTCCGCAAAGAGGGCAACTCCAAGGAGAAGTCAGCCCGGATTTCAAACGCTGCCGCAAAGCGCGGGAAGTCCGCGGTCGGCAGGAAGGGAGGTGAGAGCGGCTCCTACGACGATTGGACGGTCGCCGACCTCCGGAAAAGTGCGAAGGAGCTTGGCCTCACCGGGTACTCAGACAAGCGGAAGAGTGAGTTGATCAAGGCGATCAGGAAGCACTGACCGACTCCCAAGTCGCCTCGTAATGCGGCATTTCTGGGCCTGTCTAGTCCTCTTCCAGACCCACTCTGGACAAGCACCGACCAGCGAACAGTGCTACGGCCGACCTTGGCCGACTCTGATCGGCGTTCCATCGGCCCGTAGAGCCCCGTCCACAGACGCGCTCAGTGGGGTACGCCCGGCTTCGCCACGTCAGGCCGTCGGGCATACCGTGTGACATCATGAGCCCCTCGCATGCCGATGAATCCCTGCCGGTTGATGCGATCCCGACGGGCGTCGACGGGCATCACGGTCGACACATCGTCGGTGAGCAGCCGCCTCGACCAGCAGCCGACCGTCAGCAGGCTACGGAGCGGAAGCACGACGGCGACGACCCGAACCGGTGGCGAGCCCTGGTCATCATCCTCATCGGCGGCGGGATCGTGCTCCTCGACGTCTCGATCGTTAACGTCGCTCTCGAGTCGATCTCGAAGGGGCTTCCCGGTGCCTCGGCGGAAGCGGTGCAGTGGGTGTTGTCGGGCTACGCCCTGTCGTTCGGGCTCCTGCTCGTGCCGGGTGGTCGGCTCGGGGACGTCACGGGGCGGCGGCGCATGTTCGTGCTCGGCATCGCCCTCTTCACGCTGGCGAGCGCTTTCTGCGGCTTCGCACCCAACGGTCTCTTCCTGGTCATCGCCCGTCTCGTCCAGGGGCTCGCGGGTGGCCTGCTCACCCCGCAGGTCACAGCGCTCATCCAGCAGCTGTTCCAGGGGCGCGAGCGGGGCACGGCGTTCGGCCTCTTCGGCGCGACGACGGGAATCGCGACGGCGATCGGGCCTCTAGCGGGCGGGGCGCTCATCGCGGCCTTCGGCGAGACCGAGGGCTGGCGATTCGTGTTCTACGTCAACCTGCCCATCGGCATCATCACGATCCTGCTCGCGTTCCGTCTCATACCGGCCGACAAGAAAGAGCGCGACAATAAGCGGCACGATTTCGATCCTTTTGGAATCGCTCTTCTCGGCGCGGCCGTGGTGGCTCTTCTGCTGCCGTTCGTGCAATCGCAGGAGTGGCCCGGCGCCGGCAAGTACTGGCTGGTCGTCGTGGCGGTTGTTTTCGCTGGGCTGTTCCTTCTCTGGGAGCGTCACTACGGTAAGACCCGCGAGGCCGTCGTCGACCTGACGCTGTTCACACGACGTTCGTTCTCGCTGGGGGTGCTCCTCGCGACCGCCTATTTCGGCGGCTTCACTCCGTTGTTCTTCGTGGTCACACTCGCCTTGCAGTCGGGCCTGAAGTACTCCGCGCTCCTTGCTGGTGTGTCGACGGTGTCGTTCGCCGTCGGCTCGGGCATCGCCGCGACGATCGGCGGCAGGATCGTGCACCGGTTCGGCCGGCAGCTCATCATCGTCGGCTGCATCCTCGTGCTGTGGGGCCTCGCGGGTGTCATTATCGTCGTCACCTACCACTACGGGCCCGACCTCGGCTGGTGGCTGATCGTCCCGTTGCTCGTGGGCGGAATCGGCTCCGGGCTGACGATCGCCCCGAATCAGACACTGACCCTGGCCGAAGTCCCCGTATCGCAAGGAGGCACGGCCGGGGGCCTGATCCAGGTCGGCGCCCGCGTCGGATCGGCGATCGGAATCGCGGCGGTCGGCAGCCTCTTCTACGGGACACTGGCGTCACAGCACGGCGATTACTCCAAGGCCCTGCCCCTCGGGCTCGGCGTCTCGCTCGGCTTCGTCGCGGCGGCGCTGGCCGCCGGCATCGTCGACAGCGTCATCGGACGGGTGCGAGACTCCCGCATCGAGTGAAAGTCACAGCTCGTCGTTCGGGCGAGCCTCGTGGTGGGCGCGACCGTGCGTTCGCCGCTCCTCCTTCATCTCCGCCTCGAAGAGGTGGCGGCGACCCCCGACCAGGTCATCGCGAGCCGTCTTTTCGAAGTCCTTGACCGTGGCGTAGTAGCCGTCGTCGTAGTCCTCGACGACCTGGAACGTCCATCGGCCGTGGATCACATTGCGGCCGATCACGCCGTTGCGAAGGCGGTCGGCCAGCTCCCGTTGCCCAGCCGCGTCGAACAGGTCGGCGGCCTCGCCGAGTGCGAGGTCCGCACGGCCCGTCAGTCGGTGGAATCCGTAAAGGAACCCTCGGGCCTGCTCGACGACCTCGAGAGCCTCGGAGAGTTTGCCGAGGGCCTCCACCGTTTCGTTCGTGACACCATCGGGCCTCGTATGTGCCGCATCCGGGCGGTCGTCTGAAGAGGGCAAGCCGTCTGCCATTACGACCGGCGGACGCTGAGGCTCATGCCCCGCGCCCGGTCTTCTGCTGGAGCCGCTCGATGTGCTCACTCGCTTCGGCCTTGGTCATGTCGGCGGGCAGCTCTTCGCGGGCGAGCGTGTCGAGGTAGCTCTTCTGGGCGGCCGTCCTGGGCTCGTCGCCGGTGACCCAGTCCTCGGGATCTTTTGAGGCCGGGTTCGCAGGATCAGGTGCGGGTCCGCCGAGTGTCTCGACAGAGAGTTCATCGTCGCTCATGCCGTCGAACCTACGCTCGGGCTCAGCGGTTCATCGCAGTCCACGGCCGGGCAGGGCGGCCATGAAACAGTCATCAGTCGTCGCCTGCGGGCGTCTTGCCCGTGTAGATCGAGCCGATGTCGCTCTCCGCGTCGTCGTCGGTCCCGGCGTCGTCGTCGGGCTGTCCGACGAGGTCGCCGGCAAGCCCGTTCGTCTGGTCGAATCCGGTGGCAGGTTCCTGCTCGTCGGGTGTGTTGTCGTTCGTGTCGCTCATGGTCGACTCCTTCGTCGGATGGTGTGCGTCCGTGTGTGGCGGTTCAGTTCTGCCCGCCGCCTTCGGTGTCGTCGGTCGTGTCGCGACCGGTGGGGACGTCGTCGCTGTGAACGTCTGTGTCCGTCTCGTTGCCGCCCTCCGATTCGACTTCTTCCGGGTCGGTGTCGGGCTGTTCGGGCTCGACGTCGGCGGTGGTCTCTTCGGCGGGGTCCGGCTGGCTGTACGTCATGCCCGGCAACGTACGCGGGATCGCGAGACGAGAAGCGGCCTTGTACCCCGAGAGGCCGTTCCACGCAGAGGGAATTCGCCCGGCAACCGCTTGTGAGCCGGTGCAGCCCATGCCTCCGCGTCGGCGATCGCCCTCGTTGCCTCCCCTGCGATCGCGTCGGTACCCTCAGACAATCGGCTCTGGTGTGGATTCGGGAAGGGGAAGGACATGGGGGCGTCTCGCGACCATCCGACGGTACAGAACGGCCTCATGCGCATCGTCGTGCCACGAGCCCGCGCTGCGCGCACTGTGCCACGGGACGACCCCATGGCGGGACTAAGCCTCGAGACAGATGAGTACGTCGCCGCACCGGATCGTGGTGTGTCGCTGTGGCGCCGCGATCACGACGAGCGCCACGAAGCGCGTGCGTAGCGGTCGACGTCGGCCCGCCGAATCGACATTCCATGTCCGGGCGCGGCGAGGTCTGCCAGGAGCCGACCGTCGACGAGTGCCGGCGTGCCGTCGAAGAACTCGCTCTCGATGAGGACGTGGTCGTGGAAGTACTCGACATGGACGACGTCGTCGAAGGCCGGGGCGAGGACCCCGTGCAGGGCGGGCGACGTGTGAGCGCTCAGCGGGACGCCGGCTTCTGCCGCCGCTTCGACGGCGAGCCCGAAACCTGTGACGCCGCCGCACCGTGTCGCGTCGGCCTGAAGGGTGTCGACGGCACCGGCATTGAGCATGGTGCGGAAGTACCAGGGCGTCCACCCGTATTCGCCGGCCGCCACGCGCATCCCGTCAGGAGCGGTCTCGCGCACGAGACGCAACCCGGGGAGGTCGTCGCTCGAGACCGGCTCCTCGAACCAGGTCACGTCGTGCTCGGCGAAACGGTGAGCGAGGTCGATGGCTTCGGAACGCTCGTAGGCGCCGTTCGCATCGACGAACAGGGCGATGTCGTCACCGATCGCCTGGCGAGCGAGGGCGACCCGCGCAGGATCCTGCTCGGGGTGAGTGCCGATCTTCATCTTGACCGCCCTGAGGCCCTCGTCGACCCACCGGCTGAGCTGACGTGACAGCTGGGCATCGGAGTAGTTGGTGAATCCACCGCTTCCAGAGGCCATGACTCCGTCATGCGGCTGACGGCCCGTGGCGCCCCGGGCGAGGAATGCGGTCAGCGCCTCGCCGGCGAGCCGAGCCCGCAGATCGTGCAGGGCGACATCGACGGCTGAGATGGCGGACGCGCTGACTCCGACCCAGCCGAGGTTGCGGACGACGGCACCCATGCGCCAGAAGGTCGCCGTCGGATCGTCGACGTGGGAGTCGAGCACGATGGGCGCGAGCAAGTCACGAATGAGCGGGACCGCCGCCGGTGATGTGTAGGCGTAGCCGAGGCCCGTCAGACCGCCGGCGTCGATCTCCACGACGATCACGTCGGTGCTCTTCCAGGTCAGCGTGCCGTCGCTTTCAGGCATCGCCTCGCCGTCGGTCGTGGTCGGGACCGTGTAGGCGTCGACCCGCAACCGAGTCACCGCCGGCATCGTTCAGTCGTCTTTCTCGTCGAGGTCTCGGTCGCCGCCGAGATGCAGGGCGCCCTTGACGCGGTCCAATCCCTCGGCTGCCATGGCCTTAGCCGAGTCCTTGATGACGTCGAGCTCGACTGGGTCGCCCTTGATGAGCGACTTGGCGGTGTTGAGCGCGTACTCGCGGGTGATGTGCGGAGGCAGTGGCGGCACGTTGCGGCTGACGTACGCGTCGATGACGGTTACGCCGTCGTGGGCGAATGCTGCGTCGAGGGCGGCGGCGACGGCGTCGTCGTCTTTCACGGCGATTCCTCGGAATCCTAGGAGTTCGGCGTAGCCGGCGTAGTCGACCGTCTCGACGTCCTGGGAACCGCGCCACATGGGGTTGCCGTCTTCGGTTCGCATCTCCCATGACACTTGCCCGAGGTCGTCGTTGTGCATGATGACGACGATGAGCTGCTTGTTCTTCCACCGCGACAGGTACTTCTTCACGGTGATGAGCTCGTTCATGCCGAGCATCTGGAAGGCGCCGTCGCCGATGGTGCAGACGACGGGACGGTCGGGGTAGGCAAACTTCGCGGCGGTGGCGTAGGGCATCGCGGCGAGCATGGTCGCGAGACGACCGGAGAGGTCGCCCATCATGCCGCGTCGGAGGCGGATGTGGTGCCCGTACCAGTCGGCGGTGGTTCCTGCGTCGCAGGTGACGATCGCGCCGTCGGGCAGACGGTCGTTGAGGCCGGCGAACACGCGGCGCGGGTTGACGCCGTCGTCGTAGGCGATGTCCGCCTGATCCTGCATCTCGGTCTCCCAGTCGGCCATGTCGGCGGCCGCCTTCTCCTGCCAGGAGCGGTCGTCGTGACGCTTCAGGAGTGGGATGACAGCGGTGAGGACGCTCTTGACGTCGCCCCACAGGTTGACCTCGGTGGGGTAGCGGATGCCGAGCTGCTCGGGTTTGAGGTCGACCTGCACGGCACGTGCCTGACCGGTCGCGGGCAGGAACTGCCCATAGGGGTAATTGGCGCCCAGGATGACGAGGGTGTCGCAGCCCTTCATCTGGTCGAGGCTCGGCTTCGAGCCGAGGAGACCTAGTTGCTGGGTGTGGTAGGCCACGTCGGAGGGCACGACCGCCTTGCCGCGGAGCGACGTGATGATCCCCGCACCGGCCAGGTCGGCGGCCTCGAGCACCTCGTCTGTCGCGCCGGTGGCGCCGTGGCCGACGAGGAACGTCACCTTCTGCCCGGCGTTGATGATCTCGGCCATCGCCTGGATCTCGGCGATCGGGGGCGTGATGGCGGTCGACGCGGCCACGGCGCTCGAGCGGGACACCCAGTTGGCGGGGGCCGGCTCCTGCCAGTCCATGGCCTGAACGTCGTGGGGCAGCACGATCACA
This sequence comes from Frondihabitans australicus, assembly GCF_003634555.1. Classification (NCBI taxonomy): domain Bacteria; kingdom Bacillati; phylum Actinomycetota; class Actinomycetes; order Micrococcales; family Microbacteriaceae; genus Frondihabitans; species Frondihabitans australicus. Next base: position 2,088,848 of record NZ_RBKS01000001.1, read on the forward strand.
GCCGGCTGCAGGCGCAGCTTCGCCGTGCGGAATGCCGTGTCGACGACGACCTGCGCCTGGTCGGGTGTCGTGATGGTCTCGACGTAGCAGGCGACGTCGGCGAAAGTCCGTTCGAGGTTCGACTCCTGCTGCACGAAGGTGCCGAGAGCCGCGAGGCCCTGCTGGCCGACGATGGCGACCACGGGCTGGTTGTCCATTTGGGCGTCGTAGAGGCCGTTAAGCATGTGAAACGCGCCCGGGCTCGAGGTGGCTACGCAGACGCCGACCTCGCCGGTGAACTTCGCGTGCGCCGTCGCCATGAGCGAGCAGATCTCTTCGTGGGTCGGGCGGATGTACTCCAGCCCGTCGCCGTCGCGATCGGTCTTGCCGAGCATCCCGTCGAACTCGCCGATGCCGTCACCGGGGAACCCGAACACGCGGGTGACGCCCCACTCTCGGATGCGCTGGATGATGAATTCACTGACGTTGATGGCCATGAGGTGTTCCTTTCTGTCGTGCGTGCGAGCGGTCAGCCGAAGGTCGGCCCGGCGGTCGCGAGGTGGTCGGCGACGCGTGCGGTGAGCGCCATGATCGTCAGGGCCGGGTTCGCGCTGCCCTGGGTGGGCAGCACGCTGCCGTCGGTGATGTAGAGATTCGGGACGGCGAACGTGCGACAGTTGCCGTCGACGACTCCGTGCTGCTCGTCTGAGGCCATGCGGGCGCCGCCGACCAGGTGCGCGTAGCGCTGGATCGTGATGGTCTCGTCGGCTCCGGCGGCCTCGAGAATCGTCTCCATCGTCTTCGTGGCGGCGTCCATCAACTGGCGGTCGTTGTCGCAGAGCGAGTACGCGAAGTGCGCCACGGGCGTTCCGGTTCGGTCGGTCTCGTCCGCCAGGGTCACCCGGTTGTCGGCCTGCGGAAGCAACTCGCACAGGCCACCCAGAGTCGCCCAGTGAACGTAGTCGGACATGTAGTTGCGGAAGTCGCGCCCCCAGTGGCCCTGGGCCATGACGTGCTCGGCCCAGGTGATCGGCATCGGCGAGATGTTCTGAATCGAGTAGCCGCGCTTGTACGGTTTCGACGGGTCGGTCTCGTAGAACTGCTCAGAGCTGACCTCGGGAGGCGGCGCCTTGAACATCCTGATCTCCGAGTCGAACCGTCCGGCCGTCTGGGGTGCACCCTGCACCATCAGGTACCGGCCGACCTGGTCGAAGTCGTTCGCCAGGCCTTCCGGGAATCGGGCCGACGTCGAGTTGAGCAGGAGCCGCGGAGTCTCGATCGAGTAACCAGCCACCGCGACCATCCGTGCTCGTTGGAACCGGCTGACGCCGTCCTTCACGTAGTGCACCCCGGTGGCCAAGCCCGTCCGCCCGTCGATCTCGACACGGGTGACGAGAGCGTCGGGGCGGATCTCGGCCCCGTGAGCGAGAGCGTCGGGCACGTGGGTGATGAGCGGAGACGCCTTGGCGTTGACCTTGCAGCCCTGAAGGCAGAATCCGCGGTAGATGCAGTGCGGGCGGTTGCCGAAGCGCCCGTTCGGGATCGCGACAGGACCGACGTGGGCTTCTATCCCTGCAGCAAGGGCACCGCGCTGGAAGATCTCGCCGTTTCCGCCGACCGGATGTGGACGGTGTGGATACGTGTGCGAGTCGCCCCACGGCCAGTCGTCGCCGGCGACGGGGAGCTCGGCCTCGATGTGCTCGTAGAACGGCTTGAGGTCGTCGTAGTCGATCGGCCAGTCGGCGCCGACACCGTCGCGGGTGAAGGTCTCGAAGTCGCTCGGGTGGAACCTCGGCGTGTAGCCGGCGTAGTGGACCATGGATCCGCCGACGCCGCGGCCCGAGTTGTTGGAGCCGAGCGGCACCGGATCGCTTCCGCCGATCTGGCGCGGCTCCGTCCAGTACAGCTTGTGGCTGCCGGCCTCGTCGCTGACCCAGTCCTTCTCCGGGTCCCAGAACGGGCCCGCGTCGAGGGCGACGACCTTCCAGCCGTGCCGTGCCATACGCTGCATGAGCGTGCCGCCGCCGGCCCCACAGCCGACGATCACCAGATCGACTTCGTCGTCGTCGTCGAATCGACGCATGTCGTGCCGGAGGCCGTGCCCGAGCGCTCCGTTTTTCTCGAGCAGCCAAGCCGACTCGTTGCGCGTGCGGATGTCGGCGTAGCTCATGAGCGGTCCTTCGCTCCGGCGCGGCCGGCCACCGGGTCGTCGTCCTGCCGCACGTCGTGGACCTCGAAGGGCTCGAGCCTGTCGACGCCAGGGTTCTTGTATCCGCGAGGGTAGGCGGGCCCGGAGAAGCCGATCTCGTTCCAGGCGTAGGGATGCGAGTAGAACGCCGTGGCGGCGTACCTCGACCAGAGATCCCACACCCGCTTGCGCGGCAGGTCGTGCCAGTGCTCGTCGGTCGAGTCCTTGATGGATGCTAGAAGCACTGTCTGGGTCTCCCAGTCGAGTTGCGCGACAGCGGCTCCGTGGACGGCTTGCGCGTCGTCGTCGAGCGCCGCGAGCGATCGCTGCCAGGCTGTGCCGTCGTCGGGCATGTCGTCGTAGTGCCAGCCGTCGGTCTCGTCCTCGGCGAGACGCGAATCGACCATCCGAGTCAGTTCGATGCGGGGCTCGCCGGGCGCCGGGCGCTGGTTCATGAGCTGGTCGAGGACGACCGTGGCCGCTGCCTCCTCGGCCGGTGTGAAGAACCGGATCGGCGGCAGGTCGTGCAACCGGTCGGTGACGGCGGCGCGCGTGGCGTCGTCCCAGTGCGAGGTCTGTCGCAGCACGTCGAAGCCGGGGAAGCGATGTCCGCCCTCCTCCGGCGGGAGGGGCAGAGTCGTCCCGGTCGATCGGCTCACGACTCGCGGCGGAGGACCGCGGCGAGCAGTCCCATCCCGCCGACCAGGGTCACCAGCAGCGGGGCGAGCAAAGGCGGCCCGACCTCCATGTTGTAACGGAAATTCTTCCATCCACCGGGCTTTTGACCGATGCCGCGGGCATGCAGGATCGTGCCCTGCAGCCCGTTGGCGACGACGACGATGCTCGTCGCCGGAAGGACCGTCTTGGCGAGTCGGTGACTGACGAAGCCGGCCACGCCGGACGCCGCGGCGATGGGGCCGACCACGATCGGCGTGTACATCCATCGATTGCCAAAACTCGCCTTGTCGTGCTCGAAGAAGATCTCGAGGGTGGTCACGACGGCACCCATGGCCGTCAGCGCCGACAGGGTCTGCTCGAACCGACCGTGACGGACGTCTTTCACGAGCCTGTCGACGCCGAGGGCGCTCCTGGTGATGCCATGTGCCATGCCTCCCGTGTACTCGGCATCCCATGACGCGGCTGGGCGTTTGTCACCCGTCGGCGTCGGTAGCATCTCGGCATGGCCGAGCAGCAGCACGCCCCGGACGCCGACGCCCTACCCGGCGACGGCCGCGACGAGACCGAGACCGAGCGTCTGGACCGCAACTTCTCCGAGATCCTGCAGGAGCTGAGGGTCACCCAGACCGGAACCCAGATCCTCACCGGATTCCTCCTGGCCGTGGCCTTTCAGAACAGGTTCACGTCGCTGAACGAATTCCAGGTGGACGTGTACCTGGTCCTCGTGATCCTCGCGGCCAGTGCGACTGCACTGGGTCTGGCCCCGGTGAGCCTGCATCGAATGCTGTTTCGTCGCGGCGAGAAGGATCGGATCGTCGCGATCTCCAGCGCGCTCCTCGACGTCATTCTGATCTGTGTCGCGGCCTGCATCACGGGCGTCGTCCTGCTTGTCTTCGACGTCGTCGCCTCGCTGACGGCGGGCATCGTCGCGTCCTCCTGCGTGCTGATCGGTCTCCTGGTGCTGTGGTACGTATTCCCACGCCGTGAGCGGCGTTCCCGTCGCAAGCCCTAGCCGTAGATGGGGACGGTCACTTCTTGTCGGGGTCGTTGCCCCAGTTCATGAGCGAGTACCGCCAGGGAATGTCGCTGGTGTCGCCCGAGGGCCGCTGCTTGGAATGCCGTGCGACGTAGCCCACGACCTTCCGCATGTGCGTGAAGTCACTGTTGGTCAGGTCGGCCTTCTTTGTGCGGAGGATCGCCACGATCCGGCGACCGCTCGCGTGACCGGTCGACTCGCCGCCGCCCTTCTTCTGGCCGACCTCCTTCGACTCGTCTGTGTCGAGCCATTTCTCGATCTCGGAGGGGCCCATGTTCACGGCGTCGTGGAAGTCCTTCCAGGTCGCATCGTCGTCGTGCTCGTCAGCCATCGTGGTTCCTTTCCGTTGTGACGAGGGTGCGACCCCGTTCACCGACGATGCTCCCGAGTGCGGCGGTCACCTCGTCGGGGGCGAGGGGTGCGTCGTCGAGTCGGGCTGTCGGCTCCTGCGAGAAGAAGTCGCGGTAGCGGCCCATGGCTCCGATGTCGTGCGGTGACGCGTCGGCACGCAGGGCCGGCAGGTGGGCGAAGGCGCCCTGGCCGAACGATTGGATGGTGGCGCGGACGTCGTCGGGCGTGACGCGTCTCGGGGACTCGGCACCGTGCTGGAAGAGGAACGCGTCGACCTCGTTGTAAGGCTCGCTGTTCTGCAGGTGGAAGCGCAGCGAATCGAGGGCGGATTCGACCGGGAAGAACGTCCAGAACGGGACCGCGCCGATACGCAGCGTCTCGCCCGGATCGCCGAGCACGAACGAGGGCACGACGAGGCGGTCCGCTTCGCCGCCTCGGAAGCGCGTCCAGTCGCGGATGATCTCTGCCACCGGGTGTGACGCCTCCTGCGGGCCGTCGACGACAATATCGACGAGTGTGTGCCCGTTGGCGGCGCACCAGTCGCGGACACCCTGCGAGAAGCCGGGGTCGGATCCCCACTCGGCCTCCGGGGACGTGTCGTCGGCTTGCGGCGCGTAGGGCATCGCCAGGTACTCGTCCGGCGTCACTCCGCCGCGGCCGCCGACCTGGAACGCGTGGCGGTCGCCGACGCGCGTGACGGGCCAGGTCGACTCGTCGTGGATCAGATAGACGGGTGCGTCGGGGGCCAGCGCGTCTCCGAGGAATCGTGCGTAGGCGTCGGGAAGGGTCGACCATTTGGTGCGGAAGTACGCCATGCGGGCGACCATCAGCTGATCCTGCGCGCTGTCGTGCATCTGGTGCAGGGTCACGTCGGGGTTCGAGCGCAGGAGCCGCGGGCCGACTTCCCGGCCGAAGTCGAGGGCGCGATCGGCCCGCTCGGCGTCACCGACGTGGTGCACGGGGATGAGGACGGTACCGGGCAGCCAAGGAGCACCCATGGCCGCCGCCAGATGGGTCAGGGCGCCGTTGCTCGAGCCGATGAACACGGCCGGGTAGAGGCCTCCGTCGTACGCGCCCGCGAAACTCGCCGCCACCCGAGACAGGTCGACGTCGGCGAGTGTCTCAGGGTCGATGCCTTCGGCTCCGCCGATGCGCGCGTAGATCGGCCCGAGCACCGACCACGGCAGGTGGCTCGCGATTCGAGCGGCGTCACCGGCGATCCGCGGGTTGCCGAGGTTCGGAAAAGCCCGCCCGGTGAGCGCTGCCACCGTGGAAGCGTGGAGGACGCTGGCCGAGTCGAAGGCCGCCACGACCTTCTCGGGATCGAGACTCACGATGGGACCTCCTCGGTCGTGATCAACCCTTCGACGAATCGGGCGAAGGCTTCCGAATCGTTGACCGGCCAGGAGTGCGCCTGCCTCGGGATCTGCACGAAGCGTCCGCCGAGGCTTCGTGCATAGCGCTCACCGCCGAGGGTGTCCCACTCGGGATGCGCGATGGTGAGAGGGCCGTCGAACCCTCGCAGGGACGCTTCGATCGGCGTGCGGGTCGCCGAGACGAGACCGCGCACGATCCGTGGGATTCCGCTGTGGGCCCAGTCCGGCAGATTCTGCGACAGTTCGGGGTCGCCCTTCTGCTTGCGCAGAAGCCAGGCTGCTGCCAAGCGGGTGGGGGTGCGCAACTCGGGCGCGACAGTGGGGCTGATCAGCAGGAGCCGGCGGATCCTGCGACCGGCCCCCGCGGCTGCGGCCGCTGCCTGTGTGCCGACCGACAGCCCGACGAGGAGGTCGACGTCGCGTGCACCGTCGTCGATCTCGGCACCGAGCAGGCGCCCGTAGTGGTCGAGCTGGACCGGCACACCGTGCCAGGTGGGAGCAGGAAGCAGATGGGCGTCGTGCCCGCGCGCCCGGAGCGCGGCGGCGGCGGGGGCGGCGTAGTGCCGGACGGCGAGCCCCGGGACGATGAGGATGAGCGCCATGGGCCCATCGTGCTCCTCGGGGTACAGCGCGACTGCGGGTACCCGACGGTCCACGAGGCGCCGGGCGTACGTTCGGCTCGTTCGCACCGAATCGGAAAGGGTCCACCCATGCCGTTCCTCACCGTTTCTCAGACCGGAAAACCTGAAGTCGAACTCCACTACGAGGACGTCGGTGACGGCAAGCCCGTCGTGCTCGTCCACGGGTGGCCTCTAAGCGGCCGCTCCTGGGAGGGGCAGGTCCCGGCACTCGTCGAGGCCGGATATCGCGTAGTGACCTATGACCGGCGCGGGTTCGGACAGTCGTCGCAGCCGTGGGAAGGCTACGACTACGACACCTTCGCGGCCGACCTCAGGGCGGTCATCGAGCACCTCGCCCTCTCGGACGTCACGCTGGTCGGCTTCTCGATGGGCGGCGGTGAACTGGCCCGTTACGTCTCGATCTACGGCACGGACCGGATCGCAAAACTCGTCTTCGCCAGCGCCGTGCCACCGTACCTCTACAAGGGCGATGACAATCCTGATGGCGGCGTGGACGACGACCTCGCGGCCTGGTTCCACAATGGCATCACGGGCGACCGCCCTGCTTTCCTGAAGCAGTTCATCACCATGTTCTTCACGGCGGGAGAGCCCTCGCTGCTCAACAAGCCACTCGTGAGCCACGAGCAGGCGGCGTACAACCTGGCGATCGCCGAGCTCGCGTCGCCCAAGGGCACCCTTGACTGCACGGTGGCGTTCGCCACGACCGATTTCCGTGAAGACCTTCCGAAGATCGACGTTCCGACGCTCGTGATCCACGGCGACTCCGACGGCATCGTCCCCTTCGAAGTCAGCGGCAAGAGGACTCATGAGGCCGTGGCGTCGGCTCAGCTGGTGCTCATCGAGGGCGGACCGCATGGCGTCACGGTCACGCACCGGGACGAGTGGAACCGACACCTTCTTGAGTTTCTCGGCCAGTCATGAGCGAGGCGACGAACCCGGCCGGTGATGTCGACCGGCCGATCGCCATACCGCACGGGTTCTCACACGTGAGACTCACGGTCACGGATATCCGGCGTAGCAAGGAGTTCTACACGCGCCTGTTCGGGCAGCGGCCGGGAAGCGACTTCAGCGATCAGATCGATGACTTGACGATTCACGATGACCCAGATCGCACCTACGGAGGCTGTTCTTTCACATTCAACGGGCAGACGCTGGGCTTGCGACCCGTCGCGCCGAGGACTGACACGTTCAACCCCGATCGGGTGGGCCTGGATCACGTCAGCTTCATGGTCGCATCGGTTGAAGACCTCCACGACGCTGCCGCACGACTCGAGGAGGCGGGCATCGAGCATGGCAAGGTGACCGACCTGCCCGCGTTCGGCATCGCCATCCTGCCTCTTCAGGACCCTGACGACATCAACCTCGAACTCGCGACACCTCTGCGATGAGCCACGCATCAGACGACCAGTACACGTTCGGTGATCCGACAAGCCGTTACCCGACCATTCGGCCCCGGTGCAGCAACAAGCCGAGCCCGGTCTGCAATCGGAGATGACGCCCGTTCCCGACCTCGGCGAGAGCTCGTATCGAGGAACGGGACGGTTGATGGGCCGTAAGGCTCTCATCACGGGAGCCGACTCGGGGATCGGTGCCGCTGTGGCTATCGCCTTCGCACGCGAAGGTGCCGATGTGGCCCTCTCATACCTGCCCTCGGAACAGGCCGACGCCGATCACGTCATCGAGCAGATCGAGGCAGCAGGATCGCAAGCAGTCGCTCTCCCTGGCGACCTCACCGACGCCGCGTTCTGCCGCGAACTCGTGGAACAGGCGGTGCAACGTCTAGGTGGGCTCGACGCGCTGGTGAACGTGGCCGGAAAACAGGTCTGGCAGCAGAAGATCGAGGACATCAGCGACGAGCAGTTCGACCTCACCTTCAAGACCAACGTTTACGCGCCGTTCTGGATCATCAAGGCCGCCTTGCCGTTCCTGCGGCCCGGCTCCACGATCGTCAACACGGCGTCCCTCGAGGCGTACCAGCCGGCGCCGGACCGACTCGACTACGCAACCACCAAGGGTGCGATCAACAACTTCTCGAAGGGGCTCGCGCAGCAGCTCATCGAACGCGGCATCCGGGTCAACGTGGTGGCGCCCGGCCCGACATGGTCGGTCCTCCAGGTGACAGGCGGCGTCGACCCTCAGTCGCTCCCGGAATTCGGGGCGAGCGAGTCGCCTATGGGACGCGCGGGTCAGCCCGCGGAGCTTGCCCCCGCCTACGTCTTCCTCACGAGCACCGAGTCGAGCTTCGTCGCGGGCGAGACGCTCAATTGTGAATGACGGGATGGTCACGCCGTGACGACTCCGTCGTCCGGGAGAGCGAGTGCCCGCCGCGCGTCCGCCGACGCCGCCGAGCGCGCGGGTGACGCCGCGAGCGATGCCGCCGAGCGCGCCGGTGACGCGACCACCAGACGGCCCTTCCGCGCGGCGGCTCGAAGCGGATTCGCGGTCAACGGACTCCTGCACGTGCTCATCGGCATCCTGGCGATCCGGATCGCGACCGGCAACGGCGCATCGGGGCAGGCCGACCAGTCGGGAGCGCTGCGTCAGATCGCCTCGGTGCCCGCGGGCGTGGTCGTGCTGTGGGTGCTGGTGGTCGGCCTCGTCGCACTCGCCGGCTGGCACGTCGTGCAGATCGTTCACTCCCGCGACCAGGAGCTTGATCACCCGTTTTGGCATCGGGTGACCCTCGCGTCGAAGGCCGTCGTCTTCCTCGCGATCGGCGTGACAGCCTTCACGTTCGCGCGCGGGGGCTCGACCGACTCGACGAAGTCGTCGAAGACCCTGAGCGCCAGGATTCTGGCCGCTCCGGGAGGCGAGCTCCTCCTGATCGTGATCGGCCTGGCGATCGTCGGCGTGGGCGTGTATTTCGTCGTGCGCGGAGTCACGGCCAAGTTCCGCAAAGAGCTCGACCTGCCGGGCGGGACGATCGGCAGCGCCGTGACCGTGCTCGGATTCGTCGGGTTCATCGCGAAAGGCGTGGCGCTCGCGGTCGTCGGAATCCTGTTCGTCATCGCGGCGTGGACGTTCGACCCGCAGAAGGCGACGGGTCTCGACGGTGCTCTCCAGTCGTTGGCGGGACTGCCGTTCGGCAGGGTGATCCTGTTCCTGGTCGGTGCCGGGGTGGTCTGCTACGGCCTCTACCTCGGCGCTCGAGCGCGGTGGGGAAAGCTGGAGTGACGCTCGCGCCGGCGGTCAGTGCAGCAGTGAGACGGCTCGGGCGATGACGAGGCCGAGCAGGATGAACCCGCTCGCCGACTCGAGCGCCATGAGTGCCTTGGCTCTCGTGGTCAGCGGCATGGTGTCCGTGGGGCTGAAGGCCATCGAGTTGGTGAGAGAGAAGTAGAAGTAGTCGAAGTACGACGCGACCCAGCCGGTCTTCTCCGACGAACCCGACGCGACCTCCTTGACGGCGTCGGCGTCGGCGTCTTCATCCTGCGGAAATCGGAAGTCCGCGTGCGGCAGGCTGCGCCGCTCGGCATGACGCCTCGTGACCGGACCGCCTCGGTCGAGCTCCCAGAAGATGAGCGCGTAGGCGATGATCTGGGTCAGCCACACCTGGAGCGCCGCGAGCAGGAGCCGAGGCCCATCTGTCGACGACCCGGTCACCAACTGCTGAATCAGCTCGACGAGGGCGAAGAGGTTCGCCGCGGCAAGTAGTCCGGCCTGGCCGGCTGAGAGGTACTTCGACCAGCGGGTCTCGCGATTCATCCGGCGCGGATTGAGGATCACCGCAGGGACGAGCATGACGAAGGCGATGCCGGCGACGACGTAGCGCAGCGGCGGGTAGAACGCCGACGGGAGTGTGACGTAGAGGGCGAGCGCAACGAGGATCGCGATGACGGCGGGGGCGCGGTGCTCGGCCTTCAGCTGCCGATGATGAACCGGTGGCGAGGTGGGCACGGTTCAGTCTCGGACCTCCGGCGGGAGACCGCCGTGTTTCGGGGCGACGTGTCGCAGGATGCGTTCCCACTCGCTGGCGATGACGAGGTGACCGGCGCCGTCCAAGGTGACCGTCTCGGCTCCTGCGATCCGCGAGCCGTACCAGTGCGCCTGCTTCTCGTCGACCGAGGCATCGGCCGCGCCGGTCACGATCAGCGTGTCGGCGGTGATGTCACCGACACCCGCGTGCCAGGAGGAGTCGCGGAAGGCGATGAGGTCGCCGGCGACGCCGAGGGCCCCCTGCGTCGCGGCCTCGGCGACGGACCGCTCGAGACGGAGCCGGAGGCCGGCGATGGTGTCGTAGGCGGGGTCGTTGTCGGCGACGCCCAAGGACGCCGGATCGTCCCAGCCGCTGTCGGCGATGTCAGCGGCGACTTCGTCGACGGAGTGGCCAGCGCGCGCTCGAAGCGACTCGGCGAGGCCCGAGTGACGCTCGTCGCGGCCGACATGGTGCGGAGCCCTCGGCGCGACGAGGGCGAGCCGATCGACCAGCTCGGGGGGACGAGCGGCGAGTGCAGCGGCGAATTCCGCGCCGGCGCCCCAGCGGATCACGCCGATCCTGCCGAAGTCGGCCTTGCTGACCTCGTCGGCCACGGTCTCGGCGGTCCGGACGTACTCGGCGACATCGTCGGCGCGGCCGTCGACGGAAGGCGCCTCACCAGCAGTCAATAGGGCCGACGAGCCGTAGCCTGGCCGGTGGAGCGTGATCAGCCGGACACCCCAGGCATCGTGATCAGGGGATCGGGATCGAACGCTCCCGCCATGCCCGTCGGCAGGCAGAAGACGACGAGTCGCCTCGCGAGGGCATCGCCCGACGCCGAGAACCCGAGGCCGCGGCCGGAGGAGAGTGCGAGGATACGATCAGCCATGCCCCTGACGGTAGGCCGGGACTCACGTCGGCTTCCAGCGTTTGTGCCCCGATGTGTCGCGCCGGCACGAAGACGATTATCGGCTCTTCGACGCGAGTTTCCGCAGGGCCGTGCCTTTGTGTGCTGCACGGGCAGCTGTCTTCTCGGATTCGACGATGAAGACCGGGTCTTCACGAGTGGCGGTGAAGGCTTGCCCGTCGAACTCGCTGTCTGTGTTCCGCCTCTCGACGACTACTCCGCGGACACGACCCTGTGATGAGCGCCACGAGACGCGATCGTGCACTCTGATGTTCTTCTCGGTGCTCATGTCGTCTTCTCTCGTTCTGGGCGCATCACGGTGTGGGCATGCCGCCGTCGACGTGCAGGGTCTCGCCGACCACGTACGACGACTCGTTGCTCGCCAGGAACACGTAGGCCGGGGCGAGTTCGGCGGGCTGACCCCACCGACCTAGGTAGGTGCCCTCGCCGACGGTCGGCAGGTCTTCTGGCGGCTGCCCACCGGCCGGCTGGAGCGGAGTCCAGATCGGCCCGGGCGCGACCGCGTTCACCCGGATGCCCTTCGGCGCGAGCTGCGCGGCGAGTCCTTTGGCGAGGTTGTTGACGACGGCCTTCGTGGCGGCGTAGTCGACGAGCGTCGGCGACGGCGCGTACGCCTGGATCGACGTCGTGTTGATGATCGCCGACCCCGGCGGAAGGTGCGGCACCGCGGCCTTCGTGATCCAAAACGTGGCGTAGGCGTTGGTCTTGAAGGTCTCGTCGAACTCCTCGTCGGAGATGTCGAGGATGCTGTCGGTGTTCTGCTGCTTGCCGGCGTTGTTCACGACGATGTCGAGACCGCCGAGGCCCTCGACCGCGGTCTGCACGGCCGCGCGGGCGAAAGCCGGGTCCTTCAAGTCGCCAGGAATGTCTACTGCGGTACGACCCGCGTCACGGATGATGCCGACGATGCGATCAGCGTCCTCCCGCTCCTCGGGAAGGTGGACGATGGCGACATCGGCACCCTCGCGAGCGTACGCGATGGCGACCGCGGCTCCGATGCCCGAGTCGCCGCCGGTGATCAGCGCCTTGCGACCCTCGAGGCGACCGGAGCCGCGATACGTCTCCTCGCCGTGGTCGGCGCGCACGTTCTCCGCCATCTCGGCGTCGGTCCCCGGCCCAGGCAGGTACTGCTCACCGGGCTTCTTGTCGGCGTACATCTTCGTCGGATCCTGCATCGTGTACTGGTCCATGGCATGTCCTTCCGTCTGCCGCCCGAACGTAGGCGGGGTACGCCGCGAAGCCATACGGGTTGTCACCCGGGCGTCGTGAACCGGGCCGTGCGTAGCCTCGAGCCATGAACGAGAACGCGTCCGCAGCTCCTGCGCCCGACCTGACCTCAGTCGACTCGTGGTGGCGGGCCGCGAACTACCTGACGGTGGGCCAGATCTACCTGATGGACGACCCGCTGCTGCAGGGCGACCTGACCCCTGCGCAGATCAAGCCGCGTCTGCTCGGCCACTGGGGTACGTCGCCGGCCCTCAACCTCGTCTACGCCCACCTCAACCGCGTGATCGTGCGCGACGAGCGGCAGCTGATCTACGTCTGCGGGCCTGGACACGGCGGCCCGGCCATGGTCGCCAATGCCTGGCTCGACGGCACATACTCCGAGCTCGTCCCGGACGTCACGCGCGATCGCGCCGGCATGCAGCGGCTGTTCGAGCAGTTCTCGTTTCCCGGAGGCATCCCGTCACACGATGCCCCGAACGTGCCCGGGTCGATCAACGAGGGCGGCGAGCTCGGCTATTCGCTGTCGCACGCCTACGGAGCCGTGCTCGACAACCCCGACCTCGTGGCCGTCTGCGTGGTCGGCGACGGCGAGGCCGAGACGGGGCCTCTGGCCGCCAGCTGGCACGCCAACAAGCTGATCGATGCGGCGCACGACGGTGCGGTCCTGCCGATCCTCAACCTCAACGGCTACAAGATCGCGAACCCGACGATCCTCGCCCGGATCGACGAGAGCGAACTGCTGTCGCTGTTCCGCGGCTACGGCTACGCCCCGATCGTCGTCGCCGGAGGCTACGACGGCGAAGACCCCATGAAGGTCCACGAGCGCATGGCGGCGGCCCTCGACGACGCCTTCACCGCCATCGACGCGGCGCAGGAGCAGGCCCGCACGAGCACTCCCGAGGCCGCGGGCACCGACATGTCGGCCGCTGGGCAGTCGGACGGCCCGCACGACGCCGCCCGCCCGGCCTGGCCGATGATCATCCTCCGCACGCCGAAGGGCTGGACAGGCCCCAAGGAGGTCGACGGGCTGCCGGTCGAGAACACGTGGCGGGCCCATCAGGTGCCGCTGCCGAACGTTCGGGAGGATCCTGCGCACCTGGAGCAGCTCGCTGAGTGGATGAAGTCATACCGGCCCCACGAACTCTTCGGAGACGACGGCCTGCCCGCCTCGGCGCTGGCCACCCTCAAGCCGCACGGCGACGCCCGCATGAGCGCGACCCCATTCGCGAACGGCGGCAGGCTCCGCACCGACCTGCGGCTCTCGGACTTCAGGGCGCACGCCGTCGACACGGCGGGATCACGCACCCTCACCGCCTCGGCGACTCACGCGTTCGGCGAGTGGCTCGCCGACATCGTGACGATGAACCCCGAGACGTTCCGACTCTTCGGCCCCGACGAGACCGTGTCGAACAAGCTGGAGTCGGTCTTCGGCGTGACGGACCGGGCGTGGGCCGCGCACATCCTGGCGTCCGACGAGAACCTCGCCCACTCGGGCAGGGTCACCGAGGTGCTGAGCGAGCACCTGCTCCAGGGCATGCTGGAGGGATATCTGCTGACCGGGCGACACGGCGTTCTCAACACCTACGAGGCCTTCGTGCACATCGTCGACTCGATGTTCAACCAGCATGCGAAGTGGCTCGAGGCGACCCGCGACATCGAGTGGCGCCGGCCGATCTCGTCGTTCGTCTACCTGTTGTCGAGCCATGTCTGGCGGCAGGATCACAACGGCTTCAGCCACCAGGACCCGGGCTTCCTCGACGTGGTCGTGAACAAGCAGGCGCATCTCGTGCGCATCTCGCTCGCGCCCGACGCGAACACCCTGCTGGCGGTCATGGACAAGGCGCTCCGCGACGTCGACACCGTCCAGGTCATCGTCGCCGGCAAGCAGGACCAACCGGCCTGGCTGTCCATGCACGAAGCGGAGGAGCACGTGCTGCGCGGTGCCGGGGAATGGGCGTGGGCCGGCACGCCCGGCCTCCCCGACCGCGACGACGACCAGCCCGACATCGTGCTCGCCTGCGCCGGCGACGTGCCCACCCTCGAGACGGTCGCTGCCGCCGACATCATCCGCCGCGAATTCCCCGAGGTCGCCGTGCGAGTCGTCAACGTCGTCGACCTGATGAAGCTCCAGGATCAGCGCGAGCACCCGAACGGCCTCACCGACGACCAGTTCGACGCCCTCTTCACGGTCGACCGGCCGGTGCTCTTCGACTTCCACGGCTATCCGTCGCTCGTGCACCAACTCACCTACCGCCGCCACAACCACGACAACCTGCACGTGCGGGGCTTCCGGGAGAAGGGCACGACCACCACGCCGTTCGACATGGCGATGCTCAACGACATCGACCGCTACAAGCTCGTGCTCGACGTGCTGAAATACGTGCCCGGACTCTCGTCGGCCCACCCCGATGCCGTCGCCGACTTCACCCAGCGGCGGGTGGACGCCCGCGAGTGGTCCTACACGCGCGGTGAGGACCACCCCGACGTGACCGGGTGGCAGTTCAGCGGCTAGCCGCAGGATGTCAGCAGCCGTATTCTGCCAGCTACGCGGTTGACACCTCGTCTTGGGCGGACTCGCCGTGGAGCACCTTGTCGTACGAAGGACCTCGCCTGTCCTGCGAACCAGCCGGTTTCAGACGCACTTCACTCACTCGGGGCAGGCGCACGTCAAGACGCTTGTGTTTCGGATAGACGTGAATGTGGGCTGGCTCTACCGTCGGGTCTGTTCCATACCACGAGTCGCCGCTCCATGACATGTGCTCAGAATGCCAGCGATTCGACATTCATCGCTAGGGCGCAATCTGGCTTTCTCCGAAGCACCTGTGACACGCCTGAGGACGTCCCAGGCCATTTTGGATTGCCGAGGTAGCACTGAAGAGCGCAACAATGTCGGTGGCTCTCCGTATCGTCCCAGCCGTGGGAGTCCGAGGCAGCGGTGAAAGCATTAACGCGATCCTCCGTCGCCGCCCGGATTCCCACCCGTTCGCCATCCCGCCCGTCCCGGGCGGACAAGGAGTCTGGCTTATCCGCCGAACGCCGACACCTATTGGCTACGTCCTGAAACGGCCCGAGCGCGGGACGTTCGTGTTCGACGTTTACGCGCATTGCCGCGACGAGCGCGGGAAGCGACCATGGTTGAAGACGTTCGGCACACTGAACTCGGCGGTGGCCTGGGCCGTTCAACACGAGACGGAGATATCGAGTCTGATTGCGGCGAACGATCCGGAGCCCGATCCTTGGCTACAGTGATCTGGCCGACGGGGCGCATGACGAATCATCGGCGCAGCCGCACCGGGAGTTGCGCAAGGTCCCGCTCGAGATGGACCCGCGACACCTGGGTCATGTCCCGCGTGTCCAAAACACCCGGTGGAGCATCGCGGCCCCTTTGTTCATGTGCAAGTTCGGTCGAGCAGCGCTTTTTGAGAGAAGCGACTTGACGGTCAAGAACATTTCTTTAGCCACGGGTGATCCCGAACGCGCGACACTGGGCGCCGCCATCGATTGTGCAAGCATTGAGGCTCGACGTGAAGGATGGTCGCCATGGGGTTGTCAGTCGGCTTTTCGGCCGCACGCAGCGCGACGAGGTGAGCCAGATCCCGTCGGTCGAGGGGATGACGACGACGGTGGTTCCGGCTCGAAGAATGGCCTACGCCGTGATTGACGTGGAGACGACGGGGCTGTCGCCGAACCGTGACCGCATCGTGGAACTCGCCATCGTCCGCGTGGACGAGTCAGGAACAGTCGTCGACGTGCACGTCTCGATTCAACCCCGAAGGCCCGGTTGGGGCGACGCACGTCCACGGAATCACCGACGCCGACGTCGCCCGCGCCCCCTACTTCCGCGACGTTGCGCCGACGATCGCTGCCAGCATTGCCGGCTTGCCCATCGTGGCGCACAACGCCAACTTCGATCTCGCTTTCTTGCGTACCGAATTCGCGGGAGCCGGATGGGATCTCCCCTGGCTCCCTTCCTACTGCACCTTGAACGCCAGCCACCTCCATCTGCCCGATATGGATCGCCGACGACTTATCGACTGCTGCTGGACCCTCGGTATCCAGCTCCAGGACGCCCACTCGGCGCTCGGCGACGCTCGTGCGACTGCCGGTCTGCTGAGCGTCTATCTCGGAACGGCGGTGGATGGGTCCCTGACGAGCGTCCGTGCGGAAGCCGCTGAGACGGCCTGGCCTGCCGGCCCCACGCGTCCACCGCTGACTTCGGAGGACCGGCTGGTGAACGCGGCTGTTCGTCCGGTCCTATCAGGATCACATCGGCTCGCCCGAAGCAGCCCGCGTTGATTCGTCAGTTGACGGCCATGAGTCTCGCGGATGTCGTCGACGAGGGTGCACCCACGGGAACGACGGCATACCTCGAACTTCTCCTCGATGCTCTCGAGGACGGCGACATCACGGCGGAAGAATCCGAGGCGCTGACGGGTGTCCGCGACGAGTACGGCCTCACGGCCTCCGATCTCGACCTGGCGCACGAGGCGTTCATGCTCGCCTTGGCGCACCGCGCTCTCGACGACGGTCACGTCTCCCACGACGAGCGCCACGAGCTGGCTACAGTCGCCGCCTTGCTCTCCGTCTCCTCGTCGGTGGTCAAGACCGTCCTCGACCAGGCTGACCGCGCTCGTGCCGCCCGCCTCGGCGCCGGACTACGCGACCTTCCCAAGGACTGGGCACTAGGCTCACCGCTTCGCGTTGGAGAAATGGTCGCCTTTACTGGTTGCGACGACGACCAGCGCGCACGACTGGAGAAGGGGGCGCAGGACCTAGGGGTACGTGTCATGAACAACGTTTCCCGATTCACGGTCATGCTCGTGATGGACGGGTCGTTCTCGGGCGGAAAACACGCAAAGGCGCTTCAACTCGGCACCCGGACTGTTCACCCCGACCAGTTCGAGATCCTGCTCCACTATTTGCAACCGGCGACCTATGCAACGGCCGGCCAACCCATCCGCGCACTGACGACGACCACGATCGCGGGAAAAGGAATCTCGGACACGCCCGAGCCGGCCCCGCTCACGACTGCGGGCTCACCGTCGACCGTTCGTGCATGGGCCGCGGCGAACGGATTCACGGTCGGCGTGCGCGGCAGACTCCCCAAGCAAGTCCTCGACGCCTACGAGGCAGCCGGCAACTCGGGCCTGTACCTCGCGTGAACTGACTCGGCTCCGAAAACTAGCGCGTAGTCGTGCGCGATTTGCGGCCACGTACAGGCAAGAAAAGGGCCCTCTGTTCGGGATAATTTCTGACCAGGGGGCCTTGTCTGATGCGAGGGCGGGACTCGAACCCGCGACACCACGATTCGCGAGTCAGGAAATCGATCCCTTGCGTGTTTTCGCGAGATGTTCGAGTCATGGTGACCCGAAACCTAAACCGGAGTCCAAACCGGACCCACCCAAGTCGCGGTGCGAATGACGAAAGCCCTCTGACCAGATAATCCCTGGTCAGAGGGCCTTCATTTGTTGCGGGGGCAGGATTTGAACCTACGACCTCTGGGTTATGAGCCCAGCGAGCTACCGAACTGCTCCACCCCGCGGCACAAGAAGATACGTTATCACGGCCTCGGGTCGCGCCCAAATCGAGGCCGGTAGCTGGGGTCTGCGGCTGCCCCGGACGACGGTGCGACGTCGCGAATTCGCGACACGATCGCCCGCCGAAGCCCGCACTCACGGTGACGGGTGTGACCCCGCGACGGATTCGGTCGCGAAATGCGGCACGGCACGGGGCGGGGCGGCGGCAGTCGGGTACGTGCCGGGCTGCGCGGACGCGACGCCGGGCGCACGAGGCGCCCGGCGTCGCGGTGCAGGAGGGAGCAGGAGCGGCCGCTACCCGTTCCCCTCCGCCTTGATGGCGGCGTTGATGGCGTTCTGGAGCGCCGTATCGGCCTTGGCGGCCGCCTCGAGGTCGTTCGCCTTGTAGGCGGCGGTGCGGTCGGCCAGAGCCTGCTTCGCGTCGGCGAGGGCCTGCTTCAGAGCTGCGGAGTCGACGGTCGAGGAGCCGCCGGTGCCTGTACCGGTCCCAGTCCCCGTACCGGTTCCTGTGCCAGTTCCGGTACCTGTACCCGTCCCTGTCCCCGTACCCGACCCGTCGCTCGTCGCGGCGCCCGAGTCGCCGCCGAAGAGCTGGTCGAGGGCCCCCTTGAGCGTCGACTCGAACGCGATCCGGTCGCCGAACGACACGAGGACCTTCTGCAAAATCGGGTACGACGTGTTGGAGGTCGACTGGACGTAGACCGGCTGCACGTAGAGGAATCCGCCGCCCACCGGAAGCGTGAGCAGATTGCCCCGCTTCACGGTGGAGTCGCCCTTGGCCAGGATGTTCAACAGGTTCGCGACAGCCGTGTCGGAGTTGAAGTTCGCCTGGACCTGACCGGGGCCGGCGACGTTGTCGGTCTTCGGCAGGGTGAGGAGCGTGAGCCTGCCGTAGTCCTTGCCGATCTTGCCCTTCGTGCTCCCCGCGTCAGAGTCGGCGGACAGGTAGCCCGTGAGCACGCTCCGCTGGTTCGCCTGGGTCTGCTGCTCCGGCACGTACGTCGAGTACAGCTGGAAGGCGGCGTCCTGCCCCGGAAGCTTCATGGTGAGGTAGTAGGGCGCCTGCAGGGTCGAGTCGCCGGTCGACTTCGTCGGGTCGTTCGGAGTGGTCCACGCGTCGTCGGAGCTGTACCAGGACCCCGCGTCGGTCACGTGGTACGTGCCGAGGATCGAGCGCTGCACCTTGAAGAGGTCTTCCGGGTAGCGGACATGGCTCATCAGCGTGCCGCTCATGTCGGAGATCGGCTTGACCGTCGACGGGAAGACCTTCTGCCAGGTCTTGAGCACCGGGTCGGAGGAATCCCACGCGTAGAGCGTCACCTTGCCGGTGTACGCGTCGACCGTCGCCTTCACCGAGTTGCGGATGTAGTTGATCTGGTCGGACGGGAAGGCCGGGTTCGATGCCGACGAGCTCGACGTGGCGGCCGTGAGGCTCTGCTGGTCGGAGTAGGGGTAGTCGTCGGTGGTCGTGTAGCCGTCGACGATCCAGACGACGTGGCCGTTGATGATGGCCGCGTACGGGTCTTTGTCGATCGTGAGGTAGGGCGCGACCTTCTGCACGCGCGTGGCCGGGTCGCGGTCGTAGAGGATCTGCGACTTCGAGTTCACGGCGTTCGAGAGCAGGATCTGCGTCGACTGGAACTTGATGGCGTAGATCAGCTTCGAGAACAGGCTGTCGAGCTTCGGACCGCCGTTGCCCGAGTACGTCGTCGTGGCGTTGTTGCCGTTGTCGTCGTTGCCGGACGGGTAGTCCAGCTCGACCTTGTTGAGGCCGTTGCCGCCGACGATGCTGTACTGCGGGCTGTTCTCGCCGAAGTAGATGCGCGGCTGGATGGTCTTGGACGTGCCGAGGTCGCCCTTCTGCGGGATGCCCGACTCGAGGAAGACGGGCTGCCCGTCGCTCGAGGCGCGGTTGCCGTAGGCCGCGACGACGCCGTACCCGTGCGTGTAGACGAAGGTCGAGTTGTACGGCGTGTTCGCCGTGCCGAGGCTCGCCTGATCGAGCTCGCGGACCGCGATGACGACGTCCTGCGACTTGCCGTCGATCGTGTAGCGGTCGACGTCGAGCGAGGAGAACGAGTAGTACTGCTTGTACTGCTGGAGCTGTGCGAACGCGTCGGTCACGAGGTTCGGGTCGATGATGCGGATGTTCTCGGTCGTCGCGGCGTCACCGGCGAGGGCGTCCTTCGTCGGCGTCGACTTGGCGTCGTAGTTCGTCTCCTTGACGTTCGCGACGCCGTACGCCTCTCTCGTCGCCTTGATGTTCCGTTCTATGTAGCTCGACTCGACGGTCTTGACCGAGGGGTCGACCGTGAAGCGCTGGACGATCCACGGGTACACCGCGCCGATCAGGAGGCTGATGATGATCAGCAGCGCGGTGCCGATGAGCGGCAGGCGCCAGCGCCCGGCGAACGCGGTGACGATGAACAGGATCGCGACGACCGCGGCCGCGTAGGCGAGGATCTGCTTCGCCGGGATGCCTGCCACGACGTCGGTGTAGGTGGCGCCGGTGAGCAGCTTGTTCGTGCCGTCGGTCAGGGTGGCGTACTGGTCGAGCCAGAGGCTGATCGCCTGGAGGGCGAGGTAGACGGCGGCGGTGGTCGCGATCTGGACGCGGGCGACGCGGCTGATCCTGAGCTCGCGGCCGGAGAGCCGGAGGCCGCCGTAGAGGTAGCTCGTGGCCAGCGCGGCGATCGCCGAGAGCAGCACGACGGCCGACGCGAAGCCGACGATGCCCTGGTAGAAGGGCAGCGAGAAGACGTAGAAGCCGACGTCGAGGTGGAACTGCGGGTCGGTCTTTCCGAACGGAGTCCGGTTGAGGTACTCGAGCACCATCGACCAGTGGCTAGAGGCGGCGATGCCTCCGAACAGGCCGAGGACGACCGGGATGCCGACCATGACGGTGCGACGCAGAGGCTCGATGACCTGCTGGTAGCGGTCGAGCTGCGAGCCGAGCTTCGCGTAGACCGGACGGAAGCGGAATGCGAGGCTGATCGAGACGTAGACCGGCGCGGCCATGGCGAGGAACCCGATGAAGAACAGCGACGTGCCGGTGATCCACTGGGTCATGATGACCCGGGTGAAGCCGAGCTGCTGGTACCAGAGGTAGTCGGTCGCGAGGCTGGCGAAGATGAAGAAGAAGATCACCAGGACGGCGATGATGCCGATGGTGATCAGGATCGGGGCGCGCGACGACCGGCCCGGACGACCGGCGCCTGACGAGGCGGGGCCCGACGCCGCGGATGCAGAGGAAGTCAAGAGGGTGCTCCTGGCTCGTGGAGAGGTGGAACCGCCATCCTATGTGCCCGACCTGCGCGGTCGAGCTCCGTGCGCTCAGCCTGTGGAGAACCTCGGCGACACCATTGCGAGCCCCCGACGCCCCGGCTCGGGCGACCTCGAGGAGTCTCGCCGCGCGGCTAGGACGCGGGGCAGGTGGGCAGCGAGCTCGTCGAGCCTTTGCCGGAGAGTGTCTTCAGGATCGTCACCGACTGCGACAGCGACGTCGTCGCGTAGACGTGCAAGCCGGACGGAATGTGGCCGGTGACCTCGTTGCAGTTGCTCTTCGGTGCGAGGAACACGGTCGCCCCCGCTTCGCGGGCGCCGTACATCTTCTGCCGGATGCCGCCGATCGCGCCGACCGTGCCGCCGGCGTCGATCGTGCCCGTGCCGGCCACGCTCGCGCCGCCGTTCAGCTTGCCGGGCGTGATCTTGTCGATGATCCCGAGCGCGAACATCATGCCGGCGCTCGGGCCGCCGACGTCCGCGAGCTTGAGGGTGACGCTGAACGGGAAGTCGTAGGTGACGGTGGCGCCGATGCCGAGAAGGTAGGTGCCCTGTTCGTCCTGCGGGGTGATGGAGGTCGTCTTCACACCGGTCGAGTCGCCGGAGCGGAAGGCGATCGTCGCCGGCTTCGCTCCGTTCTTCGCGATGAGGGCGCGCAGGGTGTCCACGTCGCTGTTCGACGTGAGCGAGTGGCCGTTGATGGCCGTGATGACGTCGCCCTTCGCCAGCTTGCCGCTCGCGGGCGACCCCTTCTCGACGTCCGAGACGGTGATGGCGGTGCCGACCGCGTAGCCCTCCTCGGCGAGCGCGGCCGTCACGGCCGACTTCTGGCTCTGCTGCATGTCGATGGTGTTCTGCTGGTCGACCTGCTTGTTGGAGACGCCCGAGGGGAAGATCTCCTCGACCGGGATCACCGCGCGGCTGGGATCGAAGTAGGCCCGGACCAGCTCTGCCCAGTTGGGACGCTGCGTCTGGTTGCCGACGACGCTGACGGTGAGCAGGTCGAGCGATCCCGAGGTGGCGTAGGTCTTGTGGCCCGAGACCGTGATCAGCGGCGTCTGCTTGCCGTCGTACGGGTTCGTGCCGAGGGTGTTGAACACCGGGCCCGGCTGCTCGATCAGGTAGGGAGCGGGGAGCAGTGACAGCACCACCGCGATGACGAGCGCCGCGCCGAGGAAAGCGAGGCCGAGGACGCCGCGTCGGCGGCGGGGCGGGGCGATCGTCGGGGTCTCGGGTGCGGCGAAGTAGGCCACGGGGCTCGTTTCTCGTAGTGCTTGCGGCGGGAGGTGCCCCGTGGGTGCTCGCCGTGGGCGCTGATCGCCACGGGCACTGTTCGCTGTGGGCACTGTTCGCCATGGGCGCAGTGGAAGGCACTCAGAAGTGGGGGAATCCCAGGCTGGTCGTGAGGCCAGAGGCTAGCGTAGTTGCCATGTCTGAAGATTCGCAGCCGGGCTCGGAGGACGAGTTCCGCGACATGCTGCGGCAGTTCCTGTCCGGCGATTCCGAGATCGACCCGTCGAAGCTGGTCGGTGCCGCAGGGCTGCCCAACGACCCCGCGTTCATGGCGCGGCTCATGAGCCAGCTGCAGTCGGCCGTCAACCGCTCGGGCGACGGGATCGACTGGTCCCTCGCCACCGAGCAGGCCACCGGCATCGGCACTCAGTCCGCGGTCGAGACGGCTCCTGGCCAGGTGAGCGCTCTCGAGCAGGCCTTCCACGTCGCCGCCCTCTGGCTCGACGAGGTCGTGAGCGTCTCCGAGCTCACCGCCACCCCGAAGCTCCTCACGCGCGCCGAGTGGTCGCGCGCCTCCATGCCGGTGTGGAGCCAGTTGGCCGAGCCGGTCGCCGACTCCATCGCGGCCTCCCTCACCCGCGTGCTCAGCGAGCAGGCACCGGAGGAGATGCAGGGCATGCTCGCCGGTGCGAGCCAGGTGATGCGCTCGGTGGGCGGCGCGCTGTTCGCCATGCAGCTCGGCCAGGTCGTCGGTCAGCTCTCGACCGAGGTCGTCTCGGGCGGCGACGTCGGCATCCCCCTGCTCGACGACGGCCAGGCCGCCCTCGTGCCGCAGAACGTGTCGGCGTTCGGCGAGGGACTCGACGTCGACGCCTCGCAGGTGCAGCTCTACCTCGCCGTCCGCGAGCTGGCTCACGCACGGCTCTTCCGCCACGCGCGCTGGCTCCGTCTGCACCTCATCACGTCGATCCGCGAGTTCTCGCAGGGCATCACCATCGACACCAGCCGTCTCGAAGAGCTCGCCGCCGACTTCGATCCGCAGAACCCCGAGCAGTTGCAGGAGGCGATGCGGTCGGGTGCGCTCATCCCGCCGAAGACCGACGAGCAGCTCGCCGCCCTGGCCCGCCTCGAGACCACGCTCGCCCTGATCGAGGGCTGGGTCGACGTCGTCACGGCCAAGGCCACCGAGCGGCTGCCGAAGGCGACCGCGATCGCCGAGATGGTCCGCCGTCGCCGCGCGGCGGGCGGCCCGGCCGAGCAGGCCTTCGCCACCCTCGTCGGTCTCGAGCTCCGCCCGAGGCGCCTGCGCGAGGCGGCCGCCATGTGGCAGGCCGTCTCCGATCAGACGTCCGGCGAGGTGCGCGACTCCCTCTGGGCGCACCCCGACATCGTCCCCACGACCGCCGACATCGACGACCCGACGGCGCTCATCGCACGTCTCACCGGAGGCGAGCCCGAGCTCGACGACGTCGACCGCGCCATCGAAGACCTCCTCAACGACGACACCTCCGAGCGTCCACGCGAGGCGGGCGACGGCACCGCCGACGAGCCGGAGCACTAGCCGGGCGCAGGATCACCCCACCGCCGCCGGTGAGAACTCCCCAGGGTTCGGCCTCGCCCGGCCACCCCTGTGGAGAACTTCCGCCCCCGTCGGCGGATCTCGGGCATGATTCGTGCCCATGGACATCCGCTTCGACCCACGCCTCCCGCTGGTCTGGCGCGATCCGCACACCCTGCAGATCGGCGCCGATCGGCCCGTGGTCGTGCTCGAGCGCATCACGGCGCGCGAGGAGCGCGTCGTGTCGGCCATCGCGTCGGGGCACGGGCTCTCGGGGCTCGGTGGGCTGATCGCCCGGACGGGGCAGCGGGACGCCGAGGTGGCGACGATCGTCGAGCGGCTGGCACCGGCTCTCGCCGAGCCGCGGAAGGTGAGGCGCCCTGTCGTGGAGGTGGCGGGCTCCTGCAACCTGACCCGCGCGATCGAGGCCCTGCTGACCGCCTCCGATGCATCCGTCCGGCGTGTCGATGCGACGTCGGCCGGTCTCGCCGGTGACGCCGATGCCGGCGTCGCCGTCTCGCGGCACGCTCACGATCCGGCGGTCGCCGCGGCGTGGTTGAGGGTCGACCTGCCGCACCTCACCGTGGTCACGGGCGATCGCTCGACCAGGGTCGGCCCGGTCGTCGTGCCCGGGCGCACGGCGTGCTCGCACTGCCTCGATCTGCATCGCGCCGACGTCGACGCCTCCTGGGGCGTGATCGCAGCGCAGCTCTGGGGGCGGGTAGGGCCGGCGCTGCCTCCGGTGGCGCAGAGCGAGGTGGCCGCGAAGGCCGTGCGCCGGATCCTGCGCCGACACGAGGCCCTCGCCGCCAGACATCCCGGAGCACCGGTGCGAGACGGCCCGGCAAAGGCCTCTCCGGGCGAGTCCGACGACGACGACCGCGCCCGGGCCCTCGACGAGGCCTCCGACGACGCGGTGATCGAGACGATCGACACCGACAGCGGGCGGGTCACCTCGTCGCGGAGCCGACTTCATCCCGGCTGCGGATGCGCAGCTCTTGCAGAAAGCGGCTGGGGCGGCGATCCTGACCCGAGCGCCCCTGCCCCTCATGGCTCCACGACAGCCGGAGGCGATCCCGAGCACGGGTGATTCCGACGTAGAGAAGGCGGCGCTCCTCGTCGATGGCGTCGTCGTCACGGGCGTAGCTGATCGGCAGAAGGCCCTCGGAGAGACCGACGATGTAGACGCTCGACCACTCCAGGCCCTTGGCCGAGTGGAGCGTCGCGAGGGTGACAGCCTGGACAGTCGGCTCGTGATGCCCCGCCTGCCGGGTGAAGAGGTCGTCGACGAACTGCTTGAGCGAGGTCGACTCGCCCGCCTGCTCCGCGAGTCCCATGAGGGCGTTCAACGACTCCCAGCGGTCGCGGACGGCCCCGCGCTGCTCGGGCGGCTCCTGCGCCCAGCCCAGCGAGCGGAGAACGTCGCTGACGGTTTTGAACAGCGGTTCGCCGACGATGCTCACCGCGGCGCCCTTGAGCATCATGAGCGCCTGCTTGACCTCGCGCTGGTCGAAGAAGCGGCCGGCACCGTGGAGGCGTGTGCTGACGCCGACGTCGTCGAGGGCTCGTTCTAGCAGAGCCGCCTGGATGTTGACGCGGAAGAGCACGGCGATGGACTCGGGAGCCGCGCCCTGCCGGATCTCCTCAGCGATGCTGTCCGCCACGGCCCGCGCCTCGGCCGAGTCGGAGGCGAAGTCGGCGGTCTTGGGGGCAGGCCCCGGCTCGGTGTGGACGGGGTGGAGATCCAGCGCACCCGGCCGCCCGCGCATGAGCTGGTTCGCCGTCTCGACGATGGGCCTGGCCGACCGGTAGTTCTGCTCGAGCCGGAGGACGGTGGAGTCGTCGTACCGGCCCGCGAAGCCGAGCAGGAAGTCGGCCGACGCCCCCGCGAACGAGTAGATGGTCTGGCTGGCGTCGCCGACGACGCACACGTCGCTGCGGTCGCC
Source organism: Frondihabitans australicus (assembly GCF_003634555.1). Classification (NCBI taxonomy): domain Bacteria; kingdom Bacillati; phylum Actinomycetota; class Actinomycetes; order Micrococcales; family Microbacteriaceae; genus Frondihabitans; species Frondihabitans australicus. Next base: position 2,114,724 of record NZ_RBKS01000001.1, read on the forward strand.
GAGCCAGAGGTCGAGGAGGTCCTGCTGCAGGGGCGAGACGTCCTGGTACTCGTCGACGACGAAGAAGCGGTACTGCTCACGCACCTGCGCGGCCACACGGGGCTCGACCTCGAGCATGCCGGCGGTGGCCAGGAGGACGTCCTCGAAGTCGATCTGCCGCCTGTCGTCCTTGACGCTCTCGTACACCCGGTGCAGGTCGAGCGCCTGTTCGGCCGTCACGCGGGGAGGCAGCGCGCGGTCGGGCAGGGCGAGGGCGTACTGCTCCATCGTGAGCCGCGAGATCTTCCGCCACTCGATCTCGCCGGCCAGGTCGCGCAGGCTCGCGGTGTCGAGGCGGAGGTGGAGGGTCTCGGCGGCGTGGGCGATGACCTTCGCCTTGTTCTCGACGAGGCGCGGCATGGTGCCACCCATCGTCTGCGGCCAGAAGTACGCCAGCTGTCGGAGGGCCGCCGAGTGGAAGGTCCGGCTCGACACTCCCCCGGCCCCGAGCGCACGGAGGCGACCCCCGAGCTCGGCGGCGGCACGTGTCGTGAACGTGAGCGCCATGACCCGCTGCGGCGCGTAGACGCCGGTCGCGACGCCGTACGCGATCCTGTGCGTGATCGCCCTGGTCTTGCCGGTTCCGGCTCCGGCCAGCAGGCACACCGGCCCGAGCAGGGTCTCGGCGGCCACGCGCTGCTGCTCGTCGAGACCGGCGAGGAGGTCGACGGCCTCCATCTCAGGCGGCTCGCGGTCGCGGCGCGTGGTCAGTCATCGATCTCGGACCCGTACCAGTCCTCGATGATCGCCCTCGCGATCGACGACCGACCCGGCAGGATCACCGAATCGCCGGCCGCGATCAGCTCGTCGCGGGTGAACCACCGCAGGTCGACGATCTCGGCGCCGTCGGGCTCGAGGCTGCCCGGGTCGTCGACGTCGACCGTGGCGCGGAAGCCGAGCATGAGCGACGCCGGGAAGGGCCAGGGCTGCGAGCCGAGGTACACCGGGTCGACGACGCGCACACCGCTCTCCTCGAAGATCTCACGCTGCACGGCCTGCTCGAGCGACTCGCCGGGCTCGACGAAGCCGGCGAGGAGCGAGTAGCGGTTCTTCTCCCACATGGCGTTCGAGCCGAGCAGGAGCCGGTCGTCGGCGTCGGTCACGCCGACGATGATCGCGGGGTCGGTGCGCGGGAACACCTCGTGGCCGTCGTCGGGGTCGACCAGCACCCAGCCGCCCTTCGTCGAGAGCAGGGGCTTGCCGGTGCGGGGCGAGAAGCGGTGCGAGGCGTGCCAGTTGGTGATGGCGAGAGCCTCGGTGGCGAGGCCGGCGTCGCGCGCGCTGAGACCGGTGGCGAACATGCGGAGATTGCCCCACTCGTCCTCACTCGCGACGCTCGATGCCTGCTCGTCGGTGAGGAGCGCCGCGACGAACGCGGTACCGGCCGGGAGGTCGTCGTCGGACGTCGAGCGGCCCAGGTAGACGAGGCGGGCGTCGGCCGGCACCGCGGCCGGCTCGACGAGGTTCAGGGCGGTCTCGCCGCGGAACAGCGCCCGACCCTTCCAGACCGGCAGCACGCGAGTCGCGGCGTCGGCCATGAGCACGGTGAAGAGGTCGTCGCGCTCACGGGCGAGATAGTCGCGGTCGACCGTGTGGCGCGACAGGGGCAGCCGATCGGTGAACGAGGCCTGATCTTCGGGCGAGCGAGCAGGCATCCGGCCACCAATCGTCGAGGGCGGCTCGGACAGCCGCCGGATCACGGGGTTTGCGCGTGGCGAAGGGACCCCCTCGCCAGGACCGGCCTACCCTTGCGGCATGGCCAGATCCCATCTCACTCTAGCCGCGTTGGCGACGGCGGCCGTCGCCGGCATCGACGTCCGGCAGACGGGCCCGCACGGGTCCATCGGGTCCGGCGACTACGACTCCGCCCGTCTCCTGGGCGCCGGAGGCGAGCAGTGGATCATCCGCATGCCCCGGAGTCAGCGGGCCGAGGCCCAGCAGTCGGCCGACCTGGTCGCCATCCGGGCTCTCTCGACGGGCATCAGGAGCCGACTCACGTTCTCCGTGCCCACCTACCGGGGTCAGGCCCCCATCGCCGACACACGCGCGATCGTCTACGACTACCTCGAGGGCTCGCCCCTCCACGTCGGCGGCGTCATGGCCGGGACCGGCCTGCCGTCCGCCGTCGGAGCGGCCATCGCCGCGATCCACATGCTTCCGACGAGCTTCGTGACGGACGCCGGGCTCACCAGCCACACTCCGTTCGAGGCGATGAGGTCGTCGGCGTCGGTCGTCGACCGTGCGGCGGCGACCGGGCTCCTGCCCGCCGCCCTCCTCGAACGCTGGGAGGGGGCGATCCAGGACTCCAAGCTCTGGCAGTTCCAGCCCACCGTGATCAACGGATCGCTCGAGGCCGAGTCGTTCCTGGTCGACGACTCCGGCGTCCGGGCCGTTCTCGGCTGGCAGGATCTCCAGGTCGGCGACCCCGCGCGCGATCTCGCCTGGGTGCTCGGCGGCCCGACGCCCGACAGCATCGACTCCGTCTTCGAGGCATACAACGCGTCCCGCGACACCAGCGAGCGGTCGCTGCGTCACCGGGCGACGCTGTATCACGAGCTCGACCTGGCGCGGTACCTGCTTCACGGAACCCACACGAAGAGCACCGAGGTCGTCGACGACGCGATCGAGATGATGTCGAGGCTCGTCGACGTGATCCAGCAGCCGGATGAGCGGCCGCTGGTCTCGGGCGCTACCGAGGCCCTCGACCTCGAGGGCGTCGAGGACCTCCTGACGGCCACCGAACGCCGCCACGGCTGACTGAGGCTCTCGGCGGCGCACGCTGCTCTCCCCGGCCGCGGCTCAGAGCCGACCCTCGACACCCTCCCACAGCCGCTCGAGCTCGGCCCGATCGCTGACGTGCTCCGGCTCGAGCACGGCGTCGTCGGCCACGAAGTAGAACGCCGCGTCGATGAGCGCCGGGTCGATGCCGCGGTACGACGCGTACGCCTCGCGGTACAGGGCCAGCTGCAGCTGCTTGAGCGCGAGGTCGGCCTCGTCGCGCGGAGCCTTCCCGGTCTTCCAGTCGACGACCTGATAGCGATCGCCGCGCTCGAACACCGCGTCGATCTTGCAGATCACGGTGCGGGCGCCGAGGGGCAGGTGGATCTCGAGCTCGACGTCGACGGCGTCCAGCCCCGCCCACTCCGACTTCTCGAACGTCGCCTGCAGCTCGGCGAGGCGCCGCGCGTCGTCGGGGTCGACAGGGGCTCCCGGCACGACGCCGAACGCACTCTCGCCCTCGTCGGGGTCGATGTCGAAAGCGTCGGCGTCGAGGACCTCGCTGCGCCCGGTCGGCCGGAATCTCTCCTCCACCCAGGTGTGGAAGAGGGTGCCCAGCCGGGTGGCTCGATACGGTCGCTCGGGCAGCGGTCGCCGGAGCGCGGCGACCACGGCGGCGGGGTCGTCGACGTAGTCCTTGAAGCGTGAGGCGGGGATGCGCTGCGGCAACTCGGTGCCACCGGCTCCTGCGCGGGCTTCGTCCCTCTCGCGGACCAGCAGCTCGATGTCGTCGTGCCACCGCCCGACCGCGGCGGCCGCGCCCGGGGCGCGGACGCGTGCGGCGGCGAACTCGACCGCCGCGCGCCTGCCCCCCAGCGGATCGAACGGCCACTCGGGGTACGCGAATCCGGCGGGCAGCGGGTTCTCGTCGTGCTCGCTCGCGCCCGGCAGGGCGTCGCCGGGCACGAGGCCGGCCTCGACGAGTTCGCCGAGGTAGCGACTGGGGCGGCGAGGCTTCTTCTGCGACGCCCAGAACGAACCGCTGAGCATGAGTTCGTCCTGCGCGCGGGTGAGGGCGACATAGGCGAGACGGCGCTCCTCGGCGAGGTGGCGTTCGCGGTTCTCCGCTGTGAACGCGTCGATCGCCGCATGGAGCTCTTCGCGGTCGGCCGCCCCGCGCCAGGCGAGCACCGGCAGCTCGGCGGAATCGCCGCGGAACTCGTACGGCAGCTCGCCGAACGACAGCCACCCCGAGGTCGACTTCGGTCGTCCCGGCAGCTCGTCCTCGACGAGTCGGGGCACGGCGACGAGCTGCCACTCGAGTCCCTTCGAACCGTGCACGGTGACCAGCTGCACCACGCCCTCTTCGCTCGGGTCCGAGCGAGGCCCCATGTCGTCGCGCCTGGCGGCGGCATTCAGCCAGCCCAGGAGCCCGGCCAGGTCGGCGGCGTCGCTGGTCGCCGCGTAGCCCGCCACCTCGTCGGCGAAGGCCTGGAGGTAGGCGCTCCCCTCGGCCATCCCGTGGTTCGCGACCGCCTCGATGTCGAGCAGCATTTCCTGTTCGACGAGCTTCACGAGGTCGACGAGGTCGAGCCCGATGCGGTTGCGGAGGAACACCAGCTGCGCAGCGAGTCTGCGCAGGCGCATGAGCCCTTCGGCGCTGAACCCCTGCAGCTGCGAGTGCGTCTCGGACGCCGCGCCCACGAAGTCGAGCGCGTCGACGAGCGAGCCGTCCTCGCCCGCGGCGACGGATGCCCGAAGTCGCTGCCGGACGCTCTCGGGCAGCTGCTTCTGGGCGTGGTCGCGGTCGAACAGCCACCGCGACACGTCGCGAAGCCGAGCGACGTCGCGCAGGCCGATACGCCAGCGGGCGCCCGTCATGAGCCGGATGAGCTCCGACCCGGCGGAGGGGTCGTGGAGCACCCTCAGGCAGCACATCAGGTCGACGATCTCGGGGCGCGACAGGAGTCCGCCGACACCGAGCACGTGGGCCGGCACGCCTCGCTCGCGCAGCGCGTCGGCGAAGGTCTGCATGGTCTTCCGCGAGCGGAACAGGATGGCCGCGGTGCGCTTCGTGCCGTCGGGGTTCAGAACGGACAGGCGTTCCTCGAACCAGGTCGCGACGGCTGTGGCTTCGTCCGGCAGGGTATCGCGGAATGCCGTGGTGACGGAGCCCGCCGGCGCCCCGGGCCTCGGCGCGAGGCGCCCGACCCGCACGGGCGATGCCTGAGACAGCGGATCGACGACGACATTGGCGGCGTCGAGCACGGCGATCGGATTGCGCCAGCTGGTCGAGAGCGTGTACGTCGGCCCGTCGGGCGAGCCGAAGTCGCGCGGAAACCGGCCGAGGTTGGCCGCGCTCGCGCCGCGGAACCCGTAGATCGACTGGTGGGGATCGCCCACGGCCATGACGCCCGTCCCGGCGAAGAGCCGCGAGAGAAGCCTCGTCTGGACGACGCTGGTGTCCTGGTACTCGTCGAGCAGAACGACGCGGTACCGCTCGCGGTAGTCGTCGACGACCCGTGGTGCCGTCTCGCAGACGCGCAGTGCCAGGGCAACCTGATCGGAGAACTCCACGAATCCCTGCCGCGCCTTCTCGGCGTCGAAGCGCCGAGCGAGGTCGAGCAGCGGCCCGAGCGACCTCACGGTGTCGGCCGCCGTGTCGATGTCGGCCCGCGCGTAGCGCCCCGCGGGCAGATCGACCACGCCGCCGAACCGCTCGGCCATCGCCGACACGTCGTCCGCGTCCGCCACGTTCTCGCCCAGCGCGTGGCTGATCGAGAGCACGGCCTCGGTGATCTGGTCGACCGATTTGCCGATCGACGCGAGTCGCCGGTCGTCGCTCGAGACGACGAGCGACCGTGCGAGCTGCCACGCCGAGGCCTCGCCCAGCAGCTGGGACTCGTTCTCGCGACCCACGCTCAGGGCGTTGTCGCGGAACAGGGCGTTCGCGAAGGCGTTGTACGTCGACACCGTGGGGCTGTCGAAGACGTCGTGCGTCTCGGGCAGCAGCCCCTGGCGTTCGAGGAGCGCGATGCGACCCTCGATGCGCTCGGCCAGCTCACCCGCGGCCTTTCGGGTGAAGGTGAGGCCCAGGATCTCGGACACCTCGACGAGGCCGTTGGCCAGAAGCCAGACCACCCGGCTCGCCATCGTCTCGGTCTTGCCGCTGCCTGCGCCCGCCACTACGAGGGCCGGCTCGAGCGGGGCCTCGATGACGGCCGCCTGCTCGTCGGTGGGTCGGGGCCGTCCGAGAACCTCGGCGAGCTGCACCGCCGAGAACCGGATTCCGGTCGTGGTCACTGGGTCACCTCTCCGATCACGTGGATCCGGCACGACTGCCCGGGCCGGTTCAGGCAGTGCTCGTCGATGTGCGCCGCGAACACGCGCCTCGCCATGCCGCGCGCGTCCTCCTCGACGCGCAGCCGGAAGGCGTCGGCGGCGCTCTCGTCGAACGGCGCCTGCCGGCGCTCGTCGTACGGCTTCTTGGTCGCGCGGACGCCGACGTAGAGCAGCTTCGCGCCACCGAGGACGGCGTCGGCAGGAGCCGAGTCGATGGCCCCGTCGAGCAGCGCGAGCTGGTAGCTGCCCAACTGGGGGTCCTTCTGGGCCTGAGGCATCGAGAGCGCGTATTTCCCGGTCTTCAGGTCGACGATCGTGACCTTGCCGTCGGCGGACTGCTCGACGCGGTCGATCTTGCCGTTCACGACCGCGGGCCCGATCTCGAGCCGGAACGACGACTCGGCGCCGAGGAGGGTCGCGTGGTCGGCGACGAAGTCGCCGAGGTAGGCCGCGAGGCTCGTCGTCATCCGCCGCGCGCGTTCCTTCTCGGACTCGGCGATCCAGTCGGACTCGAACTCGAGTTCGCCCCAGCGGGCCTCGACCGCGCGCCACAGCGAGTCGGGGTCGATGTCGACGGCGTGCTCCATGACGTCGTGGATGATCGTGCCGAGGCCGGCCGCCGGGCTCGAAGTCCCGCCGGCGTATCGGTCGATGAACCAGTGCAGGGGGCATTCCTCGAACGACGACATGGCGGAGGGCGACACGGGCACGCGCGCCTCCGGGTCGGTGAGGTCGACGAGGTCGGTGTCGGTCGTCGCCTCGGCGAGGCCGTACCACTCGTCGGGCCAGGCGCCCACGACGCCCTCGGCGGCGAGGCGGGCGAGCCCGGCGGCGGCGTCGGCGCGGTCCCGCTCGAAGGTCGAGGACACCTGCGCGTGCCGGAGGTGTCCGACGAGCCCCCGCAGCGACAGGGGCGAGCGGACGTCGAGCGCAGGCAGGTCGCGAGGGAGGAGGCGGAGGAAGAGCGAGGGCGACTCGTCGTCGTTCGCCGTGCACGAGACGACGAGCTGGCGCGTGGCCCGCGACACGGCGAGAGCCAGCATGCGCAGCTCGTCGCTCATCACGGCGGCGCGGCGGTCCACGGGTGCTGTTGCCGTGGACGCCCCCGAGCCCGCCGCCTCGACCTCGACGAGGGAGTCCGGTGCCAGGAGCGCGCCTCGCACGCGGAGGTTCGGCCAGACGCCGTCCTGGAGGCGCGCGACGACCACCACCTCGGCCTCGACTCCGATCGCAGCGGTCGGTGTTCCGACGAGCACCGAGTCGGCGCGGGTCTGCGGTGCCAGAGAGTCGTCGGCGACATCGGCGCCGAGCATGGCCTCGAGGAACGTCGTCGGGTCGGCCGAGGGCTGGCGCTCGACGAAGCGCTTGGCGCTGGTGAACAGGGCGACGACTCCGTCGAGGTGGCGGTTCGCCTCATCGGCGAGGATGCCGTGGCCGCGGGCCCTCTCGCTCCACTCGCCGGCGAGGCGGCTGCGTTCCCAGAGACCCCAGAGCACCTCCTCGATGCTCGCCCCGGCGGACGCCGCCTCCCTCGCGGCCTGCAGGCTCGCGGAGAAGCGCCCGGCGCGCGCGGCGAAGCGCGAGTCGACGGTCGCGAAGCGGCCCGCGCCCGACAGCGCCTCGACCAGCAGGTCGTCGGACGACCGGCGCCCGTCTCCCGCGAGCTCCTCGGCGCGCAAGGCGAGTCGGAGGCGTCGCAGCGACACCGAGTCGAGCCCGCCGAGCGGCCCGCCGAGGAGCTCGGCCGCGATCTCGGCGGTGAGCTCGTCGCGGCCCACCGCCACGGACGCGGCCAGAAGCAGGTGCCGGGCGCCATACTCGTCGCGGACCGCGCGACCGGTGACAGGGGTGCGCGTCGGCACCTCGGCGAGCTGCAGCGCGCGGGCGACGCTCGGCACGAGGGCGCCGCTGCGCACCACGACGAGCATCTGCGACCACGGCACGCCGTCGACGAGGTGCCGCTCGCGCAGCTGACGCGCGACGGCCGCCATCTCGTGCGCCGGGGTGTCGGACTGGATGCGCAGGATCGGCTCCAGCCGCACGTCCGCAGCCTGCGGCCGCTCGAGGGCGGACCGCGCCGCGTGCTGCCGTCCGGCACCCGCGGCGCCGATCCGCTCGGTGACGCGCGACACGAGCCCGCGGATCTCCTCGCCGTGCCGGTGCACCCGCTCCAGCGTGATGGTGGTCACCGAGTCGAGGCCGAGCCGGGCGCCGAGACGCCCGAGGACGTCGGGCATGCCGCCGCGGAAGGCGTTCGTGGCCAGGTCGGGGTCACCGAACGCGACGATCGCGATGCCGCGGCGGGCCAGTGCCCGCAGCAGGGCCAGAGTCGACTCGGTGGCCTCCTGCGCGTCGTCGACCACCACGACGCGCAGCCCGTCGACGAGCGGCGCCGTCTCGCCGCGGTCGAGGGCCGCCACCGCGTAGTCGACCAGCTCGGCGGAGTCGAGGGAGTTCGCCTGCAGACCGTCGACGACCCGGTGGTACTCCACGGCGAAGTCGGCCGCGGCGACCCACTCGGGCCGGTCGGTCGCCCGGCCCAGCTCGCGCAGACGATCGGGCGAGATCCCGTGCTCGGTCGCGCGCATGAGCAGCTCGCGCAGCTCGGTGCGGAAGCCCCGCAGAGCGCGGACCGCAGGATGCAGGTGGTCGGGCCAGGCGGGCCCCGCCCCGTCGTCGAGATGCCCGGCCAGGAGGTCGCGGATCACGGAGTCCTGCTCGCCGCCGGTGAGGAGTGTGGGTGGCGGCGAGCCGGCGAGGCGCGCGGCGTGGCCGGCGATGTCGAAGGCGAGGGACGCCACCGTGCGCGCCAGCGGCCCGGGCGTCGGCACGCCGACGGCAGCCGCGAGCGCGTCGCGGAGCCTCGTCGCCGACTGCCGCGTCGGCGTCAGCGCGAGGACGGACGACGGGCCCCAGCCAGAGCGCCGGACGCGGTCGACCACGAACGCGACGAGGGCGGTGGTCTTGCCGGACCCCGGCGCGCCGATGACGGCGGCCGACTCGCCGTCGCCGAGCGCGAGCACGGCGAGCTGCCCGGCGTCGAGCGGGGGTGGCGGGGAGGTGGGGGCGACCATGCGGTCGACGTTATCGGTCGCGACCGACATCGGGCGTCGGATCCTGCGCCCTGCTCCGACTCGCGCTTCTGCCGACAGTGAACGCGCCCGACGACGTGCTCCGGAGTCGGTTATCGTACGTCTCGTGGACATTCGCATCGGTATCGCCAACAGCCCCCGTGAGATCTCGTTCGAGTCGAACCAGACCCCGGCCGACGTCGAGAAGGTCGTCGCCGACGCTCTCGACTCGAAGAAGACGTACTTCACTCTGAAGGACGCCAAGGGCAAGGTCTTCCTCGTGCCGACCGCCGGTGTCGCCTACGTCGAGGTCGGCAGCGAAGAGCGCGGCCGCGTCGGCTTCGTGAGCTGACGTGGAGCTCCTGTTCGCCGCTCTCGGCGGCGCCCTGCTCGGCTTCATCTTCCACTACGCCCTGCCCGGTCAGGAGACCCGGGGCGTCCTCTGGTCGGCGGCCTTCGGCACCTGCGCGGCGATCGTCGTGTGGGAGGCGCTGGTCTGGGCGGGCATGGGCCCCGGCGACGGCTGGATCTGGGTCATCGACCTCGTGGTCGCTGCTCTCGCCGCCGCCGGCATCACGCGGCTGTCGACCGTCCGTCGGCGTGCCGCCGACCGGGAGCTGCTCGAGCGGCTCTTCAAGGGCGAAGCCGCGTAACAAGCACAGTCAGGGCCAGGAGGCCTAGGCCGTCAGCCCCAGGGCGTCCATCCGCCGCGTGTGCGCCGCGATGAGCTCGGTGAAGACCGGCTCGAGGCGCTCGTCGTCGGCCGACTCGTGCGATGCCGAGATCGCCGCGCGCGCCACGAGGAGCGTGTCGCCGACCAGTCGTCGACCCCAGAGGGCGAGGCGCGAGGCGAGCTTCGGGTCGGCCTTGATCGCCAGCGACAGCTCGGAGACGATCGCCGCGTCGTCGTCGGCGGCCCCGGCCTCGAGCACGCGGACGACGCGTTCGCGGTCGGCGTCGGAGAGCCCCGCGGCGAGGCGCGAGAAGACGTCGTTGAGGAGCCCGGCTGCGACGTAGGAGGCGAGGATGGTCTCGTACCAGTCGCCCCCGCCGGTTCGCCGCTGGAAGTCGTCGATGACCGCCCGGTGCGGCTGCATGGCCTCGGGGGCGTCGCCGCCGGCGCGCTCGATCTCGGCGACGAGGCCGCGGTGCCGCTCGAGGGTCGACGTGGCCACCCGGCCGGTGAGGGTCTTCGTGCGAGTGGACGGTGCGATGCCGGAGGCGCGGCCCAGCGACTCGAACAGCGCGAGCTGCAGATAGGCCGCCTGGCCGAGGTACACGTCGAGGTCGGGCGTGAAGTCGCCGAGTTCGACCCGGCTCACGACGAGCGGGCGGGAGCTCGCTCGGGGCCGCGGATTCGCGGGGCGGGCCCTGCGCGCCCGGAAGCTGAACCATGACACCACGGCACCACCCTAGAGGGTCCTGCCTGGGCTCTCGCATCGGCCGCGTCGGGCTACCGGCTAAACTATGGGCTTACCCCTACATATGAGACAGGGCTCTTTACGTGACATTCAGTGATCTCGCGATCGACCAGGACATCGTCGACGCCCTCGCAGCGAAGGGCATCATCGAGCCCTTCCCCATCCAGACCCAGACCATTCCTCTGGCACTCTCCGGCCAGGACATCATCGGCCAGGCCAAGACCGGCACCGGCAAGACCTTCGGCTTCGGCCTCCCGATCATCCAGCGCATCGGCCTCCACCCGGCCGACGGCGTGAAGGTGCTCGTCGTCGTCCCCACGCGCGAGCTGTGCGTGCAGGTCTCCGAAGACCTCGAGACGGCCCTCGCGAACCGCCCCGACACCAAGGTCGTGTCGATCTACGGCGGCAAGGCGTACGAGGGGCAGGTCGAGCAGCTGAAGGCCGGCGCCCAGATCGTCGTCGGCACCCCCGGTCGCCTCCTCGACCTCTCGGGCCAGCGCCTCCTCGACCTCAAGAACGTCTCCGAGGTCGTCCTCGACGAGGCCGACAAGATGCTCGACCTCGGCTTCCTCCCCGACATCGAGAAGATCTTCGCCCAGATCCCGGCGACCAGGCACACCATGCTCTTCTCGGCGACGATGCCCGGGCCGATCGTGGCGCTCGCCCGTCGCTTCATGACGAAGCCGATCCACATCCGCGCGAACGACCCCGACGAGGGCCTCACGCAGGCGAACATCAACCACGTCGTCTACCGGGCCCACTCGCTCGACAAAGACGAGGTCATCGCCCGCATCCTCCAGGCCGAGGGCCGCGGCAAGACCGTGATCTTCACCCGCACGAAGCGCGCCGCCGCGAAGCTCGTCGAAGAGCTGAACGACCGCGGGTTCTCGGCGGCCGCCGTCCACGGCGACCTGAACCAGGAACAGCGCGAGCGCGCCATGGCAGCGTTCAAGGCCGGCAAGAAGGACATCCTGATCGCCACCGACGTCGCCGCCCGCGGCATCGACGTCAACGACGTCACGCACGTGATCAACCACACCGTGCCCGACGACCACGACACCTACCTGCACCGCGCCGGCCGCACCGGCCGCGCCGGAAAGACGGGCATCGCGGTCACGTTCGTCGACTGGGACGACCTGCACAAGTGGGCCCTCATCAACCGCGCCCTCGAGATGGGCATCCCCGAGCCGGTCGAGACCTACTCGTCCAGCCCGCACCTCTACACCGACCTCGGCATCCCCGAGGGCACGCGCGGCCGCCTCAAGCCGACGTCGCGAGAGGCAGCTCCCCGCTCCGAGTCAGGCGCCGGCTCGCGCCCGTCGAACTCCTCACGGAGCCGCAGCCGCACCCGGGGCGGCGCGTCCGCCTCGCGTCCGACGCAGGGCGAGAAGACGGCTGCGCCGGTCCAGGGCGCAGGAGCAGACGCGGCCGGCACCGCGGGCGAGTCGGGTGCGCCCCGCCGCCGCAGCCGCAACCGGCGTCGGCGCCCCTCGGGCGACGGCGCTCCCCAGGCCCCGCAGCAGTAGCCGCACGGGCGAGGGCCCGCCCGCAGGCTCTGCCGAGCGGTCGGGCTCTCAGCCTTCGACGGGCGCTGATCCTGCGCCCTGATCGATGATCCGCTCGAGCTGATCGGGCGCCGTGGAGTTCTCGGCCAGACGGTTGGGCTTGCCCTCGCCGTGGTAGTCGCTCGACCCCGTGACGATGAGGTCGTGCTGCTTCGCGAAGGCCAGCAGGGTGGCGCGCCCGGCCTCGGTGTTCTCGCGGTGCCCGACCTCGACGCCGCCGAGCCCTGCCTCGACGAGCTCGAGCAGGTGCGACATGGAGAGGTTCGTCTCGCGCCCTCGGGTCGCCGGGTGGGCGAGCACGGGGACTCCCCCGGCCTCGCGGATCAGCCGGACGCCGAGCAGGGGGTCGGGCGCCTCGTGCGGCTCGTAGTAGCCGCTGCGCCAGTGCAGGATCCCCGCGAACGCGGCACTGCGATCGCGCGCGTAGCCCTTGGCGACGAGCGCGTCGGCGATGTGCGGCCGGCCGAGCGTCGCGCCCGGCGACGCCTGAGCGAGGACGTCGGCCCAGTCGAGGTCGTAGTCGGCCGAGATCCGCTTCACCATCCGCTCGGCGCGGTGGAGACGGTCGTCGCGGAGCCGCTCGGTCTCGCGCACGAGACCGGGCGACGTGGGGTCGAAGAGGTACGCCAGCATGTGGACGCTGTTGTAGCCGACGCGGGTCGACAGCTCCATGCCGGGGATCAGGGTCATGCCGGTGCCCTGCACCGCGGCCGTCGCGGACTCCCAGCCGGCCGTCGAGTCGTGGTCGGTGAGGGCGGCGGCGGCGAGGCCCGCCTCGGCGGCCGCGGCGATGAGTTCGGCCGGGGTCTCGGTCCCGTCGGAGACGCTCGAATGAGTGTGCAGATCGATCGGGCCGGCCTTCATCCCTCCATCGTAGGTGCCGCTATGCTCAGTCCACCGTGGTCCGTCGAATCGTCACCTTCATCCTCCTGGTCGCCGTCGCGGCAGTGCTGCTGGTGGCCGCCTTCCCGCAGCTGATCGGCTGGCAGAGGCACTACTACGTCGCCCAGTTCATCGCGTTCCGCGGCGCAGCCGTCGCGATCGCCGTGGTCGCGGCCGTCGTGTTCCTCGTCGTCGCCCTCGCGGTGCGGCCCGTGCGCGGATTCTTCGGCGGCCTGACCACCCTGCTGATCGTGTTCGCCCTCGTCTCCGCCGGTGTGCTGGTGGAGCGCGGCACGGGCGACGCGAAGACGAGCGCGAGAGAGACGGGCGACGTGACCGTGCTCTCGTGGAACACCCGCGGCGGCGCCCCGGGGGCCGAGGCGATCGCGAAGCTCGCCCTCGCCGAGCACGCCGACGTCGTGAGCCTGCCCGAGACCACTGACCCCGTCGCCGACCAGGTCGCCGCCCTGATGAAGGCGGGCGGCATCGACACGAGCGAGTACACGCTGGCCTACAGCCAGACCGACAAGTCGAAGTCGACCTCCCTCCTCATCGCGAAGAGCCTCGGCGCCTACGACGTCTCGGTCGACAAGACCACCACCGAGATCCTGCCGACCCTCATCGCGAAGCCCGCATCCGGCACCGGGCCCACCATCGTCGCCGTGCACTCGGTCGCACCGGTCAAGTGGTACATGCCGCAGTGGCGCCACGACCTGGCGTACCTGTCGAAGCTCTGCAGCGGCACGAACATGATCATGGCGGGCGACTTCAATTCCACCCTCGACCACCTCAAGGGGCTCGGCACGGGGAGCGCGACGCTCGGCAGCTGCCGCGACGCGGCCCTCGCCACGTCGAACGCCGCGGTGGGCACCTGGCCGACGAGCGTCCCCCCGCTCGCCAGCGCGCCGATCGACCACGTGATGGCGACCTCCGACTGGAAGATCGACGGCTTCCACGTCATCACGACCGAAGACCACGCCGGCAGCGACCACCGCCCCGTGGTCGCGCAGCTCAGCCCGAAGGACATCCAGGCGAACCCCTAGCGCGACGCGCCATACTGGTCCCATGGCTGAACAGAAGGCTCCTCGCGCTACCTCCAACCGTTCGACGACCCCGGTCTCCGACACGTTCAAGGAGTACATCTCGTCGTCGTGGGCCGATCGCCCTGAGGCCGAGGTGAGTCCGGCCGAGCAGGCCCCGTTCGCCGCCGCCCGCCGCGCGAAGCTCTCCGCCCTCCACCCGGGCAAGCGCCTCGTGCTGCCCGCCGGTCAGGCGAAGGTCCGCTCGAACGACACCGACTACCCGTACCGCGCGCACGCCGCCTTCTCGCACCTGACCGGCTGGGGCGCCGACACGGTGCCCGGCTCCGTCCTCGTCCTGGAGCCCACGGCCGACGGCCACGACGCCACCCTGTACTTCCGCGCCAGCGCGGGCCGCGACTCCGACGAGTTCTACGCGAACCCGGAGATCGGCGAGTTCTGGATCGGGCCGCGCCCGTCGCTCGCCGAGGTCGGGGCCGTCCTCGGTCTCGCCACGCGCGACCTGGCCGACTTCGAGGCCGTCGTCGCGGCGTCCGACGCCGACACCCTGCTCGTCCGCGGCGCCGACGCCGACCTCACCCGCCGCGTCGACGCGCTGGTCGAGACCGCCCCCGACCTCGAGACCGTCGACACCGCCGCCGACCGCGCAGCCGCCCTCGACGTCCTCACCCGCGACGTGAGCGAGCTGCGCCTGGTCAAGGACCCCTACGAGATCGCCGAGATGCGCGCCGCGGTCGCCGCCACCAAGCGCGGCTTCGACGACGTCATCGCCGACTTCGGCGACATCGTCGCCCACACCCGCGGCGAGCGGCTCGTCGAGGGCACGTTCAACCGTCGTGCGCGCGCCGACGGCAACACCGTCGGGTACGACACGATCGCGGCTTCCGGTGACCACGCCTGCATCCTGCACTGGACCCGCAACGACGGTGCCGTGAAGCCTGGCGACCTGATCCTCATCGACGCCGGCATCGAGCTCGAGAGCCTCTACACCGCCGACATCACCCGCACCCTCCCGGTGTCGGGCCGCTTCAGCGACGTGCAGCGCCTCGTCTACGAGGCCGTGCTCGAGGCCGCCGACGCCGCCTTCTCGATCGTGAAGCCGGGCATCCGGTTCCGCGAGGTGCACGCCACGGCGATGGCCGTGATCGCCGAGAAGACGGCCGAGTGGGGCTTCCTACCGGTCTCGGCGGAGGAGTCGCTGAAGCCCGAGGCGCAGTACCACCGCCGCTACATGGTGCACGGCACGAGCCACCACCTCGGCATCGACGTGCACGACTGCGCGGCCGCCCGCCGCGACCTGTACCTCGACGGCGTCGTGGAGGAGGGAATGGTCTTCACGATCGAGCCCGGCCTGTACTTCCAGCCCGACGACCTCACCGTGCCGGAGGAGTTCCGCGGCATCGGCGTGCGCATCGAGGACGACATCCTCGTGACCGCCGACGGCGCCGAGAACCTCTCCATCGCGATCCCCCGCACCGCGGGCGACGTCGAGGCGTGGATCGCCCGCCAGGCGGGCTAGATTGGTCTCGTGAGCGCCACGAGAGTCTTCGTCGCCCGACTGGCCGGGTGCTCCGTTTTCGACCCCGCAGGCGACCGCGTGGGCAAGGTCCGCGACGTCCTCGTCGTCTATCGCCGCTCCGAGGCGCCGCGGGTGGTCGGCTTCATCGTCGAGGTGCCCGGCCGGCGTCGGGTCTTCGTGTCGATCGGCCGCGTGACCAGCATCGGCTCCGGCCAGATCATCACCACGGGCAGCGTCACCATGCGCCGCTTCGAGCAGCGCGGCGGCGAGGTCCGCGTGATCGCCGAGCTGCTGGGGCGCAAGGTCCGGCTGCGCGCCGACGACTCGTCCGCGACCATCGAAGACGTGGCGATCGACGAGGTCGCCGAGGGCGAATGGGAGATCGGTCAGGTCTTCCTCCGCAAGCCCAAGGCGACGCCGTCGCCGTTCGGCAAGGGCGCGACCGTCTTCGCGGCCTGGAACGACGTCCGCGAAGAGAACGCCCCCGGCGAGGCGCAGAGCGCCGAGCACGTCATCGCCGCGTACTCCGACCTCCTGCCCGCCGACCTTGCGAACACGCTTCTCGACCTCGGCGAGGAGCGCCGCTACGAGGTCGCCGAAGAGCTCTCCGACGACCGCCTCGCCGACGTGCTGGAGGAGATGCCGGAGGACGAGCAGGTCGCGATCCTCAACCGCCTCGACGACGACCGCGCCGCCGACGTCCTCGACCAGATGCAGCCCGACGACGCCGCCGACCTCATCTCGCAGCTGAGCACGGAACGCTCCGAGGCCCTCCTCGACCTCATGGAGCCCGAAGAGGCCGACGACGTCCGCATGCTCCTGAGCTACGACTCCGACACCGCGGGCGGCCTCATGACCACCGAGCCGGTGATCGTCTCCGGCGACGCCACGGTCGCCGAGGGCCTCGCCATGATCCGCCGCCACGAGATCGCCCCGGCGCTGGGCGCCGCGGTGTGCGTGGTCCTCCCGCCGTACGAGCCGCCCACGGGCCGGTTCCTCGGCATGGTGCACTTCCAGCGGATGCTCCGCTACCCGCCGAACGAGCGTCTCGGCACGCTCCTCGACCAGCAGCTCGAGCCCGTGAACGTGGCCGCGTCCGCCCTCGAGGTGACGCGCGTCATGGCCCGCTACAACCTCGTGTCCGTCCCGGTTGTCGACGACAGCCACCGTCTCGTCGGGGTGGTGACAATCGACGACGTCCTCGACCACGTGCTGCCCGACGACTGGCGCAGCCAGGACCCTGAGCAACCCTTGGGCCGCACCCGGCCCCGCCTCAGAAGAGCACCCGTGACCAGCACCGGAAGGAGGTCGTCGAATGGCACGCGATAGCCGCAGCGACGTCCGACTCGACTCCCCCAAGGGCCTCCGCGTCCGCGTCCTCCCGGGGCGGGGCCGACCGAGTCGCGATCGCTTCGGCCGTGCGACCGAGGCGATCGCCCGAGGCATGGGCACGCCGTACTTCCTCGTCGCGCTGACGGTCTTCTGCGCCGTCTGGATCGTCTACAACACGATCGCGCCCGTCGGCATCCGGTTCGACTCGCAGGCGAACGGCTACACGGTGCTCACGCTCGTGCTGTCGCTGCAGGCCTCCTACGCCGCGCCCCTGATCCTGCTCGCGCAGAACCGTCAGGACGACCGCGACCGCGTGCAGGTCGAGCAGGACCGACAGCGCGGCGAGCGCAATCTCGCCGACACGGAGTACCTCGCGCGCGAGGTCGTCGCCCTGCGCCTGGCGATCAAGGACATGGCGTCGAAGGACTTCATCCGCGACGAGCTGCGGACGCTCCTGGAAGAGCTGTCGCAGCGCGAGGGGGACGAACAGGTCGCCGGGGGCGCGGCGCGTGACTGAGGGGCTGTCCCCTGATCCTGCGACGCCTCAGAGCCTCGAGGGCCGCGTGCGTGCCGCTCTGGGCGGGGTCGTCGACCCCGAGATCCGCAGGCCGATCACCGAGCTCGACATGGTCGGCTCGGTCGAGGTGTCGGCCGACGGCTCGGCGCGCGTGGGCGTGAGGCTGACGATCGTCGGCTGCCCGGCCGCCGACACGATCGAGCGCGACGTCCGCGAGGCCACGGCCCGGGTCGACGGCGTGACGAGCGTCGAGGTCGACGTGTCGGTGATGACGCAGGAGCAGCGGAAAGCCCTCACGACCAAGCTCCAGGCCGGCCGTGCCGCCCGCGGCCCCCAGTTCGGACGCGACTCGCTCACGCGCATCTTCGCGGTCACGAGCGGCAAGGGCGGGGTCGGCAAGTCGTCGGTGACCGCGAACCTGGCCGTCGCCCTCGCCGAGCGCGGGCTGGCCGTCGGCATCATCGACGCCGACGTGTTCGGCTTCTCGATCCCCGGGCTGCTCGGGCTCGTGGACGAGTCCGGCGCGACGGTGAAGCCGACGCGGGTCGACGAGATGATCCTGCCGCCCGTCGCGTACGGCGTGAAGGTGATCTCGGTCGGCATGTTCGTCGACGACACCTCGACCGCGGTCATGTGGCGCGGGCCGATGCTCCATCGCACGATCGAGCAGTTCCTCACCGACGTGTACTTCGGCGACCTCGACGTGCTGCTGCTCGACCTCCCGCCCGGCACGGGCGACGTGGCCCTGTCGATCGGGCAGCTGCTCCCCCACGCCGAGGTTCTGGTCGTCACGACCCCGCAGCCGGCCGCCGCCGACGTCGCCGAGCGGTCGGGCGTGGTCGCGCGCCGGACCGGCCAGCGAGTCGTCGGCGTGATCGAGAACATGGCCGGGCTGCCGCAGCCCGACGGCACCGTGCTCGAGCTGTTCGGCTCGGGCGGTGGGGCCGAGACCGCCCGCCGTCTCTCGATCGGTCAGGAGTCGCCGGTCGAGGTGCTGGCGTCGATCCCGCTGAGCGTCGCCCTCCGTGCCGGTGGGGACGCAGGATCCCCGATCGTCGTCGCCGACCCGTCCGACGCGGCTGCCATCGCCCTCACGGCCCTCGCCTCCCGGCTCGCCGTGCGCACCGACTCGCTC
This sequence comes from Frondihabitans australicus, assembly GCF_003634555.1. Taxonomy (NCBI): domain Bacteria; kingdom Bacillati; phylum Actinomycetota; class Actinomycetes; order Micrococcales; family Microbacteriaceae; genus Frondihabitans; species Frondihabitans australicus. The sequence goes on from NZ_RBKS01000001.1 coordinate 2,133,305, forward strand.
GCCGGCCGTCGCCTCGGCCTCAGCGTCTCCTGACGGCGGTCGCGCGGCTCGGGAGTCGACGGGCTAGGTGGCCTCGTTGTCGTAGGGCGGCGCCTCGCCCACGGCGAGTGGGATGACGGTGCGCGAGGGCACCGGAACGTACTCGGGCTCGAAGCCGACCGAGCCCGCACCGGACTCCAGCTCGCCCGAGGCGGCCGACGCAGGCGTCGAGATCGCGGTCGTCGGCTCTTCGAGCAGAGCGTCGCGGATGATGCGCCGGGGGTCGTACTGGCGCGGATCGAGCTTCTGCCAGTCCATGTCGGCGAACTCGTCGCCCATCTCGTCGCGCATGCGCTCGCGAGCCTGGTCGGCCATGCCCCGCACGGTGCGGACGAGGCCCGCCAGCTTGGCGGCGTAGGTCGGAAGGCGTGTCGGACCCAACAGCAAGATCGCGATCAGACCGATCACGAAGAGTTTGTCGAGGGATTGCAACACGAGAAGAGACTAACTGCTCCGGAGCCAAACTCCCCCATAGAGTTGACCGACGAGGAGTGAGAGTGCCACACAGAGAGTCAAGCTGGAAGTTCGCCGAAGAGCTGGTCACCGAGAGCGACGCGATCACCCTCGCACGCCAGCACTCCGTCGAGGCCGGCGTCGACACGGTGTCGCCCGGGGTCGGCGCTCAGCTGGCCGTCGCGACCTCGCTCCTGAAGGCCCGCAGCATCATCGAGATCGGCACCGGGCTCGGTGTCTCGGGGCTCTGGCTCCTGCACGGCGCCCCCGATGCCACCCTCACCTCGATCGACACCGAGGTCGACCACCAGCAGTCGGCTCGTGAGGCCTTCGCCCTCGCGGGCGTCCCGGCGGCCCGCGTGCGCATGATCACCGGCCGGGCGTCCGAGGTGCTGCCGCGCATGAACGAGGCCGCGTACGACGTGGTCCTCGTCGACGCCGACCCCGAAGGGGTCATCGAGTACGTCGAGCACGCTCTCCGGCTCGCCCGCACCGGCGGCATCGTGCTCGTCGCGCACGCGCTCGCCGACGGTCGCGTCGCGAACCCCGCGGCCCGCGACCGGGTCGTCAGCGACCTCCGCACCCTCCTCACCGAGGTCTCGTCGTCGCCCGCCGTGATCTCGTCGCTCGCGACGGCCGGGGACGGCCTGCTGCAGCTCGTCAAGCGCTGAGCCGGCACGTACAGCGCTGCGCGCACGAGAAAGCCCCGCCGTCACGCTGATGCGCGACGCCGGGGCTTTCGTCGGGTGTGAGAAACCTGGGCGCTAGGAAGCGGCCTGGACGACGCCCGCCAGGGCGTCGTGCAGCTCGCGGGCCTCGTCGTCGTTGACCGAGACCACCAGGCGGCCACCACCTTCGAGCGGAACCCGCACGATGATGAGGCGACCCTCCTTCACGGCCTCCATTGGTCCGTCGCCGGTTCTCGGCTTCATGGCTGCCATCTGTTCTCCCCTTTCGCGGAATGCTCCCCTCCATTATCCGTGTTTTCGGCGGATACCCCCAAAACGTCGCGGATCCCGCCTCGCCGAGCCGTCGATCACGGCGGCGTCCAGTCGTAGCCGTTCACCCACCAGCAGATGTAGAGCCAGCCCCACTGCCCGGCGATCGACACGACGACCAGCCCGACGCGCCACACCCACGACCGCGGCACCGCCAGCGCTCCGAGCAGAGGGAACATCGGCATGAGCACGCGGAACGTGCTCGACTGCGGGAAGAACACCGCCAGCAGGTACACCGCGTACGACGCCGGCCACACGCGCAGGTCGAGCGGCAGCCGCCGCGCCCACGCCGATGTGAGGAAGAGCACGAACAGCAGCACCACCACGCCGAGCACGAGCAGCCCCGCCCCGCCCTTGAGCCACCAGTTCGCGCCCTGGATCCACGCGGTGAACGGCACCAGCTTCTGGTAGCCGATGTAGTCCGCCCGCCACGACAGCTCCGTGGCCGTGTAGGCGTCGAGGCGCCCCGTCACGAGCCCCGCGACGATCGGCCAGGCGAAGCCCAGGGCGCAGGATCCGACGGTCACGACGGCGACCGTCACCCGTTCGCGCACCGGGAACCCCTCCCGCCCGCGCCTGACGTACCACACCACGAAGTGCACCGCGAGTGCGAGCCCGAACGCCACCACCCCCGGCCGCGTGAACGACGCCACGGCGAGCACGGCGAGCATCCACCAGTACCGCCGCTGCAGGAGCAGCAGGAGGGCAGCCGCGAGCAGGAACAGGAAGAGCGACTCCGCGTAGTCGACCTGCATCAGCGGCGACAGCGGCGCGACGCAGAAGAGCGTCACCGCGAAGAGGGCGGACGACGCGGGGAGCGCCCGGAGCATGAGGCGGTAGACGAGGAGCGCTGCTCCTGCGGCCGAGAGCACCGACACGGCGATGGCGACCGGCGAGAACGCCAGCCCCGTGACGACCATGAAGGCGCGCACCAGGAACGGGTACACCGGCAGGAAGGCCCAGGCGTTCTGGCCCACGTGGCCGAGCGTGTCGAGGGGCAGCGTCGCCGGGTAGCCGCTGACGGCGACGATGTAGTACCACTGGCCGTCCCAGATCTGGGCGTAGGTCGCGTAGCCGGGCTTCGCGGCGGTCCAGGGGTTGGCGGCCTGGGTGTCGGCGAACGACAGCAGCAGGATCGTGCTCACGACCCTCGAGAGGACGAACACGGCCAGCACACGTGCCCACCACGGAGCAGCACGGTAGGCCCGTCGGGCGAGACCCGCGGCGCCCTCGTCGGTCGTCGCCGCCGCGTGCGAGGCGCGCGTGGCGAGGGAGTCGGCCATGCGTCGCCCTGCTAGGCGGTCAGCCAGGCGCGGAGGCCCTGCTCGCAGGCGGTGATCTGGTCGACGGCGACGCGCTCGTCGTCGGCGTGCGCCTTCATCGGATCGCCGGGGCCGTAGTTGACGGCGGGAATCCCGAGGCCGGCGAAGCGCGCGACGTCGGTCCAGCCGTACTTCGGGGCGGGCGTCCCGCCGACGGCGGCGAGGAACTCCTGCGCGAGCGGTGCGTCCAGGCCGGGCCGGGCGCCCTGGGCGAGGTCGACGATCTCGACCTCGAATGCGCCGAAGAGCTCGCGGATGTGCGCGACGGCCTCTTCGGCCGACCGCGACGGGGCGAAGCGGTAGTTGACGTGGACCATGCACTCGTCGGGGATCACGTTGCCGGCGATGCCGCCCGAGATGCCGACCGCGTTGAGGCCCTCACGGTAGACGAGGCCGTCGACCTCGACCTGCCGGGGCTCGTACGCGGCGAGGATGTCGAGGACTGGCGCGGCCTTGTGGATGGCGTTGTCGCCGATCCACGAGCGGGCGCTGTGCGAGCGGAGCCCGTGCGTGCGGATCTCGGCGCGGAGGTTGCCGTTGCAGCCGCCTTCGACGCTGGCGTTCGACGGTTCCATGAGGATCGCGAAGTCGGCCCGCAGGAGCTCGGGATACAGCCTCGTGAGACGGCCGAGCCCGTTCAGCGCGTCGCTCACCTCCTCGTGGTCGTACCAGACCCAGGTGAGGTCGACGGTCGGCTCGGCGAGCTCGACGGCGAGCAGGAGCGCGACCGCGCAGCCGGCCTTCATGTCGACCGTGCCGCGACCCCAGAGGTAGTCGACTCCGTCGAGCGTCTCGTAACGGGTCGGCACGTTGTCGTTGATCGGCACGGTGTCGATGTGGCCGGCGATGACCACTCGGCGGTCGCGGCCGAGATTCGTCTTCGCGACGATCGCATCGCCGTCGCGGAACAGCTCGAGGTGCGGGGCTTTCTCGAGGACCGCCCAGATGTCGTCGGCGACCCGCTTCTCGTCGCCCGACTCCGACGGGAGGTCGCACAGCTGCCGCGTGAGGTCGATGGACGAGACGGAGAGGTCGAGAGCCATGACGACGAGCCTAACCGGCCGCGCCCCGGGTCATCCGGAGAAGCACTCCGGCCGGGCCCGATACGCTTCTGCCATGAGCAGCGACACCGCCCCCTCGTCCGCCTGGGGCTACGGCCTCGCCACGGTCACCGCCGACGGCCGCACCCTCGACACCTGGTTCCCCGAGCCGCGGCTCGGCGCCTTCCCCGCCGACCGCGACCGCGAGCTGGTCCCGGCCGAGATCGAGAGCCTCGCCGGCGCCGACGAGCGCCGCGACGTCACCCTCGTGCCGGTGACCGTCGAGAGCTCGCTGCAGGAGCCGCCGACGTCCGTCTCCGATGCGTATCTCCGCCTGCACCTGCTCAGCCACCTCCTCGTGAAGCCGAACACGATCAACCTCGACGGCCTCTTCGGCGTGCTGCCGATCGTGACGTGGACGAACGCGGGGCCCGTCGATCCTGACGCCTTCACGCGGCTGCGGATGAGCCTGCAGCGCGCGGGGATCCACACGACCGGGATCGACAAGTTCCCCCGGCTGCTCGACTACGTCTCGCCCGAGCGCGTGCGCATCGCCGACGCGGCCCGCGTGCGGCTCGGCGCCCACCTGGCTCCGGGAACCACCGTCATGCACGAGGGCTTCGTCAACTACAACGCGGGCACGCTCGGCTCGTCGATGGTCGAGGGGCGCATCTCGCAGGGCGTCGTCGTGGGAGACGGGTCCGACGTCGGCGGCGGCGCGTCGATCATGGGCACGCTGTCGGGCGGCGGAACCCAGCGCGTCTCCATCGGCCAGCGCGCGCTCCTCGGCGCGAACGCCGGCGTCGGCATCTCGATCGGCGACGACACCGTGGTCGAGGCCGGCCTCTACGTGACCGCAGGAACGAAGGTCGTCGTGGTCGGCGCGCCCTCCGACTCGAATGGTCGCCCGCAGACCGTGAAGGCCGTCGAGCTCTCCGGTCGGTCGGGGCTGCTGTTCCGCCGCAACTCGGTGACCGGCGCGGTCGAGGCCGTGACCCGCAAGGGCATCGGCGTCGCGCTCAACGAGGCGCTTCACGCCTGACCGCGGCGTGCGCGTCGCGGCCGGCGGGGCGCGACGCTGGCGGTCGGCAGGCGGCGCGGGCCTAGCGGCCGGCGGGCCAGTCGCGCGCAGCCGAGCCGATGTACAGCTGCTGCGGGCGCCCGATCTTCGTCGTCGCGTCGGCGTTCATCTCACGCCAGTGGGCGATCCAGCCGGGAAGCCGGCCGATCGCGAACAGCACCGTGAACATGCGCGGCGGGAAGCCCATCGCCTTGTAGAGGATGCCGGTGTAGAAGTCGACGTTCGGGTACAGCCGGCGCGAGATGAAGTAGTCGTCCGACAGAGCGACCTGCTCGAGCTCCATCGCGATGTCGAGGAGCTCGTCCTTCACGCCGAGCGCGGCCAGGACCTCGTCGGCGCTCTCCTTCACCAGGCGGGCGCGCGGGTCGTAGTTCTTGTAGACGCGGTGCCCGAAGCCCATAAGCTTCACGCCGTCTTCCTTGTTCTTGACCCGCTCGACGAAGCGGGCGACCCCCTGGCCGGAGTCGCGGATCTCGGCGAGCATCTTCAGCACGGCCTCGTTGGCGCCGCCGTGCAGCGGGCCGTAGAGGGCCGAGATGCCGGCGGAGATCGACGAGTACATGTTCGCCTCGGTCGAGCCGACCAGGCGGACCGTCGACGTCGACGCGTTCTGCTCGTGGTCCTCGTGCAGGATCAGCAGGCGCTCGAGCGCCTTCGACACGACCGGGTTGACGACGTACGGCTCGGCCATCGTGCCGAAGTTGAGCTTCAGGAAGTTGTCGACGAAGCTGAGCGAGTTGTCGGGGTACAGGAAGGCCTGACCGAGGCTCTTCTTGTGGGCGTACGCGGCGATGACCGGGAGCTTGGCCAGCAGACGGATCGTCTGCAGCTCGACCTGCTCGGGGTCGTGGACGTCCATGGTGTCCTCGTAGAACGTGGAGAGGGCGCCCACGGCGCTCGACAGCACCGACATGGGGTGGGCTGTGGCCGGGAGGGCGTCGAAGAAGCGGCGAAGGTCTTCGTGGAGCAGGGTGTGGCGCCGGATCCTGGTGTCGAAGGACGCCAACTCGTCGGGCGTCGGCAGCTCGCCGTAGATGAGGAGCCAGGCGGTCTCGAGGAAGGTCGACTGCTCGGCCACCTGCTCGATCGGGTAGCCGCGGTAGCGGAGGATCCCCTGGTCGCCGTCGATGTAGGTGATCGCGCTCTTGGTGGCGGCGGTGTTGACGAAGCCGTTGTCGAGCGTCGAGAGGCCCGTCTGCCGCATGAACGTGGAGATGTCCACACTCGACGCCCCCTGGGTGGCAGGGAGGATCGGGAACTCGGCAGTGCCGCCGGGGAAAGTCAGCGTGGCCTTCTGGGCGTCGTTGGCGTCAGTCACTCCCCCAGCCTAATCGCCCGGCCCGGTGCCCGACACTCGTGGCCGACCAGGTCGTTCGGTCGTAGAGAGATCGCCCTGGTGAGAGCGGGCGACCGGGCCGCGGCGGCTCAGTCGTCGAGCGAGGCGCGGAGCCGGTGCACGGCGGCGTCGATTCGCTCGTCGGTCGAGGTGAGGGCGATGCGCACGTGTCGCGCGCCCGCGTCGCCGTAGAACGTGCCGGGAGCCACGAGGATCCCGAGGCGCGCCAGCCACTCCAGGGTGACCCAGGCGTCTTCGTCGCGCGTGGCCCAGAGGTAGAGCCCGGCCTCACTGCGATCGATCCGGAAACCGGCGTCGACCAGGGCGGCCGAGAGCCGGTCGCGGCGGCCTCGGTACAGCTCTTTCTGGGCGCGCACGTGGGCGTCGTCGCCCAGCGCCGTCACCATCGCGCGCTGCACCGGCGCCGGCGGCATGAGGCCGGCGTGCTTGCGCACCGCGAGCAGCTGCTGGATCACGTCGGCGCAGCCTGCCACGAACCCCGCCCGGTAGCCGGCGAGGTTCGACTGCTTCGAGAGCGAGTAGACCGAGACCACGTTGTGGCGGCTGTCGCCGATCACCTCAGGGCTCAGGATGCACGGGGTCGCGTCGGTGTCGTACTCAGGAGTCCACCCCAGCTCGGCGTAGCACTCGTCGCCAGCGATCACCGCGCCGAGTTCGCGCCCCCGCTCCACCGCTCGGCGCAACGCCTGGGTCGAGAGCACGCCGCCGTCGGGGTTGCCCGGAGAGTTCAGCCACACGAGCCTCGTCGTCTCGGGCCATTCGTCGGGGTCGTCGCTGGCCAGGGCGTCGGCTCCGACGAGGGCTGCGCCGAGCGCGTACGTCGGGTAGGCGTTGCGCGGGTAGACGACGGTGTCGCCCGGGCCGATGCCGAGCCAGAGCGCCATGCCGGCGATCAGCTCTTTCGACCCGATGGTGGGGAGGACGTTACGGTCGCCGAGCCCGGTCACGCCGCGGCGACGGGCGTACCAGTCGATGATCGCCGCACGCAGTGCCGGTGTGCCGGCCACCTGCGGGTACGAGTGCGCGTCGGTCGCCTCGCGGAGCGACTCGCGGATGATCTCGGGGGTCGGGTCGACGGGCGACCCGACGGAGAGGTCGACGATACCGCCGGCCATGTCGTCGGGAAACACAGCCGACCGCGCCAGCTCGGTGGCGGGCACGAGGCTGTCCCAGGGGAAGTCAGGCAGATCGAGGGCCACGAGGATCCCGTGCGCCTCAGTGCTCGGCGGACTGCGGAGGCAGGGCCGCGATGATCGGGTGGTCCTTCGCGATCACACCGACTTTGGCCGCGCCGCCGGGCGACCCGATCTCGTCGAAGAACTCGACGTTGGCCTTGTAGTAGTCGGCCCACTGGTCGGGCAGGTCGTCTTCGTAGTAGATCGCCTCGACGGGGCAGACCGGCTCGCAGGCACCGCAGTCGACGCACTCGTCAGGGTGGATGTACAGCGAGCGTTCACCCTCGTAGATGCAGTCGACCGGGCACTCGTCGATGCAGGCGCGGTCTTTGACATCGACACAGGGCAGGGCGATCACGTACGTCACAGGCGGTTCTTTCCATTCGCGTCGGGCGACCCGCTGACGGGTCGCGGCGATGTGTTCATCCTATCGCCACCGCCGGTGCCTCCCCGCTGGGGGCGCGGCGGCAGCTTCGGCCAGATCAGCACGATCGCGGGCAGGAGGATGGCGCCGCCGATCCAGGCGTAGCCGATGGCGTTGCCCGGCACGAGCACCGACCCGCCCCCGCTCGTCGACGAGAGCAGGAAGTTGACGACGGTGAGCCCGATCGCGACGGCGATCCCGACGAGCCGGGTCTCGAACACCAGGCGGAAGCCGATCACGAGCACCGTCACGACGAGGAGAGCCAGGATCACGCCGTAGGGGAACGAGCCCGCGACGTTCTGATGCGCCACCGTTCCGATCGCGCCGAACAGCCCGCCGACGACGACCGCGAGCACGTACATCGCGATCTTGCCGGGAAGCCCGTAGTCCGACAGGTCGGTGGACGACAGCGGCGACGCGGGCTGCTGGGGCTCGGGCACGTGACGGAAGGTCTCCACGACCGTCACGGGCTCGACGGCGCCGTGCGGGAACTCGAGGGCGGGGCCGGAGCCGGTGTCGACGACGGTCACCTGTGAGCGGTAGCGCCGGAGCGCCGCGACCTTGCGCGGCAGGACGGCCGCGCCGTCGATCGACACGTCGGCGCGGGCGACGACGTCGGCCGGGTGGTTCTCGGGGGCGTCCTCGCCGGATGCACCGGCGCTGATCGCGAAGTAGGGCACGCCGGTGAGACGCGCGGCCCGCAGGCTCGCTCGATTGACCCGGACGTGGTCGGGGTGACCGTAGCCGCCGAAGGTGTCGTAGCTGACGATCGCGTCCGGGCGGACGTCTTCGACGACGGCCACGAGGTCGGCCACGATCTCGCCGAACTCGGCGGCGCAAAACGAGGTCGGATCGAGGTCGGGCACCGGCACCGGCACTCCCCCGTTGCCCCAGACCATGCCGGAGTCGCGGTAGGCCCGCGGGGCGAGGTGGCCGGCTCGGGCGTTCGCCTCGCCGAGGAACCGGTGATCCTGCACCCCCAGCTCGGCCATGGCCCCGGCGATCTCGCCCTCGCGGTGCACGGCCAGGGCAGCCGGATCGTCACGCAGCGCGGCGAGGTCGTCGGGGATGACCTCGCCCAGCTCGCCTCGCGTGCACGTCACCAGCGTCACCGCCGCGCCGGCGTCGACGAGCGTGGCCAGGGTCGCCCCGGTCACGATCGTCTCGTCGTCGGGGTGCGCGTGCACGAACAGGACCCGTTCGACGTCGAGCGGGAAGGCGGTGGAGTCGGGCGTCGTGGACATCACTTCTCAGGATAGGCGAGCGCGCCAGGGCTCTCCTGTGCGGCCTCAGCCTCTCGTAATTGTGATATCCGATATTCTCCATGGATCACCCAGAATCGCGAAAGGCGCTCATGAAGTCCACCTCCATCTCCCTCGGCCTGGTCGCCCTCCGCATCGGGCTGGGCGTGATCTTCGCCGTGCACGGCGCGCAGAAGCTCGCCGACATCGCCGGCACGCAGTCGTTCTTCGCGTCCATCGGGCTGCCGCTGGCCACCCTCCTCGGCCCGGCCATCGGCGTCCTCGAGCTGGTGGGCGGCATCGCCGTCGTCGCGGGCCTCGCCACGCGCGTGTTCGCCGGGCTCCTGGGCTGCACGGCCGTGGTCGCGATCATCACCACGCACGCGGCCAACGGCTTCACGGTCGACGCCGGCGGCTACGAGTATGTGCTCGTGCTGGCCCTCGCCTGCGCGGGTCTGGCCCTCACCGGCCCTGGCTCGCTCGCCCTCGACCACGCCGTGGCGCGCAGAGTCAGGCACGACGCCGCCTGACACCGCACGCGCGAACGCCCCGCCTCTCAGTGAGAGTCGGGGCGTTCGTCGTGCCGGGCGTCGCCGCGGGCGGAAGCGCTGCTAGGCGTTCGCCTTCTTGAGGCGGGCGGTCGCGCGAGCGCGGTCCTGCGCGGAGAGCTCGACCTTGCGGATGCGCACGGCCTCGGGCGTGACCTCGACGCACTCGTCGTCGCCGGCGAACTCGAGCGACTCCTCGAGCGAGAGCACCTTGGAGGGCGTCATCGACTCGAAGTTGTCGGCCGTCGACTGACGCATGTTGGTCAGCTTCTTCTCCTTGGTGATGTTGACGTCCATGTCGTCGGCACGCGAGTTCTCGCCGACGACCATGCCCTCGTAGACCTCCTCGGTGGGCTGCACGAAGAAGGTCATGCGCTCCTGGAGGTTGATGATCGCGAACGGCGTAACCACACCGGCGCGGTCGGCCACGATCGAGCCGTTGGTGCGCGTCGTGATCTCGCCCGCCCAGGGGCCGTAGCCGTGGCTGATCGCGTTCGCGATGCCGGTGCCGCGGGTCTCGGTGAGGAACTGCGTGCGGAAGCCGATGAGGCCGCGCGACGGCACGATGAACTCCATGCGGACCCAGCCGGAGCCGTGGTTCGCCATGTTCTCCATGCGGCCCTTGCGAGCGGCCATGAGCTGCGTGATCGCGCCGAGGAACTCGTCGGGCGAGTCGATGGTCATGTGCTCGAACGGCTCCTGCAGCTTGCCGTCGACGCGACGCGTGACCACCTGCGGCTTGCCGACGGTCAGCTCGAAGCCCTCGCGGCGCATCTGCTCGACCAGGATCGCCAGGGCGAGCTCGCCTCGACCCTGGACCTCCCACGCGTCGGGGCGGCCGATGTCGACGACCTTGAGCGACACGTTGCCGACGAGCTCGCGGTCGAGGCGGTCCTTCACCATGCGCGCGGTGAGCTTGTGCCCCTTGACCTTGCCGATGAGCGGCGACGTGTTGGTGCCGATCGTCATCGAGATCGCCGGGTCGTCGACCGTGATGGTCGGCAGCGGCCGGACGTCGTCGGGGTCGGAGAGCGTCTCGCCGATGGTGATGCTCTCGAAGCCCGCGACGGCGACGATGTCGCCCGGGCCGGCGCTCTCGGCCGGGTAGCGGTCGAGGGCCTTGGTGATCAGGAGCTCGGTGATACGGGCGTTCTGGACGCTGCCGTCGGACTTCACCCAGGCCACGGTCTGGCCCTTCTTCAGCGTGCCGTGGAAGACGCGCAGGAGGGCGAGGCGGCCGAGGAACGGCGACGCGTCGAGGTTGGTGACGTGCGCCTGGAGCGGGTGCTCGTCGTCGTAGGTCGGCGCGGGCACGTGACGCAGGATCGCGTCGAACAGCGGCTCGAGGTCGTCGTTGTCGGGCAGCGAGCCGTTCTCGGGCTTGTTCACCGAGGCGGCGCCGGCACGGCCGGAGGCGTACACGACGGGGACGTCGAGGATGGCGTCGAGGTCGAGGTCTTCCACCTCGTCGGAGAGGTCGGAGGCGAGGCCGAGCAGGAGGTCCTGCGACTCGGCGACGACCTCGTCGATGCGCGCGTCGGGGCGGTCGGTCTTGTTGACCAGGAGGATCACGGGGAGCTTGGCGGCGAGGGCCTTGCGCAGCACGAAGCGGGTCTGCGGCAGCGGGCCCTCCGACGCGTCGACGAGCAGCACGACGCCGTCGACCATCGAGAGGCCGCGCTCGACCTCGCCGCCGAAGTCGGCGTGGCCGGGGGTGTCGATCACGTTGATCGTGATGGGGCCCTCGGTCGCGTGCTCGCCGTTGTAGAGCACCGCGGTGTTCTTCGCGAGGATCGTGATGCCCTTCTCGCGCTCGAGCTCGTTCGAGTCCATCATGCGGTCGTCGGTCTCGAAGTGAGCGTCGAAGGAGTTGGTCTGCTTGAGCATGGCGTCGACGAGGGTCGTCTTGCCGTGGTCGACGTGGGCGACGATCGCCACGTTGCGCAGGTCGCTGCGGATGGCAGTCGCCATAGTGGTGTCCTTTGGAGATGGGGAGCGGGGAGAAGTCGAGAAGGGGGCGGCCGTGGCCCCGACTGAAAGAGTCTACCCGGCTCCCGGTGAACGTTCGGTTCCGTGCGCCCAGGGCGTAGCGCCGTCGGCGGGTGCGTGCTCCTGCGACCCGATGTCACGACCCGTCGCAGGAGCACGCGAAAGGGCCCCGCGACTGTCGTCGCGGGGCCCTTCCACGTGGGAAGCCGTTCTCAGTTCGTGCGGCGCGGGTCGAGCGCGTCGCGGAGGCCGTCACCGAAGAGGTTGAAGGCCATGACCGAGATGAAGATCGCCAGACCCGGCAGGAACAGGTACATCGGGTCGATCTGGTAGTAGTTGCCGGCGTCCGACAGCATCTGGCCCCAGGAGGGGGTCGGCGGCTGCACGCCGACGCCGAGGAACGACAGCCCCGCCTCGCCGAGCATGTTGTTCGGGATCGTCAGGGTCGTGTAGACGAGGATCGGGCCGATGAGGTTCGGCGCGATCTCGCGGAACATGATCCACGAGTTCGTGGCACCGAGGCTCTTGGCCGCGTCGACGAACTCCTTCTCGCGAAGCGACAGCACCTGGCCTCGCACGATGCGGCCGATGTACGGCCAGCCGAAGAAGCCCAGCACGAAGATGATCACCGACGCACGCAGGATCGACGATGACGAGATCAGCGCGATCACCGTGATGAGCGAGATCGACAGCAGCAGCGTCGGGAAGGACAGCAGGACGTCCATGATGCGCGAGATCACGATGTCGGCCCAGCCGCGGTAGTAGCCGGCGACGAGGCCGAGCGTGACGCCGAAGATGAGCGACAGCAGGGTCGCGAGCGCGCCGATGATGAGCGAGGTGCGCGCGCCCTGCATCAGCAGCGTCAGGATGTCCTGACCGAGGACCGGCGTCACGCCGAGCCAGTGCTGGGCGGAGACGCCGCCGAGCGGCCCCTTCGGCATCGACGTGAGCGAGTCGAGAAGGCTCGTGGTGCCCGTGTTGTGCTGCGTGAGGTAGCTCTGGCCGTAGAGCGCGCCGATCTGGTCGGCGAAGATCGCGATGAGCACGATCACCACGATGACGATGCCCGCCGTCATGGCCACCTTGTCTTTGCGAAGCCGTCGCCAGGCGATGGCCCAGAGCGAGCGGCCGGCGATGGCCTTCTCGCCGTGGTCCTGGGCGTCGATGCTGATCGCTTCGCCTTCGGTGACGACCTGGAGTTCACCCGGTGTGAGTGACATCAGCGGTTCTCCTCTCCGGGCAGGGCGGGCGACGCGGGGGCGGCGCCGGGGCGGGTGGTGACGGAGCCCGTCTTGATGAACTCCTTGGAGCCGCGCGAGGACGGGTAGTGGCAGTAGACCTCGTGGCCCGGTGCCTTCTCCTCCAGGACGGGCTCGACCGTCATGCAGTGCTTGCGCTGGTCGTCGTTCAGCTCTTCGCGGAACTTCTGGCAGCGCGTGTGGAAGACGCAGCCGGTCGGCGGGTTCGCCGGGCTGGGCAGGTCGCCCTTGAGCAGGATCCGCTCGCGGCGGGCCTCGGCGCGGGGGTCCGGCACCGGCACGGCCGACATGAGCGCGTGCGTGTACGGGTGCAGCGGGTCGGCGTAGAGCGTGTCGCGGTCGGTGATCTCCATGATCTTGCCGAGGTACATGACGGCGACGCGATCGGAGATGTGACGGACGACCGAGAGGTCGTGCGCGATGAAGATGTACGCGACGCCGAACTCGTTCTGCAGGTCTTCCAGGAGGTTCACGACCTGGGCCTGGACGGAGACGTCGAGCGCCGAGACGGGCTCGTCGCAGACGATCAGCTTCGGGTCGAGCGCGAGGGCGCGGGCGATGCCGATGCGCTGGCGCTGACCGCCCGAGAACTCGTGCGGGTAGCGGTTGTAGTGCTCGGGGTTGAGCCCGACGCGCTCCATGAGACCCTGCACCTCGGCCTTGATGCCGCGCTCGGTCTTCTCACGCTGGATGTGGTACGGCGCCCCGACGATCGTGCCGATCGTGTGCCGCGGGTTGAGCGACGAGAAGGGGTCCTGGAAGATCATCTGGATCTCGCGGCGCATGGGACGCATCTGCCGCGGGCTGAACTTCTCGATCCGGCGCCCGTCGAACTCGATCGTGCCGCCGGTCGGCTCGAGGAGCTTGGCGACGACGCGGCCGGTGGTCGACTTGCCGCAGCCGGACTCGCCCACGATGCCGAGCGTCTCGCCCTTCGACACGGTGAAGCTCACCCCGTCGACGGCCTTGATCGGGTTGCCGCGTCGGCCGAGGAGGCCGGCCGCGCCGCCGGGGAAGTGCTTCTGGATGCCCTGGACGGACAGGAGGGGATCGCCCGCCGGCTTCGTCTGGGGCTCTGTCACTGAACTCATAATCAGCTGGTTCTCTTTCGGTCGCAGATCAGAGCGTCGGCTGGATCTCGGTGCGGAAGATCTCGAGGCGCTGCTCGTGCGGAATGTGGCAGCGCACCTCGTGCGTGCCCTCGGCTACCTCGAGATCGGGGTGCTGCGTGAAGCACGCACGGCCCTCGACGCGGTCCGCGAAGGGGCAGCGCGCGTTGAACACGCAGCCGGTCGGCACGTTGATCAGCGACGGCGGCTGGCCGGGGATCGGCGTGAGGCGCGACTCGCGGTCGCGGTCGACGCGCGGCATCGAGCGCAGCAGACCCCACGTGTAGGGCATCTCGGGGCGGTAGAAGAGGTCTTCGACCTTCGCCTTCTCGACGCACTGGCCGCCGTACATCACGAGCACCTTGTCGCAGGTCTCGGCGACGACGCCCAGGTCGTGCGTGATGATGATGACGGCCGAGTCGAGTTCGTCGTGCAGCTCTTTGATCAGCTCGAGGATCTGGGCCTGGACGGTCACGTCGAGCGCGGTCGTCGGCTCGTCGGCGATCAGCAGCTTGGGTTTGCAGATGAGCGCCATGGCGATCATGGCGCGCTGGCGCATGCCGCCCGAGAACTGGTGCGGGTAGTCGTCGTAGCGGCTGGCGGCCTTCGGGATGCCGACCTTCTCGAGCATGCGGATCGTCTCGGCGCGGGCCTCCCTCTTGGAGACCCGGTTGTGCACGAGATAGGCCTCGGAGATCTGCGAGCCCACCGAGTAGAACGGGTGCATCGCCGACAGCGGGTCCTGGAAGATCATCGCCATCTCGTTGCCGCGGAGCTCGCGCACCTCGTCTTCGGAGGCGGCGATGAGCTCTTTGCCGTCGAGCCAGATCTTGCCCGAGATGCGTGCGTTCGAGTTCTTGTGCAGGCCGAGGATCGCCTGGCTGGTCACGGACTTGCCGGAGCCCGACTCGCCGACGATGCCGAGGATCTCGCCGCGCTTGAGGTCGAACGAGAGTCCGTCGACGCTCTTGACGAGGCCGTCGTCGGTCGGGAAGTGGACACGGAGGTCCTCGACGCGCAGGAACGCGTCGCCGGCGCCGGCCGTGGTGGCTTCTGGACTGGGGAGTGTTGTGGACATGAGCCTTTCCGCCCCTAGATGGTGACGCGCGGGTCGATGACGGCGTACAGGATGTCGACCAGGAAGTTCGCGACGACGAGCGCGAGCGCGGCGACGATCGTGACGCCCTCGATCACGGGCAGGTCGAGCGTCGAGATCGCGTTGATCGACAGGTAGCCGAGGCCGCGGAGGTTGAACACCGTCTCGGTGATGACGGTCGTGCCGACGAGCGTGCCGACGTCGATGCCGAAGATCGTCACGATCGGCGTGAGGGCGGCGCGCAGGCCGTGCTTCACGACGACGGTTCGACGCGACAGGCCCTTGGCGCGCGCGGTGCGGATGTAGTCCTCGCCCATCGTCTCGAGCATGTTCGAGCGCGTGAGTCGGGCGTACAGGGCCGCGAAGAGGAACGCCAGCGCGATCCAGGGCAGGATCATGCTCTTGAACCACTGCAGCGGGTTCTGCGTGAACGGCGCGTACTGCACATCGGGCAGCCAGCCGAGCGTGTACTCGAAGATGAGCAGCAGCACCGGGCCGGTGAAGAAGATGGGCAGCGACACAGCGGCGAGCGAGCCGGTCATGCCGACGCGGTCGATGATCGAGCCCGGCTTGAGGGCCGAGAACGTGCCGACGGCGACACCACCGACGAGCCACAGGATCGCGGCGCCGATGAGGAGGCTGACGCTGACCGGGGCGGCCTGCAGCAGCATCTGCCCAACCAGGTCGTTCTGCTTGAACGAGTAGCCGAAGCAGGGGGCCGGGCAGTGGATCGGGGTCGAGACGCCATCGGTGATGGTCTGCCCGAACATGATGCCGGAGATGTAGTGCCAGTACTGCTCGGGGACCGGGAGGTCGAACCCGAAGCGGTGCTCGAGCGCCAGGAGCTGGGGCGAGCCGGGTTTGAACGGCACCTTGCCGATGTAGTAGTACACGGGGTTCGTGTGCGACAACGTGGGCGCGATCTGGAAGATCAGGAACGTCACGAGGCTGACGACGAAGAGGACGACGATGGCGCCCGCGAGACGGAAGAGGATGAAGCGAATCATGGTGTGTGGTCACAGCGGTGGCCGCCCGGGTCGATGACCCGAGCGGCCCCCGCCGCAGAACCCTTCTCTATCTGTTGATCCGAAGGATACTTGCTCGATCTCTCAGATCAGCCGCCGACACCGACGTTGACGAAGTCGTAGATGCCGAACGCGAGAGCGTTGTCCGACGTGACGTTCGTGAGTCGCGGGTTGCGGTAGTAGAGGTTCTTGCCCCACAGCAGCGGCAGGTTCTGAGCCGTCGCCATGAGCGCCTTGTTCAGCTTCTCGCCCGTGGCCTGGGTCGACGGCGCAGCCGTGTCGTCAAGGATCTGGTTCACGGTCGGGTCGTTCAGGCTGCCGTAGTTGCTGTTACCGGTCGGCAGGATGGACGCACCGTTGGCGATGTTGTTGTAGAAGCCGTAGTAGGTCGGGAAGTCAGCACCCCAGCCGGCGTTGATGATGCCGAGGCCAGCGGACTTGACGTGGGCCGGCGAGCCGACGAACGTCGCGTAGTAGCTGGAGGCGGCGTCGGTCGCGGCCGTGATCTTGATGCCCACGCGAGCGAGAGCGGTCTGCTCGGCCTGGAAGATCTTCGGGCCGGTCTCGGACGGCGTGGAGTAGGTGAACTTGGTCGAGAAGCCGTTGGGCTGGCCGCACTTCTGCAGAGCCTCCTTGGCCTTCGTCAGGTCACCGGTGTTGTCCTTGCCGACCGGGTAGGGGTCGTACGAGGGGTCGTACCCGGGGACGCCCGGAGGGGTGAACGAACCGGCGATGGTGCCGGCCGCTGCTCCGCCGTAGGCCTGCTGGATCGCGGCCTTGTTGGTCGCGTAGAAGATCGCCTGGCGGCAGTACTGGTTCGGGATCACCGAGGACGGGATCACGAAGTAGTCGGTCGAGTCGCCCGCGGGGTCGTCGGCGTACTGCTTGAGCTTCGGGTTCGAGAGGACCTGCGCCTGAAGCGTCGTGCCAATTCGCGTGTCGGCCTTGGCGTCGTACGTGCCGGCCTTCAGCTTCGAGTCGATGTCGTTCGGGTCGCTGTCGATCGTGTAAGTGACCTCGTTGACCAGCGGCTTGCGGATCTTGTCGGTCGACTGCTTCCAGTACTTGTTGCGGGTGAAGGTCACCGACTTGTTCTGGGTGTAGTCCGAGAAGACGAAGGGGCCGGACGAGACGGGGTCCTTGCCGTACGTGGCGCCGGTGTAGCTGGCGCCGTTCTCGGTCTTGTAGGGCACCGGAGCCGTGGTCGGGAGCGCCATCAGGTAGTCGAAGTCGGCGAACGACTTGTTCAGGTGGAACGTGATGGTGTTCGACGTGGTCGAGATGGCCGAGTCGGGCAGGTCGCCGGACTTGTACGGGCCGGCGTAGCCGGACGGAGCCGCGATCAGACCGGTGAAGTAGAACGTCGGGCCGCCGTTGATCACGTCGGTCGCGAACAGACGCTCGGTGGCGTACTTGATGTCCTGCGTCGTGATGGTCTTGCCGTTCGAGTACTTCAGACCCGACTGGAGCGTGTAGGTCCAGGTCTTGTAGTCGTCGGACGACTTGCCGAGCGACGTGGCCATGTCAGGGGCGAGCTCGAACTTCGTGCCGTTGACCTTCTTGTAGCCGACGAGGGTGCGGCTGAAGAGGCGCTGCATGTTCCAGCAGAAGCCGTAGTAGGTGCGCGCGGGGTCCCACGAGTCGCAGTCGCTCGCAGCGATCAGCTTCAGCGTGCCGCCGACCTTGGTCGAGGGGTTGTACACGGCGTTCGTGGCCGCGTTGAAAGCCGGCGTAGCCGACGAGCTCGAGCTCGTACCGCCACCGCTCGACGTACAACCCGCGAGCGCCAGCGCCGCGGCGGCTGCGACAGCGACGATCGCCAGCCTCTTTGATCTGAGTCGCATCGAAAGATGCCCCTTCTGTGCTGTGTGTAGGGACGTCGTCTACCGAACGCAGCGTGACGCGATCTGGCTGGACGACATTGTGGAGCAGTACGCGGTCCGGAAGCACACCCGTCTAGGGGGCGCGACCCGCACGCGATATGAAGACAGTAAGTAAATCGTGGCGAAACGCCAAACCACGAACGAAAGCGTTACGTCTTGGAAACACGAAATGCCGATTTCTTGCGAGGCTGTGAGGATTCGTGCGCGCTTTTCGCACCCGGCGCACGATCGTTGCGTTTTTAGGGTGCCCTCATCGCTCTGGGCCGGAGAACCCTGCCGCGTGTCAATCTGGCACGATGGGTGAGACAGGAGGCTCGATGCTCGTCCACCCCACTGCCGAGCCCCTCGGGCCCGGTGTCACGCGCGGGCGGATCCGCGCCGAGATCCTGCTGGTCCTCGGCCTCTCGCTGGGCGCCAGCGCGGTCTACTCGGTCGTGCAGATCCTCGACCTGCTCACGCGCTCGACGCCGCTGTCGAGCCAGACCGCCGAGCTCAACACCTCGCAGTCGAGCCGCGAGATCTTCGACTTCGTCTACCAGGTGCTCGAGAACGGCTTCGACCTCGTGCCCGTCGTGCTGGTGGGCTTCCTGCTCTGGAAGACCGCGAGCCCCCACCTGGTGCGCCTGGGTGTCGGCGGGCGCAGGATCCCGCGAGACGCGCTCTGGGGCGCCGCCCTGGCGCTCTCGATCGGCATCCCGGGCCTCGCCCTGTACTTCGCCGGCCGCGCGATCGGCATCACGGTCGACGTCGTCCCCACGAACCTCGCCGCGCACTGGTGGACCGTGCCCGTGCTGCTCTTCTCCGCCCTCCGCTCGGGAGTGACCGAGGAGGTCATCGTGGTGGCGTACCTGTATGCGAGGCTGAGGGACCTGGGCTGGGGCAACTGGGCGATCCTGCTCTCCGCCGCTCTGCTGCGGGGCACGTACCACCTGTACCAGGGGTTCGGGGCGTTCGTCGGGAACGGCGTGATGGGGCTCGTCTTCGGGTGGCTGTACATGAGGTACGGCAGGATCCTGCCGCTCGTCATCGCGCACTTCCTCATGGACGCCGCCGTCTTCGTGGGATACCCGTGGGCCGCAGCCGCGTTTCCCTCGCTGTTCGGCGCCCATCACTGACGTACCCTGGTGCGATGGGCATCCCCGATGTCGGCGATCAGGCGCCGGACTTCGTGCTTCCGGGCGTGCGCGTCGTCGAGGGAATCACGACGCGACAGGACTTCGCGCTGTCGAAGAGGCCCGGCTCGGCCGTCGTGCTGGCGTTCTACCCGGCCGACGAGTCGACCATCTGCACGACGCAGCTGTGCAGCTACCAGGACGAACTCGACGGCTTCGCCGGGCTCGGAGCCGAGGTGTGGGGCATCAGCCGCCAGTCGCTGGCCAGCCACGAGCGCTTCGCGGCGAACTTCGGGCTGAGCTTCCCGTTGCTGAGCGACGAGGGCTCGACGGTCATCAAGCGCTACGGCATCGGTCTGCCCGGGCTCGGCCTGCGGCGCAGCGTCTTCGTCATCGACGGGTCGAGCATCGTGCGCTGGAAGCACGTGGCGCTTCTCGGCGCCACGTTCGTGAAGGCGTCCGTGATTCAAGACGCCCTCACGAGCGTGATCGCCTAGGCGAAGGCTTCCACGGGCGGGCAGGCGCAGAAGAGGTTGCGGTCGCCGTAGGCCTGGTCGATGCGCCGCACGGGCGGCCAGTACTTCGACCGCACGAGCGAGCGAACCGGGTAGACGGCCTCCTCGCGCGTGTACGCGGCCGTCCACTCCCCCGCGATGACGCTCTCCGCCGTGTGCGGCGCCCCGCGCAGCGGCGACTCGTCGGCCGCCCACTCGCCCGCGCCGACGCGGTCGGCCTCGGCGCGGATGGCGATCATCGCCTCGACGAAGCGGTCGAGCTCGGCGAGGTCCTCGCTCTCGGTCGGCTCGACCATGAGCGTGCCGGCGACCGGGAACGACATCGTCGGGGCGTGGAAGCCGTAGTCGATGAGCCGCTTGGCCACGTCGTCGACCGTCACCCCGGTGGCCTCGCGCAGCGGCCGCAGATCGAGGATGCACTCGTGCGCCACGAGGCCGCCCTCGCCGGCGTACAGCACCGGGTAGTGCTCGCGCAGGCGCGCCGCGACATAGTTCGCGGCGAGGACGGCGGCCCCGGTGGCGTCCGTGAGGCCCCTGGTGCCCATCATGCGGACGTAGGCCCACGAGATCGGCAGGATGCTCGGGGACCCGTACGGCGCAGCGCTCACCGGCACTCCGGCGTGAGCGAGTCGCTCGCCGGCCTCCTGCACCGCCCCGGTGCGACGGTCGGCCTGCTGCGCCAGCGGGTGCCCCGGCAGGAACGGCGCCAGGTGCGCCTTCGCCGCGACAGGCCCCACACCCGGCCCTCCGCCGCCGTGCGGGATGCAGAAGGTCTTATGGAGGTTCAGGTGCGACACGTCGCCGCCGAACTCCCCGAACCGCGCGTAGCCGAGCAGGGCGTTGAGGTTCGCGCCGTCGACATAGACCTGACCGCCGGCGTCGTGCACGGCGTCCGTGATGTCGCGGATGTCGTGCTCGTAGACGCCGTGCGTCGACGGGTACGTGACCATGAGCGCCGCGAGCTCGTCGGCGTGCGAGGCGACCTTCGCCCGCAGGTCGCCGAGGTCGACGTTGCCCTGGGCGTCGCACGCCACGACGACGACGCGGAGCCCGGCGAGCACCGCACTGGCGGCGTTCGTGCCGTGAGCGCTCTCGGGGATCAGGCACACCGTGCGCGCCTCGTCGCCGCGCGACAGGTGGTAGCCGCGGATCGCGAGGAGCCCGGCGAGCTCACCCTGGCTGCCGGCGTTGGGCTGCAGCGATACGGTGTCGTAGCCGGTGACCTCGGCGAGCCAGCCCTCGAGCTGACCGATGAGCTCGAGGTAGCCCTCGACGTCGGCCGCGGGCGCGAACGGGTGGATCCCGGCGAACTCGGGCCAGGTCACGGCGGCCATCTCGGTGGCGGCGTTGAGCTTCATGGTGCAGGAGCCGAGGGGGATCATGCCGCGATCGAGCGCGTAGTCCTTGTCGGCCAGATGCTTGAGGTAGCGCATCATGCTGGTCTCGGACCGATGCGTGCGGAACACCGGGTGCGTGAGGAAGTCGCTCGTGCGCTCGAGCCCCGCGGGGATCGGCGACGTCGACCCGGTCGGCACGGCGAACCCGAGCAGGTCGCCGACCGCCTCGAGGTCCTCCCTGGTGGTGGTCTCGTCGACCGCGACGGAGACCGTGTCGGCGTCGGGCGCGTGCAGCAGGTAGCCGCGCTCGTGGGCCGCGGCGACGATCTCGTGGGCTCGGCCCGGGACGGCGAGGGCGACGGTGTCGAAGAACACGTCTGCGGCGAGGGCGAGGCCGGCCGCCTGTGCTCCTGCGGCCAGATCGGTCGCGTGCTGGTGCGTTCGCCTCGCGATGTGGGTGAGCCCCCACGGGCCGTGGTACACGGCGTACATGGACGCCATGACGGCCAGGAGCACCTGGGCGGTGCAGATGTTCGACGTGGCCTTCTCGCGGCGGATGTGCTGCTCGCGCGTCTGCAGGCTGAGGCGGTAGGCGGGGTTGCCCACTGCGTCTTGCGAGACGCCGACGAGGCGGCCGGGCAGCTGCCGCTCGAGGCCGGTGCGCACGGCCATGTAGCCGGCGTGCGGGCCGCCGAAGCCCATGGGCACGCCGAAGCGCTGGCTGGTGCCGACGGCGACGTCGGCTCCGAATTCGCCCGGCGCCGTGAGCAGCGTGAGGGCGAGCAGGTCGGCCGCGACGACCGCGAGGCCGCCGACCGCGTGAACGGCGTCGACGACGGGCGCAGGATCCCAGACCCGCCCGCTCGCCCCCGGGTACTGCACGAACACGCCGAAGCTCTCCGGCAGCGAGGCGGGCTCTGCCGCGGCCAGCGAGACCTCGACCAGCTCGATGCCGACCGCCCGGGCGCGCCCCGCGAGCAGAGCCTTGGTCTGCGGCAGGGCGTCGGCGTCGACGACGAAGCGGTTCGACGCGGACTTCGAGGCGCGGCGGGCGAGGAGCATGCCCTCGACGACCGCCGTCGACTCGTCGAGCATCGACGCGTTCGCCGTCGTGAGACCGGTGAGCTCGGAGACCATCGTCTGGAAGTTGATGAGCGCTTCGAGCCGACCCTGCGAGATCTCGGGCTGGTACGGCGTGTAGGCGGTGTACCAGCTCGGGTTCTCGAGCACGTTCCGCTGGATCACGCTCGGGGTGACCGTGCCGTAGTAGCCGAGGCCGATCATCGAGCGGTTGACGCGGTTGCGGGAGGCCAGCGTGCGGAGCTCGGCCAGTGCCTCCTGCTCCCCCACGGGCTCGGGCAGCACGCTGCTCGGAAGCGGCAGGGCGGAGATGGCGTCGGGCACGGCGGCGCGGACGAGGGACTCGACGCTGTCGTGGCCGAGCAGGTCGAGCATCGCCCGCTGCTCGGGCGGCGTCGTGCCGATGTGGCGGTCGACGAAGCCGTCGGCGGCGACGCCCTGGACGAGAGCCCCGCTCATTCGGCGGTGAGGGCGACGTACTCGTCGCGCGAGAGGAGGGTCGGGAGGTCGCCGGAGAGCGTGATCTTCACCAGCCAGCCGTCGCCGAACGGCGACGAGTTGACGAGGTCGGGGCTGTCGACGACGGCGTCGTTGATCTCGGAGACGGTGCCGAGCACGGGGGCGAAGAGCTCGCCGACCGACTTCGTCGACTCGATCTCGCCGACGACGGTGCCCGCCTCGACGGTGCTGCCGACCGCGGGCAGGTCGACGTAGACGACGTCGCCCAGCTTGTCGGCGGCGTAGTCGGTGATGCCGACGGTGGCGGTGTCGCCGTCGATCAGGAGCCACTCGTGCTCCGCGGTGTACTTCAGGGTGGTGAGGTCGGTCACGGATATGCCTTTCGCAGGGGCCTAGGAGCGCTTGTAGAACGGGAGGGCGACGACGGTCGCCGGGATCACGGTGCCGCGCACGTCGACGCCGAGCGACGTGCCCGCGTCGGCGACGCCCGGGTCGACGTAGGCCATCGCCACCGGGTGGCCGAGCGTGGGCGACAGGGCGCCGCTCGTGACGACGCCGACGACGGCCCCGGCGGAGTCGACGACGTCGTACTCGGCGCGGGCGGCGCGACGGCCCTCGAGGGCGAGGCCGACGAGCACGCGGGCGTCAGGAGCAGGCGTCACGCCCTCGCGGCCGGCGAACGACGGCTTCGTCATGTCGACCACGCGCCCGAGGCCGGCCTGGACCGGCTTCGTGTCGAGGCCGAGTTCGTGGCCGTAGAGCGGCATGCCCGCCTCGAGGCGCAGCGTGTCGCGGCTCGCGAGCCCCGCGGGCACGACGCCGCGGGGCGCGCCGGCCTCGGCCAGGGCCTCCCAGAGCGCAGGAGCCGAGTCGGGCTCGATGTACAGCTCGAAGCCGTCCTCGCCGGTGTACCCGGTGCGCGCGATGAGAAGCGGCACGTCGTCGAAGGTCGCCCGCAGCACGCGGTAGTAGCGGAGGTCGTCGACCGGCGAGTCGGGAGCGAGGCGGTCGGAGGCGACGAGCTCGTCGAGCACGCCCGCCGACTCGGGGCCCTGGATCGCGATGAGCGCGGTGTCGTCGCTCTCGTCGTCGACGGTGACGTCGAAGCCGTCGGCGCGGCGCGCGAGCAGGGCGAAGGCGGCCTCGCGATTGGCGGCGTTCGCCACCACGAGGTAGTCGTGCTCGTCGAGGCGGTAGACCACGAGGTCGTCCACGATCCCGCCGTCCGTCGACAGCAGCAGCGAGTACTTCGCCCGCCCCACGGCGATGGTCGAGAGGGTGCCGGCCAGGGCGTGGTCGAGGAAGTCGCCCGCCTCGTCGCCCACGACGGCGATCTCGGCCATGTGCGACAGGTCGAACAGCCCGGCCGCGGTGCGGACGGCGTGGTGCTCCTGCAGGTCGGAGGAGTAGCGGACGGGCATCTGCCAGCCGGCGAAGTCGGTGAAGGAGGCGCCGGCGGCGACGTGGACCTCGTGGAGGGGGCTGTGCCGCGGCTCCTGCGCCCCCTCCGCCAGCAGCAGCTCGGACGGTTCGCCGGGAGGGGTGGGGGAATCGGACATTCGGTTGCTCCGGATGGTCGAGGGCGGGCGGTCGCGGATTCGCGAGCGTTCTCCCCCTCTGTCATAGGCCTGAGAGCTTCACCCGGGCCACGAGGGCCGGGCTTTCACCGTGGGCGAGCCGCCGAGTGCGCGACTGCTTTTCAGAGCGGCCGAGTGGTCGTCGCGGTTCTGTGACCTGAGAGATTGGCGGGGATGCTTGCTCCTTCGGTGGCCGACCGCGGCGCCCTGGGGCGGTGCGCGGTCGTGCGCTCTCCCGCGACGGGAGGCGGCCCGATGTTCGATTGTGGCTCGAGCCTAGCAAGCGACGGCGCCCCGCTCGGCGCGCGCACCGCGGGCACGGTAGATTCGACTTCTTGAACGGCGACCTCCCTCGGACGCCGCGCACGAGAAAGCGCTCCGCTATGCCCGTCGACTCCCCCGAGCTCGCCTGCGTGGTCCTCGCCCACAGCGATCCCGCGCAGGTGCACCGCCTGATCGAGGCCCTCGACCCGTTCCCCGTGTTCCTGCACGTCGATGCGAACACGGCCGAGCCCGTGTTCGACGCGATCGTGCGCGACCTGCCCGAGCGGGTCACGATCCTGCGCCGCATCCCCACCCCGTGGGCGACCTGGGGCGCCGTCGAGGCCGAGATCGAGGGGTACCGCGCGGCTCTCGGAGTACCCGGCATCACGCACGTGGCGCTCGTCTCGGGCGCCGACTACCCGATCGCGCCGATCGACGACATCCGCAGGATGCTGCGCGAGCACCCCGGCGACTCGTTCGGGGCGACCTCTCCCCTGCCGTACAGCGAGTGGGGCCACTCCGGTGGGTTCGACCGCCTGCGCTACCGCCACTGGGCGCGAGGCAAGCGGATGCTGCGCCTGCCGATCCCGCGATCGCTGCCGAAAGGCGTGGACTTCGCCGGAGGGGCGACCTCGAAGATCCTCGCCGTCGATCACGCCCGAGCGCTCGTCGCGACCTACGACGCGCGCCCCGACCTCGTCGCGTTCTGGCGCCGCTCGTGGTCGGCGGACGAGACGTTCGTGAACTCGATCCTGAACACGCCCGCGTTCGTGCCGGGCTGGCGCGACGCGCACGTGAACACGCCGCTGTGGTGGATCGACTGGGGCGGACCCCGGAAGAAGAGTCCGCCGTGGCTCACGCTCGTCGACCTGCCGCGCCTCGAGACGCGCCACGTCGACGACGCCCAGCTGGTGCCGTGCACCTTCGCCCGGAAGTTCTCGACGCAGGCGTCGACCGACCTGATGGACGCGCTCGATGCGAAGCTCGGGCTGCGCCCCGGGGCCGCCGCGCGCTAGAGAAGAACTAGAAGTTCGGGATCGCGCTCGGGTCGACCTTGGTCGACGCCGGCGGCTGGTCGCTCGAGGACGCGTCGTCCTGGTTGACACCCTGCGCCGCCGCCATGGCCGCGATCATGCCGCGGACGTCGTTGGCGAGCTGCTGGACGCCCTCGGGCAGCATCTCGAACCCCTCCTCGTTGCCGGGGTTGACGACGAGTCCGGCCTCGGCCGGGATGGCCTGCACGAACTCGGCGGCGGGCAGCTCGACCGCGTAGCCGGCGACCTCGGCGACCTGCTGCGGCACCCGGTCGATGTGCGTGAACACGGCGAGCATCTGCGTGCCCTCGCGGTCGAAGAGCACGGGCTGGAGCTCGTTCATGTCGTCTTTCACCTCGGTCGCCGTGGGCACGACGATGGTCGAGTTGACGAACTGCGAGATGACCTCCTGCATGTCGGAGGCCCCGGCCTGACCCTGGCGGATCGCCGCCTCGAGGGCGGTGGGCTCGCGGGTCTCGTCAGACGTGGGGGTGGGCTCTGGGGATGTCATCGCTCCAGACTGCCTGGGAAACCTCCGTGTGCGCTCAATCGCGCGTCACCCGGTGCCAGGCGCCGTCCGCTGCCGAGGCCTCCGCGGCCTCCACGACGCGGGCCGCGGCGAGCGCGTCGGCGACCGACGGCGCGACCTGCTCGCCGGTGACGACCGACTGCAGGAACTGGTACGCCTCGATGGTCTTGAGGTCGTCGAAGCTCATCGAGATGCCGGCGCCCGGCTGGAAGTGCGAGTAGTCGCCGTCGCCGGGGCCCGCGAGCACGGTCGTGTAGCCGTGGGTGTCGCCGCCGCGACCGAGGCAGACCTCGAGCTCGTTCATCCTGGCGAAGGTCCACTTCAGAGACCCCTCGGTGCCGAAGACCTCGATGGAGTAGTCGCTGCGCGGGCCGACCGCGACGCGGCTGGCCTCGAAGAAGCCGACGGCCTTCGAGTCGCGGAAGCGCACGAGAAGCGAGGCGTAGTCCTCGTTCTCGACGGCGCGCTTCGGGTCGTCGTCGCTCGCGAGCTGGTGTCCGACGGTGGCGTGCTGAGGCACCGGACGCTCGCCGATGACGGTCTGGGTGAGCGCGGTGACGCTGTCGGCCTCCCCGACGATCTGCGAGGCGAGGTCGACGCCGTGGCTGAGCAGGTCGCCGAGCACACCTGATCCTGCCCTCGCCGTCTCGTAGCGCCAGGTGAACGCGCCCAGCGGGTCGGCCGAGTAGTCGGCGAGCAGCGACACCTTCACGTTGGTGATCTCGCCCAGAGCCCCGTCGCGCACGAGACGCTTCGCGTGCTGGATCGCAGGAGCCTGCCGATACGTGAACCCGACCCCCGTCACCAGGCCCGCGGCCGCCGCCGCCCCCACGATGTCGGCGGTCTCCTCGGCGTTCCGGCCGGTCGGCTTCTCGATCCAGAACGGCTTGCCGGCCTCGGCGGCGGCGAGCGCGAACTCGCGGTGGAGGAAGTTCGGGGCGCAGATCGACACGACGTCGACCTCGGGGTCGGCCAGCACGTCGCGGTAGTCGAGGGTGGAGCGCTCGTAGCCGAGGACGTCGACGGCGTAGTCGGCGTTTGCCTGCACGGCGTCGGCGGCGACGACGAGACGGGGGCGGAAGGTCGCCTCGGGGTAGGCGAAGCGGATCGATTCGTACGCCTTGGAGTGCAGGCGGCCCATCCAGCCGACGCTGATGAGTCCTACGCCGAGGGTGCGGTGGGCCGGGTGCGACGATGCAGTCATGCGTAAATGATAGGACAAACGGACATGCAGCGGGTGCGGACTACGCACAATCGCTTATCGACGTCGGGTACAGCCGCCTTCTAGCGTGTGGCGCGATCACACACCCACGCTCGAAGGAGAGCACCATGACCGCTTCGCACTCCACGTCGGCCAATCCGGCCGGCGGTCACGGCGGCGGTGTCCGCGGCGACCTCGTCGCACACCGCTCGAGCCAGTTCGAAGGCCGCTACGGCCGCCTGTTCCGCTCCCTCCCGGCGGCCTCCTGGCCGATGTCCGCGCTCAACGCGCTCGGGCACGCCATGACCGCCGATCCCGAGACGGACCCCGCCGACCCGACGATGCCGGCGGCCTCGCCCGAGACCGACGCGATCCTCCAGGACGACGAGGAGAACGCCGGGATCCCGGCCGGGTACACCTACTTCGGCCAGTTCATCGATCACGACATCACGTTCGATCCTGCCTCCAGCATGATGAAGGCGAACGACCCGGACGCCCTGATCGACTTCCGCACGCCTCGCCTCGACCTCGACAACGTCTACGGGCGGGGGCCCGACGACCAGCCGTACCTCTACGTCGGCAACAAGCTGCGCCTCGGCCGCCACCTCACCGAGGGCGTGGGCAGCGCCACGCCGGGCCGAGGTCACGCGGTGAACCTGCGCGACGTGCCGCGGTACGCAGACGTCGACGACCCGACGCTGCCCAAGCGAGCCCTGATCGGCGACAAGCGCAACGACGAGAACGTCATCGTCTCGCAGCTGCAGTCGTCGATCCTGCAGTTCCACAACCGCCTCGTCGACCTGCACCCGACGTCGACGTTCGCCGAGGTCCAGCAGCTGGTGCGCTGGCACTACCAGTGGCTCGTCATCAACGACTTCCTGGTCAGGATCTGCGGGAAGGACCTCGTGGACGAGATCTTCCCGCACCGCCTCGACTCCGTGCCGGCAGCGGAGAAGCGCCCGACGCTCAGCCTCTACCGCTTCAAGAACGACCCGTTCATGCCGATCGAGTTCTCGGTCGCGGCCTACCGCTTCGGCCACTCCATGGTGCGGCCGATCTACCGCCTCAACACGGTGCTCGACGGCGGCGACGACCCGCTGCACGCGACCGCGCACGAGAAGGCGATCGGCCTCGCCGGGCGGTTCTTCATCTTCGCCGGCGTGCAGATCCGCGGCCTCGACGGGTTCGACGAGTTCCCCTCGCCGTGGGCGATCGACTGGAGCCTGTTCTTCGACATCCCGGGCGTCGCGCCGGTGGGCGGCAAGCGCCGCGTGCAGCCGGCCTACAAGATCGACACGTCGCTGGTGAACCCGCTCGGCTTCCTGCCCGAGTTCTCGACGCTCCTCAAGCCGCCGGTGTCGCCGCCGATCACCGTCGAGAAGCTGCAGGCGAAGCCGGTCGACCCGACCAACGACCCGGCGAACCTCGCGATCCGCAACCTGCTGCGCGGCATGGCCCTGCAGCTGCCGAGCGGCCAGGCCGTCGCCGACGCGCTCGGCATCGACCGGATACCCGACGACCAGCTCACCGTGCAGAAGGCGACCCTCGCCGACACCGCAGCGAGCCCGCAGAAGCTCGTCGACCTCGATACGTCCTTCGCCGGCAACGCGCCGCTCTGGTACTACGTCCTGGCCGAGGCTCAGGTGGAATGGCTGAAGAAGGCGAAGGGGGTCAACGGCAAGGGCGACGCCGAGCCGCTCCACCTCGGGCCCGTGGGCGGCAGGATCGTGGCGGAGACCCTCATCGGCCTGATCCAGGGCGACAGCGAGTCGTACCTCAACCAGCGGCCGAACTTCGAGCCCGTCGTCGACGGCAAGCGCCTCGACACCGTGGGCGCCCTCCTCCAGTGGGCGGTGCGCTCATGAGCGACACGATGCTCGACCCGGTCGAGGCGAAGGAGAAGGACGCCGGCGCGAAGTTCGCCGACCTCGTCCTCGAAGGCGGCGGCGTCAAGGGCATCGGGCTCGCAGGAGCCGTGACCACCCTCGCGCGGGACGGCTACCGGTTCCCGCGCATCGGCGGCACGTCGGCCGGCGCGATCGTCGCCTGTCTCGTCGCCGTCTTCGAGCAGAAGAACGTCGGGCTCGACACGCTCGAGGAGGTCATGAAGTCGATGACGTTCTCGAACTTCGAGGGCCGGTCGTGGGCGCAGCGGGTCTTCGGGCCGGTGGGGAACGCCGCGGCCGTGCTCGCTCACCAGGGCGTGTACTCGTCGGACTACCTCGAGACCTGGCTGGGCGGGATCCTGAAGGAGCACGGCGTCGAGACCTTCGGCGACCTGCGCCTCGACGACCCCGGCGCCGACGCGAACCTCCCCGACGAGCGCAAGTACCGGCTCGTCGTGCACGCCTCCGACCTCACGCGCAAGTGCCTGGTGCGGATCCCGTGGGACCTCCCGCAGTACCTCTGCGCGCCCGACGCCTCGCCCGAGGAACGGAGGGCCGCGATCGACTCGTATCGGCTCGTCGACGCGGTCCGCGCCTCCATGTCGATCCCGTGGTTCTTCCGGCCGTTCCTGCAGCGCACGGCGACCGGGTCGTGCACGTGGGTCGACGGCGGGCTCCTGGAGAACTTCCCGGTCACCGTGTTCGACCGCACCGACGGACGGCCGAACCGCTGGCCCACGTTCGGCGTGAAGCTGTCGAGCCGGCCGGGGCCCGCGTCGAACGACCGCACCGTGCTCGGCAACATCGCCGAGCTCAAGGCCGTGGCGTCGACGACGCTCGGCCAGTGGAACCGCTACGTCCTCACCGACGACGGCGTGGACGCCCGCACCGTCTGGGTCGACACCGACGGGATCTCGGCGACCGAGTTCCACCTCAGCGGCGCGCAGCAGGACACCCTGTACGCCAACGGCACGGCGGCCGCCGACAGGTTCCTCACCGAGTGGCGGCAGATGCAGGCGCCGAAGGTGACCGCCTAGGGGAGCCCGACGAGCAGCCGGAGGGAGCCGTCGAACTCCGGCTGCTCGCGGAGGTGCCCGTGGGCGGCGTCCCACGCCCCGGAGGCGAGGTCGGCCGAGAGGGTGTCGACGAAGCGGGCCTCCACATCCTGCGCCACGAAGCTCCAGGCCGAGTTGGCGAGCCGGGCCCCGGGCTCCAGCAGCCGCTCGGGGCGCCCGTAGTACGCCTCGCCGAAGCCGTCGGTGCAGTCGAGCGGGATGCCGACGTGCTCGATGCGCACCTGCCCGCCGAGCGCCCGGGCGACACGCTCCGGTTCGGGGTAGCGCGACGCCTCGGTGGCGATGACCTCCGGCGCGTAGTCGACCAGCCAGAAGCGGTCGAGGGCCGCAGGATCGCACGACAGCAGCACGACAGGGCCCCGGGTGACGCGACGCATCTCGGCGAGACCCCGCTCGAGGGCGGACCACTGGTGGATCGAGAACGTGGCCATCGACGCGTCGAAGGAATCGTCGGCGAACGGCAGGCTCTCGGCCGTGGCGTCGATCGCCGGTGCCAGGTCGGCGGGCCGCTGGGCGCGCATGGAGGCGCTGGGCTCGACCGGCGTGACCGTGCGGTCGCGCGGCTCGTACGACCCCGCGCCCGCGCCCACGTTCAGCACGGTGACCGCGTCGCCGAGGGCGCGCTCGATCGCGGCGGCGATGCGCGGGTCTGGCTGCCGGTAGTCGGTGTAGCCGCGGCCGATGGTGCCGTAGTCGGCGTCGCCGGCGCTGCCGTCGAGGTGGCGCCCGTCAGGCGCGGTGTCGGTGCTCATGACTCGACCCTACGGTCGGTCGCGAGCGCGCAGCGCTCGACGCGTCGGCTTCGGCCGAGGAGCGCTGCGCCTCGGCCGAGACGGAGCGCCGACCTCAGACCAGGTAGTAGAGGTCGTCGATGGCGTCGCGACCGCGCGCGGGCGACCCGCTGATGCCGCGGATGATGTCGCGTCGCGCGAGGATCCGCAGGTGCGCGTGCAGGGCTCGCGGCGAGCACGGGATCAGCGTGAGCATCTCGGCGGGCGCCAACGCGGCCCGCCCGGAGAGGGCCGTCACGATGCGCGCCCGGATCGGCGACACCGCGACGATCTGAGCGTCGGTGAGGCCGCGGGTGGGCTCCATCGGGCAGAATGTCGGGTTCGTCATACTGAAATTCTATCATTTCTGTCTGTCATGGAGGAAGAGTCAGGGCTGAGAGCATCCTGTGCAGGGGAATGCGAGCGCGCCGGATGAGGTCGCACTCTGGGTACGTCGGGTGCAGGATCCGGCGGAAAGGACACCCGTGGATCTCTTCTCCCCGCTCACCCTCGGCGACCTCGACCTCGCGAACCGCGTCGTCATGGCCCCGCTCACCCGCACCCGCTCCGGGCAGTCGGGCGTGCCGAACGATCTCAACGTCGAGCACTACGCGCAGCGCGCCGGAGCCGGCCTGATCATCACCGAGGGCACCTGGCCGAGCGCGGAGGGCCGCTCCTACCCCGGGCAGCCGGGCATCGTCACGGACGAGCAGGAGGCCGGCTGGAAGCGGGTCGCCGACGCCGTCCACGCCCGAGGCGGGCGACTCGTCATGCAGGTCATGCACGGCGGCCGCGTGTCGCACACCGACATCACCGGCACCGACCGCATCGTCGGGCCCAGTGCCGTCGCCATCGAGGGCGAGACGCACGTGCCCGACGGCAAGAAGGCGTTCCCCGTGCCGCACGAGCTCACCGTCCACGAGCTCGACGACGTGAGGGCCGAATTCGTCGAGGCGTCGAAGCGCGCCGTCCGCGCCGGGCTCGACGGCGTCGAGATGCACTCCGCCAACGGCTACCTCCTGCACGAGTTCCTCTCCCCCGCGTCGAACCGGCGCACCGACGACTTCGGCGGGAGCCCGGAGAACCGCATCCGCTTCGTCGTCTCCGTCGTCGAGGCCGTCGCCGCCTCGGTGGGGGCCGGGCGCGTGGGCATCCGGATCTCGCCGTCGCACAACATCCAGGACGTCGCCGAGACCGACGCCGACGACGTGCAGGCGACCTACAGCGGCCTCATGAAGGCGCTGGCCCCGCTCGGGCTCGCCTACGTGAGCATCCTGCACGCCGACCCCACGGGCGACTTCATCCAGGGCCTGCGCCGGGACTTCGGCGGCGGCTTCATCGTGAACTCCGGATTCTCGCACGTGACCACGCGCGAGGAGGCCATCTCGCTCGTCGAGGGCGCGCACGCCGACGCCGTCGCGGTCGGCCGGGCGATCATCGCCAACCCCGACCTCGTCGAGCGCTGGCGCACCTCGGCTCCCGAGAACGAGCTCGACCCCACGACGCTCTACGGCGCGACCGCGAAGGGCTACATCGACTACCCCGCGCTCGGCGCGTAAGGTCGACGGCGTGAAGCCGTTGACCGAGGACGACATCCGTTCGTCGTTCGTGAACGCCCAGCCGGGCGACCTCGACCGCCTCCCGATCCCCGGGCTGCACGAGATGCTCTGGAACGAGAGGGAGTACCTCGGCTGGCGCGACAGCCAGGCGCACCTGCGCGGCTACATCGTGCACTGGATGGACGGCCGGCCCACGGGCCTCGTCGTGCGGACGTCGTCGACCCCGCTGCGACCCGGCATCGCGGCGATGTGCTCGCTGTGCCACTCCCCTCAGCCGGCGACGCAGGTGCGGCTGTTCACCGCGCCGCGCGCCGGCGAGGCGGGGCTCAACGGCAACACGCTCGGCACGTACATCTGCGAAGACCTCGCCTGCTCGATCCTCATCCGGGTCGCGCCGCCGCACCTCAACCCGCCCGAGCGGATCGCCGAGCGGGCGGAGGGCCTGCTCCAGCGGGTGCAGAACTTCACCGCCAGCGTGATGAAGACCGCCTGACCTCGACGGTTCCGGCCCCACGTCATCCCCTGGTCTGATTTCCGGCCCGAACGCAGGATTCGAGGGCGCTTTGCAGACAGCGGAGGTACCGTTCCGGCACGGCCCACACCACACCGAAAGCTGGCCTGCCATGACTCTCGAATCCCCGACCTCCAAGGCGCGGCTGCGCTGGATCCCCGCGCTCGCCGTGCCCGCCGCGGTCGTCGCCGCCGTGATCGCCGTGCCGCAGATGGCGAACGCCGACGTGAAGCTCCCGTCGAAGACGCCCGCGGCCATCGTTGCACTCGCCGAGTCGAGCCAGGGCGTCTCGTTCTCCGGCACCGTCAGCGAGACCGCGAACCTCGGCCTGCCCGACATCTCGTCGTCCGCCCTCGGCGGCGGCAGCGACTCCGACAGCGTCTCGAGCGCTCTCTCGCAGCTCACCGGAACCCACACCGCGAAGGTCTACGTGTCCGGCACCACGGCGTCGCGCATCCAGACGCTCGACAACCTCGCCGAGCGCGACGTGATCCGCAACGGCGACTCCATCTGGACCTACGACTCGAAGTCCAACAGCGCCGTCCACATCACGTTGCCCGCGAAGGGCGTCCACGCGACGCCGCAGACCGACACCGGCCAGGCTTCCATGACGCCGCAGAGCGTCACGGCCGAGGTGCTGAAGAACGTGAAGAAGTACTCGACGGTGTCGACCAGCGAGAACGTCAAGGTCGCCGGCCGCACCGCCTACGGCCTCACCGTGACCCCGAAGACGTCGAAGACGCTCGTCAAGTCGGTCACTCTCGACATCGACTCCGCCACCGGCGTGCCGCTGCGCGCGACGATCCTGGCGAAAGGCCAGACGAAGCCGGCCTTCGAGGTCGGATTCACCGACATCTCGTTCTCGAACCCGTCGGCCTCCGTGTTCTCGTTCACACCCCCGAAGGGCGCAAGCGTCAAAAACGTGAGCCCCGCGGAGCACTCCGGCCTCGCCCACGGCGTCCAGCCGGGCGTGCAGACGCAGAGCGGCGAGGCCGCGACGGCGCAGCAGAAGGCCCAGGCCAAGTACAAGTCAGCGCTGGCCAAGTACGACCCGCAGGTGCTGGGCTCGGGCTGGACCACGATCCTCAGCGCGACGCTGCCGAACGGCGCCGCCGGGCTCTCGGCGGGCGGCGGCCAGTCGTCTCAGCTCCTGAACCAGGTGCTCACCCGCGTCGACGGCGGCCGCGTGCTCCAGACGGCGCTCGTCTCCGTCTACATCAGCGACTCCGGGAAGGTCTACGTGGGGGCCGTGAGTGCGGCGACGCTGGAGGCCGAGGCAGCGTCGCAGAAGTGACCTCCGCGGCTCCTGCGCCCCTCGCCATCGAGACGACGGGGCTGACGAAGCGGTTCTCGAAGCAGCTCGCCGTGCAGGGGCTCGACCTGGCGGTGCCGCGCGGCAGCGTGTTCGGGTTCCTCGGGCCGAACGGCTCGGGCAAGACCACCACGATCCGCATGCTGCTGGGCCTCACGCGCGCCACGAGCGGTGACATCCGCCTTCTCGACGGCGACATGCCCGGGCAGCTCGCCGCCGTGCTGCCTCGCGTCGGCGCGCTCGTCGAGGGGCCGGCCTTCTACCCGTTCCTCACCGGCCGACAGAACCTGCATCGGCTCGACACCGCCGACCGGTCCGCGCCGACCGCCACGCGCTCCGAGCGGGTCGCCGCCGCCCTCGACCGCGTCGGGCTCTCGCACGCCGCCGACAAGAAGGCCCACGCCTACTCGCTCGGCATGAAGCAGCGGCTCGGCATCGCGAACGCGCTGCTCATGCCACGTGACCTGCTCGTGCTCGACGAGCCGTCGAACGGCCTCGACCCGCAGGGCACCCGCGAGGTGCGATCGCTGATCGGCTCGCTCGCCGACGACGGCACGACCGTGTTCGTGTCGAGCCACCTGCTCAGCGAGATCGAGCAGATGTGCTCGCACGCGGCGGTCATGAGCGCGGGGCGCCTCGTCACCCAGGGCACCCTGGAGGAGCTGCGGGCGGCCGGGCGACAGCGCGTCAGCGTGACCACGCCCGACGTCGACGCGGCGCTCGGCGTCCTCGGCCGACTCGGGCTCGACCCCGAGCCTCGGGGTCACGGCGAGCACGTCACGGGCGTGGCGGCCGACGTGCCCGCCGACGGGCCAGCCGCCGAGATCGTGGCGAAAGCCCTCGTCGACGCAGGCGTCAGGCTTCGCGGCTTCGAGGTCGCCGGCGCCAGCCTCGAAGACCGCTTCGTCGACCTGACCGGGGAGGGCTTCGATGTCGCAGGCTGACGAGACCACGGCCGCACCGATCCGGGCGCAGGAGCAGGCGACAGCCCCCCGCGCCTCCGTCTCCGGCCCCGGCCCCGGCCCGGCCCTCCTCCTCTCCGAGATCCGCACGCTCTTCCGCCGCGCGCGCACGATCGCGATGCTCGGAGCGCTCGCCGCGATCCCGATCCTGCTCGCCGTCGCGGTGCGCATCACGACGCGGGGCGACGCCGGTCGCGGTCCGGCCTTCCTCGGCTCGATCGCCGGCAACGGCCTGTTCGTCTCGCTGACGTCGCTCGTCGTGGCGATCCCGCTATTCCTGCCGCTCACGGTCGGAGTGGTCGCCGGCGACACGATCGCGG
This sequence comes from Frondihabitans australicus, assembly GCF_003634555.1. Classification (NCBI taxonomy): domain Bacteria; kingdom Bacillati; phylum Actinomycetota; class Actinomycetes; order Micrococcales; family Microbacteriaceae; genus Frondihabitans; species Frondihabitans australicus. The sequence goes on from NZ_RBKS01000001.1 coordinate 2,168,848, forward strand.
GCGAGGCCGGCCACGGCACGCTCCGGTACCTGCTGGTGGCACCTGCCGGCCGCGTGCGCCTCTTGGTCACGAAATACCTCGGAGCGGCGCTGTTCTGCCTCGTCGGCGTCGTCGTGATCGTCGTCGTCGGCGGCATCATCGGCGCGATCCTCTTCCCGGTCGGTCCCGTGACCCTTCTCTCGGGGCAGACGGTCGGCTTCGCCGCCTACGCCGGCCGGATGGCCCTGCTGGTGCTTTACGTCACCATCTCGCTGCTCGGCCTCACGGCCATCGGCCTGTTCATCTCGACGCTCACCAGCGTGCCGGTCGGGGCGATGGCGGCGACGATCGTGCTCTCGACCGTCGCCCAGATCATCGGGCAGCTGCCGCAGCTGTCGTTCCTCGACCCGTTCCTGTTCACGAACTACTGGCTGGGCTTCGCCGACTTCCTCCGGTCGCCGATCTCCTGGGACAACCTCCAGGCGAACGCCGTGCTGCAGGGCTGCTACATCGTCATCTTCGGCTTCCTGGCCTGGGGTCGCTTCACCACGAAGGACATCCTCAGCTGAACTGCCGCGCTGCCCGCTGCGGACCGACCGCGGTGTGAGCGCGGACCGGACTGGGGGTCGCGCGAGCCCTCGGCGCCATTCATACTGAGGCGATGCCGACGTCGCCCGAATCGACGCCGAGCGGCCCCGCCCGGCACCGTCCGTCGCGCCGCACGGTGATCCTCGGCGCGGGTGCGGCCGCCGTCCTGATCGCCGGCGGCGCCACGGCGGCCGCGATCTCCTCCCGCCGCCCCGCCCCGACCACGCCGGGCAAGCTCGTCTCGCCCCTCCTCGCCTCCGAGCGCTTCACCGTCGCGCACCACGGCTCCGACCTCGACTGGCCCGAGGAGTCCGGCTACGCCTACCGCCGCAGCGTCGAGGCCGGCGTGGACGCCCTCGAGGTGTCGCTCGCGCGCACCTCCGACGGCATCTGGTTCGGCCTGCACGACGCCACCCTCGACCGCACCTCCGGCACGAAGGACTTCGTGGCCGCCGACCACACCTGGAGCGAGGTGCTGCAGCACCGGATCACGAGCGCGGGCACCTCGGACCGTGCTCAGCCGGCCCGGCCGTACGTGCGGTTCGTCGACCTGCTCGACGCTTACGGGGCGACGCACACGTTCTTCGTCGACCCGAAGGTCGTCGACGCGACGCACTTCGACGAGCTGCTCGACCTCATCGGGAAGCACGTTCCGCACCCCGCCGACACGGTCATCGCGAAGGGCTACTGCACCGCCACCGCGTGGGGATCGTTCGCGCGCAAGCACGGCCTCGAGACGTGGGGGTTCTACTACGGCAACGAGATCGAGGGGCAGAAGAACCTCCTCGCGTCGACGCAGGAGACCTGGAGCACCGTCGGTCTCAACTACACCGCGACGGCCGCGCAGTGGGCGATGATGCAGGCCCTCGGCAAGACGATGATCGGCCACGTGCTGCCGTCGGCCGAGGCCGCTCGCGAGAGCCTCGACCGCGGTGCGACGGGGCTCATGATCGCGAGCCTCGAGAAGACCCTCGGCGGGCTGCCGTCGCCGAGCCCGTCGTAGACCCCAGAAGGTCGCAGCGAGCGGCGCTCGTCAGTAGGACGAGGAGGCGGCGCCGGCCGGGGTGGTGTCGGCGAGGAGCGCCCTCGATCCTGACACCCCGAGGCGGCTGGCCCCGGCTGCGATCATGCGGCGGGCGTCGTCGAGGGTGCGGACGCCACCGGAGGCCTTGACGCCGAGGGCGTCGCCGACGGTCTCGCGCATGAGCCGGACGGCGTGCTCGGTCGCCCCGCCCGCGGGGTGGAAGCCCGTGGACGTCTTGACGAAGTCGGCGCCCGCCGCGACGGCGGCCCGGCAGACCGCGACGATCTCGTCGTCGTCGAGCACGGCCGACTCGATGATGACCTTCAGCACGGTGGGCGACGGAACGGCCTCGCGCACGGCGCGGATGTCGGCCTCGACGTCGGCGAAGCGCTTCTCTCTCGCGGCGCCCACGTCGATGACCATGTCGATCTCGTCGGCACCGCGCTCGACGCTCTCGCGGGCCTCGGCCGCCTTGATCGCGGAGGTGTGCTTGCCGCTGGGGAACCCGCACACGGCGGCGACCTTGAGGCCGGCAGCAGGAGCCGACAGGGGCAGCATCGACGGCGACACGCAGACCGAGTACGTGGCGAGCTCGACGGCCTCCCGCACGAGCGCCTCGACATCGTCTCGGGTCGCCTCGGGCTTCAGCAGGGTGTGGTCGATGATGCCCGCGATCTCGCGGCGTTCGGCGTCGTTCATGGCCTTCACACTACGCGGGTGCCGTGGCCGAACGAGCCCGTGCGGTCTCGTGGTCTAGGGTCGTCTCAGGGGGTTCTCGATGAGCGCTCTCTGAGGCGCCGAGGAAGGCGCTCCGCGAATACGAGGGGGATCCCATGAAGTTCCGTTCCGCTGCCGTCATCGCCGTCGCCGCCGGCGTCCTGGTCGCCACCGCCGCCTGCTCGTCGGGTTCGGGCGCAGGATCCGGGTCGGGTGCGTCGGGGTCGAGCTCGACGCCCGCCGCGTCGAAGGCCGCGAGCGCCAAGACCTGGACCGCCGACGAGCTCCCGCCGCTCCTGCAGACCGCGGCGAAGCAGGTCGGAGTCACCGGCACCGTCCTCGACAACGCGCAGGTGCAGTCGAAGATCTCGTCCGCCGGCGGCGCCAACGGCATCTCGTCGCTGCTGTCGCAGTCGGGGATCACGATCTCGCCGGCGTCGTGCAAGCAGATCATCACCGACAACCTGTCGACGACTCCTCCGGCGGGCACCGTCAACAGCATGCTCACGTACGGGTCGAACGCGGTCTTCGTGACGACTGAGGCCGGCAAGAGCCTGCCCGCGTCGCTCACCACCGACGCGCAGAAGAAGCAGGAGCAGGCGCTCTCCGAGTGCGGCTCGATGAAGCTGTCGCTCACCGAGAGCGGGCAGACGATCAGCATCCCGCTGACGATCAAGAAGGTCGACGTCTCGACCGACGCCGACCAGACCTACGCCTACCAGGAGACCGTGACGCTCCCCGCCGCGGCCGGCGGGACCTCGACGGCGATCGAGATCGTCAGCGCGATCTCGGGCAACCTCGTCATCACCTCCGAGGCGGCCTCGGGCTCGACGGCGACTGCGTCGGCGGTCTCGCCCGCGGCCATCATCAACGCGGTGATCGCGGCCTCGAAGAAGTAGCTCGCTGCGTCCCCGCCGGCGCGAGGCGCGTCAGGCGGGGACGAGCAGGGGGACCATCTCGAGGAGGTGACCCGCGATGGTGCCGACCCCGTCGGCTCCTGCGGGCACGGCCACACCCACGGCCCAGCGCGGCGCCGACGGATCGGCCAGAGGGATCTGCGCGAGGCCCTGCGCCTGGGGCTTCTGCGCGATCGGACGAGGCACGAGGGCCGAGCCGAGACGGCGCTGCACGAAGTCGAGCAGGGTGTGCACGTCGTTGACGACGAACGCCACGCGCCGGTCGAGGTCGCGGGCGCGGAAGGCGGCGTCGGTGATCGCCCGCACGCCCCAGCTCTCGTGGAAGTCGACGAAGGTCTCTCCCTCGAGCTCGTCCCAGGCGACCTGGGCGTGCCCCGCGAGACGCGAGCCGGGCGGGCACACGAACACCAGCGGCTCGACCGCGATGGGGTGGATCACGGGGGCCTGGGGCCGAGTGTCGAGCGCGCCGTCGGCGCCCGCCACGAAGGCGATGTCGAGGAGGCCCGAGCGGACCTCCGAGAGCAGCTGCCCGGACCCTGCCTGCTCGAACGACACGACCACCTTCGGGTAGCGCTGGTGGAAGCGCGCCAGGAGGTCGGGCACGTCGATCGCGCCGAGGCACTGCTCGCCGCCCACCCGGAGCGTGCCGATGACCTCGCCGCGCGCCGCGATCACCGCGTCGCGGCCGGCGACCGCCTGCGCGAGCAGGGCTCGGGCGTGCGGCAGCAGAGCGCGCCCGGCCCCGGTCAGCTCGACCCGCCGGGTCGTGCGCGTGAACAGCGGCGTGCGCAGTTCGTCCTCGAGGGTGCGGATCGCAGCCGACAGGCCCGACTGCGACACCCTCGTGGCCTCCGCGGCACGGGTGAACTGGCCTTCGTCTGCAAGGGCGACGAAGTACTCCATCTGGCGAAGGTCCACGGTATCGGGCCGCCTGCCGCTAGTTGACCTCGAGCGGGTTGCCGCCGACTCGACGGTTCTCGTCGAGGGCGTCGATCGCGGCCATCTCGTCGGCCGACAGCTCGAAGCCGAACACGTCGAGGTTCTGCGCCATGCGCTCGCGGTGGTTCGACTTGGGGATCACGACGAGCCCGGTCTGCAGGTGCCAGCGCAGCACGACCTGGGCCGGCGTCACGCCGTGCGCGGCCGCGGCGACCTGGATCGACGCCATGCCGAAGAGGTCGTACTTGCCCTGGCCGAGCGGCCCCCACGACTCCGTGACGATGGAGTGCTTCGCGTGGAACTCGCGGAGCGCCCGCTGCTGGAAGATCGGGTGCAGCTCGACCTGATTGACCGCAGGAGCCTGCCCGGTCGCGTCGATGATCCGCTCGAGGTGGTCGATCTCGAAGTTGCTCACGCCGATCGCCCGGGCGCGGCCGTCGGCGGCGAACGAGGTGAACGTCTTCCAGGTGTCGACGTAGAAGTCGTTGGCCGGCATCGGCCAGTGGATCAGGTACAGGTCGAGGCTGTCGAGCCCCAGCGCCTCGAGGCTGCGCTCGAACGCGCCCTCGACGTCGCGCGCCTTGTGGTGGTCGTTGCGGAGCTTCGTCGTGACGAAGACCTCGTCGCGGGCCAGCCCGGAGGCCTTGAGCGCCGCGCCGACCTCCTTCTCGTTGTTGTAGCCGGTCGCCGTGTCGATGTGGCGGTAGCCGACCTCGAGGGCGTCCTCGACGACGCGCTGAGTGTCGGCCGGGTCGACGAGGAAGACGCCGAAGCCGAGCTGCGGGATCGAGGTGCCGGACGAGAGGGCGAGCGAGGGCGCTGAAGCGGTCATGCGTCGAACCTATCTCGCGGCGACCCTACAGGTCGAACAGCCAATCCTTCTGCGATTGACAACCTGCGCTTCTGAACAGCCGCCGCTGGTTGACTGGGGCGCACGATCCGAATCCCCCACGTTCGAAGGAGAACCGCAGTGAAGATCGCTCTCACCGGAGGCAGCGGCAAGCTCGGCCGCAGCGTCCTCACCCGCCTGCGCGCCGACGGCCACGACGTCACCAACTTCGACCGGTTCGGGGAGCGCGGGCCCGGCTTCCTCCGCGTCGACCTCACCGACTACGGCCAGGTGCTCGACGCCGTCCTCGGCCTCGACGAGCGCCAGGGCTCGTTCGACGCGATCGTGCACCTCGGCGCCATCCCCGCGCCGGGGATCCTGCCCGACGCCGAGACGTTCCACAACAACATGCTCTCGACCTACAACGTCTTCCAGTCGGCCCGTCGCGCCGGCATCAAGAAGATCGTCTACGCATCGAGCGAGACCGTGCTCGGCCTGCCGTTCGACGTCGACCCGCCGTACATCCCGGTGGACGAGGAGTACCCGGCGCGCCCCGAGAGCACCTACTCGCTCGTGAAGCACCTCGAGGAGACGATGGCGAAAGAGCTCGTGCGCTGGGATCCTTCGCTGTCGATCACCGGCTTCCGCTTCTCGAACGTGATGAACCCCGACGACTACGCCGAGTTCCCGTCGTTCGACGACGACGCGATGAAGCGCAAGTGGAACCTCTGGGGCTACATCGACGGGCGCGACGGCGCGCAGGCCGTGGCTCTCGCGCTGCAGAAGGCCGAGCCCGGCTTCGAGGCGATGATCATCGCCGCGGCCGACACCGTGATGTCACGACCGAGCGCCGAGCTGGCGCGCGAGGTGTTCCCGAACGTCACGATCACGCGCGACGTGCAGGGCACCGAGACGCTGCTGTCGATCGAGAAGGCGCGGCGGCTGCTCGGCTACGAGCCGGAGCACTCCTGGCACGACCACGTGTGACGCGCGCGCGGGCGGGCGGCGGGGCCGGGCGCCGCTACGGGTGCCGGATGCCCTCCCCCGCCAGCACGGCGGCGTAGCCCTCCCGGTACGACGGATAGCGGAAGCGGAACCCGGTGGAGCGGAGCAGGTCGTTGGCGAGGCGGCGGTCGCCGGTGGGCTTGCGGCCTGCTCCTGCGCCCTGGTTGCGCCCTGACGGCGGCTCGCGCACGTCGAGTGAGCGGGCGAGGAAGCCCAGCACGTCGCCGAGTTGCGCCGGCTCGTCGTCGACCCCGATCAGCACGGGCGGCGGCGCCGAGCGCAGCAGAGCCAGGTGCACGAGCGCGCGGGCGGCGTCGTCGCGGTGGATGCGGTTCGTCATGTGCGAGCCGCGCGGCACACGGCAGTCGCCTGCCCGCACCTGGTCGATGAGGCGGGTGCGCCCTGGACCGTAGACACCGCCGAGTCGCAGGATCGACGACTCGCCCTCGTACCGCTCGACGATCGTCTCGGCCTCCCGCAGCACCTTCGCCGTCGGCGTGTTCGGGTCGGTCGGAGTCCGCTCGTCGACCCAGGAGCCGTCGTCGACGCCGTACACGGCGGTCGACGACACGAGCAGGAGCCGCGGGGTCGCCCGGGCACTCGCCGCTCCCTCGAGCACGTGGCGGAGCCCGTCGACGTAGACCGCCCGGTAGGCCTCCGCCGTGCGCTCGGTCGCGGCCAGCGCGACGATGACGACGTCGACGTCGGCGGGCACGTGGGGTGCGTCGTGCGTCAGATCGATGCTCTGCCGCGCGAACGCCGCCGGCAGCACGTCGGCGGAGCGTCGCACGCCGATCACGCGGTGGCCGCGGGCAGCGAGAAGCAGGCCGGTCTCGGTGCCGAGGTCGCCGCAGCCCGCGATCAGGACCGTGATGGTGCTCTCCCCCGGCATGCCACCACGCTAGCGCGCCGACCGGCCCGTCGGTGCTGCGCTACTGCGCGGCGCGGTGCGACGGCGGGCCCTCGTGGTGCACGGCGGGCTCGGCGTCGACGGGCACGGGCGCCGCGTGCGACTGGTGGTGCGAGCCGTCGACCGGGTGGGTTCGCTCCAGCTTCGCGCCCTCGACGTCGACGTCCGGCAGGATCCGGTCGAGCCACTTCGGGAACCACCACGCCGACCGCCCGAGCAGGTGCATGACGGCCGGGATGAGCAGCATGCGCACGACGAACGCGTCGACGAGCACTCCGAAGCCGAGGCCGAAGCCGATCGGGCGGATGGTCGAGGAGTCGGAGAAGATGAAGCCCGAGAACACCGAGATCATGATGATCGCGGCCGCGGCGACCACGTTCCGCCCGGCGTGGAGGCCCCGCTGCACGGCGACCTTCGCCGACGCCCCGTGGGCGAACGCCTCGCGCATGCCCGACACGAGGAACAGCTGGTAGTCCATCGCGAGCCCGAACAGCACGCCGACCTCGATGATCGGCAGGAAGCTCAGGATCGGCGCCGGGTCGTGCACCCCGAAGATGAACGACAGCCAGCCGAACTGGTAGATCGCGGTGAGACCGCCGAACGCGGCCAGCAGCGAGAGCACGAACCCGGCCGTCGCGGTGAGCGGCACAAGCAGCGACCGGAACACGATGATGAGGATGATCAGCGAGAGGCCGACGACCACCACGAGGTAGAGCGGCAGCACGTCGGCGAGCTTCTCGGAGACGTCGATGTTCGCGCTCGCGTTTCCGGCCACGCCGATCGTCGCCTTGCCGTCGTCGGTAGAGATCGGCGACAGGGCGCGCAGGTCGTGCACGAGGTTCTCGGTCGAGACGCTCGACGGGCCGCCCGTGGGGATCACCTGGTAGGCGACGACCGTGCCGTCCTTCGAGGCGCCGATCGGCGCGACGGCCGACACGTTCTTCTGCGACGAGATCTTGGCGCCGATCGTGACCTCCTGCTGCAGCAGGTCGGTTCCGGTCGCCTTCTTCGGCAGGTCGGCCACGACGAGCAGCGGCCCGTTCTGGCCCTCGCCGAACTTCGACGCGAGCGTCTCGAACGCCTTGTACTGGCTCGAGTCGGTCGCCTCGGACGAGCCGTCGGGCAGGCCGAAGCGCATCTGCATGGCGGGCAGGGCGATCGTGCCGAGCACGGCGACGCCGACGATCAGCGTCACGATGGCCCGCCAGGTCTTCATCGGGGCGTTGGGGATCCGGGTGGAGGCCGTGTTGCCGATGGCCTCGCGCTCCTTCCGGCGCAGGATCCTCATGCCGACGATCGAGAGCATCGCGGGAGTGAAGCTGATCGCCACGAGGATCGACACGGCCACGGCGACCGCGCCGACGGTGCCCATGAGGCCGAGGAACGGGATGCCCGTGATGTTGAGGGCGAGGAGCGCGATGATCACCGTGGATCCTGCGAACAGGACGGCGTTGCCCGAGGTGCCGTTCGCGAGCCCGATCGACTCCTGCAGCTCCATGCCCTGCTTCAGCTGCCTGCGGTGCCGGTTGAGGATGAACAGCGAGTAGTCGATGCCGACCGCGAGCCCCAGCATGACGCCGAGCACGGTCGTGACCGAGTTGAACTGCACTAGCCCCGAGAACGCCGTCGCGCCGAGCACGGAGACGCCGATGCCGACGATCGCGGCGAGCAGCGGGAGGCCGGCGCCGATGATGGTGCCGAGCATGATGAGCAGGACGATCAGGGCGACGACGAGGCCGATGACCTCGCCCGGGCCCAGGATCGAGGGCACCGCCTGGGCGATGTCGTCCGTCACGTAGACGTGCACGCCGTCGAGGCCCTTCGCGGCCGTGGAGACGATCGACGACTTCACGTCGGCGTCGACCTCGTAGAGGGACTTCGTGAAGCTGACCGATCCCACGGCGGTGGAGCCGTCCTTCGACACGAAGCGGATGTTCTTCGACTGGTCGAGGAGGTCCGCGCCGAGCTCGAGTTTCGTCTCCTGCGTCTTCAGGGTCTTCGTCGACGAGTCGATCTTGGCCTGCTGGGCCTTGAGCTGCGCGGTGCCGGCGTCGATGGTGGCCTGCTGCGAGGCGAGCGCCGAGGCGGGGGTTCCGGCGGCCTTCGCGGCGTCGAGCTGCTTCTGGCCGGCGTCGAGCTGCTTCTGCGCGGCGTCGAGCTGAGCCTGGCCCGCGGCGAGCTGCTTCTTGGCGTTCGCGATCTGCGTGCGGCCGGTCGTCACCTGCGCCTTCTGCTTGTCGAGCTCGGCCTGCGTCGTGAACGGGTCGGTGACGCCCTTGACCTGGTGCTTGCCCTTGATCGAGGTGAGGAAGTCGGAGACCTCGGTCTTCTCGCTCGCGGTGAAGGCCTTGCCGTCCGTCGTCTCGAACACGATGCTGCCCGATCCGCCCGAGGCCGACGGGAACTTCTTCGCCAGCTCGTCCGTGACCTTCTGGGTCGCCGTGCCGGGAATGGTGATCGACGACGACGGCGTGCCCTTGAAGAGCGCGTAGCCGGTGCCGGCGAGGGCGATGATCACCACCCACGCGATGATCACCGTCCAGTGGCGGCGTGCGGCGAACCGCCCGAGACGGTAGAGGAGACCGGCCATGGGATCCCTGTTTCTTTCTCTGCTGTGGTGGTGGGTGGAGGGGGTGCGCCGGTGGACCCCCGGTGGTCAGTCGCGCGGGCGGTAGCCTGCGCGCACGCTGTCGATGAGTCGTTCGAGGAGGTCGCTCCAGGCGCCGCGACCCTGCGCGTCGAGGGCGACCCCGCAGTGCAGGATCCAGTGCTTCGCGATGACGATCACGCCGCCCATGAGGGACGAGACGAGCAGCTCGGCCTCCAGTGCGTCGGCGCCCGGGTGGCGGCGGTTCACCTCGCCGAGCAGGCGCGTGGCCGCACGCGAGAACGCCTCGTCGCTGAGGGCGCGCCCACGGGCGTCATCGGGGTCGGGTTCGCCGAGGATCTGCCCGATCCTGTCGATGGCGAGGGGAAGGTCGGTCGTGCGCAGGACGACGGCGAGCTCGTCGAACATCGAGGCGCGCGAGTCGTCGCCGACCGGTGCCGCGGCGACCGCGGCGATGAAGTCGTCGACGATGACGTCGAGTTCTTCGGCGCACAGCGTGAGGAGGATCTCGTCGAGCGAGGCGAAGTGGTTGAAGATGGTGCGACGCGCGATGTCGGCGCGTTCCGCGAGTTCGTCGACCGAGAAGCGCGGGCCCGAGCGTTCGTCGACGAGGCCGCGTGCGGCGCGCAGGATCGCTGCGCGGTGGCGGGCCTTCAGCGCGGCGCGGCGATCGGGCGCGGCGTGCCGGTCGGGAGCCGTGGCCGAGGAAGCGGAGAGCACCCGTTCACACTAAGTGCATGGATGCACTCGGTGCACACTTCTCGGGGAATTCACACGATCACCGCGGCGAGCAGTGTCGCCTCGGCGTCCGCCAGGAGCATGTACAGGCACCGAGCCGAGCCTGGCATGAGCGCGAAGCCGAAGTGCTCGTAGAAGGCGACGGCCGCGTCGTCGACGGCGTGGACGATGATCGCCCGGGCGCCGACGAGGCGGGAGGCTTCGATGCTTTTGAGCACGGCATCCTGCAGCAGGGATGCTCCCAAGCCGAGGCCGCGGAACCGGAGATCGGTCGCCGCTCGGCCGATCAGGATGACCGGGATCGGGTCGGGCATGTTCCGGCGCAGGGCGCCCACGGCGTCGTCGGGGCGAAGCGAGCTCGCAGCCAGGCAGTAGTACCCCGCGATGTCCCCCGACTCGGCATCGACCGAGACGAACGTGCGCGAGGCACCGCCCTTCTCGTTGCGGATGGCTCGGATCTGAAGCCAGCTCGTGAGAGAGGTGTTGCCGCAGTCGAAGCTGCTCGTGTCGTCGGCGGCCGTGACGGGCCTGGGTCGCCGGAAAGCCGTCACTCGTCCTCGACGAAGATCGAGGGGCGTGCGAGGAGGCCTGCGAGCTTGTCGACAGACTTGGCCGGGCGGTCGAGGAGGGCGGAGAACGCCTCGAAGCTCCTCCGCGACATGGCGATCTCGCGCTCGCGCCGAATGGTGTCTTCCGCCTTCTCGACGAGGGCCGTCACCGAGAAATCGCTGACCGATCGGCCGGAGATCGCGGCAGCCTGCTCGATCTCGCGTTTCTGGGCGGTTGTCAGGCGGAGATCGAGCCGGTCGCTTTTCGTGGTGGCTGGCATGAGGTCAGTGTACGGCACATCGCCGTACACTGCACGACGCGATCGCCGCCGTGAGCAGTGTCGCCTCTGCAGTCAGAAGCCGACGCGACGTGGGGGTGTGGGCGGCTCGCCGGGGAATCCCGGGAGGCCGAGCGCTGAGAAGTCGGGCAGCGGGAACTCCGGCATGGAGGGAACGTCGGTGTCGCTGATGACGATGGGCGCGCCCGGTGTCCAGAGCAACCAGACCGCGCGGCCCTCCGGGCCCATCAGCGTGAACTCGAGCGGCTCTGCGCTGAGGGCTGCCTCTTTGAGGCGGGCTTTGAGGTCGACGGCCTGCGCGGCGGTGAGGCCGAGGCGCGCCCCGGCGAAGACGATGTGCGGCATGCCGTCACGCTACGCGCGGCCGCCTCGCAGGGGCTGGGATCGGCCAGGCGACGGCCTAGTACTCGCCCTTGACGACGAAGAACGAGCCACGGATCTCGCCGGCGAGCTTCGACTTCTGGCGCGCGAACTTGAACGTGGAGGCCAGCTCGGCCGGAACCTCCATGCCCTGCGACAGCTTGAAGCCGACCGCGCGCTTGCCGGCGTCGGCCAGCGTGTAGAGCAGGTTGACGACGAGGCCCGACTCGTAGATGACGTAGGTCCAGCGGATGCCGTCGACGTGCATCTCGGCGACCTCGAGGGGCTTCGATGCGAACTCGAGGTCGCGCTCGACCTTCAGCACCTTCTCGACGAGCTCGAGGTACTCCGGCTTCTCCTCCGGCGTGTAGACGACGAAGGGCGCCTTGTACTTCGTGTTGAAGTAGCGTGCCTCGTTGGCACGCAGGCCGGCGAGGGCGTCGGCGACGGGCGACGATTCGAGCCCCTCGGTGGAGACGTTCACGAAGTCGACGGTGCTGGGCATGATTCCTCCTGGTGCGGCGTTTCTCGCGTTTCTCACACGCTAGCGTGCGGCGGCGGCCGTGCTCTTCTCGGATCCTGCTCGATGGCTGTCCTCTCCCCCACAGGCGTCGTCTCGAACGATGCGGTGACCCGAATCTGTGGACAGCCGCCGCAGGATTCTCGCAGCGCGCCAGGCTCTCGGCATGGGAATCCGTCACTCCGCCTACGCCGTCCGCCCTCACGAGATCGACCTCGCCCGCGAAGATCCGCGGCATTACATCCACTGCGCCGCCCCGGTCAACGACCCCGAATACGACTGGGAGTACGCGGAGACTGCACCCGACACAAGCGCGGTCTTCCTTTACCTCATGCAGGCGTGGAAGGAACTCCAAGAGCTGTTCAGCTATGTAGAGACCGCCTCGGGAAGACCGACTCACCCTTCCGTGTGCTACTCATCGATGGCTCCAGACCGCGCCGACGGCTCTGGACTCGACTTCGTCGGCCGGGGTGCCAGAGAGAACGTCGTCTGGGCCGTTGGGTTCGGTATCGCGTGCTCTCACCCGAGGAGGTCCAAGTGATCGGCAACGGCTTGGCCGGGATCGACCAGGCTGACGTCCACGCTGCAGGCTTCGACGAGGTTCACCGCGACTACGTCATGGAGCATCTCAGCAAGCTCCAGGCCTTCTTGACTGCATGCAAGACGAGCGGCGCAGGAATCCTCTACATCATGGGGTGAGCGCAGTGAGGTCGGCGTCGGCGAGGAGCCGCGCGAGCGTCGACCTCCCGAGCGCACTCATGCCGGGATTCGACTCGCGGTAGTACCAGACGAGGCCCATCGACTGCTGCAGGGCCCACGCGGCGCCGCGCAGCCACTCCGTGTCGGTGCAGGCCAGGCGAGCCCTCATGATCCTGCGCCCTTCGGCTTCGAGAAGGTGCCACGCGCAGACGAGGTCGAGGGCAGGATCGGCAGGCCCGAACGACCCGCCGTCGATCACCCCGACGAGCCGTCCGCCCGACACCAGGAGGTTCGCCGGCGTGAGGTCGCGGTGCGACATCACGTCGGGCCCCGACGGCGGCACCTCGCGCAGCCCCTCCCACAGCGCCCGCAGGCGCTCGACCGGCAGCAGCCCCTCGCTCTCGGCGAAGCACACGGCCATCCACTCGTCGGAGTCACGGAGGTCGCCGCCGCGCCCCTTGCCGTCGAACGAGCGCCCGAGAGTGTCGGCCGAACGGAGCGCCGCGACCAGCGCGGCGAGGTCGTCGGCGAACGGCGCCGACCCCGCAAGACCGTCCGGGGTGGCCACGTCGCCGTCGACCCAGGTCTGCACCGACCACGGCAGGGGATAGACGGGGCCGGGGGCGCCGATCGCGACGGGCCGGGGCGTGGGGAACGGGCAGGTGTCACCGAGCTCCTGCATCGCTGTGGCCTCGTTCTCGAGGTCGGCGCGGACGGCGGCCGGGTCGACGCCCTGAAGAGGGAACCGCGCCGCGAGCCCGGTGCCGACGCGGTAGATCGCGTTGACCGTGCCGTCGGTGGCGAGCGCTCGAACAGGCTCGGCGGCCCACTCGGGGAACTGCGTCGCGATCAGCCGTGACGCCGTCGCGAGGTCGATCGGCACCTCGTCGTCGTGCATCGCCATGCGCCAAGTCTGGCGTGCGCGCGCGCTGCGCCTCCCGAAAACGACTCTGCGCACCGGGAATCGCGTGCGCAGAGTCGTTTTCGGGAGGGGAGGCGCGGCCTGGACCCGTCACGCTCCGTCGTGGAGCCGCCCGACGACCGCCTCGTCGGGGGCGGGCGGCCCGAGTCTCGGTCGGACCCGAGCGGTGTCGCCGCCGCCGACGCGATTGCTTCGCTCGGTCAACGCCACGAGCGCGAGGTGACGGTCGGCCGTCCACGCCGAGGTCTGACCCCGGTGGTTGCGGACGCGCGACAGGATCGCCGCGTCCGTCAACTGGGTCAGAGCGTTCGTCGCCGCGGTGGCCGAGATGCGGTAGCGCGAGGACACCCCCTGGATGGTCAGAACCGGCTCGGAGGCCAGCGCCCCGAGGATCTTCGCGGCCACCGAGTCGCGTCGCGGGCTCGCCGGAGACAGGCCGGCCCGGTGGCGGTGCACGGTCAGGTCGACGAGTGCTTCGTGGTCGAGTTGTTCGACCCTCTGCGAGAGACGGACGGCGTTCGCGGCGGCGAGTTCGGTCGCCTCGCAGAACCTGTCGACCCAGGAGTCGACATCGCCGTCGCGGAACGCCGTGAGGCCGTCGATGTAGCCGTCGACTGCCCCGGCGAACACGGTGCTGATGGGAACGAGCAGGTTGCGCAGTGCATCGGCCCGACGGAGGACGGTGTGGATGAGCGCGCGCCCCGTTCGCCCGTTGCCGTCGATGAACGGGTGAATGGTTTCGAATTGGGCGTGCGCTAGGGCCGCTCTGACGACGGGATTGCCCGACGTGGCTGTGACGAAGTCTGCGAGGTTGTCGAGCAGACGCGGCACCTCGCCCTCGGGCGGCGGCACGAAGTCCGCCCGCAGCGGCGACCACCCGGGGCCACCCACCCAGTTCTGCTCCTGCCGAACGCCGAAGGGCAACCCCGGCTCGATCACGTGCTGGAGCGCTTCGATGTCTGCCGCCGTGATGGGACGATCGCGATCGGCGAGATCGGCGATGGCTTCCTCCGTCGCGCGAACATTCGCCACGACGTCGAGCGCGACCCGGTCGCCTCGTCGAAGCGCCTCCGCCACCGCGAGCTTCTTCGGCGACACCCGATTGCCCTCGATCCACGACGAGGAGATGCTCTCCGACCGGATGAGCAGATGGTTGAGATATCCGCCCCGCTCGCCGATCCGCTCGTCGGCGCGGGCGAGAACGACCAGCGCGTCGGCCGCGGCCGATTCCGTCGACGCTGATAACTGCGGCAGGTCCACGCTCAGCTCGTCGGGAACGAAGGCGCGGTAACGACCTGCCGCGCGGTCTCTTCTGGTCAGGTGCGCGCTTTCGTCCGGTCGCCAGACGAGGTCGACATAGTGCATTGCCGGCTGCCTTAGGTTGGATGCCCGATGTTCGACACAACCTTAGTCACACTAGAGTGTTGTCGCATCCGCCTCGCGCACGGCCGAGCGCCCACGGCCCGACAGAGCATTCCCGACGGCGCGCACGGCGATCGCCAGCACGATGAACGCGGCGAGCAGCACGACGCAGTACAGCGCCACTCCCCCGTAGCCGCCGACACGCGCCGGGTTGAAGAACGGGTAGCAGTAGAAGTCGACGATCGCGCCGCGCACCACCGAGTACACCGTGTACGCGACGGGCACGATCACCCAGAGCCAGGCCGTCCGCCACCGCACCCGGGTCGCGGGCGGCAGCAGAAGCCAGTCGATCACGACGACGAGCGGCATCACCATGTGGTGCACGACGTTGACCCACGGCTTCAGCCCGCCGAGGTCGGCGTTCGCCAGCAGGGTGTTGAACACGATGCCGACGAAGGCGAGGTAGACGACCGACGCCCCGCGGATCGCCTCCCAGCGCGGGCCGAGAGGGCGAGATCGCAGGATCGCGACAGCCCCGACCACGAACACGACACTCCCGAACAGATTGCTGAGCGTGGTGAAGTAGCTGAAGAAGTCCACCAGGCCGAAGTGGGTCTGCACGGCGATGACGAGCTGGGTGATGACGCCGGCGACGGAGGCCGCGGCAGCGGCGAGGCGCAGGACGACGGCCAGGGTGTGCCTCATGGGCTCACTCTAGTGATGCACTGCGATCGGCGGGGCGAAGACCGCCGCCGTCACCACGCTCGCGCGGAACGTCCGCACGGACACGACCGCCCAGGCGACCACGAGGCCCGCGTAGGCGACGCACGCGAGCACGGCGAACAGCCCGAGCCCGGTGTGAAGAGCCAGCCCGTTGAGTCCTGTGACGCACGTGCCCACGGGAAACGTGAACGACCACCAGGTGAGCGAGAACGGCAGGCCGTCGCGAGCCGTGCGGAGCGTCACGAGCGCGGCGAGCGCGGCCCACAGCAGTCCGAAGCCGATCATCGGCACGCCGTAGACCAGCCCGAAGACCTGCAGCCCGTCCGCGATCGGCGCCGCGACGACCCCGTGCGCGACGCCGCCGAGCAGGTTGGCGGCCGTCACAGACTGGCCGACCGGACCCAGCACGATCCACAGGGTCGGCACGAGTCTCGCCCCGCCGATCGACCGCTGCGACAGGCGCGCCCAGAGCTGCGCGATGACGAGCAGCGACGGCACGAGGGCGAGCCCGAACATCGCGTAGCAGCCCCAGAGCAGCGTCTCGCGCGGCTGGCCCGCCGGCGCGTACGGCACGAGCAGCGCCCCGGTCGACGCCGACACCATCGGCGGTACGATCGGCATCAGCCAGCCGCCGAACGGGCTGTCGGCGGTCACGTCTGCTCGTACGAACGTGCGGTACGGCAGGGCGACGACGGTCACGAGGCCGAGGGCCGTGCCGAGCGACCAGAGCACCCAGTCGACGGCGACGGCCGCGGGTTCGCCGATCACCGTCCGCCCGACGAGCAGCGTGCCAGCGCCCACGGTCAGCAGCGCCATGGCCGGGGCGCCCCAGAAGTGCGACACGACGGGGTCGACGAGGTGGCGGAGCGCCGCACGCCCCGCGACCGCCCAGTGGGCGACTGTGGCGACCACGAGCGCGACCAGCAGCGCCGCGGCGAGCGCCCAGACGACGGTGGCGAACGGCAGGAGCCCCGGCACCGCCACCGGCAGGCTCGCCGCCGCGGTCGCCACGATCCCCGTGCCCATCACCGAGGCGAACCAGTTGGGCGGGAGGTCGGAGAGCACGTGGCGGGGGCGGAGGGCGATCATGCTCTCAGCGTGCCGGGGCGACGATCGTGCCTGCTACGGGAGGACTCTGGTCACGTCACAGCCTCCCCTTGTGACGATGCGCGCAGGATCGCGAACAGCGTCTCGGCGGCCGCGGGCAGCGCCACCCCGTTCTTCCACAGGGCGGTGAACGGCCGCTCGAGCGAGAGCCCGGCCACCGGCACCGTCGCGAGTGCTCCCCGGGCCACGTCGTCGCGCACGGCCGCCTCGCTCAGCACCGACGGACCGATGCCGGTGGCGACGGCCGCGCGGATGGCGCCCGTCGTGGCGAGGACGGCGGCGGGCTCGGCGAGGACGAGCGGCGCCGGGGTGCCGTCGGGCGACGTGTGCGAGGAGAGGGCGAGTTCGAGGGTGCGGCGGGTGCCGGATCCTGCTTCGCGAAGGACCAGCCCGGTCTCGGTCAGGTCGCGCGCGGTCAGGGGCCGATCGAGGCTCGCCCACGGGTGGTCGGGGGCGACCACGACGACGAGGCGGTCGGTGCGGATCGGCGCCGAGCCGAGGTCGGCGGGCACCTCGGGCGTCTCGACGAGGCCGACGGCGGCGCGGCCCGAGCGGACCTCGTCGACGACGAAGGCGCTGTTGCCCGAGGTGAGGCGGCAGGCGGCGCCGTCCGTCGCGGCGCGGAAGGCGGCCATCCACGCCGGGGCGAACGCCTCCGCGAGGGTCTGGCTGGCCGCGACCGCGAGCACGGCCACGGTATCGGCGCGGAGGGCGCGGATCGACAGGGCGAGGGCGTCCGCCTCGGCGAGGAGACGACCCGACCACTCGACGACGAGGCGCCCGTGGTCGGTCAGCGACGACCCCTGCCGGGTGCGGCGCACGAGGCTCAGCCCGAGGTCTCGCTCGACGTCGGCGATGCGGGCCGACGCGGCCTGCTGCGAGAGCCCGACGGCCGTGGCCGCCGCCCCGACGGTGCCGGTGTCGTCGATGGCGCGCAGGATCCGCAGCGTCACCAGGTCGGGCACGGTCTCTCGCACACGACCAGTCTGCCCTGCATCTCCAGGGTACCGGCCACCCCGGGGCTTGCCGCAAGGGCCCCTCAGCACGGCAGAATGACGGGCCGCGCGGCACAGGCGGCGGGGTTGAGAGGGAGTACATGCACGACGTGATCATCGTGGGCGCGGGCCCGACCGGAATGATGCTGGCGAGTGAGCTGAGACTTCACGGGATCGAGGTGCTCGTCGTCGAGCGCCAGGCCGAGCCGAGCCTCCTCGTGCGGTCGCTCGGGCTGCACGCGCGGAGCATCGAGATCCTCGACCAGCGCGGGCTGCTCGGCCGCTTCCTCAAGGTCGGGCGGCTGTACCCGGGCGCGGCGAGGTTCGCGGGGCTGTCGGCGCCCGTGCGCGAGGGTGCCGCGTCGCCGTACGGCGACGTCCTCGGCATCCCGCAGCCGCTCACCGATCGCCTGCTGACCGCCCGCGCCCTGGAGCTCGGCGCGATCGTCCGTCGGGGCGTCGCGGTCACGGGCCTCGAGCAAGGCACCGACGAGGTCGCCGTGACGCTCGACGACGGCACGGTCGAGCGGGCGCGGTGGGTGGTCGGCTGCGACGGAGGGCGAAGCACAGTGCGCAGGATCCTGGACATCGCCTTCCCTGGCGAGCCCGCCGCCACCGAATGGCTGCTCGCGGAACTCCACGTGACGTCGGCGGCAGACGAGGTCGCCCGGGTGTCAGAGGAGGTGCGGCGCACCCACCGCGGCTTCGGCATCGGGCCGGCACCGGAGGTCCGGCTGCCGGGTGACGGAGACCACAGCGCGCGGGACGACCACGCGGGCGAGGCGAGCCCGCTCTACCGGGCCGTCGTGCCGGCGGCGTCCGTGTCGGAGGATCGCACGACCCCGCCGACGCTCGACGAGTTCCGGGCGCAGCTCATCGCGTACGCCGGGACGGACTTCGGGGCTCACTCGCCGCGCTCGCTGACCCGCTTCACCGATGCCACGCGGCTGGCGGAACGGTACCGGGTGGGCCGGATCCTGCTGGCCGGAGACGCCTGCCACGTGCACCCGCCTCTCGGCGGCCAGGGCCTCAATCTCGGGCTTCACGACGCCGTCAACCTCGGGTGGAAGCTCGCGGCGGCGATCGCCGGGTGGGCTCCCGAGGGGCTCGTCGACACGTACGAGGCGGAGCGCCGGCCCGTCGCCGACGAGGTGCTGTCGCTCACTCGCGCGCAGAGTGTGCTGATGCTGCCGGAGCCGGGGCCGAGGGCGGTGCAGCGGCTCCTGCGGCGGTTGGTGGAGTTCGCCGACGTCGATCGGTTCCTGGCGGAGAGCGTGTCGGGCATCGGCGTGCGCTACGACCTCGAGGGGCCTGACTCGGCCGAGGTCGGGCGACCGGACGTCGTCGGGCGTCGCCTCGGCGACCTCGTGCTGGCCGACGGCAGCAGGCTGTTCGAGCGGCAGCGGGCGGCGCGCGGCGTGCTCGTCGACTCGACGGGCGCACTCGACGCCTCACGGTGGGCCGATCGGGTCGACGTGGTGGCGGCGCCGGTGGCCGAGCTTCCGGCGCCCGCCGTGCTCGTCCGCCCCGACGGCCATGTCGCCTGGGCCGGCGACGCCGACGCTCGCCCCGCCCTCGACGCCGCGCTCGCCCGCTGGTTCGGCGCGCGCCTTCCGTAGCCGCGCCCGGCCCCACGACAAAACGCGACGATCGCGACGCGTTTGTATGTCGCGGCAGTCGCGTTTTGTCGCAGCTGGGGTCAGGCGGCGATCGAGCGCAGGATCAGAGACATCAGCCGCTCCCCCTGCTCGTCCCCCTCCGCCCCCGGCGGCACCCGCCAGAGCGCGCCGAGCAGCAGCAGCACGTCGTCGACATCGAGCCCCGGCCGTACCTCACCGGTCGCCTCGCCCGCGTCGAGCAGTGCCCGGATCGCTCCGACGACCGGGCCGTAGCTCTCGCTCGTCACCGTCTGCTTCGTCGACCCGGTGAGGGCGTCGCCGAGCCCCTGCTTCGTCTTCATCGCCTCGGCGAGCGCCTCGAACCACATCCGCGTGGCCACGAGCGGCGGGTGCTCCGCGAGCAGGGGCGCGACCTGGTCGACGAGGTCGCGGATCTCCTCGCGGTACACCTCGATGAGCAGCGCGTCGCGGTTCGCGAAGTGCCGGTAGAGGGTGCCGGATCCGACTCCCGCCGTCTTGGCGATCGCGTTCAGCGAGACGTCGCCGGTGGTGCGCAGAGCCTCACGGGCGACCTGCACGATCCGGTCGCGATTGCGCTTCGCGTCGGCGCGGAGGGCCTGGTCGGGTGGGGTCACGGAAAGCCGATCTGACGACGGGGTGGATTAACCGGGGAACTCTCCGGTACTGTGTCGAACGAAGCGGAGAACTCTCCGCAACTGCCAGAGTACGGGAGAGAGACCATGAAGTACATCAAGCTCGGCGCGACCGGCCTCGACGTGTCGCCCATCGCGATCGGCGCCATGACCTACGGCGAGCCCGACCGCGGCCACCCCGTCTGGTCGAAGCCCGAGGAGGAGAGCCGGCCCCTCATCCGTCACGCCCTCGAGAAGGGCATCACGTTCTTTGACACGGCGAACATGTACTCGTACGGCTCGAGCGAGGAGATCCTCGGGCGTGCGCTCCGCGACTTCGCCGATCGCGACGAGGTCGTCGTCGCGACGAAGCTCCGCCACCCGATGCGACAGGGCCCGAACGCGAGCGGCCTGTCGCGGAAGGCCATCATGACCGAGATCGATCACAGCCTACGTCGCCTCGGCACCGACTACGTCGACCTCTACCAGATCCACCGCGCCGACCACGGCACTCCGTGGGAGGAGACCCTCGACGCCCTCAACGACCTCGTGAAGGCCGGCAAGGTCCGCTACCTCGGCGCCTCGTCGATGCACGCCTGGGAGTTCGCGAAGGCTCTCCACCTCCAGGAGCGCCACGGCTGGGCGCGCTTCGTCTCGATGCAGGACCACTACAACCTGCTCGCCCGCGAAGAGGAGCGCGAGATGCTGCCCCTGTGCGCCGACGAGGGGGTGAGCACGCTCGTGTGGAGCCCTCTGGCGCGCGGTCGTCTCGCCCGGGAGTGGAACGAGACCTCCGAGCGGTCGGCGACCGACGGCTCCTACGCCGACCTGCTCTACACGAGCGTCGACAGCGACCGCGCGATCGTCGACGCGGTCGGGCAGGTGGCGCAGGAGCACGGCGTGCCGCGCGCGCAGATCGCCCTGGCCTGGCTTCGGCACAATCCCGTCGTGGCGGCACCGCTCGTCGGCGCGAACACGACGCAGCAGATCGACGACGCCGTGGCCTCGCTCGACGTCGAGCTGAGCGACGACGAGATCGCGCGGCTCGAGGCGCCGTACACGCCGCGGCACGACTTCCAGGGTGTGTCTGACGAAGCGGAGATGGAGGCGCTGCGGCGGCGGATCCCCGGCTACGCCGAGAACGCCGCCTGACCGGGGATGAGGGCGGCGGCGCGCTCGGCGATCGCGATGACGGGCGCCTGGGTGTTGCAGGTCGGGATCACCGGGATCACCGACGCGTCGGCCACCCAGAGCCCGTCGACCCCGTGCACGTCGAGCGACGGCGACACCACCGAGAGCGGGTCGGTGCCCATGCGCGCGGTGCCGCAGGAGTGGAAGAACGTGTCGACGCCGCGGCGCACGAAGTCCTCGATCGCGGCGCGCGACGACGATCCCGCCCCGAACGAGACGAGCGGTCGAGCCCCGAGCGCACGGAAGGGCGAGGTGCCCAGGAGCCCGAGCACACCCTCCACGCCCTCGACGAGCCGGTCGAGGTCCTCCTTCTCGCGCAGGAAGTTCGGCTGAATGACGGGCGCCTCGAACGGCGACGCCGACCTCAGCCGCACGTGTCCGACGGAGGAGGAGCGCATGAGGCCGGGCGAGATCGCGAAGACGTCTCCGCTCAGATCCTGCTCCAGGGCCGCCGCGGGCCTCGACTCCTGCACGACGAACGCGTGGAGGTCGGCGCCGTCGCCCGCCGCCGACGACCGCCAGTTCATCATCGAGCCGCCGCCGTTGTCGCGCATCGGGCCAAGGCTCACGCCCGCCGCGACGTTCATGCCCGACACGAGCGGGTGATCCTGGTAGTTCTCGCCGACCCCGGGCAGGTCGTGCAGCACCGGCAGTCCGAGCGCCGCGAGAGCCGAGGCGGCCCCGATGCCCGAGAGGTTCAGGAGCTGCGGAGTGCCGATCGCCCCCAGCGTCAGCACCACCCCCGACGTCGCCCGCGTCTCGACCGGCACGCCGTCGACGAGGTGCGAGACGCCCACGCAGCGCGAGCCCTCCAGCACGAGTCGGAGCGCCTGCGAGTCGGTGATCACGGTGAGGTTCGGCCGAGCCAGCGCGGGCAGGAGGTACCCGCGCACGGTGCTCCAGCGCTCCATCCGCGACGAACCGGTCGCAGGATCGCGGACAGTCGTGGCGGTGAAGTTCGCCAGCGCCGCCCCCACGTTCGACTCCCCGTTCGAGTCGTCGATCGTCGGGACGCCGATTTCGGGGGCGCCGTCGAGCATCGCCTCGGCGATCGGGTGCGGGTCGGGCGACGTCTCGATTCGCATCGGCCCGCCCGCGCCGCGGAGGGCGGTGGCGCCGCGCTCCCAGTCCTCCGACGCGCGGAAGGCGGGCAGCATCGACTCCCAGTTCCAGCCGGTGGCGCCCGCGGCCTCCCAGGCGTCGTAGTCGTCGGGGTGGCCGCGGTACCAGAGCATCGCGTTGATGCTCGACGAGCCGCCGAGCACTTTCCCGCGCGGGATCCCGATGACGCGCCCCAGCACCTCGGGCGTCGGCTCGTAGTCGTATCCCCAGTCGTACTCCGACCGCATCAGCGAGACCCACTGCGCCGCGTCGCGGATCGCCTCCACGCCGGTGTCGCTCGGCCCCGCCTCGATCAGCAGGACACGGGCGGCAGGATCGGCGGAGAGTCGGTTCGCGAGGACGCAGCCCGCTGCTCCTGCGCCCACGACGATCCAGTCGTACGACGCCTCGAGACCCGCCGGCACTAGTTGTGCTCGCTCGGGCCCATGATGACGATGCCCTCGGTCTCCTCGACGTGGCGCACGAAGATGTACTTGTCTTCGCGCCCGTCGGAGTGCTTGCGCTTGATGCCGGGCTGCAGGATCCCGTCGGTCTTCACGACGACGAGGTACGGCACGTCGGCGGCGAGGCCCGCGGCGCAGTGCTCGTCGAAGGCCTCGAGCGTGTCGACGGTGTACGCGTGCTCGACGCCGCAGCCGCGGGCGATCGCGGCGAGGTCGACGCGGCCGGACGCGGTGTGCGTCGCCGGGCCGCCGATCGACTGGTACTGCTCGTTGTCCCACACCACGATGAAGAGGTTCGCAGGCTGCTCGTTGCCGACCGTCGCGAGGATTCCGAGATTGAACAGGAGCCCGCCGTCGGTGTCGAGCGACACGATCCGGCGATGCGGCAGCCCCACGGCCAGCCCGAGGGCCTCGCCGGTGACGCAGCCGAGCTGCTGCTGGAAGAGGCTCGCCTCGCGCATGTGCGGGGCGGCGTTGTACCACTCGTCGACGGCGCCGCCGAGGGAGAGGATCACGAGGGCGTCGTCGAGACGGCGGCCGAGGGCCTCCATCGCCGAGTAGCGGCTGATCGTGGCGTGCGGCGTCTTCTCGAAGGCGGTCGTGGGGCGGGCGTCGGGCGTGGTGGTCATCGGACGATCTCTCCCGAGAGGGCGACTGCGGAGTGGTAGTAGGCGGTGTGCGACCAGGTCGACGCGTCGACGATGGCCTGCTCGATCTCGTCGGCGTGACGCACGACCCGGTACGGCGTGCGGAGGGCGTCGAGCACGGGCTCCATGGTGATGCCGTGCGGAATGGCCCACCAGTTGTTCTCGCCGAGGTCGCCGCGGTAGCTCATGAGCATGAAGACCGGGATCCCGGCGCCGAGCCCCATCCGCGCCAGGTGCTCGACCGAGGCGCGGAGGCCGGAGTTCTCCATGACGAGGGCGGCGCGCTTGCCCGACAGGAAGACGCCGCCGGCGATCGCCGCGCCCTCGCCTTCGTTCGTCACCTGGATCGTGCGGATCTCGGGATCGGCGTCGAGCGCCGGGTACAGCTCTTTGAAGAGGGAGTCGGGCAGGTAGCAGACGACCGAGATGCCGGCTCGCTTGAGCCCGCGGACCACGGCGTCGACAGCGTGCTGCTGCATGGGTGCCTTTCGGGTGAGGGGTGGGTGAAGATCAAGGGCGCAGGATCAGGAGGTTCGTGCGGCTCCGGTCAACCGGCCACGGGCTCGGTCTCGTGCCGGAACCGCGCGCCGGGGTGGCCGCCGGGCAGGCGCCGCGACGCCGCCCCGGTGACGCGCTCACGGAGGCTCGTGGGCTCCGGCGCCGCAGGCAACGGGGCGAGCATGCCCCTCTCGCGCAGGATCGGCGCCACGAGCTCGAGGAACTCCTCGAACGCCTCGGGCCCGCCGAACGTCGGCTCGAGCATGATTCCGTCGACGTCCGAGCCGTCGACGATGCGCTGGAGCTCGTCGGCGACCTCGACCGGGTCGCCGGTGATCTGGAAGCCGCGGTTGGCCCGCATCCGGAAGTCGTCGAGCACGTCGCCCACGGTCGGCACCGGCTCACCCGGGCGCACGAAGCGGTCGACGAGGGTCTGCCCCTGGTCGCTCGTGATCGCGGTGAGCGGCGACGCCGGGTCGAAGCCGGTGAGGTCTACTCCGGTGAAGCCTGCGAAGATGACGGCCGCGTCGTCCACCGTGTAGAGGTTCTCGAGCTCCTGCCGCTTCGCGACCGCCTCGTCGTGCGTGGGTGCGACGGTGATGGTGACGCCCGTGACGACCTTCACGTCGTGCGGCTCGCGCCCGTGCGCGACGGCCTGCTCGCGGATGTCGAGCACGTGCGCCGCGGCTTTCGCGACGGTCTGGCCCTGGATCAGCACGGCCTCGGCGTTGCGCGCGGCGAAGGCGCGGCCCCTCTCGGAGGTGCCGGCTTGGAACAGCACCGGCGAGCGCTGCGGCCCCGGCGGGATCGCGAAGACGCCGCGGGCCCGGAAGTGCGCGCCCTCGTGGTCGATGGGGTGGAGCTTCGCCGGGTCGGCGAACGTGTTCGTCGACGCATCGCGCACGAGCGCGTCGTCCTCCCACACCCCCTCCCACAGCTCGAGGCAGACGTCGACGAACTCGTCGGCGACGTCGTAGCGCTCGTCGTGGGTGGTCGTCTCGGAGACGCCGAAGAGGTCGTCGGTGGTGGCCTGGCTGGAGCCCGTAACGATGTTCCACCCGATCCTGCCGCCGGTGTAGTGGTCGAGAGTGGCGAACCGGCGCGCGGTCGCATAGGGCCGCTCGACCGTCGTCGGCGACGTGAGGACGAAGCCGAGGCCGGTGGTCTCGCGGGCGAGGGCCGAGATGAGCAGCATCGGGTCGAAGCCCGGGAACTGGATGCCGTGCTTCGCGACGAGGTCGGGCATGACTCCGTCGATGGTGGCGTAGCCGTAGGTGTCGGCGAAGAAGAGGAAGTCGACGCCGTTGGCGTCGAGCGTCTTCGCCACCCCGACCCAGTAGTCGACGGTGTCGTAGCGGTCTCCCTTGCCCAGCGGGTGGGTCCAGGTGGGCATGCCGTTGTTCGGGTTCATCATCTCGAAGACGCCGAGGCTGATCTGCTTCGTCATCTCAGTACACCGCCACCACGGTCTTGGTCTCGAGGTAGTTCTCCAGGCCGTTCGCGCCGTTCTCGTAGCCCCAGCCCGACTCGCGATGGCCGCCCTTCGGCAGCTCGGGGCCGAAGTACGAGTGGCAGTTGATCCACACGGTGCCAGAGTCGATGCCCTCCGAGACGCGGTGGGCGTTGCTCAGGCCTTCCGTCCAGACGCTGGCGGCGAGGCCGTAGACGCTGTCGTTGGCCCAGGCGAGCACCTCGTCGAGGTCGTCGAACGGGGTGACGGTGACGACCGGGCCGAACACCTCCTCCTGCATGATCCGCATGCCCTGCGTCGCGCCGGTGAGCACGGTCGGGCGGTAGAACGTGCCGAGCTCGCCGTCCTGCACGCCGCCCGCGACGACGTCGACGCCCTCGCTCTCGGCCTCGCGCACGAACGTGTCGACGCGGTCGGCCTGCACGCGGCTGACCAGCGGGCCGAGGTCGGTGCCCTCGGCGAGGCCGTGGCCGAGGCTCAGCCCGCGGCTGTGGGCGGCGAGGCGGTCGACGAGCTCCTCGTAGACGTCGCGGTGCGCGTAGACGCGCGAGCCGGCGACGCACACCTGGCCGCCGTTGTCGAAGATGCCGGCGGCGACTCCGGGCACGGTGCGGTCGAGGTCGGCGTCGGGCATCACGATCACCGGGCTCTTGCCGCCGAGCTCGAGGGTGAGGCGCTTGAGGTTGCCGGTCGAGGCCGCGACGAGGCGCTTGCCGACGGCCGTCGAGCCGGTGAACGCGACCTTGTCGACGCCGGGGTGGTCGGCGAGGGCCTGGCCGGCCTCGGCTCCGAAGCCGGTGACGACGTTGACGACGCCGGCGGGCAGGCCGGCCTCGACGAGGATCTCGCCTAGTCTCACGGCGGTCAGGCTGGTGTTCTCCGCCGGCTTCAGGATCACCGTGCAGCCCGCGGCGAGCGCCGGCGCGACCTTCATCGCCGCCATGAGAAGCGGTGAGTTCCACGGCACGATGGCCGCCACGACTCCGACCGGCTCGCGCGTCGTGTACGCGAAGACCTGCCTGTCGGGCCCCTGGCGGCGCAGGCTCGTGGGGATGGTCGTGCCGAGGATCTTCGTCGCGAACCCCGAGTAGTAGCGGAACTGCGCGATCGCGGCCGGCACCTCGCCGAACCGCGCGGTGCCCCAGGCCTTGCCCTGGTCGAGGGTCTCGAGCTGTGCCAGCTCGTCGAGGTCCTGCTCGAGGAGGTCGGCGATGCGCCACAGGAGCGCGGCACGCTCGGCCGGGGTCATGCCCTTCCACGCCGGGCTCGTCAGCGCGCGGCGGGCCGAGGCCACGGCGTCGTCGACGTCCGGCTGGCCGGCGCGGGCGAGCTCGGCGAGGTGTTCTCCGGTCGCAGGATCGTGAGCCCCGAACGTCTCACCGCTCGCGGCCGGCACCCACTCCCCGTCGATCAGCAGTCGCTTCGGCGAAGTCGTGGTCGCATGCGCGAGAAACGGTGCGATGCGGTCGTCGCGGCGGGTCTGGGGGCCCAGGGTCACTGTCATCAACATCCTCCAATGTTGATCACGGTAACAATCGCGTGTTTCGCCCCTGTAACTCCTGCGTTTCGGAGTGAGTGTCCTCGTTCTGCTGATGCCGGCCGCGTCACATCAGCAGAACGTGGCCCCTCACGCCTCCGAGGAGGAGACCAGGGCGGTGCGGAGAGACAGGAGCTGGCGGCGGAAGTCTCGGCGCATGCGGGCTTTCGCGGGCTCCTGCGCCCAGGTCGCCTCGACGGAGTCGAGAACGATGCGCTCGATCGTGTCGGGGCCGAAGCCCATGCCCAGCCCGACGTGCTCGAACTCCTCGCGGAGGGTCGTGCGGAAGAACACCTGGTCGTCGGTGGCGAGCGTGACGGTGAGCCCGGCGCGGAGCATGTCGGCGATCGGGTGCTTCTCGTCGAGCGGCCAGCCCGAGAGGAACTTCGTCGAGCGCGGCGTGCAGGTGAAGGGGATGCGGCGGTCGCGGGCCTCGGCGACGAGCGCCTCGTCGTCGACGATGTGGTAGCCGTGGTCGACCCGGTCGAGCTTCAGGACGTTCCACGCCTCGATGACATCGGCGGCCTGCGAGTTCGGCAGCTCACCGACGTGCGCGGAGACCCTGATGCCGAGCTCGTGCGCCCGGTCGTAGGCGGCCTGCCAGTCGAGGGGCGACTCGTGGGCGTCGGCGCGGAGGTCGTCCTGGCCGAGCCCGACGACTTCGGGCCGCGGGTTCGCGGCGATCGACTCGACGAGGGCGAGGGCGGTGTCGAGGTCGAAGCCGCGGTTGATCGCCGGGATGATGCCGAAGCCGACGCCCCACTCCTCCTCGGCACGGCGCAGTCCCTCGATGAGGCCGTCGATCACGTCGACGTACGAGAAGCCGAGGTGGGCGAAGTTGTCGGGGTTGATGAAGTACTCGCGGTAGCAGAGGTTGCCGTCGGCGACCGCGTCGGCGACGCCCTCGTAAGCGAGCGTCGCGAAGTCGTCGCGGGTGCGGAAGACCTCGTGGGCGGCGTTGAACACCTTGAGGAAGTCGACGATGTTGTCGTAGTCGAAGAGGGTGTCGGGGTCGTCGCTCGGCAGCTCGACGCCGCGCTCATTCGCCCAGCCGATGAGGCGCTCGGCGCGGATGGTCGACACGATGTGGCAGTGCAGCTCGATCTTGGGGACGAGGCGCAGGTAGTCGCGGTACTCCATGGGCGTCACCGTAGCGGACGCGTGTTTCGCGAAGGTGCACGTCGCGCCAGGGGGCCGAACGGGTCTAGGTTCGGACGATGGAGCGCGACGTGGCGAGCGGCGAGCTGACGGCCGACGGGCTGACGGCCCTCGGCAAGGGTGCCCGGCGCCGGGCCGCCGACGTCGCCGTGCACTTCGACACGCTCGGCCCCGACCCGATCGACGGCTTCGACCTCGCCGTGCTCGACCCGTCGGGCGGCGTGCTCGGAGCCGAGAGATTCGTGTTCGCCGAGCCGCACGTGCCCGCGCTGAGCGAGATCATGTCCGACATCGAGGACCGCCTCGGCGACCTCGACCTCGTCGTCGAGATGCCGACGTTCCGCCTCGGCGACGACGGCCACGCCCTCGCGGCGCACGTGCACGCCCGGGCGCGCGGCGAGGGGCTGCACGGCGAGTAGTGCCGGGTGGGTGTCGCAGGCCCGCCCTAGGCTCGGCGTGTGAACCGAACCGACCGGCTCTACGCCATCGTCGAAGAGCTCCGGGCCGTCGCGCCCCGACCCCGCTCGGCGACCTGGCTGGCGAGCCGGTTCGAGGTCTCCGCGCGGACGATCGAGCGCGACGTGTCGGCGCTGCAGCAGGCGGGCACGCCGATCTGGGCCGAGCCCGGGCGTACCGGCGGGTACTGCCTCGACGCGGCGCGCACCCTCCCCCCGATCAACCTGACCGCCTCCGAGGCCGCGGCGATGGCCGTCGCCCTCGAGTCCGTCGCCGGCACCCCCTTCGCGCAGGCCGCCCTGTCGGCATCGCGGAAGCTCGTCGCGGCGATGCACGAGACCGATTCCGCGGCGGCCCGAGAGCTCGTTCGCCGGGTGCACGTCATCGAGGCGGCAGAGCCTGTCGATCCTGCGCCCCTGCCGTCGGTGATAGCTGACGCGTTGTCGGCCGGTCGGGTGCTCAGGATCGGCTACCGCGACAAGCACGGAACCATCACGTCGCGCGACGTCGAGCCCGCCGGGTACGTCACGAAGGAGGGCCAGTGGTACCTCGTCGGCTGGTGCCGTCTGCGGTCAGCGGTGCGGGCGTTCCGGCTCGACCGGATCGACTCGTGCGTGGCGACGGCGGAGACTCCCCCGGCGCGAGATCTCGTCGACGCCGACTTCACGCTGCAGTACGGGGTGGTGCGGCGGCTGTCGCTGTGACCTCGTCACTTTCGGTCGCGTCGTAAACACCGACAGGGGGCTGTCGCAGCCGAGCGTCAGGCTGGTCGCATGAACCTCGTCTCGACTCGCCTCATCACCTCCGACGTCTCCCGGCTCGCCTCGTTCTACGAGACGCTGACCGGCGTCACCGCCGACCGCCCCGTCGACGCGTTCGCCGAGATCCGCACCCCCTCGGGCACGCTCGCCATCGGCCACGTCTCGACCACGGCGCTCTTCGGCCCCGCCTACGCCTCGGTCGCCGACAACCGGTCGTCGATCGTCGAGTTCCTCGTCGACGACGTCGACGCGCGATTCGCCGCGCTGACGGCGGGCTCGCTCGACCTCGACGTGGTCCTGGAGCCGACGACCATGCCGTGGGGCAACCGCTCGCTGCTCGTGCGCGACCCCGACGGCAACCTCGTCAACTTCTTCACGCCCGTGACCGACGCGGCGCGCGCGAAGTTCGGGGTGGAGTAGGGCGCGGGCCTCTAGATCGCACTTCGGCCGATCGCGACCGTGTCGCCCCGGACGAACTGCGATCTCACCCTCGCGCTGGCCCTCCGACCGGGCCACACTGTCGGCATGAGCGACCTCTTCGTCGACGCCGACGCTTACGACCGGTTCATGGGCCGGTTCTCGTCGCTGCTGGCGGCGCCGTTCGTCGAGTTCGCGGGTGTGGGCTCGCCGGGAGGCCTCGCCCCGGCCGTCGCCGCGCCCGCGCGCGTGCTCGACGTCGGCTGCGGCACGGGCATGCTCACGCGCGAGCTCGTCGCCCGCGGGCTGACGGTCGCGGCCGTCGATCCGTCGGAGCCGCTGGTGTCGGCCGTACGGGCGTCCCTCCCGGGCGTCGACGCACGGGTGGCCGGCGCCCAGCGGCTGCCCTTCGCCGACGGCGTGTTCGATGGCGCGCTGGCTCAGCTGGTGGTGAACTTTCTGCCGGATCCTGCGGCCGGAGTCCGCGAGATGGCACGCGTCACCCGCCCCGGCGGCGTGCTCGCGGCGAACGTGTGGGACTTCGCCGGCGGCCGGGGCCCTCTCGGCGTCTTCGAGCAGGCGCGGCGCGAGACCGATCCGTCGGCCGCGACCGAGGAACAGGCCGCAGGAGCAGCCGAGGGCTACCTCGCCTCACTGTTCACGGCGGCCGGCCTCGCCGACGTGCGCACCGCCGCGCTGACCGTCTCACGGACCTTCGCGTCGTTCGACGAGTGGTGGACCCCCTTCACGCTCGGGGTGGGGCCAGCGGGGGCGTACGTAGCGTCGCTGTCGCCCGCGGCGCGCGCGTCGCTGCGTGGGCGGGCGGAGTCGCTCGCCGGGCCGGGGCCGTTCACGGTGGAGGCCGTGGCGTGGGCCGTGGCGGGGACGGTTCGCGCCTGACGCGTGCACGGAGGGCCGCCGCGTGTCGTTGCGGTGCCTTCCGCGTCAGGCCTTACGAAGCGGGTCGAGCTGCAGCAGCTTGTTCGACGTGTTGGAGCATCCGTCGAGGCCGCTGTACGCCGCGAAGAGCGATGCCTTCTGGCCGGGAGGGTAGATGCGGAAGCCGTCGGCGGCGACGGCCTGACACTGCGGGAGGTCGGCCGCGCTGAAGTACGACATCGGGGCGAACGCGGTCTGGCCCACCGCGAGCGTGACAGTCGGCCCGACCGGGTCCTGGTTGAAGATCGCGGCGGCGCCGATCTGCTTCCCGTCGCCGCCCCCCACGAACGACACACCGGGGAAGCCCTGCAGGGTGCAGGTTCCCGGGCCGATGTTCGTCAGGTTCACGTCGAGTTCTTTGCTGTCGGCTCCGACTCCGGCCTGGTCTGCGGCCACGGTCACCGTGCCCTTGAGATGCGCGGTCGTGCACATGCCGACGGCGGTCGCGCCGGGCGAGGGCGTGCTGGTCGCGGTCGGTCCGGTGGTCGCAGGAGTGGTGTTTGCAGGAGCCGTGGCGATCACGGTCTTCGTCGCGGTGGGCTCGGGTGCTGGCGACCCCGTGCATCCTGCCAGTGTGGCTACGGCTAGGAGCGGCACCGCGATGGCGGCCGCCCAGGTCTTCTTGTTCATGTCGTGCTCCCCCGGCCGTCGCCCCACGGCGGCCCGTCTCGGACGATACGCCTCTGCGGTTCGCGGCGCCTCGGCCGTGTTTCGGTAGGGCTTTCTCCCTCCCGAACGTCCGTCCGCGCACGCGCGCGCCGCGTTCGGGAGGACTTGCGCCCTCCCGTTCCTCCTCCGGAGCCGTTCGACGCGCGCCCCGCGGAACGGCCACGTCGGCTCACTCCGCCGACCACAGCTCCTCGGCCTCACGCGTCAGGTCGATCGTCCGACGCAGCAGCACCTCCACCGACGTCGACCGCAGCAGGGTGTACCGGTCGTACTCGCCCAGTGGGGCGATCGCGGCCAGCTGCCACGCGGCCGCGATCGGATCGTCCGACAGCTCGACCGCGGTGTCAGGCTCCTGCTCTCTCTCCTCCGCGCGAGCGATCGCACTCCGGACGACGTCCTCGGCCTCGACCCGCAGGAGCTCGAGATCGCCGGACCACTCCAGATCCGGCAGCATCGTGATCTCGGCCCGGGGATACGGGTCGTCGTCGAGCCAGCGTTCGACGGTGAACCGCTTCGTCCCCTGACCGACGATGAACACGTCGCGGGTGCCCGCTACGGCTTTCACGAGACGCGCCATCGTCCC
Source organism: Frondihabitans australicus (assembly GCF_003634555.1). Classification (NCBI taxonomy): domain Bacteria; kingdom Bacillati; phylum Actinomycetota; class Actinomycetes; order Micrococcales; family Microbacteriaceae; genus Frondihabitans; species Frondihabitans australicus. The sequence continues at coordinate 2,200,780 of NZ_RBKS01000001.1, forward strand.
GACCGATTCACGCTGGTCTCCGCCGCCGGCCTCGGAGCCGCGCTCGATGAGCACCACGCCGAACTCGAACCCCGGCTCATCGCCGTCGAGCAGACGACCGACCATCGTGAGGTACCGGGGCTCGAACACTCGCAGCGGGATGGCCACGTGCGGAAACAGCACGGAGCCGAGCGGGAACATCGGGGTCACGGCCATGCCCCAGTGAAGCACCCGAGGCCTACAGTGAACGGATGTTGCGACCCCGACCCGAGACTCCGGCTCCGGGGCAGGAGTCGGTCTGGGACTACCCGAGGCCACCGCGCGTCGAGCCAGTCGGGGCGCGCGTCACGATCCGTCTGGGCGGGCAGCTCGTCGTCGACACGACCGACGCCGTCCGGGTGCTCGAGACCAGCCATCCCCCCGTGTACTACCTGCCGACGGCCGACTTCGCGGTTGGCGCCCTGGCCGACGCCGAGGGGTCGTCGTTCTGCGAGTTCAAGGGCGCCGCACGGTACCTCGACCTGCGCGGTGGGGGCGAAGTCCGGTCGGCCTGCGCGTGGAACTACCCGGACCCCTCTCCCGGGTACGAGCTACTCCGAGACCGAGTCGCCGTCTACGCCGCGCCGATGGACGAGTGCACCGTCGGCGGCGAGGTCGTCACGCCGCAGCCCGGCGGCTTCTACGGCGGCTGGATCACGAAGGCCGTCGTCGGCCCGTTCAAGGGAGTGCCCGGCTCGATGGGCTGGTGAGCGCTCGCGGTGCCCGCACGCAAGGAGCGGCGTTTCACGGAAGGAGTGGCACCGTGTCGCCACTCCTTGCGTCAACCGGCACTTCTTTCCCGGTCAAGTCAGTTGTTGAAGCGGAACTCCACCACGTCGCCGTCCTGCATCACATACTCTTTGCCCTCGATGCGAGCGACGCCGTGCGCACGCGCCTCGGCGATCGAACCCGTGTCGACGAGGTCCTGGAACGAGATGACCTCGGCCTTGATGAACCCCTTCTCGAAGTCCGAGTGGATCACGCCGGCGGCCTGCGGAGCCTTCCAACCCTTGCCGATGGTCCACGCGCGCGACTCCTTGGGGCCGGCGGTGAGGTAGGTCTGCAGCCCGAGCGTGTCGAAGCCGATGCGGGCGAGCTGATCGAGACCCGACTCCTCCTGCCCGGTGGAGGCGAGCAGCTCGGCGGCGTCGGCGGGGTCGAGGTCGATCAGCTCGGACTCGATCTTCGCGTCGAGGAAGACCGCCTCGGCCGGCGCGACGAGCGCGGCGAGGGCGGCCTTGCGAGCAGGATCCGTGAGCACCGACTCATCGACGTTGAACACGTAGATGAAGGGCTTGGCCGTGAGCAGCCCGAGCTCCTTGATCGGGGCGAGGTCGAGTGACGTCGCCGACAGGGCCTCCCCGCGCTGCAGCGCGTCGCGCGCCGCGACGGCGGTCTCGTAGACGGTCGGCTCGACCTTCTTCAGCCGCAGCTCTTTCTCGTACCGGGTGAGGGCCTTCTCGACGGTCTCGAGGTCGGCGAGGATCAGCTCGGTGTTGATGGTGCCCATGTCGGCCTCAGGATCGACGACACCGTCCACGTGCACCACGTCGGGGTCGGCGAACCCGCGCACGACCTCCGCGATCGCGTCGGCCTCGCGGATGTTGGCGAGGAACTTGTTGCCGAGCCCCTCGCCCTCGGCGGCACCCTTCACGATGCCGGCGATGTCGACGAACGACACGGGAGCGGGCAGCACCTTCTCGCTGGCGAACATCGTGGCCAGCACGTCGAGTCGCGGGTCGGGGAGGTTCACGACGCCGACGTTGGGCTCGATGGTGGCGAACGGGTAGTTCGCCGCCAGCACCTGGTTCTTGGTCAGGGCGTTGAACAGGGTGGACTTGCCCACGTTGGGGAGTCCGACGATCGCGATAGTGAGAGCCACGGGAGACAAGCCTAACTTGCGCGGCCGGACGCCGACGCGGAGCGCCGCCCCGGCTCTGTCGGCCCCCTGTGCGAGCATGGCGTGCATGTCGCTCGACTACACCGCCATCGACTTCGAGACCGCGAACTCGTCCAGCGCCTCGGCCTGCAGCGTGGGCCTCGTGAAGGTCCGGGGCGGCAAGGTCGTCGAGACGGCGGGGTGGCTGATCCGACCGCCCTTCGGGCACGACTTCTTCTCCGAGTGGAACACCCGCATCCACGGCATCGTCGAGTCCGACGTCGTCGACGCCCTCGAGTGGCACGAGCAGCTGATCGACCTCACCACGTTCGTCGCCGACGACGTCCTGGTCGCCCACAACGCAGGATTCGACATGGGCGTCATCCGCAGCGCCTGCGCCGTGACGAACTCCGAGACCCCGGCGAACCGCTACCTCTGCAGCCTCCAGGTGGCGCGCAAGACCTACACGCTCGACTCCTACCGCCTGCCGATGGCCGCCATGGCCGCGGGGTTCGAGGGCTTCAACCACCACGAGGCCCTGGCCGACGCCGAGGCCTGCGCCGCGATCATCGCCCACGCGGCGAAGCGTCACGGCGCGTTCACGATCGACGAGCTCGCGGCCAACTCGGGTGTGCGCGTGAACGCCCTGCGCCCGGCTGCGGCGGCGACGAGCGTCGTGTTCCGCTAGCAGGATCCAGCGGTCGGCACTCGCGATCCTGCCCCACCGGCTCTGCCTGCGCGCGGAACGGCGCGACGCCCGTCGTCGATCGTGCCGTGGTGATATTGTTCGGACAATCGTGCGGCGGCCCGACGGGGCAGTCCGGCCGCCCGAACCGTACCGGGAAGCTTCGATGACCACTCACGACGGCGTGCTGCCGGCCGACCTCTTCATGGACCTCGATCGTTCGGGGCCGATGCCGCTGTACTTCCAGGTGTCGTCGCGCATCGAGAACGCGATCACGTCGGGCGAACTGCCCGCCGGGTCGCGGCTCGAGAACGAGGTGGCGCTGGGCGAGCGGCTCGGGCTGTCGCGCCCCACGATCAGGCGGGCGATCCAGGAGCTCGTCGACAAGGGCCTCCTCGTACGTCGCCGCGGCATCGGCACCCAGGTCGTGCACGGACCGGTGTCTCGCAAGGTCGAGCTCACAAGCCTCTTCGACGACCTCAAGTCGGGCGACCAGCATCCGACGACGCGCGTGCTGGCGCACGAGGTGATCCCCGCCGACGAGCACATCGCCGACGACCTCGGCATCGCCGTCGGCGACCCCGTGACGCACCTGCGCCGCCTCCGCCTCGCCGACGACGTGCCGGTCGCGCTGCTGCAGAACTATCTGCCCACGGCCGTCGCCGATCTGTCGGGCGACGACTTCGAGGAGTTCGGGCTCTACCAGCTCCTGCGCGGTCGGGGTGTGACGATGCGCGTCGCCAAGCAGCGCATCGGCGCCCGTGCCGCTCGCGACGACGAGGCCTCGCTGCTGGAGATCGAGCCGCGCGGCGCCGTGCTCACGATGAGCCGCACGGCCTACGACGCCTCCGGTCGCGCCGTCGAGGTCGGGTACCACTGCTACCGGCCCGACCTCTACTCGTTCAGTGTGACGCTCGTCGAGAAGTAGCGGTGCGCCCCGACGAGCACCGGGTGGCGCGGGGCTGGCGCTTTGACGTGACCGAGGGCACGGTGACTCTCGTGGCCATCGACTTCGCGCTGAGTCTCGATGTCTTCGTCGACCTGGAGGCGACCCTCAGGGTGCGAATCGAATCGGCCTTCGAGATCGAGAGCGGTGGCACCGTCGAGCGCGTGGAGTGGTCCACGCCCGCAGGTCTCGGGCGCTTCGCAGACCTGTACGGAGTGAGCGTCAGTCGTATCGACGTCGACGACGTCGGGGTGCTCGGTGTGGCCCTCGGTGACGGACGAGTGCTTCGCGTGATCGCCGACGGCGAATACGAGGCTTTCGAAGTGGGGCCGACGGACGGTTCCTGGCTGCTCGTCGGCTCACCCGGCGGAGGCGTCGCCCAGTGGAGCCTGTCCGACTGAAGGTGCCTTGGCCGCAGGGACGTTCAGGAGGACGTGCGCGCCGTTCGGGAGGAAAACCCTCTCTCAGGAGGACTCCCCCGACTCGAGGCGCACCGCCGTCGGGAGGAACTTTCTTGCCCACGGGAGGATCTCGACGCAATCCCCGACACTCGGGAGGAAAGAGCGCCCACGTCCACGACCTCGGGAGGGCCGCGCAGCGGTACTTCCTCCCGCACGACGGGCGTCGTTGGCAGCTCACACCTCCCGGTGGCGCGAACTCCTCCCGAACGTGGGGCCGAGCGGCGACGGCCGGTCGTGAGACAGTGGCTGAAAGCGAGAGCGTCCGACGACGGGCGCCGCACAGCACCGAGGGGGAATGCATGACGGGGACGACACCGGCCGGATGGTACGACGACGGATCGGGCACTACACGGTGGTGGGACGGCTCGGGGTGGACCGAGAGCGTTCAGCCGGTCGGGGCTCCCCCGGCTCCTGCGCCCCAGCCTGTCGCAGCGGCGGCACCGGCGCCGGTCGTGCCCGCGGCGGCACACCCGTCCTCGGCCGGCCCGGCCTACGTGGTGATGCAGACGGTGCTCAAGGAGAAGTTCATCGGCACCGGCTCGGGCAACCTCACCGAGCTCGAGAACGCGATCAACGCCCAGGCCGCCCGCGGCTACCGCTTGCACACGATCACGACGGCGACCGGCGGCAGCAAGGGCCTGGCCGGTGGCGACCGCATCCAGGCGACGATGGTCTTTGAGCGGATCGGCTGACATGACCGCAGGAGCCGCCGACACCGTCACGCTGTGGCGCCCGACGGGGCCCGAAGAGCTCGATCTGGTGCGCGAGTCGGGCTGGACGGCCTGGCCGCCCCGTCTGCTCGATCAGATCCCCGCCGAGCGGCTCGACGACCTCAACGCGGCGATCGTCGGCCCGATCGAGGTCGTCCGCACCTTCCGCCCTGGCCCCGACGGCGCCCCCGTCGAAACTTGACTCGATCGCGTCGCGCGAGCGTCCGCGCGGGCGACGGAGATGAGGGTGCAGGAGCCTACGCAGCCGGCACGATGATGTCGCGCACCAGGGCGTCGAGCTGAGCGTCGGCATCGAGGAACTGCCGCAGCGTGGTGACCGTCGCACCGAACCGCTCGAACTCGTCCACGGTCATGCCGTCGACGTCGTAGCCCCGCGAGAAGTCGGGGATCGCGTCGCGCAGCGCCTGGATGATCGCCGGGTCGACCGGCACGTCGATGCGGTTGTCCACGGGGACGCGCGCGGCGTTGATGTCGACGATCCACTGGAACGGCGGCGACACGACGAGGTCGCCCCCGACGAGCTCGGACCACTGCATGTGGTTGCGGAAGGCCGCCGACAGGATGCGCGATCGGAAGCCCCGCGACACGAAGATGTGGTGCGCCTTCTTCAGCGCCGCAACGCCGGCCCACTCGAGGATCCCGGGGTCGACCATGAGGTGGTCGCGCTTGACGACGGTCTTCAGCCAGTCGTCGAAGCGGCCGCCCATGATCGTGACGACGTTGCCGAACTCGGTCTTCTCCGGCCGGTACGACGCCGGCAGACCGGAATCCGACGCGAGAGCCGCGGCACGGCGGTCCAGCCCGCGCTCGAGGGCCTCGGCGACGGCGACGGCCTGCGGCACGGTGAACGACACGGTGGCATTGATCGAGACGCCGCGGAACACGGCCTCCTCCATCGCCTCGATGCCGGTCTTCGTGGCGGGGATCTTCACGATGATGTTCTCAGCGAGGCCCGAGAAGTACTCCGCCTGCGCGACGAGCGCATCGCGATCGCGGTGGAACCGCGGGTCGGTCTGCATCGACAGGCGCCCGTCACGGCCGCCCGTGGCGGCGAAGGCGGGCTCGAGCAGCTTGGCGGCGCCGATCGACAGCTCTTCGACGGCCATCCAGCCGAGCTCGGACTCGCCTGCGGTCGGGTGGAGGGCGGCGAGCTCTCGGATCCTGGGCACCCAGGTGTCGGGGTCGCTCTTGATGCAGGTGAGCGCGATGACAGGGTTGCAGGTCGCACCGACGGCGCCGAACTCGGCGATCGCGCGAGAGAGCTCGCGGGGGTCGGCGGAGTCGTTCCAGAGACTGGTCGGTGTCTCCCGAGCCGCACGGAGGGTGCTCGGGCGGGGGTCGAGGGCCGCGTCGTCGGTGACAGCGGAGGTGTCGACGGTCGTTGTCATGGGATCTCCAATCTCCGCCGCCAGTCTACGACGGCGAAGTCATAATGTCCTAACAAAGTTGCCGAGCGTCCCAAGAGTTTGCTTGCCACCGAGAGACCGTCGTCGCTAGCGTGCGGTCAGGGGCTCAGCCCGTGGGCCCCCTCGATCAAGGAGGACCGCCATGGCCGGAATCGCCGACAAGCTCGACAAGGCATACGAAGAGACCCCGATCGACGACCTGGCGAAGCTGCCGGTCGCCGCGCTGCAGGGCGTCAGCGACAGCGACGCCGAGCACCTCAAGGCCGCGTTCAACATCACCACGATCGGCGATCTGGGCACCAACAAGTACTTCCTCTGGGCCCACGCGATCGCCACTCTGAGCGAGTAGCCCCCGCTACTGGCCGGTGGTCGCGTCGATGCGTCGGCGAATCTCGCCCAGCTGATACCGCGACACCTCGTCCGCGTTCTCGTCCTCGGCGAAGACGCTCGACACGACCACCGCGTCGTCGCGGTCGAAGAATCCCTGCCCGGCGAGCCCGGAGAAGAACTCGTCCCAGTCGACGTCTCCCCGCCCGATCGGCAGGTGCTGGTGGACCCGCACGGGGTTGCCGGGCGGATTCGTGATGTACCTCAGGCCGTGCGAGCGGTGGTGGTCGAAGGTGTCCGCGATGTGCAGCAGGCCGATCCTGCGCCCTGCCGCCTCGAAGATCGCCGGGCTCTGGTCGCCGTAGTGGAAGGTGTGGCAGGCGACGAACGCCATGCCCACGAGCGGGGAGTTGAGGCCGCGGATCACCCGCAGCGCCTCGAGACCGTCCTCGACGAAGTCGTCGGGGTGCGGGTCGATGAGCACGCGGATGCCCTCGCGCTCGAACAGCGGCAGCAGCTCTTCCATCGACCAGTAGAACGCGCGCTCGCTCTCTTCGGAGAGCTCGGGGCGGCCCGAGAACTCGGTGTTGATCGTGTCGACGCCGAGCCGGGCGGTGATCTCGATGACGCGCTTCCACTGCTTCACCGCGGCGCGACGCTCGTCTTCGGACGGACCCGACCAGCGCAGCACTGGCAGCACCGACGCGACGCTCACGCCCGCGTTGCGGCAGGCACGCGCGAAGTCGTCGACGAGGTCGTCGTCGGCCTTCGGGTGCCGGAAGAACGGGATGAAGTCCTTGTGCGGCGTCAGCTGCAGGTGGTCGTAGCCGAGGTCGCGCACCCTCTGCGGGAACTCCAGCAGCGTCAGGTCGTGATGGAACGGAGTGGGGTCGAGGGCGATCTTCACCATGGTCGCAGGAGCCCGCTCACGCCGTCGCGAGCGAGGCCGCGGCGCCGGTCCCGGCCGTCGCACCACCGTAGAACGCCGGCTTCTCGAGCGCGTAGGTCACCGGCTCGCGGCGACCCGACTGCTGCGCGAGGACGCCCGCGTCGGCGACGACCGAGGCGAGGTAGCCGTCCCACGCCGAGGGCCCGTCGATCTCGCCGCGGTGGGCGGCGTCGACCCAGCGCTGGATCTCGACGTCGTAGGCGGCGCCGAAGCGCTCCTTGAACGACGGCGTCACCGACTGCCCGATCTGGCCTGCGGCTGCGACCTGGATGGTCTCGGCGCGGCCGATCGACGCGACGCCCGACTCGAAGACGGCGTCGGTGGTGACCTGGTAGCCGAACTGGATGTTGACGTTGATCTCGACGATCGCGAGGGTGCCCGAGGCCGTCTCGAGCAGGACGAACTGCGGCTCCGGCAGCCCCTCGGGGGCGAGCGAGTTGCGGCGCGGCTTCTTCACCTCGACCGACACGATCGGCTCGCCGACGATGAACGGCACGATGTCGATCTCGTGGATCACCGAGTCGGTGATGAGCGCCGACTCCGAGTAGTTCGGCGGCGTGGACGGGTTGCGGTGCGCGCAGTGGAGGGCGAGGAGCGCGCCCTGCTCGCCCGACTCGACGAGCTGCCGGAGCTGCTGGTAGCCGGCGTCGAAGCGGCGCATGAAGCCGACCTGGATGTGCGGGCGGTCGAGCTTCTGCTCGGCCTCGATGATCCGCAGGCTCGACTCGACCGTGTCGGAGAGCGGCTTCTCGGAGAGGATCGCAAGGCCCTTCTCGAGGGCGGGCAGGATCACCGGCTCGTGCAGGAACCCGGGCGTCGCGATGATCACGGCGTCGAGCTCGACGCCCGCGAGCGCCTCCTCGAACGAGGCGAAGGTCTGCGAGCCGGGCGCGAGGGCGGCGGCGGCCTGGGCGCGGGCGGTGTCGGGGTCGACGACGGCGACGACCTCGGCTCCGGAGATCCGCTTCGTGATGCGCGAGACGTGGTCGGCGCCCATCATGCCGGCGCCGACGACGGCTGTGCGCAGGGGTGCGGGTGAGGTGCTCATGTGCTTCTGCTTTCTCAGAGACGTCGGTGCCTAGTGGATTCGGGCGTACGGCGAGGTCGCGAAGATGTGCTCGCGCGTGCGCGTCGCGATGCCGAGCGGGAGGTCGATCGAGGCGACCGGGAACATGTCCTGCTCGACGATGCCGAAGATCTCGGGGTCGATCTTCGCGACCGCCTCGATGATCGGGGCGAGCTCGGGCACGCCCTGGGGCGGCTCGACCATGACGCCCATGGCGACGGCCTCGCCGAAGGGGATGTCGTTCTTCAGCACGGTGAAGCGGAGGTCGGAGTCGACCTGCTTGAGGTGCAGGTAGCCGATGCGCTCGGGGTACGCCTCGACGAGGCGCACGTTGTCGCCGCCGTAGTAGGCGAAGTGGCCGGTGTCGAGGCAGAGGTTCGTGAACTGCGGGTCGGTGACCTCCAGGAACCGCTCGGTCTCCTGGTAGGTGCCGACGTGGCTGTCCGCGTGGGTGTGGAACTCCTGCTTCACGCCGAACTCCTCGAGCAGCGCCTTCCCGAGCTTGTCGTGGCCTTTGCCGAGCTTGTCCCAGAGTTCGGGCGTGAGGGTGCGCGCCTCGAGGACCTCGTTGGTCGCGTCGCTGCGCCACAGGTCGGGGATCACGACGAGGTGCTCGGCGCCGAGCTTCGAGGCGAGGCCGGCGACGTCGAGCGCTTGGTCCCACGCCCGCTTCCACTGGTCGTCTCCCTTGTGCAGGCCGGTGAAGACGGTGCCCGCCGAGAGCTTGAGGTTCCGCTTGCCGAGCTCGTCCTCCAGCTGGTGCGGGTCGGTCGGCAGGTAGCCGAACGGCCCGAGCTCGAGCCACTCGTACCCGGCCTTCTCGACCTCGTCGAGGAAGCGGTCCCACGGGATCTGGCTGGGGTGCTCCGGGAACCAGACGCCCCAGGAGTCGGGGGCGGTGCCGATGCGGAGCTTGGTCTGGACGTCGGTCGTCGTGGTCATGACTTCGGTGGCTTCTTTCGAACGAGAGGAACGAGAGGTGGGGGGTGATGGGCGCAGGATCGGGAGGTCTACCCGAGGAGGGGCCTCTGCTTCGCACGCTCGCCGACGTACTGCTCGTACGCCGCCTGCGTGCTCGGCAGCGTCGAGACCTCGGCCACGGGGACGTCCCACCAGCCGGCGCCGTCGGGCGCGTAGAGCAGGGGGTCGGAGTGGATGTGGATCAGGGTCGCCGCATCCGACGCCTTGGCCGTGGCGATCGCCGTCGACAGGTCGTCGATCGCGCTGGGCGACTCGGCGATCTCGATGACGTCGATTCCGTAGCTGCGGGCGTTCGCCGCGAGGTCGACGGGGAGGATCTCGGTGCCCTGGAAGTCGAGTCGCTCGGGATCCTGCTTCCGGTAGAGGGTGCCGAAGCGCTCGGATCCGACGGTCTCGGACAGGTGGCCGATCGACGCGTACCCCTGGTTCTGGATGAGGATCACGATGATCTTGATGCCCTCGGCCACCGCGGTGACGAGCTCGGTGTGGAGCATGAGGTACGAGCCGTCGCCGACCATGACGATGACGTCGCGGTCGGGGGCGCCGCGCTTCACGCCGAGGCCGCCGGCGATCTCGTAGCCCATCGTCGAGAAGGCGTACTCGACGTGGTAGCCGAGCGGGTCGCGCACCCGCCAGAGCTTGTGGAGGTCGCCGGGGAGGGATCCTGCGGCCTGCACCACCACGTCGGTCGGGTCGGAGGCCTTCTGGGTCGCGCCGATGATCTCGGTCTGGCCGGGGCGCGACAGGCCGGACGGCGCGAACGACTCGTCGACGAGGGCGTCCCACGTGGCCTTCTCGGCGGCGATGCGCGACGCGTAGTCGGCGTCGACCGTGTAGCCGTCGAGAGCCCCCGCGAGGGCCTCGAGGGTCTCTCGCGCGTCGGCGACGATCGGCAGCTGAGAGCCGTGCTTGTAGGCGTCGAACGACTGGACGTTGATGTTGACGAACTGAACGCCCGAATCCTGGAACGCCGTGCGCGACGCGGTGGTGAAGTCGCTGTATCGGGTGCCGACGCCGATGACGACGTCGGCCGTCTCGGCCAGGCGGTTGCTGGCGAGCGTGCCGGTCGCGCCGATGCCGCCGAGGTACTGCGGGTGGTCCCAGGCGAGCGAGCCGCCGCCGGCCTGCGAGGTGCCGACGGGGATCCCGGTCTGCTCGACCAGGGCCTTCAGGGCATCCTCGGCGCCGGAGTAGATGACGCCGCCGCCGGCGACGATCAGCGGGCGCTTCGCGGTCCGGATCGCCTCGACGGCGCGGGCCAGCGGGCCCTTCTCGGGCAGCGGGCGCCGGATGTGCCACTCGCGCGGCTGCAGGAACTCGACCGGCACGTCGAGCTGCTCGGCCTGGACGTCCTCCGGCAGCGCGATGGTCACGGCTCCGGTCTCGGCCGGGTCGGTGAGCACCCTCATCGCCGCGAGCGCGATCGAGAACAGCTGCTCGGGGCGCTCCACCCGGTCGAAGAACACCGAGACCGGCCGGAACGCGTCGCTCACCTGAATCGAGGTGTCGCGGGGGTTCTCGATCTGCTGCAGCACCGGGTCGGTGGTGCGCGTCGCGAAGGTGTCGGAGGGCAGCAGGAGCGCGGGAAGCCGGTTCGTGGTGGCCAGCGCCGCGCCGGTCAGCATGTTCGCCGCCCCCGGCCCGACAGACGCCGCCGAGGCGAACGTCGCGCGGCGGCGGTGCATGCGGGCGTAGCCGACGGACTGGTGCACCATGGCCTGCTCGTTGCGTGCCTGGTGGTAGGGCATGAGGCCGGGCCGGGTCTCGTGGTACTCCTTGAGCGCCTGGCCGACTCCGGCGACGTTGCCGTGGCCGAAGATGCCGTAGGTGCCGGGGATCGTCCGCTCGCGGATGTCGCCGTCGACCGTCCACTGGTTGGCCAGGAACTCGATGAGGGCCTGGCCGACGGTCAGGCGCCGTGTGTTCGTCGTCATCGACGTCATTCGCTTTCTGTTGTCGCTGCTGGTGCGGCCGCCGCGGTGTACGGGAGCCGGGGGTCAGGAGCCTGGGTCGCCCAGACCTCGCGGATCCAGCCGTGGGCGGGGTCGTCGGTGATGTTCCACACCCGCTCGGGGTCGGGCCCGGCCATCACGTTGAGGTAATAGAGGTCGTAGCCGGGAGCGGCGACCGCCGGACCGTGGTAGCCGTAGGGCACGAGGGCGATGTCGCCGGTGCGCACGATGCCGCTGATGTCGATCTCGCCGGCGGGCGACGAGTACGTGGCGAACATGCCGAACGGCTCGGCCGCCTCCGGCGCGTCGACGCCGCGCGAGACGTCCGACTCGAAGTAGTAGATCTCCTCGAGTCGCGACTCGACGCCGGGCTTCGCCTCGTCGTGCTTGTGGGCGGGGTACGACGACCAGTTCTCGGCCGGCGTGATGACCTCGCAGACGATGAGCTTCTGCGCGTGGAGGCCGGCCGGGGTGCCGTAGTTGTGCACCTGGCGGGTCGATCGGCCGGCACCGCGGATCTCGACCGGGATGTCGGCCTTCCGCAGCACCTCGACGGCAAGCGACTCGGTCGCCGGGGCCTCGGCGACCGCGACGCGGCCGGAGCCGGTCAGGGTCGCCGTCGCCGAGATGCCGAGGTACGCGACGTCGGGCGGGCCGTCGAAGACGCTCCCGCGGCCGGCGAGGTCGATTTCGCCCCCACCGTCGGCATCGGTCCACGAGATGTGGACGTCGCCGGTGAGCGGGACGACCATGCGCTCGACGCCGGCCTGCTCGAGGAGGAGGCCGTCGCCGGTCGACAGGTCGCCGATCCTGAGGCCCGTGTGCTGCCAGCCGTCGAGCGAGGCGTCGACGACCGACTCCCACCCGCCTGCCGTCAACTCACCGCGGGCGAAGAACCACTGGCTCATGCCTGGGGGAATCCGAGGTTGATGCCGCCGTGCGACGGGTCGGACCACCGCTGGGTGATCGCCTTCTCGCGGGTGAAGAAGTGGAACCCCTGCGTGCCGTACGCCTTCGAGTCGCCGAAGATCGAGTCCTTGAACCCGCCGAACGAGTAGTAGGCGACCGGCACGGGGATCGGCACGTTGATGCCGATCATGCCGACCTCGATCTCGTTCTGGAACCGGCGCGCGGCCCCGCCGTCGTTCGTGAAGATCGCCGTGCCGTTGCCGAACGCTCCCGAGTTGATCAGCTCGACGCCGTCCTCGAAGGTCTCGACGCGGACCACGCTGAGCACCGGGCCGAAGATCTCCTCCGTGTACACCCGGCTCGACGTCGGCACCCGGTCGATCAGGGTCGGGCCCAGCCAGAAACCGTCCGCCGCGCCGTCGACCTCGATGCCGCGACCGTCGACGACGACGTCGGCGCCGTCTTCGATCGCGACGTCGATGTACGAGGCGACCTTGTCACGGTGCACCTTCGTCACCAGGGGGCCCATGTCGCAGGATCGACGACCGTCGCCGACCTTCAACGTCTTCATCCGCTCGGTGATCAACGGGATGACCCGGTCGGCCACGTCGCCCACGGCGACCAGGACGCTGATCGCCATGCACCGCTCACCGGCCGACCCGAACCCCGCGTTGATGGCCGAGTCGGCGACGAGGTCGAGGTCGGCGTCGGGGAGGACGAGCATGTGGTTCTTCGCGCCGCCCAGGGCCTGGACGCGCTTGCCGTTCTTCGCCGCGGTCTCGTAGATGTACTTCGCGATCGGCGTCGAGCCGACGAACGAGATCGCCTGCACGTCCGGGCTGTTCAGCAGCCCGTCGACGGCGAGCTTGTCGCCCTGCAGCACCGTGAACACGCCGTCGGGAAGACCCGCCTCCTGGAACAGCTCGGCGAGGAACAGCGACGCCGAAGGGTCCTTCTCGGACGGCTTCAACACGACCGTGTTGCCGACCGCGATCGCGACCGGGAAGAACCACATCGGCACCATCACCGGGAAGTTGAACGGGCTGATCACACCCACCACACCCAGCGGCGACTTCGTCGAGAACACGTCGACGCCGGTCGACACCTGCTGGCTGAACTCACCCTTGATCAGGTGCGGGAACCCCGTCGCGAGCTCCAGCACCTCCAGGCCCCGCTGGATCTCGCCCAGCGCATCCGACAGCACCTTGCCGTGCTCCGACGTCACGATCTCCGCCAGCTCGCCCTTGCGCTCGTTCACCAGCTCACGGAACCGGAACATGATCTGCTGACGCTTCGTGATCGACAGATCACGCCACGCGGGAAACGCGGCCTTCGCCGACGCGATCGCGCGATCGATCTCCTCCTGGCTGGCGAGCGCGACATTCTTCGTCGCCACCCCCAGAGCCGGGTCGAACACCGGGGCCGTGCTGCCCGAGGTGCCGGCGACGAGGGCGCCGTCGATCCAGTGGCCGAGGGTCGGCACGTCGGCGGCGGTCTCAGCGGTCGTGGGGGCAGTGGTGGTCATGCGATCTTCTTCTCTCTGTCGAGCTCGGGAGCTAAGCGTTCTGGGTGGTGGCGGCGACGTCGGCGTGCACGAGGGCGGCGGCGGTGTCGACCGCGGAGACGACGTCGTCGTCGGGCGGGTAGAGCAGGGTGCGGCCGACGGTCAGGCCGCGGACGCCGGGCTGGGCGAGGGCGTCGGCCCACCTGCCGTACGTCTCGTCGGGCCCGTCGGTCGGGTCGCCGCCGAGCAGCAGCGTCGGGAGCGTGGTCGCGGCCATGACGCGCTCCATGTCGTCGACGACGGGGAGCTTCAGCCAGCTGTAGGCGGTCGATTCGCCGAGGCCGGAGGCGATGGCGACGGACTTGATGACGGCTTCGGTCGAGAGGTCGTTCACGATCCTGCCGTCGACCCAGTTCGACACGAACGGCTCGAGCATGATGGGCAGCTTCAGCGCGGCGGACTCGCTCACGGCGCGCGCCGTGGCCTCGATCGTCTCGGCGGTGCCGGCGTCTTCGAGGTTGATGCGCACGAGGAGCTTCGCGAAGTCGAGACCTGAGTCGACGATGCCGCGGGCCGAGTAGGCGGTGAAGCGATCGTCCATCTCGAACGAGGCGCCCTGGAGTCCGCCTCGGTTCATCGAGCCGACGACTACCTTGCCGTCGAGGGCGCCCAGCAGCGCCAGGTCTTCGAGGACATCGGGGGTGCCGAGCACGCCGTCGACACCGGGCCGCTCGAGGGCGGCGACCAGGCGGCGCAGGAGCTCGCCCCTGTCGCTCATGGCCAGAGCATCCCCGCGAACCCCGAGTGCACCCCGGGCGGTGTGGTCGGCCGCGACGATGAAGAGCTTCCCGTCGCCCTCGAGGAGCGGGCGACGGACGCGGCTCGCCAGGGCGGCGCGGATGGCCTCGGGATCGGTCGCGCGGATCTCGCGGAGGCGAGCGATGTCGATGTCGGTGAGGCGATCAGACATGAAGGGCCTCCTCCAGGACGGCCTCGACCTCGGCGGTCGTCGGCATGGCGGTCGAGCACTCGAACCGGGTGGCGACGATGCCGCCGGCGGCGTTGGCGAAGCGGAGGACGCGGTCGAGCGACCAGCCCTCGAGAAGCCCGTGGCAGAGGGCGCCGCCGAAGCCGTCGCCGGAGCCGAGCCCGTTGATCACGTCGACCAGGTGCGCGGGCACCTCGATCGACTCGTCCGCCGTCTTCGCGAGCACGCCCTTCGGGCCCTGCTTCACGATCGCCAGCTCGACGCCGCGTTCGAGCAGAGCGTCGGCGGCGCGATGCGGGTCGGTCTCGCCGACGGCGATCTCGCACTCCTCGCGGTTGCCCACAGCGACCGTCACGTGCTCCAGGGCACGCGCGACCTCGCGGCTGGCGACCTCCGGCGACGCCCAGAACATCGGACGGTAGTCGAGGTCCAGGATCGTGAGCGGTCGCCTCCCCCGCGCCTCGTACGCGATGTGGTGCGCCTGCCGGCTCGGCTCCTCGGAGAGGCCGGTCACGGTCGTCCAGAAGATGCCGGCCCGCTCGATCGCCGCGAGGTCGAGGGACTTCGCCGTGATCATGAGGTCGGGGGCCTTGGGGGCGCGGTAGAAGTACAGCGGGAAGTCGTCGGGCGGGAAGATCTCGCAGAACGTCACCGGGGTGTTGAGGCCCGGCACCGTGTCGATGAAGCGGGTCGAGACGCCGAGCCGGTCGAGCTCCTGGACGACGTAGCGGCCGAACGGGTCGGCGCCGGTCCGTGTGACGACGGCGGTCTCGCGGCCGTGACGCGACGCGGCGATGGCGACGTTGGTCGCGCTGCCGCCCACGGACTTCGAGAACGACTCGACCTGCTCGAGCGGGAGGCCGGACTGCTGCGGGTAGATGTCGACGCCCACGCGGCCCATGGTGATGACGTCGAAGCCGTCGCGGGCGGAAGTCTCCGCAGAGTCGATGATCGGTGACTGAGTCATACCTCGGTGTACAACTTTCTGGCTCGGGGTCGAACTGGGCTGATGTCACGAGCGTACACGCATCATGGCTTAATGTCAGGACAAAGTTTGCGACGAGTCCCGCGAGCGGCCTTCCCGGCCTTCTTCTCGGCCCGGATCGGGGTCGCCCGGCCCGCCGCCGAGCTCCCGGCGATGTCGGTGGCCCCTGTCACACTGCCACCATGTCACCGGTCCTCGCACTGTTCCTCGGGCTTCTCGCAGGGCTCGTCCTGGGCGCCGTCGTCGGCCTCGCTCTGGGTCGAGCGCGCGCCGCCGCAGCGACCTCCACGGCCGCGGCGCTCGACGACCGGCTCCGGGCCGAGCAGGCCGCGCACGAGCGGCAGATCGAGCTGCACGAGCAGCGGGTCGACGAGCTGCGCGATCGGCTGATGGCCGATGCCGAGGCCAGGGCCGCTCGCGAGGGCGGCGAGGGCCAGATCCTGCGAGCCCTCAGCCCGGTCGCTGAGAGCCTGCGCGCCGTGCAGCTCAAGGTGTCCGAGCTCGAGCAGCAGCGCCACCGGCAGCACGGCGAGATCTCCGAGCAGCTCCGCAGCGCCGCAGACTCCGAGGAGCGCCTGCGGTCGACCGCGGAGTCGCTCGCGGCGGCGCTCAAGTCGAACAGCACCCGCGGAGTGTGGGGCGAGACCCAGCTCCGCAACGTCGTCGAGGCGGCAGGCCTCCTCGAACGGGTCGACTTCGACCTGCAGACCTCGATCTCGAACGACACCGGGGCGCGCCGCCCCGACATGGTCGTGCACCTGCCCGGCGGCAAGAACATCGCCGTCGACGCGAAGGTGCCGTTCACCGCCTACCTCGAGGCGTCGGCGATCGCCGTCACGGCGACCGGGGCGGACGGCGCACGGCGCGAGGCCCTCCTCCGCGAGCACGTCAAGGCGGTCCGCTCGCACGTCGACGCCCTCGCCGGCAAGAGCTACTGGGCCGGGCTCGACTCGTCGCCCGAGCTGACGATCGCCTTCATCCCGAGCGAGTCTCTCGTGTCGTCGGCACTCGAGGCCGACCCGGCCCTGCTCGACTACGCCTTCCAGCGCCGAGTGGCCCTCGCGTCACCGGTGACCCTGTGGTCGGTGCTCAAGACGGTCGCGTTCAGCTGGCAGCAGGACGTCGTGACGCAGGAGGCAAAACAGCTCTTCGACCTCAGCCGAGAGCTCTACGGCCGCATCTCGACGCTCGCCGGCCACGTCGACAAGCTCGGCCGGTCGCTGCGCTCGTCGGTGGCCGACTACAACCGGTTCGTCGGCTCGCTCGAGCGCCAGGTGCTGCCGTCGGCCCGGCGGCTCAGCATGCTCGACGAGGCGACGGTGCTGGCCGCTCCCGCCGCGCTCGACGACGTGCCGCGCGACCTCGCGGCCGTCGAGCTGACGTCGCAGCTCGACGGCGCCTAGCCCGGTTCCCCTCCCAAAAACGACTCTGCACACGCGATATGGCGTGTGCAGAGTCGTTTTTGGGAGGGGAAGGGGTCAGTCCTCGCCGTACCACTTCGACTCGAGGTGGTCGGCGATCACGCGACGCTGGGTGCCCGAGTGCGAGCGCAGGATCAGCGACTCCGTCCGGATCATCCCGTTGCTGCGCTGCACCCCCGCGACGAGCGCCCCGTCCGTCACGCCCGTCGCCACGAAGTACGTGTTGTCGCCCGTGACCAGGTCGTCCTGGTCGAGGATCCGGTCGAGGTCGTGGCCCGCATCGAGGGCCTTCTGCCGCTCCTCGTCGTCCTTCGGCTTGAGCCGACCCTGGATCACACCTCCGAGGGCCTTCACGGCGCACGCCGTGATGATGCCCTCGGGGGTGCCGCCGACGCCGACGCACATGTCGATCCGGCTGTCGGGGCGGGCGGCGTTGATGCCACCGGCCACGTCACCGTCCAGGAGCAGACGAGTGCCTGCTCCTGCCGCCCGGATGTCGGCGATCAGCTGCTTGTGGCGAGGGCGGTCGAGCACGGCGATCTGCATCTCTTCGACCGGGATGTTCTTCGCGGCCGCGAGGGCTCGGATGTTCTCGCCGATCGGCTTGGCGAGGTCGATGACGCCCTTCCCCTCGCGCCCGGTGACGATCTTGTCCATGTAGAAGACCGCGCTCGGGTCGTACATGGTGCCGCGATCCGACACCGCGATCACGCTCACCGCGTTCATGCGACCCGTGGCCGTGAGAGACGTGCCGTCGATCGGGTCGACGGCGATGTCGAACGACGCACCGTTGCCGGTACCGACGTGCTCGCCGTTGAAGAGCATCGGCGCTGCGTCTTTCTCGCCCTCGCCGATCACCACGACGCCGTCGAAGTCGACCGTGCCGAGGAACTTCCGCATCGCATCGACCGCCGCCCCGTCGGCCAGGTTCTTCTCACCGCGGCCGATCCACGGAGCTGCCCGGATCGCCGCGGCCTCCGTCGCCCGCACCAACTCCATCCCCAGGTTGCGATCGGGATGCGAGAACAGGGTGCCGGTATCGGTGGAAGTCATATTCCGAACTTTACTAGGCCTGTGTGTCGGGGTGATTGCGCGGCGGTGACCCGCCGGAGGCCGCCGCGTTCCGCAGCTCCTGCGACCGTCGTCAGGCGCTCCGGCGAGGGTCTCCGAGGCCTAGAGTTGGAGTGTCTGGGCTTCTCACGCCCAGGGCCGTCTACGAAGGAGAAGCCATGCCCGTCGCCACCCCCGAGCAGTACGCCGAGATGCTCGACCGAGCCAAGAGCCAGGGCTTCGCCTACCCGGCGATCAACGTCTCGTCGTCGCAGACCATCAACGCGGTGCTGCAGGGCCTCACCGAGGCCGGGTCCGACGGAATCATCCAGGTCACCACCGGCGGCGCCGACTACTTCGCCGGCCAGTCCGTCAAGAACCGCGCCTCGGGCGCGATCGCGTTCGCGAAGTTCGCCACCGAGGTCGCCAAGAACTACCCCGTCACGGTCGCGCTCCACACCGACCACTGCCCGAAAGACGCCCTCGACGGGTTCGTGCTGCCGCTCATCGCCGCCTCCGAGGAAGAGGTGAAGGCGGGCCGCAACCCGATCTTCCAGTCGCACATGTGGGACGGCTCGGCCGTGCCCCTCGACGAGAACATCTCGATCGCGGAAGACATGCTCAAGCGCACCCGCGCCATCAACGCGATCCTCGAGGTCGAGATCGGCGTCGTCGGCGGCGAGGAGGACGGCGTTCAGCACGAGGGCACGAACGACGCCCTGTACACGACCGTGGGCGACGTGACCCGCGTGGTCGAGGCGCTCGGCCTCGGCGAGAAGGGCCGCTACATCGCCGCTCTCACCTTCGGCAACGTGCACGGGGTCTACAAGCCCGGCAACGTGAAGCTCCGCCCCGAACTGCTCGGCGAGATCCAGGCCGGCATCGCCGAGAAGTTCGGCACCGCCGTCAAGCCGCTCGACCTCGTCTTCCACGGCGGCTCGGGCTCGTCGGCCGCCGAGATCTCCGAGGCCGTGTCGAACGGCGTCGTGAAGATGAACATCGACACCGACACCCAGTACGCGTTCTCGCGCTCGATCACCGACACCGTGCTGAAGAACTACGACGGCTTCCTCAAGGTCGACGGCGAGGTCGGCAACAAGAAGGTCTACGACCCGCGCTCCTGGGGCAAGATCGCCGAGTCGGCCATGGCCGCCCGCGTGGTCGAGGCCACGAAGGAGCTCGGCTCGCACGGTCACTCGCAGGGCTGAGCCCAGCCCGGCCGAGGTCGGAGGGCCGGGCAGCCGTTTCGGTGCCCGGGTCGACGGCCGCGGCGCCCGTGTCACGTGCCTCGGCGGCGGGGTCAGGCGCCCGGCTCAGCCGCCGGTGATGGCCCGGGCGACCGCGGGGTCGGTGAGCAGCACCGCTGTCACCGCGATCGCCGTGGCGAAGCGGAACGCCAGCCCCACGATCAGCAGCGGCGCCCACGCGTTGAGCCCGCGGGTCAGCCGGCGGATCGACCAGATCGCGACGACGAGGAAGACCGCCATCCCGCCGATCGCCGCGACGTAGCCGACGACGCTCAGCCCGTCGCTGTTCGTGAAGTGCGTGACGGGGTAGCCGAGAGAGGTGAACAGCGACAGCTGCGACGCCGCGAACGTCTTCACCGACAGCACCGCCGAGACGACCATGTAGAGGCCGAGACCGAGAAGCATGAACGTCGCCGGGCGATTGAACGGCCGATAGCGGTACGGCGCGGGCGGCGCGCCGGGCACCGGTCGGCCCGTGGGCGGCGGGGCGTCGAACCGCGGCTGCTCGCCCGACCTCGGCTGCTGGCCCGACCTCGTCTGCTGATCTGGGCGGCGGAGGTCGGTCGTCACGGGCGACGCGGGCACGGCGAATTCGGCGCCGGGCAGTGACTCGGGCGCAGGATCAGCCGGCGGCCGCACGGGGCTGACCCATCCGGGCGGCGCGTACTCGCCGTACCCCGGTGCCGGGGTCCCCTCGACGCGGTCGGGCACCCGCTCGCCCCACCGGGGTGCGTCGTGCTTCTGCCGCTCGGCGTCGGTCATCGGGTGCGGCCTCCGAGCGCCCGGGAGTCCGTTGCTCCTGCGGAGTCCTTCCGGAGCTCTTTGGGCAGGGAGAACATGAGGTCTTCCTCGGCAGTGACCACTTCGCCGACGTCGCCGTAGCCGGCGTCGGCGAGCTCGGCGAGGACCTCCTGCACGAGCACCTCGGGCACCGACGCGCCGGAGGTGACGCCGACCGTGGCGACGCCGTCGAGCCACTCCTGCCGGATCTCGGACGAGTAGTCGACCCGGTACGCGGCCTTCGCGCCGTACTCGAGGGCCACCTCGACGAGACGGACGCTGTTGGACGAGTTGGCGCTGCCCACCACGATGACGAGGTCGGCGTCGGCTGCGACCTTCTTGATGGCGACCTGGCGGTTCTGCGTGGCGTAGCAGATGTCGTCCGACGGAGGGTTCTGGATGTTCGGGAACCGCTCGCGGAGCTTCTGGACCGTCTGCATCGTCTCGTCGACGCTCAGCGTGGTCTGCGACAGCCAGACGAGGTTGTCGGGGTCGTCGACGACGAGCGAGTCGACCTCGTCGGGGCTCTGCACGAGCGTCGTGCGCTCGGGGGCGTGACCCATGGTGCCCTCGACCTCCTCGTGGCCGGCGTGGCCGATGAGGATGATGTGCTGGTCCTGTTTGGCGAAGCGGAGCGCCTCGCGGTGCACCTTCGTGACCAGCGGACAGGTCGCGTCGATCGACTTCAGGCCGCGGTCGGCGGCGCCCTGCACCACCGACGGCGCGACGCCGTGGGCGCTGAAGACGACGTGCGACCCCTCGGGCACCTCGTCGACCTCGTCGACGAAGACGGCGCCCTTCTGCTCGAGCGTGGAGACGACGTGGACGTTGTGGACGATCTGCTTGCGCACGTAGACGGGAGACCCGTAGTGCTCGAGAGCCTTCTCGACGGCGATGACGGCGCGATCGACACCCGCGCAGTAGCCACGGGGAGCCGCCAGCAGCACGCGTTTGGCGCCGCTGACGGGGGTATCCTTTAGCCTGTTTCGCACCGCGGGAACACGCGGCGTCGGGAGATCGATGGCGAGAGCGCCATTGGTAATTCGGCTCACACGGCAATAGTAGGCGAGCCGTCTGCACGCCCACCCTGGAGGTCCTGCTTGACGATCGTCACGCCGCCGCCCACCGCCGAGAGCCCGTGGCCGGTCGGCCTCTTCGCCGGCAAGATCCGTGACTGGATCGACCGCCTGGGCACGGCCTGGGTCGAGGGCGAGATCACGCAGTGGAACGTCGCGGGCGGCAACGTCTACGGCAAGCTCAAAGACCTCGAGATCGACGCGACCGTCTCGTTCTCGGTGTGGTCGAGTGTTCGGGGCAGGATCCCTGCCGACCTCAAACAGGGCGACCGTGTCATCGCGGCCATGAAGCCGAACTTCTGGGTCAAGGGCGGCTCGCTCACGATGCAGGTCTTCGACATGCGCCACGTGGGCCTCGGCGACCTCCTCGAACGACTCGAGCGCCTGCGCCAGACGCTCACGGCCGAGGGCCTGTTCGCGCCCGAGCGGAAGCGCCCGCTGCCCTTCCTCCCGCAGCGCATCGGCCTCATCACCGGGAAGGACAGCGACGCCGAGAAGGACGTCCTCCGCAACGCGCAGCTGCGCTGGCCGTCGGTCCAGTTCTGCGTGGTCCACGCCGCCGTCCAGGGCGAACGGATGGTCGCCGAGGTGACGGCGGCCCTGCTCGAGCTCGACGCCGACCCCGAGGTCGACGTCATCATCGTCGCCCGCGGCGGCGGCGACTTCCAGAACCTGCTCGGCTTCAGCGACGAGGGCCTGATCCGCGCGGCCGCTGCGGCCACCACCCCGATCGTCAGCGCCATCGGCCACGAGAACGACCGCCCACTGCTCGACGACGTCGCCGACCTCCGCGCCTCCACGCCCACCGATGCCGCCAAGCGCGTCGTCCCCGACGTCGGGGAAGAGCTGCTGCGGGTGCAGCAGGCGCGCGCCCGCATGTCACAGCGACTCACGAACCTGATCGGCGTCGAGATCGACCGGCTGGGGCAGTTCCGCTCGCGCCCGGTGCTCGCGAACCCGCAGACCCTGATCGACGTCCGCGCCGACGAACTGGTGCGCTGGGTCGCCCGCAGCGAGGAGCTCCTGCAGCGGGCGATCGAGCGCGGCACCACGAGACTCGCCGAGCTAACCGGGCGACTGCGCGCGCTCTCCCCCGAGTCGACCCTGCGGCGCGGGTACTCGATCGCTCAGCTGCCGTCGGGGGCGATCCTGCGCGACGGGGCCGAGGCTCCTGCGGGCACCGACCTGGTGCTCACCCTCGCGACCGGTGCCCTCGGGGCGACCAGCACGGGTCCGTTGACCGGCGGCAGCGCCTCGTCGACCGACGGCTCGGCCTCACTGACAGACGGCTCGGCCTCACTGACAGACGGCTCGGAGACGAGCGACCCCGCCCCCACCTCGACCCCCGCTCGTTAGGATTGCACCGTGGCCCAGAACCCCGCCTCCGACCTCGTCGACGTCTCGTCGCTCTCGTATGAGCAGGCGCGCGACGAGCTCGTCAGCGTCGTCACCGAGCTCGAGCAGGGCTCGTCGACGCTCGAGCGGTCGCTCGCACTGTGGGAGCGCGGCGAAGCCCTCGCGGCGCGCTGCGAGGAGTGGCTTCTCGGCGCGAAAGAGCGCCTCGAGAAGGCTCGACGGGCACAGGCCGACGCATGACGACCCCCGCTCCCAAGCTCGGTCCGCAGAAGCAGCCCCGCGTCGTCGCCGAGCTCGGCCGGCCAGAGACGCCGGAGGAGACCGCCTACCGCAAGGCCCAGTCGTCGCGCGCGCACCGGATGAACCAGACCACGAAGAATCTCGTGCTCTCGCTCATCGCGTCGGTCGCGCTGCTCGTCGTGATCGTCCTGATCGTGCCGCGGCCGACGTCGTCCGACGTGAAAGACGTGGACTACCGGCAGATCGCCTCGCAGGCGCAGCAGCAGGTCTCGGTGCCGCTCGCCTCGCCGAAGCTGCCCTCGTCGTGGAAGGCCAACGACGCCGAGATCAAGCCGGCCGGAGCAGACGGGGTCCAGAGCTGGTACATCGGCCTCATCACCCCCGACACGCAGTTCATCGGGCTGACGCAGGGCATCAACGCCAACGACACCTGGGTCGCCGACCAGCTCGACGAGACCGCGCAGACGACCGTGGCGACCGTCGACGGCGTCGCCTGGGACGTCTACGACCGCCGCAGCCAGTCGAGCACCGGGAACTTCGCGTACGCGATGGTCGCCACGATCGGCACGAGCACCGTGGTGCTGTCCGGCACCGCATCGACACCGCAGTTCGACCTCGTCGCGAGGCAGGTCGTCACCGAGCTGGAGACGAAGTGAGCGAACACGAGAGCGCGGGCCTCAGCCCCCGCGACGCCTGGGCCACCCTCGCCGAGGGCAACGAGCGCTTCATCGCGGGCGAGCCCGCGCACCCCCACCAGGGCGTCGACCGCCGCGACGAGCTGACCGGCGGCCAGCAGCCCATCGCAGCGATCCTCGGCTGCTCCGACTCTCGAGTGACGCCCGAGATCGTCTTCGACACCGGCCTCGGCGACGTCTTCGTGACGCGCAACGCCGGGCAGGTCGTGAGCGACAGCGTCCTCGGCACTCTCGAGTACGCCGTCGGCGTCCTCGGCGTCCCCGTGATCGTCGTCCTCGGCCACTCGAGCTGCGGCGCGGTCGCCGCGGCCATCGGCCAGGCCGGTCCGGAGCCCGCGGAGCTCTCGTTCCACCTGCAGGGTCTCATCGCGCAGATCGTGCCCGACGTGGCGAAGGCCCGCGGCGGCTCGGCCGAGGGCGGTGCGCCGGATCCTGCGACCGTGGGCCACACGCACGTCGAGTCGTCGGTGGGAGCCCTGCTCGAGAAGTCGATCGTCATCAGCGATGCAGTCGCCGGCGGTACCGTGGCCGTGATCGGGGCGACCTACGACCTCGCCACCGGCCGCGTCGATCCGCACACGGTGGTCGGAACCCTCTGACCCCGCACCTCTGACCACACCCGCGCCCGGCACCCGCTCGGCGCGAATCCACGAAAGGACCACAGCGACGTGACCACGACCGAGTCCGAGACGGACTACCGCATCGAGCACGACACCATGGGCGAGGTGCGGGTGCCGCGCACCGCCCTGTACGGCGCGCAGACGCAGCGCGCCGTCGAGAACTTCCCGATCTCGGGCGCGGGCCTCGAGGCCGCGCAGATCGTCGCCCTGGCCCGCATCAAGAAGGCGGCCGCTCTCGTCAACGGCGAGATCGGCGTGATCGACCCGGCTCTGGCCTCGGCGATCGCGCAGGCCGCCGACGAGCTCATCGCCGGTCAGCACCACGACCAGTTCCCGGTCGACGTCTACCAGACCGGCTCGGGCACCTCGTCGAACATGAACATCAACGAGGTGCTCGCGACCCTGGCGTCAGGCATCGCCGGCACCGCTGTGCACCCGAACGACCACGTCAACGCGTCGCAGTCGTCGAACGACGTCTTCCCGACCTCGGTGCACGTCGCCGTCACGGGCGCGCTGCTGCACGACCTCGTCCCCGCCCTCGACCACCTCGCGGTCGCGTTCGAGAAGAAGGCGGAGGAGTGGAAGGGCGTCGTCAAGTCCGGCCGCACCCACCTGATGGACGCAACGCCCGTCACGCTCGGCCAGGAGTTCGGCGGCTACGCCCGCCAGATCCGGCTCGGCATCGAGCGGGTCACCGCGACGCTCCCCCGCGTCGCCGAGGTGCCCCTCGGCGGCACGGCCGTCGGCACGGGCATCAACACGCCCGCCGGGTTCCCGCAGCGTGTCATCGCGGCGCTGGCCGCCGACTCCGGCCTGCCGATCACCGAGGCGCTCGACCACTTCGAGGCGCAGGGCGCACGCGACGGTCTCGTCGAAGCATCGGGCGCGCTCCGCGTCATCGCGGTGAGCCTCACCAAGATCAACAACGACCTGCGGTGGATGGGCTCGGGGCCCAACACCGGCCTCGGCGAGCTTCACATCCCCGACCTCCAGCCTGGGTCCTCGATCATGCCGGGCAAGGTGAACCCGGTGATCCCCGAGGCGACCCTCATGGTGTCGGCCCGCGTGATCGGCAACGACGCCACCATCGCCTGGGCCGGAGCATCCGGGGCCTTCGAGCTGAACGTCGCCATCCCGGTGATGGGCACCGCGCTGCTCGAGTCGATCCGTCTGCTCGCCAACTCGACCCGCGCCCTGGCCGACAAGACCGTCGACGGGCTCATCGCCAACGTCGAGCGCGCCCTGGCCCTCGCCGAGTCGTCGCCGTCGATCGTCACGCCGCTCAACCGGATCATCGGCTACGAGGCCGCGGCGAAGATCGCCAAGCACTCCGTCGCGCAGAAGATGACCGTCCGTGAGGCGGTCATCGACCTCGGCTACGTGGAGCGCGGCGAGATCACCGAAGAGCAGCTCGACAAGTCGCTCGACGTGCTCAGCATGACGCACCCGGGCTGAGCCCCGCCCGCCCCGTCCGACGTCCGCGAGCAGCCGCGGCAGTTCACGCGAAAAGTGGCGATGCGTCGCCACTCCTCGCGTGATTCGGCACTCCACTCCCCTCGTCGGGGCTCTCACGACGCCGCCGCGGTGACGGCCAGCGCCGTCCAGTAGCCGACGAGCAGGCACGGGCCGAAGGGGATCGTCGGCGCGCGGCCCCCGCCCGGACCCTCGCGCCGGCGCACCCGCCGAGCGCGGCGTAGGCCCGGCACGGCGGCCACGACGCCGGCGCCCGAGGCGACGCACGCGAGCAGCCACAGCGCCGGCGGCGACACGAGCCACAGCGACCCCACGAGCGACGCGGCGAGCTTCACATCGCCGAGGCCGAGGGCGCCCGCCCGAGCAACGAGCCAGCCGACGGCGGCTGTGGCCGTGGCCGCTGCGAGAGCCGACCCGGCATCCTGCGCCCGGATGCCGTCAGCGCCGGGTGCGATCAGCCCGCCCGCACAGGTCGCCACGGTGAGACCCAGCGCCGGCAGCGTCAGCACGTTCGGCAGCCGACGCCGGGCCAGATCGGACCGCACGAGCAGCGGTGACGCGAACGCCAGCCAGAGCACCGTCGGCAGCACGAGCGGGGGCGCGCTCGCGCAGGCCGCGAAGCCGACGGCGGCGAGCAGCAGGATCACGAGAGTGTCGACGAGACCGATCATGCGCCGACGCTAGAGGGCCCGGCGCCCCACGGAATCCGGCGAAGCGGGATCTGTGGAGAGCCGGGCCCTGTGGAGAACCGGGCGAGCGCTAGGCGAGCTCGTTCGACTCCAGCAGCTCGGTCACGAGGGCTGCGATCGCCGACCGCTCGGACCGCGTCAGCGTGACGTGGGCGAACAGCGGGTGCCCCTTGAGCGTCTCGATGACACTTGCGACGCCGTCGTGGCGGCCGACGCGGAGGTTGTCGCGCTGCGCGACGTCGTGAGTGAGCACGACCCGCGAGTTCTGGCCGATGCGTGAGAGCACGGTGAGCAGCACGTTGCGCTCGAGCGACTGCGCCTCGTCGACGATCACGAACGCGTCGTGCAGCGACCGGCCGCGGATGTGCGTGAGCGGCAGCACCTCGAGGAGGCCGCGCTCGACGACCTCGTCGAGGACGTTCTGCGAGACGATCGCGCCGAGCGTGTCGAAGACCGCCTGCGCCCACGGGTTCATCTTCTCGCCGGCGTCGCCGGGCAGGTAGCCCAGCTCTTGCCCGCCGACCGCGTAGAGCGGGCGGAACACCATGATCTTCTTGTGCTGCTGCTTCTCGAGCACAGCCTCGAGGCCGGCGCAGAGCGCGAGGGCCGACTTGCCGGTGCCCGCGCGACCGCCGAGCGAGACGATGCCGACCTCGGGGTCGAGCAGGAGGTCGATGGCGAGCCGCTGCTCGGCGGAGCGGCCGTGCAGGCCGAAGACGTCGCGGTCGCCGCGGACGAGCCGCACGTGGCCGCGGGAGACGACGCGCCCGAGGGCCGAGCCGCGGTCGGAGTGCATGACGAGCCCGGTGTTGACGGGCTGCTCGGCGGCGCGGGTCGAGATGTGCTCGTCGTCGTACAGCTTGGCCATCTGCTCGGACGAGATCTCGACCTCGGCGAGGCCGGTGTAGCCGGAGTCGACGACCTGCTCGGCCCGGTACTCCTCGGCCGCAAGGCCGATCGAGGCGGCCTTGACGCGCAGCGGGAGGTCTTTCGAGACGACGACCACGTCGAGCCCGTCGCCGGAGAGGTTCGATGCCACCGCGAGAATCCGCGAGTCGTTGTCGTCGAGGCGGAGGCCCGAGGGCAGCACCGACATGTTGGAGTGGTTCAGCTCGACCCGCAGCGACCCGCCCTTGCCGACCGGCACGGGGAAGTCGAGGCGCTCGTGCTCGATGCGCAGGTCGTCGAGGAGGCGCAGTGCGTGCCTGGCGAAATAGCCCAGCTCGGGGTCGTGCCGCTTCTTCTCGAGTTCGCCGATGACGACGACCGGGATCACGACCGCCTGCTCCGCGAAGCGGAACATGGCCTGGGGGTCGGAGAGCAGCACCGAGGTGTCGAGAACGTAGGTGCGGACCTTGGTCGACGCCCCGCTCTCACCCCCGCTCGCGCCCTGAGTTTCGGAACTTGCGGTGATGTCGAAAGCGGTCACGACCCACTCCATCTCCGAGGCGCCGTAGCGCTCGGTACCTTCCCGCAAGACGGCCGTGGAGCTGTCGCGAAACGAACTTACGTGGCCGTCTCGACCGGGTGCTCTACCCGATGGCTCGAAGCTACGTGACACCACCGACAATGCTCAAATCGACACGCCCGCGAAAAGTTACGGCCAGATGAACCCGAGTCACACGAGCATCAGGGCGCAGGATCCGAGACCCGCACGACCTCAGTAGCTCAGACTCGACCCGTACGACGTGAGGGCCCCGCGCAGCGCCTCGAAGGTGGCCTCGCCCGTCGACACGTGCGCGCTGAGACGCACGAGACCGCCGCGCACCGTGGCCGTGACGCCGTGGTTGATGAGCTCGGCGGTGAGGGGCGTGAGCTGCTCGGGCGACGGCTCCAGCACGACGATGCCGGCGCGGTGGCTCTCGTCGCGCGACGAGACGACGGGGAGCGCGAACTCGTCGGCGATGTCGATGAGCCGCGACACCTTCTCGGCGATCGACTGCTGGACGGCGGCGACTCCGACCTCGGCGACGGCTTCGAGGGCCGTCGCGAAGCGCGCCTGCGCGATCGGGTCGGCCCGGGTCACCTGGAACGCCGCGGCGCCCTGAAGCGGCGGCGGAACCTCCTCGTACGACCCGCCGAGGGGCACGATGGTGCCGCTGGTGCCGGAGACGAGGGGGACGAGGTCGGTCGCGGCGCGCTCGGAGAGCCCGAGGAAGCCTGTGCCCCATCCTGCGCGGACCCACTTCTGGCCGCCGGAGACGACCACGTCGGCCACCTCGTAGGGAGCGTCGACGACGCCGAAGCCCTGGATGGCGTCGACAACCAGCATGCGGTCGCCGATGACGTCGCGGATGCCCTCGAGGTCGGCGAGGTAGCCGGTGCGGTAGTCGACGAGGCTGACAGCCACCGCCGTCGTCGCAGGAGTGAGGTTGTCGCGGATCACCGCGGGCGTCACGACGCCCTGCGGCGCCTGCAGCGTGATGTGGTCGAGCGTGTGCAGGGCCTGGGCGGCACGCTGCGCGGCGATCGGGATGCTCGGGTACTCGCGGGCCGAGTACAGCACCTGGCCGCTCAGGCCGAACAGCGCGTGCATGAGGCCGGTGGAGGCGTTCGGCTGGAAGACGATGCGGTCGGTCGGGAGGCCGGTGACGCGCCGGACGGCCTCGCGCACGCGGATGTCCTGCTCGTCGAAGACGGCCGCGGCGCCGTAGCGGGCGCGGACGAGGATCTCGCCGAGGGCGGACTCCTCGTGGAGCACGGCGCGGCTCATGGGGCCGTAGGCCGCGAAGTCGAGGTACCCGGGGTCTTCGTCGAAGGCCTCGGCGAACTCGTCGATGGTGGTCACGTGGTGGTGCTCCCTGTACGGTGGGCGAACCTCACTACCGTATACGCGCTTCGAGCCGCCGACGAACCGGGCCTACCCGCCGAAGCGACGGTGACGATTCGCGAAGTCCCTCACGGCCCGCAGGAAGTCCACTTCGCGCAGGTCGGGGTAGTACGCCTCGACGAAGTAGAACTCGCTGTGCGCGCTCTGCCAGAGCATGAAGTCGCTGAGCCGCTGCTCGCCCGAGGTGCGGATCACGAGGTCGGGATCGGGCTGCCCTCCGGTGTACAGGTGATCGGCGATCATCTCGGGCGTGAGGACGTCGGCGAGGTCGTCGATGGTGCCGCCTCCTGCGCCGTGCTGCCGGACGATGCTGCGGAGCGCGTCGACGATCTCGCGACGGCCGCCGTAGCCGACGGCGAGGTTCACGTGCAGGCCGGTGTGGCCCGCGGTCTTGGCCTGGGCCTCGGCGAGCGCCGTGACGAGCCTCGGCGGCAGGTTGTCGGTGGAGCCGACGTGCTGCACGCGCCAGTCCTGCGAGAGCGACAACTCGTCGGCGAGGTCGGCGATGATCTCGACGAGGGCCTTGACCTCCTCGTCCTCGCGGTTCGTGAGGTTGTCGGCCGAGAGCAGGTAGAGCGTGACCACCCGGATGCCGAGGTCGTCGCACCAGGAGAGGAACTCCGGGATCTTCTCCGCGCCGGCGCGATGCCCGTGCGCGGCGGTCTCGAGCATCCGCTGCTTGGCCCAGCGGCGGTTGCCGTCGACGATCATGGCGACGTGGTGCGGGAGCTCTTTGCCGGCGAGACCGCGGCGGATGCGCGACTGGTAGAGCCGGTAGACGAAGCCGCGACCGGGTTTCGGCGTCCCCTCCGAGCGGAGGGCGGCTGAGGTGTCGTCGCCCTGCTCAGCCGATCCGTCGAGCCCTGTGGTCACGAAGCTACGGTAGCCCACCCCGCCTGACACTCCGTCGGCCGGGAGGACGAGACGGGGTGCCCGGGTCGTCCTGCCGGCCGACCCGGCCTCACCGCTCGAACCACCCCCGCGGGTGCATGTCGGCCGTCAGCTGCCGCCGCTCACCGCGCGGCGCGGCCCACTCGGCCGCGTTCGCGAGCACCTGGCGGATGTCCGGGTGGTGGTACACCGGGTACTCCTGGTCGCCGGGCGAGAAGTAGAACACCCGGCCGAGGCCCCGCCGGTAGGCGACTCCCGACCGGAACACCTCGCCGCCGGCGAACGTCGAGAGGAACACCGACTCGTCGGGCGTCGGGATGTCGAAGTACTCGCCGTACATCTCCTGTCGCTCGATGACGATCGGGTGCGGCACTCCGCGGGCGATCGGATGCTCGGGCGCGATCGTCCACACCAGCTCGCGCTCGCCGTCGTTCCGCCAGGCGAGCGAGCACGTCGTGCCCATGAGCCGCGTGAACACCTTCGAGTAGTGCCCCGAGTGCAGCACGACGAGCCCCATGCCCGCCTGCACGTGCCGGACGACACGCAGGGCGGCGTCGTCGGCGACCTGGTCGTGGGCGACGTGGCCCCACCAGAAGAGGACGTCGGTGGCCGCGAGGGCCTCTTCGGTGAGGCCGTGCGCCGGATCCTGCAGGGTCGCGGTGGTCACGTCGGCGGCGTCGCCGAGGCGCTCGCGCAGCCCCTCGGCGACGGCCGCGTGGATGCCGTGCGGGTAGTTCTCGAGCACGACCTCGTCGCCTCGGCTCTCGTGGACGTTCTCGTTCCAGACCAGGATCCGCACGGTCACTCCCCCGCCCCGTCGAGCTCGACCTCGTGGCCCGTCGCCGCCGACTCGTAGCAGGCGTCGACGATGCGGCTGCGATGCAGCGCGTACTCGCCGTAGTGCCCGACATGGCGCGGCGCGGCGGCTCCCTCACCCGCCCGGATCGACCGGAGGAACCCGTCGATGACGCTGCGGTGGTGCCCGGCCGGCACGTGCACGCGCGGGTGCGACACCGTGGGCGCCCCGGCGACGTCGGAGTAGAGCGTGAGGGTGTCGTCGGTCGCGTAGTCGTCGACGTGCAGGCGAACGCCGCCGGTCGAGCCGAGGAGCTCCACCTCGATGTCCTCGTGCGCCTTCGAGTACGAGGCCCAGGCCGCCTCGAGGTGGAGGCTCGCGCCGGTGTCGAAGCGGATGAGGGCGCTGGCGAAGTCCTCGACGTCGAACTCGTGGGTGCCGTCGCTCGCCGCGCGGGCCTTCGAGCCTCCGCCGCGACCGGCACGACCGAGGGCGCTCGCGGCGACCGCCGAGACGGTGACCGCGCGGGGCTCGCCCATGAGGTGCAGGGCAATATCGAGCACGTGCGACCCCAGGTCGATGAGCGGCCCGCCGCCCGCGGTGCGACGGCTGGTGAACCAGGAGCCGAGACCCGGGATCCCCGAGCGCCGCAGCCAGCTGGCACGGGCGTGGTAGATCTCGCCGATCGGGTCGTCGGCGAGATACGAGGCGAGGTAGGCGACGTCGGCGCGACGCCGGTGGTTGTACGCGACCTCGAGCACCCGATCGTTCGCGACGGCCGCGGCGACCATCTCGGCGGCGAGGTCGCCCGTGGTGGCGACGGGCTTCTCGCAGAAGACGTGCTTGCCCGACTCCAGCGCCGCCATCGCGATGGGGTGGTGCAGCGCATTCGGCACGCCGATCGAGACGATGTCGAGGTCGTCGCGCGCGACGAGGTCCTCCCAGTCGGCGTAGAGGTCGTCGACGCCGCGCGAGGTGCCGAGCTCCTGCAGCCGGTCGGGCTCCTGCCCGGCGAGCGCCACGACTCGCGCGCCGTCGAGGCTCTGGAACGCGTCGAGGTGCGTGCTCCCGGCGAAGCCGAGCCCGATCACCCCCACGCGCAGCTCGGGCGGCGCGGAGGCCGTGCCTCCGGCTGTGGCGGTGGTCGCAGGATCAGCAGCGGGCGTCGTCGTCGACATGGGGTCCTTTCGTGTGTTCTGTGGTCGAGCTGAGGGGTCAGCGGCGCACCCAGGCGGTCGCCGCGCCCGGCAGCCGGCGTCCGTCGACGGGCGTGCTCGCGACGATCACCTCGCCGTCGGGCAGGTCGTAGGCGTCGTCGCCGAACACGGTCACCGAGACCCAGCCGCCGGGGCGCTCGAAGGCGAGGACGTCGTCGCGCCCGGTCTCGAGCCAGGTCAGGCCGGCGGCGGCGTCGGCGCGCTCGACGAGCTCGTGTCGCGTGGCGAGGGCACGACGGTAGAGGTGGAGGGTCGAGTCGGGGTCGCCCTCCTCGGCCTCGACCGACGACTCGGCGAACCACGCCGGCTGAGGTAGGTGGGCCGGCCCGGAGCCGAAGCCGAACGACGGCCCGCTCGTGGCCCAGGGCAGCGGCACGCGGCAGCCGTCGCGACCCACGTCGACGCCGGGGTTGCGGAAGAACGCGGGGTCCTGCCGCTCGTCGGCGGGGATGTCGGCGACCTCGTGCAGGCCGAGCTCCTCACCCTGGTAGAGGTAGGCGGAACCGGGGAGCGCGAGCTCGAGCAGGGTGGCCGCGCGGGCGCGGCGCAGCCCGAGCGCGCGGTCCAGCACGGGCTCGTCTCCGCCCGAGCGCAGCCAGGCGGCGCCTTGCTCGCGCAGATCGCCGCCCGAGGGCAGACCGTACCGAGTGGCGTGGCGGACGACGTCGTGGTTGGAGAACACCCAGGTCGACGACGAGCCCGACTGAGCAGCCAGCGCGAGGTTGAACTCGATGACACTGCGGAACTGCGCCGCGTCGAACGAGGCCTCGAGGAGGTCGAAGTTGAACGCCTGGCCGAGGCCCTCTGCGCTGGCGTAGCGGGCCCGCCGATCGGCGGCGACCCAGGCCTCGGCGACCGCCGTGCGGGCCGGCGTGTACTCGTCGAAGACCTGCCGCCACTCGGCGTAGATGTCGTGGACGTCGTCGCGGTCCCAGAGCGGGTGCGTGCCGTCCTTGGGCATCGCGGCGAGCTCCGCCTCGGTCGGCAGCGTCTGGGGCAGGCTCTTGGCGAGGCCGTGCGCGACGTCGACCCGGAATCCTGCGACGCCACGGTCGGCCCAGAACCGCAGGGTGCGCAGGAAGTCGTCGCGCACCTCGCGGTTCGACCAGTTGAGGTCGGGCTGCTCGCGGGCGAAGTGGTGGAAGTACCACTGGCCGTCGCCGACCGGCTCCCAGGCCGGGCCGCCGAAGGCGCTGGTCCAGTCGGCCGGCGGCAGTTCGCCGTTCGCGCCCAGCCCGTCGCGGAAGATGTAGCGCTCGCGCGCGGCCGAGCCGCGCGGGCTCGCGAGGGCCTTGCGGAACCACTCGTGCCGGTCGGAGGTGTGGTTCGGCACGATGTCGACGATGCAGCGGATGCTCGCGGCCTCGAGCGCGGCGACCATGCGGTCGAAGTCGGCCAGCGTGCCGAGCCTCGGGTCGACGTCGCGGAAGTCGTCGACGTCGTAGCCGCCGTCGGCGAGCGCCGACGGGTAGAACGGGCTCAGCCACACGGCGTCGACGCCCAGCGCCTCGAGGTACGGCACTCGCGACGTGATGCCGGGCAGGTCGCCGATGCCGTCGCCGTTCGAGTCGGCGAACGACCTCGGGTAGATCTGGTACACGGCGGCGTCGCGCCACCACTCGCGCGCCTCGAGGGGCGCCGAGTCGAGGGTGACGGTGGACGGGGTGGTGCTGGTGGTCACTTGATTGCTCCCTGGGTGACGCCCGCCATGACCCATCGCTGGGTCACGAGGTAGACGATGATGGCCGGTGCCATCGCCATGAGGTACGAGGCGAAGGCGACGTTGTAGTTGTTGCTGAACTGGGTCTGGAAGATCTGCTGCAGGACCGGCAGGGTCTGCAGCGCCGGGTTCGAGGTGATGAGCGACGGCATCATGAAGTCGTTCCACGATGCCAGGAACGCGAAGATCCCGACCGTCGCGCTCATGGGTGCGAGCAGCGGGAAGACGAGCTGCCAGAACACCTGCCCGGTCGTCGCGCCGTCGAGGCGGGCGCTCTCCTCGAGTTCGTCCGGGATCGAGCGGAGGAACGCCGTGAACAGCAGCACGCTGAACCCGAGCTGGAACATGATGTGGAGCAGCGCGACGCCGATCGGGTTGTCGAGGTGCACGAGACCGGTCAGCTTCACCTGCGGCAGCGCCACGACCGGGAACGGCAGGAAGAGCGCCGCGAGCAGGTAGTAGAACGACCAGCGGAAAAGCCGCTTCTTCCAGTTCCGCGAGATGGCGAACGCCGCCATCGAGCTGAGCAGGATCGTGCCGGCCACCGTGACGCCCGCGACCCCCACCGAGATGGCGAAGCTGCGCGGGAAGTCGGTGAGGGTCCAGGCCTGCACGAAGCCCGAGACGCTGAACGGGGCGGGGAGCGTGAAGGCGTTCCCGTCGACGGACTGCGCGGTGGACTTGAACGCCATGGTCAGCGTCACGTAGAGCGGCACGAGCACGGTGAGCGAGCACACGGCGAGGACGATCGTGAGGATCGCGCCGGAGCCGAGGCGACGGCTCCTGCCCGAGGCTCCCCGCGACGACCGGGTGCGGACCGCGTCGGCGTCGGCCGTGCGGATGCTGCCGGTGCGGGTGGTGGTGCTGAGGGGGATCTGGGTGGACATCAGGCGTCCTTCCGGCGCGTGGCGCGCAGCTGGAGGAGTGCGATCACGATCGCGATGAGGAAGAAGATGGTCGCGTTCGCCATCTGGTACGAGTAGTCGCCGTTCGAGAACCCGTTGAAGATCGACATGGCGATGCTCGTCGTCGACGTGCCGGGGCCGCCGTTGGTGAGGCCCACGATGATGTCGTAGGCGTTGAGGAAGTTCTTGAAGCCGATGATGACGTTGATGAGGATGTAGCCCGCCGTCAGAGGCACCGTGATCGACACGAGCTGCCGGAACGACGAGGCGCCGTCCAGGGCGGCGGCCTCGTACACGTCGCCGGGGATCGCCAGGACGCCCGCGATGTACACGAGCACGGCCGACGGGATCGCCTGCCAGGCCGTGACGATGACGATCCCGACCCAGGCGAGGTTCGGGTTGGCCAGGATGCTCGTCGACAGCGGCCCGATCCCCAGCGCCGACGCGACGGCCGGCACCGAGTTCGAGAACAGGAAATTGAACACGTAGGCGATCACGATGCCCGAGACCACCATCGGCAGCACGAAGGCGGCTCGCAGGGCCACCTTCGCCCGGATCCTGGCGGTGAGGCCGATCGCCAGGAGGAACGCCAGCAGGTTGACGACCACGACGGTCACCAGGGCGAACCCGATGGTGAAGCCGTAGGCGCCGCGGATCGTCGGGTCGCCGAAGAGCGACAGGTAGTTCACGATGCCGGTGATGCTGTAGGAGCCGAAGCCCACCGAGTTCGTGAAGCTGTAGAAGACGCCCATGACGGCAGGCAGGGCTATGGCCAGCGTGAAGAGCACGAGGCCGGGCAGGAGGAACGCGTAGAACGTGCGGTCGACGCCGCGCGAGCGGCGGGTGCGGGGTCGTTCGAGGGTGGTCATGACGATGGCCCTTCTAGGAGCGGCGGAGCGCGAGGCGCGACCAGTCGCCGTCGAGCTGCGTGAGCACGGGGCGGGCGGCGGAACCGAGGGCGATCGACTGCGCGTAGTTCGCGACCGGGATCTCGGAGGGGATGAGCTGGGAGACGCCGAGATAGAACGCGGCGTCGTCGTAGTACTTCTGCATGCCGACGAGAGCGGGGTTCTTCGTCGGCGGGGCGTCCTTCGTCGTGCCGAATGTGTTGTTGTCCGCGTTGTATTTGTCTTGGATCTCGGGTCGCATGAGGAAGCGCAGGAAGGTGCGGGCCGCCTCCTGCTTCTTCGACACCTCGGGGATCCACAGGGCGAGGTCGACGTTGACCCGGATCTTGAGGTCGTGCGGGTCGTTCGTCATCGGCAGCGGGAAGCTGCCGATCCGCATCTTCGCGTTCGTCTTCGCGATCTCGTTGAGCGCCCACGGACCCTGCAGGTACATGGCGCCCTTGCCCTGCGAGAAGCCGAGGTTTCCGTCGCCGTAGGCGCGACTGGAGGCGTCCTTGTTCGAGTACTTCGTGAGCTCGACCATCTTGGCCATCGGGCCCTCGAGGTCCTTCTCGAACGACGTCGCCGAGCCGGATCCGACCGACGCGCCCTCGGCGTCGAGCCGACGGAACAGCCCGGGCACGTCGACCATGCCGCCGATGGAGTAGTCGAACATGCCCTGGGCGATGGTCCAGGTGTCCTTGTAGGTGTTGTAGAACGGCGAGACGCCGGCGGCCTCGAAGGTCTTGCAGGCGGCGATGAGGTCGTCCCAGGTCGTGGGCACCTCGACGCCGTGCTTCTCGAACAGGTCGACGCTGAAGAGCACCGAGGCTCCCGCGACCGCATACGGGATCGCGCTGGTGCGCCCCGGGAAGCTCGCCGTCTGGTTCATGAGCGGCGTGAGGTCGGGGTTGATGCGCTTGGCCTCGGCCATGTCGGAGAGGTCGCTGAGGGCGCCCCGCTCGACGAACTCGACCACCGAGAAGTTGTAGTTCCAGCAGCCGAGGTCGGGCGGGTTGTTCCGCACGAAGTCGGCCGACATGTTCGACGTCGAGTCGCGGACCACCCGGACGGCGGACTGCTCGGCGTGGAACTTCGCGATGAGCGTGTCGAAGTAGGTGAGCACCTCGGGCTTCGAGACGTAGAAGCTGATGGTGGTGGGGCCGGAAGCCGAGCCCGAGGCGCCGGCGCAGCCGGCGAGCGCGAGCGAGGCGCCGACGCCCGTGGCGCCCAGGAGGAAGGAGCGCCGACTCAGCGCCGGGCTCGCGGGTGGTCTTGTCGGATGCACGTCGATGTCTCCCTTGACAGTCGGACTGTGTCAGCCGCGTCCCTGATCGATCCACGGCCCGGCATAAATCTAGTCATTAAATTTAGTTCTCGCATCAATTGTCTCGGAAAATATGTCGCCGGTAGAATCGCGACATGCCCGAGCACCGAACCGTCACGCCTGCGGGCGGTCTGCGCCGGGCCAATGCCGAGACGGTGCTGCGCTACGCGCTCGGCGTCGACGTCTTCAGCGCCAGCGATGCGATCGACGCCACCGGGCTCACCCGCTCGACCGTGATCGGCCTCTGCGACGAGCTCGCGTCACTCGGCTGGCTGACCGAGGCGGGGCAGGATCGCGGCACCCCGCTCGGCAAGGGCCGCCCCGCCCGCCTCTTCGCCCTCGACGCCCGGCGAGGCGTCGTCGCGGGCATCGATGCGGGCCAGCACAACGTCACCGTGGCCGTCGCCGACCTGCGCGGGCGCACCCTCGCCCGCACTCACCGGACCTTCGACGGCGACGGACTCGACCCCGAGCACCGCGTCGCGATGACCGACGCCGCCCTCGCCGACGCCCTCGCCGAGGCCGGCACCGGCAGCGACGCGGTGCTCACCACCGTCGTCGGGATCCCCGCGCCCACCGACGAGACCGGGCACTCCCCCGCCGGGCACGCCGGCTACTGGTCGCGGATGAACCCCGAGCTCGGAACGGCGCTGTCGGGCCACGGCCGCGTCGTCGTCGAGAACGACGCGAACCTCGCCGCCGTCGCCGAGAGCACCATCGGCCGAGGTCGGGGCACCGCGTCGTTCGCGGCCCTCCTCGCCGGCGAGCGCTTCGGCGCCGGACTCATGGTCGACGGCTCGCTGCTGCACGGGCGCCACGGCGGAGCGGGCGAGATGCGCATGCTCGAGTTCGTCGAGGGGGTGGGCGACGCCTCCGGCCTCGCGGCTCTCGCCCGGGCGTGGGGTGAGGAAGCTCGGGAGGCGGGGCTGCCTCGCGGGTCGGCCCTCGCCCGGCGGCCCGAGCGGGCTGTGACGGCCGAGGAAGTGTTCGAGGCGGCGGCGGGCGGCGATCCTGCGGCCCTGGACATCTGCTCGCGGCTGGGCGACCGGCTCGCGCGCGTCTGCCTCGTGCTCTCGAGCCTTCTCGACGTCGAGCGCGTCGTTGTGGTCGGGGCCATCGCGTCGGCGGCGGGGCCTGTGATCGACCGCGCGCGCGAGGCTCTCGGGTCGTACTACCCGCCCGTGCCCGAGATCGTGCCGTCGGAGCTCGGGGCCGACGCGGTGGTCGTCGGCGGCATCCGTCGCGGCCTCGAGCTGGTGCGGGCGAACCCGCTCGACTTCCGGCTGGCTACGGCGACGTAGGGCCGTGGTGGCCGCCGTCGCGGAGCTCGTCGTCGAGCCCTTCGGCGGCACGCTTGGCCTCGGCGCGCTCGACGGCGATCTGCTCGCGGATCTCGGCGCGGTACCTGGTGCGACGGATGCGGCGCACCATGTCGATGATGAGGAAGAGCGTCGCGACGCCGACGAAGAAGATCGCGAGGAAGCCGATCCAGCCCGGCGTGACCTCGCTGTCGGGGACCTTCTGCACTGGCTCTTGCGAGGGCCCGGTCTCGGCCAGCCAGAGCGTGGCGGTGGTCGCCAGGCTCAGGAGCGCGCTCACTCGCCCTCCTCGGAGACCACGCCGGCGAACAGGTCGGTCTCGGGCAGGTGCGTCTCGACCTTGGAGTCGATCAGCTGGAAGTCCTCCGTCGGCCAGACGCGCCGCTGCAGCTCGAGCGGGAAGCGGAAGAAGAAGCCGGTCGGGTCGACCTGCGACGCGTGGGCGCGCAGGGCGTCGTCGCGGATCTCGAACGAGTCGGCCACGTCGATGTGCGTGGTCGACAGGTCGGGGCGGTCGTCGCCCCACCGCTCGAACATCTCGTCGAGCTGGGCGAGGATCGGGGAGTCGGGCGTCTCTTCCTTGATCGCGTCGTAGATGGCGTGCATCTTCGTGTTGTTCATGATGCGGTCGTAGTAGAGCTTCGAGATCTGCCACGCGGGGCCCGCGTCGGGGTAGCGGTCGGGATCGGCGGCGGCCTCGTACGCGGCGACGGAGACCTCGTGCGTGCGGATGTGGTCGGGGTGCGGGTAGCCGCCGTTCTCGTCGTAGGTCACGAGCACGTGCGGCTTGAAGCGGCGGATGATCCGCACCAGCGGCTCGGCCGAGATCTCGAGCGGGATCGTCGAGAACGAGTTGACGGCGACGGACTCGCCCTCCTCGGGCAGGCCGGAGTCGGAGTAGCCGAGCCAGGCGTGGTCGACGCCCATGATCGCCTGCGCGCGGGCCATCTCGAGCACCCGGAGACCGGCCATGTCGCGGACCGCGTGCGCCCTCGCCTCGAGGTGCTCGTTGAGGATCGACCCCTGCTCGCCGCCCGTGGCGCTCACGACCAGCACCTCGGCGCCCTGCTTGCGGTAGTGCGCGTAGGTCGCCGAGCCCTTGCTGGACTCGTCGTCGGGGTGGGCGTGCACGGCCAGGAGGCGCAGGGGCAAGGGGTGACCTCGGATTTCTGTCAGGGTCAGCGTTGCTAACCTGTAGACCAGGATAAACGGACGGAGTTCGCGGTGGCGCCCACCCCCTCGGCATCGAGCGGCACGCGCGATCGACGCGACCCCACGGGCGAGTTCGCCACCGAGCTCGACCGCCGCTACGGGCGCTCTCGCTCGTTCCGGCTCCGGCGCCGGTGGATCGCCGTCATCGTCGGCGTCGCGTTCGCCGCGGTCTTCGGCGCCTGGGTCGTCTGGGCCGGCTTCGACGGCACGAGCGCCTCGGTCGACACCGA
The DNA here is from genome assembly GCF_003634555.1 of Frondihabitans australicus. Lineage (NCBI taxonomy): Bacteria > Bacillati > Actinomycetota > Actinomycetes > Micrococcales > Microbacteriaceae > Frondihabitans > Frondihabitans australicus. Next base: position 2,240,548 of record NZ_RBKS01000001.1, read on the forward strand.
CGACGCCGGCTACACGATCCTCAGCGACCACCAGGCGACCGTGAACAGCCAGGTCTCCGTCGCCCCCGGCACGAAGGTCGACTGCGCCGTCGAGGTGCTGAACTCGGGCTTCGACGTCGTCGGCTGGAAGATCGTCCACCTGCCCGCGCAGACCCAGCAGACCACCGTGTACAAGACGTCCATCACGACGATGAACCGCGGTGTCACGGGCTTGATCGACAAGTGCTGGCTGCCGTAAACTCGCCTGATTCACCATCGAGACCGGCCCCTCGGCCGGTCTCCTTTTTTCGGTGCTAGGAGAAGCTATGAGCAACACGGAATCCACCACCTGGCTGAGCCAGGAGGCCCACGACCGACTCGTCGCCGAGCTCGAGACCCTCGAGACCACCGGCCGTGACGACATCGTGGCCCGCATCGCCGCCGCCCGCGAAGAGGGCGACCTCAAGGAGAACGGCGGCTACCACGCCGCCCGCGACGAGCAGGCGAAGATCGAGGCCAGGATCCGACAGCTGACGCAGCTCCTCAAGACCGCCACCATCTCGGAGGGCGAGGCCGACACCGGCATCGTCGGCCCCGGCATGCTCATCACGGCGACGATCGCCGGCGACGAGTCGACCTTCGTGCTCGGCAGCCGCGAGATCATCGCCCCCGGCAGCGACCTCACCGTCTACAGCCCGTCCAGCCCGCTCGGCGAGGCCATCAGCGGCAAGTCCGCCGGCACCACCACGTCGTACACCGCACCCAACGGCAAGGAGATCTCGGTCTCCATCACCGCCGTCGCCCCGTACAACGAGTAGGGGTCACTCGACCCTTACGGGCTTGAAGCCGTTCTCGACGAGGCGCTCCATGACCTGCTCGGCGTGCTCGGGGCCGCGCGTCTCGATGCTGAGCTCGAGCTCGACCTCGCTGATCTGAAGCCCCCGGCCGTGCCGGGTGTGCAGCACCTCGACCACGTTGGCGTTCGCCTCCGAGACGATCTCGGAGACACGCGCCAGCTGGCCGGGGCGGTCGGGCAGGCCGACGCGGAAGTGCAGGTAGCGGTCGGAGGCCGCAAGACCGCGGCTGATGACGCGCTCCATCATGAGCGGGTCGATGTTGCCGCCCGAGAGCACGACGACCGTGGTGCCGAGCGGCTCGACCTGCTCGGTCATGATCGCGGCCACGCCGACCGCTCCGGCCGGCTCGACGACCTGCTTCGCGCGCTCGAGCAGCGTCAGGATCGCGCGGGCGGTGTCGTCGTCCGACACCGTCACGACCTCGTCGACGACGTCCTTCACGATCTCGAAGTTGAGCACGCCCGGCTTCGCGACGGCGATGCCGTCGGCGATCGTCGGGGTGGGAACGACGGCCGTCGCGGCCCCGAGCTTCATCGACACGGCGTAGGGCGCCGAGTTCGCCGCCTGCACTCCGATGATCCTGATGCCTCGGCCCTGACGCTCGCGCACCTGCGTGACGGCGCTCGCGACGCCCGCGATGAGTCCGCCGCCGCCGATCGCCATCACGATCGTGTCGACGTCGGGCACCTGGTCGAGGATCTCGAGCCCGAGCGTGCCCTGGCCGGCGATGACGTCGGCATGGTCGTACGGCGGGATGAACACCGCTCCGGTCGAGTCGGAGAACTCCTTCGCGGCCCGCAGGGCGTCTTCGACGGAGTGGCCGCTCAGCACGACGTCGGCGCCGTAGTCGCGGGTCGCCTGCAGCTTCGGCAGGGCGACGCCGACGGGCATGAAGATCGTGGCCTTGAGCCCGAGCTCGCGGGCGGCGAGCGCGACCCCCTGAGCGTGGTTGCCGGCGGAGGCCGCGACGACGCCGTGCGACTTCTCCTCCTCGCTCAGCACCGACAGGCGGTTGAACGCGCCGCGGACCTTGTACGAGCCGGTGCGCTGCAGGTTCTCGCACTTGAGGTAGACGGGCGCGCCGAGCACGCGCGAGAGGTAGGTCGAGCTCTCCATCGGCGTCACGTGCGCGACCTTCGAGACGCGCTCGCGGGCTGCGAGGAAGTCGTCGAGGGTGGGGCCGGCGAGGGTGCGGTCAGTCATCGGCGGGGTCCTTCGGGGAGAGGGTCTCGGGTGCGGGCGCGAGATCGGCGGGTGGGGTGTCGCCGGGCTCCTGCGACCGGGCCTTCCAGCGGCCGGCCGCGATCGAGTGCACCATCGTGTTGACCGTGGCGACGAGCGGCACGGCGAAGAGGGCGCCCGCAATGCCTGCCAGAAGCGCGCCGCCGGCCACCGCGAAGACCACCGCGAGCGGATGGACCTTGACGGCGTTGCCCATGACGAGCGGCTGCAGCACCTGGCTCTCGAGCAGGTGGATGAACAGCACGCCGGCGAGCATGATCAGTGCGATCACGGGCCCGTTGTACACGAGCGCCACGAAGACCGCGATGATGCCGGTGACGATCGAGCCCACGACCGGGATGAACGAGCCGAGGAACACGGCGACCGCGATCGGCACGGCCAGAGGGATGCGGGCGATCGCGGCGATGAGGCCGATGCCGACCGAGTTCACCAGCGCGACGAAGATCTGCACCTTGACGAAGCTGGTGAGGGTGATCCAGCCGGCGTGACCGGCGTCGTCGATCGCGGCGCGAGCCCGCTTCGGGAAGAGCCGGACGGTCCAGCGCCAGACCGCGGCGCCGTCGATGAGCAGGATGATCGTGCCGAACACGGTCAGCAGGAGCCCGGTGAAGAAGTGCTCGAAGCCCGAGCCGATGCTCTTCGCGCCCGCGAGCAGTCCGTTCGTGTCGGTCTGGACGGCCGAGACCGCCGTGTGGAACTCGCCGTTGAGCTGCTTCGGCGTCAGGTGGAACGGGCCGGAGATGAGGAAACCGCGCACGTCGAGGTAGGCGTGGAAGGTGCGGTGCCGGAGCTCGGGAAGTTCGTCGAGGATCTGCGTGACGACGAGGAACCCGAGGCCGGCCAGGACCACCAGGACCACCAGGATCGGGACCACGGTCGCCAGCCACCGCGGCCACCCGTGCCGCCGCAGGAAGGCGGCGCCGGGGACGAGCAGCGCCGACAGCAGGATCGCGATCATCAGCGGGATGACGATGAACTCGAGCTCGGAGACCACGAAGAGGAAGAGCGCGATCACGCCGGCGATGGCGAGGATGCGCCAGGCCCAGGCACCGGCGATCTGCATGCCCGCGGGCAGAGCACGATCGGTGGGGCGCTGCATTCGGCCAGTCTAGGGCTGTGCGCCGTGACCCACGGGCCCCCGATCGCGGCAGACGATGACGGTGGCCTCCGCTAGCGTCGGTCGGGTGGTCAAGTCCGTCGTCTCTCCCGCCCAGGCACGCCGAATCGCCCTCGCCGCGCAGGGGTTCGGCGGTGTGCCGCCCACGGTCGTCGGCACCCGCCAGCTCAACCTCGCCATCGACCGGCTGGGGATCGTCCAGATCGACTCGGTGAACGTGTTCGAGCGCAGCCACTACCTGCCGCTCTACGCCCGGCTCGGTGCGTACGACCGCACGCTCCTCGACCGCCTCACCTTCGCCGCGAAGGGCCGCTACACCGAGTACTGGGCGCACGAGGCGGCCTTCCTGCCGGTGGCGGCCTGGCCGCTCTGGCGCTGGAAGATGCGCGAGTACCGCGACGGCTACGATCGCGACGACTCGTCGTGGGCGGCGGCGAACCAGCCGATGCTGCAGTGGCTCCTGGACGAGCTCCGCACGTCCGGGCCGCTGCCGGCGAGCGCCATCGAGCACGATTCCAACGTGCGGCGCGGGCCCTGGTGGGGCTGGAGCGACGTCAAACGCGGCCTGGAGGTGCTGTTCCGCACCGGCGACGTCGTGAGCGCCGGCCGCACGCGCTTCGAACGCACCTACGCGCTGCCCGAGCAGGTGCTGCCGGGAGAGATCCTCGACGCCGAGGTCTCGAAGGCCGACGCGCATCGCGCACTGGTCGAGCACGCCACCCGGGCGCACGGCATCGGCACGGTGTCGGACATCGCCGACTACTTCCGACTCAAGGTGGCCGACACGACCACGGCCCTGCGCGAGCTCGACGACGAGGGCGTGGTGCAGCGGGTCGAGGTGCCGGGCTGGAAGCGGCCGACCTTCGTCCACCGCGACGCCCGGCTGCCGCGCCGCATCGAGGCCGACGCGCTCCTGTCGCCGTTCGACCCGGTCGTGTGGGAGCGCCCGCGGGCGGAGCGCCTGTTCGGGTTCCACTACCGGATCGAGATCTACACGCCGCAGCCCAAGCGCGTGTTCGGCTACTACGTCCTGCCCGTGCTGCAGGACGACGCCCTCGTCGGGCGCGTCGACCTCAAGAGCGATCGTCAGAGCGGCGTGCTGCGCGTGCAGGCGGCGTGGCACGAGGCGGGGCAGACGGTGGAGGTGGAGCGTCTCGCCGGGCTCCTGCGCCGGACCGCCCAGTGGCAGGGGCTCGGCGACGTCGAGGTCACGGGGCGCGGCGATCTCGCGCCCGCGCTCGCGTCAGCCCTGCGAGCGGGCGGCTAGGCCGGCCCGGCCAGGGGCCAGCTAGAACTGGGCGGCGTTCTTACGGAGGCGGGCGATTCGATCCGCGAGCGGCGGGTGCGTCGAGAAGATGCGCGCCATGACACCGGGCCGCATCGGGTCGCTGATCCACAGGTGCGACATCGACGAGTTCTGATCGCGCATCGGGCGACCGTACGCGCCGAGCTTCTCGAGCGCCGAGGCGAGCCCCTCGGGGTAGCGGGTGGTGAGGGCGCCGGTCGCGTCGGCGAGGTACTCGCGCTGACGCGAGACCGCGGCCTGGACGCCCGCGGCGGCGAGCGGCGCGACGATCATCGCGGCGAGCCCGACGATGATCATGACCGGGTTGCCGCCTCCGCCGCCGTTCTCGTTGTCGCGGCGGTTGCCGCCGCCGAACATCGCGCCGAAGAACGACATGCGCAGCATGATGTCCGCCAGGAACCCGACGGCGACGACGAGGCCGAAGACGATCGTCGAGACGCGGATGTCGTAGTTCTTGACGTGCCCCATCTCGTGCGCCATGACGCCCTGAAGCTCGGTGTCGTCCATGATCGCCAGGAGTCCCGTGGTCGCGGCGACGACCGCGTGCTGCGGGTCGCGGCCGGTCGCGAAGGCGTTCGGAGCCGGGTCCTCGACGACGTACACCTCGGGCATCGGCAGCCCCATCGTGATCGAGAGGTTCTCGACGGTCCGGTAGAGGCGCGGCTCGGTGTGGGCGTCGACGCGGATCCCGTGGCTCATCGCGATCGCCTGCCGCGACGCGAAGAAGTACTGCACGAGGGCGTACAGGGCGGCGATCACCAGCACGGTGAAGCCGATCGACGGGTTGCCCCAGATCGCGCTGGCGGCGAAGCCGAGCGCGCCGATGATCACCAGGAAGACCAGGATGATCAGCCAGGTGTTGATCTTGTTGCGCGAGACGGCGGAGTACACGGCGAGCGTCCTTGCGTTCGTCAGAGAGTGGTGAGGTGCCCCGGGCTAGAACTGCACGCGCGGCGGCTCGGCGATCGCCGACGGCTCGGCGACCTCGAAGAAATCGCGGTTCGTGAAGCCGAGGCGCTTGGCGAACACCGTGTTCGGGAACACCTGCGTCTTCGTGTTGAACTCGCGCACGCCCCCGTTGTAGAACCGGCGGGCGCCCTGAATCTTGTCTTCGGTGTCGACGAGCTCGGACTGCAGCTGCAGGAAGTTCTGCGACGCCTGGAGCTGCGGGTAGGCCTCGGCGACGGCGAAGATGCTCTTCAGCGACTGCTGGAGGTGCGTCTCGGCGACGGCCGCCTCGGCCGGGGTCGTGGCGCTGAGCGTCTCGGCGCGGGCCTTCGTGACGCTCTCGAAAACGCCGGACTCGTGGCTCGCGTAGCCCTTCACCGACGAGATGATGTTCGGGATCAGATCGCCGCGGCGCTTGAGCTGCACGGTGATGTCGCTCCATGCCTCGTCGACGCGCACCTTGAGCGTCACGAGCGAGTTGTACGTCGCCCAGAAGTAGATGCCGACGATGATTGCGAGCACCACGACGATGCCGACTGCGATGAGAATGCCTACGAGGGCGGAATCCATGGCGAAAAGCTCCTTGTTGATCCGGATCGACTATAGAGGCGGCACCTTGGAACCTACGGAGCGGCTGGGCATTCTCTGAGGTAATTCTCGCCACGCCGTGTTCTTCACAATTCAGTATCTGTTTGCCGGATCAGCCGCACGGCGGATTGACTTGTACCCCGCGACTTGGCTGAATGGGTGACAGTGCTCACCGACACGACCCTCAGCTCCACCGGCTCCGCGGCTACCGGCGGCGGAGTGCTTCGGGGTGCGCACCGGGCCGATGCGCGCGGGCACTCGTCACGAGCGACGGGTCGCAGGATCCTGCTCGCCGCCGTCTCGATCTCCGCTCTGACGCTCGCCGCCCTCGGGGCCCTCGCCGGAGGGCCCTCAGCCTCGGCTGCGACGTCGACCCCGACGCCCGCTCCCCCGACGTCGAGCTTCGCCCCCGCGACGGCGCCGACCATCTCGGTCGCCGACTCGGACTCGTCGAACGGCACGGCCCAGGGCACCGGAGTGGCCGGCGACCAGCTGCGCGTGCTCGACCCGGCACACCCGTCGCAGTCGCTCTGCACGGCGACGGTCGACGCGGGCGGCTCGTGGTCGTGCCCGGTCACGCTCACAAGCGGGGCCGGCCAGGCGCTCACCGTGCGCGACCTGACGCAGCCGACGCTGCCCGACGTGACCTCCAGGGCGTTCGACGTGCTCACCGAGCCCGTGGTCTCGTCGCCGTCGGGCGTCGCCGTCGGTGCCACGGTCTCGGGCACCGGCTTCGCGGGCGCGACCGTCACGGCGTCCCTGACCGGCACCGGGCAGACCTCCGGCACGACCTTCAGCGTCACCGCAGCGGTCTCGTCGTCGGGCTCGTGGTCGACGGTCCTCCCCGCGTCGGGCGTCCCGTCGGGCACCTACAGCGTGTCCGCCGTCCAGCGGTCGGCCTCCGTGCCGTCGATCCCGGTCTCGTCGCAGTCGAACACGGTCGACATCGTCATCGACCGGACCGCCCCGGCGGCACCGGTGCTGCTGCGGCCCGCCGCGGGCTCGACCGTCACCACGCAGCCGTTCAGCTTCGTCGGCACGGGCGAGCCGGGTGCCACGGTCACCACGTACATCGACAGCAATCCCGTCTGCTCGGCCGCCGTGTCGGCCGCAGGATCCTGGAGCTGCTCGACCCGGGGCCTCCTCATCCCCGCCGGGTCGCGCGTGGTCCAGGCCGCACAGCGTGACGCGGCCGGCAACTACGGCCCGGCCAGCCCGAGCACGAAGGTCGCCTTCGCCGCCCAGCCGACCTCGACCCCGTCGGCGCCCTCGTCCGGCCAGCCGAGCGCCCCGTCGACCGGCGGCCAGACCGGTGCCGGTGGCGACGGCTCCAGCGGCTCGGGCGTTCCTGCTCCGGGAGGCACCACGGGCGGTCACAGCGGCGGCAGCGGCGGGTCGACATCGGGCGGCGCGCCGAGCGCGTCCGGTGGAGGCTCGAGCGGCTCGTCGGGATCGTCCGGCGGCTCCGGGTCCGCATCGGCGTCCGGCGCGGACTCGTCGGCGCTCGACGCGGCCGCGTCGTGGACCGCGCCGACCGGGTTCGGCCACGACCTTCCCACCCTGGCGCAGAGCGTGTCGAGCTGGGTCTGGATCTGGGCGCTCGTCGTCGGCATCGTCTTCGTGCTGCTCGTCATCGTGCCGCTGCGTCTCGCGGGCTCCGCCCTCGGCGGTCGCCTCGCGGTGCGCGCGCGACGATTCACCGGCCGCAACCGTGCCGTCTCCGAGCGCGACGAGTCGCCGCTCCTGCCTCCCGCCGCGGCGATCGCGGCCACGATCGGCGTGGGCGCCGTGCTCGTCGCGCTGGCCTTCGGCGTCGACGACCAGCTGCGCTACGTCCGCCTCGTCCTGGCGATCGGGCTCGGGCTGGCGCTCGTCAACGGGCTGGGCGCCGTGCTGCCGACGTGGGTGGTCGGGCGGCGGCTCGGGCGGCGGCTTCGGCTGGGGGCGAGTCCCCGGCTCCTGCTCGTCGCCGCCCTGGCCTGCCTCGCGGTGAGGATCTTCGACCTCGACCCGCCGCTCGTGCTGGGGGTGCTCGTGGCTGCGACCCTCGTCGACGACGACGGTGCGACCCTCGACGAGACCGGCGACATCCGACACGGCGGTCTGCTCGCGACCGTGCAGCTGTCGGCGATCGCGCTCGTGTCGTTCGTCGCGTGGGTCGTGCACGGATTCATCCCGGCCGCATCGGCGTCGTTCGCGGTCGAGGTGACCCGCGAGGCGCTCGCCACCACCTGCCTGGCCGGCCTCGGCTCGCTCGTGGTGCTGCTCGTGCCCCTCGCCCACCTGCCCGGCCGCGCGCTGCTGTCGTGGTCGAGGCCGACTCTCGTCGGGCTCGCCGTCGTGGGCGCGGCCCTCGCCGCGGTCGTCTACGCGGGCGCGCCGACCGAGGCGTTCCCGCTGCTGCCGATCGTCGTCGCGGCTCTCGTCTTCGCGGTGGTCGCCGTGAGCGCGTGGACCTGGGTGAGGTTCGTCGAGCCCGCGCTCGACGACGCCCCCTGACCCACGCGCCCGCGGCGTCCGCCTCGCGGGGGTCTCAGACCATCGCGCCGAGCGACGGCGCCGCCGACGAGGCCGCCTGCTTCGCCGCCATCGCCTGCAGCTCCTTCGCGTACGCCTCCACGGCCGAGCCGTAGCCGCCGGCGAGCGCCTTCGCGTCGATCTTCTTCAGCTCGACGATCTTCTCGGCGCGGCTGTCCCCCTTGAGGGACTTCAGGTCGGCCTTGAGCGACGCCGGCGCGGCCTTCCACGCCGCTTCGGCCTTCGTCGCGATCTCCTTGATCTCGGAGCCGTAGCCGCCGTCGAGCGCCTTGGTCTCGATCGCGGCCACGGCGCTGCGACGATCGGCCCCCTTCTTGCCCTTGAGCGCCGTGAGGTCGGCCTTCAGCGCCGACGGCAGGGTGCCGACGAGGCGGCGCAGGCCGGCCGGGCGCAGGGCGCGGAACGGCATGACGAGCCGGGTCGACGAGTGGGTCGACGATCCGGCCTGCGACGACGAGGCGGACGGCGACGGCGTGGGGGTCGCCGCGTTCGCGGCCGCGGCGCCGAAGACGCCGGCTCCGGCCACCAGGGCGCAGGTGGTGCCGGCGACGACGGCGAGACGGGTCAGTCGGGTGGTGTGCATGGGTCCTCCTTGGTCGGGCGCCGATGCTCTCGGCGCGTCGATCATCGTGACGACGCCGACTCCTCGACAGGTTCGGCGGATGTTCGGGTCGTGTAAATCCGTGAGGCGAGGCAGCAGGATCCGGTTGAATGTCGTCATGAGCGACAGCCGCGGCCTCGTCGTCGTGGTCGAGGACGAACCGGCGATCGCCGACATCGAGCGCCTGTACCTGACCGACGCCGGGTTCACGGTGCACGTCGCCCGCGACGGCCGCACGGGGCTCGACGCGATCCGCCGCTACCGTCCGGTGGCCGCGATCGTCGACATCGGCCTGCCGGTGCTCGACGGAGTCGAGCTGTGCCGCGCTCTCCGGGCGGACGACGACTGGACCCCGATCGTGTTCGTCACGGCGCGCGACAGCGAGGTCGACCGGATCCTGGGCCTCGAGCTCGGCGCCGACGACTACGTGACCAAGCCGTTCTCGGCGCGCGAGCTGGCGTCTCGGGTGAAGGGCCTCGTGCGGCGCAGCACCCTCGGCTCCCGCACGGGCGCTCTCACGATCGGGCCGCTCACGCTCGATCCGCGGGCCCGACGCGTGACGAACGCCGGCGAGCCGGTCGAGCTCACCGCGACCGAGTTCGACCTGCTCGCGTACCTCATGGCGAGCCCAGGGCAGGTCTTCGCCCGGAGCCAGCTGCTCTCGGCCGTCTGGGGCGTCGCCGACTACCGCGGCACGCGCACGGTCGACGTGCACGTGGCGCAGCTGCGGGCGAAGCTCGGCGAGGGGTGCGGGCTGCGGACGATCCGCGGGGTGGGCTACGCGCTGGACGAGGGCGCTGCCGATCCTGCGCCCGGACCCGACGCCGGGCAGGCCTCGTGAGGCGCACGTCGCTCGCCTCGCGCATCGTGCTCGCCACCGTGAGCGTGGCGCTGCTCGCGGCCCTGGCGACGGCGGTCGTGGCGTTCCAGCTCGTCCGGCAGATCGGCGTGGCCCAGGCGCGCGACGTGCTGCGGTCGACGATCCAGGTGGTGGCGTCGACGCCCGCCGCCGAGCGCGCCACCGTCGTGCGGAACCTCGACCGCGAGCACCCGCACGGCGTCACCCTGCTGCTGGTGCGGCCCGACGGCAGCACCGTGCCGACCACCGGCGGCGCCACCCCCGTGCCGTCGTCGGCGATCACACGCGTGGTGAACACGGGCACGGTCTCCGAACGCGTCCAGGTCGGCGGTCACACCCTCCTCGTCGAGGGCCGCACGATCTCGCGGAGCCAGGCGGTCATCGCGAGCCAGGACTTCTCGCTCGTGCAGGCGGCGAACCGGCGGCTGCTGGTGCGGTTCGCGATCGCCGTCGCGCTGGGGGTGGCGGTCGCCGTGGGCGTCGGGATCCTGGTGGCTCGCCTCGTCTCGCGGCCTCTGAGACGCGCCGCCGCCTCCGCGCGAGAGCTGGCCGGCGGCCGTCGCGGCGTCGTCGCCGCCCGCCGAGCGGCAGGAGACGACGAGACCAGGATCGCCGAGGTGGCCGACATAGAGCAGGCCCTCGCCTCGCTCGACGCGGCTCTCGCCCTCTCGGAGGGTCGACAGCACGAGTTCCTCCTGTCGGTGTCGCACGAGATCCGCACGCCGCTCACGGCCATCCGCGGCTACGCCGACGCGCTCGCCGACGGGCTGGTCTCGCCCTCGTCGCTGCCCGACGTCGGGCGCACCCTCGTCGCCGAGACCGCGCGGCTCGAGGCGTTCACGAGCGACCTGCTCGAACTGGCGAGGCTCGAGGCCGACGACTTCGCGATCCGGCCCGAGCCGCTCGACCTCGTCGCCGTCGCCGTGTCGTCGCAGAAGGCCTGGCGTGCTCGCGCCGACGGACTCGGAGTCGCCGTGACCGTCCACGCCCCGGGGCCCGTCCCGATCGTGACCGACCCGATGCGCGTTCGGCAGCTGCTCGACGGCCTCCTCGAGAACGCGCTGCGGGCGAGCCCCGAGGGGTCGACGATCACGGTGACCGTGACTGGTCCCGGTTCGCTGTCGGCGGGTGCTTCGGGGGCGCTGGAGCACGCGGCACGCCGCGCGACCATCGCCGTGCGCGACGAGGGCTCCGGCCTCACCCCCGCCGACAGTCGCGACGCCTTCGAGCGCGGGGTGCTCCGCGACCGCTACCGTTCCACGCGCGCCGTGGGGACGGGGCTCGGCCTGTCGATCGCCGCGCGGCTGGTGCGGCGTCTCGGAGGGTCGATCGAGGCGGCGCCGGGTGACGGTGGTGGGGCGGTGTTCCGCGTGCTCCTGCCGCCCGCGGCTCCTGCCGGCACGATCGAGTAGGTCGGCGGTCGCCGTGAGCGCGTCAGTCGGCGAGCGGCCGGACAGCCGTCATGGTCGCGGGCACCGCCGCCGGCCACCGTGCGCCGACCAGCCCCGCCAGGGCGCCCGTCGAACCGTCGCGGCCGACGGACGAGTCCGCGGAGGCGGAGTCGCCGGCTCCTGCGTCGAGAGTCACGTCGAGCTCCATCTCGCCGCGCCCGCGCTCGAGGATCGGCGTGCCGTGGGGTTGAGCGACATCGAGGCGGCCCGTGCCGTCGTCCACGACCATCATGAGCCGGAGCTCCTGGCCGCCGACCGCGACGGCGCGCGCCCTGATCGTGCCGGACACCGGTGCGGACTTCGACAGCTCGATCAGCTCGGCGATCGTGTGTGTCGCTCCCCGGGGCTGGCCGTCGACGCGGCTCAGACCGACCGACGCGAGCCACGCCTCGGGCCACGCCGTCTCGGGCGCATCGGAGTACATCGCGCCGACGGTGTCGACCCCGAACACGTACCGGTCGGGAGTCCGCGCCAGCAGATACGGGGTCATGACCCGCGAGTCGAGACCCTGCTCGAACAGCGCTCCATCGCGTTCCGTTTCGCTGAGCGACTCATCTAGCGCGGCGGCGTTGAGGGCCGCGACGGCTGCCTCAAGCGAGTGTGCGAGACGGAAGATCCCGGTGTCGTGCGTCGGCGAGGACCAGAGCGAGTCGTCGCCGGAGTGGCCCGGCACTTCGAGCGTGACGATTCCGTAGACGTGGTCGTCGAACACCGGGAGCCAGACCGGCGGGTGCTCCAGCTGGTCGATGCAGAACTCGCGCCACTCGAGCAGCGCGTCGACGGGGCGCATCCACCAGCCGCCGAAGACCGTCGAGCTGCCGCCGTCGCGCCAGCGATACAGGGTCTCGACCTGCTCGGTCAGGCGAAGAGGCGCGATGGCCTCGCGTAGGCGGCCCACACCGGTGTCGTCGAGTCCGGGATTCATTCCCTGCAGGAGTTCGGGACGGTTCTCATGCAGCCACAGCTCGTAGGCCGTCAGCTCGCTCGACAGGCTCATGCCGCCAGTCTGGCGTCCGATTGCCGCGCGTCACAGCCCTCCTTCGGGTGCCCGCCGAAGTACCCCCGCAGGGGTTCGAACCCTGACTGTGGCGATTTTAAGTCGCCTGCCTCTTCCAGTTGGGCTACGGGGGCGTGCCCTCCAGGGTATCGGGCCCGGCTGATCCCCCTCCCCGTCGCCGCTCGGGCGACAAAAAGCGACACCTGCGACGCGCGGGGGCGTCGCAGGTGTCGCTTTTTGTCGCTGGAGGAGGCTACTCGGCAGCGGGAGCCGGCTCGGCGGCGGGCTTCTTCGCGGCGGGCTTGCGCGGCGCACGCTTCGGAGCGGCCTTCTCGGCGGCGACCGGCTCGGCGGCCTTCTCGCCGTCGGCGGGGTTCGCGTACGCCGGGCCGGGCTCGCCGGCGGCCTTCCCGATCTCGGGCGCGGTGGCGGGCCTCTCGTCGGCGGCGGTCGGCGCGACCGGCTCGGCGGGAGCCGGGGGCTTGGGGCGCGACGCGAACTCCTCGAACGCGGCACGGGGCTGCGTCACGTTGTCGAGCGAGGCGATGTCGCGACCCAGGACGGCGTTGTTGGCCCAGCCGGAGACGACGCGGATCTTGCGCTCCCACGACGGCATGGCGAGGCCGTGGTAGCCGCGGTGCGCGGCCCAGGCCGGGAAGCCCTTGAGCGCGAACTTGCCGCTCTGGAACACGCCGATGCCGAGACCCAGACCGGCCACCGCACCGAGGTTGTCGTGGCGGTAGTCCTGCGTGTTCTCGCCGCGGAGCACGGCCGTGATGTTCTTCGCGAGCTGCTTGCCCATGCGGACCGCGTGCTGCGCGTTCGGCACGCAGAAGCCGCCGACGCCGGCGCCGGTGAGGTCGGGCGTGGCCGCGACGTCGCCGCAGGCCCAGGCGTCGGGGACGACGGTGCCCTCTTCGGTGACGATGCGGAGGTCGGGCTGCACGGTGATGCGGCCGCGGGCCTCGAGCGGGAAGTCGGTGTTGCGCACCACGGGGTTCGCCATGACGCCGGCGGTCCAGATGATGAGGTCGGACTCGAACGACTCACCGGTCGACAGCTCGATCTTGCCGCCGACGGCCGACTGCAGCTGGGTGTCGAGGTGCACGATCGCCTGGCGCTCGGCGAGATTCTTGAGCACCCAGTGGCTGGTCTCGAGGGCGACCTCGGGCATGATCCTGCCCATCGCCTCGACCAGGTGGAACGAGGTGTCGTCGATCGTGAGGCCGGGGTAGTTCTTCAGGAGGTCGGTCGCGAAGCTGCGGAGCTCGGCGAAGATCTCGATGCCCGCGAACCCGCCGCCGACCACGACGACCGTGAGGAGACGGTCGCGCTCGGGACCGGCCTCGAGGTTCGCCGCCTTCTGGAAGTTCGTGAGGAGCTTGTCGCGGATCGCCTGCGCCTCTTCGATCGTCTTGAGGCCGATGGCCTCGTCGGCGACGCCCGGGATCGGGAACGTGCGCGAGACCGCGCCGGCGGTCATGACGATCTGGTCGTACTCCATCTCCCAGGCCTCGCCGACCTCGGGGGTGATCGTCGCCGTCTTGGAGGCGTGGTCGACCTTCGTCACCTTCGCCGTGACGACGTTGGTGCGCTTGAGGTGGCGACGGAGCGCGACGACCGCGTGACGGGGCTCGATCGAACCGGCGGCGACCTCGGGGAGGAACGGCTGGTACGTCATGTACGGCAGCGGGTCGACGACGGTGACGTCGGCCTCGCCCTTGCGCAGCCACTTCTCGAGCTTCCAGGCGGTGTAGAAACCGGCGTAGCCGCCGCCGACGATCAGGATTTTGGGCAAGGCGAAAGACTCCTCGATTGGGAATGGACTGTGAACAGGCTAGCGCCCTGAGCGCAGCCTTCTGAAATGCCGTGCGGCCCCGATGACGACGGCGGCGAAACTGATTCCGAAGACAGCGTAGACCGCAACCGGGATACCTACCGACCGAAGGGATTCGACTGTCGGGAAGCCCCCAGCGTCGACGTCCCTATTGGCGACGGCCGTCGTCGGGGTCGCCGTGACCGGCAGCGACGGCTGCGGCTTGGCGGTCGGCAGCGGTGTCGCGGCGGCCCGGCGGTGCAGGCGGACCCAGTCGGACAGGCTGCCGAGCGGGTTCGAGGTCACGTGCGCGACGTTCGCCGTGACCGCTCTCTCGGCGTTCACCAGTCCGTGGCCGTAGATGGGCCCCGGGCTCGGCGACCCCTTCGGCGTCGCGGTCGAGATGATGCGCTGGATCACGTCGTCGGCCGAGATGCCCGGGTGCGAGGCGTAGACGAGGGCCGCGATGCCCGAGACGATCGGCGCCGCCCCGCTCGTCCCCTGCCAGAGCAGGTACTGGCCGCCCGGGCCCACCCCGACCAGCCCCTCGCTCGGTGCGGCGACACCGATGGTGATCCCCTGGCTCGACGCGTCGTAGCTCGCGTCGCCGTTCTGGTCGACGCCGGCCACCGCGAGAACCCCCGGCATCGTGGCAGGAGCCCCGACCTCGTCGGTGCCGGAGCCCCGGTTCCCGGCCGCGGCGACGACCACCACACCGTGCGCGTCGGCGTACTCGAACGCCCTGTCCCAGCTCACCGGCCAGTCGAGCGTGTTGCGGGTCAGCGACATGTTGATCACCTTGGCGCCGTGGTTCACGGCCCAGACGACCGCCTCGGCGATCTGCTCGTCCGGGTCGTGGGCGCTCGCGCCGAACCCGACCGAGATCGACAGAATGCTCGCCTGCGGAGCCACGCCGATCACGCCGCTGTCGGTGCCGGTCCCGCGACCGGCGAGCATCGACGCGACCAGCGTGCCGTGCGACGAGTCGCCGCTGTCGTCGATGGGCGTCTGCCCGTTCGACGAGCCCTGCCCGGAGAAGTCCGTGCCGCCCGTGACGGCCCCCTGCAGTTCGCTCACGCTGCCGTCGACCCCGGTGTCGATGACGGCGACCGTGACGCCCTTGCCCTTCGTCGTGTTCCAGGCCTGCTCGATGCCGTAGTCCTGCAGCCAGTACTCGCGGCTGCGGATGTCGTCGGCCCGGGCCGGCTGCGCGGTGAGCACCCCGCCCGAGAGGAGCACGATCGCCACGGCGGCGACGAAGCCGGCGAGGGCGAGCGGGCGACGCACCGGCTTACGCCTCGTCAGCGTCGTAGTCGATGCACGAGCAGGTCGCAGGATCCCACGCGGCACGTTCCAGCGCCAGGTCGCCGAACGGGTTCACCACGGGCCCTGCGGCGAGCGCGTGACCCGCCAGGGCGTGCAGGCACTTCACCCTCTCGGGCATCCCGCCCGCCGTCACATGGTCGATCTCGGCGACGTGCTCGATGCTCTCGCGGTCGGCGAGGTACGCCTCGTGTGCTTCCAGGTAGTGCGCGCGAAGGGACTCGTCGGCGGCGAGCATCTCGGTGAACTCGGCCATGACGCCGTTCGCCTCGAGCGTCGAGATCGCGGCCGTGGCCGCCGGGTGGCACAGGTAGTAGAGCGTCGGGAACGGCGTGCCGTCGGCGAGGCGCGGCTTCGTCGACACGACGGTGGGATTGCCGCAGACGCAGCGCGCGGCGATGCCGATCACGTCTCGGGCCGGACGGCCGAGCTGCAGCGACACGATGCGGATGTCGCGCTCGGTGACGGGGGCGAAGGGCGGCGTGCTCATGAGTGGTCCACGATACCCGACGGCGCGGGGGCTACTTCGTGCCGGTGCTGCTCTCGGAGCCCGAGATGTCGGGCGAGACGAGCTTCGTCGCGGGCTCGTTCGTGAGCCCGGCGTCGAGCACCGACGAGGTCATCGCCTGCACCCAGTCGACCTTCGGAGTCTGGATCTTGTCGCTGATCTGCGTGCCGGACGTCGTGGTGGTCGTCGTTCCCGAGGATTTCGACGGGTTCATGACGAGGTAGCTGTACTCGCCCGGGTAGACGTACAGCAGCCTGTCGCGGGCCTGCGCCTCGATGTAGGCGGGGTCGTTCCAGCGAGCGACGTCGCCCTTGAGGCTCTGCACGTCGCTCTTCTGCTTCTGCACGGACTGCTCGAGCGAGGCGACCTGCTGCTGCTGCTGGATCAGGGTGCGCAGGCTCGGGGCGAGCACGACGATGAACAGGATGATGATCACGAGCATGAGCAGGCTGAAGCCCGAGAACCGGGAGGCGCGCAGCCAGCCGCCGGCCGCGGACTCCATGGCCGGCAGGCTCACGGGGATGCGGCGGTTCTTCGACGCGCCGCCCTTCGAGGCGGGCTCGTGCGTGTGGCGCTCGCCTGCTGTGCTCATGCCTCGACGATAGGCGACGGCCCGCCCCGCATCGTGCGGGACGGGCCGTCGGAGGCTGAGAAAAGCCTCAGCCTGTGCTCTGGGACTAGCCCTTGAAGCGCGGGAAGGCGCTGCGGCCGGCGTAGACCGCGGCGTCGCCGAGCTCTTCTTCGATGCGGAGAAGCTGGTTGTACTTCGCGACGCGCTCGGAGCGGGCCGGGGCGCCGGTCTTGATCTGACCGCCGTCGGTGGCGACTGCGAGGTCGGAGATCGTGGTGTCTTCGGTCTCGCCCGACCGGTGCGACATGACCGTCTTGTAGCCGGAGCGCTGCGCGAGCGCGACCGCGTCGAGGGTCTCGGTCAGCGTGCCGATCTGGTTCACCTTGACGAGGAGCGCGTTGGCGGCGCCGTTCTCGATGCCCTTGGCGAGGCGCACCGGGTTCGTGACGAACAGGTCGTCGCCGACGATCTGGGTCTTCGAGCCGATGAGCTCGGTGATGTGCGCCCAGCCCTCCCAGTCGTCCTCGTCGAGGGGGTCCTCGATGGTCACGAGCGGGTACGAGGCCACGAGGTCCTCGTAGTACGCGCCCATCTCCTCGGCCGACTTCGTGCCGCCCTCGAAGGCGTACGAGCCGTCCTTGAAGAACTCGCTGGAGGCGACGTCGAGACCGAGTGCGATGTCCTTGCCGGGCGTGAAGCCGGCCTTGGTGATCGCGGCGACGAGGAGGTCGAGCGCGGCGCGGTTCGACGACAGGTTCGGGGCGAAGCCGCCCTCGTCGCCGAGGCCGGTCGAGAGGCCCTGGCTCTTCAGCTCGCTCTTGAGCACGTGGTAGGTCTCGGTGCCCCAGCGGAGCGCCTCGGAGAACGACTCGGCGCCGATCGGCAGGATCATGAACTCCTGGATGTCGACGTTGCTGTCGGCGTGCGAGCCGCCGTTGATCACGTTCATCATCGGGACGGGCAGCGTGTGCGCGTTCGGGCCGCCGACGTAGCGGAACAGCGGGAGGTCGGCCGAGTCGGCCGCGGCGCGGGCGACGGCGAGCGAGACGCCGAGGATGGCGTTCGCGCCGAGGCGCTTCTTGTTCTCGGTGCCGTCGAGGTCGATCATCGCCTGGTCGATGACGCGCTGGTCGGTGGCGTCGAGGCCCTCGATCTCGGGGCCGATCTCGTCGATCACCGCGGTGACGGCCTTGAGGACGCCCTTGCCCTGGTAGCGCTCCTTGTCGCCGTCGCGCAGCTCGTAGGCCTCGAACGCACCGGTCGACGCGCCCGAGGGCACGGCTGCGCGAGCGACGGTGCCGTCGTCGAGCAGGACTTCGACCTCGACCGTGGGGTTGCCCCGCGAGTCGAGGATTTCGCGGGCGCCTACGGCGTCGATTGCTGCCACGGATTACTCCTTAGATCGTCTGTCTGTGAGGGCTTCCGCCCAGGCGCAATCCTAGTCACGCCGGGTGGCCGGCCCTCGGTTCTCCACAGGCGAAGCAGGGCGCAGGATCCGACAGCCTCCCGGCTCAGCCGATCTCGCGGATCTCCAGCTCTTCCGCCGACACCCCGGCCTCACGCACCGCGGCGAACTCCGTGTACCCGGCGGCCCCCAGCGACGCGAGCTGGTTCGAGAAGTTCTTCGCCCGCCGCTCCAGCCGGACCCGGCGGCCGCGGGCGACGAGCTCGCCCTGCAGCCGGACCAGGTCGACCGGGTCCAGTGAACGGTCGTAGACGAGCGCCAGGCCGCCGGCGTCGCCCGTGTCGAGCGTGACGAGGTCGACGAGCCGCTCGAACCCGAGCGAGAACCCCGCGGCCGGGACGTCCTGCCCGAGGAAGCGGCCGATCATGCCGTCGTAGCGGCCGCCGCCGCCGAGCGAGTAGCCGAAGTCGGGGTGGGCGACCTCGAAGATCGTGCCGGTGTAGTAGCCCATGCCGCGCACGAGCGTCGGGTCGAACTCGATCTCGGCGCCGGGGATGGCGTCGCGGAGCGCGACGAGGTCGGCGAACGCCTCGGTGTCGAGCCAGTCCGGTGCGGCCCGGCCGATCGACCAGTCGGCGTGGGCGAGCTCTCCGAGCTGCTCCGCGAGACCCTCACGCGGCACGTCGATCTCGGCGAGCTCGGCGACGACCCCGTCGACGCCGATCTTGTCGAGCTTGTCGATGATCACGAGCGCCGGGTCGAACCGGTCGATGGGCACCTGCCAGTGCGCCAGGAGCGCGAGCAGGATCCGGCGGTCGTTGATCCTGATCGTCGCCCGCTCGATCCCCAGCCGCTCGAGCACCGCCGACGTCGCCGTCAGAAGCTCGATCTCGGCCAGGGCGCCCGGCTCGCCGATGATGTCGATGTCGCACTGGACGAACTGCCGGTAGCGGCCCTTCTGCGGCCGCTCGGCACGCCACACGGGCGCGATCTGGATGGAGCGGAAGACGGTCGGCAGCTCGCCCCGGTGGCTTGCGTAGAAACGGGCGAGAGGAACGGTCAGGTCGAACCTGAGCCCGAGGTCGGCGAGGTCGAGCGGCGCATCGGCGGCCCGCAGGTCGTCGACGGTGAGCGCCCGCTTCATGATCGCGAACGCGAGCTTCTCGTTGTCACCGCCGAGGCCCGCGTGGAGCCGCGAGCTGTCCTCGACGACGGGGGTCTCGATCTCGTCGAAGCCGTAGGAGCGGTAGGTCGACCGGATGGCGTCGAGCACGAGGTCGCGGCGGCGCTTGTCGGCGGGGAGGAAGTCGCGCATGCCGCGGGACGGATTCACGGGAGGCATGGTCGCCAGTCTTCCAGAAGTCGTCGTGCCGACCGCGCTCGTGACGCGTCGTCGTCTTCGGTCGGCTTGCACGGATGTAACATGTCAGGTATTGTTGGTGCCACCCGCCACGACGTGGCGAGGTGCCCGAGGGGCGACGTGTGCTGTGTCCGGCGCCTCTCGATCGAGCTCCTCGTCATCCGACCGGCGGCGCGTGAATCGGGTTGCGCGCGCCGCTAGCCGAGCAGTCCGTCCCTTCCCTGCGGTGACGGGCAGGCTCGGCACGATGCCCCGCGCGAGAGCGCGGGGCATCACTCGTCTGCGCGAGGCATCACTCGTCAGCGGGCGCAGCGCGCATCGTCAGCTCTCCGCGTCCGGCCCCCGGACGCTCCGTGAGCCGTCATCAAACGTTCCTCATGAAACACTGAGAATTCCGCCGTGACATTTCACAAGCGTGTATCGTTGACGTTGTCGCGCCGCAAGGCGCGGCCGGGGCCGGCTGATCACCGGGCCCGGGCGGGGTCCCCTCTATTCGGGTTGTGGGGTGCCCCGCCGTTCCCGACTCTCAGCCGCACGAAGATCGCTCTCGCGCTCGCGCACCGCGGCGCGGAGGGCTCGCTCCGCGTCGAAGCCCCGCGCTGTCGCGGCCTCGACCGACGTGAGGAGGGCGCGGCCCCAGGCGAGCTCGGTGTCGGCGTGCGACAGGTCGGCGGGCGGGTGTCCGCCTGCTCCTGCGACCGGATCGTCGCCGTCGGCCGCCGGGGCCTGCGCCCTGGTCTGCCGCGCCAGCAGCTTCTGCGCCCGCGCGAGGGCCGGCATGCCCAGCGGCACGCCGTCGTACGCGCTCTCGCGCGACGCCTTCTCTCGCGCTTTCGCCGCCGACCACAGGCGGATGATGTCGTCGACGTCCGCCGCGGAGTCGTCTCCGAACACGTGCGGATGGCGCCTGCGCACCTTCTCGTCGACCTCGGCGATCACGTCGGCCAGGTCGAAGCCGGCACCGGCGCGCTCGGCGACGCCCGACTGCAGCACGACCTGGTAGAGCACGTCGCCGAGCTCCTCGCGGAGATCAGCCTGGCTGCCCGACTCGATGGCCTCGACGAGCTCGAATGCCTCCTCGACCAGGTAGGTGACCAGCGACTCCTTCGTCTGCGCCCGGTTCCACTCGCAGCCGGGCGGGTCCAGGAGCCGGTCGACGCTCGTGGTGAGCCCGGCGAGGGCGTCACGCGTGCGATCGTCGTTCGAGGTCATCGGGTGTCGGCCTCCTGCCGCGTCGTCTGTCGGTGGTCCCACGATAGAGTGGCCTCGGTGAGTCGGGAAGTCTGGTCGACACTTCCTCGTCGACCTCTCGATTGGACGCCATGGGCATCTTCCGTTCCGAGCGGGCCTCAGCAGCCCTCCTCCTCGCCGCCGCGATCCTGGGCCTCGTGCTCGCCAACCTCCCGACCGGGCACGCGCTCGAGGCCGTCAAGCACCATCATCTCGACCTGCCCGCGATCGGGCTGAACCTCTCGGTCGGGCACTGGGTCTCCGACGGACTCCTGGCTCTCTTCTTCTTCGTCGTGGCCGTCGAACTGAAGCACGAGCTCGTCAAGGGCGAGCTGAACAGCGTGAAGAAGGCGATCGTGCCCGGCATCGCCGCGATCGGCGGCGTCATCGCGCCCGCCGTCGTCTACGCGATCGTGACCGCCGGCACTCGCTACACGGGCGGCTGGCCGATCCCCACGGCGACCGACATCGCCTTCGCGCTCGGTATCCTCGCGGTCTTCGGGTCGCACCTCCCGGGCCGGATCCGGGTGTTCCTCCTCGCGCTGGCGGTGCTCGACGACCTCGTGGCGATCCTGATCATCGCGATCTTCTTCACGCACGGCTCGAACCTCGCCTTCCTCGGGCTCGGCATCCTGGCCGTCGCCGCCGTCTTCGCCGCCGGCCGCCTGCTCGGCCGCTGGTCGGGTCTCGCCGGAGCAGCGGCTGTCGCCCTCGTGGTCGTGCTCGCCGTCGTCTGCTGGTACTTCGTCTACCGGTCGGGCGTGCACGCGACGATCGCCGCGGTCGCGGTCGGGCTCGTGCTGCCGCTCAAACCCGCCGACCGGGCCATCCACGCGCTGCAGCCGTTCGTCAACGGCGTGGTCCTGCCGATCTTCGCCTTCGCGGCGGCGTCGATCGCGGTGCCGTCCGTCGGCATCGGCCAGCTGAGCCCCGTGTTCTGGGCCATCGTCATCGCACTGCCGGTCGGCAAGCTGATCGGCATCACGATCGCCGGGGGCATCGCCTCGCGCATCTTCCGCGACCCCGACCCGGCACGCCGCGGGCAGACCCTGCGTCTCGGCGAGCTCGTCACCGTGGCCATGCTGGGCGGCATCGGCTTCACCGTGTCGCTGCTGATGAACGAGCTGGCGTTCAAGAAGAGTGCGGAGATCGTCGATGAGGGCACGCTCGCCGTGCTCCTGGGCTCCGCGGTCTCGATCGTCGTGAGCGCGGTGCTCGTCAGCATGCTCAAGCGGTCGCACGCCCGCCGCAGCGCGGTGCCGCTCCCCCGCTGAGCGGCCGCCCGCCGATCGCTACGCCGCGTCGGGCGCCGGCGACGCCGTCGCCGGCGCGGCCCCGTAGACGGCGACGAGCAGCTGCTCCACCCAGGCGATGAGCTCGGAGTCGGGCAGGGGCTCCCCGTTCGGCCGCGGCATCGGCACCGTGACAGATTTCGTCTGGGCGAAGTAGCGGGCACCGGGGAACAGCCGCTGGAGCCTCAGCTGGACGCTGTCGGCGAGCTCCTGCGCCGCGACCCGGAGGTTCGTGCCCATGGCGACGACCTCGCTCAGGCCGGTCTTCTGAGCCATGCGCCGGAGGCGGGAGACCTCGATGAGCGCCAGCACGGGCGCGGGCGGCTCGCCGTAGCGGTCGGTGAGCTCGTCGAGCACCGAGTCGATCTGGCCGTCGCTCGACGTCGGCGACGACGCGGTCGAGAGCTTCTGGTACGCCTCGAGCCGGAGGCGCTCGGATTCGACGTACTCCTCGGGGATGTGCGCGTCGACGGGAAGCTCGAGCCGCAGCTCGGTCTGCCCCTCGGCAACGTCGCCGCGGAAAGCGTTGACGGCCTCGCCGATCATCCGCAGGTAGAGGTCGAAGCCGACTCCGGCGATGTGGCCGGACTGCTCGCCGCCCAGGAGGTTGCCTGCGCCGCGGATCTCGAGGTCTTTCAGGGCGACCTGCATGCCGGCCCCCAGCTCGTTGTTCGCCGCGATGGTCTCCAGGCGATCCTGCGCCGTCTCGGAGAGCGGCTTGTCGGCGTCGTAGAGGAAGTACGCGTAGCCGCGCTCGCGCCCTCGCCCGACGCGACCGCGCAGCTGGTGCAGCTGCGAGAGGCCGTACCGGTCGGCGCGGTCGATGATGAGGGTGTTCGCGTTGGCGATGTCGAGGCCGGTCTCGATGATCGTCGTCGAGACCAGGACGTCGAACTTGCGCTCCCAGAAGTCCACCATCACCTGCTCGAGCTGCGACTCGGCCATCTGCCCGTGCGCCACGGCGACGCGCGCCTCGGGCACGAGCTCGGCGAGCTGCGCGGCCATGCGATTGATCGACGACACCCGGTTGTGCACGAAGAACACCTGGCCCTCGCGCAGGAGCTCGCGTCGGATCGCGGCGGCGATCTGCCTCTCGCTGTTCGGGCCGACGAAGGTGAGGATCGGATGCCGGTCTTCGGGCGGGGTGGCGAGGGTCGACATCTCGCGGATGCCCGTGACCGCCATCTCGAGCGTGCGCGGGATCGGCGTCGCGCTCATGGCGAGGATGTCGACGTTGGTCTTGAGCTTCTTGAGCTGGTCTTTGTGCTCGACACCGAACCGCTGCTCCTCGTCGATGATGACGAGCCCGAGGTCTTTGAACGTCATGCCGTCGGTGAGGATCCGGTGGGTGCCGATCACGATGTCGACGGTGCCGTCGGCGATTCCCGCGATGGTCTCCTTCGACTCCTTCGCCGTCTGGAACCGGCTGAGGGCCCGCAGGTGCACGGGGAACCCGGCGAAGCGCTCGGCGAAGGTCTCCATGTGCTGCCGGACCAGCAGGGTGGTCGGGACGAGCATGGCGACCTGCTTGCCGTCCTGGACGGCCTTGAACGCGGCGCGGATCGCGACCTCGGTCTTGCCGTAGCCGACGTCGCCCGAGATCAGACGGTCCATCGGGATCGGCCGCTCCATGTCGGCCTTGATCTCGTCGATCGTGGTGAGCTGGTCGGGCGTCTCGGCGAACGGGAAGGCCTCTTCGAGCTCGCGCTGCCAGGGCGTGTCGGGGCCGAACGCGTGGCCCTTGGACGCCATCCGCGCCGAGTAGAGCTTGACCAGCTCGACGGCGATGTCGCGGACGGCCTTCCGGGCCTTGCCCTTCGCCTGCGACCAGTCGCTTCCGCCCATCTTCGACAGCTTGGGCGCCTCGCCGCCGACGTAGCGGCTGAGCAGGTCGAGCTGGTCGGTCGGCACGTAGAGGCGGTCGCCGGCCTGACCGCGCTTCGAGGGCGCGTACTCGAGCACGAGGTACTCGCGGCTGTGCTTGACCGGGTTGCGGCCGCCCGTCGACACCTCGCGGCTGGTCAGCTCGAGGAACCGCCCGATGCCGTGGGTCGAGTGGACGACGATGTCGCCGGTCTTGAGCTGCAGCGGGTCGACCACGTTCTTCCGGCGCGAGGCGAGCTTCTTCACCTGCCGCGACTCGTACCCGGCGGCACGACCGAAGAAGTCGGTCTCGCTGAGCACCGCGACCTTGACCGCCGGCACCTCGAACCCGGCCTCGATGCCGCCGGCGACGAGGTGGACGACACCCGGCTCGAGCTCGTCGGGCAGCGCGTCCTCGAGGCGGGCGGCGACGCCGGCCTCGCTCAGCACGTCGCGGGCGCGCTCGACGAGCCCCGCGCCGCGGGCGGTGACGACGATGCTCCAGCCGTCGGCCGCGAGCTGAGTCACGTGGGCGACGGCCCCCTCGGCATTGCCCGAGTAGCTCGGCACGGTCTCGGCGTCGACCCGCACGTAGTCGCCGGCGGCGTCGACGCGGTCGGCGTCGGTCATCGACTCGGCCTCGGCCGCGGCGAGCCCCGAGTCGAAGGTGCTCATGGTCCACCACGTGCGATCGCCGGCGCGCTCACGGAGGTCGCGCGGCGTGAGGAAGTCACCCGAGTCGAGGTCGATCGGAGCCTGCGCTCCGGCCGTCGCCGCGCTCCACGCCGCCTCGAGGAACTCGCGGTTCGTCTCGGCCAGGCTCTGCGCGCGCGACACCACCCTCTCGGGCGAGAGCACGGCGATGGCGCAGGATGCCGGGAGGTAGCTCGTCACGGGCACCAGCCGGTGCACGAGCGCCGGCGCCAGAGACTCCATGCCCTCGACCGGGATGCCCTCGCCGATCTTCTCGAGCATCTGCGAGAGGTTCGGGAACTCGTGCTGCATCTCGCGCGCCCGCTGCCGGACGCTCTCGGTGAGCAGCATCTCGCGGCTCGGCGGCAGCTCGACGGTGTCGACCGCGGCGTCGAGGCTGCGCTGGTCGGCGACCGAGAAGAGTCGGATCCCGTCGACCTCGTCGCCGAAGAAGTCGACGCGCACGGGGTGCTCGTTGGTGGGCGGGAACACGTCGAGGATCCCGCCGCGCACGGCGAACTCGCCGCGGCGGGTGACCATGTCGACGCGTGCGTAGGCGAGGTCGACGAGGCTCGACGCGATCGACCCGAGGTCGTAGCCGCGGTGGCCGGTGGTGAGCACGACGGGGTCGATGTCGGCGAGGTTGTCGCTGATCGGCTGGAGGGCCGCCCGGACGCCGGCCACGACGACGAGGTGGCGCTCCTGCGCGCTGGTCGCAGGATCCGACGTGGCGCGTGACCACGCCGCGAGCCTCCGCAGCGCGTGGATCCGCTTGCCGACCGTCTCGGCGCTCGGGCTGAGGCGCTCGTGCGGCAGGGTCTCCCATGCGGGGAACTCGACGATCTCGGCGTCGGGGAGATAGCTCGCCAGAGCGGTGCGGACCGACTCGGACTCGCGGCCGGTGGCGGTGATGACCAGGGCCGCCTGCGGGGCGCCGTCGGCGTCGACAGAGCGACGCTCGAGGAGGGACGCCAGCAGGGGGACGCGGAGTCCGTCGACGAGCGAAAAGTCACTCGAGCGTTCCGCCTGCAGAAGGGCCGCGTCGAACGTGGAGGCGCGCGAAAGCGCAGGAAGCAAGCCCTGGAGTATCACTCGCACAAGTGTACGGGCCGCCTCTGACAGGCGGTCGCGGGCCTCAGCCGGCGGTATGGAACTTGAGCTGCGCGGCGGTGAGCCCGTCGGTCGCGATCATCTCGACCGCGTCGGCCGCCTCGTCGAGGAGGTTGGGGAGCGTCTTGCGCTCGGTCGACGAGAAGTCCTGCAGCACGAAGTCGGCGGCGTTCTGCCGCCCGGGCGGCCGACCGATGCCGACGCGCACGCGCGTGAAGTCGTTCGAGCCGGTCGCGGCGATGATGTCGCGCAGACCGTTGTGGCCCCCGTGGCCGCCGCCCCGCTTGATCTTCAGGGTGTCGAACGGGATGTCGAGCTCGTCGTGCACGACGATGATCCGCGACACGTCGAGATCGTAGTAGCGCAGCAGGGCCGCGACGGGCGGACCGGAGACGTTCATGAACGTCGTCGGCTTCGCCAGGACGAAGCGGGGGCCGCCGGGGAAGCTGCGCCCCTCGGCGACCGTCGCCTGCGTCTTGTGCGTCTTGAAGCCCGACTGCATCCGGTCGGCGAGCAGGGCGAGGACCATCTGGCCCACGTTGTGACGGGTGGAGGCGTAGCCGGACCCGGGGTTGCCGAGTCCGACCACGAGCCATCGCGTGTCGTCCAGGGGACGCTCCTTCTGCTGCTGACCGTGTGGCCGAGTTACTCGGCGGACTCGTCCTCAGCGGCCTCGGTGGCCTCCTCGGCTGCGGTCTCCTCCTCGTCGGAGGCGGCGACCTCGGCACGCGGCAGCGTGACGTTGACCACGAGGGTCTCGGGGTCGTTCACGAGCTTCGCGCCGCGGGGCAGCTCGACGGCGCCCGCGTGGATCTGAGCGCCGTCCTCCAGGCCCTCGATCGAGACGACGACGCGCTCGGGGATGTGGGTGGCCTCGACGTCGAGCAGGAGCGAGTTCGCCTCGACGATGTGGATGGTGCCGGCGAACGACTCGCCCTCGATGTGCACGGGCACCTCGACCTCGACGCGCTCGCCGGCGCGGACGACGATGAGGTCGATGTGCTCGATGATCTGGCGCACCGGGTCGCGCTGGATGTCCTTCACGAGGGCGAGCTGGTGCGTGCCCTCGATGTCCAGCGAGAGCACCGAGTTGGCGCGACGCGTGATGAGCATCGTCTCGTGGCCGGGAAGCGTGAGGTGCACGGGGTCGGTGCCGTGACCGTAGAGGACGGCGGGGATCTTGTCGGCGGCGCGGATCTTGCGCGCGGCGCCCTTGCCGAAGCTCGTGCGCTTCTCGACGGACAGTTTGTTGTCGGTGGCGTCAGCCATGGGTGTCTCCTTGACGTGTGTAGAGAGGGAATGCCCTCGGGGATTCAACTCGAACGCTGCGCCGTCTGGGTGGACCAGCACGGCGCGTGCCAGCGTGAGGAAAGACCAGGAGGATGCTCACGCACTCGCTGCCTAACCACCGCGTCGATCACGGGTCGCACACCGCAGGGCGGCGCGAACCCCTCGCCGAAGTTCAAGGGAAGAGTCTACATGGGGTGAACGCAGGGTGAGAACCCCGTGCCAGGGACCGTAACGACCTGGATGCCGTCCCGGCCGCGTCGCTAGATTGGCGGCAACGAACGTTAAGGAGGCACCGTGGCCGAACACGGAACAGAAGCGAAGGCGAACATCGGCGTGGTCGGCCTGGCCGTGATGGGGTCGAACCTGGCCCGCAACCTCGCCAGCCGCGAGGGCAACACGGTCGCGGTCTACAACCGCTCCCCCGAGCGCACCGACCTTCTCATGAAGGAGCACGGCGACGTCGGCTTCATCGCGTCGAAGACGATCGAGGACTTCGCGGCGTCACTGTCGAAGCCGCGCACCGCGATCATCATGGTGCAGGCCGGGAAGGGCACCGACGCCGTCATCGAGCAGCTCTCGGGCCTGTTCGAGGAGGGCGACATCATCGTCGACGGCGGCAACGCGAACTTCCACGACACCATCCGCCGCGAGCACGACCTCCGCGAGAAGGGCCTCAACTTCGTCGGCACCGGCATCTCGGGCGGCGAGGAGGGCGCACTCAAGGGGCCGTCGATCATGCCGGGCGGGTCGGCTCAGGCGTGGGAGACCCTCGGCCCGATCCTGAAGTCCATCGCCGCGGTCGCCGAGGGCGAGCCGTGCGTGACCCACGTCGGCACCGACGGCGCCGGGCACTTCGTGAAGATGATCCACAACGGCATCGAGTACGCCGACATGCAGCTCATCGCCGAGTCGTACGACCTGCTGCGCCGCATCGGCGGCCACGAGCCGGCCGCGATCGCGGGCGTGTTCGAGGAGTGGAACAAGGGCGCCCTCGAGTCGTACCTCATCGAGATCACCGCCGAGGTGCTCCGTCAGGTCGACGCGAAGACTGGCAAGCCTCTCGTCGACGTCATCGTCGACGAGGCCGGCTCGAAGGGCACCGGCGTGTGGACCGTGCAGAACTCGGTCGGGCTCGGCGTGCCCGTCGGCGGCATCGCCGAGGCCGTCTTCGCGCGGGCCGTGTCGTCGAAGCCCGACCAGCGCGCCGCGGTGCAGAAGGTCGTCACCTCCCGCCCCGAGATCCAGGAGTCGGGCGACGGCTTCGAGGACGACGTGCAGAAGGCCCTCTACGCCTCGAAGATCGTCGCCTACGCGCAGGGCTTCGACGCCATCATCGCCGGCGCGAAAGAATACGGCTGGAACATCGACAAGGGCGCGATCGCGAAGATCTGGCGCGGCGGCTGCATCATCCGCGCCCAATTCCTGAACCGCATCGTCGACGCCTACGAGAACGACGCGAGCATCGCGACGCTCCTCGAGGACGAGTACTTCGCGAAGGCGATCGCCGACGGTGAGGAGGCATGGCGCAGGATCGTGGCGAAGGCCGCGCTCTCCGGAATCCCCGTGCCCGGGTTCTCGTCCGCCCTCGCGTACTACGACTCGCTCGCGTCGGAGCGCCTGCCCGCCTCGCTCATCCAGGGGCAGCGCGACTTCTTCGGCGCCCACACCTACAAGCGCATCGACTCCGACAAGACGTTCCACACGCTCTGGTCGGACGACCGCACCGAGGTCGAGCAGGACCCGTCGACCCACTAACCCCACACCTGCGACAAAACGCGACACCTGCGACGTTTCCGAGCGTCGCAGGTGTCGCGTTTTGTCGCAGAAGGAAGGGGTCAGACGCGGGCGAGGAGCTCGGCCGAGGCACGACCGGCCTCGCGGGCGAGCTCCTGCTCGTCGGCGAGCGTCAGCGACCCCTCGTCGACGACGCGCTCGCCGCCCACCCAGAGCCCGGCGAGGGGCGGCATCGCCGCGAGTCCGAGGGTCGCGACAGGGTCGGCGATTCCGGCGAACTCCACGCCGTCGATGCGCCAGAGCGCGAGGTCGGCGAGCTTCCCGACCTCCAGGGAGCCGAGGTCGGTCTGACGCCCGAGCACTCGCGCGCCGCCGATCGTCGCGATCCTGAGCCCATCGCGCACCGAGAAGCCGTCGGCGCCGGCCCGCAGGCGGTTCATGAGCACGGCCTGGCGGATCTCGGTGCCGAGCTGGCCCGACTCGTTCGAGGCCGACCCGTCGACTCCGAGGCCGACGGGCGCCCCGGCGGCGAGCAGCTGCGGGATGGGCGCGATGCCGGCGGCGAGCCGCGCGTTCGACGACGGGCAGTGGGCCGTGCCCGTGCCCGTCGCGCCGAAGCGGGCGATCGCGTGCTCGTCGAGGTGCACGCTGTGAGCCATCCAGACGTCGTCGCCGAGCCAGCCGAGGTCTTCGAGGTACTGCGTCGGGGTCTTGCCGAAGCGCTCCTGGCAGAAGGCGTCCTCTTCGATCGTCTCGGAGCCGTGGGTGTGCAGGCGCACCCCGAGCTGCCGGCCGAGCACGGCGGCCTCGCGAAGCAGGTCGCCGGTGACCGAGAATGGCGAGCAGGGCGCGATGGCGATCTGCACCTTCGCGTCGGGCGACGGGTCGTGGTACTTCGCGACGGCCTCCGCCGAGGCCTCGAGGGCGGCCGAGGTGGTCTCGACGGCGAAGTCCGGCGGCAGCCCGCCCTGCGACCGCCCGAGGTCCATCGACCCGCGTGTGCCGTGCAAGCGGACGCCGACGGTGCCGGCCGAGCGGACGATGCCGCCGAGGATGTCGCCCGATCCCTGGGGGAACACGTAGTGGTGGTCGGCGACGGTGGTGCAGCCGGAGCGGGCGAGCACTGCCATGGAGGCCGCGGCTCCTGCCGCCACGAGATCTTCGTCGATGCGCGCCCAGGTCGGGTACAGCGCGACGAGCCAGTCGAACAGGATGGAGTCCTGCGCGATCCCCCGCGTGAGCCACTGGTACAGGTGGTGGTGCGTGTTGATGAGGCCCGGCGTCAGCAGGTGGCCTCGGGCGTCGACCCGCTCGGTGACGACGGGCGCGTCGCGTCGTTCAGAAGACACAGCGGTCGCAGGATCAGCGAGACCCTCGACGGCCCAGGTCGGCGCCGCTCCTGCGCCCACCGCCACGATGCGCGAGTCGTCGACGACCAGGTGCCCGGTGGCGAACTCCCGCCCCTCGGGGTCGACCGTGGCGACGTACGCGCCTTCGACGACGGTGCGGGTGCTCACGCGAGCCAGGCGTCGATGCCAGCGAGGGCGCGGGCCTTCAGCTCGGCGGACGCGCCCGAGCACTCGATCGACGAGCGGGCGCACGCGGCGAGCTCGTCGTCGGAGAGGCCGAGCACCGTGCGGCTGGTCTCGTACTCGTCGAGGATCGACGGGCCGAAGAGCACGGGGTCGTCGGCGTTGATGGAGCAGCGGACACCCGCGGCGAGGAACACTTTCAGCGGGTGCTCGTGGATCGTCTGGACGACGCCGAGGAGGTCGTTGGAGGTCGGGCAGACGTCGAGGCAGATGCCCTTCGCCGCGAGCTCCTGCATGAGCGAGGGGTCTTCGGCGCTGGTGACGCCGTGGAGGACACGGTCGGCCTGCAGGATCTCGACGGCGGCGCGGACCTCGGACGGCCCGGCCAGCTCGCCCGCGTGCGGCGTGGAGAGGAGGCCTGCCTCCTTGCCGATGCGGAAGGCCTCGACGAAGTCGGCGGCCGGGTAGCCGCGCTCGTCGTTGGCGAGTCCGAGCGACACGACGCCGCGACCGGCGTAGGCGGCGGCGATCGTCGCGTAGGCGACGGCGGTCTCGATGCTCTCGGTGCGGTCGAGCGTGATCATGAGCCCGACCTCGACGCCGTGCTTCGCGCCGATCTCGGCCGCCTTCGCGATGAGAACGTCGAGGGCCTTCTCGGTCGACCCGAACGTCTCGGCGTAGAAGTGCGGGCTCGCGCCGAACTCGGCGTAGACGACTCCCTCGCGGGCGCAGTCCTCGATGGTCTCCTCGAAGAGGCGGTAGAGGTT
Organism: Frondihabitans australicus; assembly: GCF_003634555.1. Taxonomy (NCBI): domain Bacteria; kingdom Bacillati; phylum Actinomycetota; class Actinomycetes; order Micrococcales; family Microbacteriaceae; genus Frondihabitans; species Frondihabitans australicus. The sequence continues at coordinate 2,271,525 of NZ_RBKS01000001.1, forward strand.
CTCCTCGACGCTCAGCACCTGCAGCATCGAACGGTAGGTCGCGCTGAAGAACGAGAAGTCGTCGAACTCGGTCGGGATGTCGATCTCGATGCCGGCGGCCGCTCCCATCTCCTCGAGGGTGGCCTTGCGGATCGCGGCCTCCCAGTGGATGTGGAGGTGGCCCTTGGGCAGGGCGGCGAGATCGCGAACCGGAGCGGCCTCGGTGGCCTCGGTCGCGAGGGTGGTGTCGGTCACTTGGTGACGGCCTTTCCGGCGTTGGGACCCCACTTCGCGAGGACTGCCGCCTCGATGAAGGTGGTGATCGTGTAGAAGACGATGGCGACGACCGTGATCAGCACCACGATGGCCCAGATCTGTCCGTAGTTCGAGTTGGTCTTGGCCTGCGAGATCACGCCGCCGAGGCCCTGGAACGTGAACAGCCACTCGTAGAGCATCGCTCCCGTGAGGGCGCCGGGCACGGCGATGCGCATCGAGGCGAAGAAGTGCGGCAGCGCGTTCGGGAAGGCCACCTTGGTCATGATCGTCCAGCGATTGCCGCCGTAGACCCTGATGAGGTCGACCGACTGGGCGCTCACCGAGCGGAAGCCGAGCGTGAGGTTCACGAGCAGCGGGAAGAAGACGACCACACCGCCGATAAAGCCCGCGGTCGCCGCGCCCTGGCCGAGCACGAGGTAGATGACCGGCGCCATCGCGAGGAGCGGCACCGTGCGCAGCAGCATGGCGAGCGGCATAAACATGAACTCGAGCGGCCGGATCAGGGTGAACAGCACCGAGACGATCACCGAGCCCACGACGCCGCCGACGAACCCGATGCCCGCGTGGTACAGCGTGACCAGGAGGAGGTTCCACAGCGTGTGCCGGATGTCGGCCGGCGACATCGTCATCAGCGGGTTCTTGACGAAGAGGTACTTCACCACGTCGAGCGGGGTCTTCGCGATGAACGCGTTGGCGTCGAGGAGCTTCAGCGCCACGTACCAGGCGACGGTGAGGACCACGGCCGAGATCAGGAGGGTGAAGAGGCTTCGGCCGATCCTGCCTGCCACATAGCGCCAGCCGGCGCCGGTCGGCATCTCGATCGAGGCGTTCATGGCGGCGCGGGCGCGCAGACCCGCCCGGGGCGTAGGAGTCGACGTCGCCATCAGAACCCCTCTCCGGCGCGGGCGTCGCCCGCAGACCAGGGCGTCAGGAGCCGGCCGATCCGGCCGATGAGGAAGTACGCGGCGCCCGCCACGCCCGCGCTGATGAGCGCGATCGCCCACAGCCGCACGGACGCCCCGGTCGCCTGCGCGGCGAGGAGGAGGATGCCGATGCCCGAGTCGACGCCGAGGACGAAGTACTCCCCCAGCACGGCCCCGAGGAACGCGGCGGGGGCTGCGAGTTTGAGCGCGGCGAGGATCGATGGGAGCGCTGCGATGAGACGCACCTTGAACAGCTGTGTCATCCTGCCGCCGCCGTAGGCCCTGATGACGTCGATCTGAGTCTCGGAGGCGGCGCGGAGGCCGAGGATCGTGCCCACGACGGTGGTGAAGATGACGCTCAGGGCCGCCAGGAAGATCGAGGTGTTGCGGCTGCCGGCCGGGGCGAGCAGCGTGACGATCGGCGCGATGGCGGTGAGCGGGATGCAGGAGCAGACGACCGCGAGCTGGGTCGAGAGACCTTCGAACCAGGGCTGCACGAGCACGAGGAACGCGAGGAACAGCGCGATCAGATTGCCCCAGAGATAGCCCCAGAGCGCGGCGCCGCCGGTCTTGGCGATGGCGTTCCAGTAGACGCCGGTCTGGAAGAGGTCGTAGAAGAGCTGCTTGCCGACCAGGGCCGGCTGCGGGATCGACTGCGTCTTCGGGTAGAAGGTGACCGACACGATCTGCCAGGCGACGAGGATCACGACGATGCCGATGATCGCGCCCACCCACGGCGGCATGCCGTGCAGGGCGCCGAGCAGCGTGCGGCGCTCGCGGCCCTTGCCGCCGGTCTCGAGGCCGAGGCCCACGCTGTCGCCGAGCTCGTGTTCGATCGACGCCTGCTCGGACTGCTGGCGGAGGTCAGTCATCGCCGGCCGCCGCACCGTGGGCGCCGAACAGGATCTCGGAGATCCGGTCGACGTAGGCGTGGAACTCGGGCGTGCGCTGCAGCTCGGGCAGGCGCGGCCGCGGCAGGTCGATCTCGACGACCTCGGCGATGCGGCCGGGGCGTGCGCTCATCACCGCGACGACGTCCGAGAGGAAGACGGCCTCGGCGATCCCGTGCGTGACCATGAGCGTCGTCGCGGGCTTCTCACCCCAGATGCGCAGGAGCTCGACGTTCATGCGCTGGCGGGTCATGTCGTCCAGGGCGCCGAACGGCTCGTCCAGCAGCATGATCGTCGGCTGGACGGCGAGGCAGCGCGCGATCGACACGCGCTGGCGCATGCCGCCGGAGAGCTGTGCGGGCTTCGCGTTCTCGAAGCCCTTGAGGCCGACGAGGTCGATGAGGTCGTCGACCAGCCCGGGCGGCGGGGTGATGCCCGACACCTCGAGCGGGAGCTGGATGTTCTTCTTGACCGTGCGCCAGGGCAGCAGGGCGCTGTCCTGGAACGCGATGCCGGTCTCGTGGCTCTTCTGCACCTCGGCGGCGGACTTGCCGTTGACGACGACGGTGCCGGTGGAGGGGGTCTCGAGGCCCGCCAGGATGCGGAGGATCGTGGATTTTCCGCATCCTGACGGCCCGAGGAGACTCAGGAACGAGTCCTTCTTGGTGCCCAGGTTGACCTCTGACAGGGCCTGGACCGACTTGCGCCCCAGATCGAAGCGCTTCGTCAGGCCTTGGATGTTGATGCCGGTCGCGAGACCCGGCTGGGAGGCCGGGTCGCTCGTGGCGATCGAGAGGGCAGTGCTGGACGTGGTCATGGTGCTCTTTACGCGCTCGGGATGGTGAAGGTGGTGATGAGGTCGGGGTTCTCCTTGTAGACCTCTTTGATCAGGCTCATGTCGAACAGCTTGTCGGCCGTGATCTTCGTGCCCATCAGGCCGAGCGACTTGATGTTCTCGGCGATCAGCTCGTCGGTCATCGTCATGAGGCCGTTCTTGTTCACGTCGTCGGTGAGCATGAGCGCGTTCTGGGCGTTCATCTCCTCGACCTGCTCGGCCTGGGCGAGGTTCTGGTCCTTGCCGTACTTGGTGACCGCGTACTTGGCCGCCTGCTCGGGGTCCTTGACCGCGTCGGTCCAGCCCTTGATCTCGGCGACGAGGAACGCCTTGAGCAGGTCCCGCTTGTTGTCGATGGTGTCCTGCGTCACGGTGTAGGTCTCGGCGACGAACGGGAGGCCGTTGTCAGCCAGGGTGAGGACGACCGGCGTGAAGCCGTCGGCCTTGGCCTCGAGGGGCTCGTTGGTCGTGTACGACATGTGCGCGTCGTACTTGCCGGCCTCGAGGGGCGCAATCGAGTACTGCGTGGTCACGAGCTTCACGTCGTTGGTGAGGTTGTTCGCCGCGAGGAAGCCCTTGACGATGGTCTCGTTGCCGCCGGACTGCACGCCGATGGTCTTGCCCTTGAGGTCGGCGAGCGTCTTGATCGGCGTCTTCTCCTGCAGCGACAGGAGGCAGAAGGGGTTCTTCTGGTAGGTCGACGCGATGATCTTCAGTGCGGCGCCCTGGAGCACCGACGGCGCGGTGATGGACGGCGACGAGAGGCCGACGAGGGCCTGACCCGCGAGGAGCGCCTCCTCGGCGCCGGTCTGGCCGCCACCGGCGAGCAGCGTGACGCCCTTGAAGCCGGCCTTCGTGTAGTAGCCCTTCTCGGTCGCGAAGTACTCGCCCGCGAACTCGATGTTCTTGATCCACGACAGCTGGAGGGCGATCGTGCCGTACGCGCCGGCCTTGACGGCCGCACCGGCCGAGGCCGACGTCGACGAACCCGACGTGCCCGACGAGCACGCGGCGAGGAGCGCACTGGCTCCGGCGGCGATGCCGACGGCGCCGCCGAGGCGCAGGAACGCCCGTCGGTCCATCGCGGATGCCTTGGCGGGCGGGGCGGAGAAAGCACTCATGGACACTCCAGTTTTTCGTCGGCGACAAGAGGTCGCACGATTCGGGTTGCTGTGGGTTCGCCCCGGAGACGCGATCGCGTTCGGTGACTGTCAGCGAACCTATTCGGGCATTGTTTCGACGGCATTACGTCACTGTTGCTGTCAGCAACATTCTTGAGACGGGCCTGTTCACCCCCGCGAGGCGGCTAGCCTCGCCTGCATGGAATCCGCGACGACAGCCCCCACGGACCGCCGCGAGCAGCTCCTCGAGAGCATCGTCGACCACGTGCTCGACCACGGCATCGCGCGACTGACCCTGCGCGGCCTCGCCTCCGCCGTCGGCTCGAACAACCGCATGCTGCTCTACTACTTCGGCAGCCTCGAAGACCTCGTCATCACGGCCCTCCACCGCGCCGAGGTGCGCTTCCCGACCATGACGACGATCCTCGTCGACGTCGAGGCGCCGGGGGCGTCGATTCTCGAGCGCCTCAACGGGGCGTGGGCGACGATCGCCGATCCTGCGAACCGGCCGTTCCATCGCCTGTTCTTCGAGGTCTTCGGGCTCGCCGGCTACGGGCAGGAGCGCTTCCGCGAGCTGCTCGGGGTGATCGGCACCGAGTGGGCCGACAGCGTCGCCCGGGCCTACGTGGCCGAAGGCGTGGCGCAGGAGCAGGCGGAAGCCCTCGCGCACGAGACGGTCGCGCTCTGGAGGGGCCTGCAGGCCACCCTGCTGAGCACGGGCGACGACGCGCTCGTGTCGCGCGCGGCGCTCCCGGCGTTGGCCGCCCTGGCTGCTCGCGTCGGCGCTGCTCGGGTCTGAGCTGCTCGGGTCTGAGCTGCCGCGAGGATTGTTAAGTCTTCGTTTCGTGACTGGACTCGGCGTGAACCACTTGGTTCAGTAGTCGCATGAAGCAGATTCACCTCGGAGTGTTCGAAGTCGCCGGAACCCAGGTCGGGGGCACCCGCAGCTGGTACCACGAGCGGAGCGACTCGGTGCGCAACACCGACCTCGACATGTGGATCGGCATGGCGAAGATCCTCGACGAGGCAGGGTTCGACTTCCTCTTCTTCGCCGACGGCTACGGCTACCCGTCGAAGAACGGCGACCTTCCCGAGATGGCGGCCCGCGGCGGCATCAACTTCGGCGGCATCGACCCGTCGCTGCTGATCCCCACGCTCGCGCGCGAGACGAAGCGCCTCGGGTTCGTCGTGACCAGCCCGACCGGCATCGACCACCCCCTGCAGACCGCTCGCCGCTTCGCCACGCTCGACCACCTCACCGGCGGGAGGATCGGCTGGAACATCGTGACCGGCGGCTCCGGCAACACCGTCGCCGAGCTCTTCGGCCACACCGAGATGATGAAGCACGACGACCGGTACGGCCAGGCCGACGAGTACGTCGACCTCGCGCTGACCTTCTGGGAGGGGTGCTGGGAGGACGACGCGCGCGTCGCCGACAAGGAGCTCGAGGTCTTCGCCGACCGCTCGAAGCTGCACCGCATCGAGTTCTCGGGCTCACACTTCCGGTCCAGCGGCTACTTCACGGTGCCGCCGTCGCCGCAGCGCACGCCCGTGCTGTTCCAGGCCGGGACGTCGGCCCGCGGGCGCGAGTTCGCGTCACGGAACGCCGAGGCGGTCTTCGTGCAGTACACGACCGGCCCGCAGACCGCCGCGAACGTCGCCGACATCCGCGCCCGGGCTACGGCGCAGGGCCGCGACCCGCAGTCGATCGTGACGATGGTCGGCCTCTCGGTCACCGTGGCTCCGACGAGCGCCGAGGCGCACCGGCTCCGCGCCGAGTTCGACGCGATGCAGAACGACGAGGTCGTCTCGGTGCTCTACGCCGGCAACACCGGAATCGACCTGCTCGCTCTCGACCCGTCGCGCGACCTCACGCAGCTCCGCGACTCCGGTTCATCTTCGCTCGTGGGGCAGATCGCGCAGAGCAACATCGACCGGTTCCTGCCCACCGACGGCACACCCGCGCCGACCGTGCGCGAGATCCTCGACGACCTCAAGGGCAAGGGCACTCGCGGCCTGCAGCTCGTCGGCGACCCGATCGAGGTGGCCGACGCCCTCGAGGCGATCATGGACGAGACGGACCTCGACGGGTTCCTCATCGAGCCGCTCTTCGGCACGGCCGACTGCGAGGACTTCGCGACGCTCGTCGTGCCCGAGCTGCGGCGGCGGGGCCGGATGCCCGCTTCGCCCGCAACGGGCACGCTGCGGGCGCAGGTGACGGGCGGCGGGGCGCACCTCGCGGCGGACCACCCCGGGCGGCGGTTCGTGGTGACGCCTGCGGCTGTTACTGCTGCGTCGGTCTGACCTGGCCGGCTGTCCGACTGGTGCTGTCTGGGCTGACCGACCGGCGGGTCAGGCGGAGAGCCAGGCCTCGAGCGGCGCGTAGAGCTCTTCGAACGTGGGCGCGCGGAACGTCGGCTGCGCGTCGGGCGCGGCGAACCGCTCGATGAGGGCGGTCGCCGAGCCCTGATCGGCCGCCGGCGCGAGGTCGTTCCGCCAGATGTCGCCGACGCTGGCGAGGCGCTCGGGCGCGTCGGCGAGACCGCGCTGCTGTCTCAGGCGGCGCAGGATCGCGGGCATCCCGTCGGGCTTGCCGGCGCTCGTCACGATCTCGTCGAAGGCGTCTTTGAGGCCGAAGTGAGCGAGCTGCTGTGCGACCCCGGTCTCGGTCGCGTTCGTGACGAGCACGACGTCGGCCCTCTCTCGGCTCCGGCCCAGGAAATCGGCGAGACCCGGAGGGGCCCACGTCTCGAGGAGGCCAGCGGCGAGCTCGCGGCGGCTCGCCTCGTAGGCGGCGTCGAGGTCTTCTCGCTGCGCGCCGCGGCTTCGGGCGAGCGCTGCCGTCGCGGCGTAGCCGTCGGCCGAGTCGACGACATGCGCGAGAGCAGCGGCCACCTCGGGCGCGCTGGCCTCGTCGCCGGACTCGCGGTCGGCCGCCTCCGCCACCGCGTCAGGCCCGCTCAGGAACAGCGCCACCACGTGCTCGACGAAGCCGTCGGCGTGAGCGGGGTCGCGCTCGGCGAGAGCCGCGTCGGCATGACGGGCGTACGACAGCACGGGGGCGTCGCCGAGGCAGACTGTGCCGTCGAAGTCGAGGACGAGGAGTTTGGTGGGCGTTGTGATTGAAGAGGTCGGCTTCGCCGCGATCTCTTCTGCTGCGCCGTCGGCTGTGCTCATTGGTTCGACGGGGCCGCTACGCGGCTCCGTCGAACATCGACGTGACCGACCCGTTGTCGAACACCTCGTGGATCGCGCGAGCGATGAGCGGAGCGATCGGCAGCACGGTGAGCGACGGAAAGCGCTGGTGCTCGGTGAGCGGAAGCGTGTCGGTGACGACGACGGAGTCGATGAACTCGTTGGAGAGGATCTCGGGCGCAGGATCGGAGAACACGGGGTGCGTCGCGGCGACGACGACGCCGATCGCGCCGGCCTTCTTGAGGGCCTCGGCGGCCTTCACGATCGTGCGACCGGTGTCGATGAGGTCGTCGACGAGCAGGCAGACGCGGCCGCGGACCTCGCCGACGATCTCGTGCACCGAGACCTCGTTCATCACGCGTGGGTCGCGACGCTTGTGGATGATGGCGAGCGGCGCGCCGAGGCGCTCCGACCACACGTCGGCGACCTTGACGCGCCCCATGTCGGGCGAGACCACCGTGAGCGTTGTGGGGTCGAGCTTCTCCTGGAAGTGCTTGAGCAGCACCGGCATCGCGAAGAGGTGGTCGACGGGACCGTCGAAGAACCCCTGGATCTGCGGGGCGTGGAGGTCGACGCTCATGATGCGGTGCGCGCCCGCCGCCTTGTAGAGATCGGCGACGAGGCGGGCGGAGATCGGTTCGCGGCCGCGACCCTTCTTGTCTTGGCGGGCATACGGGAAGTAGGGGGCGACGACGGTGATGCGCTTGGCCGAGGCCCGCTTGAGAGCGTCGACCATGATCAGCTGCTCCATCAGCCACTCGTTGATCGGCCGCGTGTGCGACTGGATCACGAAGGCGTCGGAGCCGCGGACGCTGTCGTCGTAGCGGGCGTAGATCTCGCTCGAGGCGAAGGTGCGTGCGTCGGTGTGGGTCAGCTCGGTGCCGAGCTCTCGTGCGATCGCGTGGGCCAGCTCGGGGTGAGCCCGGCCGGAGACCAGCACGAGGCGGTTCTCACCGGTGATCTTGATTCCGGACACGTCGCTCGCTCTCCGGCCGAATGGCCAAGCCCGCTCGGGGCTGTCGTGGTTCGTGGTGCTGGTGGTGCCGGGTTCGCTCAGCTGTCGCCTGCGGGTGCGGCGTCGGCGCCGCCCTCCGCCGTCGAAGCCGCCGAGGCTTCCGCTGCCTGAGCGGCCTGCGCCGCCCCGGCAGCCTTGGCTGCGGCCGTGCCCTCGCGGTTCGTCTCGACCCACCCGTCGAGGTTTCGCTGCGGGGCCACGTTGATGGCGAGGGAACCCGCCGGCACGTCTTTGCGCACCACCGTCCCTGCACCCGTATATGCTCCGTCGCCAATCCTAACGGGGGCGACGAAGACGTTGTGCGACCCGGTGCGCACGTGCGACCCGACCACGGTGCGGTGCTTGTTCACACCGTCGTAGTTCGCCGTGATGGTGCCGGCGCCGATGTTCGCCCCGACGCCCACCTCGGTGTCGCCCACGTAGCTCAGGTGGGGAACCTTGCTGCCCTCGCCGATGGTGGCGTTCTTCGTCTCGACGTAGGTGCCGATCTTGCCGTCGGCGCCGAGCATCGTGCCGGGGCGCAGGTAGGCGAACGGGCCGACGCTGGCCCGAGCGCCGATGACCGCGAGCGTGGCGTCGGTGCGCTTGACGACGGCGCCCTCGCCGACCTCGGTGTCGACGAGCGTCGTGTCGGGGCCGATGACGGCCCCGGTCTCGACACTCGTCGCCCCCTTGAGCTGAGTGCCGGGCAAGATCTCGACGTCCGCCGCCAGGCTGACGTCGCGGTCGATCCACGTCGTCGCAGGATCGAGGATCGTGACGCCCTCGAGCTGCCAGTGCCTCACGATCCTGTCGTTCAGCCTCCGTGCCGCCGCGGCGAGCTGGGCGCGGTCGTTGATGCCCTCGAGCCGCCACGCCTCGGCGATGGGGGTCGCGGCGACGAGGCCGCCGCTCGCCTCGACGAGGCCGACGACGTCGGTGAGGTACTTCTCGTTCTGCGCGTTCGCACTCGACACCGCGGGCAGGTGCGAGCGGAGCGCCGCGACGGTGAAGGCGTACGTGCCGGAGTTGATCTCGGACACGAGGAGCTCGTCGGCCGAGGCGTCCTTCTGCTCGACGATGCGGGCGACGGACTGGTCGGGCTTGCGGATCACCCGGCCGTAGCCGGAGGGGTCGTCCAGGATCGCGCTGAGGAGCGTCACCTGTGCGCTCGCCGCCCGGTGCTGCGCCAGCAGGCCCTCGAGCGTGGCGCGGTCGACGAACGGCACGTCGGCGCTCACGACGACGACGTCGCCGACGAAGTCGGACGGCAGCGCCTCGACCGCCTGCTCGACCGCTCGGCCTGTGCCTGGCTGGTCGTCCTGGTCGACGAGGACCGCGTGCGGGGCGGCCTCGAGGGCGCTCTCGCCGACGAGTGCGCGCTCGTGGCGGACGACCACGAGGAGGTGAGCGGGGTCGAGCGCGGTGGCGGCGTCGAGGACGTGGTGGAGCAGAGGAAGCCCGCCGAGGCGATGCAGCACCTTCGGGGTCGCGGACTTCATGCGGGTGCCCTGACCGGCGGCGAGGACGATGACGGCGAGGTCTGGCATGAGGTCTCCTGGTGGTGGTGATCGCTCGGGTCGTGCTGGAGAGTCATGCTACCGGCGAGGCGCCGAGCGTTGACCGGAGGGTGCCTGCTCCTGTGGATAACTCGGACCACGGCTCGGGCGGGTGGGAGCATGGGGCCATGACACGCCACACGATCTCCGCCGACACCGCCCCCGCCGCCGTCGGGCCCTACTCGCACGCCGCGTCGGGCACTCCTGACGGGCTGCTGTTCCTGTCGGGGCAGACGCCCATCGACCCGGCCTCGGGCGCCCTCGTCGAGGGCGGCATCGAGCTCCAGACCCGTCGCATCTTCGCGAACCTGGCCGAGGTCCTCGCGGCGGCGACGCTGACGCTCGACGACGTGGTCAAGGCGAGCGTCTACCTCACGTCGATGGACGACTTCGCCGAGATGAACAAGGTCTACGGCGAGGTCTTCACCGAGCCCTACCCGGCGCGGACGACCGTGGCCGTCGCCGCGCTGCCGCTCGGCGCGAAGGTCGAGATCGAGGTGGTCGCCGCGCGTCGCTGACGCGCGTCGCTCGGGCCGCCGCGGCCGGACGCCTTCGCGACGGACGTCAGCGCAGCATCCGCACGGCGTCGATCGTGTGCGGGCCCATCGTGTGCTGCTCGCTGCGGCCGTCGCGCGCGAAGCCGTTGCGGCGGTAGAAGGCCTCGGCGCGCGGGTTGCGGTCGGCGACCCAGAGCGACGCCGGGCTGTCGCCGATGACCGCGTCGAGAAGGCGCTGCCCCGTGCCGTCGCCGTGGTGCGCCGCCAGCACGTAGAGGCCCGAGAGCTCCAGGGCGCGTGGCGCATCGGCGTCGCGCGAGGCACCGGCCGACGCCCAGCCCACGGCTGAGTCTTCGGTCATTGCCACGAGCACGGTGCTCTGACGCTCGCGCAGGATCCGACGCCACCGATCCGCGCGCTCGACCACGTCGAGGCTCGCGAGGAACTCCGGCGGCAGCAGGTGCGCGTACGCCTCCCGCCACGACGCGACGTGCACCTCGGCGATGCCCTCCGCGTCGGCGAGGGTCGCCTCGCGCACCGTGACGTCGCTCATGCGTCGACGGTAGCGCGCGTTCAGGGGCGGGCTCGTGCGTGCGGGAGGATCTTTTCCCTCGAGGGAGGATCACGAGGCCGCGTTCGCTGACCGACGCGCTTCGAGTTCCTCCGCTCGGGTCCGAAGGACGGCGTTTCTCCTCCCGGGGGCGCGTTCGGCGCGCCGACTCGGTGCGCTCGGGAGGAGTTCCCGCGAGCCCTTTCCTCCCCGACACCAGAAACCACGTCAGAGTTCCTCCCGACGGCTGCGATTCGGCCGTTGTTCCTCCCGAACGATCGCGAAGTCCTCCCGAACCGAAGGGCCTCCGACTGGGGCTGCGCCCGGCGCCCCGCTCCCCCTACGATGAGCCCACGCCGCAGTTCGACCGAGGAGGGCACGTGCGACAGGAGACCGCGCTGGACCGCGCCGCCCGCACCGACCCGGGGCTGTCGCCGTGGACACCGCAGGCTCTGCTCCTCCTGGGGATCGCCTTCAATGGGCTGGGTTCCTTCGTGATGCTCCACCTCGTGGCGCGCCACATCGGCGGCATCACGATCGGGCCGATGTACCTCTACGTCGCGACGACCGGGCTCCACATGCCGCGCGACCTGTTCCTGGTCCTCGCGTTCCTCGGCAGCCTGCTCATGCCGATCGGCCTCACATTCGTGACGCTCTCGATCGTGCTGGGGCTGTGGGTGTCCGAAAATCGGCGCGCATTCGGCGCGGCCGAGACCGCGGCAGCCACCGCGGCAGCGTCGGCGCTCGCGACGACGATGGCTCCGCGCCCTTAGACGAGCCCCGCGAACGCCACGACGTCGGCCACGAACCGCTCCCGCTCCTCCGAAGCGAGGGCGTGCCCCGAGTGCTCGTACACCCGGAACACGGCGCCGCGGATGAGCTCGGCGACCTCCTGCCCCGCGGAGGGCGGGTTGAGCCCGTCGGCGGCACCCGACAGCACGAGCGTCGGCGCCGTCATGAGCGGAAGCGTGGGGCGCAGGTCGAACCCGGCGAGCGAGGCCTCCACGGCGGCGCGCTCGGGCGGGGTGAGGGCGACGTCGGCCACGAGTTCGTCCCCGATCCTGCGCCTGTCGGCCTCGGAGGTGTCGGGCGACCAGACGGCCCCGGCGAGGAAGGCGAAGGCCTCTTCGTCGGTCGCCGCGGCGAGGTCGAAGCCGTGCCGCGCGGCGTAGGCGGCCGACGACGAGGTGAGCCCGTGCGCCTTCGACACGACGAGCACGAGGCTCGAGATGCGCGCAGGATCACGGATCGCCGCCGCCTGGGCGATGTACGACCCCATCGAGATGCCGACGAGCGCGAACCGGTCCAGGCCGAGCGCGGTGGCGAGCCCGAGCACCGCGCGAGCCTGGTCGTCGAGGGTGAACTCCGACGGATGCGACGAGTGCCCGTGGCCGAGCGCGTCGAGGGCGATCACATCGAACGAGGCCGACAGCTCGTGAGCGAGGGCGGCGACGGTCGAGGAGTCGCCGAAGAGGCCGTGGACGAGCAGCAGGGGCGGTGCTCCTGCGCCCGCACCGAACCGCCGGAACGCGATCTCGTGGCCGTCGACGGGAGTGGTCTCGAAGGGGGATGCCATGAACCCATCGTGCTCCCGGCCACCGACAGCGCGGGGACCCGGCGTCCCCACGTCAGCGCCGCGTGAGCGCCGTGCAAGCGAGCGGGACGACGCTGAGGGCACCGCACTCGAGCCCGCACGACGGAAGGAACCCCCCATGAACCAGAAGGTCGCACTCATCACCGGCGCAGGCCGCGAACTCGGCCTCGGCTTCGCCACCGCACGCCTGCTGGCCGAACAGGGCCATCACGCGATCGTCACCGCCAGGTCGCAGGAGCAGGCCGACACCCGCGCGTCCGAACTCCGTTCGCTGGGACTCGACGCCTCGGCCCTCGTGCTCGACCTCGCCGACGTCGACGCCTACGCCCGGGTGGCCCGGCGCGTGGAGGACGACTTCGGCCGCCTCGACGTGCTGGTCAACAACGCCAGCACCATGCCCGACATGGGCGTCAGGTCGATGCTCGACGTCGACATCCGCGAGGCGGCGAACGCGCTGCAGGTCGACGTCGTCGCGACGTGGGGCATGACGCAGGCGTTCCGCGGACTCCTCGAGGCATCGCCTGAGGGTCGTGTCGTGAACGTGTCGAGTCGCGTGTGGGTTCTCATTCCGGCGGCAGGATCCGAGGTCTTCTCCCCTGCCCACGCGTTCGCGAAGTTCGCCGTGAACACCCTGTCGACGTCGCTGGCGGGTGCCTTCACCGGCACGCGCGTGCTCGTGAACGCGGTCGACCCCGGGCAGGTGGCGACGCACCCCGAGCTCGGTCTCGACCCCGAGGACGTCCCTGCGGCCGAGGCCGCGCGCTGGGTCGCCTGGGCGGCGACGCTGCCCGCGGACGGCCCCACGGGCGGCGTCTGGTTCGAGGGCGAGCCGGCGCCGACGTCGTTCTGAGGCCGCGCCTGCCCCCGCGCCTGCCGCCTGCCCTTGCGCCTCCCGAAAACGACTCTGCACACTTGAATCCACGTGTGCAGAGTCGTTTTCGGGAGGGGCTAGCCGAGCGCGTCGAGGGCGGCACGAGCGACGTCGGCCACGATCCCATCGGGCGTCGTGGCGTCGGCGCTGGTGCCCGAGGTGTAGACGGCGATGAGGATCGGCGCCGCGCCGGGACGCGTCACGAGGGCGACGTCGTTCGCCGTGGCGTAGCCGCCGCTGCCCGTCTTGTCGGCGACGATCCAGCCCGACGGCACGACGGCGCGGACATCGGCGTCGCCGGTCGTGTTGCCGCGCATGAGGTCGACGAGCAGCGACCGCCTCGCGGGCCTGAGCGTAGCGCCGAGGGTGAATCGCCCGACGTCGGCGGCCATCTCATCGGGCGTCGTCGTGTCGCGACGATCGCCCGGGACGGCGGTGTTGAGGTCGGGCTCGATGCGGTCGAAAGTCGTGACGCCGTCACCGAGAGCCCGCACGTCGCGCTCGACCGCCGTCGGGCCTCCGAGCTGCTCGAACATGAGGTTGGCCGCGGTGTTGTCGCTGTACTGCAGGGCTGCCGCGATGACGTCGCGCAGCGACATGCCGGTGTCGACGTGCTGCGACGTGATCGGCGAGTAGCTCTGAAGGTCCGCGGCGGTGTAGTGGATCGTCTGCGCGAGTTGCGCGTCGGAGTCGTCGCGCAGCAGCAGGGTCGCGGTGAAGAGCTTGCTGGTCGAGTCGAGGGCGAAGCGCTCCCCGCCGCGGTACGAGAAGTGCTCGTCGGTGCCGGCGACGGCGACCGAGACGCCGAGCCGCTCGTGGTCCCGCATCTCCAGCGACGCGAGTGCGGCGCGGAGGGCACGCTCGCGCGACGCCGGGCCCGACGCGGCCCCGGAGGCGGACGCCGACGCCGAGGCGACCGGCCTCGGTGACGCATCGGCGGGTACCGCCGAGCAGCCGGTGATCGTAGCGAGAGCGGCGACGGACATCGCCGACAGGATCATGAGGTGTCGTGACTTCATGGCTCGACCTTCGCAACGCTTCTTCATGCCGTCAAAGCACGATGATGGCGTTCCCATGCACAAAGTGCATGATGAGCACATGGACCTCCTCGCCGCCTACCGGGTCGCGGCCGCCGTGGGCGAGCGCCACAGCGTCACGGCGGGCGCCGCGTCCCTCGGCGTCCCGCAGTCCGTCGCGAGTCGACGGATCGCCGCGCTCGAGTCGCACCTCGGCCTCGCTCTCTTCGACCGCGGGGGCCGTGAGCTGATGCCGACCGTCGACGGCCGCGCCCTGCTCCCGGCGATCGCGCGGCTGGTCCGCCTGGCGGACGACATCGAGATCGATGCCGAGCGAGCCGGCTCGTCGACGTCGACGATCGTCGTGCCCGACGTGGCGTCGCTCCGTGATCTCGCCGTGCTCGAGGCGTCATGCCGCGAGGCGGGGCTGCCCGCCGAGATCCGCACTGCCGGGCCGCGCGAGCGAGCCGAGTTGGTCCGCGACGGCGTGGCGCGGCTCGCCGTGGTGGCGATGCCCGCCGCAGGGTCTCGGTGGCGGGTGCGGCTGGGGCTCGCGGGCAGGAGGGAGCGAGACTCGGCCCAGGTCACACTCTCGTCGATGCGACGGCGTCGAGGGGCGACGCGAGGGCCTCGGATCCTGCTGCTGCCCGAAGACGACGTGCCGCACGTGCGCGACGAACTGCAGCGCGCCGCGTCGTCGCTCGGGCTCTCCCCCGCCCAGGTCGTCCGCGCCGGCAGCCGTGCGGGCGCCGTGGCGGAGGCCCTGCGCGGTGACGACGTCGTGCTGTGCTCGGCCGACGAGGCCGACGAGGCCGGCTTGTCGTGGCGGCCGGTGCGCGACGCGGCCCTCAGCAGGGGCTACGCGGTCGCGGCGGCCGAGCGGTCCGACCGCGACCTCGCCGAGCGAATCCACGACGCGATCGCCGAGTTCCTCGGCGCGGAAAAACCCGACGGGGAGGCCTGGTGATCGACGACGCCCGCTTCCTCGACCGCGTCCGCTCCTCACTCGACGAGGCCGGCCTCCGCGGCTCTCTCGTCGTACGCGACCTCGACACCGGCCGAACGCTCTCGCTCGACGCCGACGCCGTCTATCCCGCGGCGTCGCTCGCCAAGATCCCGGTGGCTCTGGCGGTCGCCGAGGCGATCGAGGGCGGCACGATCGACCCCGGGCTGGTCGTGGAGGTGTCGCCGGGCGGCGAGAGCGATCCTGCGCCCACCGGCATCACCAGGTTCCGTCACCCGGCACGCATCGCCGTCGAGGACCTCCTGTCGCTCGCGGTCACGATCAGCGACAACAGCGCGGCCGACAGGCTGCTCGACCTCGTTCCCCTCGAGGGCGTCAGGGCGTCGCTTCGGGCTGCGGGTATCGACGGCTTCGCGCTGCGCCACAGGTTCCAGGAGCTCGCCGACACGCCCCTCGACGGAACGGATCCGGCCGGCAACCTCCTCGCCCACACCCTCGCCGTCGAAGGCGGCGCGCCCGACGGCGGGCATGCGGTTGCGCAGCTCGACCTGGCGCGGGCGAACACGGTCACGGCGACGGCCGCCGCGGACCTCCTGCAGGAGCTGTGGCGGCCTCGCCACGTCTCGCGGCGCGCTGCCGCCCGGGTGCGGGCGCTGATGGCGGCGAACGCGATCCGCCACCGTCTCGCACCCGAGTTCGATTCGGACTCGACGCGCTGGTCGTCGAAGACCGGCACCCTGCTCACCTACCGACACGAGGCCGGAGTGGTGGATCATGAGGACGGCTCGTCCGTCGCGGTCGTCGCGCTCTCGGCGTCGAGGGTGCCGGCGCGGATCCAGCCGGGTGCCGACATCGCGCTCGCGGCGGCCGCGCGTGAGCTGTACGAGCGAGTCCGAGTGGGGTAGCCCCTACCCCTTCGCCCCGCGCGTCCGCCCGAGGGCGACCTCGCGGCGTGCGGCGTCCACGGCGAGCGCCGACGCCGAGTCGGGGTCGCGCACGACGCGCAGGGCCTCCGCCGCGTGCTCCGCGCGATGGCTCATCGTCGAGGTCGCGGCGTCCACGAGCACGGTCTCGACCGCGTCGGGCCCCAGGGCGGCGAAGGCGCGACTCAGGCTGAGCCGGGTCTGCCCGTCGCCGCGGCCGAGCTGCGTCGCCAGGCGTGCGGCCAGGGCGCGGCGTCCGTCGACGTCGGTCTCGTCGGGGCCGAGCGCGACGGCGGCGCGCCAGGCGGCCCGGGCGACGTCGTCGACGGGATCGGTGAGGAGCGCCGCGACATCGTCGAAGGTCGCGCGGTCGCCGATCTTCGAGAGGGTGTGCAGGGCCTGGCTGCGGGCCTGCGGGGTGGGGTTCGCGAGCTCCTGCAGCAGGATCGGCACGACCAGCGCGGGATCGTGGCGGGTGAGCGCCCAGGTCAGCATGTCTCGCACGAAGAAGTCGGGCTCGGTGGCGCACTGCGCGACGAGCGTGGCGACATCGCCCTCGTCCGGCGTGCTGCCTGCGGCCATGACGGCGCGGAGTCGCGTCGAGGAGCGGGGATCGCGGAGGGCGTCGTCGAGCGTGCTCATGCCACGCGAGCCTAATCGGGGCGCGTCCGCGTCGCCCCTCGTCGGCGTAGCGTGCAAATCGACCCCACCCACGACCCAACCGAGGAGCACCCGTGCCCACCAAGATCACGTTCGTCATCGACAACCCCGACGACCCGGCCGCCTTCGAGACGGTCTACGCCTCGATGCTCGACTCCGCGGCGAAGCTGCCGGGCCTGCGCCGCACCGAGTCGGCGAAGGTCTGGCCGAAGGAGGACGGCTCGCCGACGCCCGCCTACCGCACCCTCGACCTCTACTTCGACGGCTACGACGAGGCCTCCGCCGCGGTGGCGACCGACGCCGCCCAGGCCCTGTTCGGTGCGATCATCGGGAGCGGCGTCTCGTTCCGGCCACTCTTCTCCGACATCGAGTCCGTCTGACGATCCGCTGCGCCGCCGTCGTCTTCGACCTCGACGGCACGCTGTTCGACTACCGCGCCTCCGCGCTAGCCGGCCTCACCTCGTGGCTCGCGAGCATCGGCGTGGGCCTCACGCCGGAGCTCGAAGCCGCGTGGTTCGAACTCGAGGAGCGCACGCACGTGCTCTGGCGCGACGGCGTG
This sequence comes from Frondihabitans australicus, assembly GCF_003634555.1. Taxonomy (NCBI): domain Bacteria; kingdom Bacillati; phylum Actinomycetota; class Actinomycetes; order Micrococcales; family Microbacteriaceae; genus Frondihabitans; species Frondihabitans australicus. The sequence goes on from NZ_RBKS01000001.1 coordinate 2,288,931, forward strand.
GTGTCGTGGGCCGAGCAGCGGCGGATCCGCCTCCGCGAGTTCCTGCCGCGCATCGGTCTGACTCCCGCCGAGCGCGACGACGACCTCGACGCGTACTTCGAGCACGGCTACCTTCGCGCCTACCGCTACTCGTGGCGCGGCTTCGACGACGTCGACGCGTGCCTCGACGCCCTGACGGCGGCCGGATTCCCGCTCGGCATCCTCACCAACGGCTCGGAGGAACTGCAGCGAGGCAAGCTCGACCGGCTCGGCGTGCTCGACCTTTTCCACTCCGTCCTCACGGCGGAGGGCCTCGGGGTGGCGAAGCCTCGGGCGGCGGCGTTCCACCGATCCTGCGCCGCCTTCGACCTGCCCCCGTCGAGCGTGCTCTACGTCGGCGACGACTACGCCGTCGACATCGAGGCCGGCCGTGCCGCGGGGCTGCAGACGCTCTACCTCGACCGCTCGGGCTCGTCGCACCACGGCGGCATCACCACGCTGCAGGAGCTGCCGAGCCTCGTCGAGCCGCTGTAGCCCGCCCGGCTTCGCCCCGCCCCCTCAGCGACACAACGCGACACCTGCGACGCTGCGGGGCGTCGCAGGTGTCGCGTTATGTCGCAGGGGGAGCCGGCGTCACGCGACGCGATCGACCGCCCAGAGGCCGAGCTTCTCGGGGTTCACGACGATGCGGACGTCCGTGACGACGCCGCCCACGACGCCGAGCGTGCCGACGGCGACGACACGGCCGTCGTCGACGCCGGCGAAACCGAGGCCGTCGGCCGTCTCGACGGGGTGGAGCTCGATGGCCGGCCACTTCTGCCGGATCCCGAGCAGGAATCTCGCCACGCGATCCGCACCCGTCACGGGCCTGCGGGCGGCCGTGACGTGGCCGCCGCCATCCGATCGGAGCACGGCCGCAGGATCGAGAACCCCGACGAGCGCCCCGATCTCGCCCGCCTCCGCCGCCGCGGCGAACGCCCGGACGACGCGATCGTGCTCGGCGCGCGTGACCTGCCGCGCCGGCGAGCGGCCGACCCGGGCGCGCGCGGACGCCGCGAGCTGCCGGCAGGCGGCCGGCGACCGGTCGATGACGTCGGCGACCTCGGCGAACGGCAGCTGGAACACGTCGTGTAGCACGAAGGCCACCCGCTCGGCCGGCGTCATCGTCTCGAGCAGCACGAGGATCGCCGTGCTCACCGAGTCGGCGAGGGCGACCCTCTCGAGCGGATCGTCCGCCGTCGTCGGGAAGGCCCCGGCCGGAACGGGCTCGGGCAGCCACTCGCCGACGTACCGCTCGCGCCGGACGCGCGCCGAGCCGAGCACGTCGAGGCAGATCCGGCCGACGACGCGGGTCAGCCACGCGCCGGGATTCAGGATCCGCTCCCGCTCGCCGTCCGCCAGGCGGTACCAGCGCAGGTAGGCCTCCTGCACGGCGTCCTCCGCCTCGGCGATGGTCCCGAGCAGGCGGAACGCCACCGACACCAGCTGCCGACGCTCGGCGAGGGCGGGGCCGGAACGGGCGGTCTGCGAGTCGCTGATGGTCATGCCTCTTCGACGAGATGCGGGAGGAGGCTGTGAGGCCTCGCCTCACAGTCTGCCGGGCTGCGTCGTCGGGTGGTCATGAACACTCCCCTTCGCCGAGGTCTGCTCGCGGTCGCGACGGCTCTCGGACTGTACGTCGGCCTCTGGGCCGAGCTTCTGCCGCGAACCTTCTACACGTCCTTCCCGGGCCTCGGCCTGCACTGGATCGACGTCGACGGCGCCTACGACGAGCACCTGATCCGCGACGTCGGCTCGTTCTACCTCGCTGTCTCCGCCCTCTCGATCGTGGCGCTTCTGGCGCGGACCGACGGGCCCGGGCGCCTCGCCGGGCTCGCCTGGGGCGTGTTCGGGGTGCTCCACTTCGGCTACCACGTGACGCATCCGGAAGGGTCTGCGGTCGACGTCGCGGGGACGCTGGCGAGTCTCGCCGTGTCGCCTCTCGTCGGGCTCCTGCTCGTGCTGCCCAGCCGTAGGCTTCGGGTCGACGGGGAGGCGACGGCATGAGGTTCGCGATCGCGGGCGGCACCGGAACGGTGGGGCACCTCGTCGTCGAGGCCGCGCGGCGGCCCGGTCACGACACGGTCGTGCTCAGTCGCGCCACCGGAGTCGACCTGGTCACCGGAGACGCCCTGGTGGAACGTCTCGACGGTGTCGACGCCGTGATCGACACGTCGTCGACCTCCACGCTGAACGCCCGGGCGTCGGTCGCGTTCTTCACGGCCGTCACGCGCAACCTCCTCGAGGCCGAGCAGGTCGCAGGAGCAGCGCACCACGTCGCCCTCTCGATCGTCGGCGCCGACGAGACCGCCGCCGGCTACTACGCCGGGAAGGCCGCCCAGGAGCGGCTCGTCGCCGAGTCCGGTCGCGGCTGGACGCTCCTGCGGACGACGCAGTTCCACGAGTTCGCCGCGCAGACGGCCGGCAGGAGCCCCGTGCTCGGCCTCCGTCTCGTCCCCGCGATGCGGTCGCAGCCTGTCGCCGCCGCCGAGGTGGCGGACGAGCTCGTCCGCCTCGCCGCGGGCGCGCCACAGGGACTCGTCCCCGACCTGGCGGGCCCCGCCGAGGAACGGATGGCCGACCTCGTCGCGCGCTACGCCGAGGCGGTCGGTCTCAGGGGGCGCATCGTCGAGGTGCCGCTGCCCGGGGCGACGGGGAAGGCGATGCGCGGCGGCGCGCTGCTGCCGGGCCCGACGGCTCGTCTCGGCGTGCAGACGTTCGGGGAATGGCTCGACGGCGTGGCGCGCGGCCGGAGGTGAGGTGGGCGGCGGGCCGCTGCTCCTGCGCCCTCGGTCAGCGCCCGGGCTCGGCGGCCTTCGCGTACTCGCGGGCCCAGTCGACGAGCGGCCCCACCGCCGACCAGGCCGCCCGGATCTCGTCGGGTGAGGCCGTGACCGGAAGCCGCTCGGTCGCGGCGTAGTGGGTCAGCCGCAGGAGGTCGATGCGGGGGTGGTCGCGGTCGTAGCCGCGCGGCGCGGTCTTGAGGCGCGGCCCCGCCATCTCGAAGCCGGCGGCGGCGAGGTCGTCGACGATCGCCTCGAGTCGTGAGGCAGCGAGCGGGACGGAGTCGATCGCGGAGCGCGCACGCTCGAGCTGATCGCGAGTCGGCTCGTAGAGGCCGCCGCCGGCGAGGAGACCGTCGGCTCCCAGGCCGAGGTGCACCCCGCCGACAGTGCCCGCCCACATGCTCGCCCAGGTGCGGTACGGCGACTTGTCCGGCCTGAACCGGAGGTCGCGGTTGGGGCGCGTGAGGTGGCCCGGGCCGTAGGCGGCCTCGGCCTCGCCCAGCAGGTCTTCCATCGGCTGCCGGACCGCATCGATGTACTGCGCGCGATGCGCGTCGAACCACTCGCGCGAGTTGTGGCGGGCGAGCTGGGCGAAGAACTCGCTCGCCGCCGCCGTGAATCCGGTGAAGGTCATGCCATCACTCTGCTCGCTGGGCGGCCGCGGGTCGAGAGGCCGGCTTTCAGGCGGCTGTGGCCTCGTGCCGTCAGGCCGCCTCGAACCGCACGACGACGGGTCCGGTGCCGCCGCCGGAGGCCACGTCGACGACGACGCCCGTGGCCGCCGCCGAGACGAAGGCCGGCCCCCCGCCGAGCTGGGCGGCGGAGTCGGGGACGAGCAGCGTCGGGTCGCAGGCGAGTTCGATCCTGCCCTCGCCCTCGACGATCGCGTAGACGGCGTCGTCAGTGCGGGTCCAGCGCACGACAGGCTCGTCGGAGGCCGTGCCGACGTCGACGGCGGGGCGGGCGCCGTGGATCGCCTCGTCGTTCACCGCCATCCACGAGGCCAGCCCCTCGAGGCAGGCACGCTGGAGGTCGGAGATGCGGCCGTGCGCATCGGGGCCCACGTTGAGCAGCAGGTTGCCGCCGCGCGACACGACGTCGACGAGCATGCGAACCGCCTCGGGGCCGGTGAGAGACGTCTCGGCGCCCTCGACGCGGTTGTAGCCGAACGAGAATCCGACGCCGCGGTTGCGCTCCCACATGCCGCCCACGCCCTCGATGCTCGCGCCCTGCTCGTACTCGCTGGTGCGGAAATCCCAGTGCGTGGCGCCCCACCGGTCGTTGACGACTCCGTCGGGAACACGCGAATAGAAGGCGTCCAGGATGCTCTCGACGCTGAAGTCGCTCGGCCCCTCGGCGACCGTGGGGACGCCGATGTCGCCCCAGAGCACCGATGGCTCGTACCGGTCGATGAGGTCGATCACCTGCGAGTGCAGGTAGCGGGCGTACGCTTCGTCGTTCGGCGCGTCGTCGCCGAGACCGTGCTCTTCGTCGACGATCGGCGGCTTGGGTGCGACGTGCCAGTCGAGGCCCGACGAGTAGTAGACGCCGAACCGGAGGCCGGCCGCGCGCACGGCCGACGCGATCTCGGCGACGAGGTCCCGCTTCGGGCCGCGGGCCACGGTGTTCCTGTCGCCGGTGCCGGGGGCGTCCCACAGGGTCACGCCGTCGTGGTGCTTGGTCGTGGGGATCACGTACCGCGCGCCCGCGCGACGGAACAGGTCGGCGAACTCCGCGGCGTCGAAGGCGTCGGCCGACCAGGCGTCGAGGAAGTCGTCGTAGGGAGCGCCGCCGAATGCCTCCTCGTGGTGCGCCCGCGCGGGCGACCCCTCGATCCTGATCGTGTTGAAGTACCACTCGGCGTAGGGGTTGTGCGTGAACCAGTACCTCTTGTCGGCGACAGTGCCGAGCGCGCCGATCGGCTCGGCCCACGCCGGCACCGAGTACGGCCCCCAGTGGATGAAGATGCCGAGGCCGGCGCCCGCGTACCAGGGCGGCGTGGGGTGCTCGAATCGGGCGTACTGCTCGGTGCGCTCGGGGCTCTGCTCGAACATGACCATGTCGGTGGTGCCTTTCGGATCAGGGGTCTCAGGAGGCGAGGGCCGCGCGCGACGCAGCCCAGTAGGAGCCGTCCGGGAAGGCGAACTCGCTGAGGCTGGACTCATGCATTTCGGCGCTGTAGCCGGGCGCGGCGGGGATCGTGTAGCGGCCGTTCTCGACGACGCACGGTTCGACGAAGTGCTCGTGGAGGTGGTCGACGAACTCGGTGATGCGATCGTCGAGCGTCGTCGACACGGCGACGTAGTCGAAGATCGAGAGGTGCTGCACCAGCTCGCAGAGACCCACCCCGCCGGCGTGCGGGCACACCGGCACGCCGAACTTCTTCGCCATGAGGTAGACGGGGATGATCTCGTTGATGCTCGCGAGGCGCGCCGAGTCGATCTGGCAGAAGTCGATGGCCTCCGCCTGCAGCAGCTGCTTGAAGAGCACGCGGTTCATGCCGTGCTCCCCCGTCGCGACGCGGATCGGCGCCACGGCCCGCCGGATCGCGGCGTGCCCGAGGACGTCGTCGGGGCTCGTCGGCTCCTCGATCCAGTACGGCTCGAACTCGGCCAGGCGCGCCAGGTACTCGATGGCCTCCGGCACGTCCCAGACCTGGTTCGCGTCGATGGCGATCCTGACCTCCGGGCCGACGACCTCGCGGGCGATGCGGAGGCGGCGCACGTCGTCGTCGACGTCGGCACCGACCTTGAGCTTCACGTAGTCGTAGCCGTCGTCCATCGCCTCGTTCAGGAGGCGGCGCAGCTTGTCGTCGGAGTAGCCGAGCCACCCGGCGGACGTCGTGTAGCAGGGGTACCCGCCCTGGCCTGCCAGGACGGCGATCCGATCGGCACGCCCGGGCTCTGTGGCGCGCAGCATCTCGACGGCCTCGTCGGCGGTGAGGACGTCGGAGAGATAGGTGAGGTCGAGGGTGGCGACGAGCTCCTCGGCGGGCATGTCGGCCAGGAGGCGCCAGAGGGGCTTGCCGGCCCGCCGGGCGGCCATGTCCCAGACGGCGTTCATGACCGCGGCGAGCGCCAGGTGCTCGACGCCCTTGTCGGGGCCGAGCCAGCGCAGCTGCGTGTCGCCGGCGAGCCGCCGGTAGAAGCCGCCGATGTCGTCGAGCACCTCGTCGACGGCGAGCCCGACGAGGGGCAGCGCCCGCTGGCGGGCGGCCTCGACGCAGAGGTCGTTGCCTCGGCCGATGGTGAACGTGAAGCCGTGGCCGCGCAGCGGCCCGTCGGTCTCGAGGACGACGTAGGCGGCGGAGTAGTCGCCGTCCTTGTTCATCGCGTCGGAGCCGTCGGCCGAGAGCGAGGTGGGGAACCTCACGTCGACGACACGGACTCCGGTGATCGTGGTCGGGGTGGTGTGTGTGCTCATGATGATGCTCCGGGGAGGGCTTGATGATGGCGGGTCGAGGAGGGGACGAGGGCGAGTTCGTCGAGCTCCTGCCAGAAGGCGTCGGGGATCTGCGCGCGTGCTCGCTCGACCGCGTCGTGGACGTGCCGCGCCGTGCCGGCGCCGACGACGACCGAGGCGACGGCGTCGAACCCCAGCGGGTACTGCACGGCGGCGGCCGGGAGCGTCGTGCCGTGACGCTCGGCGACCCGGGCGATCTCGCGCGCCCTCTCGACGACGCCGTCGGCCGCCTTCGCGTAGTCGTAGTGGGAGTCGTCGGCGACCGTGGCGCTCGAGAGGATGCCGGAGTTGTAGACGCCGGCGGCGGCGATCCTGGCGCCTCGTCGTCTCGCCGCGGGGACGAGCTCTGCGAGCGCACTCTGATCGAGCAGAGTGAGGCGTCCGGCCACCAGCACGACGTCGACGTCGAACGACTCGACGAATCGCGTGAGCATCGCGGCCTGGTTCATGCCGGCGCCGACGGCCCCGACGACCCCCTGCGCGCGGAGGTCGAGCAGAGTCTCGATGCCCTCCGTCGAGGCGATCTCCCAGTGGTCGTCGGGATCGTGCAGGTAGACGATGTCGACACGATCGAGACCCAGTCTCGTGAGGCTGTCGTCGAGCGAGCGCAGGATCCCGTCGCGCGAGAAGTCCCACCGGCGGCGGGTCGAGGCGGGGACGACGAAGCCCTGGTCGTCCTGTGCGCCGGGCGCGAAGTCGGGATTCGGCTCGAGGACGCGCCCGACCTTGGTCGAGATCACGTACGCGTCGCGCTCGAGGCCTCGGAGCGCTCGGCCGAGGCGGCGCTCGGCCAGGCCGAGACCGTAGTGCGGGGCCGTGTCGAAAGAGCGGATGCCGGCCTCCCACGCGGCTTCGACCGCGGCCTCGGCCTCGGCGTCGGAGGACTCGACGTAGAGGTTGCCGAACTGGGCGGTGCCGAGTCCGAGGCGCGACAGGATGGCGAGTGGGTCCACGGTCGTCAGCTCTGGCGCAGGCGAAGGGCCTGCATGCCGCCGTCGACCGCGAGCTCGATGCCGGTCGTCGACGCGGCCGCGGGACTCAGCAGGTAGGCGACGGCCTCGGCGACCTCGGGCGCGGCCACGAGACGCCCGGTCGGCTGTCGCGCCGCGAGGGCAGCGCGCTCGGCGACCGGATCGCTCGCCGAGTCGAGCAGACGCTGCACCCAGGGGGTGTCGGCGGTCCCGGGGTTCACCGCGTTGACGCGGATGCCCTCGCGGAGGTGGTCGGCGGCCATGGCCCGGGTGAGGGCCGAGACCGCCCCCTTCGACGCGCTGTAGAGGGCTCGCTGGGGCAGCCCGGCGGTCGCTGCGATGCTCGACACGTTGACGATTGCTCCGCCACCGGCTCGGCGCAGGATCGGGATCGCCGCCCGCGACACGCGAACGGTGCCCAGCAGGTTGACGTCGAGCACCCGCAGCCACTCGTCGTCGTCGTTCGCCGTGACGTCGCCCTGCGCGCCGATGCCGGCGCAATTGACGACCGCGGTGAGGCCTCCGAGCAGCGTGTCCGCTTCGGCGACGGCCTTCTCGACGGCGACGGTGTCGATGATGTCGACCACGAGCGAGGGGGTGTCGCCGTCGAGCGGCGTGCGGTCGAAGACCACGACCTTGCCGCCGCCCTCGACGATCCTCGCCGCGATGGCGGCCCCGATGCCGGAGGCTCCTCCGGTGACGATGGCGCGCACTCCCTCGAGCGCGCTCATGCGCCGACCCGGATCTCGTGGCGCTCTGCGCGGGGACGTGCTCGTCGCATGGCTTCCTCTTCCTCGAGTTCGCGATCAAGGAAAGCCTATTCATCCTACCTTTATGCCGTCAACCGCACCCGCATCGAGGACGACGCCGGAATACTCCGTCACAGATAGGATGTGTGAGTGCACGAAGGAGTGACCGTGACCCCCCTGACCGACACGCACGTGCACGTGTGGGATCCCGCGCGCCTCCACTACCCGTGGCTCGGCGACGCCGCGGCGCCTCGCCTGCCCGCCGATCTGCCGTCGGGCGCCGACCGCCTGGTCTTCGTGCAGGCCGACTGCCTCGACGGCGAGGGGCTCGACGAGGCGCGCTGGGTGGCCGGTCTCGACTGGCCGGCGCCGACGTCGATCGTGGCCTTCGCCCCGGTCGAACGCGGGGACGCGGTGCAGCCCTGGCTCGACGAGCTGGGCGACGTGCCCGGCGTGGTCGGCATCCGGCGACTCCTGCAGGCCGACCCCGACGACCTCATCTCGTCACCCCTCCTGCTCGCGGGGCTGGAGCGCGTCGCCCGCGGAGGGCTCGCCTTCGACCTGGGCGTCGTCTGGCATCAGGTGGCTCTGGTCGCCGCCGCCTTCCGTGATGTCGCGGGGCTGCGACTCGTGCTCGACCATCTCGGCAAGCCCCCGCTGCGATCAGGCATCGACAGCGACGAGGGCCGGGCCTGGCTGCGCGGGCTCGAGGCCCTCCTCGCCCTGGACGACGTGACGGTCAAGCTCTCCGGGCTCGCCGCCGAGTCCGACCGCTCGCGCCCGCTGGGTCCTCAGGCCGCGCCCTTCCTCCGGGCCGCGGCCGACTTGGCCGGCGCCGATCGCCTGATCCTGGGCAGTGACTGGCCGGTCTCACCTCAGACGTCCGACGACTACACCGACTGGTTCTGGATCGTCCGCGACGCGATCGGGGTCGACGACGCCACCTGGCAGCGGATCGCGACGGCCAACGCCGCGCGGGTCTACCCGGCCGCCCCCGGCGACGACCTCTAGGCGACCGGCAGGGTCGCAGGATCCAGCGGACCGTCACCGCGCCCCTGCAGCCACCGCTCGACCCCCTGCACGTGCGACGCCACGAGCGACGACACCAGCTGCGGGTCGCGCGCCTCGAGCGCGTCGAGGATCCGCCGATGCTCGTCGAGGGTGCGCCGGACGGAGCCGCCCTCGCTGAGACCGCGCCAGATCCTGGCCCGCACGGTACGGCTGTTGAGCGCGTCGAGGAGGCCCGAGAGGTAGGCGTTGCCCGAGGCTCTCGCGATCCGCTGGTGGAACTCGATGTCGTGCGCGACGAGGTCTTCGACGCCCGTGTCGTCGTCGGACTCGGAGAGCATCGCGCGCAGCTCGGCGAGGTCGTCGTCGGTGAGCTTCGCGGAGGCGAGGGCGGCCGCGGCGGGCTCGAGGATGCGCCGCACGGCGAACATCTCGACCAGCGACCGTCCGTCGTGCATGTCGGCGACGAACGCCACGGCCTCGAGCAGGAGTGCCGGCTCGAGACTGGTGACATAGGTGCCGTCGCCCCGCCGGACGTCGAGGACGCGCACGAGTTCGAGAGCCTTGACCGCTTCACGGAGGCTGTTGCGCGAGAGGCCGAGAGCCTCGCTCAGCTCTTTCTCGGGCGGTAGCCGCTGGCCGGGCTTCAGCTCGCCCGACACGATCATCTGCTGGATCCTGATGATCGCGTCGTCGGTGAGGGCCACGTCGTGCTCCTGTTCTCGGGTGCGCCCGCGCCCTCTCGGCGAGCGCCGCGCGACCTCAGCCTAGGCGTCGGGTGGGCCGGTTCAGGTGCTCGGCCGTCGTGGGATCCTCGCGGCCATGTCGGCATTGCACTTGCTTGTCGCCGTGTATACATTGGGTCGAGATGGACCGCGAATCCGGCGGTTCAACGACTTCTGTGCATACATCGGGGTGACATGAGAGCCAGCGACAGCGCCTACGAGCGCCTCCGACACGAGATCGTCGACTGGCGACTCGAACCGGGCACGGTTCTCGCCGAGGTCGAGCTGTCGCAGCGCCTGGGCCTCTCCCGCACCCCCGTCCGCGAGGCGCTCTCGCGGCTGACCGCCGACGGTCTGGCGCAGCCGACCGGCGGGCGCGGGCTGATCGTGAGCCCGGTGTCGGTCGACGACGTCCGCGACCTGTTCGAGCTCCGCACCGCGCTCGAGCGCCAGGCGGCTCAGCACGCCGCCCGGCATCGCCGGGTGGACGACTTCGCCGTCGTCCGCGAGGCCCTCGAGCGCACTCCGGCTCTCCTCGCCCGCGGCGACTCGGGCGTGCCCGAGTACTTCGACACCGTGGCGCTCTTCGATGCCGCCATCGACCGGGCCGTGAGCAACGCGTACCTCCGCTCGGCGCTCGCCGGCGTCCGCACTCACGCCGCCCGCGTCCGCCGCCTCTCGCACGACGACCCGCGGCGGCTCCTCGACGCCGCGAAAGAGCACCTCCTGATCGTCGACGCGATCGTCGACGGCGATGCGGCGCTCGCCGCCGACGCGACGAGCGTGCACCTCGCGGCCAGCCTCCGCTGGATCCTGTCGTCCCTGTCTTCCGCCCCCACTCCTCTCCTTCCGACGAACGGCCGACCATGAACCTCCACGAAGTCCGAGTCCACCCGAGCAGCGACGCTCTCCCCCGTACCGAGCAGCTGGCCTGGCGCCTCGCCGAGCTGGCCGCCGACCCGGTCGCCGTCGACGCCGACGTCACCGAGATGGTGATCAACCGCGTCATCGACAACGCCGCCGTCGCCGCGGCGTCGCTCACCCGGGCCAGCGCGGTCGCCGCGCGGGGCCAGGCCGAGGCGCACCCCTTCGTGCCGCGCACTCGAGAGAACGAGTGCGCAGGAGCAGGCACCCGCCGCGGCTCCACCGTCGTCGGCCTCCCCGAGCCCGCCCGCGTGAGCCCCGAGTGGGCCGCGTGGGCGAACGGCGTCGCGGTGCGCGAGCTCGACTACCACGACACGTTCCTCGCGGCCGAATACTCTCACCCCGGAGACAACATCCCGCCGATCCTGGCCGCAGCGCAGCACGTCGGCGCGACGGGCGAGGCGCTGGTCCGCGGCATCGCCACCGGCTACGAGATCCAGATCGACCTCGCGAAGGCGATCAGCCTGCACGCGCACAAGATCGACCACGTCGCGCACCTCGGGCCCAGCGCGGCCGCCGGCATCGGAGCGATGCTCGGCCTCACACCGGAGACGATCTTCCAGGCCATCGGGCAGGCGCTGCACACGACGACCGCGACGAGGCAGTCCCGCAAGGGCGAGATCTCGTCGTGGAAGGCGTTCGCCCCAGCCCTCGCCGGGAAGGTCGCCGTCGAGGCGATCGACCGGGCGATGCGCGGGCAGACCAGCCCGACGCCGATCTATGAGGGCGAGGACGGCGTGATCGCCTGGCTGCTCGATGGCCCCGACGCCCGCTACGAGGTGCCGCTGCCCGGCCGGGGCGAGTCGAAGCGGGCGATCCTCGACAGCTTCACCAAGGAGCACTCGGCCGAGTACCAGGCGCAGGCCTGGATCGACCTCGCCCGGCGCCTCGGCGCCTCGCGGCCGGAGCTTCGCGATCCTGCGGCCGTCGACCGCGTGGTGCTGCACACCTCGCACCACACGCACTACGTGATCGGCTCGGGGGCGAACGACCCGCAGAAGTACGACCCCGAAGCGTCGCGCGAGACGCTCGACCACTCGATCCCCTACATCTTCACCGTCGCCCTGCAGGACGGCGCCTGGGACCACGAGGCCTCCTACGCCCCCGAGCGCGCGGGCCGGGCCGACACCGTCGAGCTGTGGAAGAAGGTGACCACGGCCGAAGACCCGGAGTGGACCCGCCGCTACCACTCGCTCGACCCCGCCGAGAAGGCGTTCGGCGGCCGCGTCGAGATCGACCTCGTCGACGGGTCGCGGGTCGTGGACGAGATCGCCGTCGCCGACGCGCACCCCCTGGGGGCCAGGCCGTTCACGCGCCCCGACTACGTCGCGAAGTTCCGGCGGTTGGCGGCTCCTGCGCTCGATGCCGTCGAGATCGAGAGGTTCCTCGACGTGGCCTCGCGCCTGCCGCAGCTCACCGCCGACGAGCTCGGCGGCCTCACCATCACGGCGAAGCCCGGCGTGCTGCCGGTCGCCCCGGAAGGACTCTTCTGATGCTGTACTCGACCGTCGCCCCCGCCGCCAAGCGCGCCGCCTTCCGTGAGGCCCTCGCCGGCCCCCGCATGCTGCGGATGCCCGGCGCCTTCAACCCCCTGTCGGCCCGCCTGATCCAGGAGAAGGGCTTCGACGGCGTCTACATCTCGGGCGCCGTCATCGCCGCCGACCTGGGCCTGCCCGACATCGGCCTCACCACCCTCACCGAGGTCGCCGGGCGCGCTCAGCAGATCTCGCGGATCACGGACCTGCCGACCCTCGTCGACGCCGACACCGGCTTCGGCGAGCCGATGAACGTCGCCCGCACCGTGCAGACCCTGGAAGACGCAGGAGTCGCCGGCCTCCACATCGAGGACCAGGTCAACCCGAAGCGCTGCGGCCACCTCGACGGCAAGTCGGTCGTCGACGCCGACACCGCGATCAAGCGGATCCGCGCCGCCGTCGACGCCCGCCGGGACCCGAACCTCGTGATCATGGCCCGCACCGACGTCCGCGCCATCGACGGGCTCGCCGCCGCGGCCGATCGCGCGAAGCAGCTGGTCGATGCAGGAGCCGACGCGGTCTTCCCCGAGGCGATGGCCACCCTCGACGAGTTCGCGGCGATCCGGAGGGCCGTCGACGTGCCGATCCTGGCCAACATGACCGAGTTCGGCAAGAGCGAGCTGTTCACCTGGGAGCAGCTCGAATCCGTCGGCATCGACCTCGTCATCCACCCCGTCAGCCTGCTCAGGATCGCGATGGGCGCGGCCGAGCGCGGCCTCGACGCCCTGCAGTCCACCGGCTCGCTCCGGGGCGAGGTCGCCGGCATGCAGACCCGCGCCCGCCTCTACGAGCTGCTCGACTACGAGGCCTACAACACCTTCGACACCTCGCTCTACAACTTCAGCCTCTGAGGCGAGGCCGCGCCGCGGCGACGGCCGCTGCGTGGTCGGCTAGCGCTGCTCGCGCTTGGCGGCGCGGAGCTTCCGGAGCCGCTGGTACCAGCCCTCGGTCGCGATCGCCTGCCCGACGTTGTCGTGGCCCGCGATCAGCCCCGCGGCCAGGCCCTGGAACGTCGCGCCGCACTCCTCGCAGAGCGTCCGCGTCGGAGTCCGCACCGGCGTGCCGGTGATTGCGCGGCCGCACGAGTCGCACTTCTGGCCCATGGGTCCCCCTTCGTCGCCAGGGCATCGTCTCACGCGACGATGCGGCCCCGAGCGACCAGCTCGTCGCGACTGTCGCCTTCTGTCGTCAGGTTGCCTTCGGCGACGACATCGAGGGCCTCGGTCAGTCGAACCGCGGCGCTGTCCGCGACGGGAGGAGTCATCCTCCGAGATGAGCGACGCACACCGACCGGGCGACAAAGCCTCCATCGTCGTGTACGTGTTTCGCAGCTGACGACGGGTGGCCGACGTCACTCGGGGTTGATCTCGACCACGGAGCGGTAGCTGGTCTTCGGCCCGATGCCGATCACGAAGCCGGTGATGATGAGCAGCACGAACGCGACCAACGAGAACATGACGGGTGCGCCGAACGCGGTGAGCACGGGCAGCAGGATGAACGGCAGCGCGGCACTCGACAGCCGTGACAGCGAGTAGGTGCGCCCGACCGCGGTGGCGCGCAGAGTGGTCGGGAAGATCTCGGCCTGGTACACGTGGTAGACGTTCGAGAACACGTTGCTGATCGCGGTGGTGAGGAATCCGAAGACCACTATGAGCACGGGCAGCGACGACGTCGCGAACAGGATTCCGAACAGCGCCATCGCGAGGATCGACCCGATCAGCAGGTACTTCCGCTCGTACCGCATGAGCGGCACGGCGAGCACCGACCCGACGGGGTACCCGAGGAACGAGATCGCCGTGTACAGCAGCGACTGCGTCACCGACTGCCCGTTGGCGACGAGCACGAGCGACGACAGGGTGCCGAAGCCGTAGTAGCCCCAGCCCTGGAACAGGTGGAACACGACGAGCATGACCATGCGCTTCGCGTAGGGCTGCTGGGTGAGGCGAGGTGCGCGCGTGGTCTGGGGCGCAGGATCCTGCCCCTCGCCGCCGGTGACGGGTTCGACGGCGACCCCGGCGCCGTCCGCGAAGACGCGGAGCGCTGCCACGGCCTCGTCGTTCCGGCCGACGCGGGCGAGCCAGCGCGGCGATTCGGGCAGGCCCCGCCGGAGGAACAGCACGACGAGCGCTCCGACGCCGCCGAGGCCGAGCATGTAGCGCCAGCCGGGGATGCCGCCCGGGTTCGCGGAGTTCAGCCACAGGGCGAGGAACCCGACGATCGGCACGGCGATGAACGAGCAGGTGTAGGCCCAGGAGGCCAGGCGGCCGCGCTTGTCCTTCGGCAGCACGTCGGAGAGGTACGCGTCGGCGACGGGGTATTCGGCGCCGACGCCGACGCCGGCGAGGAACCTGGCGACGATGAGGAACCACGCGGTCGGCGAGAACGCGGCGATCAGCGACCAGGCGGAGTACCAGATGAGGTTGAAGAGGAACGCCTTGCGCCGGCCGAACCGGTCGGCGAGGCCGCCGAGCACGGAGGCGCCGACGAACATGCCGATGAAGGCGGAGGCGAGCAGCAGCGACAGCGTCGTGCCGGTGATCTTGAACTGCACGCCGAGGGCGGTCGAGATCGATCCGGAGAGGAACACCTCGTAGATGTCGAAGAAGAGCCCGAGGCCGATGGCCACGATCACTTTCCGGTGAACGCGACCGACGGGCATGCGGTCGAGCTGCGCGTCGACCGAGTTGCTCAGCCGCGTCTGCGTGTCGGGTGTGACGGCCATGGTCGGTTCTCCTTTGAATGAACGGCCAGGTGCCCACGATGTAGGACCAGGATCACATCGTGGACGCTTGCGACTGTAGACCGAATGGCGCACCGAACGGAAGAGTTCTGGCACATTTTTCTTCACATCGTGGGCTGATGACCATATGGTGGGCTCATGACTGCTCCACGAACCCAGCCTCTTGAGGGCGTTCGCATGCTCGAGCTCGGCAACTTCATCGCGGCCCCGACGGCCGGGCGGCTTCTCGCCGACTTCGGCGCCGACGTCATCAAGATCGAGCGCCCGCACACCGGCGACGAGCTGCGCACCTGGCGTCTGCACCGCGGCACGACGTCGCTGCTCTACCGCACGATCAACCGGAACAAGCGCAGCGTCGTCGCCGACCTCCGCAGCGACGCCGGCCGGCAGCTGGTGCTCGACCTGCTGCCCGAGGTCGACGTGGTGCTCGAGAACTTCCGCCCCGGCACGCTGGAGCGCTGGGGTCTCTCCCCCGAGGTGATGGACGCCGCGAACCCGCGGCTCGTCGTCGTGCGCATCTCGGCGTTCGGCCAGACCGGGCCGCAGTCGTCGCAGCCCGGGTTCGGCGCGATCGCCGAGGCCGTCGGCGGCCTGCGCGAGCTGACCGGCGACCCCGACCGCGCCCCGGTGCGGATGGGCATCTCGATCGCCGACTCCATCGCCGGGCTCTACTCCGCGTTCGGCGCCGTGCTCTCGCTCTACGACCTCGTCGCCCGGGAGCGCCGCGGCGACGCACCCGCTCCGCTCGCCGACCGCACCGTCGACGTCGCCCTCAGCGAGTCGGTGCTGTCGATGATGGAGTCCCTCGTGCCCGATCACGAGGCGTTCGGGGTGAACCGCACCCGCACCGGCGGCCGGATCGAGGGCATCGCCCCGACCAACGCGTACCTCTGCGAGGACGGCCGCTCGGTCGTGATCGCCGGGAACGGCGACGGCATCTACACGAGGTTCATGGGCGTCATCGGCCGCCCCGACCTCGCGACCCGCAGAGACCTCGGCGACAACCGGCTGCGCTGGGCGCACCGAGACGAGCTCGACGACGCGATCACCGCGTGGACCTCGTCGCACACCGTCGACCAGGTGCTCGCCGCGCTCGACGCCGCGGGCGTCCCCGCCGGCGCGATCTACACGGCCGCCGACATCGCCGCCGACGAGCAATACGCGGCGCGCGGCATGATCCAGCGCCGCGACGTGTCGATCGGCGACGAGACGCTCCACGACATCGGGTTCCCCGGCATCGTGCCGCAGATCGGCAATGCTCCCCGCGACATCCGGCGGCTCGGCCCCGACCTCGGCGAAGACACTCGCGAGGTGCTCTCCGAGCTCCTGCACCGCCCCGCCGACGAGATCGAGGCGTACCTCGACGAGACGCAGGGAGCCGTCCGTGCCTGACTTCGCCTACCCCCGCGCTGACGACGTCGTGCTGCGCGACGCGACCCTCCGCGACGGCCTCCAGCTCACCGGGTCGCTGCTGCCGACCGAGGCGAAGGTGCGCCTCGCCCGCGGCCTGTTCGCGCTCGGGTTCACCGAGATCGAGATCGGCGCGATGGCCCGCCCCGACCGGGTGCCGCCGATGGCCAACACCCTCGACGTCATCGAGGCGCTCACCCCCGACGAACTCGACAAGAGCTGGATCTGGGCCGCGACCCCGCGCAGCATCGAACGCGCCCTCGACGCCGGCGGCCGCAACTTCGAGTACTGCTTCTCGGCCACCGATAGCCACAATCTCGCCAACGTCGGCCGCACCGTCGAGCAGAGCCTCGACGCGATGCCCGACGCCTTCGAGAAGGTCCTCTCAGCCGGCGGCAGGATCCAGCTCACCCTCGCCACGTCGTTCACCTGCCCCTTCGACGGCGCCGTCGACCCCGACCGGGTCATCGCCATCGCCACCGACCCCCGCGTGGCAGGCACGTCGAGCATCGCCGTGTGCGACACCATCGGGCAGGCCGTCCCCACCCAGGTAGCCGCCCTCGTCGCCCGCACCCTCGACGACACCGCGTTCGACCGCGTCTACTTCCACGGCCACGACACCTGGGGCCTCGGCGTCGCCAACGCGCTGGCAGCCGTGGGCGCGGGAGCAGCCGCACTCGACGGCGCACTCGCAGGTCTCGGCGGCTGCCCCTTCGCCCCCGGTGCCAGCGGCAACACCTCCACCGAAGACCTCCTCTTCGCCCTCCGACCGGCCTGGATCACCCCGTCGACGTTCGCCGACCTCGTCCGCCTCGGCGAGGGCCTCGTCGCCGACGTCGCCGAGCCCAACCGGTCGAAGGCCGCCGAGGGCGCCCGGTCGACGTCGCACGCGTTCGAGTGGGTCATCCCCGCCGGATAGTCTCATGAGCGACCCCACCACAGAACCCGGAACAGGCGGTGCCGACATGAGCCAGGAGCCCCCGCGACCCCTGTCGCCCGGCATCTCGCCGCTCCTGGTGCTCGCCAAGATCCGCGGCATCCTCGACGCGTTCACCCTGTCGCGCCCCGTGCTCACCCTCGCCGAGATCCGCACCGCCACCGGGTTCCCGACCTCGACCGTCAACCGGCTGGTGTCGAACATGGTCGCCGAGCGGTTCCTCGACCGCGACGGCGACGGCTACAGGATCGGCGTCACCCTCGCCTACTGGGCAGCCCCCGCCACCCGAGGCCTCGCCGAGCTCGACGTGCTCCAGCCCGTCGTCACCGCCCTCCGCGACGAGACCGACGAGACCGTCACGATCTTCCGCAACGAGCACGATCTCCGCGTCTGCGTCGCGATGGCCGAGACCCGCCACGCGATCCGCCGCGAGATGCACATCGGCAAGATCCTCGCCCTCCACACCGGCTCAGCCGGGCGGGTGCTGCTCGCCTGGGACGACGAAGCTCTCGCACGGATCCTGCAGGCGCCGCTCGAAGCGTTCACCCCGTCGACCATCGTCGAGGCCGACGAGCTCCGTCGCGTCGTCGACGACACCCGCCGGCTCGGCTTCGCCACCACATCCGACGAACGCGACGAGGGCGCGACCGGCATCTCGGCGCCGATCTTCGACTCCACCGGCCACGTCTTCGGCGCCCTCGGCATCAGCGGCCCCACCTACCGCATCGACCCCGCACGGCTCGCAGCACTCGGGGAACCCCTCGTCGCCGCGGCCGAAGAGGCCACGCGGCTGATCGGCGGTCGGCTGCCGGCTTGACGGCCGGCGTTCGCAGTGCTCCGCCTCCAGGACTCGAACCTAGACCTAACAGCTCCAAAGGCTGTCGTGCTGCCATTACACCAAGGCGGACCGCCGCGACGAGCGCGGCAGACGCGACGAACGCGCCCGACAAGTCTGCCAGACCTCGCCGCGAGCCACTGGGGCCCTCGAGAGAACAGAGAGCAGCCCCGGCCCGCGAACAGCCGCCCCAGAACCGCGCACGACATAATGGACGAATGTCAGGGCAGGGCGCGCAAGACGAAGTCGACCGCATCGTCGCCGCCTGGAACCGCGAGCGGCCCGACCTCGACTTCGCGCCGCTGCACGTCCTCAGCCGCGTGGGCCGCCTCTCGAAGCACCTCGACCGGGCTCGCCGCGCGGCGTTCACGGCCAGCGACCTCGAGTCGTGGGAGTTCGACGTCCTGTCGGCCCTGCGCCGAGCAGGCCGCCCCTACCAGCTCTCGCCCAAGGCCCTGCTGACGCAGACGCTCGTCTCCAGCGGCACGATGACGAACCGCATCGACAGGCTCGTCGAGCGCGGCCTCGTCGAGCGGCGGACCGACCCACGCGACGGCCGGGGCATCCTCGTGACGATGACGCCGTCGGGGGCCGAGGCAGCCGACCGGGCGATCGCGAATCTGGTGCAGGCGGAGGCCGAGCTCCTGCGTGATCTCTCGGCGCAGGATCGCGAGACCCTCACGGCCCTGCTCCGCTCGCTGGCGCTGACCCTCGGCGACTGACCCCGGAGCGGGCTACGTTTCGGAGGGTGTTCGCGGGCGCGTTCCTCCGGGGGCGTTGGAAAGCCCGGCGTTGTCCTCCGGAGTGTGCGGGATGAGCCACAACTCCTCCCGAAAGCCGAGAACTTCCTCCCGAACGGAACAGGAACGGGCGACACTTCCTCCCGAACCGCTTAAGCGTCGTGGAAGCGAAGATGCGGACTACGGCAGGTCGAGCGACCCCGGCCCGGCGACGTCACCGCGGGCGTCGGCGGCCGCGAGCAGCGCGGCGAGCGCCCACTCCGGATCGGGCAGCGTGATCGTGAATTCGCGGCCGGTGACCAGCTCGACGACGAGCGCCCGCCGACCCACGAGCAGCAGCGCGCTGCCGCCGAGCGACGCCCGGTAGCCCCACCCGAACCAGCTGCCGAGAGACACGGTGTCGACTCGCGCGTCGGCGATGTCGTCGAGTTCGAGCCTGGTCCAGTGGAACCCGAAGAACGCCGACGCCGCGGTCAGCCCGGACGCACCCACCGTCACGACGACCCTGGCCGAGGCCGACACGAACCCGGTGGCGAGCACCAGTGCCAGCAGGATCACCACGAAGTCGAGATCACCGCCCACCACCAGCCACCAGACCAGCACGACCGCGGTCGCGACACCGAGCACCACGGACGCCCCCACGAGCACCGGCGAGGTGACGACGCTCCGCCACTCCCGCGTGTTCTCGTCGGCCGGCGTGGTCACTGCTCGAGCAGCTCGCTGAGCTCGAGCCATCGCGCCTCGAGCTCTTCGATCGTCGTCTCGAGCGCGGCGACCTGCTGCTGCAGGGCGGCGAGGCCCTCATAGTCGTTCTGGTCGTGGTCGGCGAAGCTGTCGAGCAGGGCCCGGCGATCGGCGCCGTTCTTCGCGAGGCGGCGGTCGAGCGACGCGACCTCCTTCTCGGCGTTGCGCTTCTCGGCGCCCGAGAGCGCCGGGGCGGTGGGAGGTGCGACGTAGCCGGCCGAGGTGGGTCGGTCGGTGCGGGCCTCGCCTGATCCTGCGCCCTCACGCCGCAGCGCGAGGTACTGGTCGACGCCGCCGGGCAGGTGCCGGAGGCGGCCGTCGAGCACGGCGTACTGCTGGTCGGTGACGCGCTCGAGGAGGTAGCGGTCGTGCGAGACGACGAGGAGGGTGCCGGGCCAGGAGTCGAGGAGGTCCTCCATCGCTGCGAGCATGTCGGTGTCGAGGTCGTTGGTCGGCTCGTCGAGGATCAGCACGTTGGGCTCGTCGAGGAGGATCAGCAGGAGCTGCAGCCGCCGCTTCTGGCCACCCGACAGATCGCGCACCGCCGTCTGGAGCTGCGGCGTCGTGAAGCCCAGGCGCTCGAGCAGCTGGCCGGGCGTCATCTCCTTGCCGCCGGCAACGTAGGAGGTGCGGAAGCGGCCGACCACGGTCGAGACGCGATCGTCGGCGAACTCGTGGAGGTCGGCGAGCTGCTGGTCGAGCACTGCGAACTTCACCGTCTTGCCGCGCTTGACCCGGCCGGTCGTCGGCAGGACGTCGCCGGTCACGAGCTTGAGAAGGGTCGACTTCCCGGCGCCGTTCACGCCGAGGACTCCGGTGCGCTCGCCCGGAGCGATCCGCCACTCGATGTCGCGCAGCACCTCGCGGTCGCCGTACGAGACGCCGGCGTCGATGACGTCGACCACGTCTTTGCCGAGCCGCGAGGTGGCCATCTGGCTGAGCTCGACCTGATTGCGCACCGGCGGCTCGTCGGCGATGAGCGCGTTGGCGGCCTCGATGCGGAACTTCGGCTTCGCGGTGCGAGCCGGCGCGCCGCGACGGAGCCACGCGAGCTCTTTCTTCATGAGGTTCTGGCGCTTCGCCTCGGTCACGGCGGCGGCGCGGTCACGTTCGACGCGCTGGAGCACGTAGGCCGCGTAGCCGCCCTCGAACGGCTCGACGATGCCGTCGTGGACCTCCCAGGTGTCGGTCGAGACCTCGTCGAGGAACCACCGGTCGTGCGTGACGACCACGAGAGCCCCCTGGTTCGCCGACCAGCGGGTCTTGAGGTGCGCCGCCAGCCACGCCACGCCTTCGACGTCGAGGTGGTTGGTGGGCTCGTCGAGGAAGAGGACGTCCCAGTCGCCGACGAGGAGCTTCGCGAGCGCGACCCGACGCCGCTGACCACCCGAGAGATCGCCGATCGCCGCCGCCCACGGGATGTCCGAGACGAGGCCCGAGATCACGTCGCGGATCTTCGGATCGCCCGCCCACTCGTGCTCGTCGCGCCCGCCGACGATGGCGTCGCTCACGATCAGGTCGAGGGGCAGGATGTCGCGCTGGTCGAGCACCCCCATCGTCGTGCCGCGACGCACCGTCACCCGGCCGGAGTCGGGCTCGAGCCGCCCTGCGAGGAGCGACATGAGCGTCGACTTGCCGTCGCCGTTGCGGCCCACGACCCCGATGCGCGAGCCCTCGTCGATGCCGAGGGTCACGCCCTCAAAGACGACGCGGGTCGGGAACTCGAGGTGCAGCGCTTCAGCGCCGAGGAGGTGTGCCACCCTCCCAGGGTAGGCGACCCGGCCGTGCCCCCAGTTCGGGTCGACGGGCCAGCCGGCCGCGACGGGGCTCCGAAGACATGACACGGCCGCCGCTGGGGTGACCGGGATCGGAGCACGCCATGGACACCGTCGACGTCGACGTCATCATCCCCGCCCTCGCCACCGGCGCGGATCTCGCTCGCCTCATGTCGCGCCTCCCCGAGGGGTACCGCGCCATCGTCGCGGTGCACAGCCCCGCCGCGCACCTCGTCGACATCGTCCGGGCGGCCGGCGCCACTCTCGTCGTCGTCCCCCAGCACGGATTCGGCGCAGCGGCCTCGGCCGGGCTCGCCGCCTCCACCGGGTCCGTCGTCGTCATGACCGGGCCCGAGAGCCAGCCGACCGTTCAGGAGGTCGAGACACTCGTCTCGGCGGTCGTCCGCGGCGACGCCGACGTGGCCGTGGCCCCGAAGGGCGAGCCTACGTCGGGTGTCGGCCGACTCCTGACCCGCCTTCGCGACCTCGGCCGGGCGGAGATCGCCGGCCCCGCCCGAGCACCTCGCCCCCGCGCGGCGATCCGCAACACTACGGGCACACGTGCCGCCTGGCGCAGCGACCTCGTCGCCCTCGACCTCGCCGACCGGGGCCGCCACTACCCCGCCGAGATGCTCGCCCGTGCCGCCGAGTCAGGCCTCAGGATCGCAGAGCTCGACCCCGCGTCGCTTCGCCGGCCCAGCCACCGCGCCGCTCCCGACTCGGCCCGCGCCACTCGGGGCGACGCTTCGAGGCGCGCCCGCCCGGCCCACTGAGGGCCGCGCCCACCGACCGTCAGGCCGCGCGCGCCGCCCGCGGCACGAACACGTCGAAGCGACAGCCGTCGCCGACGTTCTGCACGGCGACGCGCCCCGCGTGCGCGGCGACGATGCCCTTGACGATCGCGAGACCGAAGCCCGCGCCCGACGCGGCCGGCCCCTCCGCCGGCGTTCGCGACTCGGTGGCGCGCCAGCCGGGCTCGAACACGCGGCCGAGGTCGGCCTCGCGGATGCCCCCGGCGGCGTCGGTGACCGACAGCACGACGAACGCGTCGCTGTCGGGAGCCGCTGAGAGGACGATCTCGGCGCCCGGAGGCGACAGCCGGATGCTGTTCATCGCGAGGTTCGCGATCGCCCGGGCGAGCTCGTCGGGATCGGCCACCAGGGTGATGTCGGCGACGTCGCGGCCGACGAGCCGCACGCCGCGGGCGGAGGCCACGGGCTCGAGCTGAGCGACCAGGTCGGCGACGAGCTCTCGCACGCTGAGCGTCTGCAGACGCAGCCGGAGCGCGCCCGCGTGGATCGTCGAGAGCTGGAAGAGGTCGTCGACCATCCCGCCGAGCCGGTCGACCTGCGCGAGCATCTGGCGGTGATAGCGCTGCGGGTCGTCGGCGACGCCGTCCTCGAGCGCCTCGGCCATGGCGCGCAGGCCGGCGAGCGGGGTGCGGAGGTCGTGCGAGATCCATGCCACGAGCTCGCGACGCGAGGCCTCGGTGCGCGACTCGCGCTCGCGCGACCGGCGCAGGCGCTCGTCGGAGGCGGCCAGCTCGCGGCCGAGCACGGCGAACTCGTTCGACGCGTGGCGGAGCGGTTCGTCGCCGAGGGCGTTCGGGTCGAGGGGGTCGCCGATCCTGCGCGCCTTCTCGATCAGGTCGCGGCTGTTGCGGAGCAGCGAGACGCCCAGGAACACGGCGAGGCCGACCGAGATCACGCCCGCGATGGCGGCGACGCTGAGGAAGACGCGGAAATCGGCTGCCGAGATGTACATCTGCTGGCAGGTGATGACCATGCCGCCCACGAGGGCGCCGAGAGAGGCGACCGCGACGGCGACGACCTGGAGCAGAAGCGAGGCGCGTCGAAGGGCCCGGAGCAGCGCGACCGCGAGGATCCCGATGATGGCCGCCGCGCAGAGCACCTCGACCAGCACGTGGACGACGTCGCCCGGGCCGTTCATGCCGCCCCCGGCGCGAACCGGTAGCCGACGCCCCACACCGTGAGCAGGTGGTCGGGCGCGCCCGGGTCGGCCTCGATCTTCTCGCGGAGACGCCGCATGTGGACGGTCACGGTCGAGAGGTCGCCGATGTCCCACCCCCAGACGGCCTTGAGGAGCTCTTCGCGGCGGAACACCTGGTCGGGGTGGCGGATCAGGAAGGCCATGAGGTCGAACTCGCGCACCGTGAGGGCCAGCGGTCGGCCGGCCTGCGAGATCTCACGCTGCGAGGTGTCGAGGCGGAACGAACCCGCCGCCACCACCGCCTGCGGCTCGAAGGGGGTGGACGTGCGGCGCAGCACGGCGTCGACCCGCAGCATGAGCTCGCGGGGCGAGAACGGCTTCACGAGGTAGTCGTCGGCGCCGGCCTCGAGGCCGCCGATGCGGTCGTGCTCTTCGCCGAGGGCCGTCAGCATGATGATCGGCACGTCGGTGACGGCGCGCACGCGACGGCAGACCTCCAGCCCGTCGATGCCGGGCAGCATGCGGTCGAGCAGGATCAGGTCGGGCCGCTCGTCGAGCACCCGCGCCACCGCGCTCAGCCCGTCGGTCACGACGCCGGCCACGTGCCCGTTCTTCCGCAGGTACGACAGGACCACCTCGGCGACGATCGGGTCGTCCTCGACGATGAGCACGCTGCGCTGGCCGACCGCGGATTCGTCGGCGGCGGGTGCGCCGGGGAGGGTGAACGACATATATCAATGATGACCGCTGCTCTCGCGAGATTCCTCCGAGCACAGGATCCGTGAGCATCTCGTAAGAAGTCACTCGACCAAACCGTTTCGTCGGGCAGCCCGAACACACTCCCGGATCAGTGGAGACGCCCGGCCACCCGCAGCGGACAATCCGCGCTGCGGTCGGCCGGGCGTCGTGATCCGGCTACGGCGAGGGCGCCGCCTACGAGTGCAGGTTAGGCCGGAACCCCTCTGCGTCGATGTCGCCGAGCGGCAGCGGAACCCGACCCGATCCCGCCACGAGTCCGCCCGCGAGGGCGCTCGGCCGCAGGTTCCAGCCGAGCATGCCGCGGTCGAGCACCGTCACGTCGAAGCCGCGTGCCCGCAGGATCCGACACGCCATCGAGGCCCGCGGTCCTCGCGAGCAGTACACGACCACGGGAAGCGACGAGTCGATCCCGGGGTCGTCGGCGCTGGTCGTGCCGAACCCGGCGGCCAGCACCGAGCCCTCGATCGCCTCGACGTCGTGCTCCGGGCGCTCTCGCACGTCGAGCAGCGTGAAGCCGTCGTCGCCGCGCGAGCGCGCGGCCAGGCGGGCCTCGAGGGCCTCGGCCGTGATGCGGGGCAGGTCGTCGGACAGGATGCCGAGGTCGGGCGGGAGCCGGTGCATCCTGCGCCCATCGAGAGCCCTGTCGAGGAGGGAGGCGGTCTCGGCGGAACCGGAGCAGTCGACGACGGTGTCGTAGCGGCCGACGTCCAGAACACGCATCACGTCGTCGACGGAGGAGAGCGGCACGGGGTGCACGTGCACGTCGATCGTCGGTCGGATCGACCGCGCCCAGTCGGCGGCGGCGCGCGCCCGCGGCATGCCGAGGGACGACTCGGGGTACAGCGGGGAGGACGCCACGTCGTCACCGTCTACAGGGAGGTCATCGACGATTCCCAGGGAACCGACACCGGCCATCACGGCATACTGGATACCAGGGGAGGCACGTACGCCTGCGCCGATGAAGAGGATCGAACCAGGAGGCTGCGTCACGATGATCGACCTCCTCGACTCGACCTCGATCGCTCTCCCCACTGTAGAGCGGCGGACCACCCGGGCGTGGCGTCGCCTTCAGCGGATCCGGTCACGGCCGTGGGGCGATCCCGCCCTGGCCGGCGTCTTCGGCCTCGTCGTCTCGGTCGCCTTCTCCTGGGTCCCGTCCGTCTGGTACGACGAGTCCGCCACGGTCGTGTCCGCCGAACGCACCTACGGCGAGCTCTGGGCCGAGATCCACCACGTCGACGCCGTGCACGCCGTCTACTACGCGCTCATGCACGCCTGGTTCGCCTTGGTCGGGTACTCCCCGTTCAGCCTCCGCCTCCCGAGCGCCGTCGCGATCGGCGTCGGCGCCGCCCTCGTGGTGCTCCTCGCCCGCGAGCTGACCGACCGGCGCACGGGGCTCGTCGCCGGGCTGCTCTTCGTGCTCCTGCCCCGCATCACCTGGGCCGGCACCGAGGGCCGGTCGTACGCCACGGCCACCGCCCTCGCGACGGCACTCACGCTCGTCTTCGTCCACGCGAGCAAGCGATCGCTCGCGGACCGTGCACGGCATCGGCGCTGGTGGACTCTCTACGGCGTGCTCGCGCTGCTGAGCACCGCCGTCTTCCTCTACTCGGCGCTCGTCGTCGTCGCGCACGGCATCGCCCTCGCGCTCTGGGCTCGCCGCAGCCGCAGAGCGTCGCGCACCACCCCGTGGAAGGCAGCGATGGGCGGCTGGCTCGTGTCGGCGGGCATCGCCGGGCTCCTGCTGATCCCCCTGGCGAAGCTGTCGTCGAGCGAATCGCACCAGATCGGGTGGATCTCGAAGCCCAGCCTCGCCACCGTGAACTCGTTCCTCGTGACGCAGTGGTTCACCGGCAACGACGGCTTCGCCTGGTTCGGCTGGGCGCTCGCCGCGGTCGGTGTCGTCGCCGTGGTGCGGAAGGGCGCCCGGTACAACGAGCCCAACGTGCTCCAGGTCGCCCTTCCGTGGCTGCTCGTGCCCGCCCTCGGCCTGATCGCCGTGTCGATCGTGTCGAACCCGCTCTACTCGCCGCGCTACGTGACGGAGGCCGCCCCGGCGATCGCGATCCTCATGGCCGTCGGCCTGACCTCGCTCCGGCTCCGCCCTCTCATCGCGCTCGGTCTCGTCGCGGCGCTCGGGCTCTCGGTGCCGACATGGGTGCAGCAGCGCATGCCCGAGGCCAAGGACGACTCGTCGTGGGCCCAGGTCGCCTCGCTCGTCAAGACCGAGCGGGCCGCGGAACGCAAGGCCGACGGCCCGGGGGTCGTCGACTCCATCGTGTACGGCTACCTCCGCCGTCATCCCACCGGGTCGGCCCGCAACATCGCCTACTCGTACCCGTCGGCGTTCACCGGCATGGTCGACGTGACCCTCAAGACGCCGGCGGCGCAGACCGGCGAGCTCTGGGAGACCCGGTACCCCCTCTCGAAGACGATCGACCGCGTCGACGGCTCGAAGTACGTCTGGCTCGTCACGAGCAACAAGCAGGACCTCCGGCCGAGTGTCACGAAGGCGCTCGCCACCGAGGGCTACCACGTCATCAACCAGTGGCACCTGACGCGCGTGAACATCGTCCGCTACGCGAAATAGCCGGCGGCGCTCGGCCCGGCGACTCGCCCGCTCAGTCGGCGATCAGGCGCGCGCCGTGCACGGGCCCGGTGGCCCGCACGACGTCGAGCCGAGCGGCGCTCAGAGCGATCTGCAGTTCGAGCGCCCCGTCGAGGTCGGGCGCGAGGAAGGCGACCGTCGGGCCCGAGCCCGACACGACGCCGGCGAGCGCCCCGTTCTGCTCGCCGAGCTCGAGCACCTCGCCGAGCCCCGGCTCGAGATGCAGCGCGGGCGCCTGCAGGTCGTTGTACATCACGTCGGCGAGCCGGGCAGGATCGCCGGCCCGCAGCGCCTGCAGCACCCCGGAGTCGACCCGCGGCTGGCGGACCGTCGTGATCTCGCCCTGGTGCCGAAGCCGGTGCTGGTCGAGCTCGGAGTACACCTCGGGCGTCGAGAGTCCGTAGTCGGCGAGGGCGAGCACCCACTGGAACGTGCCCTGCGCGAGCGCCGGGCTCAGCTCGTCGCCGCGACCGGTGCCGACGGCCGTGCCGCCCATGAGCGCGAACGGCACGTCCGCCCCGAGCTTCGCCCCGAGGCGCAGGAGCTCGTCGCGGCTGAGGCCCGTGTTCCACAGGATGTCGCAGGCGAGCAGGGTCGCCGCGGCGTCCGCGCTCCCCCCGCCCATGCCGCCGGCGACCGGGACGTTCTTGTCGATGGAGAGGCTGACGCCGCCGTCGTACCCGGTGGTCTCGGCGAGCAGCCGGGCGGCCTTGATCGCGAGGTTCGAATCGTCGGTGGGGACGCCGGAGAGGTCGATCCCCGCCTGCGACGAGGTGAAGCGGACGGTGAAGTCGTTCGCGGCGTGGGCCCGGACGTCCTCGTAGAGCGACACCGCCTGGTAGGCGGTCGCGAGCTCGTGGTAGCCGTCGTCCTGCAGGTCGCCGACGGCGAGGAAGACGTTGATCTTGCCGGGGGCGCGCGTGTGGACCACGGTCGGGCTCCCCACGGACGTCATGGGAACCAACTTACCCGGCGGAGAGAGGCTCCCGTGTCGGCGTCGGCGGTGCCGCTGCTCCTGCGCCCTCGAACGCCTCGTCGGCGTCGTGCCGGCCCGCGCGGACCAGCGGGATGACGTCGCGGGCGAAGCGCTCCATCTCGGACACCTGCGGCGAGAACTGCAGCAGGAGGGTGTCGACGCCGGCCGCCTCGAACTCGAGGATCCGGTCGGCGACCTGGCGCGGCGTGCCGATGAAGCCGGGGCGCAGGCCGCGGTTCGACACCGAGTAGTCGCGCAGGTCGGGCTCGTGCTCGAGGTGCGACTGGCGGATGAAGTCCTGGTACGACTCGTACGCGGCGCCGTGGCTGACGTCGGTGATGCGGTCGAGCTCGGCCTGGGCCTCGGCCTCTGTGTCGCGCACGATCGCGTAGGCGGCCATGCCGAACGCCTCGAAGGGCGCTCTGCCGGCGGACGCGCGCTGCGACCGCATGCCGTCGATCTTCGCGCGCAGCTCGTCGACCGTGCCGCCGTGCGTGAGGTAGGCGTCGGCGAACGAGACGATGGCGGCCTTGCCAGCCGGGCTCTCGCCGCCGGCGTAGATGCGGGGCTGCACGCGCGGCTTCGGCTCGAGGTGCGAGTTGCGCACCGAGTAGTACGAGCCGTCGAAGTCGAACGGCGTCTCGTTCCAGAGGCCCTTCAGGATCGCGACGAACTCCTCGGTGCGCGCGTACCGGTCGTCGTGCTCCGAGAAGATGCCGCCGTACTGCCGCGACTCCTCCTCCCACCACGCGCTGACGACGTTGAGGGTGAAGCGGCCGCCCGACACCTCGTCGATGGTCGCCGCCTGCTTCGCAGTGACGGCGGGCAGGTGGTAGCCGGGGCGCACCGCGGCCATGAGCTCGAGCTTCGACGTGACGGCGGCGATCGACGCGGTGAGCGCCCAGGCCTCGAGCGACGGCGCGGCCGTGCCCTTGATGTCGTTGAGGTTGAGCTCGGGGATCAGCGTGAGATCGAAGCCGACACGCTCGGCGGTGGTCACGACCTCCCTGATGTAGTCCCAGCTGACGGGCATCTGCTCGTCGTCGACGTTGCGGAGCCAGCCGCCGAAGATCGGGGTCCAGAAGCCGAATCTCATGCGTGCACCGGTTCCTTCGGCTCCTGCGCCCCCGTGCTCTGCGCGATCGGGCCGTATTCGGCCTCGAGCAGATCGCCGAGGAATCGGGCGATGCTGCGCGGGCCCGACACGCTCGAGGCGGCCTCGACGTCGGGGTTGTAGTTCGTGTTCGTGTTGATGTCGTAGATCACGGCGCGACCGTCGACGGTCTCGGAGAACTCGACCCCGGCGATCTCGATGCCGTTCTCGGCGAGGAAGGCGGGGAGGCGCAGGATCAGATCGTGCTCGGCGATCGGCTTCCCGTCGCGGGTCTCGCCGCGCAGCTGGAAGAGCGGACCCTGGCCGGGCAGAGCGCAGGCGTCGGCCGGGCAGAACTCGAACGCTCCGCCGGACGTGTCGACGCGGACCGCGTAGACGAAGCGCCCGCCGACGAACTCGGCCCTCGTGACGAAGGGCTGCTCGGCGATCAGGAGCTCCTGCAGCAGGGTGATGCCGTCGGGAGACGACTCGAAGTCGGGCCCGTCGACCCACGCGGCGAACTCGTCGACGGAGTCCCAGCGGCGCACGCCGAGGCCCTTGCCGCCCTGGTTGTGCTTCGAGATGAACGGGGCGCCGAAGCTCCGTGCCGTCGCCACGAGGTCGCGCGTGCCGAACACCGCGCTCGTGCGAGGCACGTCGAAGCCGGCCTTCTGGAGGGCGACGTGCTGCTGCACCTTGCTCACCTCGAGGTCGATGACGCCGCGCCCGCCGACCGTGCGGCGCCCGGAGGCCTCGAGCCACGACAGGACGGCGCGCGTGTACTCCTTCGAGTGCTCGTTGCCGCGCGTGTGGGCGCTGGCCGACATGCGCGACCAGTAGATGCCGGGCGCAGGCTCGGCGGTGAGGTCGATCGCGCCGTCGGTCAGCAGGATCTCCTCGACCGGCACGCCCTCCGCGTCGAAGGCGCGCTGGAGGGGCGGAAACCACTCGGGGTTCTCGTGGATCACGTAGACGCGGGGCGTCGGCTGGCTGCTGGGCTGATCGGTCACGCGGGCAAGCCTAGGCACGTGTGCCGGGTGTGGCGTGCGTGTTGCGGTTCGCTACGTCGCGGCGCCGTGTCGTCGCCTTGCGCCCAGTTCTTCCTCCATGCCTGCCACAAGGCGATCTGCGGCACGCAACAGGACCGCGGCTTTGGCCTCCGTGACGTTGAACGGGCTGTACTGCGTATTCGTCTTCGCCTCGATGAGCTGCCGCAAGCGCGACGCCAGATCAGGCCGCCCAGGGCACGCACGAGAGAGCAGGTCCACCGCCTCTCCGTGACTGTCGCCGGAGGCGCGTTCGCCGAGGACAGCACCACAGATGGCGTC
Source organism: Frondihabitans australicus (assembly GCF_003634555.1). Taxonomy (NCBI): domain Bacteria; kingdom Bacillati; phylum Actinomycetota; class Actinomycetes; order Micrococcales; family Microbacteriaceae; genus Frondihabitans; species Frondihabitans australicus. The sequence continues at coordinate 2,319,004 of NZ_RBKS01000001.1, forward strand.
GCACGCGGCGATGCCCGAGAGCACGGAGAGGGAGCCGACGACATTTCCGATCGGACCGATGTCGGCGTCGTCACCGAATTCGACGACGAGTTGCGCGACCGCCAGGAAGGCGCGCGCATGCTCACTCCGCACCTCGACACCCGCAGTCGGCAGAGCGCTCGTGCGTACTCGCTTCATGCCGCCGCCTCGCGAAGGAGGGGACGAATCGACGGCCCGGTCAGAAGGCGCGCATCGCGACGAAGAGAAGCCACGAGTGAATCGCCCGCCGACGTCATCGCGAGAAGGGTCGACCTCGAGACATCGAACACCTGCACGAGATTGCCGGTGAGCGGTTCGATGACGTCGTGGAGCTCGCCGATCGTGGCCTCGTACGCATCGACGTCGAGATCGTCGGGAAAAACCACGAGAAGATCGATGTCGCTCGTCACGATCGCCTCGCCCCGCGCGTAGGAGCCGAAGACGGCGACCGAGGTCTCGTCGCCTGCTTTCTCGCGCACCACCCTGACGATCTCGCTCTCGATGCGCCGGGTGGCCCCCAGGATCACCTCGATCGCCGGCCAGAACACGTGCTCGCGGTTGACGGAGTAGGCGTAGGCCGAGGGTGAGATGACCGCGACCACGAGCCCGATGTCTTCGAGTCGTTGCAGCGCTCGCTGAGCGCCCGCGTGTGACGTGATCTCACCGACGCGCTCGATCTGCCGCCCCGACGACAGACCGCTGCTGCGCGAGAGCACGTCGAGGATCACCGACTCCAAGGGGCCGATGAGGTCGGCGCCCAACCGCGACAATTCCATGAATCAAGTATGACATACCGGCTCACTATCGGGCCATGTGGCCCAAATTCGGGCCATACGGCCCAAAATCGAGCCACGCCGACGCATACTGTCTACCCCCCATCGGGGGTCGCGGGCTCTCTCGCGGAAACGTGCACTCTGCGCATAGATTTCTGCTCATGGGGGAATCACAGCCGATCGCAGGTCGTCGTCGCGCGCGGAAGACTCGTCGAGCTCACCCGGCCGTGGCCGCAGGAGCCGCGGCACTGCTGCTCGTGGCCGGTGTCACCGCGCTCGGTGCCGCCCCCGCCTCCGCCGCGCCCGCCCCCGCCGCGCCGACCTCGTCGGCCGAGACGTCGACGACGTACCCGACCGCGTCGCGCCACGCCCTGCCGATCGAGCCGACGCAGCTGCTCGCGTCGCACGACGGCTCGGTGATCTACGCTCCGACGGGAACGACCCGACTTCTGGTGATCGATCCGAAGACGATTGAAGTGATACGCACGATCACCCTTCCCGACGTGGTGTCCACGCTCCGCCTCACCTCGACGGGGCACCTGGTGGGTCTCGCGGGTTCCGGGACCGCGGCAGACCCGGAGACCGTCGTCGACGTCGACCCGTCGACGGGCGTCTCGACGACGACCGCGCTGCCGACCGGCGCCGCACACAATGGGCTGGCCGTCACCCCTGATGGCTCGACGGCGGCAGCCGCCACGCTCTCAGAAGATGCGACCACGAAGGCGTACACGTTCGAGGTCACGATTCTGCACCCGGCGTCAGGAGCGGTCATCACGACGAGGTCCGTGTCTGCCGCCGTCAACCCGAACGGAATGACGCTTTCAGTGGATGGCTCGACCCTGTACGGCGCGGCGCGCTTCATGCCGGGAGAGGCGTCCGGCGATTCGGCCCTTCTGGCCATGGACTCGACGTCGGGAGCGGTCACCGCGACGGCCGCCCTCTCAGGAATCGTCCCGAGCAACGTGCTCGTCTCCCCCGACGGCTCCCGGGTGTTCGTGTCGAGCCTGAACGAGTCGAACAATCTGTCGGAAGTGGGTGTCTTCACTGCCCCTGGCCTCAGGCCCGTGTCGACGATCACGCTCCGGGACACTCAGGAGGACGTCCTCCAGGAGACCGGCGACGGCAGTCGGATCATCGCCAGCGGCGGCTACGACGTCACCTCGATCGACCCGACGACCCTGGCCACGTCGACCATCGGCGGAATCGCCGAGGGCGTCGTCCCGATTCCGGGAAGCTCCAAGGTCTACTTCGGCAACCCTCCGCGCATAAACGACCCCGACCCGTACGCCGTCGACTGGAGCTCTTTCGGTGAGGTGGAGGACGCCGCCGCGGGAAAGACCGTCAGCATGTACCACCCGGGGGCCGACGGCTTCCTCGCCGACGAGGCCGTGATCGTGGGCGACCACGACCTGTACTTCCCCGGTCCTTCTGCGACCTCCGGACAGGGCGACATCGACCACCTCGACCTCAATGAGGGCTACAGCCAGGTGGCCGTGTCACGTCACGCGGGGCCCGACCGCTACACGACCGCTGTCGACGTCGCCGAGTACGCGGCTCTCGATGCCAACTCCCGACGCACCTCGACTCTCTTCCTCGTCAGCGGCGAGGAGTACCCGGACGCCCTGAGCGCGGGGCCGGTCGCCTCGCACGAGGGAGGACAAGTCCTCTTGACGACCAAGACCACGCTCCCGAATGCCGTCATCAGCTACATCACCCACTTCATCCCCCACAAGATCGTGATAGTCGGCAGCACGGCGTCGATCTCCCAACACGTCGCCGACGAGGCGAAGACCCTGACCCACGGGCACATCCCCGTGGAGCGTGTGGCAGGTGCCGACCGCTATGCGACATCGCGCGCGCTGGTGACGGACTTCTTCGGGTCGAGGCTGAAGCACGTCTGGATCGCCACCGGCCGCGACTTCCCGGATGCGCTGGCGACGGTGTCGGCGGCGAGCTTCAAGAACGAGCCGCTGATCTTGGTCGACGGATCCCGGTCGACGCTCGACTCGACCACCGCCGCCTACCTCCGTCACGAGGGAGTCACGTCCATCACGGTGGTCGGATCGGAGTCCTCGGTCAGCACCGGCGTCGCACAGGGTCTAGCGTCCATCGCACCCGTCGCACGGATCTCGGGCTCGGATCGCTACGAGACGTCCAAGGCTGGGAACGACTCGGTGTTCCCTCGGGCGACGACGGCGACCGCCGTCCTGACGACCGGAGAGGGTTGGGCAGACGCGCTCGCCGGTGACCAGCTCGCCGCACCGCTGCACTCCCCCATGGAGCTCGTGCCGCCGACCTGTCTCCCGGACGACTTCGCCGAGCAGCTTTCCGCGCATCCCGGCGTGAATGTGCACCTCCTGGGCGGCACCCCGTCGCTGTCCACCGAGATCGCGAACTTCGCCGCGTGCTGAGACCTCGTGCGTCCCAAGGAATCCAGATGAATACGATCCGTCGTCGTCCCACCCGCCTCCTGACCGCAGGAGCCGCGGCACTGCTGCTCGTGGCCGGCGTCACGGCGCTCGGTGCCGCCCCCGCCTCCGCCACGACGGTCATCTCGGGGCAAGCCTCGCATCACGATCTGCCGATCAAACCGACTCAGCTCGCCGCCTCGCCCGACGGGACCGCCATCTACGCGGCGACGAACAGCCCAACGATCCTGGTCATCGACCCCGTCACAGTGACGGTGAAGCGCACCATCGTGCTTCCAGCCCCAGTCACGAACATCGTCGTGACGTCGGCGGGAGACATCGACTCGATCGCGCTGAATTCAGACGCATCGTCGTCACCCGAATCGCTGTACGACATCGACCCACAGACGGGCAGCTGGGTGGCCACGCCGCTGCCCTCCGGTTTCCTCCCGTGGGCGTGGACCGTCACGCCCGACGGGACGACGGCCGTGCTGGCCGCAAACACGGTCGACTCGGACGGCGTGCTGTCGGGTTCCGAGGACGTCGTCGTTCATCCACAAGCCGGAACCCTCGGGGCCGTCACGACGTTACCCAACCTCGTTCGACCCTGGGAGGTCGCCATTACGCCCGACGGCTCCGAGTACATGACCGTGACCGAAATCGACGCGACGAAGCCAAGGGGGCACGGAGGAATCGCACTCGTCGACGCGGCGAGCGGATCCGTCCTGGCGACGCTCGATTCCGGAACCGCGTCGTCTCCGACCGGCGCCCTGGCCTCCCCTGACGGGAGCCGCTTCTTCGCCTCCTTCGGCCGCGCTGCAGGGGAAGGCACTGACATTGCGCCAGTCCTCGTCATCGACACGGCGACCTCATCGATCGTCTCGACCATCGACGTCCCGGGTTTCTACCTCGGCGAGAGAAACCTCGGATCGGGACAAGAGACCTATCCGCCGTCCGGCGGAGTGGTCCTGGCGGGTGACGGATCGACAGTCCTGGCGACGACCGATACCCACACGGCTTTCATCGATCCCACGACGCTCGACACGCACCTCGTCACGTGGGGTGACGCGGAGAACGCTCCGGTCGTGGTGCCCGGCTCCGACGACGTCTACATCGACGGCGACGAGTTCACGACGAATGGCGTGGCCTCTTCGACCCGTCGGGCGTACTCCTCCGGCCTCGACTTCGGCAGCACCATCGCTCTCCCCGGCGATCACGACCTCTTCTCTCCCAGTGCATCGCTCGACGGAGCACCGGGCGCCCTCGCTCACCTCGACCTGGCCGCGTTCCTCAGTTCGGTCAACGTTGACCGTATTGAAGGATCGGATCGGTACGTCACGACCTCGATGGTGGCCGACGCGTCGAAGTCGACGAACTCGGGCGTGCTGTACCTCACCAGCGGCGAGGAGTACCCGGACTCGTTGAGCGCGGGGCCGGCCGTCACGCACACTGACGCGCGTCTCCTGCTGACGACGCCGACCAGCCTGCCCCAGGTCGACAAGTCGTACCTGACTTATCGACCCGTGAAGAAGGTGGTGATCGTCGGCAGCACGGCATCGATCTCCGCGAAGGTCCAGGCGCAGGTCAGGTCCGTCACGCACGGCAAGATCCCAGTGGTTCGCATCGCGGGTGCCGACCGATACGCCACGTCTCGGGCACTGATCCGAAATGCCTTCGGCTCCAGGCTGTCGCACGTCTGGATCGCTACCGGCCGCGACTTCCCTGACGCTCTGGCCACGGTGTCGGCGGCGAGCCACGAGAACGAGCCACTCCTCCTCGTCGACGGCTCACGAACGACCCTCGACGCGTCGACTGCGGCCTTTCTGAAAGGCGAGGGCGTGAGCTCGATCACTGTCGTCGGAGCGGAATCGTCCGTGACGGCCGGCGTGATGAACGGCCTCCAGGCCCTCGCTCCCACGACTCGTGTTGCCGGACAAGACCGCTACGCGACGTCGCAGGCCGTTCTCGACTCGGCGTTCGGAACGTCGCGCTCTCGCGTCGTGCTCACCTCGGGCGCGAACTGGCCGGATGCACTCGGCGGCAATCAGTTCGCGGCCTCTCTGGGCGCCCCGATGGCACTGGTGAAGCCCACCTGCGTGCCGGATCCTCTGGCCGAGCAGGTCGCCGCAAGTCCCGGGCACGACGTCGACCTCCTCGGTGGACTCCCTTCTCTCAACGCCGAAGTCGGCAACTTCGCCGCCTGCTGATGTCCCGTCGCGCCCAAGGAACCAGAATGAGTCCGCTCCGCCGTCGCCCCACCCGCCTCCTGGCCGCAGGAGCCGCGGCACTGCTGCTCGTGGCCGGTGTCGCGACGCTCGGTGCCGCGCCCGCCTCCGCCGCGCCTACCGACACCGTTGATCACTATCCAGGCCAAGGGACGACCTACAGCCTGCCGCTCCCGCCGATTCACATCGTCGCGGCGAGCGACGGGTCGGAGATCTACGCGGCCACGGGAACGAACGTGATGATGGTGATCAGTCCTCAAACCGAGCACGTCATCAGGGAGATCACGCTTCCCGGTCGCGTCGGTTTCATGACGCTCACCAATACAGGGATGCTCGACGCCCTGGCTCAACCCGCCGCCGGCAGCACGGCTCCATACTCGTTCTTGGAGATCTCACCGTCGACAGGAGAAACGACCGCCACCTCATTCCCCACGGGATTCGTTCCCAAGAACTTCGCCGTGACGCCGGACGGTTCGACGGCGGTCGCCACGACCGAGACGTCAGGGGACAGCGTCACGTCCACTGCATCGGCGATCGTGGTACATCCTCACGCCGGAACCCTAGGGCCGACCACGGTCCTCAAGGGGCTCGTGACGATCGTCGCCGACACCATCACGCCCGATGGGTCCAAGTACTTCGTCACGTCGGCGCAGGTCCTCCCCGCGATCGATCACCAGGGTGGGTCAAAAGGTGGAGTCGTGGAAGTCGACACCGCCTCGGGAGCCGCAGCGCCGCTCCTCGTTCTGGATGGGATGTACAGTCGCGCCGCCGTCGTCTCCCTCGACGGTTCGAAGCTCTTCATCGCCAACAGCACCGGACCCGTCGATGTCGTAGACACGGCATCGCTGACCATCGAGGCGTCGTTGGATACCGGCGACACGTTCGATGACACACTCCAGCTCACCGGGGATGGAAGCACGGTGGTGGCGGGAAGTTCGGATTCGAACCTGCTGATCGATGTCACGACGCTCAAGACGATGACGATTCCGTACAACGGCAACAGCTACCCGGCCACGATGATCCCCGGCTCGTCACACATCCTCGCTTACTCCTTCCAGCCACCCACGATCGTCGATGGACGCGAGACCATGTGGCAGGCCTTCCTCGCCAACGAGATCGACGCTCACACTGGCAAGATCGTTCGCACTGCCGCAATCGGTGGAGGCGACGCTCGCAACGTCAATCTCGTCCTGCCGAACGACCGCGACTTCTTTTTCGTGACGCCTATTCCGGGCATCAAAGAGATCACGCACGTCGACCTCGACGCGACGGGCCGCGTCGTGACGACCCTCAGGCATTTCGGGGATGACCGCTACGAGACGGCCGAATCCGTCGCGGCCGCGACGGTGTCGCACACATCCGCCGCGCGTGCTCGAACCCTCTATCTCGTGAGTGGTCAGGAGTATCCCGACGCTCTGGGCGCCGGGCCTGCCGCATCGCATCAGAATGCCGCGCTGCTCCTCACCCCGCCGTCCGGTCTCTCGCCGTGGGTGACGTACTTCGTGAAGCACCATCCGATCAACAAAATCGTTGTCGTGGGGAGCACCGCGTCGCTCCCCGACCGGATCATCGAGCAGGCGAAGGCCCTCACGCACTATCGAATCCCCGTCGTGAGAACCGCCGGCACGGATCGTTACGCGACGAACCGAGCGCTCATCTCGTCGTCGTTCGGCTCGAAGTTCACGCACGTGTGGGTCGCGACGGGTACGGACTTCCCGGATGCGCTGTCGACCGTCTCGGCGGCGAGTCACGACGACGAACCTCTGCTGCTCGTGAACGGCTCAACGTCATCACTCGACTCTGCGACGACGGCGTTCCTACGCCGAGCGGGGGTCAAGTCGATCAACGTCGTCGGCGGCACCACATCGATCTCCACCGGCGTCGAGTCTTCCTTGGCGTCCATAGCCTCGACGACCCGCATCGCCGGATCCGATCGCTACGCGACATCTGAGCTCGTGAACGATGCCGCCTTCACGGCCCCTCTCCATGACGAAGTCATGGCGTCGGGGGCGAACTGGCCCGACGCTCTGTCCAGCGACCAGCTCGCTGCCGTCATGCATGCCCCTCTGGCGATCGTCCCGACCAGCTGCGTACCGGATCACCTGGCCGAACAGATCGATGCTCGTTCGAACTCTCTCGTCGAGTTGATCGGCGGCTACCCGTCGCTCGACAACGACATGGACCTGTTCGAGTCCTGCTGACCGCAGAGTTCCGGCCCACGCGCCCCGCCTAGGAGCGGCGCGCAGGCCGGCCAGCCGCGGACACGCCGGAACGACGCGCGCAGACGCACCACGCGAGCGACGCCCGGTTACGACCCGACCACGCGCCGCGCCTCGACGCGGCAGACTGTCCGCATGGCTCCACGCGCACAGCACTTCGGATGGTTCTTCGGCCGCGGCTTCGGCCCGCAGGGCTGGCTGCGCGACGACTACCTGTGGGGCCACCGGTGGGACCGCCCGCAGCTCTACCAGCAGTCCGCGAAAGAGCTCGAGCAGGCCGGCCTCGACCTCCTCATCATCGAGGACAGCCTCTCCCCCGGGCCGCGTGAGCAGCTCGACCTCCGCGTGCGGAGCGCACTCGGCGCCCCGAAGCTCGATCCGCTGCTCCTGACCCCCTATCTCTTCGCGGCCACCGAGCACCTCGGGGTGGCGCCGACGATCAACGCGGGCGTCTACCCGCCCTACCTCGCCGCCCGGCAGTTCGCGACGCTGCAGCACCTGAGCGACTACCGCGTCGGCCTCAATGTCGTCACCGACGTCAAGGGCAGCCGCCACTTCGGCATCCCCGAGCTCGCCCACGACCAGGCGTACGACCGCGCCGAGGAGTGGATGCACGTCGTCCGCCGCCTCTGGCACAGCTGGGCCGACGGCGCGATCGTCGAGGACACCGAGACGTGGCGGTACGCCGACGGCACGAAACTCGACGCGTTCGAGCACCGGGGCGACTACTTCTCGCTCGACGGGCCCCTGAACGCCCTGCCGTTCGACCGACAGGCCGACACGGCGGCAGGAGCACCCGCAGCAGGAGCAGGCGACGGCGACCCGGTGATCGTGTCCCCCGGCGGCTCGGGCCGCGGCCTGCAGTTCGCCGGCCACAACAGCGACGTGCAGCTCGCCCTGGCGCCCCTCGACGCCGACAGCGTGCGGGCGTACCGCGAGAAGATCCACGCGGCGGCGCGGGCCGAGGGGCGCGACCCCGAGAGCATCCGGATCCTGTTCGTCTTCACCCCCGAGATCGTGCCGAGCGACGAGGAGGCCGACCGCCTGGTGAGGGCGTCGGCGCATCCGTCCGACTCCGACCTGCACGAGGTCATCGAGCGGCAGTCGATCATCACCGAGACCGACCTGACCGGGCAGGATCTCGACAGTCCGCTCGACCTCACCGTCTTCGGCCAGCACGTCTCCGCCGGATCGATCGGCGGTCTCGTCGGCAAGCACGACCCGTCGACGCCGCTGCGCGAGCTGTTCACCGCGAAGTACCGCAAGGGCCGCATCGCCGACGGCACCGGCACCGTCGGCACCGTCCGCCAGGTCGCCGACTTCATCGAGGCGCTCGGCGACGACGCAGGAAACGACGGCTTCATCTTCAATGGCGACCTGCACCCGGCGACGGTGCATCGCGTGCTCGACCGGCTCGTTCCCGAGCTGCGACGGCGCGGGATCCTGCGCACCGAGTTCGGCGGAGGCGGCCTCCGGGGCAACCTCTTCGACTTCTAGGCGGCGCGACGCCTGTCGCGCAACGGGGCTCACCGCGGTGTCCCCCATACGAAGGACCCCCATTTGGGGGGACATTCCGGTGCGAACCCCTTTCGCACTGAGGACTGTTCACCTAGTGTCGAATCAACGGAACACGAGCCTGCATCCCACAGGCCGCGACGTCCGGGGCCCGAAACCCACCGTCGCGCGCGACCACCCATCGCGCGTCTCTACCCGAAGAGGCATCGCTCCGGCGACCACGCATGAACCCGAAGACCTACCCGCGCCCGAATCGCGTCGGCCGACGCCGACTCGCGATCGTCGCCGTCGTCACGGCGGCTCTGGCGACCGCCCTCACCACCGCCCTCGCCGGACCGGTGAATGCCGACACCGCTCCCAGCGACCCGGGCTCCCCGTCGACACCGACCACGGTCTCGGCCGACGCCCTCCCTGCGCCGCAGATCGACGGCGTCGTCTGGACTCAGGCGATCGCCGGCAACACGGTCTGGGCCGCCGGCTCCTTCACGACCGCGCGCCCCGCGGGCGTCGCCCTCGGAGGCGCCGGCACCGTCCCGCGCTTCAACGTGCTCTCGTACAACCTCACGACCGGCGTGCTGAACGCCGGCTTCGCGCCCCAGGTGAACGGCGCCATCCGGGCCATCGCGGTCGACAGCACCGGCCAGCACCTGTGGCTCGGAGGCTCGTTCACGCAGGTCGGCGGGCGCACGGCGAACCACATCGCCGAGCTGAACGCGCAGACCGGCGCCGTGCTCACCGGCTTCCGCGGAAACATCAACGGAACCGTCAACGCCCTCGCGCTGCGGAGTGACAAGAACACTCTGTTCGTCGGCGGCGGCTTCAGCTCGGCCGACCTCAAGAAGCACTTCAACCTCGCAGCGCTCACCGCGAACGCCGGGACGCTCCGCAACTGGTCGCCGACGGCGACCGGCGGCACGGTGCAGGCCATCGCGGTGGCGCCCGACTACTCGCGCGTGGTCGTCGGCGGAGCGTTCACCGCGCTCAACTCCGTCGCCAACCCGGGCTACGGGATCGGCTCGCTCAACCCCTCGACCGGGCAGCACCAGACCTGGGCGATGAACTCCGTCATCCGCAACGGCGGCAAGAACGCCGCGATCACCACCCTCGCGGCCGACAGCACGGGCCTCTACGGCGGCGGCTACACCTACGGCTCGGGCGGCAACCTCGAGGGCACCTTCCGGGCCGACTGGAAGACCGGCAACCTCGTCTGGATGGAGGACTGCCACGGCGACACCTACTCCGTCGCGGTGACGCCCACCGCCGAGTACGTGGCCGGACACGCCCACTACTGCGGCAACGTCGGCGGCTTCGTCGACGAGAAGGCGACGAACTACCGCGGCATCGCGTTCAGCAAGGCGGCCACGCAGACGATCACGACGAACCCGGTGAGCGGCTACGCGAACTTCGCCGGTCAGCCGGCCCCGTCGCTCCTGCAGTGGTACCCGAACTTCAACGTCGGCACGTACACCGGCCAGGGGCAGGGGCCCTGGAGCGTCGCCGCCACCTCGCAGTACGTCGTGTACGGCGGCGAGTTCACCACCGTCAACGGCGTGGCCCAGCAGGGCCTGGTGCGCTTCGCGGTGTCGTCGATCGCCCCGAACAAGATGGGTCCGCAGGCGGTGGGGCAGGATCTGATGCCGACCTCGACCGTCTCGTACAACCGGCCCACGCTGTCCTGGCAGTCGGACTACGACCCGGACAACAAGACCCTGACCTACGAGATCTGGCGCCGCGACCCGCAGGCCACGACGTACACCCAGATCGCCTCCGTGAAGGGCGACTCCAGCGTCTGGAACCGGCCGACGATGTCGTGGACGGAGCCGAATTCGCTCGCCGCCGGGAAGTACTTCTACGAGATCGTGGCGGTCGACCCGTTCGGCAACCAGGCGATCGGTCAGCAGACTCCGGTGACCGTCGGCGGCTGACCCGAAGATTTTTCTTCCGGGGGGCTGTGCTCCGGTGGAAATCGATCTATCCTCACCACTATGTCCCCCGTGAGGGGGACTCTCACAACGAACGCGACCTCGCCGCGTTTGGGGCCCGAAACCCACACGTCATCTCGGTCTTCGCCGAGCCGATCACACAGAGGCAGTTCATTCATGGGGATCTCCATCCGTGCGCTCCGGCGTACTCTCGCAGTCACCGCGGTCGGTGCGCTGGTCACCGCCGGCGCTCTCGTCGCCACGTCGTCGGCTCAGGCCGACACCGCCCCGGTCAACCCGACCGACCCGAAGACCCCGGTCTCGGTCTCGGCGGACGCCCTGCCCGCGCCGCAGATCGACGGCGTCGTCTGGGTCCAGGCTGTCTCGGGCAACACGGTGTTCGTCGGCGGCAACTTCCAGAAGGTGCGCCCCGCGGGTGCGGCCGCCGGCACGAGCACCGTGTCGCAGCCCTACTTCTTCTCGTACAACCTCACGACCGGCGTGATGAACGCCGCCTTCGCGCCGAAGCTCAATGCGCAGGTGCGAGCGATCGTCCCGTCGGCGGACGGCTCCACCGTCTACGCGTCGGGTAGCTTCACGACGGTCAACGGCGTGACGCGCAACCGCGTGGCCGAGTTCAATGCGACCACGGGCGCGCTGATCACCACCTTCACCGCGACCCCGAACTACGTGGTGAACGCGCTGGCGCTCTCGGGCAACCAGCTCTTCATCGGCGGTGGCTTCACGACCGTCGGCGGTGCGACGCACAACCACGTGGCGTCGGTCAACGCCACGACGGGCGCGGTGAACAACGCGTTCACGACCGACCTCGAGGGCGGCAGCGCGACGTCCCTCACCGCGGACCCCGACGGATCGCGCATCGTGGTCGGCGGCAACTTCCAGACGACCAACGGGTCGAGCAACCCCGGCTTCGGCGTCGCCATGGTGACGAGCACGACCGGGTCGCTCCTGCCGCTGAAGGCGAACGCGCAGCTCCGTGACGCGAGCGACGGCTCGGGAGTGACCTCTCTCGCGAGCGACGCCAGCGGCTTCTACGTCTCGGGCTACGACTACGGCGGAGACGGCAACTTCGAGGGCTCGTGGCACGCCAGCTGGACCGACGGCACGCTGATCTGGCTCGAGGACTGCCACGGCGACAGCTACTCGATCGCCGTCACGGACAACGCCGAGTACCTCGCCGGCCACCCGCACGTGTGCTCCACGCTCGGCGGCTTTCCGCAGACCAACCCGTTCACGTACCACCGGGGCATCGCGTTCACGAAGGTCGCGACCCAGACGCTGACCAGGAGCGCCGACCTCACCAACTGGGCCGGGAAGCCGGCACCGTCGCTGCTCGACTGGTTCCCCGACTTCAACGTCGGCACCTTCACCGGCGAGAGCCAGGGCCCCTGGAGCGTCGCCACCTCCGCCGACTCCCGCTACGTTGTCTACGGCGGCGAGTTCACGACCGTCAACGGCGTGAAGCAGCAGGGCCTCGTGCGCTTCGAGCTCCCCGCCTTCGCGCCGAACAAGATGGGCCCGACGACGAACCTCGCCGCGCCGACGTTCTCATCGGTCGGCAACACCAGCGTGACGGTCAACTGGAAGACCGTCAGCGACCAGGACAACCAGACGCTCACCTACAGCATCTACCGCGACGGCAGCACGACCCCGATCGCGACGAAGCAGGTCGCGTCCACGTTCTGGAACCTGCCCAGCGCAAGTTGGACCGACACGACCGTGACGGCCGGGACGACTCACACCTACCGCGTCGCGGCGAGCGACCCCTTCGGCAACACGCAGCCCGGCGTGGCCGCGACCGTCAAGACGACGGGCACGGCCGGCGGCGGTGGCGGCGGCGGCGGTGGCGGCACCACGCCCACCGGCTACGCGGCGACCGTCGCGTCGCAGGGCGCCGTCGACTACTGGCGCCTCGACCAGGCCAGCGGCACGACCGCGGCCGACAGCCGCGGCTCGCTGCCCATGACGCTCCAGGCCGGGGTCACCTCCGGCACGGCCGGCGCCATCAGCGACGGCGACAAGGCGTCGACGTTCAACGGCACGACGACGGGCACGGCCTCGACGACCAGCCCGATCACCGCGCCGAACACGTTCTCGGTCGCCGCGTGGTTCAAGACGACCACGACCGCAGGAGGCAAGATCGTCGGCTTCGGCGATACGCAGACCGGCGGGTCGGGCAAGTACGACCGCCACGTGTTCATGAACGCCGACGGCACGCTGACCTACGGCGTGCGGACCAACGGCGTCAACAAGCCGATCTCGACGACCGCGAAGTACAACGACGGAGCCTGGCACTTCGTCGTCGGCACGACGTCGTCGGCCGGATCGACGTTCTACGTCGACGGGAAGCTCGTCGGCAGCGACGCGAGCGCGACGAGCGGGCAGACGAACACCGGCTACTGGCGGATCGGCGGCGACAAGACGTGGACCACCGGCGTGCAGTGGTTCGCCGGCTCCATCGACGACGTGTCGATCTACGCCGCGCCGCTGTCGGCCGCGCAGGTCGCCGCCCAGTGGACGGCGGCCGGCCACTAGGCAGGCCCTCGCCGGCGCCGGACTCCAGGACGTGCCGCTCACCTTCGGGGGTGGGCGGCATCTTCTGGAGTCCGGCGCCGGCGGTCACGCTCCGCTTGCACGCATCAGCGCCGCGCCCGGGCGCGGTCGTCGGTCAGGCCCCGGCGGCCACCGCCCGAACGACCTTCTCGAGCCGCGACCGGACCCCCGGCACGAGCTCGGGCAGGCGGATCCGCGACTCGACGAGGCTGACCGCACACGGCGACCCCGGCGCCGACGCCGCGGGTGCGCCCACGCGGGCCTCGAGCACGTCGCCCCCGTCGAGCTCCCAGCGCGCCAGGCTTCGCTCGGGGAGTCGGTGGACCTCCGTCGGCTCCTGCTTCACGGCCGCGTTGACGCTCGCGATCGCGAGGTCGAGGAGCGCCGGCTGGCTGCCGCGCAGGCTGCGGCTGACCGACACCTCGAAGGTGCCGTCGGGCTGCTCACCGGGCAGCAGGATCCCGTGATCGTGCTGGTACCGAACCGCCACGGCGCGCGCACCCCACTCCGGCGCCTCGTAGACCTCCACGAGCAGGTCGACGATCTGCTCGTGCGACAGTCGCACAGCGCCTTCCGCGTCGAGGATCTCGTACCAGGCGGCGGCCGACCGGCCCGTCCGCGCGGCGAGCTTCGCGTCGCTGAGGCCGCCCGCTGCTCCTGCGCCCTGAGCGCCCTGCTGGCGACCTCGCGCGCCGGAGCCGCGTGAGCGCGCCACGCCCTAGTGCTCCCCCGCTGCGATCAGCCCCCGCGCGATCGCCAGGAAGTCGTCGACGGTGAGCTCTTCGCCGCGCGACGTGGCGGCGAGACCGGCGGACTCGATCGCCTCGGAGGCGGCCTGCGACGACCCGATGACGTTCGAGAGCGACTGCCGCAGCATCTTGCGGCGCTGCTGGAACGCGGCGTCGACGAGCTCGAACGTGACCCTGCGTTCGGCCTCGGTGCCCTTCGGCTCGTGGCGGTCGTAGGCCACCAGGATGCTGTCGACGTTCGGCACGGGCCAGAAGACCTGCCGCGACACGAGCCCGGCGGTCGACCAGTCGCCGTACCAGGCGGCCTTGATGCTCGGCGACCCATAGACCTTCGACCCGGGCTCGGCGGCGAGACGCTGACCGACCTCGGCCTGCACCATCACCAGACCGCGTTCGAGGCTCGGGAAGTGCTCGAGGAAGTGCAGGAGCACGGGCACCGAGATGTTGTAGGGCAGGTTCGCCACGAGATGGCTGGGTTCGGTCGGCAGCGACACGACCTTCATGGCGTCGTCGACGACCACCGTGAGCCGGGCGCCGGGCTGCATCAGCTCGACCGTCTTGGGCAACTGCTCGGCGAGCCGGCGATCGATCTCGACCGCGGTGACCGTGGCCCCGCGCTCGACGAGCCCGAGCGTGAGCGAGCCGAGGCCGGGGCCGATCTCGACGACGCTGGTGCCCTCGCCGATGCCGGAGGCCTGGACGATGCGGCGCACCGTGTTGGCGTCGTGGACGAAGTTCTGGCCGAGCTTCTTGGTCGGCGAGACGCCGAGGAGGTCGGCGAGATCGCGGATCTCCGCCGGGCCGAGGAGGGTGGGCATCGGCTACTCGTCGATCAGCGGGGGCTCGGACTCCCACGTGCCGTAGACGAGCTCGGTGGTGGAGGTGATCTGCGCGGCGAGCATGGAGACGTCGGTGCCGATCGTCTCCGCCATCGAGCGGAGCGTCAGCGGGATCAGGTACGGGGAGTTCGGTCGGCCGCGGTGCGGGGTCGGCGTGAGGAACGGGGCGTCGGTCTCGACCATGATCAGGTTGCGCGGCGCCTGCCGGAGGGCCTCGCGGAGCGGCTCGGCGTTCTTGAACGTCACCGTGCCGGCGAACGACATGTACCAGCCGTTGTCGGCGCAGACGCGGGCCAGCGCGGTGTCGCCCGAGAAGCAGTGGAAGACGGTCATCTCGGGGGCGCCGACGCGCTTCAGGGTCTCGACGACGTCGTCGTGGGCGTTGCGGTCATGGATCTGGAGGGCGAGCCCGTGACGCTTCGCGATCTCGATGTGCGCCTCGAACGACTCGTGCTGCGCGCGTCGGGCCGCCTGCTCGTCGAGACCGAACTCGGCCGCCTCGTCGACCCGGAACCAGTCGAGGCCCGTCTCGCCGACAGCGCGCACGCGAGGGCGCCCGGCGAGCTCGTCGATGACGGCGATCGACTCGTCGAGGGTGCCGGCGGCCGCGAGCCGCGGGGCCTCGTTGGGGTGGAGCGCGACCGCCGCGAGCACACGGGGCTCGCGCGCCGCGATCTCGGCCGACCAGCGCGACGTCGCCACGTCGTTGCCGACCTGGACGACGCCGCGGATGCCGACGCTGGAGGCGCGGTCGAGGTGCTCGCGATGGTCGAGCCCCTCGCCGTCCTCGATCTCGAGGTGCGTGTGGTTGTCGTAGACCGGCACCGTCAGCGCCTCGGGCAGCGGCGGGTAGGTGAGGTCGCGCTTCTGCCCGTCGGCGCTGGTGGCCTGGCGCTGGCGGATGTGCGCGGCGTCGCTCACGCGGCGCCTTCCTCCGGCTGCTCGATGCGCGGGAAGAGCGTCGACTCGAGCGGGGTCACGCTCGGCGCCGACGACCACTCGGCGGCGCGGTCGATGTTCTGGCTGGTCAGCTCGCCCTGGCCGATGCTCGCCCACAGGCGGTGCGCCGCACCGGGGATGAACGGGCTCAGGAGCACGGTGAGCGTGCCGAGACCGCGCAGCGCCGTGTTCAGCACCGTGGCGAGGCGGTCGCGAGTGGCCTCGTCTTTCGCGAGCACCCAGGGCTCCTGCTCGGTGATGTAGCCGTTGAGGGCGTCCACGAGTTCCCAGATCGTCGCGACGGCCTCGTGGATCGCGTACCGGCCGATCGCCGCGTCGGCCTCGGCCGTCACGCGCAGCTCGGTCTCGCGGATCGCCAGGTCGGCGTCGGTCAGCTCGCCGGCCACCGGCACCGTGCCACCGAAGTAGCGCGTGATCATCGCGATGATGCGCGACGCCAGGTTGCCGAAGCCGTTCGCGAGCTCGGCCTGGTATCGAGCCGAGATGTCCTCCCACGAGAAGTTGCCGTCTTGGCCGAAGGTGATCGCGCGCATGAAGTAGTAGCGGAATGCGTCGACGCCGAAGGTGTCGGTGATCTGCTGCGGCGCGATGCCCGTGAGCTTGGACTTCGACATCTTCTCGCCGCCGACGAGCAGCCAGCCGTGGCCGAAGACGTTCTTGGGCACCGGCAGGCCGGCGGCCATGAGCATGGCCGGCCAGATGACGGCGTGGAACCGCGCGATGTCCTTGCCGACGAGGTGCATGGCGGGCCAGCGGCGGGCGAACTGCTCGTCGTCGACGCCGTAGCCGATCGCGGTCACGTAGTTGAGCAGTGCGTCGAACCAGACGTAGACGACGTGAGAGTCGTCCCACGGCACCTTGATGCCCCAGTCGAACGACGCGCGCGAGATCGAGAGGTCGCGCAGGCCCTGCTTGACGAACTGCACGATCTCGTTGCGGACGCTCTCGGGCTGAATGAAGTCGCGCTGCGACTCGTACAGGTCGAGCAGCGGCTGCTCGAAGTCGCTCATGCGGAAGAAGTAGTTGCTCTCCTTCAAGAGCTCGACCGGCTTGGAGTGGATCGCGCAGACCAGCTCGCCCTCGTAGGGGCCGGTGCCGTCGACGAGGTCGGAGAGCTGCTTGTACTCCTCACAGCCGACGCAGTAGTAGCCCTCGAACTCGCCCTGGTAGATGAAGCCGTCGTCGTAGAGCTTCTGGAGGAAGCGCTTCACGCCCTCCTCGTGCCGCACGTCGGTGGTGCGGATGAAGTCGTCGTTCGTGATGTCGATCGCCTGCAGGAGGGGCTTCCACGCCTCCTCGACGAGGCGGTCGGCCCACGCCTTGGGCGTGACCTCGTGGCTGACGGCGGTGCGCTGGATCTTCTGCCCGTGCTCGTCGGTGCCGGTCAGCAGCCAGGTGTCGTCGCCGCGCTGGCGGTGCCAGCGGGCGAGCACGTCGGCCGCCACCTCGGTGTACGCGTGGCCGATGTGGGGCACGTCGTTGACATAGAAGATGGGCGTGGTGACGTAAAAGGAATCGCCGGCGGGCATGTCGTCCAGTCTAAAGCGCGCCACCGACGTGATGACGCCCGTTCTCCACAGGCGTCAGCGCGCGGGCGCAGTAGGCGTCAGCGGGCGGGCACAGCCGGCGTCAGCGCGCGGCGAGCGCCCCCTGGTAGAGGTCGCGCTTGGACAGCCCGGTCGCCTCGGCGACGTCCGCCGCAGCCTCTTTCAGGCGGTCGCCGGACGCAACGGCCGCGAGCACCTGCGCGACTCCGGCCGCGAGGTCGAACTCCCTGGCAGGCGCGCCTTCCACGACCAGGCAGATCTCGCCCCGGACCCCGTCGGCGGCCCAGTCGGCGAGCTCGCGCGCGGTGCCTCGGCGGACCTCCTCGTGGAGCTTCGTGAGCTCGCGGCAGACCACGGCCCGGCGGGCGTCGCCGAGCTCCTGCGCCAGATCGGCCAGCGAGTCGGCGAGACGGTGCGGCGACTCGAAGAAGACGAGGGTGCGTCGCTCGTCGGCGAGGTCGCGCAGGGCCTTGCGGCGGTCGCCGGGCTTGCGCGGCAGGAACCCCTCGAACGCGAAGCGGTCGGTCGGCAAGCCGGAGACGGCGAGCGCGGTGAGGACGGCGCTCGGACCGGGGATGGCCGTGACGGTCACGCCGGCAGCGGCAGCGGCCTCGACGAGCGGGAACCCGGGGTCGCTGATCGCCGGCATGCCCGCATCGGTGAGGACGACGACGTCGGCCTCGCGGGCGAGCTCGACGACCTCGGCCGCGCGGTCGCGCTCGTTGTGCTCGTGCAGCGCGAGGAGCCTCGGCCGGTTCTCGACTCCCAGGGCGCGCATGAGGTGCACGGCCGTCCGCGTGTCCTCGGCGGCGACGATCTCGGCGTTCGACAGCACCTCGATCAGCCGTGCCGAGGCGTCGCCGAGGTTGCCGATGGGCGTTGCCGCGAGAACGATCACGAGATCATTGTCCCCGGTTCTGGTGCGGTTTCCCGCAGAGGAAGCACCCCTACGATGGCCTGGTGACCCCGAGCCCCGACGACTTCGACGCGATCGTGGGCTCGCGGACCCCCGTCGAGTCGGGTGGCGGCCCGTCGTCGGCTCCGGCTCCGACTCCGACTCCGGCTCCGGTCGCAGGAGCAGCGGCACAGCCCGTCGCCCTCGCGCCCGAGCCGCGCCACGCCCTCCCGGCCGAACCCCACCGCCTCACTCTCCTCGACGAGTGGTGGGGGCGCGTGCTGGCCACGGAGTCCTCCCGGCGACTGTGGGCGGTCCTCGGCCCCGTCTTCGTCACCCTCCTCGCAGCCGTGCTGCGCCTCTACCACCTGGGGCACCCGCACTCCCTCGTGTTCGACGAGACCTACTACGTCAAGGACGCGTGGTCGCTGCACAGCCTCGGCTACGAGGGCACGTGGCCGCAGAACGTCGACGACAGGTTCGCGAACGGCCAGACGAGCCTGTTCACGTCCGCACCCGAGTTCGTGGCGCACCCGCCGCTCGGCAAGTGGCTCGTCAGCCTCGGCATGGCACTCTTCGGGCCCGACGACCCGGCCGGCTGGCGCTTCAGCGTCGCCGTCGCGGGCATCCTCGCGGTGCTCGTCGTCACCCTCATCGCGCGTCACCTGCTGAAGTCGAACCTGCTCGGAGTGCTCGC
The DNA here is from genome assembly GCF_003634555.1 of Frondihabitans australicus. NCBI lineage: Bacteria > Bacillati > Actinomycetota > Actinomycetes > Micrococcales > Microbacteriaceae > Frondihabitans > Frondihabitans australicus. Next base: position 2,338,345 of record NZ_RBKS01000001.1, read on the forward strand.
CGGCTTCTTCATGGCCATCGACGGCCAGGCGATCGTCATGTCGAGGGTGTCGCTGCTCGACAACTTCGTCATGTTCTTCTCGCTGCTCGGCTTCGGCGCAGTGCTCCTCGACCGATATCAGTCGAAGCGGAGGCTCGACGCCTGGGTGGTGCGGATGGACCACGCGGGGCGCGACCTCACCTGGGGCCCGGCGATGTGGTTCCGCCCCTGGCTGATCGTCGCCGGGCTGCTGCTCGGCGCGGCGACGGGCGTGAAATGGAACGGCGCCTACTTCCTCGCGATCTTCGCCGTCTACACGATCGTCGTCGACATGGCCGCCCGCCGTCGCGCCGGCGTCGAGTTCTGGGGGTCGGGCACCCTGTTCAAGCAGGGTCCGGTCACCTTCGTCCTCATGGTGCCGATCGCCGCGGCGACCTACGTGGCCTGCTGGACGGGCTGGTTCGTCACCAGGGGCGGCTTCTACCGCGAGTGGGTCGAACAGGGCGGCACCCGCTGGAAGGGCGCGCTGGCCTGGGTGCCCGACGTCGTGCAGAACTGGTGGCATTACCAGGTCGGGATGTACGAGTTCAACATCACGCTCGCGACGCCGCACCCCTACCAGGCGAACCCTCTGCTCTGGCTCGTGGTGCAGCGGCCCACGAGCATGTACTACCTCGGCATCGCCGACGGAACGAGCGGCTGCACCTCGGTCGGCTCGTGCGGGCAGGCGATCGCCGGGATCCCGAACCCCCTCATCTGGTACGGGGCCGTCCTGGCGTGCCTGTACCTGCTGTACCGCCTCGTCCGCTTCCGCGAGTGGCGCTACGGCCTGATCCTCACGGGGCTCGCCGCGGGCTACCTGCCGTGGATGCTGTACATCCGCCGGACGGTCTTCCAGTTCTACACGATCTCGTTCGAGCCCTACCTCATCCTCGCGCTGGCCGCGGCGCTGGGCGTCGTGCTCGGGAAACGCAGCGACGACGTGGTCCGGCGCACCTCGGGGATCCGGGTGGCCGGGATCGTGGTGATCGTGGCGATCCTGCTGACGGTGTTCTACTACCCGATGTGGACGGCCGAGCAGGAGCCGTTCTTCTACATCAACCTGCACTACTTCGTGCCGAGCTGGAAGTAGCTCCGCCCGCGGTCAGGCGTGGGCGGGGGCGAACTTCGCGACGAGCTCGCGTTTGAGCACCTTCCCGCTCGGGCCGAGCGGCAGGGCGTCGACCAGGTGGACGACCCGCGGGTACTTGTAGGCGGCGATCTCGTCCTTCACGAAGTCGATCAGCTCGTCGGGTGTCGCCTCCGCGCCGGGGCGGAGCACGACCGCGGCCTCGATCTCCTGGCCGTGCGTCTCGTGCGGGACTCCGAACACGGCGGCCATGGCGACCGCGGTGTGGGCCGCGAGGACCTCCTCGACCTGCCGCGGGTAGACGTTGTAGCCGTTGCGGATGATCATGTCCTTCGTGCGGTCGACGATCGTGAGGTAGCCGTCGTCGCCCTTCGTGCCGAGGTCGCCGGTGCGGAACCAGCCGTCGACGATGGCCTTCGCGGTGTCGTCGGGGCGGTTGAGGTAGCCGTTCATGATGTTGTGGCCGCGGACGACGATCTCGCCGATCGACCCTGGGGGCATCAGCACGATGGCGTCCTCGACGTTCTGGTCGGCGACCTCGACGTCGACGCCCCAGACCGGGGTGCCGATCGTGCCGGGGTGCGGCGCGACCCCGACGTGGTTGAAGCACGCCACCGGCGAGGTCTCGGTGAGGCCGTAGCCCTCGTGGATATCGGCGCCGTACACCTCTCGGAAGCGGTCCATCACCGCCAGCGGAAGCGCGGCGCCACCCGAGATCGCGTACTTGAGGGTGGGCCGGGCCTCGCTGCGGGTGGCCGCGTCGAGCAGGGCCATGTACATCGTCGGCACGCCCATGAAGATGTCGCAGCCCTCGTCGGCCATGACCTGGAGGGCCGCGTCGCCGGTGAACTTCGGCACCATGACGACGGTGGCGCCGGCCCGGAAGGCGACGTTCATGGTGCAGGTCTGGCCGAACGTGTGGAAGAGCGGCAGCGCGCCGAGCACCTTGTCGCCGGCCTTCATCTCGAAGGTCGAGAGCAGCAGCACGTTGGCCTGCTCGATGAGCGAGAAATGGCAGCCCTCCGCCCCCTTCGGCTGCCCGGTCGTGCCGCTCGTGTAGAGGATCGTGGCGGTGTCGAACGGGTCGCGGGGCACGTACGTGTCGATCGGCTCGGCGGCCTCGGCGAGCGCCTCGAGCCGGTCGAAGCCGGTGGCCAGGTCGGGCGGCGCGAGCACGGTGACGACGTCGACGCCGGCGAGGCCGGCCCCGGAGGCGCCCTCGGCGAGCAGCGGCGCCGCGCAGACGAGCATCGTCGAGCCGGAGTCGCGCAGGACGTACTCGATCTCGTGCTGCTTGAGCAGGGCGTGGATCGGCACGGCGACGGCACCGAGCGACAGGATCGCGTAGTAGACGCGCGGGAAGTCGGCCACGTTCGGCACGAGCATCGCCACCCGAGTGCCCTCGGTCACCCCCTTGGCTCGGAGAGCCCCGGCGTACGCCTTCGTCTGCGCCCAGAGCTCGGCGTAGGTGACGCGCTCGGGCCCGACGACGACCGCCACCTCGTCGGAGAATCGCTCGGCCGACTCCCGGAGGATCGAGGCGACCGAGGCGGTGGCGCGCGAGGGTGCGGGCGTTGTCATGATGACTCCTTCGTCGACGGTGACGGGTCTTCGTGCCTCGCCGGGCCGGCGTCGGGTGGTAGGTCCGGTGCCGCGGCGGTGCCGATGCACGAATCCTACGAGCGCAGGAGCCGGGGCGCGCCCTTCTCGCAGCAAATCCACCCCCGTCACCCGGCCTCGGGCAGACGCTCGTCGCCGAACTGCGCGTCGTCGGTCGCCGAGTCGACGTCGGGGTCGGCGAAGGCGAAGCCGAGCGATCTGGCGCGGACGCGCGCGGCGTGACGCCGCCCGGCCTCCGACTCTCGGAAGAGCGCGCCGCGGCGCCGACGGAACGGGTCGGTGCTGCGGGTGTCCCACGCGGCGAGGATCGCGCCGACCGTGTCGGCCGCGTGCTCGTCGTCGCCCACGGCCCGGAGCCATGCCAGGTGGTCGAGGCCTTCCCGGCAGTGCTCGTCGAAGTCGTCGATCCCCTTCGACGCGATCCGGTCGAGCCCGGCGCGCTCGATCCAGCCGATGCCCACGAGCCCGTCGATCACCTCGGCGGTGTGCTCGACGGAGAGGCCGAGACGTCGGCTGACGAGGGCGGCCACGGCGGACTCGCACGTGTGACCCGAGTTCACGAGATCGAGGGCGAAGACGCAGGCGGGGTCGGTGAGGACGATGAGGGACTGGATACCTGTTGTACGCATGGGCGTCATGGTGCGACGAACCGGCCCCGTCGGATCCTGAGACCTGCTCGAACTGTGGAGAACCGGGCAGAGGCGCCCGTTGTGGAGGAGAGACGGGTCAGCGCTCAGGATCGGCCACAGCCGCTCGGCCACACTGTTCTCCGGCCGCGCTCGATAGACTGGAGGGCTCATGATTCCTGCCATCACGTACCCGCCCGAGCTGCCGGTCAGCCAGCGTCGCGACGACATCGCCGCGGCGATCCGCGATCACCAGGTCGTGATCGTGGCGGGCGCGACCGGCTCGGGCAAGACGACTCAGCTGCCGAAGATCTGCCTCGAGCTCGGCCGGGAGATGATCGGCCACACGCAGCCTCGACGCATCGCGGCCCGCAGCGTGGCGGAGCGCATCGCCGAGGAACTCGGCGTCGAGATGGGCGGCCTCGTGGGCTACCAGGTGCGCTTCACCGACCGGGTCGGCGACGAGACGCGCGTGAAGCTCATGACCGACGGGATCCTGCTCAACGAGATCCACTTCGACCGCGACCTCACGAAGTACGACACGATCATCATCGACGAGGCGCACGAGCGCAGCCTCACCATCGACTTCCTCATCGGCTACCTCAAGCAGCTGCTGCCCCGCCGCCCCGATCTGAAGGTGATCATCACCTCGGCGACGATCGACCCCGAGTCGTTCTCGAAGCACTTCGGCGGTGCGCCGATCATCGAGGTGTCCGGCCGCACCTACCCGGTGGAGATCCGGTATCGGCCGCTGGTGGCCGACGCCGACGCGGGCGACGACGACCCCGACGACGAGGGCGAGCAGGGCTCGCCGAGCCGGTCCGACGATAAGGACTATCTGCAAGGCATCAACGACGCCCTCGACGAACTCGCCCGCGAGAGCAACGGCGACGTGCTCGTCTTCCTCTCCGGCGAGAACGAGATCCGCGACGCCGAGGAGTCGATCCGCGGCCGCAATCTGCCCTACACCGAGGTGCTCCCGCTCTACGGCCGCCTGAGCGCCGCCGACCAGCACCGCGTCTTCGAGCCGAGCAGCATGGCGGGCGTCCGTCGCCGCATCATCCTGGCCACCAACGTCGCCGAGACGAGCCTCACGGTGCCGGGCATCCGCTACGTGATCGACGCGGGCACGGCGCGCATCAGCCGCTACTCGACCCGGGCGAAGGTGCAGCGGCTCCCGATCGAGGCCATCTCGCAGGCCAGCGCTAACCAGCGCTCGGGGCGCTCGGGCCGCACGAGCGACGGCATCGCGATCCGGCTGTACTCCGAGCAGGACTTCGATCGGCGGCCCGAGTTCACCGAGCCGGAGATCCTGCGCACGAACCTGGCCGCGGTGATCCTGCAGATGATCTCGCTCGGCCTCGGCGACATCGCCAGGTTCCCGTTCCTCCAGCCGCCCGACAGCCGCGGCATCAAGGACGGCCTCGACCTCCTGCGCGAGCTCGGCGCCGTCCACACGAAGGCGAACGGCGACCCGGTGGCGACGCGCATCGGCCGTCAGATCACGCGGCTGCCGATCGACCCGCGCCTGGCGCGCATGGTGCTCGAGTCGAAGCAGCACGGCACGACCCGCGAGGTCATGGCGATCGTGGCCGCCCTCAGCATCCAGGATCCCCGAGAGCGCCCGCTCGAGAAGCGCCCGCAGGCCGATCAGCAGCACGCGCGCTTCGTCGATCCGGCCGGCGACTTCATCACGCTGCTGAATCTCTGGAACTACCTGGAGGACCGCCAGAAGGAGCTCGGCTCCAGCGCCTTCCGACGCCTCTGCCGCGCCGAGTTCCTCAACTACCTCCGGATCCGCGAGTGGCAGGACGTCTACCGCCAGCTCGTCCGGTCGAGCCGCGACCTCGGTCTCCACGTCGGCGGCCGCTCGACCAACCCCGACGGCATCCACAAGTCCCTCCTCGCCGGGCTCCTGAGCCAGATCGGCCTCAAGGACGTCCAGAAGAAGGATTACGTCGGCGCCCGCCAGACCCGCTTCGTGATCTTCCCGGGGTCTGCCCTGGCCAAGAAGCAGCCGAACGCCATCATGAGCGCCGAGCTCGTCGAGACGAGCCGCCTGTTCGCCCGGGTGAACGGCGCCATCGACCCGGCGTGGGCCGCTCCGATCGCGGGCGACCTCGTCAAGCGCAGCCACTCCGAGCCGCACTGGGAGAAGAAGCAGGGCGCGGTCGTCGCCTTCGAACGCGTCACGCTCTACGGCGTGCCGATCATCCCGAGGCAGCGGGTGCAGTTCAACCGCATCGACCCGCCGTACGCGCGCGAGCTCTTCATCCGCCACGCCCTCGTCGACGGCGACTGGGAGTCGCACCAGGCGTTCCAGCAGAAGAACGCCGACCTCATCGACGAGCTCACCGAGCTCGAGGAGCGCACGAGGCGGCGCGACATCCTCGTCGACGGCGACGCGGTGTTCGAGTTCTACCAGCGGCGCATCCCGGCCGACGTGTCGACGACGCGCTCGTTCGAGGGCTGGTGGCGGAAGGCGCGCACCGAGACGCCCGACCTCCTCACCATGCGCCAGGAGGACCTCCTCGGCGACGACGAACCCGAGGTCGACGAGTCCGCGTACCCGACGACGTGGCGCCAGGGCGACCAGACCCTCGCCCTGCGGTACCGCTTCGAGCCCGGAACACACGACGACGGTGTCACCGTGCTGGTGCCGCTGCCACTCCTGGCACGCCTGTCGCCGCTCGGCTTCGACTGGCAGGTGCCCGCGTTCCGCGACGAGCTCGTGCAGGCGATGATCCGCTCGCTGCCGAAGCAGATCCGCAAGAACGTCGTGCCGGCGGGCGACTGGGCGACGAAGATCACGGCCGAGCTGCCGGCCGACCCGCCGACGCAGCCCACCGAGCCGTTCGCCGACACCGTCGCGGCCGTCATCAAGCGCCTCGCCTACACCCCGGTCACCGGCGCCGACTTCGACCTCGCGCGCCTGCCCGCCCACCTGCGCATCACCTTCGCCGTGGTCGACGAGCGATCGCGCGTCGTCGGCATCGACAAAGACCTCCGAACCCTGCAGCAGGAGCTCGCGGCAGACACCCGCACCAGCGTCGCCCGCGCCACCGAGCAGCCCGCGGTCGGCCCCTCGATCCAGCAGCGAGGTCTCACCCGCTTCGACTTCGACGACCTCCCCGCCTTCGTCGACACGCGTCACGGCGAGACGACGGTCCGCGCCTACCCCGCGATCGTCGACGACGGCGACTCGGTTTCGATCCAGCTCATGGCGACCGAGGCCGATCAGCGGATCGCGACGCCGCAGGGCGTCCGGCGGCTGCTCATGCTGGGCACGCCGTCGCCCATCGCGTACGTGCAGCAGCACCTCACCGCGCCCGAGAAGCTGATCCTCGCCACGAGCCCGTACCAGAACACCGCGGCCCTGTTCGCCGACTGCCTGCAGGCGGTGGTCGACGACGTCCTCTACCGGGTGAAGCCCGACGGCATGGTCCTCACCCGGAAGGAGTTCGAGACCGTGCGCGACCGCGTGTCGGCCGCCGTCATGGACTCCATGTTCCAGACCGTGTCGCTGGTCGCCCGGACGCTCACGGCCGCCCGGGATGCCGACAAGGCGCTGAAGCAGGCGACGAACCTCGCGCTGCTGCCGGCGCTGACCGACGCGCGCGAGCAGCGCGACCGGCTCCTCTACCCCGGATTCGTGGGGCGGACCGGGCTGCAGCAGCTGCAGCGCGTGCCCGTCTACCTCGTCGGGATCCAGCGACGGGTCGCGAAGCTGGTCGAGAACCCGGCCCGCGACCGGGCCTGGATGGTCGAGGTCCAGCAGGCGACGAGCAGGTACGTGGATGCGGGGGGCTCGTTCCCGCCGGAGGTCGCGGCTCCTGCGCCCCTCGTCAGGGCCCGCTGGATGCTCGAGGAGTTCCGCCTGTCGCTCTTCGCACAAGACCTCCGGCCCAGCGAATCGGTGTCGCTGCAGCGGATCGTCAAGGTGCTTGCCAGCGCTCGGCAGGCCTGACCGATAGCCTGTCCGAACATGCGAGCAACAGTCAGAGACGTCGCCGCCCGCGCCGGGGTGAGCCCGAAGACGGTCTCGAACGTCATCAACGGCGTGGTGTTCGTCCGCCCGGAGACGAAGGAGCGCGTCGAGGAGGCCATCGCCGAGCTGCAGTACGTGCCCAACCTCTCGGCCCGGGGCTTGCGGAACGGGCGCACCGGGGCGATCGCGCTCGCGTTCCCCGACCTCAGCATGGAGTACAGCGCCGAGATGCTCGACCAGTTCGTCGAGGTCGCGCACGAGAAGGGCTGGTCGATCCAGCTCGAGCAGACGGGCAAACGGCCCGAGCGCGAACTCGAGCTGCTCTCTCGAGGGCGCGAGCACCTCGTCGACGGGCTCGTGCTCAACCCGACGCGGCTCGAGACGAGCGCCATCGTGGGCGCCGACGCCCTGCCGCCGGTCGTCGTGATCGGAGAGGTCGAGCAGAACCTCGTCGACCGCGTCGCCCTCGACAGCGTCGCCGCCGCTCGCGACATGACCGCGTACCTCCTCTCTCTCGGCCATCGGCGGATCGCCGCCGTGGGCACCGTCGGCGACCGTTTCGAGTCGGCGTCGGCCCGCACGCGCACCCTCGGCTATCGGCAGGCGCTCGACGCCGCGGGCGTTCCCCTCGACCCCGCGCTCGAGATCGACGTCGACTCATGGGCGCCCGGGGCGGCCGGCGAACGGCTGCTGGAGATGCTCGACGCCGGAATCGAGATCGACGCCGTCTTCTGCTTCACCGACACCATGGCCACCGGCGTGCTCAGCGCCCTCGCCGGGCGCGGCGTCCGTGTGCCCGAAGACCTCTCGGTGGCGGGCTTCGACGACGTCGCCAGCGGGCGGTACGCGGCGCCTCCCCTCACGACGGTGTCGTTCGACAAGCGGCAGTTCGCCGAGGACACCCTCTCGCTGCTCGCCGACCGGGTGGCCGACCGATCGCTGCCGCCCCGCGCCCGCGTCGTACCGCACCGCATCGTGCCTCGCGAGAGCACCCGCCCCGCCTGAGCCGCGGCGCCTGCATCTACCGCTCCTCTCCTGCTCTGCGACAAAACGCGACACCTGCGACGCGGTCGGGCGTCGCGGGTGTCGCGTTTTGTCGCGGACGGCGCGAAGAGGCACTTGAACGGGCGCTTTACAACGATGTAATGTGAGAGCGAAAGCACGCCACCACGAAGCAACGGAGCTCCATGTCGACCGCACGCATCACCCTCGATCGCGACTTCACCATCGGCCCGGTGCCGCGCCGCCTCTTCGGCTCGTTCGTCGAGCACATGGGCCGCTGCGTCTACACCGGCATCTACGAGCCCGGGCATCCCGAGGCCGACGAGAAGGGCTACCGGCAGGACGTCCTGAAGCTCGTCAAAGAGCTCGGCGCCACCGTCGTACGCTACCCCGGCGGCAACTTCGTCTCCGGCTACAACTGGGAAGACGGAGTGGGCCCGGTCGAAGGCCGCCCGCGCCGCCTCGACGGCGCCTGGCACACGATCGAGACCAACGCCTTCGGCCTGCACGAGTTCGTCGACTGGTCGAAGGAGGCCGGCGTCGAGGTGATGGAGGCGATCAACCTCGGCACCCGGGGCGTCGACGCCGCCCGCGAGCTCGTCGAGTACGCCAACCACCCCGGTGGCACGGCCCTGAGCGACCGCCGCATCGCGAACGGCGCGAAGGACCCCTTCGACATCAAGCTCTGGTGCCTCGGCAACGAACTCGACGGCCCCTGGCAGATCGGCCACAAGACCGCCGACGAGTACGGCCGACTGGCGCAGGAGGCCGGCAAGGCGATGCGCTTCGTCGATCCCTCCATCGAGCTGGTCGCGGTGGGATCGTCGAACTCGGGCATGCCGACCTTCGGCGAGTGGGAGCACACGGTGCTGTCGCACGCCTACGACGAGGTCGACTACATGTCGATGCACGCCTACTACCAGGAGCACGACGGCGACGCCCTGTCGTTCCTCGCGTCTGCTGTCGATATGGACTACTTCATCGAGTCCGTCGTCGCGACCTGCGACGCCGTGCGCGCCAAGCGCAAGGCCACGAAGCACATCAACCTCTCGTTCGACGAGTGGAACGTCTGGTACCAGCGCGGCCTCGACACCGACGACCAGCCGCACAACGTCTCGAAGGGCTGGGTCGAGCACCCGCGCCTCATCGAGGACGCCTACAACGTCACCGACGCCGTCGTCGTCGGCACCCTGCTCAACTCGCTGCTGCGTCACGGCGACCGGGTCTCGATCGCGAACCAGGCTCAGCTGGTCAACGTGATCGCCCCGATCCGCTCGGAGGAGAACGGGCCGGCGTGGCGGCAGTCGATCTTCTGGCCGTTCGCACGCACCGCGGAGCTCGCAAAGGGTCAGATCCTGCGCACCGCCGTGACGAGCGACCGGGTCGACACCCCGCAGTTCGGCGACGCCGACCTCGTCGACGTCTCGAGCACCTACGACGAGGAGGCCGGGCGCGTGGCGCTCTTCCTCGCGAACCGCGGCCTCGACGAGAGCGCCGACGTGTCGATCGACCTGCGCGGCTTCACGGCCTCGCGCGTCACCCGCGCCGAGGTGCTGCAGATCCCCGAGGGCGGAACGCGCAAGTCCGCCAACACCGAGAGCGAGCAGGATGCCGTCGGCCTCGCGCCGCTCGACGGCGTGACCCTCGACGGCTCGTCGGCACGCCTCACGCTGCCCGCCCTCTCGTGGGCGGTCGTCGAGCTCGAGGTCGCGAAGGCCTAGGCACCGACTCGTGCTCCTGCGTCCACGGCTCTGGGCGCAGGAGCACGGCTACAGCCTGCGGTACATCACGAGCAGCCCGACGAGCCCGTACACGGGGTGGTCGAACGCCTCGGGCACGACCGTGAGCGTCTCGAAGCCCAGCGAATGCCACAGCGCGACGGCCCGGGTGTTGGTCTCGACCACCGCGTTGAACTGCATGCTGCGGAAGCCCGCGTCGCGCGCCGCCTCGACGACGTGCTCGCCGAGGGCTCGCCCGATTCCGCGACGCGAAGCCCCCGGTGCGACCATGAAGCTCGCCGTGCCGACGTGACTGCCGCGAGCCGGCCGGTTCGGCCCGAAGTGCGCCGAGCCGAGCACCGAGCCGTCGTCGTCGACCGCGACGACGACCGTGTGGCCGGGCGTGAACCAGTGCCCGAACGCCTCGTCGCTCGTGAGACCGGCGGGGATCGCGTAGGTCTCGCCGGCCTCGACGATGTCGCGGAAGAACGGCCAGATCGCCGGCCAGTCGGCCTCGTCGGCGGTGCGGATCTCCATGTCAGAAGGCTATCGGCGAGCCGGGGCAGGATGGCCCCATGACCGATCACGCCGACGCCTTCGAACCCGATCTCCCGAACCCCGGCCAGGCGACGAGCTTCGGTCCGGCCGCCGCGCTCTACGAGAAGGGGCGCCCCTCGTATCCGGCCGAGGTCGTCGACTGGCTCGTCCCGGAGGGGGCGACGCACGTCGTCGACCTCGGCGCCGGCACGGGCAAGTTCACGCGGCTCCTGGTGGCGAAGGGTCTGCACGTGGCCGCGGTCGAGCCCTCGGCGGGCATGCGCGACGAGCTGATCAGGGCGGTCCCCGGAGCACAGGTGCTGCCGGGGTCGGCCGAGCGGCTTCCGATCGACGGCGAGAGCGTCGACGCGGTGCTGGCGGCCCAGTCGTGGCACTGGGTCGACCCGGCCCGCGCCGTGCCCGAGGTCGCCCGCGTGCTGCGGCCCGGCGGCACCCTCGGCATGGTGTGGAACATGCGCGCCCGCGACGACGGCTGGCTCGACGAGCTCGACGTCCTGCTCGAGAAGGCGAACGGCGCGAGCGTCGTGGAGTCGGGCGATCCCACCGTGGGCGCGCCGTTCGGGCCGGTCGAGAAGGCCGAGTTCGCCTGGGTGAACCGGGTGCCGCACGACGACGTCATCGCGATGGTCGCATCGCGCAGCTACGTGATCACCCGGCCCGACGACCAGCGGGCGGCGATCCTCGGCGAGGTGCGCGAGCTGCTCGAGACCCACCCGGCGACACGGGGCCGTGCCCTCGTCGACATCCCCTACGTCGCCAAGGCTTCGCGAACCCGCCTCCTCCCCTCCTGACCCGGCTCCGCCCGGTAGGGTCGACGGATGCCCCTCCGCCGCACCCTCGCGATCGCCGGGATCATCGCCGTGGTCGTCGTCTTCGTCGGCATCGGTGTCGCGGCGGCCCTGACTGCGGGCAGGATCCTCACGCCGCACTCCCCCACGCCCACACCGGCCCCGAGCGCCACGGCGACACCCGCGGGCTGAGGTGCGCCGTGCTCGCCCGCGTGGCACGGTGGTGACATGACCGTGTCACTGAAGCCCATGGATCCTGCGACCTTCGAACAGTGGAAGGTCGTGAACCGGGCCGAGTACGTCGAGTCGCGGATGAAGGCCGGCGAGTCGCGCGAGGCGGCGCAGGACAACGCGAATCGGTCGTTCGAGCGGTACTTCCCGAACGGAGTGCCGGGGCCCGACCAGGTGGTGTTCGACGTGGTCGACACACCCGACGACGCGGCCGACGGGCCGTCCGAGGGCGAGGTCGTCGGCGTGCTCTGGATCGGCGTCTCGGACGCCGCGAACAGGGCGTGGTACGTCTACGACATCGAGATGCACGAGTCGCAGCGGGGCCGCGGCCTCGGCCGCCAGACCATGCTGCTCGCCGAAGCCGAGGCCCGCGCTCGGGGAGCGCAGAGCCTCGGCCTCAACGTGTTCGGTTTCAATACGGTGGCCCGTCACCTGTACGAGTCGCTCGGCTACGAGCCGACCGCCATCCAGATGAAGAAGCCGTTGTGAGCAGGAGCCCGCGTCAGCCCTTCAGGCCGGAGCCGGTGACGCCCTCGACGATCTGCCGCTGGAAGATCAGGTACAGGATGATCAGCGGCAGGGCGGCCAGCAGCGCGCCGGCCTGGATGTCGGCGTAGCGGAGGCCGTACGAGCCCTGCACCGTGGCGAGCCCGACCGGGATCGTCATGAGGTTAGGGTTCGACAGCACGAACAGCGGCAGCAGCAGGTTGTTCCAGACGCCGACGAAGGTCAGGATCGTCACGGCCGCGATCACGGGGCGCGACAGCGGCATGACGACCGACCAGTAGACCTTCCAGATGCCGGCGCCGTCGATGCGGGCGGCCTCCTCGAGCTCCTTCGGAATCCCGTCGAAGAACTGCTTGAAGATGAACACCGCGATCACGGCGGGCACCTGCGGGAAGATCACCGACCAGTAGGTGTTCAGCAGGTTGGTGGCGTTCAGCTCCTGGAAGATCGGCACGATCAGCACCTGACCGGGGATCATGATGCCCAGGATGATCAGCAGGAACACGACGTTCTGCCCGCGGAACTTCAGCCTCGACAGCGCGAACGCGGCCATCGACGCGAACAGCACCGTCAGGATCGCCGTGACGACCGACGTGAAGCCCGAGGCGAAGTACCAGTTCCAGATGTCTCCGGCCTGGAAGAACGACGCGTACGAGTGCAGCGTCGGGTTCCAGTCCTTGAGGATGTTCGTGGCTCCCAGCGCCGCCGTGCCGTTGTCGGTCAGCGACGTCTTGAGGGCGAACAGGCTCGGGATCAGCCAGACGATCGCGAACACGATCAGCACGATCACCGAGACGATGGTGAAGGTGCGGCCGTTGATCGAGGTCTTGCCGCTGGTGCGGCCGGCGGCGGGTGCCGCGGCGGAGACCGGCGACTTGCGCCGGGAGGGTGCGGTGGTGGTCGACATGGCTAGGCGTCCTTCCGAGCGAGGCGCGTGTCGATGATCTGCCGGATGACGGCGATCGCGACGATGACGATGAGCAGGAGCACCGAGGCCGCCGAGGCCGCGCCGATGCGGTCGTCGGTGAAGCCGGTGTTGGTGATGAGGCCCAGGGCGACCTGGGTCGAGATGCCCGGGCCTCCGGAGGTCATCAGGTAGACCTGGTCGAAGATCTTCAGGGAGGCGACGATCTGCAGCAGGATCACCAGCGTCGTCGTGCGGCTCAGCAGCGGCAGCGTGATGTAGCGGATCTGGTTCCACGTCGTCGCGCCGTCGACCGCGGCCGCCTCGTACAGCTCGCGCGGGATCTCCTGGAGACCCGCGAGGTAGAGCACGAAGTTGAAGCCGAGGGTCCACCACACGGTCGCGACGGCGACGCCGATCATGGCCGTGTTCGGGCTGGCGAGGACGCCCGCACCGGGCGTCATGCCGAGGGCCGACTGCACGGAGGCGAACAGGCCCGAGCTGGGGGTGAAGATGAACACCCAGATCAGCGAGATCGTCGCCGACGGCAGGATGTACGGCAGGAAGAAGGCGAGGCGGAAGAACCACTGGCCGCGCCGGATCCTGTTGGTGAGCACTGCGAAGAAGAACGCGAGGATCACGAGGGGCGGGGTCGTGTAGATCGTGAACTGCAGCGTGTGCCACATCGAGCTCCAGAAGTCGGAGCGCGTGAGCATCTCGCCGTAGTTCTTGAATCCGGCGAACGAGCCGAGGCCCGCGTGGACGGTCGACGTGTTGAAGAAGCTCGAGACGAGCATCCACACGGTCGGGCCGAGCAGGAAGGCCAGGTAGAAGACGCCGAAGGGCGCGAGGAAGAGCCAGGCTCGGCGCCCGTCGCCGCGGCTCAGCGGCGAGAAGCGCTTGGTGGAGCGGACTTCGGACGTCGTGCGTGCGGCAGCTGTCCGGCCCAGGGCGGGTGTGGCGGTCACTTCGTTGTACCTCCGGATGACGGGTGGGCTGAATGGGTCGTGGGTGCGGCGATCACAGCGGGCTCGGCGTGTTGAGGTAGACCTTGAGCTGGCTCTTGATGGCGTCCATCGCGCCCTGCGGCGAGACGGCGAGCTGCTGGATCAGACCGAGCTGCGCGCCGACGGTGTTCTCGAACGTCGATCCCGAGCCGCCGTACCAGGCCGGGTCGTCGTAGACCGCCGCGGTGGCGGCCGAGGCGTAGTCGGCCTGCGGCTCGAGCTTCTTGTAGGCGGTGCTGTTGAACGTCGGCAGGTAGGCGGGGATGTGGCCGCCCATGGCCCAGGTCTGGCTCTGGGCGAGCATCTGCTTGATGAAGAGCAGGTGCTGCTTGCGCTCGGCAGGGGTCCGGTTCTTCCGGGGCAGGATGAACGTGTGCGAGTCCGCCTGGTTGGCGGCCTTGTCGTAGATGGTCGGGATCGGCACCATGCCGAACTTGAGACCCTTGACCGCCTCGGCGGTGGTGATCTCCCACTCGCCCTCGAGGTAGAAGCCGGTCTTGCCCGTGAACAGGTCAGACTCGGCTCCTGCGTAGTCGAGGCCCTTGTTCAGCCAGCCCTTCTTGACCCACGACTGGATGCGGCTGGTGACGGTGTTGAAGGCGTCCTCGTCGACGGAGAGGTCGGCGCCGTTGTTCGAGAGGAACGGAGTGACCCCCTTGATCTGGTTGTAGAAGGTCCAGAAGACGCGCCACGGGGTCGCCGTCTCGGAGACGTTCGCGACGGTGATCGCGGGGCCGCCGGTCACCTTCGACACGGCGGCGAGGGCCGACTCGAAGGTGTCCATGCCGTCGAGGTTCTTGAGCTTGCCGTCCGAGTCGAGCAGGCCCGCCTTCTTCGCCACGGCGGTGTTGAAGAACATGACGATCGGGTGCGTGTCGAGCGGGATCGCGATGTTGTTGCCGTCGGTCTTCTGCGCCGCCCAGGTCTTCGGGTTGAAGTCGCTCGACGACAGCCCGACCGAGGCGAGGTCGGCCTCGGTGATCGGCTCGATGATGTTGCCGTCGTAGAGCGGCTTCGCCCGGGTGAGGTGCGAGATCGCGACGTCCGGCGGCTGGTTGCCGACCGTGGCGAGGGTGAGCTTGGAGTAGTACGGGTTGCCCCAGGCGAACGTGGTCGCCTGCAGCGACGCCGCTCCGCCGTGGAGCTTCTCGTAGCCGGCCTCCATCGCCTGCATGCGGGTGCCGTCGCCGCCGCCGAAGAGGTTCCAGTAGATGAGCTGGCTGGGGTTCAGCTTGCTGCCGACGAGGCCGGAGGCGACCGGGCTGGTCGCGCAACCGGCGAGCGCGAGGCTCCCAGCGGCGGCCAGGCCTCCTCCGAACAGTGCTCGTCGTGTGAAAGTGGCGGGATTTCTCGGTGCCATGGTCGACCTCCTCGTCGTTCCGGCAGTGCGGGACTCGCGATCAGCGAGCTCTCGAGGTGAGCGCTCACATGATCTTCCAGGCTCCGGAAGTGGGGTCTCCTCGGCTCAGGTGTCGCCATAGTAATCCCATTCCAACGTTGTAAGCAACAGGATCCGAGGGTGGCTCGGTCGTGTCGCGGACGCCCGCCGAATACCGACGACAGGCGTCGCCGAGTCCGCGCGCGAGTGCGATCGATCAGCGGGCGACGCGCGCCAGGAACTCCTGCAGTGCCGGGTGCTGCGGCGAGTCGAGCAGGTCGGCCGGAGCGCCCTGCTCGACGATCTCGCCGCGGTGGAGGAACACGATGCGATCGGCGACGTGGCGCGCGAACGACATCTCGTGTGTCGTCATGAGGATCGTCGCCCCCTGCTCTTTCAGCTCGGTGACGAGGTCGAGCACCTCGCCCACGAGCTGCGGGTCGAGGGCGCTGGTCACCTCGTCGAGCAGGATCAGCTCGGGAGTGTGCGCGATGGCCCGCACGATGGCTACACGCTGCTGCTGTCCGCCCGAGAGCCGGTCGGGGTAGGCGGTGGCGAACTGCCCGAGACCGATGCGCTCCAGGAGCCGGTGACCCGTCTCCTCGGCCTCCGCTCGTGGCACCCCGTGCACCTTCCGCAGGGCCAGGGTGACGTTGTCGATGACCGAAAGGTGCGGGAAGAGGTTGAACTGCTGGAAGACGACGCCGATCTTCGCCCGGGCGGCGTCGACGTCGATGCGCGGATCGCTGATGTCGTCGCCCTTGACCAGGATCTGCCCGTCGTCGATGCCCTCGAGGAGGTTGACGGTCTTGAGCAGCGTCGACTTGCCCGACCCCGAGGCGCCGATCACGGCGATGACCTCGTGGGGGTGCAGGGTGAGGTCGATGCCTCGGAGGACGGGCTGGTGGCCGAACGACTTGCGGATGCCGCGGAGCTCGAGGACGGCGCCGGCCGGG
The DNA here is from genome assembly GCF_003634555.1 of Frondihabitans australicus. Lineage (NCBI taxonomy): Bacteria > Bacillati > Actinomycetota > Actinomycetes > Micrococcales > Microbacteriaceae > Frondihabitans > Frondihabitans australicus. Next base: position 2,354,736 of record NZ_RBKS01000001.1, read on the forward strand.
GAGGCGTCGCCGCGAGCGACCCCCGGATCCTGCGCGCTCATACCAGCCCGCCGATCTGCTCGCGCTGCTGCTGACGCCTCGCCAGCGAGTCGGTGACACGGATCAGCGGCAGGCTGATGACGACGAACAGGAGCCCGGCGACGACGTACGGCGTGAAGTTCGCGGCCTCCGAGACGTCGATCGACGCCTGCCGGACGGCGTCGATCGCCCCGAGGATCGAGACGAGCCCGACGTCTTTCTGCATCGAGACGAAGTCGTTCATGAGGGCCGGAGTCACCTTGCGGAGTCCCTGCGGGAGCACGACCAGGCGGAGGGTCTGCACGTGGCTGAGGCCGAGCGACCTCGCGGCGAGACGCTGCGAGGGGTGCACGGCCTCCATGCCGGCCCGGAGCACCTCCGCCACGTAGGCCGAGTAGGTCAGGATGATCGCGATCGTGCCCCACACCTCGGGTGGCAGGCGCGGCGTGATCCCGAGACCGGGGATCCCGAAGCCGACGAGGTACAGCACGATGATGAGCGGCAGGCCGCGGAAGAGGTCGGTGTAGCCGGTCGCGAGGATCCGCAGGGGGAAGAACACCGGGCTCTGCAGGCCGCGGACCACGGCGAGGAGCGTCGCGAAGACGCCGACCCCGATGGCGGCGAAGAACAGGATGCGGATGTTCAGCCACAGGCCCAGCAGGATGCCCGGGAAGTATTGCCCGGCAACCTTCGGGTCGAAGAACGACTCCTGCACCGCCGCCCAGCCCGGCGTGTTCACGACGCCGAGCCAGACGATGACGATCACGACCAGCGACGACCCCAGGCTGATCAGGATCGAGCGCCTGCCGCGGGCGCGACGGTAGAGGCGCCGCTCCAGCTCGATCTGGCTGGGGATGGCTGCTCCGGCCGACGCGACCGGTGCTCCGGCGGGCGACGTCACTTCAGGACGGGCGCGTCGACCGCCGTCGACAGCCACTTCTTGGTGAGGGCGGCCAGCTCGCCGTCGCTCTTCAGCTCGTCGATCGCCTTCGTGGCCTTCGCGGTGAGCTTGGAGCCCTTCGGCAGGACGATGCCGAACTGGTCGCCGGAACCGTCGTCGGCGAACTGGCCGACGACCTTGCCCTTCTTCAGCTGTCCGGAGGTCGCGATGTAGAAGGCGGTCGGGAGGTCGGTGACGATCGCGTCGATCTGCCCGGACTTCAGGGCGAGCACGGCGTCGTCGTTCGAGTTGAACACCTGCGGCGTGGTGCCGAGCTCCTTCTGCGCGACGGTGAGGCTCGTCGTGCCCGTGGCCACGCCGACCTTGAAGGTCTTGAGCTGGGCGAGCGTGGTCACGCTCGCGGCCTTGGAGGCGGCGTCGGTCACGACCGCCTGCGTGGTCGTGTAGTACGGCGCCGAGAAGTCGACGGCCTTCTTGCGCTGCGCGGTGATCGAGAACTGCTGGATGTTCATGTCCCAGTCCTTCGCCCCCGGCGCGATGGCCGAGTCGAAGGTCGAGCGGGTCCAGACCACGTCGCTCTTCTTGTAGCCCATCTTCTCGGCGACGGCGTACGCGACGGCCGACTCGAAGCCCTTGCCCGACTGCGGCTTGTTGCCCTCGACCCAGGGCGAGTACGCCGGCTGGCCGGTCGCGATGGTGAGCTTGCCGCTCGTCACGGTGCCGGCGTCGTTGCTGCTCGACGACGAGCAGCCCGTCAGTGCCGCGGCGACGGCGACAGCGGTCACGGCCGCGGCGATGAGAGCGGTGCGGGGGCGGAGTCGGGTCACGGGAGGGCCTTTGTTCGCGGGGTTCTGGGGAGAGAAGGATCGTATCGCGACCGCGCCGTGGCCCGCGTCGGGGCCGTCACAGTGTGACTCGCGCCCGGGGCACGCCTGCCAGACTGGGGAGGTGAGCGCGATCGAGACGGTGCGGCGATTCGCCCGGGCGACGAATCTCGGGGTGGCCGGGCGGCGGTTCCGGGTGGCGGGCGACGGTGCCGACGCCGAGGCCGTGCGCCGGATCCTGCTGGCCCTCGGCGGTGTCGAGGTCGAACCCGGCGAGCGCGCCGACACGCTCTGGTGCACGCGGTCCGCCTCCCGCGACGAGCTCGCGGCCGTCGCGGGCGTGACCCCGCTGGTCGTCGTGGACGCAGGAGCCGCGTCCCCCGCCCTCGACCTCGACGCCCTGGGCGCTCGCACTCCCGCCCGCCCCGGCGTCCTCGCCGTCGACGGCCTGCCGGGCGTCTTCGTGGTGCCGCAGGCGGAGGAGTCCGACGAGATCGACGGAGATCCGACCACCCGGTCACACAGTGTCGCCGATGCGCGGGCGCGGATCGCGTGGGCCCGTCGTTTCATGCCGGTCTCCGCCCGTCTTGCCGAGTGGCCCGACGGCCCCGGCCTCTACGGCCTCCGCATCGCGCTCAGCATGGTGCTCGAGCCGAAGACCGCCGTGCTCGCCCTTCTGCTGCGCGACGCCGGCGCCGTGGTCGACGTCTACGCCCACGCCGACGAGACCGACGACGCCGTCGCCGACGCCCTGCGCGACGAGGGCTTCGACGTGTTCGCGTCGAGCACCGCGACGCCGCTCGAGTCCCGCGACCTCGCGCTGAGCATGCTCGACCGGCGACCCGACCTGCTCATCGACGACGGATCGCACGTCATCCGCCTGGCGCACGAGCTGCGTCCAGCAGTGCTGGACACGATGATCGGCGCCGCCGAAGAGACCACCAGCGGCCTCCGCCCCCTGCGCGTCATGGCCGCGCGCGACGAGCTGCGCCTGCCCGTCGTCGCCGTCAACGACGCCCTCACCAAGACGTTCTTCGACAACCGGTACGGCACCGGCCAGTCGTGCGTGTTCGCGATCCTCGACCTGGCTGCCATGGGACCGAAGCGGGTGCGGAAGCGCGTCGCGGCCGGTCGCACGGCCGTCGTCGCAGGCTTCGGGCCGGTGGGCGAGGGCGTGGCGCAGGCCCTTCGTGCCAGCGGGCTGCGTGTCGTCGTGAGCGAGATCGACCCCGTGCGGGCCCTGCAGGCGAGCTACGCCGGCTACCCCGTGCGGCCGCTCCTCGAGGCCGTGACTCAGGCCGATGTCGTGATCTCGGCCACGGGGGTCCGCGACACGATCTCGCCCGACGTGCTGGGCGCGTGCTCCGACGGCGCGCTGGTGGCCGTCGCCGGCGGCGTCGACGGCGAGGTCGCGATCGACGAGGCCCAGGCCGCAGGAGCAGCGACAGACCTCCTCGCCCCGAACCTCGACGCGCTCGCCCTGCCCGACGGCCCCACCGTCGTCGTGCTGGGCGGCGCCGGGTGCATCAACATCACCGCCGGCGAAGGCAACCCGATCGAGATCATGGACCTCTCGTTCGCCGGGCAGCTCGCCGCGATCCGCACCCTGCTGGACGGCGCGGGCCGCCTCGACGCAGGCGTGCACCCCGTGGGCGCCGGGTGGGATGCCCGGATCGCCGACGAGGCGCTGCGAGCCGCCGGGCTGTCGGTCGGCGACGACGGTGACGACGACCCGGGAGTCGTCGCGTCGGCTCCTGCGCCCGCTCTTCTCGACACGCGGACCACCCGCTTCGACGACCGGACGCTCGCATGAGCGTCGTCGTCCACTCCGCCCGCATCGTCGTGCCGATGACCGCCCCGCCCATCCTCGACGGCGCCGTCGCGGTGCGCGGGGGCACGATCCTGCACGTCGGCGAGCGCTCGTGGGTGCTCGATCAGCTCGCCGGGGCGGGCGAGACGTTCACCGAGAGGGCGTGGCGGGGCGCGATCCTGCCGGGGCTCGTCAACGCGCACACGCACCTGCAGTACACGGGGATGGACTCGGTCGGGCGCGGCCGGTACGACGGCTTCGACGACTGGGCGGCCGCGTTCGGTCCGGTCTACGAGGCCCCGCACGACTGGGCCGCCGAGGCCGCCGCCGGTGCCGCCCTGTCGCTGCAGGCCGGCGTCACCAGCGTCGCCGACGTCGTCACCGACCTCTCCGCGGCCTCCGCCCTCGCCGACGCGGGCCTCGGCGGAATCGCGTACTGGGAGGTCATGGACTGGGAGAACGCGGCCTGGGCATCGCACGGCCGCGCGCAAGTGCTCGACGAGCTGACCAGGATCCCGCAGTCGCCCGGCGTCGGCCTCTCGCCCCACGCCCCCTACTCCCTCGACGTCGAGCCCCTGCTCGAGCTGCCCGACATCGTGCGCCAGCAGGGCCTCCGCCTCCACATCCACCTCGGCGAGTCGGCGTTCGAGGGCGAGCGCGTGCTGTCGGTCGACGGCTCCGCCGAGCACCACGAGGACTGGCGGTTCGTCGGGGTGCCGAGCTTCCGCGCGCTCCGCGAGCTCGGGTTCGGGGCCAGCGCCACCTCGTTCGTCGACCGCCTCGGCGTGCTGGGGCCGGACTGCCATGTGGCGCACGGGGTGTACATGACGGCCGACGATCGCGCGCTCCTGCGAGCCCGAGGCACCACGGTCGCACTCTGCCCGCGGTCGAACGCCGTGATCGGGCTGGAGGAGCCGCCGGTCGCCGACTACCTGCGCGAGGGCAGCGCCATCGCCGTCGGAACCGACTCGCTCTCGTCGTCGCCCTCGCTCGACCCGATGGCCGACATCACCGCCCTGCACCTCATCGCTCGCCGGCAGGGATACTCGGGCCACGACCTGCACGCGCGCCTGCTGTCGGCCGCCACGCTCGGCGGCGCGCACGCGATCGGGCTCGACACGGGCCCCGACCGGATCGGGCACCTCGCCGTCGGAGCCCGCGCCGACCTCGCCGTCTTCGACGTCGACGCCCGCACCGTGCCCGACGCGTTCGCCGAGCTCGTCGAGGACGGCGCCGGGCGGGCCGTCGGCACGGTGATCCGCGGCGTCGTCCGCTCGGTCGACGGAACACTCACCCCGCACCCCGACCTGGAGGCCGTATGAGCTCCGACACCCCACCCGCCGTCCCTCCGAGCGCCTCGCCCGACACTCCCCCGGTGCCCGGGCAGGTCGCGCGACGCACCGTCTCGGGCGAGGTCATCGAATGGCTCGACGTGCCCGCCCGCGCCGAGGCGCTCGGGCTCGAGCCGCACCCCGAGGGCGGCTGGTACCGACGCACCTGGACCTCGCCCATCACCGTGCCCTTCGGCGACTCGACCCGCCCCGGCGCGACCCTCATCCACTTCCTCCTGCCGCCCGGCGAGGCGTCGGCCTGGCACAGGGTCGAGTCCGACGAGATCTGGCTGTGGCACGGGCCCGACCCGCTCGTGCTCGAGCTCGGCGGGCACGGCGAGTCGCCCGTCTCCCCCTCCGACGACGAGAGCACGCAGGAGCAGCCCGACGTCTTCCGGATCCTGCTCGGCGGCGGCGCCGGCACCCTGCTCGGCGAAGCGGCGCAGGGTCTGATCCCGGGCGGTGTCTGGCAGCGCACGCTCCCCTCGGACGGCGAGACGCTCGTCTCGTGCGTCGTCTCGCCCGGGTTCTCGTTCGACGACTTCACGCTGGCCGAGTGAGCGCCGCGTCGCTGCGGGCCGCGATCGCGAACGGCTTCGGGCTGCGGCTCCGGAACCGCGGACTGAAAGCGGCATATGTCGTCGTCTACTTCGCCGTCCCGTTCGCCATCGCGGAGGGCCTTCGTGCGACCGGCGTAGCGACCATCCCGTCGGCGGTCGTCGCCCAGACACTGGGTCTCCTCCTCCTGCTCTTCGGCGCGCGAGTCTTCCGCGGCCCTGACGAAGACGTCGATCCGCCGCGGCTCTGGTGGCGGATGACGGCGACGTCGAGGGTGAGCGCCTCCCTCGGCGTCCTCGCCGCCGTCTCGTTCCTGGGTCTCGTGGCGGTGCTCGTCGTGGACCTCGCGACGAGGGACGGCGGCGCGGCAGCCGACGTCAGCAGCGCCGTCGAGTACGGACTGATCGCCTACCTCTACCTCACCTCCGCCGTGCGCCTCGACCGCCGCGAACGCCTGGCCGGCCCGCCGCCCGCGCCTCCCGTGCTCCTGCCGCCCGACGCCCCGGTGGTCGACGTACCCGGGCCCACCGTGCGGGTGCTCGTGTCCGAGTCGAAACCCACCGATGCGGGCGCAGGCGCCGAGCCCGGCCTCCTGCGCCCCTCCGCCGACGGCCGCCGCATCGAAGTGTTCCACGGCGGCCTGCGCATCGGCGAGCTCGCGCGGCTCGCACCGGAACATCGCGATGCCCTCGCCGGCGTCGGCGCCGTCGTGCGCGTGCGTCTCCTCCGCACCGGCGACCTGCTCTGGGCCGACGTCCCGACGCTGGAGTAGCCCGCGGTTGACGATCGCATCACTCGCGGCGTGCGAGCGCGAGGTCGCTGCCTAGGCTTCTGACGCGGCCCGGCGTGGAACACCCGAGTTCCCGTCGCCGGTGCCGCTCGGCCCGCGCGGCCGGGTCTCGCCGACCGGGTTCTCTGATCCAGCCCGGTCGGCGAGGCCCTTCAGTCTCCGGCTCGGTCGCGGAGGAGGTTCGCGAGCTGCACGCGGTTCTCGACGCCGAGTTTCGTGAAGCACCGCGAGACGTAGGTCTTCACCGTGCTCGAACTCAGGTGCAGCCGCTCGGCGATCTGCGGGTTGCTCCAGCCGTCGACGACGAGGCCCGCCACGGCGCGCTCCCGCTCCGACAGGCCCGCGAGGAGACCGCCGGGGCGGGCGGCGTCGACGCCGTGCGGCGATGCGCCGGCTCCTGCGCCCGACCCGAGAGCCCCGAGGAGCACGTCGACGCTCGCCGTCTTCGGCACGAACGCGTCCGCGCCCGCATTGCGCGCATGCTGCTCGAACCCGGCGTCGGCGAAGCCCGTCATCAGGACGATCCGCAGGCCGGGGTGCCTGCGTCGCAAGGTCATCGCCGCCGCGACCCCGGACGTGCGGCGCATGTGGACGTCCATGAGCACGACGTCGAACGACTCCTCCTCGAGCAGACGGATCGCCTCGAGCCCGTCGCCGGCCTCCCCGACCACTTCCAGGCCCGGCCGGTCACGGCAGAGGAGGCGGATCCCGGTCCGCACCAGCGGGTCGTCGTCGACCACCAGGATCCGGGTCGTCACGCGGCGTCCTCCGCCCTTTCCTCGCCCCGCGTGGTGGCCGGCAGGCGGAGGAGCAGGTCGAGGTGCGACGACGTCAGGTCGACCCACACGGAGCCGCCGAGCAGCGCGGCGCGCTCCTCCAGCCCCGCGATGCCCGAGCTCGTCGGAGCCGGACCTCTCGGCTCGGTCCGGCTGGGATCGTGGAACGGCGAGCGGATCCTGGCGCTCAGGGCGCCGTCGGCCGAGGAGTCGATCTCCACCGAGACGGGGCCGGGCGCTGCGTACTTGAGCGCGTTGGTGAGGCCCTCCCGGCAGAAGCGCTCGAGCGTGCGACGGTAGGCGTCCGTCACCGTGTCGGCCCCGAGGCCTCGGTCGACGGTGAGGTCCATGCCCGCGGCGAGGAACCGTTCGAAGAGCGAGTCGAGGGGCTCCGGCGAGGGCCCGACCGAGGCCGGGCCGTCCGACCGGTGCAGCACTTCCAGGAGCTGGGCCAGATCGCTCGCAGCACCCTGCACGTTCGTCGTGATGAGCTCCACGATGCCCCGCTTCTCGGCGTCGGCGGTGGCGTCGCCGGCGAGCGCCGAGCTGAAGAGATTGAGCAGGGCCAGGCGGTGTCCCAGGAGGTCGTGGATCTCGCGCGACAGCTGCTCGCGCTCGGCGAGTCGTGCGCGGGACGCCGACTCGATGTCGAGCCGGACGATCTCCCGCACCACGGCTTCGTGGCGAGCGGCGGCCATGCCCGCGGCGGCTCCGGTCACCGCGGCTCCCAGCGCGACGACGAGCGAGAAGAGGCCGAACACCCCGATCATGTCGGTCGATCGGCCGTATCCGTCCGCGCGGAGGTAGAGGCCGGTGCACAGGATGAGGGCGGCCGCTCCGCCCGTGCAGCTCACGATCACCGACCGGTAGCGCTGGTGGGTGCCGAAGCTGTACAGCGCGAGCCACAGAGCCGGGACCGCGGCGGGCGAGAACGCCGTGCACACGACCACGACCGCCGCGCACAGTCGATGGAAGCGGGTCCGGAAGGCGACGGCGACGGCGGCGACGATCCCCAGGGCCTGTGCGCCGACCAGCGCGGGCGGCGAGAGCGGGATGGCCGTCCGGTACAGCTCCATCATCACGAGGCCGACGACGACCACCGCGATAGCGACGATGCCGATCAGCAGTCCGTGCTCGACTCTTCGGGGCGCTGACATCGCGGTCCCCCTTTCACACTCACGACCTCGACCGGGGTTTCTCGACCCGATCGAGTAACGCGAGACGCTAGCAGTTCGAGGCACCCTCGCGTCCTGTGAGCCTCCGATGATCCGTGCCGATCGCGGGCCCCTGTCAACTTCGGGCGACAAAATCGTTTCGGCCGCCGACGCCAGGGGGCTCCGGGCGCACGCAAGAGGGCCCCGGCGACGATGCCGCCGAGGCCCTCCCTGCTAGGTGATCCCCTGATCCTGATCGCACCGCCGACGCAGGCGCCGGAGGCGAAGCCTCGGTCTCTCTCAGGGGCTCGCGGCGGTCACAGGACCGCCGGCTCCATTGGAACAGACGAAGAGGTCACGAACCTGAGAGCGTCCGCACGACAGATCGTCCGAGCACGGCCCACGCTCACGAGCGCTTATCCCCGACGGGGCGCGGATGCGAATGCCGGAACCGGATGATCACCGCAGCCAGGATGCCCAGCCCGAAGGCGATCGAGGAGAACGCGGTGGAGAGCGCCGTCAGATACTCACCGCGCTGAGATCCGAGAGGTTCCTGCCACGCGACGACGAGCAGGGTGACACCCACGACCAGTGCGACCACGGCCGGTGCCACCAGCAGCGCCTTCTGCGCGCGCGAGACTGACGAACTCATTGGCTCGTGCACCACGTGATGGCCGACATGACGATCTGGTGAATCGCCACGCCGCGGCCCTTGGCCGAGCAGGAGCCGAGAACCCCGGCCCCGATGCCGAGCAGCCCCGCGATGACCCCGGCGACGATGGGCCCCGCACCCGTCGCAGCCGTGACAGCCGCGACGATTCCGGCCAAACCGGCGCCGGACCCCATGAGCGAGATGACGCGCTGTGTGACACACGAGTCGATGTAGACATTGGACTGAAGCCCGGTCGTGTCCTGACGGTTCTTTCCGGCGCAGGCTCTCGGCATCGGGATGTCGTTCATCATCGACGACAACGCGGCGTCTGGGGTGGCGCGAACGATCTGGCCGCCCGAGGCCGCGTAGCCTGCAGCGAATTCGCGAACGTCAGCGGCTGCCGCTCCGTGTGCGAGTGCGACCTGACCATCGAAGACGTGAGTCGCCGGATCGACGGCGCCGCCGGCCGCGTTGATCGAAGCAGTGCTACCCGGGCGAGAGACACGAACCTCGGCTTGCGCGGGTACAGCTGACGCGACGACAGATGCGACGACCGTCACCGCCAGCGCGACATGGATGAATCGTCTGGACAAGGACATGTGGGCTCCTTATCTTCACTGAGTTGATACTCCACATCCTGATGTATTAATTATGCTCCGCGCAACTTGAGACGGAATGACGAAGGCCCCGGCGAGCGCATGCTCGTCGGGGCCGTCGGACGGGGTGGGAACTAGAAGTCCCAGTCCTCGTCTTGCGTGTTCTCGGCCTTGCCGATGACGTACGACGAACCGGACCCCGAGAAGAAGTCGTGGTTCTCGTCGGCGTTCGGCGACAGGGCCGACAGGATCGCCGGGTTCACGTCGGTGACGTCCTTCGGGAACATCGGCTCGTAGCCCAGGTTCATCAGCGCCTTGTTGGCGTTGTAGTGCAGGAACTTCTTGACGTCTTCGGTCAGGCCGACCGAGTCGTAGAGGTCTTGCGTGTACTGCACCTCGTTGTCGTAGAGCTCGAAGAGGAGGTTGAACGTGTAGTCCTTGATCTCCTGCTTGCGCTCGTCGGAGGCGCCCTCGAGCCCCTTCTGGAACTTGTAGCCGATGTAGTACCCGTGCACGGCCTCGTCGCGGATGATGAGGCGGATGAGGTCGGCCGTGTTCGTCAGCTTGGCGCGCGACGACCAGTACATCGGCAGGTAGAAGCCCGAGTAGAAGAGGAACGACTCGAGCAGCGTCGAGGCGACCTTGCGCTTCAGGGGGTCGTCGCCGGTGTAGTAGTCGAGGACGATCTGAGCCTTCTTCTGGAGGTTCGGGTTCTCGACCGACCAGCGGAACGCGTCGTCGATCTCCGGGGTCGACGCGAGGGTCGAGAAGATCGACGAGTAGCTCTTCGCGTGCACCGACTCCATGAACGCGATGTTCGTGTAGACGGCCTCCTCGTGCGGGGTCAGGGCGTCGGGGATCAGGCTGATCGCGCCGACGGTGCCCTGGATCGTGTCGAGGAGGGTGAGGCCGGTGAACACGCGCATCGTGAGCTGCTGTTCGTCGGGGGTCAGCGTGTTCCACGACTGGACGTCGTTCGACAGCGGCACCTTCTCGGGCAGCCAGAAGTTGTTGACGAGGCGGTTCCAGACCTCCACGTCCTTGTCGTCCTGGATGCGGTTCCAGTTGATCGCGGAGACGGGGCGGATGAGCGGGACCGACTTGCCGGTCGCGTGAACGGGATCTGTAACAGTCATTTTCGTGTGCCCTTACAGCATGCAGCTGACGCAGCCGTCGACCTCGGTGCCCTCGAGCGCCAGCTGACGGAGTCGGATGTAGTAGATCGTCTTGATGCCCTTGCGCCAGGCGTAGATCTGCGCGCGGTTGATGTCGCGCGTGGTGGCGGTGTCCTTGAAGAAGAGCGTCAGCGACAGGCCCTGGTCGACGTGCTGGGTGGCAGCCGCGTAGGTGTCGATGATCTTCTCGGGGCCGATCTCGTAGGCGTCCTGGTAGTAGTCCAGGTTGTCGTTCGTCATGAACGGCGCCGGGTAGTAGACGCGGCCGAGCTTGCCTTCCTTGCGGATCTCGATCTTCGACGCGATCGGGTGGATGGACGACGTCGAGTGGTTGATGTACGAGATCGAGCCGGTCGGCGGCACCGCCTGGAGGTTCTGGTTGTAGATGCCGTGCTCCATGACGCTGGCCTTGAGCTCACGCCAGTCGTCCTGCGTCGGGATGTGCACGCCCTTGTCGGCGAACAGCTGCGCCGCGCGCTCGGTGGCGGGCACCCACTCCTGCTCGGTGTACTTGTCGAAGAACTCGCCCGACGCGTACTTGGAGTCCTCGAAGCCGCCGAACTTCACCTTGCGCTCGATGGCGATCTTGTTCGAAGCGCGGAGGGCGTGGAACAGCACCGTGTAGAAGTAGATGTTCGTGAAGTCGATGCCCTCCTCGCTGCCGTAGTAGACGCGCTCGCGGGCGAGGTAGCCGTGCAGGTTCATCTGACCGAGGCCGATGGCGTGCGACGAGTCGTTGCCGACCTCGACCGAACGCACCGACGAGATGTGGCTCATGTCGCTGACCGCGCTGAGGCCGCGGATCGCGGTCTCGACCGTGCGGCCGAAGTCGGGCGAGTCCATCGACAGCGCGATGTTCATCGACCCAAGGTTGCACGAGATGTCCTTGCCGATCTCGTTGTACGACAGGTCTTCGTTGAACGTGGTCGGCGTGTTGACCTGCAGGATCTCGGAGCACAGGTTCGACATGTTGATCCGGCCCTTGATCGGGTTGGCGTTGTTCACCGTGTCTTCGAACACGATGTACGGGTAGCCCGACTCGAACTGGATCTCGGCGATGGTCTGGAAGAACTCGCGTGCGTTGATCTTGGTCTTCTTGATGCGAGCGTCGTCGACCATCTCGCGGTACTTCTCGGAGATCGAGATGTCGCCGAACGGCTTGCCGTAGACGCGCTCGACGTCGTACGGCGAGAAGAGGTACATGTCCTCGTTGTTCTTGGCGAGCTCGAACGTGATGTCGGGCACGACGACGCCGAGAGACAGCGTCTTGATGCGGATCTTCTCGTCGGCGTTCTCACGCTTGGTGTCGAGGAATCGCAGGATGTCGGGGTGGTGCGCCGACAGATACACCGCGCCCGCACCCTGGCGTGCACCGAGCTGGTTCGCGTAGCTGAAGCTGTCTTCGAGCAGCTTCATCACCGGGATGATGCCGGAGGACTGGTTCTCGATCTGCTTGATCGGGGCGCCGGCCTCGCGGATGTTCGAGAGCGACAGGGCGACGCCGCCGCCGCGCTTCGACAGCTGCAGCGACGAGTTGATGCCGCGGGAGATCGACTCCATGTTGTCTTCGATGCGGAGCAGGAAGCAGGAGACGAGCTCGCCGCGCTGGGCCTTCGCCGTGTTGAGGAACGTCGGGGTGGCCGGCTGGAAGCGGCCGGCGATGATCTCCTCGACGAGGTCGATGGCGAGCTGCTCGTCGCCCTGCGCGAGTCCGAGGGCGGTCATGACCACTCGGTCTTCGAAGCGCTCGAGGTAGCGCTTGCCGTCGAAGGTCTTGAGCGTGTAGCTCGTGTAGTACTTGAAGGCGCCCAGGAAGGTCTGGAAGCGGAACTTCTTCGAGTACGCCAGGTCGTTCAGGCGCTCGATGAACGAGAACGAGTACTGGTCGATCGTCGCCTGCTCGTAGTAGTCGTTCTCGACCAGGTAGTCGAGGCGCTCCTTGAGGTTGTGGAAGAAGACGGTGTTCTGGTTCACGTGCTGCAGGAAGTACTGCTTGGCGGCTTCGCGATCCTTGTCGAACTGGATCTTGCCGTCGGCGTCGTACAGGTTGAGCATCGCGTTGAGCGCGTGGTAGTCGAGGCCGCTCGGCCCCGCGATCACCTCGAGGTCATCGACTGCTGTGTCCAAAATCGATCCAATCCGTTCTGTACTGCTTCTACGTCGTCTGGCGTGCCGAAGACCTCGACACGGTAGAGGAGGGGGACCTGGCATTTCGCGGCGACGATGTCGCCGGCCAGGCAGTAGCCCTCACCGAAGTTCGTGTTGCCTGCGGCGATGACGCCGCGGATGAGCGAGCGGTTGCCCTCGTCGTTGAGGAACCTGATGACCTGCTTCGGCACCGCGCCCCTCCCCTCGCCGCCGCCGTAGGTCGGCAGGACGAGGACGTAGGGGTCGCGGGCGAAGAGGGGCTCGTCGCTCGGGAAGAGAGGAATGCGCTCGGCCGGGATGCCCAGCTTCTCGACGAAACGCGCGGTGTTGCCCGACACGCTCGAGAAGTAAATGAGGTGGGTCACGGCTGACCTCTCGAATCCCGGTGGTTGCGTCTAGTGCGTGGAGCGGGCTTCGCCCGCACTGGCTTCTTGCGAAGCGCTGCCCTGTGCTAGCTGATCGCGGCGCGGAGCGCTGCGATTTTGTCGGGGCGGAAGCCGCTCCAGGAGTCCTCGTCGGTGACCACGACGGGAGCCTGCAGGTAGCCCAGCGCCTTGACCGTCTCGAGAGCCTTCTCGTCGACGGAGACGTCGAAGACCTCGTACTCGATGCCGCTGTTGTCGAGGGCGCGGTAGGTGGCCGTGCACTGGACGCAGGACGGCTTGGTGTAGACGGTGATAGCCATGTTTTCTCCCCTGGATGGTCTCCGGTTGTTGCTGCGGATCGATACTACATCTAGGGGCCGACATCGGAAGGCACAACTAGATGATGTGTTACACCGCTGTAATTACGCGACCAGGATTATCCACAGGTTTTCCGACAACTGGGGATGGTTATCCCCAGAAAATCGCCACTGTGCACAGTGTCTTCCCCACCCCCGACATCCGAATCTGTGGATAACAAGTCGTGTCCCCAATTCGGGGGCACGGCGTGTCGCTCGTCGGCCGCGCGCGGCGCGTGGCTGTCCCTAGACTGGACGTCTCGTGAGCGCCTATTCGAACCTGCTGAAGTCGCCAGGGGTCGCCCGCATCATCGCGGCGCAGCTGACCGCCCGGTTCCCCTTCGGCATGCTCTCGCTCGCCTTCCTCCTCCACGTCGAGCACAACACCCACTCCTACGGGGCGGCGGGCCTCGTGCTCGCGGCGACGAGCGTCGGGCAGGCGATCTCCGGGCCGCTGACGAGCCGGTGGATGGGTCAGTGGGGAATGCGTCCGGTGCTCCTGCTCACCCTCGGGTTCTGCCTGGCCAGCCTGATCGTCTTCGCGCTCGCGCCGCTCACTCTTCCCCTCTACATGGTCGTCGGATTCGTCGCCGGTCTGAGCGTGCCGCCGGTGCAGCCCGCCGTGCGAACGATCTACCCCAAGATGGTCAATTCGTCGCTGCTCACGCCGCTGTTCTCACTCGACGCCTCGGCGCAGGAGATCATCTGGGTCGCCGGGCCGGTCATCACGACGTTCGTGGGCACGCAGATCGGCACGCGCTACGCGATCCTGCTGGCCGCCCTGTTCCTCATCGGCGGCGGCACCTGGTTCATCGCGTCGCCCGAGGTCGGCCGGGTGCGCATTCCGAAGAGCAAGCGGGCCTTCGGCAAGGTGCTGCAGCGCCCGACCGTGCTGCTGTCGACGATCACCGGGTTCCTTCTCATCGGCACGTGTGCGGCGGTCGAGGCGGGCGTGATCAGCGCGTTCGGCGACGGCAGCCCGAATTCGGGGTTCGTGCTGGCCGTGTTCGCGATCGGATCGCTGGCAGGCGGTCTGATCCTGGGCCATCTGCCGGTGGGGCCGTGGGCTCTGCCCGTGCGCATGGTGATCGTGTTCGTCGGCATCTCGCTGACCGTGCTGTTCCCCTCGTCGTTCGTCGGCCTCTGCGTGACCCTGCTGATCGCCGGCATGGGCATCGCGCCCGCCCTGGCCGTGATGTTCGCGATCATCTCGTCGAGCGTGCGCTTCAGCGACACTGCCGAGGCCTACGGGTGGGCCGGCACCGGCCAGCTGATCGGCGCGGCCATCGGCTCGGCCATCGCCGGCGCCCTCATCGACCGCACCGGCACTGTCGGCGGCCTCGCCGTGGCGTCGGGGTTCGCGCTGCTCGGGGTGCTCACGCCGACCGTGTTCAAGCGAGTCCTGCCCGATCTGCGCGGAACGGACGCCAGCCCTATAGCCGACACGGAGCCGGTGCCGATTCAGGCGAGCTGACCATAATCGAGGCATGACTCTCGACGCCGTGCCGCGCATCCCCCTCAACGACGGACACTTGATCCCCCAGCTGGGCCTCGGCGTCTACAAGGTGCCCGACGACGAGGCCGAGCACACCGTCGTCACCGCCCTTGAGGCCGGCTACCGCCACATCGACACGGCGACGCTCTACGGCAACGAGGCGGGTGTCGGCCGGGCTCTCCGGACGTCGGGCGTGCCGCGCGACGACGTGTTCGTCACGACCAAGGTCTGGAACGACCAGCAGGGCTACGAGTCGACCCTGCGCGCCTTCGACCTGAGCCTCGCCAAGCTGGGCCTCGACGAGGTCGACCTGTACCTCATCCACTGGCCGGCCCCGAAGCAGGATCTCTACGTCGAGACGTACCGAGCCCTCGAAGAGATCCGCTCCACGGGGCGGGCCCGGTCGATCGGCGTCTCGAACTTCCACATCCACCACCTCGAGCGGCTGCTCGGCGAGACCGACGTGGTGCCCGTCATCAACCAGATCGAGGTGCAGCCGTGGCTGCAGCAGCGCGAGCTGCGCGCGTTCGGCGAGGTCAACCACATCGTCACCGAGGCGTGGTCGCCGCTCGCGCGCGGCCGCGTTCTCGACGCACCGGTGCTCGCCCGGATCGCCGACGCCCACGGGGTGACGCCGGCTCAGGTCGTGATCCGCTGGCACCTGCAGTCGGGGCTCGTCGTGATCCCGAAGTCGGTGACGCCGTCGCGCATCGCAGCGAACCTCGACGTCTTCTCGTTCGAGCTCACCGGCGACGACATGGCGGCGATCGGCGCCCTCGACTCGGGCGAGCGCGTCGGCTCGCACCCCGACGAGGTCGGCTGACGATGCCCGCGACCTCGGCCGGCTTCACGGTCGTCTTCGGCGGCGGAGGGGCGACCGGCAACGCCTGGACGATCGGCGTCGTGGCGGGCCTCGCCGAGGGCGGCTTCGACGTGACGACGGCGGATCTCACGGTGGGCACCTCGTCGGGCGCGACGGCGGCGGCGCAGCTGGTGGGGGCCGATCCGAAGACCCACTTCGATGCGATCGTCTCGGCGCGACGAGCGGGTCGGCCGGGCGGCGGTCCCACGGCAGGCCCGACCGCTGGCGGCCAGGGCGGGGGCAGATCAGCGGTCGCGGACCATCTCGCTCGCCTCCGGGCGATCATCGACGCGTCCGAGAGCGTCGACGACTTCCGGCGACGCATGGGTTCAGCAGCGCTCGAACGTGAGGACGGCGACGAGTCCGCCGGCTCCTGGACCTCGCGCTGGCACGAGACCACCGCCGCCCGTCTGCCGGGCGCGACGTGGCCCGACCGTCGGGTGGTGATCACGGCGATCGACGCCCGCACCGGCGAGCCTGCCCTGTTCGAGCGCGACGGCGGCGTGAGCCTCGTCGACGCCGTCGCGGCGAGCACCTCGAGCGGGCTGCCGTACCGGGTCGATGGGCTGCCCTACCTCGACGGCGGCTTCCGTCGCAACGAGAACGCCGATCTGGCAGCAGGATCCGAGAGCGTCCTCGTCCTCTCGCCGCTCGGCGGCCGCACCCTGCACCCCCTCCCCTGGCGCACCCGGCTCGACGCCCAGGTCGACGACCTGCTTGCCGGCGGCAGCCGCGTCGAGGTCGTCGTTCCGGGAGACGACGCGCAGCCGCTGATCGGCGAGGCGTCGACGAATCTCTCTCTTCGGCCGGCCGCCGCACGCGCCGGCTTCGAGCAGGGCCGCGCGCTGGCCGAGCGGCTCGGCAACGCCTGGGCGGGACGGTAGGGTCTCGGCCCCGCGGCTCGGGGGCACCCGGACGGGACGGTAGCGTGGACGCCATGACGATCACCGCTGCCGCCGACGGATCCGCCCTCGGAAACCCGGGCCCCGCGGGCTGGGCCTGGTACGTCGACGACGACCGCTGGGCGGCCGGTGGCTGGCCGCGGAACACGAACAACGTCGGCGAGCTGACCGCCGTGCTCGAGCTGCTGCGCGCCACCGCCGACGAAGACGACGACCTGCTGATCCTGTGCGACAGCCAGTACGCGATCAACGCGTGCACCACGTGGATGGCCGGCTGGAAGCGGAAGGGCTGGCGGAAGGCCGACGGCAAGCCCGTGATGAACGTCGAGATCATCAAGCAGCTCGACGAGGCGCTGCAGGGCCGCCACGTGAAGTTCCAGTGGGTGCGCGGACACGTGGGTCACGAGATGAACGAGGCGGCCGACCTCCGCGCGCGGTCGGCGGCCGAGGCGTATCAGTCTCGGCGCGACGTGCCCGCGGGGCCGGGGTGGCCGGGGAAGCCCGTCACCACGGTGTCGAGTGCCCCTGCTCCTGCGCCCGAGCCGCCCGCGACGCTCTTCTAGGCCCGGTCGCGAAATCGCGACAGAATTCGCCGCCGAGTCACACCTGTGACAGCAGTTGAGTGCCGTCTCGACGAAATGTGTCGCGAATTCGCGACTCAGCCTGCGGTGACGGGGCCGACGGCGGTGACGCGCAGCACGGCGAGGCCCTGCTCGTTCGACTCGGCCAGGTCGACCGTGCCCGAGATGCCCCAGTCGTGGTCGCCGGAAGGGTCGTCGAAGATCTGGCGGACGGACCAGGATGCAGCGCCCTCGTCGATCACGAGCAGCGCGGCCGAGCGGGCGTCCGGCCCGGTGCCGATCGAGTCGTACTCGTCGTAGTAGTCGTCGAGCGCGGCGCCCCAGCGCTCCTCGTCGAAGCCCGCGGCGGCGTCGAGCTCGCCGAGCGCCGCCGCGTCGTCGAGCGCAGCCAGCTGCACGCGCCGGAAGAGCTCGTTCCGCACCAGGACGCGGAAGGCCCGGTGATTGCCCGTGAGCGTCCGCAGCGTCGGCGGCACGATGGCGTCGTTCGCGGCGACCTCGGCCGGGTTGATCATCTCCTCCCACTCGTCGACGAGCGACGAGTCGACCTGCCGCACCAGCTCGCCGAGCCACTCGATGATGTCGAGGAGGTCGTCGGTCTTGAGCTCGTTCGGCACCGTCTGGCGCAGCGCGCGGTACGCGTCCGAGAGGTACCGGAGCACGAGGCCCTCCGAGCGGGCGAGCCCGTAGAAGTTCACGTAGTCGCCGAACGTCATCGCGCGCTCGTAGAGGTCGCGGACGACCGACTTGGGCGACAGCTCGAAGTCGCCGATCCACGGCTGCGACGCCTTGTACGTCTCGAACAGCGCGGTGAGGAGCTCGTCGAGGGGCTTCGGCCAGGTGACCTCCTCGAGCAGCTCCATGCGCTCGTCGTACTCGATGCCCTCCTGCTTCATCGCCGCGACCGCCTCGCCGCGCGCCTTGAACTGCTGCTGCGACAGGATCGGCCGAGGGTCGTCGAGCGTGGACTCGACCACGCTCACCACGTCGAGCGCGTACGTGTCGGCCTCCGGGTCGAGGACGTCGAAGGATGCCAGGGCGAAGGGAGAGAGCGGCTGATTGAGGGCGAAGTTCGGCTGGAGGTCGACGGTGAGCTGGATGGTCGGGCGGGGCGTGGGCTCCCGCGCCGTTACGACCCCGGGCACCTGCTCGACGACGCCGCTCTCGCGCAGGGCCCGGTAGATCGAGATCGCCTGACGCGCGAGGGAGAACTGCTGCGCGCGCGTCGAGTGGTTTCCGAAGACGAGCTCACGGACGTTGGCGAACGCGTCGCCACCGCGCGCGATCACGTTGAGGATCATCGCGTGGGTGATCTGCATGCTCGAGACGAGCGGCTCGGGCTGCGCTTCGACGAGCTTGAAGAACGACGGCTCGCCCCACGATACGAAACCGTCGGGCGCCTTCTTCCGGATGATCTTCCGCTTCTTCTTCGGGTCGTCACCGGCCTTCTTGACGGCCTGGAGGTTCTCGATCTCGTGCTCGGGCGCCTCGAGCACCACCGTGCCCGCGGTGTCGTAGCCGGCGCGGCCCGCGCGACCCGCCACCTGGTGGAACTCTCTCGCGGTGAGCTGTCGCATCCTGGTGCCGTCGAATTTGGTGAGCGCGGTGAGCAGGACGGTGCGGATCGGCACGTTGATGCCGACGCCGAGCGTGTCGGTGCCGCAGATGACGCGCAGGAGCCCGCGCTGCGCGAGTTGCTCGACGAGCCGCCGGTACTTCGGCAGCATGCCGGCGTGGTGCACGCCGATCCCCTGCCGCACCAGCCGGTTGAGGGTCTTGCCGAAGCTCGTGGAGAAGCGGAAGCCGCCGATCAGCTCGGCGATCTCGTCGCGCTGCTCGCGCGTGGCGATCTTGATGCTCGAGAGGGCCTGGGCGCGTTCGAGGGCGGCGGCCTGCGAGAAGTGGACGATGTAGATGGGCGCCTCGCCGGTGCCGAGCAGGTCCTCGACGGTCTCGTGGACGGGAGTCGTCGCGTACGAGAAGTGCAGCGGCACCGGGCGCTCGACGCCGGTGACGAGGGCGACGGGGCGCCCGGTGCGGCGCCCGAGGTCGTCGCTGATCTTTTCCACGTCGCCGAGCGTCGCGCTCATGAGCAGGAACTGGACGTCGGGCAGCAGGAGCAGAGGCACCTGCCAGGCCCATCCGCGCGCCGGGTCGCCGTAGAAGTGGAACTCGTCCATGACGACCTGCCCCACCTCGGCTGCCGACCCGTGTCTCAGGGCGAGGTTCGCGAGGATCTCGGCGGTGCAGCAGATGATCGGCGCGTCGGAGTTCACCGACGAGTCGCCCGTGACCATGCCGACGTTCTCGGGGCCGAAGAGCTCGACGAGGGCGAAGAACTTCTCGCTGACGAGGGCCTTGATCGGCGCCGTGTAGTAGGTGCGACGGCCGGTCGCGAGGGCGACGAAGTGAGCGGCCGCGGCGACGAGCGACTTGCCCGTGCCAGTGGGGGTGCTCAGGATCACGCTGGACCCCGACACGAGTTCGATCAGCGCTTCATCCTGCGCGGGGTAGAGCGCAAGGCCGCGCGACTCGGACCACTCGGCGAAGTCGCTGTAGACCTGGTCGGCGTCGAACTCGCCGTCGCCCTTCGTGTCGTTCGGACCGTAGTACTGGCCGAGGAGGGCGGCGAGAGGGGCGTCAGGCATGGTGCGTCTAGCCTGCCGTAGTTCTGGGCTCGCTGCTGGCGGGGCGGGGCGCGGGCCGGCCGCCCCCTTGTACCGCTTCCCCCGTGAGTGGCAAGAATCAGCTGATGCTGGACGCTGGCACCAGCAGATTCTTGCCACTCGCGGGGGTGTTGCGGCGGCTTAACGGAGGATGCGCCCCGTCGACGAGCGTGGGCTCGGACTGGGGCGCATCGCACGTCCCGTGCAGGGGCCGAGCGGAATCGGATCAGGTGACTGCCGCGCAACCGGTGAACGTTGTGTGGACGTGTTGCCTCGGTAACCAGCCGAGAGCGATATCAATCTATATGCCCTTGAATCGAACCCGGGGGTGATTTCGGGGTGATAGACAAACCGGTTTACAGGATGGGAGTGCCGATCGGGGGACGAATTGCGCGCTTCGGGGCACAGGTTTGTTGCTCAGTGCGCGAAATATACCCGCCACTCACCACGCCGACAAGGCGTTCGTGATTCGGACATCCTTCGCGCCTCCACCCCTCGGCGACCCTCGCAACCCCGAGGATCACCCGCCCGCGATGACCGTCTTCGCGACGGCGACCATGCCGGCCGCTACCCCGATCATGATTCCGACGACGACCACCCGCCTGGACGACGGCACGCCTCGGAAGCGCTCGGCCGCCGCGCCGACCAGGCCGATGCGCGAACAGACCAGGAGCTCGGCGATCGCCGCGCTGACCGGATCGCTCCAGCCGAGCAGGTCTCCGCAGGCCAGGGCCGCGACCGGCGCGAGCGCCGACGTCGCGATGGGAAGCGATGTGCGTGCGGCGTGGAGCGCAGCGTGCACCACCGAGCGGTGCCCGTGGCCCACCCGGTGCGCCAGGAGGTCGGCGAACGAGTGAGCCACGAACGTCGACGCGCCCGCAGCGAGCACGGCGATCGCACCGCGCCGGCTGACGGCGTCGGACGGCGAGAGAGCCAGCAGCGCCGCGAGCACGACGAGGTTCCCGTAGACGTAGGCGGAGAGCCGCGCCGTCGCATCGGCGAAGCGGAGCGGACGACGCGAGAGCAGCCGGGCGAGCCGGGGCGCGATTCTCTCGATCGGCGGCGCCCAGGGCGGTTCGACGAGGGCCCTCGGGTCGAGCGGCCTGTCGACCGGGATCGGGCTTCGAGGGACGACGACCGGGGTCGTCGCGAGGGGCAGGTCGAGGGGAGCGGTGGGTGCGGGCGGCGTCATGCCCCGACGGTAGGGAGCGGGACTGTGCCGTTTCGATGGGCTGTCGGTGTGCAGGCTTTGGCGATCCTGCGCAGCGACCGGACATCTCGTGGGCGGCGAGTCAGAAGCGCAGGATGCCCGTGGTCACCAACTCGCGAACCTGCGGCAGCAGCTCGGCACGAAGGTCTGCCTCGTCGACCTCGAGCAGCTCAGCGAGCGCCCCGACGATCGCGCCGACGCTCAGCTCGCCGTCGCACGCTCCGACGAGGCCCGACAGAGCTGTGCCCGACGGCACGGTGCGGGCGAACCCGCCGCCCTGGCGGAGCTCGATGACGGTGGGGTCGTCGTTGCCCGGCCAGTAGTGGCGCTGCTCGGTGACGTCGCCCGCCACCCGGAGCGTCTGGGCTGCCAGCTGATCGTCGCCGAGGTCGCGAAGGCGGTCGAGGGCGTCGAGAGTGTCGGCCAGGTGAGGGCCGAGGCCCACCTCGGAGCCGCCGAGGGCACCGGTGAGGCGCTCGATCCGCTCGACGGCTGCGGCGTCGGCGCTCGTCGGTCGCCGGAGCGTGATGTAGCCGAAGCCGACCTCGGTGATTCCACGGGCCTCGAAGTCGTCGAGCCAGGCCTCGTACAGTCGCTCGAAGTCGGGGCTGCCGGGGCGGGTGCCTCCGTCGCGGATCCACGTCTCCGCGTAGGTGGGAGCGTCTTGCACCTCTCGCTCGACCACCCAGACGTCGAGCGGCCGGGCACCGCGTCTCACCCAGTCGGCGACCGAGTAGGCGCCGCGACGGCCGTCGCGACCTGTCTCCCAGTTGCCCAGGAGCTGCGCCACGCCGCCCGGGGCGAGGTGCTCGGCGCACCCCGCCACCACCGTCGCCACGAGCGCGTCGCCCACCATGCCGCCGTCGCGGTATTCGTAGGCGGGCACACCCTCGACGCGAGGCGTGATCACGAACGGCGGGTTGGACACGATGTGGTCGAAGGTCTCGCCCCGGACGGGCTCGAAGAGGCTGCCGAGGCGGAAGTCGATGCCGTCGATGAGGTTCAGCTCGGCGTTGAGCCGTGCGAAGGCGAGTGCTCGCTCGGAGATGTCCGTGGCGACGACCTCGCGAGCGTGGCGGGCGGCGTGGAGAGCCTGGATGCCCGACCCCGTGCCCAGGTCGAGGACCCGGTCGACGCGGCGCGGGATCATCAGCCCGCTCAGCGTCGTCGACGCGCCGCCGATACCGAGGACGTGGTCTTCGCGGAGCGGGCCCTGGAGAGCGAGCTCGCCGAGATCGGAGGCGATCCACCAGTTGGCCTCGCCGGCGGAGTCGACGAACGAATAGGGGCGAAGGTCGACCAGCGGCCTCACGACATCGCCGTCGACGTCGAGGAGGTCGAGCTCGAAGGCCCCGGCGAGGCCGAGGCGAGGCAGTGCGGCCTCGACGTCGTCGCGATCCTGCGGGTAGCCCAGCACGAACAGTCGCGCGAGCGTGTCGGACGCGCGTTCGCGCTCACCGGCCGGGGACCGCGACTCGAGCGCGCGCCGGGCCGCGATCCGCTCGCCGCGGAACAGGGCCGCGCCGCCCGCGGCACCCCAGGCTCCGGCGCCGGAGAGGTGGGACACCGTGAAAAGCGAGTGGTCGAGGTCGGAGCGGAGCGCGGCGATGAGGGAGGAGGACACGGGTCAATCCCATCACAGCGCGCAGGCCCCATCGGAGTTATCCACAGTCACGTCGGGTGCCCGCACGGCGAGCGACCGTCGGTCGTAGTCTCGTCGCATGCTCCTCGCACTGCTCCTGCGTTTCCTCCGCCCTCACCGGCGGCTGCTCGCCGGCGTGGTGGTCTTCCAGCTCGCGCAGTCGATCGCCTCGCTGTATTTGCCCACTCTCAACGCCGACATCATCGACGATGGCATCGCGAAGGGCGACACCGGCTACATCCTCCGAATCGGGGGCGTCATGCTCCTGATCACGCTGGCTCAGATCGCCTGCTCGATTCTCGCGGTCTGGTTCGGCGCACGCGCGGCCATGCGCACGGGCCGCGACCTCCGCGAGGCCGTCTTCGTCCGCGTCGGGGCGTTCTCCGAGCGCGAGGTGACGCGCTTCGGGCCGCCCTCGCTGATCACGCGCAACACGAACGACGTCCAGCAGGTGCAGATGCTGGTGCTGATGAGCTGCACGCTCCTGGTGTCCGCACCCATCCTCTGCATCGGAGGCATCATCCTCGCGATCCAGCAAAGCCCGGGCCTCTCCTGGATCATCGCGGTCAGCGTGCCCGTGCTCCTGGTCTGCGTCGGCCTCATCATCACGCGCATGGTGCCCCAGTTCCGCCGGATGCAGGCGCGCATCGACACCGTCAACCGCGTCCTCCGCGAGCAGCTGACCGGCATCCGGGTCGTGCGCGCCTTCGTCCGCGAGCGCATCGAGACCGACCGGTTCGGCCGGGCGAACGCCGACGTCACCGAGACCGCGCTGCGAGCCGGCCGGCTGTTCGCGCTCATGTTCCCGACGGTCATGCTGATCCTCAACGCCTCGAGCGTCGCCGTCATCTGGTTCGGGGGCATGCGCGTCGAGAACGGCTCCATCCAGGTCGGCACGCTCACCGCATTCCTCAGCTACCTCGCGCAGATCCTCATGTCGGTGATGATGGCCACGTTCATGGCTATCCTGGTGCCGCGAGCGGCCGTCTGCGCCGACCGCATCGGAGAGGTGCTCGCGACCGAGCCGAGCGTCATGGCCGCGGCCGACCCCGTCTCCGAGCTCTCCGGCCGTGGGGCGATCGAGTTGACCGACGTCGAGTTCTCGTACCCGGGGGCGGAGCAGCCGGTGCTGACGGACGTCGACCTCCACATCACACGGGGCACGACGACGGCCGTGATCGGAAGCACCGGGGCCGGCAAGACCACGCTGATCAACCTGCTCCCCCGACTCTTCGACGCCACCGCGGGCACCGTGCAGGTCGACGGAGTCGATGTGCGGCGCCTCGTGCCCGACGTCCTCTGGTCGACGATCGGTCTCGTGCCGCAGAAGCCCTACCTCTTCTCGGGGACCGTGGCGACGAACCTCCGCTACGGCAGACCGGACGCCGACGACGACGAGTTGTGGACGGCCCTCGAGGTCGCCCAGGCTAAGTCGTTCGTCGAGAAGATGGAGGGCGGGCTCGATGCGGCGATCGCCCAAGGCGGCACGAACGTCTCCGGCGGTCAGCGACAACGCCTGGCCATCGCCCGCGCGCTGGTGAAGCGGCCCGAGATCCTGATCTTCGACGACTCGTTCTCCGCCCTCGACCTGGCGACCGATGCTCGGCTCCGAGCGGCGCTCCGCGAGAACATGGCGGGCGCGACCTTCGTCGTCGTCGCCCAGAGGGTGTCGACCGTCCTCGAGGCCGACCAGATCATCGTGCTCGAGAACGGCAGGATCGTCGGTCGCGGCACCCACGACGAGCTCCTCGAGTCGAACGAGACCTACGCCGAGATCGTCTCGTCGCAGCTGACGGCGGAGGAGGCGGCATGAGCACGTCCACTCCCAGCCGCCCGCAGATGCGACGCGGGCCCGGAGGCGGCGGGCCGTTCGGCGGCCAGATGCCGACGGAGAAGTCGCTGGCTTTCGGTCCGAGCGCCAAGCGCCTCCTCCGGCGGCTCGCACCCGAGATGCCGAAGCTCGTCCTCGTGGCCATCCTCGCCGTCGGCAGCGTCGTCTTCACGGTGCTCGGTCCGAAGCTCCTCGGCAACGGGACCAACCTCATCGTCGCGGGCGCCTTCTCCAAAGGCCTGCCCTCGAACCTCACGAAGGCGCAGGTGATCGCCGGGCTTCGTGCCAAGGGGCAGGACCAGTACGCGTCGCTCCTGAGCGGCATGGACCTCACGCCGGGGCACGGCATCGACTTCACCGCTCTGGCCCACGTCCTCCTCGTCGTGCTCGCGCTCTACGTGGTCGCCTCGGGTTTCAGCTGGCTGCAGTCCTACGTGCTCAACGGGGTCGTCCAGCGGACGGTCTTCCGGCTGCGCGCCGACGTCGAGGCGAAGCTGCACCGCATGCCGTTGTCGTACTTCGACCGGACGCCACGCGGAGAGACGCTGAGTCGCGTCACCAACGACATCGACAACGTGTCGCAGACGCTTCAACAGACGATGAGCCAGCTGCTCACCTCGCTTCTCACGGTCGTCGGCGTCCTGGTCATGATGTTCGTCGTGTCGCCGCTGCTCGCGGTGATCGCGCTCGTCACCGTGCCGCTGACGATCATCATCACGACCCTCATCGCCATACGCTCGCAGAAGCTGTTCCTGGCGCAGTGGACCCACACGGGTGCGCTCAACGCCCAGATCGAAGAGGCGTTCAGCGGGCACGCGCTGGTCAAGGTCTTCGGTCGCCACCGCGAGGTCGAGGAGCGCTTCCGCGAGAAGAACGACGAGTTGTATCGGGCGAGCTTCGGCGCCCAGTTCGTGTCCGGCATCATCATGCCCGCGATGATGTTCGTCGGGAACCTCGTGTTCGTCGCCATCGCCGTCGTCGGCGCCCTCCGGGTCGCCGCCGGGGCGATGCAGATCGGCGACGTGCAGGCGTTCATCCAGTACTCGCGGTCGTTCACCCAGCCCCTCACGCAGCTCGGCTCCATGGCGAACGTGCTGCAATCGGGCGTCGCCTCCGCTGAGCGGGTCTTCGAGGTGCTCGATGCCCAGGAGCAGTCGGCGGATCCAGCGGATCCTGCGACCGCGCCGGAGACACGGGGGCGACTCGCCTTCGAGGACGTGTCGTTCCGGTACGTCCCCGACAAGCCGCTCATCGACGACCTGTCGCTGGTCGCGGAGCCCGGGCAGACCGTCGCCATCGTCGGCCCGACGGGTGCCGGCAAGACGACGCTCGTCAATCTGATGATGCGCTTCTACGAGGTCGATGCCGGGCGGATCACGCTCGACGAAGTCGACGTCGCGAGCATGGCGCGCGACGACCTGCGGCGTCGCATGGGAATGGTGCTGCAAGACACCTGGCTGTTCTCGGGCACCATTCGCGACAACATCGCGTACGGCCGCCCGGAGGCCAGCGAGAGCGAGATCGTCGCCGCGGCCGAGGCCACCTATGTCGATCGGTTCGTGCGGTCGCTGCCCGACGGCTACGACACCGTGCTGGACGACGAGGGCTCGAACATCAGCGCCGGCGAGAAGCAGCTGCTCACCATCGCCAGAGCGTTCCTGAGCCGGCCGAGCGTCCTGATCCTCGACGAGGCGACCTCGTCGGTCGACACCCGGACGGAGCTTCTCGTTCAACAGGCCATGAGCGCACTCCGTCAGGGACGCACCAGCTTCGTCATCGCGCACCGGCTGTCGACCATCCGAGACGCAGACCTGATCCTCGTCATGGAGTCCGGCAGCATCGTCGAGCAGGGGTCGCACGCTGAGCTCCTCGCCGCCGGGGGCGCGTACTACTCGCTCTACAACGCTCAGTTCGCGGGGGCGCTCGTCGACGACGAGTAGCGGGTCGCCCGCCGTCTTCCGGCTCGTGCTCGGTCGGGGGCCGGTGGGGCACCGCCGCCGGTACGGCGACGACGGCACTCCCGCTAGCCCTTGATCAGGGCGACCAGCAGCCTCGCGAGACCGACGACGAGAATCGCCGCCTGCATCTTCGAGACCGATCGCCTGGGCCGGCGCCTCGTGTCTTCATCAGACATGGGCGTCCACCTCCTGGTGTCAGGTCGGCCACACCGAGAGGAGCCAGGGATGAACACCTCCTGCCCACGAATGTCCGACTGGATGCCGGTTGCGATCGCGAAGCAGTCGGTATTAGAATTCCGGTGATGTTACCGGGGATCTTGTTCATCCCTAGCTCCACATCGGAAGGTAATGCGAGGCCCGGATCTGTTGCTGCAGATTCGGGCCTCGATCATTCCCAGGAAGCTTCTCCGACCGCTCCGCTTCCCGCAATCAGACTATCGAGTCGCGGACTCATATTCCAGACTTCAGCCGACCGTTTCCGGCCGGAAAGAGCGGAGCGCGATAAGTCAGGGTCGTGGGTAGCGGGTCCACGAGTTCGAGGGAGGCGCCGCCGAAACGCCACAGGCGATTGAAGAGGTAGACGCCGATCGTGGTGCCCGACCGGACCTGCCACGTGCCGCGGCCCCACTGCGCCGGCTGCCCGCGCCCGTCGATCACGACGGTCGGTTTCGGATACCAGCCGATGCTCGGCTTCTCGAGCACGAGTTCGATGCGGACGACGTCTTCGGGCGGCACCCTCCGACCCTACAGCCTCACCCCGACCCACGCGGTCGACCCATTCTTCACCGTTCGCCCCGACGAGCGAAGCGAAGTCGTGAGCGCCGCAGGCGCGACGCGAGCGGCAGCTGCGGCCGGCGTCGAACAGTCAACGCGCGGCCCCGACGAGCGAAGCGAAGTCGTGAGCGCCGCAGGCGCGACGCGAGCGGCAGCTGCGGCCGGCGTCAAACAATCGCCGTGCGGCCCTGCCGCCCGCGAGCGGAGCGAGCCAAACCAGCACTACGAGAAATGGCCCCACCCGTAGGGGTGGAGCCAATTTCGAGTGGAGCTAAGGGGATTCGAACCCCTGACCTTCTCATTGCGAACGAGACGCGCTACCAACTGCGCCATAGCCCCAAACTGCCGTACAACCCTAGCACGGCCGAGGCGCGGGTCAGACCGCGCGGCGACGCTGCAGGATCTCGTCGAGCCGCAGCTCCTGCGTCTCGCCCTCGTCGAGGTAGCCCATGCGCGCGAAGGGCGACGTGGGCGATGGCGACGTCACCACCGGGGCAGGCGCCGACGCAGCGGGCGCAGGATGCGACACCCGCCCGACCACGGCCTTTTCGTCGCGAGAGACACCGCGCGCCTCGACGACGGCCGCCTCGCGCTGAGCATCGAGGGCCGCCTCGGCACGTGCGACCTCGCGCAGGGCCTGCCGCTGCGCCTCGAGGCGAGCGCGCTCCTGCGCCTGGCGCAGGGCCTCGGCCGAGCGCTCGGCGGCGGCGCGGAGTGCGTCCGCGTCGCCGGACGACGTGGGCGCGACAGCCGACGAGCGGGCGAAGTCGCGCGCCGAGCCTCGGCGAAGGTACAGGGGGCGCGGCATGGGGACGGGGGTCCATTCGCGCGACGAGTCGGTGTCGGCCGAGGAGACGCCTGGATCCTGCACCTCGGAGGATGTCGACGAGGGGGCGAAGTCCTGGAAGGCCTGCGCGACGGGTGCTGCGGCGACGGACGGCCGGGCGGCCGAGCCCGTGTCGGCGGCGCGACGGGCTCGTGCGCGGGAGACGGCGGCCAGTTGTCCGAGGACGGCGATCGAGCCGACACCGGCGACCGCGGCGGCGACGACCATGAGCCACGACGACGCGAAGTGCAGCGCGCCCACGACGACCAGAGCGATCGAGACGGCGAGGACGAGGGTCGCGACGAGTCGGGTGCGGCGAAGGCGGCGGGCGGCCAGCGCGGGCGCGCTCGCGGCGACCGCGAGAGCCGGCGCGGCGGCGGCGAGCTCGCGGGTGATGGCACGCTGGCGAGCGGCCTCCTGCGCACGGCGGATCGCCTCGCGCTTGGCCTCTTCGGTGCGGAGGATCTTCTGGGCGCTCGCCACGGACTTGGCGTTGGCTTCCACGCGGATCTCCTCGGGCAGTTCAGCGGTCTGGGCGAGGATCCGCAGCGTCTGCTGCAGGCGCACGGCGTTGCGCTCGGTGGCGAGGTACTGCTGCCGTTTCGCCCACGAGGGGATGAGGTAGACCAGCCAGAGCACGGCGACCAGCCCGAGGACGATGCCTCCACCCCACGAGCTGATTCCCATGGAGGCAAGGGTAGGAGCGGGTCTCGCCCGATCCTGGTTCATCGGCTGGTGTGTTCGCCAGATCGCGACCAAACCCGCAGAAAACCTCGTCTACGGGTGCGACGCCCGGGCTCGACCGAATGCTCTACGGGTGCGACGCCTCGATCAGCGCGTCGGGCGGCACGCTCCCCTGCCCGGCCGGCACGCGACCGTCCAGCCAGCGACGGAGGACGCCCTCGCGCACCTCCTCGGCGACGAGCGCGAAGCAGAAGTGGTCACGCCAGTCGCCGTAGATGTGGATGTACCGCCGACGCAGGCCCTCGTAGCGGAAGCCCAGCTTCTCGACGACCCGTAGGGAGGGCCCGTTCTCGGGCCGGATGCAGATCTCCATGCGGTGCAGGCCGAGCCGCTGGAAGCAGTAGTCGGTCGCGAGCGCGACGGCCGTGGGAGTGACGCCGTGGCCGGCCGCGGCCTGCGTCACCCAGTAGCCGATGGTCGCCGAGGCGAGCGAGCCGTAGGTGATGCCCGAGACGTTGAGCTGCCCGACGAACGAGCCGTCGAGCTCCATCGCGAACGGCAGGCCGAGGCCGGCGCGCGCGTTCGTCTGCAGCGACCGGATGCTCGAGCGCACGTCGATGGAGGTGAACCCGTGCGGATTCGTGGCTTCCCACTGCCGGAGCCAGGTGCGGTTCTCGGCGAGCGCTCGGTCGAGATCGCGGGTGTCGCGGAGCCGAAGCGGCCGGATGGTGGTTCTCCCCTGCACCAGCGTGGGAATGGTGGTCACGTCGTCGTCTCTGCTTCGGTCGGGTTCCGGCCCTCAGGTGCGAGAGACGGTGTCGCCCCTCCCGCGCGGAGGGCGATGACGCCCGGCCCGGCGAGAGGGACGGTGCCGCCCCTCCACGGAAGGAGGGGCGGTGAGCACTCCGGCCTAATCGAGGTCGGAGGTGAACTCCTTCAGCCAGGCGCGCAGGTCGGCGCCCAGGTCTTCCCGGTCGCTCGCCAGCTGCACGATGGCCTTGATGTAGTCGAGTTTGTCACCAGTGTCGTACCGGCGTCCACGGAACACGACGCCGTACACGCCGCCGGTCCACTCCTCGGCGTTCGCCATCTTCATCAGGGCGTCGGTGAGCTGGATCTCGCCGCCCTTCCCCGGCTCCTGCTTCTCGAGGACGTCGAAGACCTCGGGGCGGATCACGTAACGGCCGATGATCGCCAGGTTCGACGGGGCCTCGCCCGCCGGGGGCTTCTCGACGAGGTCCGTGATCTTCACGACGTCGTCTTCGTCGGTGGGCTGGACAGTCGCGACGCCGTAGAGGTGCGTCATCGACTCCGGCACCTCGAGCAGGGCGACCACGGTGGCGTTCTTCTTGGCCTGCACCTCCAGCATGCGTGAGAGCAGCGGGTCGCGGGCGTCGATGATGTCGTCGCCCAGGAGCACGGCGAACGGCTCACGACCCACGTGCATCTTGGCCCGGAGCACCGCGTGCCCGAGACCGAGCGGGTCGCCCTGGCGCACGTAGTGCATGTCGGCGAGGTCGGTGGAGAGGTTGACCTTCGCGAGCTTCTCGTGGTCGCCCTTCTTGCGGAGGGTCTCTTCGAGCTCGGAGACGTGGTCGAAGTGGTTCTCGAGGGCGTTCTTGTTGCGCCCCGTGATCATGAGGACGTCGGTGAGGCCCGCCGAGACGGCCTCCTCGACGACGTACTGGATGGCCGGCTTGTCGACGACCGCGAGCATCTCCTTCGGGATGGCCTTGGTTGCGGGCAGGAAGCGTGTGCCCAGGCCTGCGGCGGGAATGACTGCTTTAGTGATGGTGAAACCCATGCCGGTCAGCGTATCTATTCCGTGCGTTACGCGGCGGTTAAGATTGCCCCCATGACTGACGCCGTCGGCGACGCGAAGCGCGCCCTCCGCCGTGAACTCCGCTCCAGACGGCGGAACATGGGCGATCGCGAACTCGCCGAGTCCACCGAAGCGCTGACAGCACATCTGACGACACTGGCCCTCGAACTGGGGGTGCGCTCGATCTCGGCGTACCTCTCCGCCGAGAAGGAGCCCAACACGCGACCGTTCCTCAACTGGGCCCACGACCAGGGCATCCGCGTGCTGTTCCCCATCACCCGTGCCGACGGTCTGCTGGACTGGTCGCTCTCGACGGATTTCGAGACGGAGGTCGAGGGTCTGTACGGGATCCCCGAGCCGGTGGGCGAGATCCTGAGCCCCATGGCCATCAACGACGTCGACCTCATCATCGTCCCGGCGGCGCAGATCGACCGGTCGGGCATGCGCATGGGCTGGGGCAAGGGGTACTTCGACAAGACCCTCGGTTCGATGGCGAAGCGGCCGCCGGTTTATGCTGTGGTGTTCGACAGCGAGTTCGTCGACGCGGTGCCCTCCGAGCGGCACGACCAGCCGGTCGACGGCGTGGTCACCCCGTCGGCCGTCCACCGCTTCTGAGCTTCCCTCCTTCGTCCACCGACGACCCAGCCACAGGAACCCCGTGCCCACCTATAGCTACCGCTGCACCGAGTGCGGCAACGCGTTCGACATCCAGCAGTCCTTCTCCGACGCCTCGCTCACCGAGTGCCCGGCGTGCGGCGGCAAGCTCCGCAAGATCTTCTCGGCCGTGGGCGTGACCTTCAACGGCTCCGGCTTCTACCGCACCGACTCGCGTGCGTCCGGCACGTCAGGGTCGGGCAAGGGCGCAGGATCCGACGGCTCCTCGGGCTCGAGCTCCTCGCCCGCGAAGTCCGACTCCTCCTCGTCGAGCGCATCGTCGTCCAAGCCGGCGTCGACGGGCTCATCCTCGTCGTCGTCGTCGGGTTCGTCGGGTTCGTCGGGCTCGTCGTCCTCCTGACACCCTCGCCCGTCGGGATCTCGACCTTTTCTCGCTGATCCCGATACGCTCCAAGGGTCCGACCTCGACCCGAAGGAGCACACCGTGAAGGGCTTCAAAGAGTTCATTCTGCGCGGCAACGTCATCGATCTGGCCGTCGCGGTCGTCATCGGTGCTGCGTTCACCGCCATCGTCACGTCGCTCGTGACGAACATCTTCAACCCGCTGATCGGCGCGATCTTCAACGCGTCGATGCTCGACAAGACCCTGATCGTCTCGATTCCGACGGCATCGGGCGGTCACGCCAAGCTCATGTTCGGCGCGGTCATCGGCGCGGCGATCAACTTCATCATCATCGCGGCGGTGGTCTACTTCTGCCTGGTGCTGCCCATCAACCACCTGCTCAAGAGCGCGTTCAAGAAGCAGCAGGAGACCGAGGGCACGCCCGAGGAGGTCCCGCCGACCGACGTCGAGCTGCTCAGCGAGATCCGCGACCTGCTCCGCGCTCAGAACTCGTCGCTCAACAGCACGGGCGGGTCGCACGCGGCGGAGGTCGCCCCGCCCACGGCGACGGGCACGACCGGCGTCCCCGGGATGCCCTCCGCCTGACCTCGCGGTCTTCCGCGGTCCTCCGCGACAAAACGCGACACCTGCGACGCTCCAGTGCGTCGCAGGTGTCGCGTTTTGTCGCTTGGGGAAGGCCGGACGGGTCAGCCCCAGTGCGGCGGCCGGTCGGCCTTGAGACGCTGGTCGTTGTCGCGCGAGTCGGTGCGGCGGTCCCCCGCGGCGGGCTCGGGGTCGGTGCCCGGAGCCGGGGCCGTGGTGACTCTGCGGCCGCGGCGGCGGACCTCGGGGGCCGCGGCGGGCGTCGCCTCGATGAGGTGACCGGCGGGATCCTGCGCCCCCTCGGTGCCGGAGGAGGGCGGTGTCACGGGCGAGGAGTCGTCAGCGGGAGTTGACATGCTGGCGCGCCGGCATGACCGGGGTCTCGGCGGGAGCGTGCAGGCCGAGCCCGAGGACGTCGGAGATGCGCTGCGCGACCGCGTCGGGGTCGGTGAAGAGCTGGAACGCGTGCACGCGCACGTAGTGCCAGCCGAGGCGGCGCAGGATCTCGGGCCGCTCGCGGAGCGACTCGCGCAGGCTCGACGACACCAGCGTCGAGTCGGTCTCGATCGTGACGCAAACGCCGTCGTTCGCGCACACCAGACCGAGCTTGCCGCGGTGGCCGAGGGCGACGGGGATGCCCTTCGCCTCGAGGCGGCGCGCCAGGTCGACGAGCATGGGGTCGCTGTCGTCGGGGACGTGCTCGGCCGAGGTGCGCACCTGCACCTCGCTGAGGATCTCGGCGAGCGCCACGGTTCCGTGACCCATGCGGTCGGCGTCGATGTCGCTCGGCTGGAAGCAGGTGACGATGATCATCGACCGGCGGGCCCGGGTCATGGCGACGGCCAGGAGCCGCTCGCCGCCCGGCTGGCCGAGCGACCCGAAGTCGCTGAGCACGCGCCCGTGCGGCGTGCGCCCGTAGCCGATCGAGAAGATCACGTGGTCGCGGCTCTGCGCAACGGACTGCTCGAGCGTGGCGATCATGAACGGCTCGCGGCGGTCGCCGACGACGAACTCGGTGAGGTCCTTATGGCCGGAGACCGCCGAGAGCAGGGCCTGCTGGACGCGGATCGCGTGCTTGGCGCTGGCGGTGATGACCATGAGCGACTCGGTGGGGCGAGTCCGGGCGTGCTCGAGCACGAGGGCGACGACACGGTCGACCTCGGCGTCGACGCTCTCGACGGCACCCGACTCGGGGTCGGGGATCGCCGTTCCGCCCGAGACGTAGTCGAGCGAGATGCTGCCGTGGCCGAGGAAGGATCCCGCCCAGGGCAGCGACTCGATGCGGCCGCCGTAGAACCGGCGGTTGACGAGTTCGGCGAGGTCTTCGCCGCCGGCCCGGTAGCTGCGCGTGAGCGACAGCGTCGGCAGGAGGGTCGACAGCTGCGCCAGGGCGCTCTGCTCGTGGAGCTCGGCGAGGCGCGTCTCGGCGGTGGCCATCTCGCCCTTCGCGGCGGCATCGCCGGAGTCGTCGAAGTCGGAGTCGCTCCGGCCCGACCCGAGGCCCGCGCGCGAGCGGACCGACGGGGCGTCGTCGACGAACGGCGCGATGGCGATGGAGAAGTCGGAGGGCGTCTCGGTCACCGGATCGCCGAACGCCACCGTCTGCTTGCCGCGGCGGATCGCACCGATGTTCTCGGCGAGGGTGGTCGCGCCGGCGTCGACGAGGATGACAGTGTCGAACGGGACCGTGTCGGCGATCCTGTGCACCTCGTACGGCGAGGCCACCCAGACCGGCGCGATGGCCCGCGACAGATGCGGTGCGGCGTCTTGAAGGTGTCGCGCGGTGACGTGGTCGTGGCGCAGGAGCTGCTTGAGCTGCGTGGCCTCCTCGGGCCAGTCGACGAGGCCGATCTTCCAGTTCTCGGCGAGCTGCCACCCCAGCGACTGGGCGCTGCCCGCGGCGTGCGCCTCGTCGACGAGACGGAAGTCGGCCTCGAGCCGGTCGAGCATCGTCGTGTTCGCACCGAGGAGGGCGCGGTCGGCCTCGAGGAGCGATTCGAGCGCCGAACGCCACCAGGCCAGCTCGAGCTCGGCGGCGACCTGCGCCTCGGGCACGTGGCGGTTGGCGAGGTCGGTGATGAGCGGCGACAGCTCGAGGTCGCGGAGGGTCGTCATGAGCTCGGTGCGCTCTTGCAGGTTGTTCAGCACGTCGCTCTCGGCCGCGAGGACCTCGAGCTTCTGGAGGAGCTCGTCGGTGCCGATCTCCGCCAGGAGGTCGTCGCCCGAGAGACCCAGGGGGCGGTCGAGCTGCGCGAGGTCGTCGGCGACCTGGCGGTGCAGGCTCACCGCGTCGGCGACACCGGTCGGAACCTCGGGCGGCGTGCCCGCGGCCACGTAGCGCTGCCAGAGGATCCGCTGCTGCTGGACGCGGGTCAGGGCCTCGTGGAGGTCGGGCACGTGCATGCCGGGCCGGACGTACTCGCGGGCGAGCTTCTTGAGGCGGCGGCGGTTCGCGCTCGACATGTCGATGTCGCGACGGTTCGACGTGGCGTCGACGAGTTCGGAGACCGACCGGTCGAAGACCACCGGGAGGAACTTGTCGAGGGTGTCCTGGATGTCGGCGAGGAGGGTCAGGTAGATGCCGAGCTCGCGGATGCTCACGAACGGGCGCATCCGGGTCGAGCCGACGACCTCGTTGGCGCGCTCGAGCAGGTGCGGCACGTCGCGGTGGAAGAGGTTCTTGGCGAGCTGATGCGCCTGACCGGCGGTGAGGCTGCCGCCGGCCCCGTCGTCGAAGCGCGCGCCGTACCAGGGCGAGTCGCCCGGGCCGTAGCGGAACTCGCCCAGGTTGGCGGCGTTGACCATCGTCTCGGCGACGCGGCCACGGCCCTCCACCATCGACTCGACGCTGTGCCGGCTGAGCCGCGCGGTCGTCGCGGGCGAGGCAGGGAGGAGGGCGAGGCGGGCGAGCTCGGTGAGGCAGTCGAGCACCGAGACGCCGAGAGCCGGGTCGCGGCGGCTGAGAGCGCCGCGGTAGTCGACGAGCACGCGACGGAGGCGGACGAGGGCGTCGTCGACCTCGGCCATGCTCGGCTGCTTCGCCTTCTCGTTGCGCCCGATCGCGCGGATGACGTCGCGGCGAAGTGTCGCCGGCGACACCGCGACGCCGGGCAGGCCGACCTCGGTGAGCCGGGCGCCGATGGCCCCGAGTGTGGCACGGCGGGCGCTCACGACGAGAACGCGCTTGTTCTGGCCGACCAGCGTGCCGATGGTGTTGACGATGGTCTGCGTGCCGCCGGTGCCCGGGAGCGTCTTCACGACGACGGAGTTGCCCGCCGTGATCTGCGCGACCACGTTCTCCTGCTCGGTGTCGGCGTCGAGCAGCAGCACGTCGGTCTCGGGGCTCCGTTCGTCCTGCGGGGTGGCCGAGACGGGCCGGTAGGAGGAGCGGATCTGCTGCGCCGCCGACGGGTTGCCCGCCAGGGCGTCGAGCACCGGGTGGGTGAGGTCGCGGGCGTCGTCGACCATGGCGGCGGACACCTCGGCGAAGGTCGAGACGATGAGCCTCGGCTGCACGGTGAAGCCGTCGATGTGCGCGGTGAGGCCGCGCAGGCGGTCGATCACCGGATTGGGCGTGAACGACCCCTCACGGTCGGCGAGCGCGACGAACGCGGAGGCGTCGAGCGAGATGCCGAACTGGTCGCGGAGGGCGTCGGCGAGCGCCGGGTTGAGCGAGGGCCGGCCGAGCAGCTTGACCTCGAAGTCACGCCCGTGCCTGCGGATGGCGAGGGGGCGCAGGAGCAGAGGCGCCCGGTAGGTCTCGCCGGCGTGGGCCCACTGCGCCATGCCGATGGCGAGATGCACGGCGTCGATGCCGCGGACCGTCGAGAGCTCGAGCCCCTTGGCGGCGATCTCGCCGGCCGCCAGGCGCGCCGACCGGAGGGCGAGGTCGTCGCGGATCAGGCTCGACAGGAGGGTCGTCTTGCCCGTGATGAACTGCGCCAGGCCGCCCGGATGGGTCGTCGACAGCTCGATGCGGGTGCGGGGCGCGTCGCGGAAGTGCAGCAGCGTCGAGACCCCGCCGACCTCGGCCAGTCGGGCCCGCCAGGCGTCCCAGACGGGCTGCGCGACGTTGCCGACGGTGACGTTCGGGTCGCCGAGACTCAGGGTGTGGGGCTGTGTCGCGGTCGCGGGCAGGGGGGACATCACGCCGGAGCGCTCGCCGTCGCCGTCACCCTGCTGATCATCCACTCGCCACACCCTTCGACCCTACGGCGTCACTCGCCCGAATGCTGGGAGGACGGGCGGTTTTCTCGGCGAACCGGGGCCGCGGCGTCGTCGACCGGGGCCGTTCGATGCATCGCGACGACAGCGTGGGCTCGCATCGTGCATACTCTCCGTATATAACCCGGCCCGCACCCGAATGCATGACATCAAGGAGCACATATGCCGTTCGAACAGAAGTACACGCCCGAGACGCGAGAAGCCTCGTTGGCACGTGTGCTGGAGCGCCGCGAGGCCGAGCCGGGCAACCGCAGCATCATCCGTGAGACGGCCGAGCAGTTCGACGTCGGCGAGCAGTCGCTCCGCAGCTGGATCCGGCAGTACGAGAAGGCGAACGAGCCCGAGGCCGCGCCCGAGCCCGTGACCGAGAGCGCTCCCGCCGCCCCGGCGGCTGCGGAGGCCGCGCCTGCGCGTCGGGCGAGCGGGCGGTCGGCTGCTCCTGCGATCTCCTCCGGTGTCGGCGCCGGTTCGACCGGCTCGCGCGTCGCCGAGCTCGAGGCCGAGGTCGCGAAGCTCCGCCGCGACCGCGAGGCCCTCAAGAGCGCCCTCGCCGTCCTGCTCGACGACTGACCACCCATCACCCGCAGCACCACCATCGATCGAGGGGACACACCATGCCGGGCAAGTTCGTGCTGACGAAGTCGGAGTCGGGCAAGTTCCACTTCAACCTGCTGGCGACCAACGGGCAGGTGATCGCCACCAGCCAGATGTACGCCACGAAGGGGTCCGCCCTGAACGGCATCGACTCGGTGCGGACCGTGGCCGAGGGCGCCACGCTCGACGACCAGACGACCGAGTCCTGAGCGCGGCTGCGGGCGCGCGGCCGGCCGCGGCGCAAGCGGCCGCGGCTACGGCTACGGCTGCGGCTGCGGGCGCGAGGTCGCCGTACGAGGTCGTGCTCGGCGCGGCGCTCGACGACCTCCACGAGCGCCTCGGGGCGTACTTCGGTGCGATCCCGGCCGGTCATGTAGGCCGCGGCCACGGCGTCTTCGACGTGGTCGGCACGCCCCGCCGTTGGCTCTGGCCGATCCTCGCGGTGCTCGGGCGCGAGGGCATCGCGTTCCCCGCCTGGGCGCACGGCGTGGCGTTCGACGTCGAGAACCGTCCGACACGGACCCACGAGGGCGACGCGGCGGTGAGCGCGCGGCGCACCTTCCACCTGTCGGGCGGCGACCGCGCGATGGTCGACGAGATCGCGGCCGACAATCGCGGGCCCCACGGCGACTGGCGGCTCGTCGACCGGCTCGGGCCGGGGAGGCTGGTGCAGGCCTCGTTCGGCGCCGACGTGCGCGGTGGCGCGCTCGTGCTGCGGTCGACGGGGGTGGGGGTGCGGCTGGGGGCGTGGGTGCTGCCGATCCTGCGCCCCCTCGCCCCGGTCGTGCGGCTGACGGAGCGGTTCGACGGCGACCGCGAGCGTCAGCACGTGTCGATCACGCTCAGCATGCCGGTGATCGGCAGGATCTATGAGTACTCGGGCTTCTTCACCTACCGAATCGAGCCCGACACCGCATCAGTCGTCTCCGAGGGGGAATCATGACCGAGCACATCGTCATCGCCGGGGCCTCGGGCTTCATCGGCAGCTACCTCGCCGACGCGTTCCGCGCCCGGGGTGCCCGCGTCAGCCTCATCGGGCGACACGGGCCCGACGCCCGCTGGGGCGACACGTCGGGCATCGCGCGTCTCGTCGACGGTGCCGACATGGTGATCAACCTCGCCGGCAAGAGCGTGAACTGCCGGTACGGCGAGGCGAACCGGCGCGAGATCCTGCGGTCGCGCATCGAGACCACGCAGGAGCTGGGCGACGCCATCTCGAGGGCGGCCACTCCCCCGCGCCTCTGGCTCAACTCCTCGACGGCGACGATCTACCGCCACGCCGAAGACCGCCCGCAGACCGAGTCGACGGGCGAGATCGGCACGGGCTTCTCGGTGTCGATCGCGACGACGTGGGAGGAGGCGTTCTTCGCCGCGCCGACGCCCGGGACACGCAAGGTCGCCCTGCGAATGGCGATCGTGCTCGGTGACGGCAGCGCGCTGGTGCCGCTCATGAACCTCGCCCGGTTCGGCCTCGGCGGCCCGCAGCTCGACGGGCCCTGGCCGGCGTCGGCGGCGCGACTCGACGCCGGGACGTACCACGCGTTCGGCGCGCGGGGCGGGCGACAGAAGTTCAGCTGGATCCACGTCGACGACGTTCTCGGCAGCATCCTCTTCCTGCAGGAGCACGACGAGATCGACGGCATCGTCAACCTCGCCTCCCCGAACCCCAGCGACAACCGCACGATGATGCGCGACCTGCGGCACGCCCTCGGCGTCCGCTTCGGGCTGCCTGCCTGGCGGTGGATGCTCGAGGTCGGCTCGGCGGCGATCCGCACCGAGGTCGAGCTGGTACTGAAGAGCCGGTGGGTGGTGCCCGAGAGGCTCACGGCGGCCGGCTACGAGTTCTCGTACCCGTACCTCGACATGGCGCTGAAGTCGATCGTCGACGAGCGCCGCACGCGGGCCTAGCGGCCTCGACACCGAGGGCGCAGGATCAGCGGGAGCTCTGCGCGGCGAACCAGTCCGCCGCCACGATCCCCATGAACACCTCGTCGTGGAAGACGCCCTCGTGGAACGCCGCGGCCCGCCGGACGCCCTCGCGGACGAACCCGGCCTTCTCGTAGGCGCGGATGGCGCGCGTGTTGTACGCCCAGACGTGGAGCTCGATCTTGTTCAGGCCGAGTTCTTCGAAGCCGTAGCGGATCAGCATCCTGGTCGCCTCGGAGCCGTAGCCGTGGCCGGTCGCGTTCGGGCCGAGCATGATGGCGAACGTCGCGAGCCGCAGCGGCAGTGTCGCGCCGAAGAGGGTCGCATGGCCGAGGAGGGCGCCGGACTCGTCGCAGATGCTGAAGCCGACGCCGGAGCCCGTGTCGTTGGTGATCCAGCCGCGCATGATCTCCTTGATCGCGTCGCGGCCGCGCGGGCGGATCGAGAGCTGCTGGAAGACGGCGAGCTCGTCGTCGACCCACCACTCGGCGAGGCGGTCGAGGTCGTCCTCCGTCGTGACGCGCAGGCCTACGCGCTCGCCGTGCAGGAGTCCGCGCGCGTACGCGGTCGCGGTGTCCATGTCGTCCCAGGGCATGGCTCGACGCTATCGCGTGTGTGGCGTGCGGGGCGGTGCGACGGCCGACCTTGACAGGACCCTGCGGCTCCCGCGCTGCGCTCCTAGGACACGGTGGAGTACAGGGGAGATTGCTTCGGTCTCGTGGTGATGCCTTGCTCGAATCTTCGGACGAACTCGGTCGGCAGGTGCAGCCGACACCACTCGTCGATGACCTCGAGCCCCCGCCTGATCGAGTCCCTGTTGGCGTCGGGCGACACGTTGCGTCCGAAGAAGGTGCTGGTCGCCTGATTCTCAGAGACGACGATCGCGGCATGGAACGTCCCATATTGCAGATCGAGGGAGCAAACCACCTCGAAAGTCTCGTAGAGGAGGCATGACAGACGCTGTTCATCGGAATCGATCGACTGAGAGGAGGCCCTCGCTTCGAAGTGGTCGAAGACGAGGTTGTAGAACTCATCGAAGTCCATGCGAGGGCGATCCCGTCATCTTTGGTGCGCCGCGTCGAACGCGGCGAGGAACTTGTCGGTGAGGTGCAAGCGGCACCAGTCGACGATCTGGTCCAGGCTGGCCCGGATCGAGGCGGGATCTGAATTCAGTGAGATCGGCTTGCCCAGGAATGTCGAGGCACCGCGGTGACGCCCGAGGAGGATCGTGGCTCCGAATGTGCCATGGGGTTCTTCGAGGCCGCACTCCAACTCGAAGGTTTCGAAGAGGACACAGGTCACTGACTGGTCAGCCGAGTCGTATGAGAAGTCCGATCCGATCGCACCCAGATGTTCCTCGACGAGGTCGTAGAGGTCGTCAACTGTCATGTGCTTTGTCATCGAGTCCCCTTGTTGATACCGGGCATAGCGGGTTTAGCTGTCATCGTTCTGGCATCGAACCTGTATCCATGCGCTTTGAGATACGTCAGTTCTTTGAATAGAGCCGAGCGTGAATACAGCTCGGGGTTGTGACTGAATCGGAACGGTCGCCCGTCGGCGATGAGTTCGTCGAGGAACTTGGTGTTGTACACGTTGAACATGTCCTCGTCGGTCAGATGGAGGAAGGCTTTCATCATGTTCCAGTCGCTGCCCATGTCGAAGTAGGCGTGGTCGGTGCCGGCTCGGGCGATGTAGCTGTCGGGGCTGTTCGGCACGTATTTCCCTAGCATGCCCTGCGTTTCGGTCATCTGGTGCGCGCCTCGCGTGTAGGTGTCGTTGAAGAGGCGGCGCGGGATCGTGACGGTGCGCCCGGGGACGATGACGGGGCGGTCGGGGCCGTGCCAGAACCGGTATCGGTCGATCGCGGTGATCGCCATGTCGCCGCCGTGCGCGACGGCGGAGAGGGCGGCGCCGCCTAAGGCGCCCCAGGCGGCCTCGGACGCGACGGTGTCGGCGTCGGTGAGCGAAGACGGGTCGGTGATCGCCCCGATCGCGACGTTCGTCGCGGCGCCGGTGACGGCGGTGTTCACGGTCCGCCCCGCGACCGTCGACAGGCGGACGGTGATCTCCCGCGCGAACCCCGTCGCGCGACTCAGAGTCGTCGCGGTGATCGCGACGTCGTCCGTGACCCGAATGACGAGCGGGGTCATGGTGCGGATGAACCCGAGGATCCGCGACGCCGCCAGGCCGACTTCGCCCGCGGCGGCACCGCCGGCGGCGAGATCCGACGCGCCCGCGGTGACGAGGGTGAGGGCGATGCCGACGGCGGCGGTCGCGGCGACCTGCTCACCCAGCTCGTTCAGCACGGCCAGGGTCTGCCGGTGCACGTCGTCGATGTGATCGGCGCAGGATCGGCACGCCGCCGCAAGAGATCGCGCCTCGCCCTCCAACGTTCGCACGGCGGCACCCGCGGCCGACACCTTCTCCAGGATCCGGGGCATCTCGGGTGTCCGCTCGTCGGCGAGCGCGTCCGACACCGCGACCACCTGCACCGCCCCGACGGCGTCGGCGAACGCCGACCATGCGTCGGCGGCCTCCCGAAGGCGCGCGGGCGACCCGTCTGGCCATAGGCCACCGATCAGACCCGCGACGAGCGAAAACCCCGGCAGGGACGGCAGCCCGCCCGACCCCGCAGCCGAGACCGGCGGGGCAGAACACAAGGGCGCCGGCAGGACTGGCAGAGAATGCCCGGGCGCGAACCCCGTCCCGCCCGAGTTCAGATGCTCGACGGTGGCGTAGTTCAGCCCCGTGACGGCAAGCCCCGCGGCGACATGCCCCAAAGCGTCGACGCACGCGTCCGCCAGCCGCACCGCCTGCGCGGCGGCAGCGTCGTACGACGCCGCCCACGACACCCCCGCCGGGTCCGTTCCGGCCATCGCCCCGCAGGACGCCAGAGCGGCCAGAAGTTTGCCCCGAGCAGACGTGACCGCTGCTCCTGCACCCGTAGCCCGACCGGCAGCCGACACGAACGCTGCGGGGTCGACATCGAGAAGCACCCACCCATACTAGCGTGTGGAATGTCAGACGCGCATACCGGCAAGGGTCAGGCGGCGACCTCGTCGGTCGACTCGAGCGGCTCGACCGGCCCCATGGCCAGCTCGCGCTGCACCGACAGGGCGAGCTCGCGCAGCAGCACGAGATCGACGCTGTCGGCCGAGCGCGGCTCGGGGTCGGTCACGCAGAGGGCGCCGATACGGACGCCGTCGGGCGACTCGACCGGGTGGCCGGCGTAGAAGCGGACGGACGGGTGGGTGACGAAGCGGTCGTCCTTCCAGACGTCGGGCACGACGAACGGCCGGCCCGACTGGATCGTGACCGAGCACATCGCCCCGCGCAGAGGCACCTCGGTGCGGCCGACGCCCGAGTACGACTTGTTGTAGAGGCGGTCCTCGTCGACGATCGAGAAGGCCGCACCGGCCGTGCCGAGCAGCACGCGGGCGCGCTCGGTGATGTCGTCGAAGCGCTTCTCGGGAGGCGAGTCGAGCAGCCCCAGCGCGCGTATCGCGTCCATGCGCATCTCGAGGCTCTGCGGGCGGTGGCGGCGGTCGCGCGCCGCCGTGCCGCGGCCGACGTGCTGGTCGAGGAGCGGCGCGAGCAGGAGGGCGTGGGCGTCGGCCCACAGGGCGAACCCCTTGCGTGCACGACTCCGTGCGACCGCCTCGGACGCACTGACGGCGGCCTCGGGCACGGCACTGGCGGCGGTCGACTCGGCGGGCAGGATCGGCGGCTCGACGAAGTGCGTCCGCTTCCGCGCGTCGCAGATCATGCGCGTGATGTCGTCGAGGCGTGCGGCGTGACGGTCGACGACGCCCGCTTCGCGGACCGAGAAGACGCTGATGGCGCTGGGCCGGTGGATGCCCACGATCACGATCTCGGTGCCGGGGTGCGCGTGGGCGTCGATGACGTCCAGGAGCTCGAGGACGCCACGCCGCCACGCGGCCGCCGAGGTGAGACGGAGCGCGTCGCTGACGCCGACGATGACGACGATCGCGTCGTAGTCCGAGAGTCGTTCGGTCGGCACGGCGGCCGCCGCGGTGCGGATCGTCATGAGCGGGTCGGCGACGGCGTCGACGTCGACCCCGCGACCGGTGAGCGCGGAGAGGCGGCGGGCGATCTGCCCGGGCAGAGCGAGGTCGTGGCTGCGGACGCCCCAGCCGACGGCGGCGCCGTTGCCGAACACCAGGATCCGGTCGGGATCGACCCCGGGCGCGTGCGACTGCGGCGCGTCGTCCGGGCGCGGCACGCCGAGACGCCCGCCAATCGACTCGTACTTCGAGCGGAGGATCGGCAGGACCAG
Organism: Frondihabitans australicus; assembly: GCF_003634555.1. NCBI lineage: Bacteria > Bacillati > Actinomycetota > Actinomycetes > Micrococcales > Microbacteriaceae > Frondihabitans > Frondihabitans australicus. Next base: position 2,398,084 of record NZ_RBKS01000001.1, read on the forward strand.
ATGATGCAGCAGGGAGGGCACGCTACGAGTGTGGCCGCGGGCGACAGCCGTCGGACAGCCCCACAAGGGGAGTCCGCCCTTCAGCGGACACCCGGGTCGGCGCCGGGCACCGGCGCGGGCCGCCGCCGGAACGAGAAGAACTTGTGGCCGAAGTAGCTGATCAGCGTGGTCACGACCACTGTCACGGCCTGAGCGACCAGGGGCTGCCAGTGCGCGACCTCGACCAGCAGGGGCAGGATCACGGAGTTGATCGCGAGCGACACGACGTAGACGCCGCAGAATCGCAGGAAGTCGACGACGACGTTCCCCGAATCCTGCGCCCTGAAAGTGAAGCGCCGATGCAGCACGAACGCGACGACCGTCGAGATGGCGTACGAGGCGTACAGGCTGCCGAGGTAGCCGATGGTGTGCCCGATCGTGAGCTCGAACGCGGCGAAGAGCGCGTAACCGAACACGGTGTTGAACCCGCCCACCAGGAGGAAGCGGAACCGTTCGTCGGCCAGCAGCCGGCGCGCAAGGCGGATCATCGCCGCCCTGCCCTCTGCTCGTGACCGCTCTTCATTCCGGCATCGTATCGGGGCGACACGAACAGGACACCACCGGGTGCTACGGTCCGCGCCGTGCAACCGAAACCCCTGCAACCGAAGCAGAGCGAGAGCGACACCAACACCGGCACCCGCCGCCAGGCCTGGGACGCCGAGCGGACGCCCGCCGACCGCGACCTCCTCGACCGCGACGCCGCCGTCTACCTCAAGCAGTCGGTGTCGACCCCGTGCCTGACGAGCATCGTCGGCGCCGACGGCCCCTACCTCTACGCCTCCGACGGCACCCGCTACCTCGACTTCCACGGCAACTCGGCGCATCAGATCGGCTACGGCCACCCGCGCCTCGTGGCGGCGCTCGAGGCGCAGCTGCGTGAGCTGCCGTTCGTGCCGAGGCGGTTCACCAGCGATGTGAGCGTGCGTTTCGCCGAGTCGCTGGTCGAGCATGCGCCGCGAGAGGCGGACGGGACGGGGCTCGATCGGGTCCTGCTCACCACTGGCGGATCGGATGCCGTCGAGGTGGCCCTCAAGCTCGCCCGCGTGGCGACGGGCCGCCACAGGACGCTGTCGTTCTGGGAGTCGTTCCACGGCGCCGGCTTCGGCGCGTCGAGCGTCGGCGGCGAGCAGATGTTCCGCGGCGGGCCGCTCTCGCCCCTCCTCTCGGGCACCGAGCACGTGCCCCCGATCGGCTGCTATCGAGACATGCTCGGCTCGGGCCACGGGTCGCAGGAGCCGCACGACGCCTCCTGCGGAAAAGCGCTGGCGCAGCTGATCGACTACACCCTGAAGGTCCAGGGCGACGTCGCCGCCGTCATCGCCGAGCCCATGCGAGCCGTGCCGCAGATGGCCGCGCCCGGCTTCTGGCAGGCGGTGCGTCGGAGCTGCGACGAGACCGGGACGCTGCTGATCTTCGACGAGATCCCGACGGGTCTCGGCCGCACCGGCGAGTTCTCGGCGTCGACGCACGAGAGCGTCGTGCCCGACATGCTCGTCTGGGGCAAGGGCCTCGGCGGCGGCGCGCTGCCGGTCGCCGCCGTGCTGGCCCGTGCCGAGCTCGATGTCGCCGGCGACTGGGCTCTCGGCCACTACACGCACGAGAAGAACCCGATGATGTCGCGGGCGGGCCTCACCACCATCGAGATCCTCGACGACGAGGGCCTCGTCGAAGATTCGGCCCGCAAGGGCGCGCACGCGCTGTCACGCCTGCGCGATCTCCAGTCGCGCCACGACGTCATCGGCGACACCCGCGGGCGAGGGCTCATGCTGGGCGTTGACCTGGTCGAGCCGGGCACGCAGCGTCCCAATGCCGACCTGGCCGAGGCCGTCCTCTACGGCTGCCTCCGCCGCGGCCTCAGCTTCAAGACGACGATGGGCAACGTGCTGACGCTCGCGCCGGCGCTGACGATCCCCGACGACGAGCTCGATCGCGCGCTCGACATCCTCGAGGAGGCGCTGGTCGAGGCGCTCTAGCTGCGGGGTCCCTGTAGGCGTTTCGGCTCTCTGGTGCCCACAGGCTGGGCGGTGTTGGATGACACTCGTGAGCGGATGGACGAACGGGCTGCCCCCGGCGGCGCACGATCGAGTGGCCCGACAGCGGGCGAGCGGCACGGCCGGCTCGCTGTTCTCGGCACCTGCGGCGGCAGCGGCGAAGAGCGCGGGACTGGTGCCGATCGGTGAGGTCTTCGGCTCGCTCGTGATGAACCTCGGTTGGTCGGGCACGGGCTGCAACTTCTACGGGATGTACGGCCGCGGCGGCGCGGGCGGCTTCGGCGGTGGTGGCTTCAATGGCGGCGGCGGTTTCGCCGCCGGCGGCCTGTTCGGCGGCAACATGATGAACTACCAGACCCCCGTCACCACGTCGGGCGACCACGGCGGATACGCAGGCTTCGCGCCCTACGTGAAGGCGTTCGAGCACGGCTGGCACGGCGCGATCCAGCGCATGCTCGCCGAGGCCCTCGCCCTGGGCGCCGAGGGAGTCGTCGGCGTGAAGGTCTCGCGCGTGAGGATCGACCAGTCCGCCTACGAGTTCGCCGCGATCGGCACGGCTGTCCGCAGCGTCGACACGTCCCTCGTCGCCCGCCCGCGGGAGGGCACGGTCTGGTACGCGAACCTCTCCGCCGAGGACTGCGCCAGCGCGATCCACTCTGGCTTCCAGCCGAGCGAGATGGCTCTCGGGCTCTCCGTCGCGACGAAGCACGAGGACTACGTGCTCAAGCAGCAGCGCTCGTCCTGGGCGGGCAACCAGGAGATCGAGGGTCTCACGCTCCTCGTCAACGCCGCCCGGCACGACGCCCGCAACCAGCTCGTCGCCCGGGCGCGACGCGACGGGGGCGCAGGAGCCGACCTCGTCATCACGAACACCGACGTCACCGAGTTCGAGACCCCCTGCGGAGAGGAGATCGACCTGCACGCCGAGGCCGTGTTCATCGGCACAATCCTCGTGCCCGGCCCGATGCGGGCCTTCCGCACCCGCGATCGGCCGGGGTCGGCGGCCGTCACGACCGTCCTGCCGCTCAGCGACCCGGGCGTCCGCACCCGACGCTACCGGTGACGATCCTGCGCATCGCCCCTACCCGACCCACACGAACCGTTCGACCCACCGAAGAAGGACCACGATGACCGACTCCCCCGACCTCTCGCGCGTCGCACTGCCGCAGGATGCACGGGCCCGCCTCGCCGACGGCAAGTCGCGGCTGTTCACCAGCGACCTCTCGGTGAACGAGTTCCTGCTCGTGCGGCAGGCGGGGTTCACGCCGGTCGGCCTCGTTCTCGGATCGAGCGTCTACCACGTCGGCCTCCAGGTCGGGAAGTGGTCGAAGAACATGGAGATGGACCGCCTCAGCCAGGCGATGTACCACGCCCGTGAACTGGCCATGACCCGTATGGAGGCCGAAGCGCAGGCGCTCGGCGCCGACGGGATCGTCGGTGTGCGGCTCGAGATCGAGTTCAAGGAGTACGGCAACGACCTCGCCGAGTTCATCGCCATCGGCACCGCCGTCGTCGGCGATCAGGCGCCTCCGACGGGGCAGTGGCGCAACAACAAGAACATGCCGTTCACGTCCGATCTGTCGGGCCAGGACTTCTGGACCCTGATCCAGTCCGGCTACGTGCCTCAGGGGCTCGTCATGGGCACCTGCGTCTACCACATCGCCCACCGGGGCATGATGGCGTCGATGGGCACGATGGGCCAGAACGTCGAGATCCCGCAGTACACCGAGGCGCTCTACGACGCCCGCGAGCTCGCCATGGGCCGCATGCAGGCCGAGGCGGAGGTGCTGGACGCCGAGGGGATCGTGGGCGTGCAGCTCCTCTCGCTGCCCCACCGCTGGGGCGGCCACACCACCGAGTTCTTCGCGATCGGCACGGCCGTGCGACCGCTGCGCGAGGACCACGTGATCCAGACGCCGAACCTGGTGCTGCCGCTGACCGACGGTCCCTACCGATGACGGTCGACCCCCTCAGAAGCGCCCCGACCGACGACCCCCAGGCCCTGCTCCAGGGCCTCGTCGAGGGCGCGACGCGCGCACTGCCCGCAGGGTCGGCGTCGAGCCTCCTGCAGGTCGAACGCGCCAGGAGCCTGCGCGACCGGCTCTCGGGTGGCCAGGGCCGGATCACCAGCCTGGCGCTGCTCGGCCCGAAGGACCGCCTGACTCTGCGACTCGACGGCTCGCGGTTGGCCGGCGAGACGGCCTACGTCTCGGGCGGTGTGATCATCTCGCGCAAGCAGCTGTCGCTCGGCGACTGGCTCACGGCGTTCGCGGGCGAGGTCGCGGCCATCGCGGCCGACGCCGCCGGCGACGCCGCCTCCGCTGCCCGTGCCCTGCAGGTGCTCGGCGTCGAACCCGCCGGCTCGGACGTCGCCGTCGACGAGGTCGACGTCGACTCCGGGCTCAGGATGCTGCCCGCCCGTCTCCGAGGTCGGGTGCCGACGGGCGCGGCGGAGGCCGTGGAGCGCATCGCCGGGCTCCTACGCGACACGCTGCCGCGCGTGGCCGGCGACGGCGACTCCGACGTGCTCGTACGGCGCACCGCGACGGCGTACCTGCCCGACACGATCCGCGCCTACGTCGCCCTGCCGCCGGACTGGGCCACGACGCACCGGTTCGCCGACGGCACGACGCCCGCCGACATCCTCGAGGCCCAGCTGGCGACGCTCGAGGAGGCGGTCGTGAAGATGCGCGACGCGGCGATCGAGCAGGACGCCACAGCCCTGCTCGTCAACGGGCGCTTCCTCTCGGACCGCTTCGCGACGTCGAGCCTCGAACTGCCGTAGGCGCTACGACCCGATCGAGGGCGTCGCGTCGCCGCCGCGCACCTGCTCGGCCCGCGAGCGCTCGAGGTAGCTCCGCGACCGCTGGATCTGGCCCTCGAGCGCTGTGACCGTCGCTTCCATGCCCTGGACCGCCTTCGCCCGGTACGAGTCGATGTCGTCCATGGTGGCGAAGACGTTGTCGAACGCGTGCTGCAGCGTCTCGACGCTCACGCCGGAAGTCGTGGCCTGCTCGTGGATCATGCTGGTCTGCTGTTTAAGCAGCTCGCTCGTGCGCCCGATCATCGTGTTGGTCGTGTCGTTGAGCGCCGAGATCTGGTCGAGCACGAGCCGCTGGTTCGCGAGCGCCTGCGCGACGACCACGGCGGTGCGCAGGGCGGCGACGGTCGTGGTGCGGGCGCGCTCGACGCCCTTGATGAGCTCGAGGTTGTTCTTGCGGATCATGTCGAGCGCGAGATAGCCCTGCACCGACACGGCGATCTGCGTGGTGAGGTCTTGTCGACGCTGCCGGATCGGGAAGAGCGCGTCGGCCAGGAGCGCGTCGGCCGCCTTCGGGTCGGTCGCGCGGAGTTCGTCGGCCTTGCGGCTCGTCGCCTCGTCGAGAGCCCCGGCGAGCGTCGCGTACTCGCCGAGCCGGCCCATGGTCGCCCAGAGGTTCTGGCGCTCCTGCTCGATCGAGGCGTTGTCGCGCCGAAGTTCGTCCTGGCCGGAGACCAGAGCGTTCACGATCGCGTCGAGCTGCTTCTGCGACGACTGGTACCGCTCGAAGTAGTGGGTGAGCTTCCTCGCCCCGGGGATCATGCCCAGCAGCTTCTTCGCCCCGGTGAGCTCGGCGCGCGCGGGATCCAGGTCGGTGATCGTGGATCGAAGGTCTTGCAGCGTCTTCGCCACCTTGGCCTGCGGGGCTCCCGCGTCGCCCCGGCCCTTCGCCGCCGCCAGAGACGACGACGGGCGCTCGAGCATGCGGTTCGACACCTGGCTCGACGCCGTGATCTCTTTCTCGCCCATGCGGACGATGTCGTCGATCTTCTTCGAGAAGGCCGGGCTGCCGGGTTCCTCCCCCGCGAGGTCGGCGACGAAGTCGGCGGCCTTCTGCTGCAGCTCGGTGCGCTTGTCGGCCGGGATTGCGACCATGCCGACGGCCTGCTCTCCCTCGAGCTCGGGGACGGCGGCGGGGGGCGTCAGTTCGACGCCCTGGGCGGGCTCGTCGGGTGGCGTCAGCGGCTGGCTGAGATCGAGGTCGGACATCGGCTTCCCTTCGCTCGGCGCCGGGATGGTGCGCCTCTCTCAGCGTAGAACGCGGGGCGGCGCGACCCCCATCCTGTTATCAGGAGTCGGTGAACCGGTCACCAGCGTGGATGAGGGAGCAGCACCGACCGACGAGGCCCGTACGAAGTCCGGTTCTGCGGACGCATCCGCGCCAGTTACCAACTATCGGTGAAGTAGTCCATCGCGCGATTGAAGGCGGCGCCCAGGTCGAAGCGCGGGCGGAGCATCGCCTGCAGCTGCAGCCCCTCGTAGAGGGCGACGATCTGCTCGGCGACGGCGGCCGGCTCGATGTCGTCGGGGGCGAGGCCGTTCGCGATGTCCTCGCGGAGACCCTGCTGGATCATCGTATGGAAGTCCTGGTACCGCTCGCGGAAGTACTTCGCGGCGGGGTGCGTCGGATCGGCGGCCTCGTTCGCCAGCGAGACGAGCAGTCGCATGAGGGCGGGCTCGGCGACGTTGTAGGCGACGAGGGTGCGGAGCATCTGGATCGTGCCGCGGCCGTGGGCGACGGCGACGACGCGCTCGAGGCGGCGGCGGTTCCAGCGGTCGATGACGGCAAGGACGAGGCCCGGCCAGGTCGGGAACTCGCGTTCGACGTCTTCGACGGGAATCTGCATCTGGTCGGCGACGTCTTCGACGGTGGTCGCGCGGTAGCCGCGATTCGTGAAGACGACGATGGTCGCCTCGACGATGTCGATGCGGAGCTGGACGCTGGGGCTCGTGGCCTGCGGCTGCTCGAGGGTGTCGTTCATGGATCCTTCCGAGGGACCTCGTGGGTGGTCATGACAAGCCTCGCAAGTGAAGCGCTCTACGTCAGCCCCCGCCGCGCCCCCAGAACTGGTGCACCGCTGCGGGCTCTCGCCGGGCGACCGTCGGCGATCCTGCGACCTAATTCATTTGTGCTTTGTCGGTATAGGCATCGTGGAGGCGACCGCCGAGGACTCGAAACGCTGTCTCCACCTGCGAGGGCGGTTCGAAACCCTCGAATTCCTCCGTCGCCAACGCAACGAGTCGCGATCGGGGGTCGGAGAGATCGTCGTGAATCGCTGCAACAGTTGCTGTGACGATGTCTGTCAACGTAGGAAGCCGGACCAACTCAGCCATTCGCGTTCCGATGGTCGTGGCGTCGCAAAGACGGAGCAGCCGAAGAACGTCACCGGCATCCTTGCTGATCACGCGATCGACCCGTGCCGACCCGAGGCGTTCGCGAATCTTCACGATCTTCGCCACCACGAGTGAGGCTGGGCCGGCGACACGGATTTCCTCCTGCCGCTCGTCCGATTCAAAGGACCGGATCATCATGAGCGAATTGTCGAACAGCGCGGCCTCGAGGCCCGCCGTCCGGCGCGCCGTCGATGGAGATTGACCAGCCAGAACCGCTGTTCTCCGACTCGAACGAGGAAGTGCACCGTCCGGCACCATGAGGTCGATGGGAATTCCGTCTGGACTGAAGAATCGGCCGGGACTCGAATGACGCTGGTAACCCGCAGCCAGGAGCAGCGCCCCGATGTTCGGAACGTCTGTCAGGAGATCTGGGTCGAGCGCGAGATCACTATCGGTCGTGTAGGTCACCTGCCTCGACTGATTCTGAGGCGCCCTCGCATAGACGGCCTGCGCACCGACCAGGACTATCCCTGGTAGTTGGTCACGGAGGAGGTCAATCACGTCCAAGAGGGCACGGCGAGCGGCCACGAACTCCGGAGCAATGCCATTGGCCGATTCACCGCTGGGCATCGCTGTCTCCGGTGACGAGGTCGTCAAGAAGATCGGCCCCGAGTGCCGCACTCCTCCCCCGGGTCGACAGCAAATCGCCCACTATTCGCCATGGCGTGACGTACGAGACACCATCCCACGAGAAGGAATGCTCTCGGTTCAGGAATTCACTGTGAGCCACCAGGACATCGCCCTGCCGCTGGTCCGGCGCGAGGTCGGCCGCCCGCTCGACCGCCTCGAGATCGTTCGTGTAAATCCAGATTTCGCTCGGTGCCAACCGGCCGGGACTCCCCTTTTCGGCAAACCATGCCTGGCCCGCAGAAACACCCGTGACCGCATAGTCGACGTCCGAGCGGCGTAGGCGATCGATCACCGACTCGCGACCTCCGAGAGAAAAGTACCGTCGGGGCGAGAATGTCGACGCGAATCCGTAGTCCTCGGTCCATCGCTCCGCACAGAGCCGTCGATCCCGCAGCACGATTGGCCCCCCACCCGTGGGCGTCAGGAGGTTCTCGTAACGCAACAGGCTGATGACCCGGCTCACAGACGACACGGGTAGGCGTCGGTCGCGAGCGAAGTCACGCAGTGACGTTGCCCCTCGATTGGCGAGAAGACCAACCATGACCTCAGAGGTGGTCTCACCTTTCAAGCTCTTTAGCGGTCGCGGATCGGTGGCGGCCCGATCCGGATCGCGAGTCGCGCCGGTTCGCTGCACAGCGAGCGGGGGGTGCGAACTCACAATCAGAATGTTGCCGGTCGGGTCCCAGTACGACCATCCGGCACGCGCCAATGCTTCTTGCGTGGCGGGAGCGAGGAAGGGGGATATGACGACGGGCACCGAGCCTGGTGTGACGAATGCATCACGAACTCCATCGGGACGGAGGACACCCAACTTGACATCGAGTTCCAGGCGCACGACCGTCTCAGCAACCTGCCACTCGACGTAGGCATCGATGGAACCGTCGTCATACGCGGGCGCGGACACCCGGTTGAGCACTCCCAGAGGGAAGAGAGTCCGCAGGCTCGTCATGAAACGGTCGATGAGATCGCTTGTTCCGTAAAAAGGACTGTTCCGCATGACATGGAACATAGCATTTCTCGGAACACCGTGCATTGCGCGGACCACGCGTCTCGCCGGGCCGGTGTCGGCGATCCTGCGACCGCGTGCAGTTTTTCGCCGATCAGGGTGCTGGGCGCGCAACGAATCGCCGGTCGACGGGCGCAGGATCAGCGAGAGTGCGCGCGCCGGTTAGTCTGTGCCGCATGACCGACGCCCCTCCCGCCCCCGGCACCGCAGCCGCAGCCGAAGCAGCGGCCGCCGAAGCCGCTCTGCCGCCGGTGACGATGTTCGGCCCGGACTTCCCGTTCGGCTACGACGACTGGCTGGCGAACCCGGCAGGTATCGGCTCGGTGCCCGAAGCGCGGCACGGCGAGCCCGTGGCGATCATCGGCGGCGGCATCGCCGGCATGGTCGCGGCCTACGAGCTGATGAACCTCGGCCTGCGCCCCGTCGTATACGAGGGCGCTCGCATCGGCGGGCGGCTGCGGAGCGTGCCGTTCTCGGGATCCGGCCGAGACGCAGAGCAGACGGACATCGTGGCTGAGCTCGGAGGCATGCGCTTCCCGGTCTCGTCGACGACGCTCTACCACTACGTCGACCTGCTCTCGCTCGACTCGGCGCCGTTCCCGAACCCGCTGACGCCGGCATCCGGCTCGACCGTCGTCGACCTCGAGGGCGAGACCTTCTACGCGCGCTCGCTCGACGACCTCCCGCCGCTCTTCCGCGAGGTGGCCGACGCGTGGGACTCCGCCCTCGACCGGATCCTGCACCTGGGCGGCCTGCAGAGCGCGATCCGCGACCGCGACGCGAGCCGGCTCAAGGAGATCTGGAACGCGCTGGTGGAGGCGTGGGACGACCGCAGCTTCTACGAGTTCGTGGCGTCGAGCGACGAGTTCGCGAACCTGTCGTTCCGGCATCGCGAGGTGTTCGGTCAGGTCGGATTCGGCACCGGAGGCTGGGACAGCGACTTCGCGAACACGATGCTCGAGATCCTGCGCGTGGTCGTCACCAACTGCGACACCGACCAGCGCCTCATCGTCGGCGGCGCCGAGCAGGTTCCGCGGGGGCTCTGGGCGCGCAGGAGCCGAGGCGCCGCCCACTGGCCCGACGGCACGAGCGTCGCCTCCCTCAACGACGGCGAGCCCCGCCCGAGCGTCACCCGCCTCGCGCGCGGTGCCGACGGCCGACTCGGGGTCACCGACGAGTCGGGTGAGACGAGGCACTACGAGGCTGCGCTCGTGACCTGCCAGTCGTGGCTCCTGACCACCCAGATCCAGACCGACGAGAGCCTGTTCTCGCAGAAGATGTGGATGGCGCTCGACCGCACCCGCTACATGCAGTCGTCGAAGACGTTCGTGATGGTCGACCGGCCGTTCTGGAAGGACGTCGACCCGGCCACCGGCCGCGACGTGATGAGCATGACGCTCACCGATCGGCTGACGCGCGGCACCTACCTCTTCGACAACGGACCCGATCGCCCCGGCGTGATCTGCCTCACCTACTCGTGGATGAGCGATGCGCTGAAGATGCTGCCCCACCCCGTCGAGCGCCGCGTCGAACTGGCCCTCGAGGCGCTCGGACACATCTACCCCGGCCTCGACATCCGCTCGCACATCGTCGGCGACCCGATCACCGTGTCGTGGGAGGACGACCCGCACTTCCTCGGCGCGTTCAAGGGCGCGCTGCCCGGTCACTACCGCTACAACCAGCGGATGTACGCGCACTTCATGCAGCAGGGGACACCCGACGCCGAGCGCGGCCTGTTCATCGCGGGCGACGACGTGTCGTTCACCCCGGCCTGGGCCGAGGGCGCCGTGCAGACGTCGCTCAACGCCGTCTGGGGCATCATGAACCACTTCGGCGGCGCCTCGGCCCCGGGCAACCCGGGGCCGGGCGACGTCTTCGACGAGCTGGGGCCGATCGCGCTGCCCGAGTAGCCGCAGCGGGCCGGTCAGCCCGCGTGGGCCGGCGCTGCTCCGGTCGAAGTGCGTGCCGGGGCGGCCCACCCGCCGACCATCTCGTCGACCGACCGGATCGAGGTCGCGAAGATTGTCAGCACCGGGTTCACGCCGCCGTTGGTGACGTGCACCGAGCCGTCCATCACGCGCAGGTTGTCGTGGCCCCAGACGCGCCCGAACGGGTCGACGACACTGGTCGCAGGATCGGCGCCCATGCGCAGCGTCCCCGCCTGGTGCTGGCCCACACTCGGCCCCGGCCGATCGCCGCCGAACTCCACCACGGCGGTGGCCCCGGCCGCCCGGAGCCACTCGGCGCTCTTCGTACTCGTGAAGTCGCGCGCGCGGAGGTCCTCGTGGTGGACGGCGCCCGAGAGCTTCGCCACCGGAACGCCGTAGCGGTCGACGGTCGAGGCGTCGATGCGGACGCGCGACTCGGCGTTCGTCATCTCCTGGATCGGGCCCATGATCCGCATGAAGCGCCGCGCGTACTCGCGCATGCCCTTCTTCGAGTCGAGCCCGGCGCGCGGGATGAATCCCGGCCCGGAGAGGTAGCGGTAGGTGTTCGACGGGGTCGGGACGAACTCGTTGACGATGATGCCGCCGCCGACGATGTCGCCGTTGCGGTGCCGGTAGTCGGTCGTCGCGATCGACGGGCCGGGCCCGATGAGGTCCTCGACGATGTCGTCGAACAGGCCGACGGCACCGCCGTAGAGGTGGCCCTGCAGGTGCCGGCCGACCTGGTCGGCGTTGTTGCCGAGGCCGTTCGGCTCGCGCGCAGAGCGGCTGTTGAGCAGGAGCCGCGCCGACTCGGTGGCGCCCGCGGAGACGACCACCTCGGACGCATCGATGTCGCGCGTCCACACTCCGTCCCCCTCCGCGCCGACGAGGGTCACGCCGATGACACGGCCTGAGTGGTCGGTTCGGATCCTGCTCGCCCGGGTCTCGAGCACGATCGACGCGTTCCCGGTCGCGAAGGCCCTCGTGAGCATGGTGTTCTGACTGCCGTTCTTGGCGTCGACGGGGCAGGCGAAGCCGATGCAGAGGCGGCACTGGCGGCAGGCGTGACGGCCGAGGTACTCCGTCGAGTTCACCAGCAGGGGCACGTGCAGCGTCGTGAAGCCGAGCGCGGTCGCGGCCTTCGCGAGACGGTCGCGGGCGGGGCCGGCGGGCAGCTCGGGCATGGGCAGCGGCGTCTCGCGGTGGCCGTCGAACGGGCCCTCGGCCCGCGAGCCGGAGACCCCGACCTCCCACTCGGCGCGCTCGTAGAACGGCTCGAGGTCGGCGTACGAGATCGGCCAGTCCGACAGCGCCGACCCCTCGGGCACGCCGTACGTCGACGCCATCCGGAAGTCGAGCTCGCCGAAGCGCCAGGCCTGCGCGCCGTAGACGCGGGTGCCGCCTCCGGCGGTGAACGCGTTGTTGCCCCAGGCGCCCTCGGAGGGCCGGATCGGCAGGCGGGTGCGGCCGTCGAGCGACTCGGAGACGCGGGGGTTGCCCTCGTTCGGTGGGCCGGAGAGCGGTGCGACGCCCCAGTCGGAGCGCGGATTGCGCAGGTGGTCGTGCGAGAGCTCCGCGATCGAAGGCCACGCGCCGGCCTCGACCACCAGCACGCGGCGCCCCGACTCGGCGAGGCCGGCCGCGGCCGTTCCTCCCCCGGCGCCGGAGCCGATGACGATCGCGTCGTAGCGCCCCTCGAGGTCGCGCGGGTGCACCACCCTGCGCGGCGCCTCGTCCACGGGCACGGCGACCCCCCATCCCGCCGGGGGCTCGGGGCTCCAGTCGACCATGCGCCATGACGCCGCGTCGGCGTTGCCGCCGTTCGCCGGGTCGGCGTAGTAGCCGCCGGCGACGAGCTCGGCGAACCAGTCCCAGTGCTCGCTCGCGTCGCCGGAGTCGATCACATCGCGCACGTCGTCGAGCCAGTCGGGTCGCTCGGCGAGCATCCGGCCGAGGTACTCCAGCCCGCCCGCCTCGGTGCCCGACGGGTAGTCGTCGCGTGGCACCACCTCGTCGATCAGCGCGCTCAGGCGATCGCGGTGCTCGTCGAGGAACGACTCGACTGCTGTCATCACAACTCCTTCGTTGCCGGGTGTTCATTGCCGGGTGCGCGGCGCAGCACATCCTTGTCACGTGCTAAACCGGTTTAGTGCGATGCTACGGCACGTGCGGCGAGCAGGTCAATCCAGAGACTGCGGCACGTCTCCGAGGCTTCCGCGGTCGACGAATTGCAAGGGCGGCAGGATCAAGTCGCCTCGCTCGCCCGACTCCAGCACCCCCAGCAGACGCCGGGTCAGCAGCCGCCCGAACTCCGTCGTCGGGTGCCGCAGGGCGGCGATCTCGGGCCGGGACACCTCGCACAGCGCCGAGTCGATCCACGAGAGCACCGACACGTCGCGGGGCACCTCCAGGCCGAGCTCGCGGATGGCACCGAGACCCGCGAGCGCCATGAGGTCGTTGTCGAAGACGACGCAGGTCGGGGGCTCGGGCGATCGCAGGATCCGACGCACCGCCTCGGATCCTGCCTCCCTCGAGAAATCGGTGAACGTGGTCTCGACGGCCGCACCCCTCTCGCGCGCCCACGACTCCGCAGCCTCGGTGCGGAGACCGATCGAGAGCATGCGGGCGTCGCCGCTCACCCACGCGATGCGGCGGTGCCCGCGCGCGAAGGCCGGGTCGAGGACCGCGGCGACGGGCGCGCTCTCGTCCGACCAGACGGATGCGAAGCCGTCCTCGGGCGGCCGGGAGCCGGCGTAGCTGCGGAAGGCCGCGAACGGCAGGCCGAGGCCGGAGAGCAGGTCGAAACGCTGCTCGTCGAGGTCGATGTCCATCGTGAGGACGCCGTCTACCCGGCGTTCGGCGGCCCAGCGCCGGTACAGCGCCTCCTCCTCGGCGCGGTCGGCGACGAGCTTCACGACGAGGGCGAGGTCGGTGCCGGCGAGCTCGAGCTCGATGCCGGCGAAGAGCTCCATGAAGTACGGGTCGATCGACGGTGACTTCGACGTGCGGACGATCGCCCAGCCGATGGCGCCGGCCTTCGCCCCGGAGAGAGCGCGGGCGGTGCTGTTGGGCGACCAGTGGAGCTCCTGCGCCGCAGCCTTGACCCGGGCCCGGGTCTCGGCGCTCACGCCCGGCATGTCGTTGAGAGCGTGCGAGGCGGCCCCCTTGCTCACCCCGGCGGCACGTGCGACGTCCATGATCGTCACTCGCCCCATGCCGACTCCCGTCTCGCGCGGCCGTCGCTCCCTGATGCGCGGCGCGCTGCGTCCCTCAGCATAGGACTGCGCGGCCCCGGGAAGGACTCCCGGGGCCGCGCAGGGTGGTGCGGTGGTGCGGTGGTGCGGTGGTGTCGGGCTCAGGCCTTCTTGGCCAGGGTCATCGGCAGGGTGCGGGCGATGGTCGCCTGGTACACGCCGCCTCCCACGATCGCGCCGATGATCGGTCCGACGATCGGCACCCAGAAGAACACGGTGCCGCGCTGGTCGAGCCAGGCGTCCTTGTAGCCGACGATCCACTCCATCAGGCGCGGGCCGAAGTCGCGGGCCGGGTTGATGGCGTAGCCGTCGTTGAGGCCGAGCGCGAAGCCGATGCCGACCACGATGAGACCCACTGCGATCGCCGAGACGGCGGGCGTCGGGTTGGCGCCGAGCGCGTCGGTGATGGCGAAGATGAGGAACACGAGGACGGCGGTGCCGAGCACCTGGTCGAGGAGCGCCTGCGGGATGTGCACGTCGTACGCGTTCGTGCCGTTGCCCGGCAGCGTCGAGAACACGCCCTGCGTCTTCAGCGTCTTGCCCGGGTCGATGGCCTTCAGCGAGTACATGTAGTTGAGGTAGATCGCGAGGGCTCCGAGGAAGAAGCCGATCACCTGCGCCACGATGTACGGCCCGACCTTCGACCACGGGAAGCCCTTGTAGAGGGCGACCGCGAGGGTGACGGCGGGGTTGAGGTGCGCGCCCGAGATCGTGCCGGCGACGAAGATGCCGAAGGTCACGCCGAGGCCCCACGACCAGGCGATGGAGTCGTGGCCGCCGAGGGCGCCGGCGCCGACCGTCACCTGGGCGACGACGCCGAATCCGAAGAGGGCGATCATCATCGAGCCGAGGATCTCGGCGATGAACTCGCCGAAGAGGGTGGGCTGCGCCTTGGCACCGGGATCGGCCATGCCTGCGAGCTCGCTGTGCGACTCGGCGGGCTTGCGGAGAGCGAAGATCGACATCAGTTGACGTCCCCGTCCACCCAGTCGAACGTCTTGGTGACGGCTTTCTTCCAGAGACGGAGAGTGCGCTCGCGCTCGATGACGTCGAGGTTCGGTTCCCACCGCTTCGACTCCTGCCAGTTGGCGCGGAGGTCGTCGAGCGTCTCCCAGAAGCCGACCGCGAGGCCGGCCGCGTACGCGGCGCCGAGCGCGGTGGTCTCGGCGACGACGGGGCGGATGACCGGCACGTTGAGGATGTCGGCCTGGAACTGCATGAGCGCGTCGTTGGCGGTCATGCCGCCGTCGACCTTCAGCTCGGTCAGGTCGACGCCGGAGTCGGCGTTCACCGCGTCGAGGACCTCACGGGTCTGGAAGGCGGTCGCCTCCAGGGCGGCGCGGGCGATGTGGCCCTTGTTGACGTACCGGGTCATGCCGACGAGCGCGCCGCGGGCGTCGCTGCGCCAGTACGGCGCGAACAGGCCCGAGAACGCCGGAACGAAGTACACGCCGCCGTTGTCCTCGACGGTGTTCGCGAGCGTCTCGACCTCGGGGGCCGAGTCGATGATGCCGAGGTTGTCGCGCAGCCACTGGATCAGCGATCCGGTGACTGCGATGGAGCCCTCGAGCGCGTAGTGCGTGGGCTGGTCGCCGAGCTTGTAGCCGACGGTGGTCAGGAGCCCGTTCTCGGAGCGGACGATCTCCTCGCCCGTGTTGAAGATGAGGAAGTTGCCGGTGCCGTAGGTGTTCTTCGACTCGCCGGCGTCGAACGCAGCCTGGCCGAAGGTCGCGGCCTGCTGGTCGCCGAGGATGCCGGCGATCGGGACCTCGCGCAGGAGGCTCGAGGCCGAGACCGTGCCGTACACCTCGGAGGAGGACTTGATCTCGGGCAGCATCGACTTCGGCACGCCGAAGTCCGCGAGGATGTCGTCGCGCCAGGTCAGGGTCTCGAGGTCCATGAACAGCGTGCGGCTGGCGTTGGTGACGTCGGTGACGTGCACGCCGCCCTCGACGCCGCCGGTGAGGTTCCACAGCACCCACGAGTCCGTGGTGCCGAAGAGGAGGTCTCCGGCCTCGGCCTTCTCGCGGGCTCCCTCGACGTTCTCGAGGATCCAGACGATCTTCGTGCCCGAGAAGTACGTGGCGAGCGGCAGGCCGACGATCGACTTGTAGCGCTCGACGCCGCCGTCCTTGGCGAGGCGGTCGACGATCGACTGGGTGCGGGTGTCCTGCCAGACGATGGCGTTGTAGACGGGCTGACCGGTCGTCTTGTCCCAGACGACCGCGGTCTCGCGCTGGTTCGTGATGCCCACGGCCTTGATGTCGTGGCGCGTGATGTTGGCCTTCGACAGGGCCTGGCCGATCACCTCGCGGGTGTTGTTCCAGATCTCGATCGGGTCGTGCTCGACCCAGCCGGCCCGGGGGAAGATCTGCTCGTGCTCGAGCTGCCCCGTCGAGACGATCGACCCCGAGTGGTCGAAGATGATGGCTCGAGTGGACGTGGTGCCCTGGTCGAGCGCGATGACGTAATCGCTCACTGAATGAACTCCGTTGTTGTCAGGATGTGCGGCGCCGGTGGGAGGCCGGCGTCGGGTGTCGCGCATCTTCCCGATGCGCTTCCTGGAATGTAGTGGGCCGTGCACGCCCTCTACGGCCGTTTGCACGTATGTGCACAGCGCGCGGCGCAAAACATCCCCCGACGTGCGCGCCCGGTGGGAATTCGTGCACGCGTTCGTCCCCCGGTCGGATGGCTCAGGCGTCGAGCGGAGGATGCGCGTCGAGACTCAGCCGGGAGCGGATGCGTTCCAGCACCGCCCCGAAGTCGTCGCGCGCCATCGCCGCCGCGGCCGACCCGCCCTCGATGCTCCCGACGGGGCGACTGAAGCTGCCCGTGATCTCGTCCCCGAGACGGATCCGCACGCCCGGCTTGACCGCGTCGTACCACCAGAACACCGTGACCGCCGTCGCGCCGGCCTGGAGCCACCAGTCCCGCCACGGTCCCTCGGCGCTCACGACGTCGCCGAGGCGTGCGATCTCGCCGACGTACTGCCGGGGCACGCCGTTCATCGGCCCTCCGCCTCCGAGCCGGAGCTCGATGTAGCGCGCGGGGCGCTCCCACAACCGGACGCCGACGCTCGAGGCGGCGGTCTCCACCGGCGCTGAGGACCGAGGCGCGGGCGGCGCAGCGTCGACGGAGAGTTCGCCGGTGCGGGCGTCCGCCCGGACAACGCCGATCTCCGAAGGCAGGCCGGGCATGGCGCGCGCCTCCCCGCCGACGAGGACGTCGTCGAGCCATCGCAACCCGCCGATCGCGCGACGCGCCGCCTCCACCGACGAGCCGCCGAGGAACTCGGGCGTCGTGACGAGGGAGCCGTCGTCGCCGGCGGACGAGTCCCGGAACTCGAGCTGCAGCCTCAGGAACCCGTCATCGTGCAGCGCGCCGACCACGCGCATCCTGCGGTCACCCGCCGGGTTCGGCACCTCTGGCCCAGCGAAGGCCAGGGTGAAGCCCTGGCGGCGCACGACGTCGGCGGCGCGCTCGACGGCGGCAGGGTCGGGCCACGCCCTCAGCTCGGCGATGCGGAGGAGTGCCGTGGTCCAGACCGTCAGCACGACCTCGGCGCGCGCTTCGGGTGCCAGCGACTCCAGCCCGTGCGGCACAAGAAGTCCGACGACCTCGCCGCCGTCGATCAGCTTCGAGTGCACGCGGACCTCGACGTCGCCCGACTCGGAGGCTCCCTGCGGCATGATCCGGATCGACGATCGGCGCGCGTCGATCCGCTCCGCCGCGATCGCGATGCTCATCATCTCGCTCACCCGACGCGCCGTCCTCAGCAGGGCGTCGAGCGACTCACGCGGGTAGTCGGGGTCGTCGGGATCCCAGCCCTCGGTCCAGAGCTGATCGGCGAAACCGGTTCGCGGCCAGATGTCGAGCTCGCGGCGGATCGGCGCCATCCCCCGATCCAACCAGAGTGATGTGCCGCGGGCGTCGCGCGTCTCGCGCGGCAGGCGTCACAGGGGCCGGGACTAGGGTGAGAGACCCGCGCAGCCCCGCCGCCGACGCACGAAGGAGTGCCCGTGACCGACACCGAGACCACCATCCACAAGGGCCTCGCCGGCGTGGTCGTCGACCGCACCGCAATCTCGAAGGTGAATCCCGAGACGAACTCGCTGCTCTACCGGGGCTATCCGGTGCAGGAGCTCGCGAAGGCCTGCACCTTCGAAGAGGTCGCGTACCTCCTGTGGCACGGCGACCTCCCGGACGCCGCCCAGCTCGCCGAGTTCGAGACCCTGGAGCGGTCGCTGCGCGACCTCGCCCCCGCCGTCCACCGCGTGATCGACGACCTGCCGACGACCGCGCACCCGATGGACGTCCTGCGCACCGCGGTGAGTGTCATCGGCGCTCTCGACCCGCTGGCCTCCAAGTCGACGTCCGAGGCCAACCTGCAGAAGGGCGTCGCGCTCCTCGCGCAGATCCCGTCGATCGTCGCCTACGACCAGCGTCGGCGCCGCGGTCAGGAGATCGTGCGGCCCCGCGACGACCTCGGCTTCTCGGCGAACTTCCTCTGGATGACCTTCGGCGAACTGCCGGAGGAGGCGGTCGTCGACGCGTTCGACGTCTCGATGATCCTGTACGCCGAGCACTCGTTCAACGCGTCGACCTTCACTGCGCGCGTCGTCACGTCGACGCTCAGCGACCTGCACTCGGCGATCGTGGCGGGCATCGGCGCGCTGAAGGGTCCGCTCCACGGCGGCGCGAACGAGGCCGTCATGGGCGTGATCGACGAGATCGGCACGGCCTCGCGCGCCGAGGAGTGGCTCGACGAGGCGCTGGCGTCGAAGCGCAAGATCATGGGCTTCGGGCACCGCGTCTACAAGAACGGCGACTCGCGCGTCCCGACCATGAAGGCCTCGCTCGACGTGCTCGTCGACCATTACGACGCCGGCCCGCTCAAGGCGATCTACGACGCCCTCGAGCAGGCGATGGAGGAGCGCAAGCAGATCAAGCCGAACCTCGACTTCCCGTCCGGCCCCGCCTATCACCTCATCGGCTTCGACACCGAGATGTTCACGCCGCTGTTCGTGGCGTCACGCGTCGTCGGCTGGACCGCGCACGTGATCGAGCAGCTCGAGTCGAACTCGCTCATCCGCCCGCTCTCCGTCTACGACGGCCCCGACGAGCGTCACGTCGCGCCGCGCGAGGGTCGCCTCTAGCCCCAGCCCCGCCCCGCGCCAGACGACGACAGGTGGCGCGGCCCGTCGCCCATGGTGCTCCTCTCAGGACTACGTCCGGGAGAGGGACTACGGATCGGTCGCCGGGCGCCACGCGTTTGCATGCCACCCCAGGCGGGCGTATCATTCCAGAGAATCGATTCTGGGTGATATTCCACCCAAGCCGCACCCTCACCGGTCGGTTGCTCCATCAGAAGGCCCCGTTGCTGCGGGGCCTTCTTCATGTCGTCAACCGGGCGGACCGTAGAACTCCGCCGCCGCTATTCTTGCAGAATACCGGCGTGATATTCCTGTTCAACCGAGCTGATAACGCGCCTCGTCGAGCGTGGCCATGACGGCGACGGTCTCGTCGAGCGTGTGCAGCGGCGACTCGGTGCGCCCCTCGCCGACGTAGCGGGCGAGCGCGACGGCCTGGCAGCACAGCGACTCGCGCGCGGTCCGGCCGAACGGATCGTGCCACGTGTCGACGACCTGACCGTCGCTGTCGACGAGGCGGAGGTCGTCGGCGAACCAGAACGGGGAGGGGATCTCGAGCCGGCCCTCGGATCCTGCGATCATCGCGGCCTCGGGCGTGCGCGCGTTCAGGCCCGTGGTCAGCACGGCCTGGGCTCCCCCGGCGTGCTCGAGGATCATCGCCGCCTGCCGATCGACCCCGCTCGGGGCGAGGTCGCCCGACGCCAGCACCCGGGTCGGCGAGCCGAGCACGAACGACCCGTACGAGGCCGGGTACACGCCGAGGTCGAGCAGGGCGCCTCCGGCGAGCGCAGGATCCCAGAGCCTCGACGACGCATCGAACTCAGCCAGCCCGTTGAACGCCGCAGTCACCACCCTCACCTCGCCGAGGTCGCCGCGCTCGAGGACCTGCCGGACGACGTCCGACTGGGGTCGATAGCGGGTCCACATCGCCTCCATCGCGAAGACGCCGGCCGCGCGCGCCGCGTCGACGATGCGCTGCGCGGAGGCCGCCGTGGTCGCGATCGGCTTCTCGATCAGCACGTGCTTGCCCGCGGCGATCGCCAGCAGCGCCTGCGCCTCGTGCTCGCTGTGAGGCGAGGCGATGTACACGACGTCGACCTCGGCGTCGTGCACGAGTTCGTCGTACGACCCGTACGCCCGCTCGATGCCGTGGCGCGCCGCGAAGGCCTGCGCGCGCTCCGCCGACCGCGAGCCGACGGCGACGATCCGCTGCGAGGTGTGCCGCAGCACCGAGTCGGCCCAGTCGGTCGCGATGCGGCCCGGGGCGATGATGCCCCAGCGCAGGATCGGTGAGTCGTGCAGGTCGGTGTCTCTCGGCCGGGGCAACGTCGTCGTCATACCCCGAGCATGGCAGGCGCGGCGGAAGCGCGACAGGCCCGGCCCTGTCCGAGCGCACGGGCGCCCGCCCGCTGCGCGCCGGGCGGCCGCCACTCAGCCGCCGAAGGCGCCCTGCGGATCGCCGACGGACTCGAGGTAGGCGGTGCGCCGGGCGAACAGGCCGGGGACCAGGGCGCGGACCCGGTCGATCAGCGACGCCAGGTCGGCGTTCGTGAGGGCGCCGTCGCGGGCGATCTCGGCTCCTGCGACCATGGTCATCGCCACGTCGGAGCCTCGCACGGCGTGCACGAGGTTGTGGTGGATGTTCGCGTACGGGCCGTCGCCGATCAGCGGGGTCATGCGCGGGGTGTCGGCGCGCACCGCGATGAGGTCGGCCTGCTTGCCCGGCTCGATCGAGCCGATCGACGCGTCGAGGCCGAGTGCGCGGGCGCCGCCGATCGTGGCCATCTCGAGGACGTCCCACGAGTCCATGGCCGCGGCGTCCATCGTGCGGAGCTTGCCGAGCAGCGACGCCGTCTTCAGCTCTTCGAACATGTCGAGGTTGTTGTTCTCCTTCTCGCCGTCGGTGCCGAGCCCGACCGGGATGCCGGCGGCGAGGAAGTCGGCGACGGGCGCCATGCCGCTCGCCAGCTTCATGTTGCTCACCGGGTTGTGCGAGATGCCGACGGTGCGCCCGGCGAGCGCGTCGATCTCGGACTGGTCGAGCCACACGGCGTGGGCGAAGAACGCCCGCGGGGCTTCGAACCAGCCGAGCTTCTCGAGCGCGTGGATCGGACGGGCACCGTAGCGTCGGTCGAACTCGGCGAGCTCGACCTCTCCCTCGGAGAGGTGCGTGTAGAGGCCCGTGTCGTAGTGCCGGGCCAGGGCGATCGCGCGCGCTCGGCCGGCGTCGTCGGCGTAGAAGGGGTGCTCGAGTCCGACGAACGGGGTGATCCTGCCGCCTGCCGCCCCCGACCACTCGCGGAGCATCCGCTCGTTGTCGTCGAGGGTGTCGAAGTAGTCGTGGTCGGGGTGGGCGCCTGTGTAGTTGACGCTCACGAGGCGGTTGCCGAGGGTCTCGGCGGCGCGGGCGGCGCCGTCCATGTAGCGCCACATGTCGGCGACCGTCGTGGTGCCGCTGAGGATTCCCTCGGCGTAGCAGAGCCAGGCCGAGGCCTCGGCCTCGTCGGCGCGGAGCACCCGGTGCATCGGGTCGATGTGGAGGCGCAGCCACTCCCACACCGGCAGGTGCTCGGCGGTGCCGCGGAGCATGCCGGAGTGGTGGTGTGCGTTGACGAGGCCGGGCATCAGCACGACCTGGCCGAGCTCATCGACCGGCGCACCCGGGTGGTTTTTCAGGACGGTCGCGGCGGGGCCGACCTCGACGATCGTCGATCCGTCGACGGCGACGGCGGCGTCCGCGATGACGTCGCAGGCGGCGTTCATGGTGACGAGGTGGTCGGCGGTCAGGATGCGCATGCGCTCAGTGTCGCGGACGCGCGTGTCGCGCGTGTTACGCGTCGTGCTCCTGCTCACGCGGCCTCGCGCGCGTGTAGGCAGAAGAACCCTCTGTCCACCCCTGGCGCGGACACGTAGGGTCGAGACATGGATCAGACCGGCATGCTGCTGTTCGCGGGCGCCGTCGTGCTCGCGATCGCCGGTGTCATCGCGATCTGCGCCGTCATCTTCCTGCGGCCGATCGAGCCGTCACGCCAGCCGAAGCCCGTGACCGCGACGCGCCGCCACGAGAGCGCGCACGCCGACGACACGACCGAGCAGCTCGTCCACTAGGCGCAGGCGGCGCGGGCCGGGCGCGGATCACCGCGCGACGGGAGCGATCCTGCGATTCTGCACGTGCTCGTAGACGACCGAGGTGCGGACGTCCGCGACCTCGGGGCGGGTGGTGAGCTCGTCGACCACGAATTCGTAGAGGGCCTGGTTGTCGGGGACGGCGACGTGGAGCGAGAAGTCCTCGGATCCTGAGGTCACGAAGAGCCCCAGCGTGTCGGGCCTCGAGAGCGCCCAGTCGCGGAACCCCTCGATGTTCCGCCGCGACGGTGGGCGGATGCGCACGGCGATGAGCGCCTGCACCCCGCGCCCGATCTTGCCGAGGTCGACGTCGAGCGTCGCCCCGCGGATCACACCTCGCGCCCGCAGCGCCCGCGTGCGGTCGAGCGCGGTCGTCGGCGAGACCCCGACCGCCGCCGCGATGTCGCGATTCGTGCGCCGTGCATCCACCTGGAGTTCGGCCACGATCGCCTGATCAAGTTCGTCGAGTGGCACGTTCTCGCTCCGATCTCGTACTTCGTACGGTTTCCGTGGCTCACGCCGAACGTAGCACCTAGAGTCGACGCACAATCCGACACGAGCGCAGGAGCAGCGTGACACTGACACAGACGATCGGCTTCGCCCCCGACGAGATCGACACCTCCCTCTCGACCCGCAGCGCGCGACTGAAGTGGGTGGTCGTCGTCGACGAGACGCTTCCCGCCGGGCGTGCGGCCAACGCCGCCATCTGCGCGGCCGCGGCGACGAGCGCCGGGGTGTCCGGGCTCCTGGGCCCCGATGCCGTCGACGCCGCGGGCGGTGTGCACCCGGGTCTGCCCTGGGCCGGATGCTCGGTGCTCGGCGGCTCGCCCGAGCAGCTCGCCGCGCTCCGCGACAAGGCCGGGCGCAGCGAGGGAGTCTTCGTGGCCGACATGCCCCGGGCCGCCCAGCTGACCCGCGTGTACGACGAGTACCTCGGCGAGATGGCGGGGGCGCAGGAGCCGGGGTACTTAGCCGTGAGCATCGTCGGCCCCCGAAACCGCGTCGACAAGCTCGCGAAGGGGCTGACGCTCCTCCCCTGACCCCGGTCAGGCGGCAGCGCGACGGAGCGCAGCGACGAGCGGCAGCGCCGTCGCGAGCGCCAGCGCGACGATCACCGCCGCGAAGCCGACGAGCGCCGCCGAGAGGCTCACCGCCAGCGTCGCCACGCCGATGCCGACCACCGGCACGGTGAGCCCGATGTAGCCGAGCAGGAAGATGCCCGCCAGCACCTCGCCCCGGTTCGACGCCGGGGTCAGGGATCCTGCGACCGCGAGAGCGGCCTTGAACGTGACGCCCGCTCCGGCGCCCGAGAGGATGCCACCGGCGACGAACGCCGCGAGCCCGAGCGAGCCGACGACGGTCACCGCGAGCACGGCGATGCCGACGGCGAGGAGGGCGGCGCCGAGGCCGACCTGAGCGCGGAGGCCGAGGGGCCGCACGACGACCTGCGAGAGGGCCGCCGCGGCGAAGGTGACGAAGACGACCAATCCGGCGACGGCGCGCGACGTGATGTGCAGCTGCCCGGCGACGACGATCGGGGCGAGCGAGGTGAAGAGTCCGAGCACCGAGAAGGCGGCGAACGCCGTTCCGCCCGCGAGGAAGAAGCGCGCCCGGGCGGCAGCCGGCACCCGCACCCGCTGCGGGCGATACGGGGGCCGCACGGCGGGGCGCTGCGCGGTCTCGGGCACGAGCGCGACACCCACGAGCGCGAGCACCAGGAGCACGGCGAACACCGCGAACGGCACCACCAGCGGCCCGGCGACCCACCGGGCGAGCACGCCCGAGACGAGGGCTCCCACGCCGAAGCCGCCGAGGTTCGCCATGCCGGCGACGATCTGGCCACGTGCGGGGTCCGAGCCGGGTCGTGACGTGAGGTGGAGGTCGAGGATGTGCGCGGTCACGGTGGCGGTCAGCATGCCGATGCCGAGTCCAGAAACCACCCGCGCGACGATCAGGCCGGGCAGCTCGGGCCAGACGATGAAGACGAGGGCGGAGACGATCTCGAGGCCGATGGCGGGGATCAGGATCCGCCGGCGCCCGAGCGTGTCGCCCAGGTGCCCGGCGAAGAGCAGGCTGATGACGACGCCGACCGCGTAGGCGGCGAAGGCGACCGTGATGGCGAAGGTCGAGAATCCGTCGCGCTGCTGGTAGAGGGACCAGAGGGGTGTGGGCACCGTGCTGTACGCCATGACGACGAGGAACGCCGCCGCGGCGATCCAGAAGCCGGTGCGGTGGCTGACGCCGCGGTGTGCGGTCGTGGTCGCCTCGGGAGAACTGAGTGCTGTCGTGGACATGACCCCAGTGTGCGGCGGCGCGTGCATCAAGTCCAACGCTGAATATTGATCGTATTGATCGTCCAGAGCGATACTAGCGGTATGGACAACCGCCAGCTCGAGGTCTTCGTCGCCGTCGCCCGCGAGGGCGGCTTCACCCGCGCCGCCGAACGCCTCCACACCGTGCAGTCCGCGGTCTCGGCCACGATCCTCGCCCTCGAGACCGACCTCGGCGAGCGCCTCTTCGACCGCACCACCCGCACGGTGCGTCTTACGGGCGCAGGAGCAGCGCTCCTCCCGCACGCCGAGACGATCCTGGCCGCCTTCACCGCCGCCCGCGACGCCGTCGAGAGCGTCTCGGGCGGGCTGTCCGGAGCGATCCGCATCGGCTACATGACCAACGTCACCCTGTTCGACATCCCGGCTCTCCTCGGGACGTTCAGCGCCGACCACCCGGGTGTCACCCTGCACCTCGCCCCGGCGTCCCGGGGCACGGGCGGCCTCGTCGACGCGCTCCGGGGCGGCGATCTCGACGTGGCGTTCCTCTCGGCGGCACCCGAGCAGTATCCCGACCTCGACATCAGCGTGCTGGCGTCGTCGCCGGTCGGGCTCGTCGTGGCGGCGGGCGACCCTCTGGCGAGGAGGGATCGGATCCTGCTGGCGGAGACCGCAGGTCTGCGATTCGTCGACTTCCGCGAGGGCTTCGGCAACCGCACGGTCATCGACGCCGAGCTCGCACGGCGCGGGCTGCGGCGCGACGTGCCCATCGAGACCAGCGACATCAACGACCTCGCGGCACTCGCGCGGAACGGTCTCGGGGCGGCGTTCCTGCCGCGCTACCTCGTCGACGGGGATCCGACGCTGCACTGGATCACTGTGTCCGACGCGGCGTTCGAGATGCCGGTGAGCGTGGCGACGTCGCGCGAGCGGCCGCTCAGCGCGGCGGCCGGGCGGCTCGCACTCCTGGCGCGCGACGCGGCTACGCCGTCGCCCTCACCGGCGCCGGCGGGCGGGCCCGCAGGGCGCTGAGAGACCCGGTGAGGCGGACCGCGTCGGCGGCGAAGGGCACGAGCACGACCGAGCCGCGCGTGAGGTCGAGCGAGCCACCGGCCCATGCCAGCGTGCCCGATCCGTCGGTGACCACGAGCACGCCGTAGCCCCGGTCGAGGTCGAGCGGGGCCTCGGGCGTCACAAGCAGGCTCGACGCGCTGAAGAACGCGGCGGCCTCGGACGGCAGGAGCGGCGACTCGCCCGGACCCGACCCCGGACCCCGGGTCGGCGCGGCCCCGTGCAGCCGCGCCACCGCCTCCTGCCCCACGACGCCCGGCTCGAGGCCGCCGAGCGCCTCGTCGAGCCCCAGGCCGAGGAACGCCCCCGCGGGATCGAGGGGGAAGCCCGCGTACTCGAGCAGGATCGAGAGGTCGCTCGGCTCCTGCAGCTCGACCAGGGTGATGCCCTGCCCGATGGCGTGCGGAGTGCCGGCCGGCACGTGCACCCAGTCGCCGGCTCGCACGGTGAGAGGCACGAGCGAGTCGAGCAGCGCCGGGACGTCCTGCGACGACACCCACTCGGCGAGCGTCGACGCCGCCACCGGCTGCCGGAACCCGAGCCACACCTCGGCGGTCGGCGACGCGCCCGTCGACGTGATGAGCCTCGCCTCGGTCTTGCCGCGCGGCTGCCCCAGGTGCGCGGCTGCGAAGGCGGCGTCGGGGTGGAAGTGCGCGAACAGCCGCTCGCCGGTGTCGAGCAGCTTGACGAGCAGGGCGGGGTCGGCCCCGAACGTCTCGACGTGCGCGGCCCCGAGCCACGCCTCGGGGTCGGCGGCGATCGCCTCGCGGAGGGTGCGCCCGTCGGGCAGCGTCGTGAGCCCCGTGGTGTCGCTGCCGAACGTCGTGGTCACCGAGGCGACGAAGTCCTCGGGCACGTGGTCGTCGGTCGAGCCGGACCCCCTCAACGCCAGAATGCCCGCCCCTCCCCGATAGGGGCGGGCGGGCGGCTGGTTCGGGGGCAGGAGCAGGGGAACGACGTCGGTCACCCCTCCATCCTGCCCCCTCGACAGGCGTGCCGGGCTAGCGCTTGACGGCGTCGATCTTCAGCATCTTGGCGATGACCGTGTCGAGGTCGTCGTCGTTGAAGATGCGCTTCCAGTCGGGCTTGATCAGGGCCTCGCGGCCGTAGTCCATAGCGATGTGGCAGGCGTCCGAGAACGGGTTCGAGCCGCGGAGGCCGTTGGTGAGGGCGATCCAGGTGTGGCCGTAGAGCATCGCGCGGGCGGCCTCGAAGGGCACGCCGACGCCGTTGACGGTCTCGTCGAGGGCCTCTTTGAGGAAGTCGCCGATCATGCAGGCGATGGTCTCGACGAGGGTCGGCTCGAGCACGGCGAGCTGCTTGACGGTCACGTAGTGCACGGCGATGACGGGCGCGTAGATCGTCGAGATGACCTGCGTGGCAAGCGTTCGCACGGGCGAGGTCTCGTCGACGCCCTCGAGGGCCGCGATGACCTCCTGCGGGGCGGCGACGCCGCCGAACGTGTCGGCCCACTCCTCCTTGGTGGTGCGTTCGAGGAACACCGACGGGTGGCAGGGGTGCGCGACGGCGTAGTGGATGTCCTCGCGGGCGAGGAGCAGGCCCGCGTAGGCGGCGGCCGGGTCGAGGGTGAGGATGATCGCGCCCGACTTCATGGCGGGGACGACCGACTCCGAGACCTTGCCGAGCACGACGTCCGGCACGGCGAGGATCACGACGTCGGCGTCTTTCACGGCCTCGTCGGTCGGGGTGACGGTGCGGCCGAGCGACTCGATGTGGGCGACGCCGTTCGGCGAGGCCTCCGAGTAGAGCACGCTGTACGAGCTCTTGGCGAGGTTGTTCGAGACGCGCTGCCCCATCTTTCCGCCGGCGCCGATCACCGCGACGGTGATGTCGGCCGAGCCCTGGCCGTCCGCGTACGTGACGGTCGAGGTCTGGTCGAGTGTGTCGGTCATTTCGTGTTCTCCTTCAGGTAGTCCAGGTTGTGCTGGGTCCACTCCGCTTCGATGCGGGTGGTGGTCTCGGGGTCGCCCTGCCAGGGCAGCCAGTGCTCGATGACTCGGTTGATCGCGCGGCCGTCCTTGCCCGTCGCGGGCAGGTCGGCGAGCATGCCGGCGTAGTCGAGCTTTCCCTCGCCGAGCGGCACGCCGACGAGGCTGAACCCGACCCAGCCGTCCTTGCGCGTGAAGTCGAAGTCCTTCACGTGCCAGTTGACGACGTGCGGCAGCACGCGGGCGGTGACCTCGGCGGGCAGCTCGAGGCGGGCGACCGTGTTGGCGGGGTCGAGGCAGATCCCGAGGCAGGAGCTGCCGATCGCCTCGACGAGCGACACCAGATCGGCCGACGACACCTGCTCGTACGTCTCGAGCGCGAGGGTGACCCCGGCGCGCTCGTAGCCGGGCATGACCCGGCGCAGTCGCGCGACGTTCTCGTCGAGCGTGGGCCGGTCGTCGCCGGAAGTCCACATGCTGCGCACGAGCGTCGCGCCGAGGGCGACCGCGATCTCGAGGAAGCGCAGGAGGTGGCCCGGCTCGGTGCCGCGTGTGCCGATCTCGAGCGTGAGGCCGAGCGACTCCGCGAGGTCGCGCGTCGCGGCGAGCTCGTCGTCGCTCATCAGGGCCAGCGGTGCGTAGTCGCAGATCTGGAAGAGCTCTGCGCCGAGGCGCGCGGTGTCGCGGAGCATGTCCTCGAGACTCATCGGGGCCTCGACCTGGTCGGAGAACCGCCAGAAGTACGCGTAGGTGCTGAGGCCGACGAGGCTCATCGAGCACCCCCGGCGGTCGCGTCGGCCGACGCGTGGGCCAGCGTGAGCACCTCGTCGAGGATCAGCTCGACCGCGGCGGGGTCGTGGGCGAAGCGGCCGAGGAAGAGGCCCTTCACGTCGCCGCCGAGGGCGGTCAGCAGCCCGGGCTTGGCGCTGCCGCCGTAGATCACCCGGCTGCCGTCGCGACCGGCGAACCCGGCGACGACGGACTCCAGCTGCGCGACGACCTGCGCGATGTATTCGGGGCTCGCAGGTTCGGGGGCTCCGATCGCCCACTGCGGCTCGTACGCGACCACGATCGGCCCGGTGAGCCCTGCCTCGTCGGAGTCGGCGAGCGCCGCGCGCAGCTGCGACTCGACCTCGAGGGCCGCGATCGCGGCCGGGGCCTCGGTCTCCTCGCCGACGCAGAGCAGCGGCGTGAGGCCGTTGCGCAGCGCGGCGGCGGTCTTGGCGGCGATGACGGCGTCGTCCTCGTGGAAGAGGGCGCGCCGTTCGGCGTGGCCGACCTCGGCGAGCGTGCAGCCGATCTCGGCGAGCTCGACGCCGGAGACCTCGCCGGTGAACGCGCCGGAGTCGGCGGTGGCGAGATCCTGCGCCCCGAGCCTCACGGGAGCGCCGGCGAGGGCCTCGCGCACGGGCACGAGGGAGGGGAACGTGGGCACGACGAAGAGCTCGACGAGCCCCTCGGCGACCGCCGGGTGGCGACGGGCAATGTCGCCGATGGCGGCGGCCCACTCCACGGTGCGGGCGTGCCCGAAGTACATCTTGAGGCTCACCCCCACCATGTAGGGGGCTGCCGCCGGGCCGGTCAGCACGCGGCGCCCGTGACCGTCACGCCCTCGGGGGCGTGCGACTGCTCGTAGTCGGTGAGCACCTGGACCTTCTCGGCCGAGGCGCTCGACTCGTCGAAGCGGTAGGTGAGCCACTCGCGCACGTTGCGGCGCGCCAGCTCGATGCCGACGACGCGCTGGCCCATGCACAGGATCTGCACGTTGTTCGACAGGATCGACCGCTCGACCGAGAACGAGTCGTGCGCGGTGACGGCGCGGATGCCGGGCACCTTGTTGGCGCTCATGGCGACGCCGAGGCCGGTGCCGCAGATGAGGATCGCACGGTCGGCGTCGCCGCGGGCGATGATCTCGGCGGCGGCGATCGCGACCGACGGGTACGGGGTGTGGGAGTCGGCGTCGACGCCGACGTCGATCACGGAAGCGACGCCCTCGTTCTTCTCGAGGTCGCCCTTGATGATCTCCTTGTAGTCGAAGCCGGCGTCGTCGGCGCCGATGACGAGTCGAAGCTGATCGGTCATGATGCTCTCCTTCTGTCTGGTTTGTTACGAGCGGGCGTCGGCGAGGACGCCTGCGATGGTCTGGGTGATGAGGGCGAGCGAGACGGCGCCCGCGTCGGGCGTGCCGAGGCTCTTCTCGGCGTGCGGGCGGGCGCGGCCCATCTTCGGCAGGAGGTCCTTGGTCGCGTCCGCGGCGGCGGTCGCCACGTCGGCGGCGGCCTTCCAGGCGTCGACGAGGGTGTCTCCGGCGTCGATGCGCTCGGTGAGGGTGTCGCTGAACGGCACGAGCACGTCGACCATGGTCTTGTCGCCGACCGTGGCGCCGAAGTCGAGGATCTCGGACTTCGCGCTCGCGACACCTTCGGCGATGCGGTGCCGCGACGCGGGCTCGGTGTCGGTGAGTGCCGCTCCGACGGCGGCGAGGGCCGAGCCCCAGAGGGCGCCCGAGGTGCCGCCGGCCCGGTCGGACCACGCGTCGCCGGCGAGGTTCAGCACCGTCTCGGCTCCTGCGCCCTTGCCCGACGCGTCGCGGGCGGCGTCGACGGCGGCGTGGACTCCGCGCTGCATGCCGATGCCGTGGTCGCCGTCGCCGGCGACCGCGTCGATGCGGCCGAGCTCGTCGGCGTTCTCGTCGATGGTGCCCTTGATCGCTTCCAGGGCGGTCACGACGAGCGCGGCAGCCTCCCGCGATTCGGGCGAGGAGTCAGGGATGGCGGCGGCGAAGTCGTCCTCGTCGTGGATGTCCGCTGCTCCTGCGACCTCGGCGACCGCGCCCTTCTTGTAGGCGGGAGCGTCGCACGGAGCCGACCAGAAGCCCTCGAGCTCGTCGTCGAGCCAGAACAGCGTCAGCGAGGCGCCGGCCATGTCGAAGCTCGTGACGAGCTCGCCGACCTCGGGCTCGACGATCTCGATGCCCTTCTCGGTGAGCAGCTGGTCGATCTTCGCGTAGACGACGAAGAGCTCTTCGTACTTCACCGAGCCGAGACCGTTCAGGATCACGGCCACCCGCTGCCCGGCCGCCTGCTCGACCCCGTCGGGCAACTCGGCCAGCAGGGTGTCGACGAACAGCTCGGCGAGGCCGTTCGCGGTCGGGATGTCGGTCTCGGAGATGCCGGGCTCGCCGTGGATTCCGAGGCCCACGGCCATGCGGCCCTCCGGCACGGTGAACAGCGGCTCGTCGGCACCGGGCAGCGAGCAGCCGGTGAAGGCGACCCCGAACGACCGGGTGCGCTCGTTGGCCTTCTGCGCGACCGCGACCACCTGGTCGAGGTCGTAGCCGGCGTCGGACGCCGCGCTCGCCACCTTGAAGACGGTGAGGTCGCCGGCGATGCCGCGACGCTTGTGCTTCTCGTCTTTCGAGGCACTGGCGACGTCGTCGGTGATCGTGACGGTCTGCGTCGGGATGCCCTCGGCGCGCAGCTTCTCCTGTGCGCGGTCGAAGTTCAGCACGTCGCCGGCGTAGTTGCCGTAGCTCAGCAGCACGCCGCCGCCGTTGTTCGCCGACTTCGACACCGAGCGCACCTGCTGCCAGGACGGAGACGCGAAGAGGTTGCCGAGGGCGGCGCCGTGGGCGAGGCCCTGGCCGACGAGGCCGCCGAACGCCGGGTAGTGGCCCGAGCCGCCGCCGATGACGACTGCCACCGATCCTGGTGTCGAAGCGGTCGACCGCACCACCCCGCCGTGGACCTTGCGGACCCAGCGCTTGTTGGCGGCGACGAATCCGTCGGTCGCCTCGTCGGCGAAGTCGGTGGGCTCGTTGTAGAGACGAGTCATGAAACGCTCCCTTGCGCGGTCGGGGTGGATGCGCTGAAGTGCGCTGATCCAGTCTGCGCGCGCCCGGGCAGCGGTGCCGCCACCGTGTCGGACGTCGGCACGCCGCGGCGGCGCCTCTGGCCCAGCAGGAGCGTGAGCACGGCCGAGACGATCATGAAGAAGCCGACGATGAACATCGCGGGCTTGTAGCTGCCGCCCGAGGCGTCGGTGACAGCGCCCGTGATGTACGGCGCGAGGAAGCCGGCGAGGTTGCCCATCGTGTTGATGAGGGCGACGCCCGCGGCCGCGGCGGTGCCGGTGAGGAACTGCGTGGGCAGGGTCCAGAAGTTCGGCAGGGCGGCGAAGATCGCCATGGCCGTCACGGCGATGACCGCGATGGTCGCGGCGGGCGACTGCATGTAGAGCGCGACCGGGATGCTGATGCCGCCGACGACGGCCGGGATCGCGATGTGCCAGGTCTTGAGGCCGTTCTTCGTGGCGTTCTGCGACCAGAACCAGAGCACGATGGCGGCCGGCACGTACGGGATGGCCGTGATGAGGCCCTTCTCGAACAGGCCGAAGGTCGTGCCGAACTGGGTCTGGAAGCCGTCGATGATCGTCGGCAGGAAGAACGCCAGCGCGTACAGGCCGTAGATGAAGCCGAAGTAGATGAAGGCGAGCATCCACACGCGGCCGCTCTTCATCACGCGGCCGAGGCCGACGCCGTGGCCGCCGATGCCGGCCTCGCTCGTCTCGGTGCCGACCTTCTCGGCCTCGAGCTCGTTCTCGAGCCACTGCTGCTCGTCGGCGGTGAGCCACTTCGCGAGCGACGGGCGGTCCTTGAGGTAGAACCAGGCGACGGCGCCGACGATGATCGCCGGGATCGCGGTGCAGAGGAACATGAAGCGCCAGCCCTCGAGGCCGAAGACGCCGTGGTTCTGCAGGAGCAGGCCGGCCAGCGGAGCGCCGATGACGCTCGTGAGCGGCTGGGCCAGGTAGAACAGCGCCAGGATCTTCGAGCGGTGACGAGCCGGCACCCAGAGGCTGAGGAAGAGGATGGCGCCGGGGAAGAAGCCCGCCTCGGCCACGCCGAGGAGGAAGCGCAGCCCGGTGAGCTGCCAGAAGTTCTGCGCGAACGTGAAGAAGAACGCGACGAGGCCCCAGCTCACCATGATGCGGGCGAGCCAGCGGCGGGCGCCGACCCGGGCGAGGGCGAGGTTCGACGGCACCTCGAGGAGGATGTAGCCGATGAAGAAGACGCCCGAGGCGAAGCCGTACTGAGCGGCGGTGAGGCCGAGGTCGCTCTCCATGCCGTTGGGGGCGGCGAAGCCGATCGCGGTGCGGTCGAGGTAGTTGATGAAGAACATCAGCGCCACGAAGGGCACGAGCCGGATCGAGATCTTGCGGATCGCGGACCTCTCGACGGGGCTGTGGGTGCGGGCGGGGGTGTCCACATCGACTCCTGTTCTTCAACGACTCTGTCGGACTTCGTCTATTTTGCGGCGTTTCCGATCAGTTGTCAACCGGTTGACCAATTAGCTCCGACGCTCGATTCCTGAGGATTACACACGAACCGGTTCGCCACCTCTCGCATGATTGGTTGACCAATTGCTACGATTCATCCGTGCCTGCGTACCCCGAAGACGACCCCGCGACGCTGCGACTCGAGCTCGAGACGGTTCCGCGCGGCACCGCCGTGTCCGAGGTCGTGAAGCAGCTCATCTCGCTCCTCACCACCGGCGAGCTCACCCCCGGCTCCCGTCTCCCTCCCGAGCGGCAGCTGGCCGAAGAGCTCGGCGTCGGCCGGTCGGCCGTGCGCGAGGCGCTGGCGGCCCTCGAGATCCTCGGCATCGTGAGCGTGCGCCCGGGGTCGGGCACGTACCTGCGCGACTCGACCTCCGAGCTCCTGCCCACCACCCTGAGCTGGGGCCTCATGCTCTCGGCGTCGCGCACGCGCGAGCTGATCGAGGTCCGTGGCGCGCTCGAGATCCAGGCGGCGGCGTTCGCGGCGACGCGGGCGACCGACGACGACATCGCGAAGCTCGGCTCGTACATCTCGACGATGAAAGAGGCCATGGCGAGCCTCGACCTTCCGCGCTTCGTCGACGCCGACGTGAGGTTCCACCTCGTCATCGCGACGAGCGCCGACAACGTGGTGCTCCGCGACCTCCTGCAGAGCATCCGGTCGCTGCTGCGCCTCTGGGTTGAGCGCGGCCTCAGCGACAAAGACCAGGGCGACGCCGCGCTGCGTGAGCACATCGCCATCTACGAGGCCATCGCCCGACGCGACGAGGCCGCCGCCGAGGCTGCGATGAGGCAGCACATGGCGACGGCCGGCGCGCGGGTGGCGAGTCTCGACCTGCCCTAGGGGGTCGCAGGAGCAGCGGGAGCGACCGGCGTCCCCGCCGTCTCCTCCGCACCCCGAACCTCGACCGGCGGCAGCGGCACGCTCTTGCGCTTCCGCACCGCTCCTCCCGCGAGGAACAGCACCGCGAGCACGAGCGCGCCCTTGAGCACGTTCTGGCCGGCGAGGCTCCAGCCGATGAGGTTGAGGAACGAGTCGAGCAGGATGAAGAACAGCGCGCCGCCCCAGACGCCCGCCGACACCGCGCGGCCACCCGAGATGAGCGTGCCGCCGACGACGACCACGGCGATCGAGTCGAGCAGGTACACGGTGCCGAGGTCGGCCGTCGGCGCGACGTACGTCGCCAGAAGCGACCCGGACACACCGGCCAGGACGCCCGACACGAGGTAGGTGCCCGCGGTCACCCAGGTCGCCTTGATGCCGGCGAACTCGGCGGCGCGGCGGTTCTGGCCGACGGCGATGAGCGAGCGGCCGAGCACCGTGCGGCGCAGCGCCAGCACCACCAGGACGGTGAAGGCCGCCGTGATGATGGCGATCCACGGGATTCCGACGACGTCGGCGTTCAGGAACGAGCGCAGCGACGTGTTCGGGTTGGCCGTGAAGCCGTTCGCCAGCGTCAGTGTGAACGACGAGGCGATGAGGCCGGAGGCGAGGGTGGCGACGATCGGCGGGATCTTCACCACGACGATGGCGAACACGCTGATCATCGCGATGCCGAGGCCGCAGCCGGCGCCCGTGAGGATGCCGAGCGCCACCGATCCGGTGCTCTGCGTCACACCCACCGACGTGAAGCCGGAGAGCGAGATGATGTTGCCGACCGACACGTCGATGTTGCCGGGCCCGGCCGAGATGACGAGCATCTGGCCGACGCCGACGAGCACGAGGTACGGCGCGAGGGCCAGCGCGAGCGAGATCGTGCCGAGGCCGAACGAGTGCGTGGCGATGAAGATGCCCGCCAGGACGACGATCGCGAAGAGGAACGACCAGGTGTACGCGGGGATCTGGCGTGCGGGCTTCATTTGAGCACCTTCTCGACGGCGAGGCGGCCGGCGAGGGCCGCGATGACGATTCCGCCCTGGATGGCGGGCTGGATGTTGCTGGAGAGGTCGAGCAGGCTGAGCAGGACGCTCACGAGCCCGAGGGTGAGGGCGCCGAACATGCAGCCCCAGGCGACCGCGCGGCCGCCGGTGAAGGCTCCGCCGCCGAGGATCACCGCGGCGACCGACACGAGCGTGTAGCTGTTGGCGCTGGTGGCGTCGCCGCCGCCGATCTGCGACGAGAGCAGCAGGCCCGAGACCACGCCGAGGACGCCGACGAAGAGGTAGGCGATGACGCGGGTGCGCAGCGG
The DNA here is from genome assembly GCF_003634555.1 of Frondihabitans australicus. Classification (NCBI taxonomy): domain Bacteria; kingdom Bacillati; phylum Actinomycetota; class Actinomycetes; order Micrococcales; family Microbacteriaceae; genus Frondihabitans; species Frondihabitans australicus. The sequence continues at coordinate 2,433,239 of NZ_RBKS01000001.1, forward strand.
CGAGATGCCGGAGCGGCCGAGGGCGAGCGGGTTGCTGCCGAGGGCGCGGATCGAGGCGCCGAGGGTCGAGCGGCGCATGACGATCCAGACCACGGCGGTGATGATCACGATCGGGATCACCGGCACCGGGAACGAGTTCGGAGTCCACGCGGCGAAGTCGAGCAGCCACTTCGGGGCGTCGCCGCCCGGGGTGGGCAGCACGAACAGTCCGATGCCGTACCAGATGAACGAGGCGCCGAGGGTGGCGATGAGCGACGGGACCTTGCGCACGTGCACCAGCACGGCGAGCACTCCGTATCCTGCGACCAGGGCCGCCAGCACGAGGATCCCGAGGGCCGGCGACGACGAGAGGAACGTCGCGGCCACCGTCGTCACGGTGCCGATGAAGGCGCCGATGCCGAGGTCGATGTCGCCGACCGACATCATCACCATCTGCGCGAGCGCGGCGACGACGAGCGGGACGATCGACGAGAGCACCAGGTTCAGGCCGGTGGCCGAGAACACGACGGGCTGCAGGATCCCGCAGACCACGATGATCGCGACGAGGGCGATGAACGTGACGCCGGCCGGGGCCTTGCGCTTGACGTCCTCGCGGTCGCCGACGAGTCGGCCGGTGAAACCGCCGCCGGGGCGGGGAGCGCGGCCCTGCGCGCTCGACGACAGGGTGGTCATGCTGCTGCCTCCTCGGAGACGTCGGTGAAGGACTCGGAGATGATGCGGTCCTCGGAGATCTGGTTGCCCTTGAGCTCGGCGGCGACGCGACCGGCCCGGAGCACGTAGACGCGGTCGCAGTGCCGCATCTCGGCGTTCTCGCTGGAGTACCAGACGATGGTGCGGCCATTCGCCGCCTCGCGGCGGATGAGGGCGTAGAGGTCGGTCTTGGTGTGGACGTCGACGCCGCGGAACGGGTCGTCGAGCAGCACGATCTCGGCGCTCGACGCGAACGCGCGGGCGACGATGACCTTCTGCTGGTTTCCGCCCGAGAGCCCGGTCATGAGCGCGTCGGCGCCGCCCTTGATGCGGAGCGCGTCGACCCACTGCGAGATGGTCTTCTCTTCGGCGGCGCGGTCGCGGAGGCCGAGGCGGCCGAGGGTGCGCATGGCCGTGACGCCGAGGTTCTCCCCCACCGTCCAGAGCGGCAGGATCCCGGACTTCTGGCGGTCGCCGGGCACGAACGCCCGCGAGGCGCTCACCGTGTCGTCGCGGCTGGAGCCCTTCCAGAGGCGCTGGAGGATCTCCTCCTGCCCCTGACCGGCGATGCCGGCGAGCCCGACGACCTCGCCCTCGCGCATGCGGATCTCGTACTTGTCGCCGGTGCGCGCCGTGCGGGCGGCGAGGGTCGCGACCACGTCGCCCTTGCCCTCCACCGGCAGGCCCATGGTGTCGTCGGTGACGGGCACAGGAGCAGCGAGAGAGCCGCCCATGGCCTCGAGCACCGCGCCCTCCGTCAGCCCCTCCACCGCGTGGGTCGAGGTGACGTGGCCGTCCTTGAGGACGACGACGCGGTCGACGGAGGCGAGGACCTCCTGGATCCGGTGCGAGATCAGGATCACCGAGATGCCGGTCGAGGCCACGCGGGCGACGTACTCGTAGAGCTTCGCGGTCGTGTCGCGGGTGAGCGACTCCGTGGGCTCGTCGAGGATCAGCAGGCGCAGGTCTTCGTCGAGGGTCGCGCGGGCGATCTCGACCATCTGGCGCTGGCCGAGCGGCAGGTCGGCGACCCACTGGTCGGCGCGGATGGTGTGTCCGGGGAAGATCTCGTCGAGGCGCGTGATGATCCTGCTGCCGGCCTGCTTGCGCCAGGCGGCCTTCGAGATGCCCGCACGCGCCGACACGAAGGCGTTCTCGCCCACGGTCAGCTCGTTGAAGAGGTTGGTCTCCTGGTACGCCATGCGGGCGCCGCGGAAGCCGTTCGCACCGGGCTTGGACTGGCCGTTGACCGTGACCGTGCCCTCGTCGACCGGCTCGAGGCCGGCCAGCATGCGCATGAGGGTCGACTTGCCGGCTCCGTTGTGGCCGACCACGCCGACGACCTCGCCGGTGGAGATCTCGAGATGGACGTCGTTGAGGGCCTTCGTCGGGCCGTACGTCTTGGAGGCGCCGGTAACGCGCACCACGGGGGCGGCTGCGCGGCCGTCCGGGGTGGACGCTGCGGCGTCTGTCGTCGTTGACATGGGGAGTGTCTCCTAGGTGCCGGGGATCGGGGGGAGGGCGGCGGTGGTCTTGTCCTCGTCGGCCGTGATCTGCTTCTTCACGAGCGACGCGGTCCAGGGCCACGAGGCCATCTGGTCGGCGTTCACGTGGGGCAGCCACTGGTCGAGCTGGTTCTCCTGGATCGTGACCGAGGGGAAGACGACGGTGTGCGGCACCTTCTGGCCCTTCTCGATCTCGAGGGCGGTGAACATGGCGGCGACGACCTGGCCGGGGTCGGACATGATGGCGATCGAGCCGGAGCCGTCGGCGTTCTTCTTCCAGAACTGCAGCGCGCGACCGGAGGGCTCGAACGTCACCGCGGGGATCTTGCGGCCGGCGGACTGGAACGCCTGAGCGATGCCGAAGCCGTCGCCGCAGCCGGCCACGCCGTCGATCTTCGGCAGGCTCGAGAGCACTCCGAGGACGGCCTTCTGAGCGGTGGCGGAGTCGCACAGGCCCGTGACCGTGCCGACGACCTTGACCTTCGGGTACTTCGCCAGCACCTTCTTCTGGGCCGCGTAGTACTCGGCCTCGGGAGCGGAGCCGACGACGCCGCGGCTGATCAGCAGGTTGCCCTTGCCGCCCATGGCCTTGATGACGGCCTCGGTGGCGGTCGACGCCCAGTCGGGGAAGCTGTTCGTGACGATCGTGACGCAGGGCGCCTCGGACGACGAGTCGAAGATGACGACCTTGACGCCGATCGAGCAGGCCTGCTGGATCACGGGCGTGAGCGCCGACGGCGAGGCGGGGTCGATGAGCAGGATGTCGGGCTTCTGCAGCAGCAGCGTCTTGATCTGCGCGATCTGCTCGGTGGCCGAGTTGTCGCCGGGGGCGTTCTCGACCTTGAAGCCGGAGATGTCACCGGCCTTCTGCGCCTTGGTCGCCGCCGCTTCGAAGCGGTTCACCATCGTCTGACGCCAGCTGTTGCCGATGAACGAGTTGCTCAGGGCGATGAACGGGGCGTCGGATTTCGAGGCGGCCGGCTGAGCCGAGCATCCGGCCAGCACGGCGACGGTGGCGACCGCGAGGGCGAGCGCCCTGGCGAGAGTCGTTCTCCGCATGTGAATCTCCTTTGATTTCTGGCCCTGCGTCCCAGTCTGCGAGCCCTGGGGAGGGCGGGGAACAGTATGGGGTGGTTTTCGACAAGGTGTCAACCGGTTGACCAATATGTCCCCTGATTGCGGTTCACGATCCGGTCACGGCCGCGGGATCACGGCCGCTCAGACCGCCGCGCGTCCCCCGTCAGCGTCTCGACGCCGTAGATGCTGGTGCTGGCCGCGATGAACAGCGACGACCCGTCGACGCCGCCGAAGCAGAGGTTGCCGGTGAGCTCGGGCAGGTCGACGCCACCCAGGTGCTCCCCCGACGGAGCGAAGACCTCGACGCCACCCGCCGACGACGACCACACGTTGCCCGCGCGGTCGACGCGGATCCCGTCGGCGAAACCGCTCTCGATCGTCGCGAAGACGCGGGAGTTCTTGCAGCGGATCCCGTCGACGACGTCGTAGGCCCGGATGTGCCGATTGCCCACGCCCTCCGGTTTCCGCACCGACGACGAGTCGGCGACGTAGAGAACCGACTCGTCGGGCGAGAACGCCAGGCCGTTCGGCTCCTCGACGTCGAGCACGACCGGGCGGACGTCGCCGGTGGTCTCGTCGACGCGGAACACCCAGTGGTCGCCGTACTCGCGGAAGCCCGGGTGGCCCTCCCGCGCCTCGATGATGCCGTAGGGCGGGTCGGTGAACCAGATCGTTCCGTCGCGCTTGACGACGACGTCGTTCGGCGAGTTGAAGCGCCGGCCGTTCCACGAGTCGGCGATCACCTCGACGACGGGACGGCCGGCAGGATCGCGGCGGCCCGTATCGCGCTCCACACGGCGGCGCCCGTGCGAGCACTGGATGACTGACCCGGCATCGTCGAGGGTGCGGCCGTTCGTGAACTCCACGCCGGCGGCGTAGACGGACGTGTCGCCCGTCGCCTCGGACCACTCGAGGATCCTGTCGCCCGGGATGTCGCTCCAGCGGAGCGCGCGGCGGTCGGGGATCCAACACGGCCCTTCCGACCAGGTCGCGCCGGTGGCGATGCGGACGACGTCGGCACCGGGGGCGATCAGGCCGGTGAGGCCTCGGACGGCGGTCATGACTCTCCTTCGAATCTCGAGGGGTGCGAGGATTGCCCTCACCCGATACTCTGATCCTAACCTCGCAACCGGTTGACCGGTTTCGATCCCGCTTGCTGCGCTCCCCGCGCCTCGACCACATCGACGGAGATGCCATGACCGACACCGCCACCGCACCCGCGGGCTCCGGCCCGGCGAGCGACTGGCGGGCCGGCGAGGAGCGGCATCCGATCGAGAGCACGGGCTGGTCGCTCGAGGTGATCGACGCCTCGCTGGACCACATCTCGTATCGCGGCACCCGCATCCTGCGCGCCCTCCGCGTCATCGTGCGCGACCGCGACTGGCGCACGGTGCCGGCGGTGCTCGACGCACTGGAGACCACCGTCGACGGCGCTGCGACCGTGGTGACGCTCCGCGCCCACCACGACGATCTCGGCGCGCGGGCGCACTGGACCGCGACGCTCCGCCTCGATCAGGGGCGCCTCGACCTCTCGGTCGACCTCGGCGTCGACAGCGATTTCCTGCGCAACAGGATCGGCATCGTCGCCCTGCACCCCACCGATCTCGCCAGCATTCCGCTCGCCGTGACGCACCCCGACGCGTCGACGACGTCCACGGTCTTCCCGGTCGAGATCTCGCCGCACCAGCCCGCCGTCGACATCGCCGGCCTCGCCTGGCACACCGGGGTCTTCGACGTCGCCCTGCGATTCGAGGGCGACGTGTTCGAGATGGAGGACCAGCGCAACTGGACCGACGCCTCCTACAAGACGTACAGCACGCCGCTCGGGCTGCCGTTCCCCGTCGACGTCGGGCCGGGGGATGCCGTGGGGCAGAGTGTGACGGTGACCGTGGCGCCCGGCGGCGCCGCGGATCCTGCGCCCGTCGCCTCGGAGCACGGGATCGTGGCCGACGCCGCACGAGTCCCGTCGGTGACGGTCGGCGCCGCCACCGCGCCTGGCACTCCCGGCGCGCGCCCGGCCTGGCTGCACGGCGCCGGCGTGCTCGTCGAGCTCGACCTGCGCGACCCGGGCTGGACCCGCGCGCTCGCCCGCGCCCGCCGCGACGCCGGGTCGTCGCCGCTCGACGTGCGCCTCATCGCCGTAGACCCTTCGCAGCTCGACCACGCCGTCGCGGCGCTGTGCGGGGTTCCCGTCGCCCGCCTCGCCGTGTTCGACGCCGCACGCCACATCACGACGGCGCCGCTCTGGGAGCGCCTGCGCGACCTCGCCACTCGCGAGCCCGTGCTCGGCCTGCTCGTCGGCGGCACCCGCGGGCACTTCACCGAGCTGAATCGCACGCACGCCGAGCTGCCTCGCGACGTCGGCGGCGTCACCTTCTCGATCACGCCGCAGATGCACGACCTCTCGACCGACCAGGTCGTCGAGTCGCTGGTCGAGCAGCGCCGGGTGGCGCTCCAGGCGAGCAGGATCGCCGACGGCCGCCCGGTGCACGTCGGCCCGGTCACCCTCCGCGCCCGCTTCAACGCCGTCGCCACCTCGCCGTGGGCGGCGGGGCCGGCCGACGTCGACGCCTTCGGGTACGGAGCCGAGCACGTGTGGAACTCGACGGACCCGCGGCAGGGCTCCGACGAGTACGCGACCTGGCTGCTCGCGTCGTTCGTGGCGCTGTCCACCGGCGCGGTCGAGTCGGTCGCGCTGGCAGAGGCGTGGGGGCCCAGAGGGTTCGGGTCGGTCGACGGGGTGCCTGCTCCTGCGGCCTCGGTGCTGGCCTGGCTCGTCGAGGTGCAGGGGGCGCCGGTCGTCGCGCTCGATGCGGCTGCGCTGCCCGACGGGGTGTTCGCTCTCGCCGCCCGCCTCGCGTCGGGCACGGTGCTGCTCGTCGCCAATACGTCGCAGGCGCCGGTGTCGTTCTCGCTGCTCGGCGCGCCCGTGTCGCTCGCTCCCTTCGCCCGCGCCCGCCTCCTCCTGCCGTGATAGACATGCTGCACATCAGCCGCTAGTCTGGGTCCGTACGCCGCATTAGCGACGTGAAGTGGACTCGGCAGCCTTCCGGACGGTGGGTGAGCCGAGTTTCGCGCTTAATCGCACGTCGTCGTAGACCAGATGAGACCCGCGACCCGAGCTCGCCATGAGCCACCGCGAGCAACGCTCCAGGCGACGGCATCTGCAATCCAGAGGAGCGGCTCTGCGTGTGCGGCCTCGTGGCCGTACGACATCACGTCATGAAGCCCGAATCGGCTGATCTGACGATAGAGGAGTCGCCGATCAGCCTTCTCGAGAGAGTCGTCTCGCTCGAGCACGATCTTCGTGTGCCCGGCTTCAACGGCCCACGAGACCACGGCGACGAGGCACGCCTCTCGTGCCACAGCCTGCCGTTTCGACCGCGACGAGAACAGGTGCACGCCGACCTCCATAGCTACGAGGGCGGCGAGGATCTGCCGTCGTCTCGCATCACTCTCATTCGTGAAGTGCAACCGCCGTTGACCGGGCAGGACGAGCTTCCGCAAGGCCTTGCGAAGCTTGACCAGGTCGTTCTCCGAGACGGCGACGGCCGCCATGAGGTATCCCCCGGCCTTGGTCTCGTCGACGAAGAGCACTCCCATGTTCCCCCCCACTCGCCGAAGGTGGTCGCGGCCCGGTGAGTGACGACCGACCCGTCACGCGACGAGGCTAGAGGGGATATCCATATCCGCAAGCGAAGCGGGCAGGCCGGGACAGCAAATGAGTCGAGGGTCAGGCGGCGAGATGGAAGGTGTCGGCGAAACGAGCGAGCAGGGCGCCGGGGCCGCTCAGGATCCTGACCGCACCCGTCTCGAGCGCGCGCGTCGGCTCGAGCTCGCCCGACAGGAGGCGGTGGAGTCCGCCCGACGCGTCGAAAGCGAGGTCCGCGCCGCCGGCGTCTCCGGCACGATCGTCGCGCGTGACGACGAGCGCGGCCCCGTCGACGCGCACGAGCAGCCCCGCGTCGCCGAGGCGCGCCGAGTACGCGGTCGCGGGCAGCGACGCGGCCACCGACGCACGGAACGCGGTCCGGAGTTCGATGGTCAGCGCATCCGGCGTTACCACCTGCGACGGCAGCGGCTCGCCGAGCGCCTTGAACCCCCAGGCGCCGAGCGCGAGCACGATCGGCTCGAGCTCGCGACCGTAGTCGGTGAGCTCGTAGACGATGACGCGCGACCTCGGCGCCCGCCGGATGATCCCGGCCGCCTGCAGCTCCTTGAGTCGCGACGCCAGGATGTTCGTCGGGATCCGCTGCAGCCCCGCGGCGAGCTCGCCGTACCGCCGCGGGCCCACGAGCAGGTCACGCACGATCAGCAGCGCCCAGCGCTCGCCGATCAGCTCGAGAGCCTGGGTGACGCCGCCGTACTGACCGTAGTCTCGGGCGGCCACTCCCCTAGGCCTGCTGCTGCGCGGCGGCCTCCGGGCCCACCTCGGCGGCCTTCGGGTCCATCCAGCCGAGCTCGAGCAGGTTGCCGTCGGGATCGGTGAGCTGCCGCTGGTACATGAAGCCGTAGTCCGCCGCGGCGCGAGGCTCGCTGCCGCCGGCGGCCAGGCCGGCCGCGACGAGCGAGTCGACCTCATCGCGCGAGCCGACCATAAGCGCGGTGGTGTTCGAGGGGTTCACGGAGTTGTCGCCGATCGGGAGGTCGGTGAAGGTCTGGAAGAACTCGCGCTTGAGGATCATGAAATAGTTGTGGCCGTCTTCGACCACGACGCACGCGGCGTTGTCGTCGGTGAAGAGCGGGTTGATCGCGAAGCCGAGCGACTCGTAGAACGCCTTGGCGCGGTCCAGGTCGGTCACGGGCAGGTTGACGAACATCATGGGCATGGCGTGCTCCTTCACCGGCTGCGAGAGCCCCGGTCGAGGCTTCGCACGCGACCCGGCCGGGTCGCGTGCGCCAATACTTGCAAAAAACAAGTGGCGTGTCTAGACCCGCGGCCGACCTTCGCCGTCGAAGGTCGGGATCGTGCCGAGGGTGACGATCCGGTCGAGGTACGGGTGCAGGGCGTCACGCCAGCCCGAGCCCTCGGCGAGGAGGGCGCCGACGCCGACCACCTCGGCTCCTGCGCTCTCGAGCAGCCGCAGGCCGGCGGCGGCCGACGAGCCCGTCGACAGCACGTCGTCGACGAAGAGCACGCGGCGCCCGGCGACGTCGCCGAGGCGCGCTCGGTCGAGCAGGAGCTCCTGACGCCCCGCCGTGGTGATCGCCTCGAGCGGCTCGCGAAGCGCGTCTCGCAGATGCACCTTGTTCGTCTTCTGCAGGATCAGATAGTCGTCGAGCCCGAGCGCCCTCGTCGTCTCGATCGCCAGCGGGATCCCGAGCGTCGCCGGGGCCACGACGATCTCGGGCGCCGCGTCGCGGAACGCGTCGCCGAGCTCGGCGCACGCGGTGCGGACGAACTCGACGCCGTGGTCAATGACCATCAGTAGGGCGATCGTGAGGTCGGGCGAGATCGCCACGAGGGGCAGCTCGACGGTCTGCGTGCCGATCCGGGCGCTGTGGGTCGCGGTCATGGGGACACCCTTCCAGACACGTGTTTCGGGGGCGTGACCAGAGGCGTTCACTTCACGTACCCCCCGTCGTGGGGGTACGGTCACATGACTTTCTTAGGGTCGCCTACGCACCTTCCCAGGCAGGGGGCCTCGGCCGCGGGCGATCGCTCGCGCCCCGATTCCCCCGCGACCCGTATCAGAGAGAAGAAGCCACCCATGCGCACGAAGACCACCCGTTCGACGGTCAGGAAGGTCGCGATCACCGCTGTCGCGGCGTCCTTCCTGGTCGCCACGCCGCTGGCCGCCCAGGCCGCCGGCACCGCCACCGGCACCGCGACCGCGACGCCCACCGCCTCGGCGACCGTCACCCCCGCCTCCTACCCGAGCGACACCCAGGCGCCCGACCTGGTGCCGCTCCTCGCCGGCTACCAGCAGCTCTGGACCCCGAGCGGCAAGAGCGACCTGCACGGCACCGTGCTGAACAGCGGCGTGCTCGCGCTCAACGACAAGCTGACCGTGTGGATCAACAACAACGCCACGAAGCAGCAGCAGTTCCGCGCCCTGCAGAACGCGGAGTACCAGACCGCCGACGGCACCGCGTACGACCAGTCGGTGTCGATCGCCGACGCGCTCGGCTCGAAGCTGGCCGCCGCCTACGTCAAGGGCACGGAGGACGGCGCCCTGCCGCTCACCACCGCGCTGATCAACTCGTCCAACGGCACCTCCGGCGCCTACGTCTCCACCGGCACCGCGAAGGGGCTCTACAGCTACCCGCGCCCGTACCTCCCCAGCGACCCGGCGACCCCCGCCGTCGCGGGCGACGCGGCCGGCTGCGCGCCGACGCTCGTGAACGCGTCGTCGCTGATGGCGAACCGCACCGGCAAGTCGTACGCCTCGGCCGACGGCAACCTGAACATCAAGCGCGTCGCCGACACCGTCGACACCACCCACGAGTTCTCGAAGAGCGACGTCGCCCTCTCGGCCGGCTACGCCTCGACGGGCATCTGCACGGGCGGCTCGTTCCCCTCGGGCCACACCACCACGGCCTACCAGGCGGGCATCACCCTCGCGACGATCCTGCCGGAGCTCGCCCCCGAGATCCTGGCCCGCGCCTCCGAGGCCGGCAACAACCGCATCGTCCTCGGCGTGCATTACCCACTCGACATCGTCGGCGGCCGCATCGACGGCGAGGCCGCCCTGGCCAAGCGCTGGAGCGACCCCGCCTACGTCAAGGGCGTCCTCCTGCCCGCGCGCGCGGAGCTGGTGAAGTACCTGCAGACCTCGACCGGCCTGTCGCTCTCGAAGGCGATCAAGACCGAGAAGGCCTACGCCGACAACCCCTACGGCGGCAAGACGATCCCCGGCGGCTCCGCGCAGATCGTGAACAACCGCGCCTCGGCCGTCTCGGTCTACACCGAGCGCCTCACCTACGGATTCCCGAAGACGGGTGTGACGGGCGCGAAGGCCTCCGTCCCGGCCGGCGCCGAGAACCTCCTCATCACCACCTTCCCGACCCTCACCGCCGCGCAGCGCGCCTCGGTGCTGGCCCAGACCGAGATCGCGTCGGGCTACCCGCTCGACCAGACCGGCTCCGACCAGGGCTCGTGGGAGCGCCTGAACCTCGCCGCCGCGACCAGCGCCACCGTGCTGCTGTCCCACAACGGCCAGGTCAAGGTCATCGCGACCGGCGGCACCGCCCGCGTCGTGAAGAACTACCGCTAGTCACCGCGTCACCGGACGGCCGGTCGCCCCTCGGGGTGGCCGGCCGTTCACCGTGTCCGGCCCCGCCGGAGCGGTCTCGGGCGATCGCGACGAGACGGCAGGATCGCGCGAATCGACCCCGTGGTGTTCAGGCTGAGCTCGCGATGCGGCCTCGCCGGGAACCCCTGCCGGGCGACGATCACGACGACCAGCGCGGCCACCAGCACCGCCGCGCCCCCCACGGGCAGGAGCGCCGGCCCGACCGCCGCGAGCGCCACTCCCCCGGTCGCCGAGCCGATCGTGATGCCGACGTTGCTCGTCGAGTTGATGAACGCTCCCGCGACGCCGGGCGACGTGACGCCGGTGCGGATCGCCGCGGTCATCATGAAGGTGCCGATGCCGGCGAAGGCGATGTTCCAGACCGCGACCACCACGAGCGCGGGCACGTCGAGGCCTGCCGCGAGCAACGCTGCCAGCGCGGCGAGGCTCGCGGCCATCACGCCGGTGTGCAGCAGTGCGCCGAGTCTCGGCCGCCGGTCGACGAGCGCACCGGCGGCGACGAGACCGAGGGCGCTGACGAGGCCGAGGGCGAAGAGCACCGCGCTCACCCGGTCGCTCGTGATCCCCGCCAGGCGCAGGATGCTCGTGACGTACGTGTAGACGAAGTGATGCCCGACGAAGACGAGGGCGTTCACGGCTCCCACCGCGTACAGCCCGGCCCGCCACCAGGCGCGCTGCGACACCGTGGCCGGCGTCTCGTCGACGCCCTCACTTACCCGGGGCAGCGCGACGGCGATCCCGAGCGCGAGCAGCGCCGCCGCGATCGCCATCACCACGAACGCGGTGCGCCAGCTCGTGGCGACGCCGATCGCCGTCGCGATCGGGACCCCGAGGATCCCGCCGACCGACGCGCCGGCGAAGACGACGCTCATGGCCCGCCCGACGAGGTCCGGTGACACGAGACGGGCGGTGTAGCTCGTGACGACCGAGTAGAAGAGCGCGTGGCCGACGCCGCCGACCGCGCGGCCGACGAGGATCACGCCGAAGTGGGGCGTCGACGCGACGATCAGGTCGCTGAGGGCGTAGCAGGCGACCGTGGCGACGAGGAGCGCCTTGCGGGGCAGATGGTCGGTCGCCCGGGCGAGCGGAACCGCGAGGACGGCGACGCACACCGCGAACACCGACACGGTGAGGCCCGCCGTGCCCTCGGCGACGCCGGCGTCGCGAGCGATCTCGGGGATGAGGCCGACGGGCAGCAGCTCGGAGGTGAGCGCGATGAATGTCGAGAGCGTGAGGAAGGCGAGGCCGGTGGCCGTCGCGCGGCGTGGGAGTGCCATCGCGTCAAGGCTAGGGCCTGCCCGGGCGCACGAGCCTCGTGGCGGCGCGCGGGTACCCGCCCGTGGTGGCCCCGCGACTCCTGCGCACCCGCTGTTTCCTTGCCTTGTCACCGATGACGTGCTTTACTCATGTCATCGGTGACATGGACGGAAATGACATCGACGACATGATCCGCGACGAGCGCAACGAAGCGGCCCGAAGAAGGAGACACGCGTGACCACCACTCTCACCGGCAACGATCTGACGACGGCCGAGCGCCGCCAGCTCGCCGCCATCTCGACGGCGAAGGGGCACATGCTCATCGTCGCCGCCGATCAGCGCAACAGCATGAAGGCCGTGATGCAGGACGCCCCCGAGGGCACCTCCGCCATCACCACCGCCGAGCTCGCCGAGGCCAAGGCCGACCTGGTGCGCCACCTCGCCAACCACGGCCCCGCGATCCTGCTGGACCCCGAGGTCGCGCTGCCCGCGATCCCCGACGACGGCGTGCTCGACCGCGACACCGCCCTCGTGGTCGGCCTCGACGCCTCCGGCTTCGAGATCGTCGACGGCATCCGCTACACGCGCTTCGTCGAGGGCATGACCCCGCGCCGCGTCCGCGAGCTCGGCGGCGACGTCGCCAAGATGCTCTGGTACACCCGCCCCGACCGCCAGGGGCTCGACGACCGCGTCGCCGACGAGATCCGCGAGCTCACCGCCGCCTGCGCCGAGGAGGGTCTCCTCCTCATCGTCGAGCTGCTCACCTACCAGCTCGAGGGCGAGAGCGACGGGGAGTACGCCGCGAAGTTCCCGCAGCTCGTGGCCGACGGCGCCCGCCTGGCCGTCGCCTGCGGCGCCAAGATCCTCAAGCTGCAGTACCCGGGCTCGAGCGCAGGAGCCGACCTGGTCACCGAGGCCGCCCAGGGAGTGCCGTGGGCCGTGCTGTCCGCCGGCGTGAACCACGAGACCTTCATCGTCCAGGTCCGCGACGCGATGGCGCACGGCGCCGCCGGCGCCATGGCCGGCCGCTCGCTCTGGAAGGACGCGCTGTCGGTCGACCCGGCCACGCGCGAGCAGCTTCTCACCGAGCGTGCGCGCCCGCGTCTCGAGGAGCTGCGCGCCGCCGTCGACGGCGAGTAGCCCGGCTCCTGCGCCCTGGGGCTCACCCCGAGTGCACGGAAAGCGCCCCCTGACCTGTCGTCAGGGGGCGCTTCTCGCGCACTCGGCGGCCGCCTACACGTTCGTGTAGCCGCCGTCGATCGGCAGGGCGGCGCCCGTGATCATCGCGGCGTCGTCGCTGAGGAGGAACACGATCGGGCCGGCGATGTCGTCCTCGGTCGCCCAGCGGCCGAGCGGCATGCGCTCGAGCGTCGGCCCTTCGATCTCGGGGCGGCCCCAGTACCAGGCGCTCATGGGCGTCATGACGACGGTCGGGTTGACGCTGTTGACGCGGATGCCGAACTGGCCGAGCTCGAGCGCCGAGACGCGGGTGATGTTGTCGAGGGCCGCCTTCGACGAGCCGTAGGAGATGTGGCCGGTGAGCGCCACGAGCGACGCCTGGCTCGACACGTTGACGATCGCGCCGCCGCGGCCGAGGCGGATCATCGACGCGGCCGCGTACTTCGTGACGAGCAGCGAGCCGCGGGCGTTGATCGCGATGACCTTGTCGAAGACCGCGATGTCGGTGTCGACCGGCGACGCGATCTCGCCGCCCCAGCCGCCGCAGTTCACGACGCCCCAGAGGTCCAGGCCCTCGAGCGCCTCGCGGATTTCGCTCTCGCTGGTGAGGTCGAAGGCGAGGGGCGTGGCGCCGGTGTCGGCGACGATGGGTTCGAGACCCTCGAGCGTGCTGCCGGCGGCGATGACGTCGGCTCCTGCGGCCACGAGGCGTCGCACCGTGGCGCCGCCGATCCCGCCCGAGGCCCCGGTGACGAGGATCGTCTTCTCGGTGAAGTCGGCCATGTCGTTCTCCTTGATGTCCTGTCCACGACATCGATGTCATGGAATCGAGACCATCTTGACATCGATGACACGAAGAATCTACGGTTCGAGTGTGACCAGCGCAGATCCCCTCCCCGAGACCACCCTCGACGAGCTCGTCGACCGGGCCAGGGGCCTCGCGGCGAAGGGTGGCAGGCGGATCCTGGGCGTCGTCGGCACGCCCGGCTCGGGCAAGTCGACCGTGAGCGCGGCCCTTCTCGACGCGCTGGGAGACAGCGCCGCTCTGGTCGGCATGGACGGCTTCCACCTCGGGCAGCAGGAGCTGGCGAGACTCGCCCGAGCCGACCGCAAGGGCGCCCCCGATACCTTCGACACCGACGGCTACACCGCCCTCCTGGCGCGCCTCCGGGCCCAGCGGCCGGGCGACGCCGACATCTACGCGCCCGTCTTCGACCGCTCGCTCGAAGAGCCGATCGGCAGCTCGGCGCCGGTGCCCGCCGACGTGCCGCTCGTCATCACCGAGGGCAACTACCTGCTGCTCGACGGCGGCGGCTGGCAGGGCGTCCGCCCGCTGCTCGACGAGGCGTGGTTCGTCCACGTGACGCAGGCCGAACGCCGCCGACGCCTCGTCGCCCGCCGCCTCTCGTACGGCCATCCGCACGGTGCGGCCGAGCACTGGGTCGACCACGTCGACGAGCCCAACGCGCGGATCGTCGAGGCGACCGCCGCACGAGCCGACCTCGTCGTCGCCCTCGCCCGGCTCGACGCACAGCCGCACCCTCTGACATCGACGTCACAGGGGCCGACACCGACGCCACAAGGAGACCCCCGATGACCCGCCTCACCCCCGCCGCCCTGCCCTCGCTGCCCGAGACCGTCGGCACGCCCGACTACCCGCGCGACCCCGCGTCCTGCGGCATCGTGCACTTCGGCGTCGGCGCGTTCCACCGCTCGCACGAGGCGATGTTCCTCGACCGGCTCTTCCGGCACGACCACGCGGCCGCCGACGCATGGGGCATCTGCGGCGTCGGCCTGCTGCCCGGCGACGCCGCGATGCGCGACGCGCTGGGCGAGCAGGGCCACCTCTACACGCTCGTGACCCGCGCGCCCGACGGCACGACCGAGGCCCGGGTCATCGGCTCGATCATGGACTACCTGTTCGCGCCCGACGACTACGACGCCGTCCTCGAGCGCCTCGCCTCCCCCGCGACGCGCATCGTCTCGCTCACCGTCACCGAGGCCGGCTACCCCGTCGACGACGCCACCGGCGAGTTCCGGCCGCAGGATCGCGCGATCGCCGCCGACCTCGCCTCCCCCGGCGCCCCCACCGGCGTCTTCGGCCTCATCGCGGAGGGTCTGCGCCGCCGACGCGACCGCGGTGTCCCGGCCTTCACCGTGATGTCGTGCGACAACATCCCGGGCAACGGCCGCGTGGCCCGGACGGCGCTCACCTCGTACGCCCGCCTCGTCGACGCCGACCTCGCCGACTGGATCGAGGCCGAGGTGACCTTCCCGAACTCCATGGTCGACCGGATCACGCCCGCGACCAGCGACGCCGGCCGCGCGGAGGTGTCGTCGATCCTGCGCCTGGACGACGCCTGGCCCGTGCTCTCGGAGTCGTTCGAGCAGTGGGTGCTCGAGGACTCGTTCGTGCTCGGCCGCCCGGCCCTCGAGACCGTCGGCGTGCAGATCGTGCCCGAGGTCGAGCCGTACGAGCTGATGAAGCTGCGGCTGCTGAACGCGTCGCACCAGGCGATGTCGTACCTCGGGCTGCTGGCCGGGCACACGATGGTGCACGAGGTGTGCCGGGACGAGCGGTTCCGCGCCTTCCTGCTCGGCTACATGCACGCCGAGGCGATCCCGACGCTCGCACCGGTGCCCGGGATCGACCTCGCGGCGTACTGCGACCAGCTGCTCGAGCGGTTCTCGAGCGAGGCGATCGCCGACACGCTTGCGCGGCAGGTGGTCGACGGGTCGGCGAGGCTGCCGAAGTTCCTCCTGCCGGTGCTGCGCGACCAGCTCGCGGCCGGAGGGCCGATCGAGCGGATGTGCACCGTGATCGCGGCGTGGAGCATCTACCTCGAGCGCGACGAGGGCGTCGTCGACGCGCGTCACGACGTGGTCGTCGAGGCGGCGCGGCAGGAACCGACGGCCCCCGGCAGCCTGCTGCTCGTCGCCGACGTGTTCGGCGACCTGGGCTCGGTGCCGCGCTTCCGGGAGGGCTATCTCGCCGCCCGCGAGACTCTGCTGACGGCCGGGCCGCTCGCCGCGATCGACGCCGTCGCGGCGGCCGTCTGAGGTCTTGACATCGGTGACACAGGCAAGCATCATTGATCCTGATGTCATCGATGACATGCCTGCCGCTTCCGTGATCGCGAGCCGATCGCGCCATCCATTCCCCCGAGGAGACCGACGACGATGTCCACGACGCCCCTGACCCCGCAGCCCGCCGCCACGACGACCGGGCGCGCGATCCTCGTCTGCGGCGTGCCGGCCAGCGGGAAGACCACGTTCGGCCGCGAGCTCGCCCGTCACCTCGGCTACGCGCTGCTCGATCTCGACACCGTGACGAACCCGCTGTTCGAGTACGTGGGCGGCGAGTTCCTCGTCGACGTGCCTACGGCCGAGGCGCCGACCCGGGCGACGGTCAACGACGTGCGGTACCAGTGCCTGTTCGACACGGCGGCCGAGATCATGAGCGTCGGCGTCAGCGTCGTCGTCATCGCCCCGTTCACCTCCGAGCGCACCTTCCCCGCGGCCTGGGCTCGAGTGCCCGTGAAGCTCGGCGTCGACGACTCCGACGTCACGCTCGCCTGGGTCGACACTCCGAAGGAGGAGGTCGTCGCTCGCATGATCAAGCGCGGCGCCGACCGCGACCTCGACAAGATCGAGCGGCCCGACGTCTTCCTCACGCCCGACGTCACCAGGGCCCCCGGCGTCGACCACGTGCGGGTCGACGGGCTGCTCACTGTGCCGGCGCAGATCGCCGCGTTCGAGCGGGAGTACTTCGCGGCGTCGCCCGCCGCCGAGCTCGCCGGCTGACCCGCCCCGCCCTGTCCCCGCGACACAACGCGACACCTGCGACGCTCCGAAGCGTCGCAGGTGTCGCGTTGTGTCGCGCTGCGCCTCCCGAAAACGACTCTGCGCACGTGATTTCACGTGCGCAGAGTCGTTTTCGGGAGGGGTAGGGGCAGGCCGAGGGCGCAGGAGCAGGCGCACGCACCTCAGCGGAGCGTGACCCGCACTCCCCCGTCGACCTCCTCGAACCGCACCGCGTCGAGCCCCGAGACCACGAGGTCGGCGTCGAGCTCGGACGCGTCGTGAGTGCCCGCAACGCCGAGCGTCGCGGCCCCTGAGGCGCGACCGGCGACGAGGCCGGCGAAGGCGTCCTCGACGACGAGGCAGTGCGCCGGGTCGACGCCGAGCAGCGACGCCCCGAGCAGGAACGGCTCGGGGTCGGGCTTGCCGTTCGTGACGTCGCTCGCCGTGACCACCGTCGCCGGGCGCACGAGCCCGGCCGCGGCCATCCGCGCCTCGAACAGCGGCGCCGTGCACGAGGTGACGACGGCCTTGCGCGGTTCGCCGATCGCGGCGAGGGCTTCCGCTGCTCCTGCGAGCATGTCGACGCCGTCGACCTCCTCGATCTCGATCGCCTCGATGCGGGCGAAGGCCTCGTCGACCTGCTCGGCCGGGACGAACGACGCGACGATCGAGCGCGCGGGCATGCCGTGGCCGCCGCCCTCCCGGAAGTTCTCGGGCAGGCCCAGCTCGCGGCCCCAGCGGGCCCAAGAGCGCCGCACGGCGGGCGTGGAGGAGATGAGGGTGCCGTCCATGTCGAAGAGGACGGCGGCGAACACGGTGTCGAGCACGGGGCGGGTGGAGGTCATGGGCGTCTTTCGGTCGGCGGCGGGGAACGCACGAGGGCCGCGCCTGCCGAAGCGGGCGCGGCCCCAATGCTGTCAGATCAGCGGGATGCGGCGGGCGCGATGCGGGTCGCAGCCTCGGATGACGAGGCTTGTACGAAGTCCGTGGCGGTGACCCGCATCGCACCCCGGATAATCAGCAGGTCGTCTTGTAGACGTAGTTCGCGCCCTCGCCGGTGAGGTTGTCCTTCGTGATGGTGAAGAAGCCGGTCGGGATCTTCTTGGTGACCTTCTTGCCGGTGAGCGCGTTGTAGGCCTGCTGCACCGCGTCCTTGCCGATGAGGGCGGGCTGCTGGGCGACCAGCGCCTGGACGGTGCCGTTCTTCAGCTGGGTGACCGCGTCGGATCCTGCGTCGAAGCCGACGACCTTGACCGTGTTCTGCTTGCCGGCCTGGCGGATGCCCGTCGCGACGCCCTGGGCGGCGAAGGTGTTGGCGGCGAAGATGCCGACGATGTCGGGGTCCTTCGCGAGCGCCGCGGTGGTGAGCTTGGCGGCGGTCGCCGGGTCGTTGTGCGAGTACTGCACGCCGAGGTAGTCGTACGACGAGTTCGCCTTGGCGGCCTTCGCGAAGCCAGAGACGCGCTGGTCGGCGGTCGAGACGCCGGGGTCGGTCGAGATGACGAGCACCTTGCCGCCGCCCGGGTGCAGCTTCGTGATGGCGTCGAAGGCCGCCTTGCCGCCGCCGACGTTGTCGGACGACACGGCCGTGGTGGCGAACGACGGGTCGTTGACCGTGGTGTCGACGAGGGCGACCTTGATGCCGGCGTTGGCGGCGGCCTTGAGCGGCGCCTCCATGGCCGAGGTGTCGGTCGGGGCGATGAGGATCGCCGACGGCTTCGTGGCGACGACGGAGTCGACGATCGGCTTCTGCAGCGTCGGGTCGAACTTCTGCGGGCCCTGGGTCGACACGGTGACGCCGAGCTTCTTGGCCTCCTGCTCGACGCCGCACTGCATCGTGACGTAGAACGGGTCGCCGGCGACGCCCTGGATGAACGTCATCTTGATGTTCTTGGCGCTGGTGGTGCCGCCGGCCGACGACGTGCCCGACGCGCAGCCGGTGAGGGCGATCGCGGCGACGGCGCCGAGGGCGAGAGCCGAGACGAGCTGTCTCTTCAACTTCATTGTTCTGCTCCTAGAGGAAGGGTGGTGCTGTGAGTGTGATGTGGTGCGGGGAGGGGTGCCCGAGGGCACGGGTCGAGGAGGCCGGAGCCGCGAGGGCCCTGGTCGAGAGGTGTGGGGCGGGATCCTGCGCCCGGGGTCAGCTCTTCTGGCGTTGCAGGAGCCCGGCGAGAGACACCTTCCGAGGGCTGCCCCCGCCGCGAGCCGCCGAGGCCCGCCGCCGCTGGTCGATGTAGACGGCCGCGACGAGCACGACGCCGACCGCGACCTGCTGCCAGAACGGCTGGACGCCGACGATGACGAAGCCGTTCTGAAGGATCGCCGGGATGCAGAGGCCGACGGCCGTGCCGAAGATGGTGCCGAGGCCGCCGAAGAGGCTCGTGCCGCCGATCACGACGGCCGCGATGACGTTCAGGTTGGTCTGCGACTGGCCGGCGATGGCCGTCGTGCCGAACTGCGACAGCGACAGGAGCCCGGCGAAGCCCGCCAGGCCGCCCGACAGGGCGTACACGGAGATGAGCTGCCGGTCGACCTTGACGCCCACCCGCCGCGCGGCCTCCTCGTTCGAGCCGACCGCGAAGGTGTAGAGCCCGAACTTGGTGCGGTGCAGGATCACGCCGAAGACGACCAGGAAGACGATGGCGATGACCGAGATGAGCGGCAGAGTGGTGCCGACGAGGTTGCCGTAGCCGATGTTGTCGGAGAGCACCTGCGGGATCTTCGTGATGTCGACGCCGCCGGTCATGACCTCGGCGAGGCCGAGGGCCGCGCCGAGCGAGCCCAGGGTGACGATGAGCGGCGGCACCTTCGCCTTCGCGATGAGGAGGCCGTTGACCGTTCCCCAGGCGAGGCCCGAGGCGACCGCGACGACGAGGCCGACGAGGGCCGTGAGCCAGCCGTCGCCGCCGACCCAGATCATCGCGTCGGCCGACACGACGCCCGAGAAGACGAGCACGGAGCCGACCGAGAGGTCGATTCCGCTCGTGACGATGACGAACGTCATCCCGATGCCGAGGACGCCGAGGATCGACATGTTCTGGATCACCTGACGCAGGTTCGTCCACTGCGGGAACGCCGTCGGGGCCAGGGCCGTGAAGACCAGGAAGATCACGACCAGCACCAGGACGATCTGGAAGGCCTGGATGCCGAGGACGCGACGGAAGACGTTCGGGCCGCCGTCGGCTCCTGCGGGCGGGGTGGTCGGCTTCGGCGCCGGAGACGTGGTGGTCGCGGCGGCGGTGTTCGTGGTGGTCATTTCGCTCCCTGTGCGACGGCGCCGGTCATGGCTCCGACGAGCTCTTCCATGGACGTGTCCTTGGCCTGGTAGGTCGCGACGCGGCGGCCGAGGCGAAGGACCTGGACGCGGTCGGCCACCTCGATCACGTGCGGCATCGAGTGGCTGATGAACACGACGGCCACGCCCTTGTCGCGGACGCGGCGGATGGTCTCGAGGACGTTCTTGGTCTGGACGACGCCGAGGGCCGCGGTGGGCTCGTCGAGGAACACGACGCCTTTGGCCCAGGCGACGGCGCGGGCGATGGCGATCGCCTGGCGCTGGCCGCCCGACATGCCGCCGACCGGGTCGGTGAGGCTGCGGACCGTGGCGCCGAGGTCGTCGAAGGCCTGCTTCGAGCGGAGCGCCATGGCCTTGTTGTCGAGGAACCCGAACCTGCCGGCGACGCCCTTCCTGGGCAGCTCGCGGCCGAGGAACATGTTCTGCACCGGGTTGAGGTGCGGTGCGAGCGCGAGGTCCTGGTACACGGTCTCGATGCCGAGCTGGCTGGCCGCGGTGGGGCTGTCGAGGTCGACCCTGCCGCCCGCGAAGAGGATCTCGCCGGAGTCGAGGGCCAGCGAGCCCGAGAGCGCCTTGACCAGCGTCGACTTGCCGGCGCCGTTGTCGCCGATGAGCGCGACGACCTCGCCCGGGTAGATCTCGAAGTCGACCGCGTCGAGGGCCCGGACGCTGCCGAAGCTGCGCGTGAGCCCTCGTGCTTCGAGGATGGGAATCTGTCCGACGGTCATGGCGTCTGCCTCCAGCTCTCTGGATCGACGGGCGACGACGGCGCGCTTTCGGCTGCGTCATCGAAGCTCGTTTCCTCCGATCGCGGCGCTCTGTCGGGGGCGCCGCATCGGTTGACAGGTTGAAAGTACCCAGCCATGTCATCGATGTCAAGCACATTTTTCTCGGCGGCTTTGCTAGCGTGGCCTCACCGATGGCGGATTCATGTCATGCGTGACACGCAGATCACGTCATCCATGACATGGAGGGGTGCGGCGATGACCACGATGCAGGATGTCGCGAAGCTCGCCGGGGTGAGCGCCAAGACCGTGTCGAGGGTCTTCAACGACGACCCGCACGTGACCGACGACACGCGCCGCCGCGTCTCCGAGGCGATGGAGTCGCTCAAGTACGTGCCGAACATGATGGCGCGCACGTTCCGGTCGGGTCGGGCCTCGGTCGTCGGGATCGCGGTGCCCGACATCGGCGACCCGTTCTTCGCCGCCATCATCCGCTCGGTCGACCGCGAGTCCCGCCTGCGGGGCATGTCGACGGCCGTGACCAGCCTCGGCGACGACCCCGCCCTCGAGCAGTCGACCGTCGAGTCTCTGCTGCGGCTGCAGGTGAACGGCCTCATCATCGCGCCGATCGCCGCCGACCAGGCCTACCTCGCGCCGTGGCTCGTGAACATGCCCGCGGTCTTCATCGACCGCACGCCCACCGGGGTGACCGGCGACAGCTTCGTCGAGGACGACTTCGGCGGGGCCTACGAGGCCACCCGCCACCTCCACTCGCTCGGGCACACTCGGGTCGGCTTCGTCGGCGACGCGGACCCCGTCAGCACGACCGAGCAGCGCGTCCGCGGCTACCGGCAGGCCGTCGCCGACCTCGGGCTCGACGATCGGGCCGAGCTGCTGGTGCGGGCGTCGACGCATGACGCCGCGGATGCCGTGCGCCGGCTCCTGCGCATCGACGACCCGCCCACCGCGATCTTCTCGTCGAACGCGCGCACCTCGCTGGAGGTGTTCCCGGCGCTGCAGCGCCTCGACCGCACCGACGTCGCCCTCGTCAGCTTCGGCGACTTCCCGATGGCGGCGTCGCTGCAGCCGTCGGTGACGGTGATCGACCAGGATCCCGACCGGCTCGGCCTGCTCGCCACCGAGCGGCTCTTCACCCGCATCGAGACGCCCGGCAAGCGCCTCAAGCGGGCGACGGTGGTGCCGGTGCAGCTCGTCGAGCGCGGCTCGTCCGTCCGCGCGTCGTAAGGGACACCGGGCGATTCGACGCACTCCGGGCGAGCGCGGCGCGCCGGGATGCGTGAAGTCGCCCGGGATCGAGCTCGCGAGCGCGCTCTAGCGCCAGACGACGGCGCCCTGCATGCTCGACGGGTAGGCCGCCGCGATCCGGGCGACGGCCTCGCGCAGCGTGTCGGGCTCGCAGGCGAGGTTGAGTCGTGCGAACCCCCGCCCCTCGCGCCCGAACCCGAGCCCCGAGTTGAGCGCGACGTAGGCGTGCTCGCGCAGCGGCACCGCCGGGTCGTCGCCGAGCCCGAGCCCGCGGAAGTCGAGCCACGCCAGGTAGCCGGCCCGAGGCATCCTGAAGACGACGCCCGGCAGCTGATCGCGCACGAGGGCCGCGAGCAGGCGCGCGTTCGACGCCACGCGGGCGACCGCCTCGTCGAGCCATTCGGTCTCGTGCTCGAACGCCCGCATGTTCGCGTGCAGCCCGAGGATCGACGTGCGGCACGCGACCTCGTCGTTGAGGGTGTCGAGCAACGCCGCCGAGCGGTCGTCGCCCGCCACGACGACCGAGCACTTCACGCCGGCCAGGTTCCAGCCCTTGCTGGCGCTCGTGACGGTCACCGAGCGGGCTCCGCGCGACTCGGCCACGGTCGCGAACGGCGTGAAGACGACGCCAGGATGGGTGAGCGGCCCGTGGATCTCGTCGCTCACCACGAGCACGTCGTACCGCGCCGCGAGGTCGGCCACGGCGGCGAGGGTCTCGTGCGAGTGGACGAGCCCGATCGGGTTGTGGGGGTTGCAGAGGAGGAAGACCCGTGCTCCTGCGAGGAAGGCCCGCTCGAGGCCGTCGAGGTCGAGCGAGTACTCGCCCCAGCGCTCGACCAGCGGCACCTCGGCGACGCGACATCGGGCCTCGTCGACGAGCTCGAAGAAGGGCGGGTACACCGGCGGCGTGATGACGACGTCGCCGCCGTCGGGCAGCGCGACACGGAGGGTCTCGACGATGCCGACGCTGACGTCGGTGGCGATGTGGACGCGCGACGGGTCGACCCGCCAGCCCCAGCGGCGCTCGGCGAAGCCGGCGAAGGCGGGGGCGAGGGGGCCGGGGCCGTCGAGGTAGCCGAGGTCGGACTGCCGGACGCGCTCGATCAGCGCCTCCTGGATGCCGGGGGCGACGCCGTAGTCCATCTCGGCGACGAAGAGCGGCAACACGCTGGGGGCGTAGCGGGTCCACTTGATGCTCGTGCGGGCGCTGCGGATGTGGCCCGTGGGGTCGAGCTCGTCGATGTCGCCTGGCATGCGAGCCATTCTCCCGCCGTGCGGGCGCTGCCGCGAGTCCGGCGTCACGCCGCGTAAACCTCAGCGCGCTAGTCGGCGGCGATCTTCGCCCGGAGCTCCTCCCGCGTCGCCCGGGCCGAGGCCGCCCCCGTGAGCGTCGGCGCCGACCCGACGAGCAGGCGGGTGTAGGCGTGATGCGGTGCGTTGATGATGGCGTCGGTCGAGTTGACCTCCACGATCCTGCCCCGGTACAGCACCACCACGCGGTCGGTGATGCCGGCGACCGAGCCGAGGTCGTGCGAGATGAACAGCAGCGAGACCGAGGGCCCGGCGAGCGACTGCAGGAGCTCGAGGATCTGCACCCGGTTCGCGGAGTCGAGGGCGCTGACCGGCTCGTCGAGGATCAGAAGCTTCGGCTCGGAGACCAGCGCGCGGGCGATCGCGACGCGCTGCCGCTGGCCGCCCGAGATCTGCCCGGGCAGGCGCGAGAGGAGGCTCTCGTCGAGGTGGACGCGTGCGAGGTACTCGCGAACCTTCGCGGCGATCTCGGCGGACGACAGGCGCCCCTGCGTGACGAGCGGCTCGGCGATCGACTGCTCGACGGTGAACTCGGGGTCGAGGCTGCGTTGGGGGTCCTGGAAGACGTACTGCAGCACGCCCGACCGCCGGAACTCGCGCCACTGCGCCGGCTTCAGCCGGCTGAGGTCGGTGCCGTCGAACTCGACGCGGCCGCCCGACGCCTTCACCAGGCCGAGCACGGTGCGCGCGAGCGTCGACTTGCCCGAGCCGGTCTCGCCGATGAGGCCGATGACCTCGCCGGTGGCGATCTCGAGAGAGGCGTCGAAGATCACCTGCTTCTCGCGGCTGCCCCGGCCGTACGAGACCTGCAGGTCGTGGATGCTCAGGATCGGGGTCTGTGCGGTCATGCGGTCTCCTCCGGCTTCCGCAGGAAGCGCTCCAGGCCGAACCGGTGGTGCTCGTCGAGCAGCAGCCGCGTGTACTCGTGCGACGGCTCGTACAGCACCCGCTCGGTCGGCCCCTGCTCGACGACCTGGCCCTCGCGCATCACGAGCACCTCGTCGCACAGCTCGGCGACGACGGCGAGGTCGTGCGACACCACGATGAGCGCCAGGCCGAGGCTGTCCTTCAGGTCGGTGAGGAGGTCGAGGATCTCGGCCTGCACCGTCACGTCGAGCGCGGTCGTCGCCTCGTCGGCGATGAGCACCTGGGGCTCGCACGCGACGGCGGCGGCGATGAGCACGCGCTGCAGCATGCCGCCCGACAGCTCGAACGGGTACTGGAAGTACACGTACTCCGGGTCGTGGATCCGCACCTTCTCGAGCAGCTCGATCGTGTTCTGCTTGGCGGCCCGGCGCGGCTGGCCCTTCTTGACGCGGAGGATCTCGGCCAGCTGCTTGCCGACCGGGATCGAGGGGTTGAGGTACGACGCGGGGTCCTGGAACACCGCCGAGATCGTCGTGCCCCGCAGCGCCGTCCACTCCGAGCGCGAGAGCGTGGCGGTGTCGCGCCCGGCGAGCGTGATCGTGCCCTCGCTCACCTCGAAGAGCTCCGGCAGGATCCCGAGCAGAGCCCGGCAGGTGATCGTCTTGCCGCTCCCCGACTCTCCGACGATCCCGAGCGCCCGGCCCGGCCGCACCTCGAACGAGATGGACTCGACCGTCACGGTGTCCTGGAGGTGGTTGTAGATCTGCACGCCGTCGACGGCGAGGACGGCGGCGCCCGGGGCGGTCGACGCGGCTGCGGAGGGGGCTGTCGTGGTCATCGGACACCCGCCTTCCCGGCCACCGACGGAGTGGCACGCAGCATGCGGCGGCGCTTCTTCGCCAGGGCCCGGCGGCGCAGGAGCACACGCCCCGACTCCCCGGACACGTCGCGCAGCACGTCGGCCATGAGGTTGAGCGCGAGAACGGTCAGCATGATCAGCAGCACCGGGAACGCCGGCGCCCACGGCTGGTACGCGAGGTAGCCGAGGTCGCTCGAGAGCAGGCCGCCCCAGGTCGGCGCCGGGGGCTGCACGCCGATGCCGAGGAAGGTGAGGCTCGCGACGATCACGAGCCCGACGCCGGTGGCGTTGGCGAACGCGATGCCGATCGGCGCGATGACCTTCGGGCCGATGTGGCGGCGGAGCACCCACGAAGTGGACGCGCCGCTCAGCACGGACGCCTCGACGTACTGCGAGCTCGACACCGACAGGGCCGCGGCGCGCGAGACCCGGTAGAACATCGGGGCGAGCAGGATGCCGACGCTCAGCATCGCCTGGTTCAGCCCGTTGCCCAGCAGGGCGGTCATCGCGACGGCGAACACGAGGAACGGGAGTGCGATGAGGGTGTCCATGATCCTGAGCGTGAACCACTCGAAGACGCGGCCGAGGTAGACCGACAGGAGCCCGGGGATCGTCCCGACGACGAGCGCGATGGCCGCCGTCTCGAAGGCGCTGAGGACGCTCACCGGTGCTCCTGCGAGCAGGCGGCTGAGCACGTCGCGGCCGAGGTAGTCGGTGCCGAGCAGATGACCCGCCGACGGCCCCTTGAGGATCGTCGCGCCGCCCGTCAGCGGGTTGACGGGGGCGAGCAGCGTGCCGAAGCAGCCGAGGAACAGGATGAACAGGAGGATGACGGCGGCGACCCAGAAGGTCGGCAGGCGAAGGAGACGCGAGAACACCTAGACCCCTCTCTTCGCGGCCGGATCGATGCGGTTGAGCGCGATGTTGATGAGCAGGTTGAAGCCGACCACGATGACGATCGACACGACGAGCACGCCCTGCACCGCCGGCACGTCGCCGTGCAGCGCCGAGGTCGAGGCGAAGACGCCGTAACCGGAGAGGCCGAAGATCGACTCGGTGACGACGGCGCCGCCGAGCAGGGTCGGGAAGTTGAGGCCGACGAGAGCGAGCGCGGGGCCGCCGCCGTTGCGGAGCTGGTGCACGAAGAAGATCCGGCGCGGGCTGAGGCCGTGCACGAGAGCGCCGATGACGTAGTTCTGGCCGGAGGCGGAGACGAGACCGGCCCGGAGCTGCCGGGCGACGCCCGCCACCATGTCGAGGCTGAGCGCGGTGGCCGGCAGGATCACGTGACTGAACCAGACGCCGAAGCCGCTCGACAGCGACACGTACCCAGCCGACGGCAGCGCGTGCAGCTGCACCGCGAAGACGGCTACCAGCACGATGCCCACGGTGAACGGCGGGAGCGCCGACATGAGCGACGTGATGCCGGTGATGACGCGGTCGATCCACGAGGTGCGGAAGACGGCGGCGAGCGTGCCGAAGGCGGCGCCGAAGACCACGCCGATGATGAGCGCGACGATCGCGACGGAGAGGCTGATGCCGATCCGCTGCCCGATCATGGTCGAGATCGGCACCCCGTCGGTCCAGCTGACGCCGAGGGAGCCGTGGAGCAGGTCGGTGAACCACGACCAGTACTGCACGATGAACGGCCGATCGAGCCCGTACTGGTGGTTCAGCCGGGCGACGGCCGCCGGGGTGGCGGCGTCGCCCAGCTGCACGTACGCCGGGTTCAGGCCCGAGAGCGTGCCCAGCAGGAACGTGATGAACGTGCCGAACACGAAGACCGGAATGAAGATGAGGAACGGGCGCAGGATCGCGAAACCCACCCGCTGGAGCCTCAGCGAACCCGAGGTCCGCGGTGCCCTCCGCGACGCGCGCACCGCGCGCCGCACCTCGACGTCTGTTCCGGTCGCCATGCTCAACTTCCGCTGATGGTCACGCCGGTCCAGGTGACCTTGGCCGGGATCTTCGGGATGCTCGAGACCGCCTTCGTCTTCACGAAGAGGTTCGGCAGGGTGTCGGTGAAGATCAGGCCGGTCGTCGCCATGCCGGCCGCCGTCGCAGCCTGGATGTTCTTCTGGTAGTCGGGCGAGGTCAGCGGGGTCGCCAGAGCCTTGCTGATCGCCGCCTGGTAGGCCGCGCCGCCGTCCTTGCCGCTCGAGTTGAGCGCGCCGGTTGCGCCGAAGTGGGCCTGGAGCGTCTGGACCGGCGAGTCGCGGCCGGTGGTGCCGTAGGTCGAGATCGGCAGCTTCTTGGCGAAGAACGACGTCGCCCAGTTCGGGTCGACCTTGAGAGTCGCGTTGATGCCGACCGCCTTCAACTGTGCCTGCAGGAGCTCGTTCTCGGCCGTGGGCACGAGCGTGCCGACGGTGAAGGTGACGGAGAATCCGTTCGGGTACCCCGCCTCGGCCAGCAGCTGCTTGGCCTTCTTCGGATTGTACGGATACTTGTTCGCCGATCCCTTGTCGTAGGCGATGTAGTTGCTGGGGAACGGTTCGTAGGCCGGTGTGCCGTAGCCGAAGTCGGCCTGGTCGACGATCTGCTTGCGATTGACGGCGTACTGGACGGCCTCGAGCACCTTCGGGTTGTTGAACGGCGCGATCGTGGTGTTCACGCTGAGGTTCGTCGCGTTGAAGCCGGGCTGCACGACCACGTCGAGGCCCGCGGCCTTGGCCGACTTCGCCTGGCTCGCGGCGAGGTCGGCGAAGTTGTAGACGCCCGACTGGAGGCCCGACACGACCTGCGTCGGGTCGACGCCGAACGAGACGTTCACGTTCTTGATGTGGATGTCCTTGGCGTCCCAGTAGTTCGGGTTCTTCACGAACACGGCCTTCGAGCCCGGCACGACGGTGACCGCCTTGAACGGACCGGCTCCCTCGGGCTTCTGGGCCAGCTGCGCCGTCGTGTACTTCGGGTTCGTGATCTGACCGACGCGCTCGGCCACGACCAGCGGGATCTGGTAGTCGGGCTGGCTGAGGTTCATCACGACGCTCGTGGCGTCCGGGGTGTCGATCGACTTGATCACCGAGATGCCCTCGCCGACCAGCGCCGAGGTCTTCTGGGTCTGCGCTCGCACGAAGTAGTCCTTCACCGCGGTGGAGTCGAGCGCCGTCCCGTCGGAGAACTTCAGGCCCGAGCGGAGCGTGAAGGTCACCTGCGTGCCGTCGGAGTTGTACTTCCAGCTCTTCGCGAGCGCCGGCTCCGCCTCGCCCTTCTCGTTGGTCGTCGTGAGCGACGCGTACGCGAGCGACGTGACGCGGAAGACCGCGCCCGAGCCGTCGACCACCGGGTCCCAGCTGGTCGGATCCTGGCCGCTCGCCCAGTTGAGCGTGCCGCCGTCGCCCGACGTGGTCGTCGACGTGGACGACGAGGTGCAGCCCGCGGTGACGAGGGCGAGAGCGGCGGCGCCGGCGACGACTGCGACGAGGCGCGACGCGAACTTCCTGTGGCGTGTGGGTGGGGTCACGAGGTGGGTCTCCTTGGCGGGCGGGGCGGCCGCTGTGACTCGCATCGGGTGCGCAGCGGACGTTTCCGTCAGGCCCCCAGGATAGGAACCGGTCGGTCCGTTTCGGTAACGAGTGTCGCTCTGTGTGACGAAATGTGGCTGGCGCCAAGAGTCGTCTGTGAATCGGGGCGAAGGATGTCCTCATGACGACGAGGGAACTCGCACTCGGGGCCGTGCTGGTGGGGGTCGGAGACGCCTCCACGCCAGAGCTGTGGCGGGATCCTGCGATCCCCCTCGACGCCAGCGTCGACATCGACTGGTACGTGAAGCAGGCGCGCGAGGCCGAGTCGTCGCTGTTCGACTTCGTCTTCATCGTCGACAGCCAGTACGTCGACGCGGGGTTCCCCAACCACCACCTGAACCGTCTCGAGCCACTCACGCTGCTCTCGGCGGTCGCCTACGCCACCTCGCGCATCGGCCTCGTCGCCACGGTGTCGACCACCTACAGCGAGCCGTTCGACATCGCCCGCCGCATCGCCTCGCTCGACCTCATCAGCCACGGGCGGGCCGGCTGGAACATCGTGACGAGCCAGGACCCGGGCACCGCCGGCAACTTCAGCCGTGACGCCCACGGCGGCTACGGGACGCGCTATCGGCGCGCGACGGAGAGCGTCGAGGTCGTGCGCGGCCTCTGGTCGTCGTACGACGACGACGCGTTCGCCACGTCGCACGACGCTCCCGCGTTCCTGAACCCCGCCGGGCAGCATCGACTCGACCACGTCGGCGAGTTCTTCCAGGTCACCGGGCCGCTCAACATCCAGCGGTCGCCGCAGGGCGAGCCGGTGCTGATCCAGGCGGGGGCCTCCGACGAGGGGCGCGACCTCAGCGCGAAGGCCGGCGAGGTGATCTTCAGCTTCTCCCCCACGCTCGCCTCGGCTCTGAGTTTCGCGGACGACGTCACGGCGCGCGCCCTCGAGCTCGGGCGGTCGCGCGACGAGCTGCTCTTCGTGCCGGGGCTGTCGATCGCGCTGGCGGCCACCGACGCCGAGGCGCAGGCGCTCCACACCTCCCGGCTTCGCGCGCAGCCGCTGGGGCCGCTGCTCGCACGTCTCGCCCGCACCTTCGGCGGGCACTCGTTCGCCGATACTCCCCTCGACGAGCCGTTCCCCGAGGTCGACACGTCGACCGAGCGGGGTGCCCTTCGTGGCGCGCAGGAGCTCGCGGACACAGCCCGCGCGAACCACTGGACCCTCCGCGACGCCCTCGACCACGTGGCCGCCTCCCACTGGGCCACCTTCGTCGGCTCGCCCGCGACCGTCGCCGCCGAGATCGTCCGCTGGTTCGACGCGGGCGCCGCCGACGGGTTCAACCTCTTCGTGCAGTACCCCGCCGACTGGCAGCTGTTCCGCGACGAGGTGGTGCCCCTGCTGCGGTCGCAGGGGGTGTTCCGCGACTCGTACGAGGGCTCGACGCTGCGGTCGCACCTCGGCCTCGCGGTGCCGTCGCCGCTCCTGCGCCCTGTGGCCTAAACTCGACGATATTCCACACATCGACGGGCGTGGGCAGAAAGAAACCCCGGCCGTCACACGGAGTGCGCTGCGCCGGGGGCTATGGCTCGATCGTAGTTCGGAATCGGAATATCGGCAAACGAGAGGCCACGCGTGCAACGTCTCGCCGCGACGATCCCCGCCGCGCGACTCGCTCCGTACGTGCACGCCCAGCCGACGAATCCCATCGGCCTGTATCGGTGGGCCACAGGTGTGTCGCTCGCCGTGTTCGATGACATCGGATGCGTCGAGGTCGCACTCCGTTCGGCCATGGCTCGGGAGCTCGCCGGAGCGTTCGGCGACGCCTGGTTCCGGCGCGACGAACTTTTCGACGACAGCACGCGCGGCATGATCGCCGAAGCATGGCGTCGCGGCCGGCTCGACCTCTTGGACGCCACCTCGGACGTCGTCGCCGGCACACTCGTCGCCACACTCAACTTCGGGATCTGGGTGAAGCTTCTCGGGCGAGGCTCGTTCTCGACTGCGTCCGGTTCGAGGGAGCGCCGCATCTACGACTCGCTCCTCTGCAAGCCCGCGCTGCGATCCGCATTTCCTGGTGCCGGCGACCTGGACCGGTCGATGGTCGAATCCGTGGCACGGCGAGTCCAAGCACTGCGCAACAGGATCGCGCACCATGAGCACATCGTCTGGGGAGTGCCGCTGGCAGGAGAGCGGGCGGCCGACGGCTCGTTCCGTCGCATACCGTTGGTCGAGGCGCATCGGGCCGTGACGGCGCTCGCAGCCTTCATCGACCCGGGCCTGGCCTCCTGGCTCGACGACTATTCTCGCGTGCCCGAACTGCTCGCGGCGTGCCCAGCCGATGAGGAAGCCCTGCTGCTCGCGTGAGCGACTGCGACATCCTGAGAAACGACCTATCGGCGCGAGCGTCGGGCAGGCCAGGATGAGGGCATGAGCGCACGCATCCACAACGACATCACCGAGGTCTTCGGCCACACCCCGCTGGTGAAGCTGAACAAGGTCGCCGAGGGGCTGGGCGCCACCGTCCTGGCCAAGCTCGAGTTCTACAACCCGTCCGCCAGCGTGAAGGACCGCCTCGGCGTCGCCATCGTCGACGCCGCTGAGAAGGCCGGCGTGCTGAAGCCAGGAGGCACCATCGTCGAGGGCACGTCGGGCAACACCGGCATTGCGCTCGCCATGGTGGGGGCCGCGCGCGGGTATCACGTGATCCTGACGATGCCGGAGACCATGAGCAAGGAGCGCCGCGCCCTGCTGCGCGCGTACGGCGCCGAGCTCGTGCTGACGCCCGGCCCGGCCGGCATGAAGGGCGCGGTCGACAAGGCCGCCGAAATCGTCGAGTCGACGCCCGGCGCGGTCGCGGCGAAGCAGTTCGAGAACGAGGCCAACCCCGCGATCCACTACGCCACCACCGGCCCCGAGGTCTGGGACGACACCGACGGCGCCGTCGACATCTTCGTCTCGGGCATCGGCACGGGAGGCACCATCACCGGCACCGGCCGCTACCTCAAAGAGAAGAAGCCGTCGGTGCAGATCGTCGGCGTCGAGCCGGCGGAGTCGCCGATCCTGAACGGCGGGGCTCCCGGGCCGCACAAGATCCAGGGCATCGGGGCGAACTTCGTGCCCGACGTGCTCGACCGCGAGGTCTACGACGAGATCGTCGACGTCGACGCCGGAACCGCGGTGAAGGTCGCCCGGCAGCTCGCGACCGACGAGGGCATCCTCGCCGGCATCTCGTCGGGCGCCACGGTGCACGCGGCCCTCGAGCTGGCGAAGCGCCCCGAGAACGCGGGCAAGACGATCGTCGTGATCGTCGCCAGCTACGGCGAGCGCTACCTGTCGACCGTCCTCTACGAGGACCTGGTCGACTGACCCCTTCGTCGACACGGTAGCGTTGTCCCCTCACCGGAAGGGGACTGCGTGACCGACCTCGACGACGCCATCGAGCGCTTCGCCCGGCCCCGGCGCCACGTCTCCCCTCTGCCGGAGGAGTCCGAGACCGTCGCCGCGGGCTGGGCCCTCGAGCTGCTGCTCCAGGAGTCCGTCATCGCCCTGCGCCGTCGCGGCGTCGAGCCGGTGCAGACCGTCATGGTGGCCGCAGGAGCAGGCAGAACCCCGACGTACAAGGTCGTGGCGCCGACCTGGCCCCTCGAGCTCTTCGCCCTCACGGCTCGCGGCGTCGCCCTGCCGTACACGATGCTCACCGCCGACGTTCCCGGCGGCCCGATCTACCCGCGCGTCGACGCACCCTGGGTCGCGGTCGAGCCGACGCCGATCGTGGTGGGCGACGGCCCCGGCGACGTCGAGGTCAACCGCCGTGGTCAGCTGCAGTGGAAGTGGTCGCGGCCGGGCCGCGGCGACGCCCGCGACATGCCGTGGACCAGCGGGTTCCGATCCCGTTTCGAGGTGAACTGGTCCGACGCGCGCCCGGGCCCGCTGCTCGAGCCGATCGCCTTCGCGATCACCGACCACCTCGACCACCGCATCGAGCGCGGCGTCCTCCACTGATGCGCGGGCGGGCGCTCTCGGCGTCCGCGCGCCCTCCCGGCGTCCGCGCGTCCCCTAGGAGCCGCGCGAACGCCGAAGCGGCGCGGCCACCCGCGGCACACCCGAGGAAGCGAGCCGCCGAGCCAACTCGTCGGGATTCCGGGCCACCGCGTAGTCC
Source organism: Frondihabitans australicus (assembly GCF_003634555.1). Classification (NCBI taxonomy): domain Bacteria; kingdom Bacillati; phylum Actinomycetota; class Actinomycetes; order Micrococcales; family Microbacteriaceae; genus Frondihabitans; species Frondihabitans australicus. Next base: position 2,465,963 of record NZ_RBKS01000001.1, read on the forward strand.
CACCGCACGACGCGACGGACGAGCGGGTGAGCCTCCAGGCGCGCCTGCCGCCTCTTCTCGTCGATGATCGCCTCGGCGGCCGTTCTGCCGCGAAGCCACCGCGGATCGGTGTACTTCCAGTCGCCGTCGAACTCGCCGACGATTCCCACTTCGGGAAACCAGAAGTCCGCGTTGCCGATCAGCCCCAGACGGTCGCGAAACGGCTGCTGCAGAACGGATGCCACGAACCCGCGGACCGCCATCCCGACCCGACTGAACGACTCGCCCGCGTACTCCGCTTTCTCGGAGGCGAAGTCGACGGCGCGGAGGGCCGTCGGGAGCCGCTTGGCGCGGGGCAGGAGCGAGAGGTGCTCCCGCACGTCGTCTCGCGAGAACATGCCGTGCCGAAGCCCGTGGTCCAGGACCACGACGGCGTTCTCGAACGGCTCAGTCAGCGCCAGGTCGGCCGCGGTTCGCGCCGCGGTCGTCACCCAGAGGTCGCCCCAGAGCTCGACATCGGCGGCGCGGAGCGCCCCCTCGCGCCGCAGGAGGGTCGCCGTGCTCCGCGATCGCACGACGCCAGAATCCGTGACTTCGACGCGCGAGGGCCACCCGTCGGCGTGGGGCAGCCCGACGACGGCCGCCGCCGACCAGTGCGAGATCGCGACGGGACGCGACAGCCGGTCGACGAGGGCTGCCACCTTCGCGACGTACCGGCCGCGGTCGTCGAGCGCCCGCCACTGGGCGGCTTCGAGGTAGACGCCGGGCGCGAGCCGCGCCAGCTCGCCCCGCGCGGCGCGCGTGCGGATGTCGCGGTCGTCGAGACCGGACCGGACGTAGTCGGAGGAACGAAGCGGGTGGACGAGCTCGTGCATCGAGCAAGAGTCGCCGGTCGCGAGCAACCGTGGGGTGGGCGGGCGCGATCTGTGGAGAGACGGCCGGAGCGAGCGGGGTGTGGAGGAGCAGTCTCGACGGCGGCGCACGTCGTCCCGGCGTGTGCGCGCGCCCTAGGACACGCGCGCACACCGGTGAGGCGCGCGCAGACCGGTAGGGTGCGCACACGCCGCCGGGGCGCGGACAGGCCGCCCGGGTACGCGCGGGCTACGTGCGCCGCGTGGCGATGACCTCGATCTCCGTCGTGACGGGCGCGAGCGCCGGGTCGGTCGTGAGCGGGAACACCCGCGGCCTCAGGACTGCGAACACACCGAACACCGCGACGACGACGGCCCCGAAGGGCGCGAGCCAGGCGACGTTTCCGGCGGCCAGGATCGCGCCGCCGACGAGCGAGCCGCCCGCGATCCCGATCTGCATCGCCGTCTGACGCACGGCCGAGGCGGTGTCGCGGCGGCCCGGCGACAGGCGGAGCGCGGCCTGCTGGAGGATGAGGGGCACTGCCGCGAATCCTGCGCCCCAGACCAGAACGGCCACCCAGGTCACGACCTGACCGTGCAGCAGCGACAGCGAGACCAGCGCCAGCACGACCGCGCCGAAGCAGCCCGCGAGCGCCGCACCGGGATGCCGGTCGACGAGACGCCCCACGAAGACGTTCGCGGCGAGGCCGGTCGCGCCGTAGCCGAGCAGCAGGAGGCTCAGCTCGGTGCCCGAGATGCCTCCGGCCCGCGCGACGACGGGTGCCGTGTAGGTGTAGACGGCGTACTGCCCGATCACCGCGCAGGTGGTGACGCAGCAGACGACGAAGATCGGCTTCGACAGGATCACCTGCCGGGCCTGGTCGAGCTGACGCCGCATGGTCGCGGAAGCCTGCGCCGGGGTCGGCGGCATCTTCGGGAGCGCCAGGATCAGGCCGACGGTGGCCGCTGCTCCTGCGACCGCCAGGACCCCGTAGGACGCCCGCCAGCCGACGGTCTGCCCGAGGATCGTGGCCAGCGGCACGCCGAGCACCATGCCGGCGGTGTTGCCGATGAGCACGAGCGACGACGCCTTGCCGCCCTGACCGCGGGGCCCGAGGCGCGACGACACCGGCGCCATGACCGACCAGAACACGCCGTGGGCGAGAGCCGTGAGCACGCGGGCGGCGATCAGCACGCCGAAGTTCGGAGCGAAGGCGGCGAGGGCCTGCGACACGACGTACGCGACGACCAGCAGGATCAGCAGGAGGTGCCGCGGAACCTTCAGGGTCAGGCTGGTGAGCGGCACCGCCCCGGCGGCCGCGAACGCGGCGTACACCGTGACGAGGAGGCCGACCGTGGCTGGGGCGACGTGGAGGCTCGCGGAGATCTGCGGCAGGAGGCCGACCGGGAGCGTCTCGGCGGTGAAGTAGACGAAGGCGCTGCAGGCGAGCGCGATGATCGCGCCGTACCGCATGCCGTCGGGGTGCTGCGGCACGGTCACGCTATGACGGTACCGTGCCGCAGCGAGGGGTTACGCCAGCGTGGCGATGTCGATCACGAAGCGGTAGCGCACGTCGGACTTCAGCACGCGCTCGTAGGCCTCGTTGACCTGGTCGACCGAGATGAGCTCGGTCTCGGGCACGATGCCGTGCTCGGCGCAGAAGTCGAGCATCTCCTGGGTCTCGCGGATGCCGCCGATCGACGAGCCCGCGAAGGTGCGGCGGCCGGCGAACAGGGTGAACACGTGGATCGGCAGGGCCTCCGGCGGGGCGCCGACGTTGACCATGGCGCCGTTCAGGTCGAGCGTCGAGAGGTACGCGTCGAGGTCCAGCGGGGCCGACACCGTGTTGATGATGAGGTCGAACTCGTTCTGGAGCGTCTCGAAGGTCGCCGGGTCGCTCGTGGCGTAGTAGTGGTCGGCGCCGAGCTTGAGGCCGTCCTCCTGCTTCGACAGCGTCTGCGAGAGCACGGTCACCTCGGCACCCATGGCGTGGGCGATCTTGACGGCCATGTGGCCGAGCCCGCCGAGGCCGACGACGGCGACCTTCTTGCCGGGGCCGGCGTTCCAGTGGTGCAGGGGCGAGTAGGTGGTGATGCCGGCGCACAGCAGCGGGGCGGCGGCGGCGAAGTCGAGCGCCTCGGGAACGCGGAGCACGAAGTCCTCGTTCACGACGACCTTCTCGGAGTACCCGCCCTGGGTGATCGAGCCGTCGGCCGGGTCGACGCCCGTGTAGGTCTGGATGTTGCCCTTCTGGCAGTACTGCTCTTCGCCGGCGAGGCAGTTCTTACACTCGCCGCACGAGTTGACCATGCAGCCGACGCCGACGCGGTCGCCGACGGCGTGCTTCGACACGTCGGAGCCTGTGGCGGAGACGAAGCCGACGATCTCGTGGCCGACCACCTGCGGGTAGGCGATCTCGCCCCACTCGCCGCGGACGGTGTGGATGTCGGAGTGGCAGATGCCGGCGTAGGCGATGTCGATGAGGACGTCGTGAGGGCCGAGGTCGCGGCGCTCGATGGTGATCTTCTGGAGGGGTTCGGTGGCGGACAGGGCAGCGTAGGCGTTGACAGTCGTGGTCACGTCATCCATTTTCGCAGGAGCCGGGCGACACCTGAGGTGCACTGACAGTGCCCCCCTCGCAGGGAATACCGCCCCGGGCCGACCCTCGACCGCCCTCAGTCGCGGTGGACGTTGCGCCGGCGCACCGCTCGAGCGGCGTACGCGATGGCGATGAGGATCACCGCGGCGATCGCGAATCCGGCGACGCGGTTGCTGCCCGGGCCGGAAGTCGCCCCCGGGGACGGCGCCGGGCTGGGGGTGACGGCGCTCGTCGCCGCGTGCGCGGAGACCGGGTCGACCAGCACGAGCACGGCCACGACCGCCAGCACCGCGAGCGAGAGGGCGAGCAGGGCGCAGGATCGGCGAACAGCAGTCACGCGACGACTCTACGGGGCTCCAGCATGTCTCGATATCGAGACATTTTCCCGTCAGGCCGCTGAAACGGGTTGCGGAACGGCCACGAAGTTAGGATAGCCTTCGCTACGTTGCTTCGCCCCGCGAGGCACGATCCCCACCCCGCACACCCCGACGAACAGGCGCACGCTCCATGATCGCAACCCTCGTGATCGGGCTCCGAGAGGGCCTCGAGGCGACGCTGATCGTCGGCATCATCGCGGCCTTCCTCAAGCGCAACCGGATCCCGATGTGGCCGATGTGGCTCGGCGTCGGCACCGCCGTCGCGCTCAGCATCGCCGTCGGCGTCGTGCTCGACCTCGTCGAGCAGGCGCTGCCGCAGGCGCAGCAGGAGGGGATGGAGGCGATCATCGGCTCCGTCGCCGTCGTCTTCGTCACCACGATGATCGTGTGGATGCGGAAGCACGCGAAGAACATGCGCGCCGAGCTCGAGGCCGAGGCCACCGCCGCCGCCTCGCGCGGCACCGCGTGGGCCCTCGCCGGCATGGCGTTCCTGGCCGTGCTGAAGGAGGGCTTCGAGACGAGCGTCTTCCTGCTCGCCACCTTCCAGGCCTCGTCGAACACCGGTCTCGCGGCCCTCGGCGCCCTCATCGGCGTGCTGGGCGCGGTCGTGATCGGCTTCCTCCTCTACACCGGCGGCGTGCGGCTCAATCTCGCGAAGTTCTTCACCGGCACCGGCGTCTTCCTCGTCTTCGTCGCCGCGGGCCTCGTCATGACGGCGCTCCGCACCGCGCACGAGGCCGGCTGGATCCTCATCGGCCAGCAGCGCACCGTCGACCTCTCCTGGCTCGCGCCGAACGGCTCGGTGCGTGGCGCCCTCATCACTGGCATCCTGGGCATCCAGCCCGACCCACGCGTAGTCGAGGTGCTCGGCTGGTTCTGCTACCTCGTGCCCGTGCTGGCGCTCGCGCTCTGGCCGCGCGCCTGGCGCCCGTCTCCCACTGCGCTCCCTCGGGTGCGTGCCGGGCTCGCCGCGGGGTTCGCCGTGGCGGCGATCGTCCTCGCGCTGGCCGTCCACGCGCCGGACGGGGCCGCCCCGCAGACGGTGTCTCTGGGCACAGGATCAGGCAGCGGCACGGCGACCGTCTCCACGGCCGGCACCGGCGCGACCGTCCGCACCACCGGCTCCGGCGCCTCCACCGTCGCGTTCGGCTCGTCGGCTCGCCGCACGGCGACGCACGACGGCGTCAGCGCCGACCGCTGGCGCACCACGTCGAAGGTCTCGACCGCGAGCCGCCCGGCGACGGTGACCGTCGACCAGCTCGTCACGCTCTTCGGCCGGATCCCGGTCGGCATCTCGCCCGACAACCAGCCCGGCCCCTACACGGCGAACTGGTCGGCCGAGCGGACCACGACGCTGTGGACGGTCGGCTCGGGGATCCTCGACGCGAAGCAGGAGCAGACGACCGTCGTCACGCTCTCCGGCGGCGGTCTCGGCACCTCCCGCACCTACACGCTCGACGAGACCCGCTGGTCGGTGCCCTCCCGCACGGCCCAGGCGACCGCCGCCGCGGTGCAGTCGCACGCCACGAGCGTCTCGGAGCTGCGGCTCTGGAACACCTGGCTGCCGATCGCGCTGGCGATCGCCGCCCTGTGGCAGGTGTTCGCGATCCTGCGCTCGCGTCGTCAGGCCGCCGCTGCTGCCGGCGCTTCCACCGCCGACGCAGTGCCCGCCGACGCCCCGGCGGACAGCGACGCCCCTCAGACCCCCTCCCCCACCACCGCTGCCGACGACGCGTCGTCGTCGCAGAGCAATCCCCCTAGGAGTTCCCCGTATGTCGTCCGGTAACCCGCAGAAGTCCCGGCTGAGGTCGGTCCTCGCCCTCACCGCCGTCGCCGTCTCGGCCGCCCTCGTGCTCGCCGGCTGCTCGACCTCGTCGTCGTCCGGCTCCGGCGACTCGTCGTCGTCGAAGGTCAACAAGATCAGCGTCACGCTGACCGGCGGCGGCTCGGACAAGTGCGCGGTGTCGTCGACGTCGGTGCCCGCGGGCCCGGTGACCTTCACGGTCGAGAACAAGTCGTCGACCGGCATCACCGAGGTCGAGCTGCTGCAGGAGCAGAAGATCCTCGGCGAGAAGGAGAACCTCGCCCCCGGCCTCGCCAAGTCGTCGTTCACCGTGACGCTCGGCGGCGGCAAATACCAGGTCTACTGCCCCGGCGCGACGAAAGAGCTCACCGACTTCACCGTGACCGGCAAGGCCGCCGCGGCATCGAACAGCTCGGCCGCGACCCTCCTGCGCCAGGGCGCGAAGCAGTACGCGACCTACGTCGACGACCAGGTCACCACCATGGTCGCGACGACCAAGGCGCTGCAGACCGCCGTCGACTCGGGCAACCTCACCGACGCACAGACCGCCTACGCGAAGGCCCGCCCCTACTACGAACGCGTCGAGAGCGACGTCGACGGCTTCGTGAAGCCCGGCTTCAAGGCGACCGACAACGCCGGAAACCTCGACTACCTCATCGACATGCGCGCGTCGAATCTCGACCCGAAGGTCGGCTGGCACGGCTACCACGCGGTCGAGCGCGACCTGTTCCAGTCGAAGGCCATCACCGCGTCGACCAAGACCCTCGCCGCCGAGCTCACCAGCAACGTCGAGGAGCTCTCGAAGCTCGTCCCGTCGCTGTCATACAAGCCCGAAGACCTCGCGAACGGCGCCGCGGGCCTGCTCGAAGAGGTCCAGACCGAGAAGGTCACCGGCGAAGAAGAGGCGTTCAGCCACATCGACCTCGTCGACCTCGCAGCCAACGTCGAGGGCGCCGAAGAGGCCTTCGCTTACATGCGCCCGGGCCTTCAGAAGCTCGACCCGTCGATCACCAAGGCGATCGCCGCGCAGTTCACGAAGACCGACGCGCTGCTCGACACCTACCGCTCGTCGACCGGCCTCGGCGGCTTCATCACGTACGACGCCGCGACGAAGGCGAAGGACGCCAACACGATCTCGCAGCAGGTCCAGGCACTGCAGGACCCTCTGTCGCAGCTGGCCGCCAAGGTCGCCACGGCGTGACCGACGGCGTTTCGCGCCGCGCCCTGCTCGGCGGCGGGCTCGCGGCAGCAGGAGCCGGCGTGGGCGCGCTGGCAGGGGCCGGCGGCACCCTCGCGGCGCAGGCGGCGGCAGCACCCCCGCCCGACGAGAGCATCGACCTCTCGCAGAGCCACCCGTTCTACGCCACAGCGGCCCGGCAGACGCAGGGCGGCATCGAGACGCCCCCGCAGCGGTACTGCGTGTTCATGACGTTCGACATGGCGTCGACGCTGACCACCGACCTGCAGGTGCTGCTCGCCCGCTGGTCCGCGGCCATCGCGCAGCTGCAGGCCGGCAAGACCATCGGCACCGTCGAGCCGTCGCACGGCGCGGGCGTCGGAGCCGACACGGGCGAGGCCCTCGACCTCGGGCCCGCGTCACTCACCGTGACGGTGGGGCTCGGCCCGGGCATCTTCGACGAGCGGTTCGGCCTGGCGAAGCACAAGCCCGCGCATCTCGCGGCGATCCCGGCGCTGCCGAGCGACAACCTCGACGCGTCGCTCACCGGCGGCGACCTGTCGCTGCAGGCGTGCGCCGACGACCCGCAGGTGGCGTACCACGCGATCCGCGACCTCGCGCGGATGGCCCGCGGCACCGCGACCGTGAAGTGGACCGTGCTCGGATTCGGTCGCGCCTCGGCCGGTGCGAACCAGTCGACGCCGCGCAACCTCATGGGATTCAAGGACGGCACGCGCAACATCAAGGAGCCCGCCGACTTCTCGAAGTTCGTCTACCTGAAGGACGACGCCGGCTGGATGGCCGGCGGCACCTACCAGGTGGTCCGCAAGATCGAGATCAACATCGAGATCTGGGACGCCGACGTCATCAGCGACCAGCAGCGCGTCTTCGGCCGCGACAAGGTCGCGGGCGCGCCGCTGTCGGGCGGCACCGAGTTCACCACGCCGAACTTCCACAAGGCCGGCGACTTCAACGGCCGGGCGATCGACCCCACGGCGCACATCGCGCTCGCCGCGCACGAGAACAACGACGGCGTGAAGATCCTGCGCCGCTCGTACAACTACACCGACGGGCTGAACCAGTACGGGCAGCTCGACGCGGGGCTGTTCTTCGCCGCCTACATGAACGACCCCGAGCACTTCACCCGGATTCAGACGCGTCTCGGCGCCTCGGATCGGCTGAACGAGTACATCTCGCACATCGGCTCGGGCGTCTTCGCCGTGCCGCCGGCGCCGCGGTCGGGGTCGTACGTGGGCGAGGCGCTCTTCGGCTGACCTGTTGTTTGCCTCAGTCCTCAGATTTGACGACCCGAAAGTCACCGTCCACAAGCCTTACGGTCATGCCGCCAGATCCCGGAGCAGTTCCGGTGGTCTCCAGAATGTCGAGCCATACGGCCCAGTAAAGGTCGCCCGCGTCGAAGCGTCGACCCGGTGAGCCCTGGACCTCCGCAAGGAGTTCTCGAAACGGACGGTCCAGGTCTTCCGAACCGATTTCGACGACGAAATCGCGCGCACCACGCCCGGTGACGACGAGGTCGTCCGCGTCATTTCTGGCCACGCCCGGCTCATTGGACTCGACCCACGCAACGAAGCCCTCCCTCGTGATTGGCATGTGTCAGCGGACATCTGGTCGCGTGCACGTCAGGTGAATCGCAATTCCGACGATCACCTCAGCGACCCCGATCACGGCGGTTCCCACCTTGAAATCGAAGAGAAGCAGTGCGATTCCAGCCGACACCAGCGCAAACGAAATCAGCGTCCACCGCGGTCCGACTCGTCCGTCAAAATACCTGACGGAGTGTCCCAAGAAGCTTTTCACGTCAGCAATGCCTATCGCGCTTCGGGACGGCTCGTGTCAGCCGCTTTCGGCGACGCATGTGACGTAGCCTCTCCGAACCCGCCAGCGAATGCAAGACCGATGTGGCGGTGCCGCCCCGGCGCCGCGCCAAGGGCAGCGGGGCAGGGCTAGTCTGACCGCGTGCGATCACGCGTCCGGGTGATCGCCGCTGCGGCGGCGGTCCTCTTCGCCACGGGGGCGCTTACGCTCCAGGGCGGCCTCGGAGTGCCCGCGCCCGCCTCGGCCGCACCCGCGGCACCGACCGCGGCCCCAGACCTCCCCGAGTGCCCCACGCCCCAGCAGCTCGCGCAGCGCGAGACCCCGATCGGCACCGACGCCAACGTCTCGGTCTTCGTCGGCGGCGACTACTCGGTCGGGGCGAATGCGGCCGAGAGCGAGGGCGTCCTCGCCGTCGGCGGCACGGCGACCTTCGACAAGACAAACGGCGGCACCTTCAACGTCGGAGTCGTCGGCTTCGGCTCCGGCGTCGTCCCGCCCGCCGGCAGCGACATGCTCCTCACGGGCGGAGACGCGACCCCGGGAGCCACGACCACCGTCGACGTCGGCCACGGCATCGGCGGCAACGTCGTCGCCGGCGGCACCGCCGCACCCCTCGACCGGTTCGAGACGAGCGGCGGCACGGTCACGAGCGACGCCGCCGACCCCCTCGGGCCGTTCGCGACGTTCGGCACGACGATCCGCACGAAGTCGACCCAGTACGCGGCGCTCCCCACGACCGGCACGACGTCCGAGCGCTTCAACACGCTCACCTTCACCGGTGACGGCTCCTCGGCCACGCAGGTCTTCCGGATCCCGGGCGACGAGCTCGGCACACAGAGCGAGCCGCGCGCCGTCGAGTTCGTCCGCATCCCGACCGACGCCCGGATCATCATCACCGTCACCGGTTCGACCGCTGCCGTCTACCCGGCCGGCTTCTTCACCGACGCCTCCACCGAGCAGATCTCATTCGGCGACCCCCGCTTCGTCGAGCTCGCCACGCACACGATGTGGAACTTCGCCGACGCGGCCGACGTGACGATCGGCACCGGCGACCAGCTCCTGGGCTCGGTCATGGTGCCTTCGGCAACCGCGACGACCAGGATCACCGCGAGCACCAACGGGCGACTGCTCATCGGCGGCGACCTCGTCTTCGACGGCCAGGGCAACGAGGCGCACTCGTTCCCGTTCCCCGACGACGACTTCGAGTGCAAGCCGACGATCGACCCGCCGGTGGCGACGGGCGGCCTCGCAGTGCGGAAGGTCGTGAGCGACGCGGATGGCGTCGCCGATCCTGCGCAGGAGTTCGTGGGCACCTGGTCGTGCACGGAGGCGCCCGGCACCGAGGAGCCCGGCGGCACCTGGCGAGTGACGGCGAGCGGGGCCGCGACGACCATCGCCGAGAACCTGCCGGTGGGGTCGGTGTGCCGGGTGGCGGAGGGCCCGCCCGACGGGCCCGTCGCCGACGACCCGTCGTACGGGTGGGCGCCGCCGACGATCACGCCGTCGACCGTGACGATCGGCGACGGCACGGTGTCGGAGGTGACCGTGACGAACACGGTCACGCGCAGCACGGGCGGCTTCGACATCGTCAAGGCGCTCGACGATCCGACCGGCCGCGTCGACCCGGGTCGCACGTACTCGGGCGGGTGGTCGTGCGCGGTCGGCGACGCGACGGTGGCGTCGGGCACCTGGAGCCTCACCGCCGGTGGCGCGCCGCACACCGTCAGCGGAGTCCCGACCGGCGCCGTCTGCTCCGTGACCGAAGACGAACCCACCGCTCCCGTGCCCGGAGACCCGAGCGCCGTCTGGGAGCCACCCGTCATCTCGCCCGACACGATCACGGTCGGCGACGGCACGACCCCGACGGTCACGGTGACCAATCGCGTCGAGGAGGTCACCGGCTCGTTCGCCGTGACGAAGTCCGTGTCGCGGCCGAGCGACGGCGTGGTGCCCGGCACTCGCTTCACGTTCGACTGGCGCTGCACGGCGCCGGGCGGCGCGACGCTGTCGGGTTCGGTCGAGGTGGCGGCGGGAGGCGTCGAGACGGTCGCCGGGGTGGCTGTCGGCAGCTCCTGCACCCTGACGGAGACGGGCACGCCTCCGGTCGCGGACGACTCGTACGAGTGGCTCGACCCGGTCTGGTCGGTCGACGGCGGCGCGGAGACCACGGGACGCGAGGCGACGTTCACGATCCCCGCGGCCGGATCACGGCTCGTGACCGTGGCCTGGCGCGACGAGATCGTGCGGCACGTCGGAACGCTCGACGTCCTGAAGTCACTCGACGACCCCGACCACGTCGTGGCACCCACGCAGACGTACCACGTGATCTGGTCGTGCGTGCTGCCGGGCGGCGGAGACGAGAGCGGGGCCGACGACATCCTCGCCGACGGCATCGGGCACGACCTCGCCACCGACCTGCCCTTCGGCACGCGGTGCAACGTGTCGGAAGACCTGCAGATCTCGGCGTCGCCCTCCTCCGACGGCGATCGGGCGTTCCGCTGGGCGGCACCGGTTCTCGGTGACAGCGAGGTGGTGATCGGCGAGGGCGGCTCGACGGTGTCGATCGTGCACATCGACAACACGGTCGCCGACGTGACCACCTCGGCGACCATCGCGAAGGTCGTCGACGCGCCGTCCGGTGGTGCGCCGAGTGGCGCCGTCTATCGGGGAAGCGTTCGGTGCATCGCACCCGACGGCTCCGTGCGCACCGCGACCTGGGCGGTGTCGGCCGGTCGACCCGCCGCGCCGCTCATCGACGGACTCGTCGACGGCACCGCGTGCACCGTCACCGAGGCGACGCCTCCTGCGGCCGACGGCTTCGAGTGGCAGCAGCCGGTCGTCAGCCCCGACTCGTTCGTCGCCCACGCCGGCTCGACCGTGTCCGTCACCGTGCGCAACACCCTCGTCGCCGACCCCGAGTCGCCCGGTGGCGGCACCGTCTCGCCGAGCGACACCGCCGGGTCGCAGGAGCTCGCGGCCACCGGCTCCACCCCGGCCCCGGCCGCTCTGATCGCCGCCCTCCTCCTCGCCGCGGGAGCGTCGCTCGTGGAGACGTCGCGGCGCCGGCGCCCTCGCCGCTAGTGAGGCGGCTCGCCCTACTTCGTCGGCACCTGGATCTGGCTGAACTCGGAGGCGCTGTGCGAGAAGCCCACGACCAGTCCGATGACGATCAGCGCGATCGAGATCCAGATCGGCCAGAGCCCGCGCTTAGGGGCGACCCCGTGGACGATCACCGAGCGGCCGATCGTGTAGACGATCCCGAGGAACGCCCAGCCCCACGCGAACGGGCGCACCACGCCCTGCCGCTGCAGCCACTTCTGATCGCGGAAGGCCAGCACGATCGTCACCACGTAGAGGGCGAGGCTGACCCCGAGCATCGCGAAGTAGGTCGGCGTGTAGATCGAGAACGGATCGATGGTGCGGATCCCGTTGACTCTCTCGTAGCTCAGGTGCGGCGTGTAGGTGAAGCTCAGCGGCCAGCTCAGCAGCGGCAGCAGCACGATCAGCCAGATGAAGACCGAGTACACGGGTCGATCGGGCGGAAGCTGAGGGCGCTGCCAGACGGCGCCGACCACGACGGGCGGAGTGTTCGACGGGGCGGGGCGGCCGGCCGCGGGGTCAGCGGACGTGCTCGAACTCCAGGCGTAGCCGTCCCACCACCGGTAGGGCGCCTGCCCCGACGGGTCCTGATACCACCCGGCCGGTGTCTGGCGCTGGCCGTCCGGCACACCACTGTCGCTCACGTGCTCCCCCTCGTGCTCGCGCGAGGCGACCGCCGCGTCGCGCTGCCCCCACCCTACGCGGACGTCACAGCGTCGGCCTCGGCCGCCACGCTGCCCGTCAGCGGCCGCGGAACGTCTGCAGGGGCGCGACCTCGCGCCAGCCGAGCGCGGTGTAGAGCGGACGCCCGTCGATCGACGCCATGAGCAGCCCCGTGGTAGCGCCGCCGTCCACCGCGGCCGCGGTTAGAGCCGCCATCACGCGCGACGCCAGACCCCGACGCCGAAAGCGCGAGTCCGTCGAGATCCGGTCGAACACCGCGTCGCCGCCCACGACGGCGAGCTGGCCGCGCGCAGCCTCCTCGCCGTCGATCGTGATCGTCGCGTGCGTGACGCCGTCGATCGCCTCCAGGTCGACGCCGGCCACCGGGTCGGCCGAGCCCGGGGCCGAACCCGAGACCGAGGGCGCAGGATCGGGAAGCCCGAACGTCATCATGCACTCGGCATGCGTCACGGGCTCGAGGCCGGGCGGGAGGGCCGGCTGAGGAGAGCCCAGCACGGTGACCCACACATCCTGCGCGCCGGAGGCCCGGTCGGCGAGGGCGTCGATCTCAGCCTGTGACGGGAGGGCGATGAAGTATTCGGCGGCCCGTGTCGCCGCGCGGACGTCGACGAGCCAGGCGCGGCCGACTCGCCTGCGGGTTGCACCCCGCGAGACGGCCCACGCCGCTACCCACCGGTCGAGGAGCGCCGCGAGGTCGTCGCCTGCCGGCGCAGGGTCGGTGTCGAGAGTCACCCCTCGACCCTAGGCGCACATGTTCGGGAGGATGCGAGTCCTCCCGAGGCGGCCTCGCCCACGGGTGCCGCGGGCGGGCACGCGCCAACATCCTCCCGGCGAGTCGACATCGCGGCCGATCTCCTCCCGAACATGCACCGCGGCGGTCCTGCACTCCGCTGGTTCGCCGTTCGGGAGGACATCGCGGTCGCGCATCCTCCCGAACGCGCGCCGCCGGCCCGGATTTCCTCCGAGAGATGCGCGCAGCTCCGGAAATCCTCCCGAGCGGCGGCGAAATCCTCCCGAGCGGACAACCGCGGCCGAGCGCCCGGCGCACACACCACCCCTCTTGTGGGGCCTTCTGCCGACTTGTCGGCGACCGAACCGGGGCGTACTGTTCGTCGTGAAACGGCCCCGCCACCGCGCTTAACCACCGCACCGGCGAGACGTGTAGACGGTCGTCCGACCGTGGATCAGCCCCGACCTGGGAGTACCGCAATGCCTTTCGTGACCCCTTTCCGCGCGAAGATCGCCGCCTGGATCGCCATCCCCGCCGCCCTCGTGGCCTCGGGCATCGTGGTCGGAACGGCCTCGTACTCGGCCTTCTCGGCGACCACGTCGAACCCGACGAGCAACTGGTCGGCGGGTAACGTCAACCTCACCGACGACGACAACAACGTCGCGCTCTTCACCGCGACCGGCCTCAAGCCCGGCTCGACCGGCACGAACTGCATCGCGGTGACCTCGACCGGCTCGCTGCCGTCGACCGTCAAGCTGTACGGCGCGAACTACGCGACGACGAACGCGCTGGCGAGCAACATCAACCTCACGGTGACGCAGGGCACCGGCGGCGGCTTCGGCACGTGCACCGGCTTCACGGCCCTCGGCACCGGGTCGAGCGTCTACAGCGGCACGCTCGCCGCGTTCGGCACCGGTGACACGAACTTCGCCACCGGCGTCGGCAGCTGGGCGCCGACCGGCACGGCGTCCGAGACCCGCGTGTTCCAGTTCACCTGGACCGTCCCCACCGCCGCCCCGAGCACGATCATGGGCGGCACCGCCGCGATCGGCTTCACCTGGGAGGCCGACAACAGCTGATGTCCGCGTCGACCGCGGGCCGATCGGGCGCGGCGGCACAGACGACGCGGGTCGCCGACGCGGAGAGGCTCCGCGAGATCGTCGACCCGCACCATCGGCACTCGTCGGGGCCCGACCCGAGGGCGCAGGATGCACGTGACTGGCTCCGCCTGATCGTCGCCTCCGTCGCGCGCGGCCTCATCGCGACAGTCCTCGGGCTGGCGTTCTGGGCGGCGGCCCCGGCCGTGCTCGGCTGGCATCCAACGACCGTGATGACCGGCTCGATGGAGCCCCGGATCCACCCGGGCGACGTGGTCGTCTCGGTGCCGGTTCCGCCGGCGAAGATCCAGCTCGGCAAGGTGATCCTGTTCCGCGACCCCGCGCATCCGGGCGAGCTGCGCCTGCACCGCTACTACCGCGTCGGCCCGGGCGGCTCACTCGTCACGAAGGGCGACGCGAACCCCACCGCCGACGCGACGCCGGTGGCGCGGAGCGCGGTCGAGGGCGTGGCCCTGCTGCGGGTGCCGTGGATCGGTCTGCCGATCCTGTGGCTGCACGAGGGGAAGTGGCTGTACCTCGCCATCACGGCGGCGGTGCTCACGCTGCTGCTCGGCTTCACCGGCATCGACAGCGATCTGCGGCACGGGCGCGGCGACCCCGCGCGGGTCCGCCGCCTCGAGACCGAGCGTGGGCGGAAGGCCGTCGCGAAGGCCGAGGCGTCGCGCTCCGCGTACATCGAGGCCGAGCGGAAGGCGATCACGCGGCGCACGATCCGCCTCCGCGCGCGGCGGGTGAAGCGGCTGCGGGTCGCGGGAGGGGCACTCGCGCTGATCCTGCTCGCCGGTGCCGCCACGTCGATGGCGCCGACGCCCGCCGCCCTCGCCGCCTCGTGGGTCGGCACGACGAGCAATCCGACCTCGAACCTCACGGCGGCCACGGCGGTCGCGCCGACGGGTCTCACCTGCACGAACAATGCCGACGGCTCGACGGTGACGATCGGATGGTCGTACGCGGGGTCGGTGACCCCGGCCACCTTCAGCGTGATCAACAACGGGACGGTGTACGCGACCGCCCCCGGCACGTCCACGTCGACGACGCTCAGCGTGACGTCGCTGCTCGGCCTCGGCCTCGCGACCTACCCGGTGTCGGTGCGGACCGACCTCGTCGCGGGAAACACGGCCTGGACGGCGATGTCGACGACCACCGTGGGCGTCAAGGTGACCGCCCTGCTCGGGATCACCTCGGTGCGCTGCGCCTGATCCCGTCGAGCGCGGCGCGCAGGATCGGCCGGACGTAGTCGCGGTCGCCCGAGATCACGGCCACGGCGTGCACCAGGTCCACCACCTGGTCGATGGTGAGTTCCGGCCTGACCTCGCCGGACTCGCGGGCGGCGTCGAGCAGCGGTCTCGCCGCCTCGATGACCCGCGAGCGCGCGTCGCCGAACACGGGGTCGGCGCTGTCGGTGTGCTTGAGCAGCTCGCGGCCCACCAGGCGCTTGCTCGCGATGAAGGCGGCGAACTGACTGAGCCAGGCGTCGAGCCGATCGGCCGGAGTCGCACCGTCGACCGCGCCGGCCCAGGCGCAGATGGCGTCGACCTCGTCGGCGTAGAGAGCCTCGAGTAGCTCTCGGCGGCCCGGGTAGTTGCGATACAGCGTCGCCATGCCGACGCCGGCCCGTCGCGCGACCTCGGCCATCGACACGTCGGCATCAGGATCAGCGAAGGCCTCGCGGGCGGCGTCGAGGATCCGCGCTCGGTTCTGCTCGGCGTCGGCGCGGCGGCCGGTCGAGGGGGTGGCGGGAGTCATCTCATCCTTAAGTGGACAGGCTATCCGTTCAGGCGTACGGTACAACCGGACAGCCTATCCGGCCCCCTCGACGAAAGGAATCCCATGGAGTACCGCCCCCTCGGCTCGACCGGCATGACCGTGAGCCAGCTCTGCCTCGGCGCCATGATGTTCGGCGCGTTCGGCAACGCCGACCACGCCGACTCCGTGCGCGTGATCCACCGGGCCCTCGACGCGGGCATCACCTTCATCGACACCGCCGACGGCTACTCGAACGGCGAGTCCGAGGAGATCCTCGGCGAGGCCCTGGCGGGCGGGCGCCGCGACGACGTCGTGCTCGCCGTCAAGTTCGGCGGTCCCAAGGGCGACAACCCGCACACCGGGGCATCGCGGGCCTACATCCTCTCGGCCGTCGACGAGTCGCTGAAGCGCCTGGGCACCGACCACATCGACCTATACCAGCTCGGCGTCCCCGACCCGGGCACCCCGATCGAGGAGTCCATCGAGGCGCTCTCCGACCTCGTCGACCAGGGCAAGATCCGAGCCTTCGGCGCCTCGAAGGTCACGCCGTCGCGAGTCGTCGAGGGCCGCTGGGCCTCCGAGCGGCTCGGCCGCGGCTTCTTCGAGACCGAGCAGCCGCCGTACTCGCTGCTCACCCGAGCGATCGAGTACGACCTGCTGCCGACCACGCGGCGGTACGACATGGGCGTCCTCAGCTACAGCGCCCTCGCGGCCGGCTGGCTATCCGGCCGGTACCACTCGGGCGCTGTCGGCGCGACGCCGGGGTCGGCGGCGCGCTCCGCGAGGCCCGCGCGCTTCGACGTGACGAACCCCGCGAACGCCGCCAAGGTCGCGGCCGTCGACGCCTTCACGTCTCTCGCGGCCGACGCGGGCCTGACCCTGGTGCAGCTCGCGACCGCCTTCGTCGTGCGGCATCCCGCCGTGACGTCGGCGATCATCGGGCCGCGCACGATGGAGCACCTCGACGGCTACCTCGCCGCCGACGGCGTCGTGCTCTCCGACGAGGTCCTCGACCGCATCGACGAGATCGTGCCGCCGGGCACCTCGGTCGACGTGGTCGACAACATGTGGTGGGTCGACATGCGCGACCTGGCGCCGGCCGCGCGGCGACGATAGCCCGCCGATCCCCCTCGACCCGCCGAAGGAAATACGCAATTCGACGCAGGTCCGAGGTCTGGCGTGGCGGGCTGCTCGCGTGCCACAGTGCTCCCCACCCGAAGGTCGAGGAGGACCCATGAAGATCGAGCCCGAGACATACGCCGAATCACTCGCCGTCGCGCGTGCGCGAGCTCTCGACTGGATCCGGTCGCTGCCCACGCGGCCGGTCGCGCCCACCGCCGACGTCACCGAAATGGAGCGGGTCTTCCGCGAGCCGATGCCCGAGTCGCCGACGCCGGCGCCGGCCGTGGTCGACGACCTCGCCCGAGACGCCGAACCGGGAATCATGGCGATGTCGTCGGGCCGGTTCTTCGGCTGGGTGATCGGCGGCACGCTCCCCGCTGCGCTCGGCGCCGACTGGATGGTGAGCGCCTGGGACCAGAACGCCGGCATGCGCTACGCGTCGCCCGCGGTCGCCGCCCTCGAGCGCGTCGCCGGCGAGTGGCTCGTCGACCTGCTCGGGCTTCCCGACGGGAGCGACGTGGGTTTCACCACCGGCGCCACGATGGCGAACTGGACCGCGCTGGCCGCAGCCCGGGCCGCAGTCCTCGACGCACACGGCTGGGACGTCAACACGCGCGGCCTGCAGGGCGCGCCCGTCGTCACGGTCCTCGTCGGCGCCGAGCGCCACACCTCGGTCGACCTCGCCCTGCGGTACCTGGGGTTCGGCGTGCCGACCGTGGTCGAGTCGGACGACGAGGGCAGGATCCGAATCGATTCTCTGCGCGACGCCCTCTCGCAGGTCGAGGGTCCGCTCATCCTGTGCCTCCAGGCCGGCAACCTGCACTCGGGCGCGTTCGACCCGATCGGCGAGGCCGCAGATCTCGCCCACGAGCACGGGGGCTGGGTGCACGTCGACGGGGCGTTCGGCCTCTGGGCGGCGGCGAGCCCGACCCTCCGACCTCGCCTCGCAGGGCTCGACCGCGCCGACTCGTGGGCGACGGACGCGCACAAGACGCTCAACGTGCCCTACGACTGCGGCGTGGCGATCGTCAGCCGCACGGGAGCGGTGCAGGCGGCGCTGGGCACGCAGACCGCCTATCTGATCCGCGACGCGTCGGAGGCGCCCGACCCGTTCGACCTCGTGCCCGAGATGTCGCGGCGTGCCCGGGGCGTGCCGGTGTACGCCGCGCTCAAGCAGCTCGGGCGCTCGGGCGTCGAGGAGCTGGTCGACGGTCTGGTCGACGCCGCGCGCGACCTCGCCGACGCACTCGGCTCGCTGCCGGGAGTCGAGGTGCTCAACGACGTCGTCTTCACCCAGGTGAGCCTCGCGTTCGGCTCCGACGACGAGACCCGGGCCGTCACCGCGCGGCTGATCGAGGACGGCGCCGTCTGGATGTCGGGCTCCTCGTGGCGAGGCCGCGCGATCCTCCGGGTGTCCGTGAGCAACTGGTCGACCGACTCCGGCGACGTCGAGGCGTCGGTGGCTGCCGTCGCGCGCGCACTGGACGCGGTGCGCGCCGGGGCCACCGTTGCCTGACCGGCCCTAGGCGAGCGAGGCGGTGAGCGCCGCGTCGGCCTCCTTCAGAACGGTCGCCGCGATCTCCAGCCCCTCGATGCGGCCGAGCGAGACGTCCTCGTGCTCGATGTTGACCGCCATCGCGGAGTCGACCTCGTGCAGTGCGCGGAGGAACTCGGTCCAATACGCGGCGTCGTGACCCTTGCCCAGGGCGACGAAGTCCCACGCCGAGTCGACAGGCCACTCGTTGGCCCACTCGTCGCCGCCGAGGTTCGTGCGCGGCTCGTCGGGCCGGAGCTTCCGGAAGGAGTTGTCGAGCACGCCGTTGATCGCAGCAGCGGGATTGACGCGGACGTCCTTCGCGGCGGCGTGGACCACGAGCGGCCCGAGATGCCGCACGACGGCGACCGGGTCCATCTGCTGCCAGAACAGGTGGCTGGCGTCGAGCTCGACGCCGATGTTCGTGAGCGAGCCCTGCTCGACGAGCCGCTCGATGCCGGCCGGGTTGAAGACGAGGTTCTGCGGGTGCAGCTCGAGGGCCACCTTGACGCCGCTCTCGCGGGCGAGCTCGTCGATCTCGCGCCAGAACGCGACCGCGATGTCGAACTGCCGGTCGATCATGTCGAGCGACGCCGAGTTCCACGCGTTCACCTGCCAGTTCGGGTGCTGCTCGGTCGGCGACCCCCCGGGCAGGCCCGACATCGTCACGACGCGCGTCTGGCCGAGGTTCGCGGCGGCCCGGATCGAGGTGCGGACGTCGTCGGCGTGCTTCTGCCCGATCACGGGGTTCGGATGCAGCGGGTTGCCGTTGCAGTTGAGGCCGGCGATCTCGACTCCTGCGCCCTCGAACTCCGCGAGGTAGTCGTCGGCGGCCGCCTTCGACGTGGCGATCGTCGCCACCGCCGGCATGTGCACTGGCGGCAGAAATCCGCCCGTGTTGATCTCGATCCCGGTGAGCCCCAGGTCGCGGATCACCGCGAGGGCGTCGGCGAGCGGACGGTCGTGCAGGATCGCGTTGTAGACGCCGAGCCTCATGCCGGCACCTCCTCGTTCTTCGTGGCGGCGACGTCGCCGACGGTGACGGTTGCTCCGCCGGCCTCGGCGGACGACGCGACGGCGGCGAGCAGCTCCATGTTGTGGACGCCCTCGTCGAACGTGGCGCACCGCGGCAGCGACGCCTCCTCGGGCAGGCCCGCGACCTCCTCGAGGAACGCCCGCGCCTGGAACACGAAACCCTCGTTCTGGCCGAAGCCGACGCCCTGGGCGTCCATGGCGAGACCGCCCGCGAGATACGGGTGATCAGGGCCCAGGATCACCTGCCGGAACCCGCGCTGCGCGGCAGGCCCCTCCGCCAGATACAGCCCCACCTCCGCCGGACGCCGGAAGTCGAACGACGCGGACCCGGCGTCGCCGAACACCTCGAACGTCAGCGTGTTCGCGTGACCGGTGGCCACGCGCGACACCTCGAAGGCGCCGACACCCTCGTCGAAGGCGGCGGAGAACGTGGCGTAGTCGTCGTTCTCGACGCGCCCGAGGGTGTCTGACACGGCGGTCGCGCCCCGGCCCGAGACCATGCCGAGAGGTTCGGGGCGCTCGTCGATGACCGTGGCGAAGCGGCCCCCCGAGACCGAGCGGATGTCGCCGCAGACGAACTCGGCGAGATACGACAGGTGGCTGCCCACGTCGGCGAGCGCCCCGGATCCTGCGGGCCCCTGGAATCGCCACGACAGCGGCGTGCGCGGATCGGCGGCGTAGTCGCACCAGTACCGCCCCGAGAAGTGCAGGACGCGTCCGAGCGTGCCCGAGCGCACGAGGTCGCGGATGTACGCGATGCCGGGCGACCGGCGGTAGGTGAAGCCGACACGGGCGATCGTCGACGCCTCGTGCGCGGCGGTCGCCATGGCGCGGGCGTCGTCGAGCGTGTCGCTGAGCGGCTTCTCGCAGAGCACGTGCTTGCCGGCGGCGAGCAGCCCCTCGACGACCTCGCGGTGGAACCGGTTGGCGATGACCACGCTGACGACGTTGATGCTCGGGTCGTCGGCGATGGCGCGCCAGTCGGTGTCGTTCCGCTCGAAGCCGTACCGTGTCGCGGCGGCCTCGCCGAACGCGGGCGACACGTCGCCGACCGAGACGAGACGGATCGGCGGCAGCACCGGCTCGTAGAGGGTGGCGGCGGTGCGGTACGCGGCCATGTGAGCCTTCCCGGCCATGCCGGCGCCGATGACAGCGACGCCGAGGCCGCGCGTGGAGGCCGATGCGGCCATGGTTTCTCCTTCGAAACGTGAGAGGCTTGGACTTCGTTGGAGCGCTACAATCGCGCTGACGAATTTGACAGTACATACTGACAAGCGGCTCGTCAAGGACCGACGCCGAGTGATCAGACGACAGGCAGGAGCGACGATGGCCGACCGACCCAGAGCGACCCGTCGGGCGACGATCTACGACGTCGCGGCGCGAGCAGGCGTCTCGAAGTCGCTCGTGTCGCTCGTTCTCCAGAACTCGCCGAAGGTCTCGGCCGAACGGCGGCAGGCGGTCGAGGCGGCGATGGTCGAGCTCGACTACCGTCCCAGTCGCGCGGCGACGGCGCTGGCGGGCAGCCGATCTCGCACGATCGGCGTCGTCATCGACGACTTCCGCAACCTGTGGTTCGTCGACCTGCTCGACGGCCTGCGCGAGGTCCTCGGCCCGGCCGGGCTCACCCTCACCGTGGCCGACCTGGCGGGCGAGTCCGCCTCGTCCGAGGCGGATCCGGGTCGCGCCGTGATCGACGGCTTCGTCGCGTCGGCCGTCGACGCGCTCGTCGTCGCCTGCGAGCCGACACCGGCTCTGCTCCGGCCGCAGGGATTCCCCGTGGTCGTTGCGGGCAATCGGTCCGCCACGCCGCCCGACGCCGCGGTCGTCTCCAGCGACGACTCGGCCGGCGCCGAGATCGCCGTCCGGCACCTGCTCGACCTCGGCCATCGACGCATCGCCCACCTCACCGGAGGCGGCGGAGCCAGCGCGCTGCGTCTCGCCGCCTACGAGCGGGTTCTCCACGACGTCGGCCTCACACCGCACGTCGCGAGCGGATTCGGCCGCACCAACGAGCCCGACGGGTACGAGGCGGCCCGCAGGATCCTGCGCGAGGCCCCCGAC
The DNA here is from genome assembly GCF_003634555.1 of Frondihabitans australicus. Lineage (NCBI taxonomy): Bacteria > Bacillati > Actinomycetota > Actinomycetes > Micrococcales > Microbacteriaceae > Frondihabitans > Frondihabitans australicus. The sequence continues at coordinate 2,487,716 of NZ_RBKS01000001.1, forward strand.
ACCACAGCCCTCTTCGCCGGCAACGACACCATGGCCCTCGGCGCTCTGGCGGCGATCCGCGAGGCGGGCCTCGACGTGCCGGCGGGCATGTCTCTGATGGGGTTCGACAACTCGCCGATCGCGGATGCCCGGATCCTGCGCCTCACGACCGTCGACTCCGAGAACCGCGAGGTCGGGCGCCGGGCGGCTCAGACGGTCGTCGACCGCCTCGCCGGAGCCCGTGTCCACCGGCGCCAGCTCGTGTCACCCCGGCTCGTGCTGCGCGACTCCACAGCCCCGCCGCGCGGCTGAGGGCCCACGCGGCTCCCGGCGTGCCCGTGTCAGCGCCCCGTCTCCGCGTCGTCTCCGCGTCGTCTCCGCGTCGTCTCCTCGTCGTCTCCTCCTCGCGGACGAGAAGCCTCCGCCTCGGGTCTGGCTTGTCACCCTCCTCGCGAGGACCCTGCACACCGGTCGGTAGGGTGGCCGGGACGAGACGGGGGATTCCATGAGGATCGACTGGGCGAAGGCGGTGAGGTCGCGGCCGTTCCGAGTCGACCTCGCGGTCGGCCTGGTCCTCGCCGCGATCTCGCTCGTGCCCTGGGGCTTCGACTTCGTGCGCCCGCACGTCATCACGGCGATCCTCGCCCTGGCCGCGATCGCCCTGCGGCGGGTGACCCCGAGCGGCGCCCTCGCCGTGGCGTGGGTCATGGCCGCGTTCGAGATCGGCCTCGGCGAGCGCCCGAGCCCGATCGCGGTCGCCTACGTGGTCGTCCTCTACGCGACCGCCCGGCTCGGCAGCCGCTACGTCGTCATGGTCGGAGCCGGCTCGGCCGTCGCCGGCGGCGCGGTCGCCTCGTACTACCTCGCCGTGACCGGAGCCCGCTTCACCGAGCTGCTCTACGGGTCGCTCGTCCAGAGCGTCCTCACGGCCGTCGCGCCCGTCGCGCTGCTGGGCTCGGCCTGGCTGGTCGGCCTCGCCGTCCGCTTCTTCTCCGGGCGGGCCGACGAGTCGTCGCTCCGCCTCGTCGCCGAGACCGAGGCGCACCGGGCCCTCGACGTCGCCGCCGAGGAGCGCGCCCGCGCCGCCATGGCCCGCGACGTCCACGACATCGTCGGGCACTCGCTCGCCGTCATCATCGCCCAGGCCGACTCGATCGAGTTCCTCGACGACACCGACCGCATCCGGGCCGTCGGCCAGACCATCGCGCAGACGGCGCGCTCGTCGCTCGGAGAGGTGCGGGACGTCCTTTCCGGCACCAGCTCGCGTGGGGACGACTCCGAGCCGCAGGATCTGGGGGCGCTGGTCGAGCAGGTCCGCGCGGCCGGCGTCGTCGTCGAGCACTCGCTGCGGGGCGAGCGGCGCACCCTCGATCCTGCGCTCTCGATCGTGGTCCGCCGAGTCGCGCAGGAGATGCTGACCAACGCCCTGCGGCACGGCACCCCCGGGCGCCCGATCGACTTCCGCGAGACGTGGCGATCGGGCGACGTGGTGCTCGAGGTCGAGAACGAGGTGCCGCAGGATCCAGCGGCCTCGGCGGCGATCGCCTCCCCTGCCGTGCCGGGTTCGACCGCGACCCCGACCCCGACCCCGGCCTCCGCGCCCGCTCCGGTCTCGACCGCGGGCGGCGGGCTCGGCGTGGCCGGGATGCGGGCCCGGGTGACGGCGGTCGGCGGGTTCCTCGAGGCCGAGGCGCTCGACGGCGTCTTCACGGCCCGCGCCCGAATCCCCCTGCCCCGTACCGACCCGCTCGACATCTTCACTCCGGAGGAGCCATGATCCGCATCGTCCTCGTCGACGACCAGCAGCTGTTCCGCGCCGGCGTGCGCGTGGCGCTCGACGCTCAGACCGACCTCGAGGTCGTCGGCGAGGCGTCGGACGGCCGGGAGGCCCTGGCCGTCATCGCCGCGACGGAGCCCGACGTCGTGCTTCTCGACATGCGCATGCCGGTGCTCGACGGCGTCGAGACGGTGCGGGCGCTGTTCGGGCCCACCGGCCCGGCGAAGCGTCCGCGCGTGATCGTGCTCACGACGTTCGCGCTCGACGCCGCCGCGGCGACGGCGATCCGGGCCGGGGCGAGCGGCTTCCTGCTCAAGGACTCGACACCGGCTTTCCTCATCGCCGCCGTGCGCGCCGTGCACGCCGGGAGCTCGGTGCTCGCGCCGGACGAGCTCGGTCAGCTGTTCGGGCTCGACGTCGACACCGCGCCCGCTCCCCCGGCTCCTGCGGCGTTCCGGTCGCTGACCAAGCGTGAGCGCGTCGTCTTCGAGCTCGCCGCCCGCGGGCTGTCGAACACCGAGATCGCCGCGGAGGAGTTCGTGAGCGAGTCGACTGTGAAGACCCACATCTCGGCCGTCCTCGCGAAGCTCGGATTGCGCGACCGCGTGCAGATCGTGGTCTACGCGCACGACAACCGCCTCCTCGGCCAGCCCTGACGCGACAAAACGCGACACCTGCGACGCGTTGGAGCGTCGCGGGTGTCGCGTTTTGTCGCTGAACGGCCCGGGCGGACAGCCAGAGGGGCGCTAGCGCGGCGTGGGCACGAGGATCTCGACCCGCGACGCGACGTACCGGAAGTCGCCGGGATTCAGGGTCGCGAGCTTCGCACCGAGCTCGAACGCGGTCGCGGCGATCATGAGGTCGCGGGAGCGCGTGTGGCTCGGAGCGTGAGGATGCACGAGCGACATGAGCTCGGCGTGGTATGTCGCAGTCGACTCGAGATACGGGTGCCACTGAAAACCCGACGCACGCAGCCTCGCCAGACGCGTGCGGCGCTCGTTGTAGAGGTCGGCGGTCTTGGCTGCAGCGATTCCGAATTCAAGCTCTGCCAGCACCACGACGGACGACACATAGGGTTCGTCGGGCAGGTCGAGATCGTCGTAGTCGATGAGCACGGACGTGTCGAACAGGATCACTTGCCCTGGCGCTCCCACGGGTCGAAGAACTCGTCGTCGCCGTAGACGGAGCGGATGTCGGCGAGCCACGCGTCTTTCGCCTCGCGAGACATCGGCGGCAGAGGGTTTTCAGCCATGCGTCGGCGGAACTCGGACGCGGAGACGCCCACGACCTGAATCGACTGCGCCTCGACGACGCGCTCGAGCACGTCGAGGGGCACGAGGCCGGCGACCGGTCGGCCGTTCACGGTGATGACGCGGGCCTCGTGATCGGCCTGCACCGCCGCGATGACCTTGGAGGCGTTCTGCTTGAGTTCGCGTACGCCGACGGGCTCGGGGTGCTGCCGCACATCGCGGGGACTCTCGTGGACCACAGACATGCAGCCAGAGTAGCCCAGATGTAGAACATGTGCTTCGACCCTGTGGGCAACGCCCGTTGGCCGGATAGCGAACTTCGTCGACAGAATGTCTAGACGAACTAGCCAGCGCTCCGCCATGATGTGCGAGACGCCCCCGCGGCGTCTCCTTGGGTAAGCATGAAAGCCCGTCTCTCGTAGGGGGAGGCCGGGCACTGGCGAGGGTCGAGATTCGGGTCCCGACCCTCGCCTTTCACGTGGCCTCGGCGGCTTCGCGAGGCACGGGTCGGCGGCGCGAGGTCGCCGCGAGCACGACGATGTCGACCACGAAGAACACCGCCATGGCCAGGGCCATCGTCGGGACTCCCCCGCCCAGGACGCCCGTGAGAGGCGTCGTCGCCGAGCCGACGAGGAACGTGATGCCCGAGAGCAGCGACGACGCCGCACCCGAGTAGTCGGACCCCGCCTCCTGCGCCATGACGGAGCCCGCAGCACCCGTCATGCCCTGGCCCCCGACGATCGCCGTGAGGAAAGGCCACACCATGCCGAGCGTGAGCGGCCCCGGCAGGACATGCGTGACGACGACCAGCAGCACCACCGACAGGGTCGACAGGCCGACGCCGACGACGATGAGGCGTCGCGGACCGAAGCGGCCGACGAGGCGCGCGAACAGCCAGCTCATCAGCACCATCGCCAGCGCGTTCGTCGCGAACACCACGGAGTAGAGCGATTCCGAGACCCCGAGGGTGGTCTCGAGGACGAAGGCCGAGCCGCCGATGTAGACGAAGAAACCGGCTGTCGCCAGGCTGTTGACGACGAGCGGACGCAGGAAGGCCGGCCGGCGGATCACGCGGGCCATTCCGATCCACAGTCGCCGGAAGCCCGAGACCGGGTCGTCCGTGCGCGGCCGCAACGACTCCGGCACGCCGAACCACGCCGACGCCAGCATCGCCACGCCGAGCACGCCCATGAAGACGAACACTCCGCGCCAGCTCGAGAACGACAGGATCACACCGCCGATCGCCGGCGCGATCACCGGCCCGATCAGCGTGATCGCCCCGAGCATCCCGTACTTCTGCGCGCGCTCGACGCCGGTGTAGCGGTCCGCGACCACCGCCCTGCCGACGGCCGCGCAGGCTCCTGCGGCCGCGCCCTGGAACAGCCGCAGCACGAGCAGCGCGCCGATCGACGGGGCCACGGCGCACGCGAGGCCCGCCACGGCGTAGGTGAGGGCACCGAGCAGGAGCAGGGGCCGCCGCCCGCGCACATCGCTGATCGGCCCCGCGAAGAGCATCCCCACGGCGAGGCCCACGATGCACACGGTGATCGAGAGCTGGGCCGCCGACGCCGTCGTGGACAGCGAGGTGCGGAGAGCCGGGAGCGCGGCGATGTACGTGTCGGTGGAGAACGGTCCGGCGCCGACCACGAGGGCCAGAGCCAGGAGCGGCGGAGTCCTCTGGGCCGTTCGGTCGCCCGTCCTCACCGCCGCATCGCTCACACGTGAAAACCTACCGCTGGTTCGCACGCCCGGGATGGGAGAGGGGGAGGCGGGGGCTGTCGGATGCGGTGAGGCGCTCGCGCATCGAGCCCTCGCGCGGCTCCTGCGGCAGCATGCCCCGGTCGCGGAGAAGCGGCATGACCCGGTCGATGAAGTCCCGGTAGCCGTGCGGGCCGCCGTAGGTATGCTGCACGAGGAAGCCGTCGACGTCGGTCGTGTCGACGATCGCCTGCAGCTGGTCGGCGACCTGCTCGGGCGTGCCGGTCGCGCGGGGGCCGCCGATCGACGTGGCGATGCCGTCGAGGATCTCGCCGACGGTCGGGCTCTCGTCGCCGTTCTGGAAGATGGCGAGCGTGGCCTGGCCCACCTCGGTCGAGACGTCCGCGAGGGTCTGGTCGGGATCGAACTTCATGAGGTCGACGCCGCTCCAGCCCATGAAGAGGGCGGCGCCCGATTCGCGAGACGGCGTCGCGTCGAGTTCGGCACGGAGCCGCCACGCCTCCTCCTCCGTGTCGCCCAGGACGATCGAGACGTCGGTGAGCACGCGCGGCGTGCCCGGCTCGCGCCCGTTCGCGGCGGCGAGCTCGCGCAGCGACTTCACGTTGCGGGCGGCGAGCTCGGGGTCGCGGTCGGAGATGAAGACGCACTCGGCGTACTTGGCTGCGAAGGCACGGCCGGCACTCGACGTGCCCGCCTGGAGCAGCGCCGGCGTCCGCTGCACGCTCGGGGTCGACGGGTAGTAGCCGTCGAGCTGGAAGTAGTGGCCGTCGTGCCGGATCCGGTGCACCTTCGACGGATCCGTGAAAGTGCGCGTCGTCTTGTCGTAGACGATCGCGTCGTCGTCCCAGGCGTCCTCCCAGAGCTTCAGCGAGAGCTCGACGAACTCGTCGGCGCGCCGGTAGCGCTCGTCGTGCGGGGTCAGCGTCTGGCCGAGGAGCTTGACGAGCGCGACCTGGTTGTCGCTCGTGACGATGTTCCACGCGATCCTGCCGCCGGTCAGGTGGTCGAGGCTCGTGAAGGCGCGGGCGTTGAGGTAGGGGTGCTGCGAGGTGGTCGAGGCGGTGACGACGAAGCCGAGGCGGTCGACGGTGGCGGCGAGGCCCGAGATCAGGGTCATCGGGTCGTGCACGGGGAACTGCACGGCCTCGCGGAGCACCACCTCGGGGACGTCCTCGCCCGACATCGGGTAGCCGAGGGCCTCGGCCAGGAAGAGGAAGTCGAATCCGCCGGCGTCAAGCTCGCGCACCATGGTCTGCCAGTACTCGAGGGTGGCGAAGTCGCGGGTGTCGCTCCGCTCGTGGCTCCAGCTGTTGCCGATGAAGTTGGGCGTCAGCTCTTCGAAGGCGCCGAGGATGATCTGCTTGGTCACGGGGTGTCTCCTGCGGGGTCGGGGCGGGTCGGGGCGGGCGGGGATGACGTCGGGTCGGGCGGGGTGTCGTCGTGCCGGTGTCAGAGCGTGTGGGGTCGGGCGGCTGCGCCGTTGATCACCAGGATCCGCACGCCACCCGGGGCCGAGCTCGTCCAGCGATGCGAGCGCCCGCTGTCGAACCAGACGGAGTCGCCGAGACCGAGCTCGAGGGTCTCGTGACGCTCGATCTCGAGGGTGAGGGAGCCCTCCACGACGTAGAGGAACTCCTCGCCGTCGTGAGCGAACCAGCCGCCCAGGTCGTCGCCGCAGGAGCCCACGACCTCGTCGACCTGCAGGTCTCGGCCCGGCGCGCTCACGAGCACGTGGACGCGGGCGGCGTTCGGCAGATCGGACATCGGCGACGGCGTCGGCGACCCGCGGCGGACCACGACGACCTCGGAGGCGTCGGTCGGCGGCAGGAGGTCCTGGGGGGTCACGCCGAGCGCGTCGGCGAGACGGAACAGCGTCGCGATGCTCGGTGAGGCCTTGCCGTTCTCCATCTGCGACAGGTGCGGCTGGCTCACGCCCGCGCGCTCGGCGAGCTGCGCGAGCGTGAGGCCGGCGGCTCGCCTCGCGGCCCGGAGGACGCGGCCGAGCGCCGAATCGAGGGCGGTGTCGGCGGGCATGAGAACACCCTGGCAGATATTCGCGTGAGTGAAGTTTCTTCCGTGTTACAAATTCTACCGCAAGCATGTCCTGTCATGCGTACAATAGGCGGACCATCCCGCACGCAGAGAGGCGCGCCATGCAGAGATTCGCCCTGATCGGCGCCGGCTTCATCGGCACGGTCCACGCCCAGAACCTCGCCGCCCACCCCGGCATCGAGTTCGTCGGCATCCACGACGTGGCCGAGGCCCGGGCGCAGGAGCTCGCGGCACGCTTCGGCACGCGATCCCTCTCGGCCGCCGAGGTGTTCGACCCCGCCACGGTCGACGCGGTCTTCATCGCCTCGTCGACCGACACGCACGCCGTCCACCTCCGGAGCGCCGCCGACGCGGGCCTCGCCGTGATGTGCGAGAAGCCCATCGCTCCCGACCTGGCCGAGGCACGAGCCGTCGTCGACTATGTCACCGCCTCCGGCGTCCCGGCGATGCTCGACTTCAACCGCCGCTACGATCGCGACCACGCGGGCCTGCAGCGGGTGGTGCGCAAGGGCGGCGTCGGGGCGGTCGAGCTCGTGCAGATGTCCACGCGCGGGCCGTCGCTGCCGCCGATCGAGTACCTCCGTGTCTCCGGCGGGCAGATGGCCGATCAGACGGTGCACTTCTTCGACCTGCTGCGCTGGATCACCGGGCAGGAGCCGGTGTCGGTCGCCGTCCAGGGCTCGGCCCTGGTCGACCCGTCGATCGCCGAGTTCGGCGACGTCGACACCTCCGTCGCCACCCTCACCCTCGAGTCCGGCGCGATCGTCGAGATCGACAGCGTCCGACGCACGGGCTACGGCTACGACGAGCGCATCGAGGTTATGGGATCGACCGGTCTCGTCGAGTCGCGGCGGAACCGGACGAGCAACGTCGCCGTCTACGGAGCGGGTGCCGTGACCGAAGCCGGGCTGCACCCGGGGTGGTTCGAGCGCGTGCAGCCGACGTACGCGCTCGCGCTGGCGGCTTTCGTCGAGGCGCTCGAGGCCGGGCACCCGGCTCCTGCGACTCTCGAGGACGGCCTTCGGGCGCAGGCCATCGCGGAGGCCGCGACCCGGGCACTCCGGTCGGGGCGCACCGAGGCCATCGAGTACTGAGGCAGTCGTCGCGCGCTGCGGCGCGAGGCCGGTCGCCGGCGCCTCGCGCTCAGCGAGGCAGGTGAGGCAGGAGCTCGGCGACGCGCGGCGAGTCCTGGAACACGCGGAGCTCCTGCGAGCAGCGGCACGCCACGGCCACCTTTCGCGCCCACTCGACGGCCTCGTCGCGGGTCTCGACCTCGATGACGGCGTAGCCCCCGTTCAGATCCTGCGACTGAGGGAAGGACGCCCCGTCGGTGACGGTTCCGTCGCCCGCGACCGTGACCACGGCGACGTCCTCGTCGATGCCGCCGGTGAAGAGGAGGACGCCCGCGGCAGCCGCCTCCTGCACCCAGGCGTAGGCGGCGTCGGCGACCGCCGGCAGCTCGTCGTCGGTGATGTCCATCGCCTCGCTCGGGAACGAGATCAGATACTGCCTCATCGCGGCACCTCCAGTCGGGCGGGGCCGAGGCCGAGTCGCCGTCAGGCGATCAGGGCGCGCGCGCTCCGCAGGAACGATGCCGCCAGTGTGGCACCGTCGCCCAGGTATCCGGCCACCATCGCCCCGTCGCGCAGCAGCATGAGGTCGCGCGCCGTGCCCTCTCGGTCGGCCTCGGCGACCCGTCCGCTCACCGACTGCCCGAGCGCGTCGAGCCACCAGGTGCGGTGGGCGTCGATGAAGCGCCGGATCGGCGACTCACCGTCGGGGAACTCGGCGGCCGCATTGATGAACGGGCACCCGCGGAACCCGGGCTCGCACGCGAGCACGCCGAGGTTGCCCGCGACGAGCTCGAAGAACCGGTCGGCGTCGCCGTCGGCCACGGCGAGCGCCTGCCCGATGCCGTCGCGTTCGAGCTGCGCGCGCTTCTCGAGGTGCGCGAGCACGAGGTCGTCCTTCGAGGCGAAGTGGCGGTAGAAGGTCACCTTCGTGGTGCCCGCCGCCTCGATGATCCGGTCGACGCTCACGGCGCGGATGCCCTCGGCGTAGAACAGCTCGCTCGCGGCCTCGACGAGGCGGTCGCGCATCGAAGTCTTCACGGCGCCGATCATAAGCGTCCTTTCAGGTAGAGTGACTAGTCATTCTACATAGACCTCTGACGAAAGGACACACCATGACCGCCACCGAGACGACCCCCGGCAGGATCGCGCCGACGCTCCGCACGCTCTACTTCGCCCGCTTCGCCTTCGCCCTCGTGTGGGCGGGGGTGCTGCTGATCAGCGGTGCGGGCGCCGGCGGGGACATCGGCGGGGTCGGTGTCGCGCTGCTCCTGCTGTACCCGCTCGTCGATCTCGCCGCGGCCGTCATCGACCGGCGCGCGTCGCACGGGCAGGGGTCGGCGGCGTTGCTGATCGTCAACATGGCGCTGAGCGCGCTGGCCGTGATCGGGCTCGCCGTCGCTCTCGCCGCGGGCGCGGGCACCGGCGCCGTACTCGGAATCTGGGGCGGGTGGGCGATCACCGCAGGAGCCGTGCAGCTCGCGGTCGGCATCGCCCGACGCGGGTACGCCGGGCACTGGCCGATGATCCTCTCGGGCGGCATCTCGGTGCTCGCCGGCGCGGGCTTCGTCGCGCAGTCGATGGGCATGGCCGCGATGCTCTCGGGGATCGCGGGATACGCCACCCTCGGCGGCGTGTTCTTCCTCGTGTCGGCGATCCGGCTGCAGCTGTCGCTGCGTCGCGCCGCCGCCTGACCCCTCCCCTGTGCGACAAAACGCGACACCTGCGACGCGCACTCGCGTCGCAGGTGTCGCGTTTTGTCGCGCTGGGGGCGGCAGCCGGGTGCGCCGGGCGGAGCTAGCGACCGAGGTCACGGCGCAGGAGCCGCACCACGCCGATCGCGAGCAGCACGACGGCGAAGAGGGCGAGCCCCCACGCCCCCATGCCGACGGCTCCCGTCGCGAGCGGCTCGCCGCCGTAGGCCCAGTGGTACGGCGAGAAGCGGTACACCCACGCGACGCCCGACGAGTCGTTGCCGATCCCGTTGAGGGCGTAGCCGCCGGCCGCGACGATCGCGCCCGCGGCGAGCGCGACACCGGAGCGCCCGGTCACGCAGCCGGCGGCGAAGGCCGCCGCGCCCGACGCGAGGGCTAGGAGCCCGAAGAGCGCAGCGGTCAGGACGAGTCGCCCGCCGTCGATCCCGAGGCCGGCCGGCCCGGTGAACGCGAGCACCACGACGTAGGCCACCACGGCCAGGGCCGCGATGCGCGTGACGAGCACGAGCGCCCGGGCGACGCCGAGCGACAGCCGCGACACGTCGTGGGCGGCGACGAGCTCGAGCCAGCCCGACTCCTCTTCGCGGGCGATCAGCCCGGCTCCCCAGGTAATGGCGGCTACGGCCGAGAGAGCGAAGCCGAGCAGCCCGAAGTACGTCGACTCGGTGTAGCCGGCGCCGGTGCTGATGGAGGTGTAGTTGATCGCCTTGATCAGCGCCGGCGGCAGCGATTTCAGCAGGCTCTGGATCTGCGACGACCCGCCGAACGACGAGTAGATGGGCAGGTAGAGGAAGGCGGGGGCGGCGATCACGACGCACCAGAGCACCAGCCCGCGCAGGCCTCGGCGGAGCTCCTGCGCCCACAGCACGCCGATCATGAGGCGGCCTCGGGGCGCGCGTACCGGCCGAGGACCACGCTCTGCAGGTCGGGTTCCTCGACGACGAGGTCGACGAGCGGCAGGGCCGACGCGGCGCGGACGAGGTCGGCGACGGGGCCCGCGAGCACTCCGTCGATCGCGGTCGAGCCGTCGGCCGATGACACCTTCGCGTCGGGGGCGAGGAGGGCGAGCAGGGGCGCCAGGGTGTCGGTGCGGGTGGTGTCGGCCTGCTCCTGCACCACCACCCGGACTCGCCGGGGAGCCGAGTCTCGCAGCGCGGCCACGGAGGAGTCGGCGGCGATGCGCCCGGAGCGCAGCAGGACGACCCGGTCGGCGCCGCGCTCGATCTCGGAGATGTCGTGCGACGACAGCAGCACCGTGCGGCCTCGGTCGCGGGCCTCGCGCACGACGTCGAGGAACGTCTGCTGCACCACCGGGTCGAGGCCGCTCGTCGGCTCGTCGAGCACGAGGAGCGCCGGGTCGTGGGCGAACGCCTGGATCAGCCCGATCTTCTGCCGGTTGCCCTTCGACAGGTCGCCGACGCGGCGGCCGAGGTCGATCTCGAGGCGGTCGGCGAGAGCCCCGAGCCGGGTGGCGCGTGTCGCGACGGCGCCGCCTGAGAGCGCGTCGAGGTCGTGCAGGATCGCGCGTCCGCGCCGCTGCGGGTCGAGCCTCAGGTCGCCGGGCAGGTAGCCGATCTGCCGGCGGAGATGCGCCCCGTCTCCGCGGACCTCGCCCCCGAACCGCACCGCACCCCGGTCGGGTCGCATGACCTCGAGCAGGATCCGCAGGAGCGTCGTCTTCCCCGCGCCGTTCGGCCCGATCAGCCCCACGACCTCCCCCGCGCCCACGTCGAACGACACTCCGTCGAGCGCGTGGACCCGCCCGAACGCCTTGCTCACGTCGGCCACCTCGACGGCCGTCGACGCTGTCGCGCCCTCGCTCATGCCGCCGACGCTACTCCCGCGGCGACGGGATCCACTTCGTGGACCGCGCGCAGCTCAGCTCTTCCGCTTTCGTCAAGAATTCGCGTTCTTTCACGCAAAAGTCAGGCCACAAGCACGCCAGGAGCCCCGAGACTCAATGAATTCCGTGATCTTGACAGGAGTTCGATGATGTCCCTGCCCACGCTCTCTCCCGCTCTCGACCGAGACGTCGTCGCGCGTCTCGCCGACATCCGCCTCGCCGACGTCGACCGCTTCGGCGGCAAGAACGCCTCGCTCGGCGAACTGCTCGCCCACCTCACCGAGGCGGGGGTGAAAGTCCCCGCGGGCATCGCCACGTCGGCCGACGCCTTCCGTCGCCACCTCGCCGCCTCGGGGCTCGACGAACGGATCGCCCGCATCCTCGTCGACCTCGACGTCGACGACACCCGGGCTCTCGCCGAGGCAGGGCGCAGGATCCGAGACCTCATCGAGACCACGCCCCTCGCGGCCGACCTCGACGCCGCCCTCCGCGCGGCCTTCGCCGACCTCGAGGCAGAGCAGGCGGGCCCGACCTCGTGGGCCGTCCGCTCGAGCGCGACCGCCGAGGACCTCCCCGACGCCAGCTTCGCCGGCCAGCAGGAGACCTTCCTCGGCATCACCGGCATCGAGAACGTCCTCGACGCCGTGCGGAAGGTCTTCGCGTCGCTCTACAACGACCGCGCGATCGCCTACCGGGTGCACCACGGCTTCGTTCACGCGGAGGTCGCGATCTCGGCCGGCATCCAGCGCATGGTGCGCTCCGACCTCGCCGCCTCCGGCGTCATGTTCACCGTCGACACCGAGTCGGGGTTCGACGGCGCCGTCTTCGTCACGAGCGCGTACGGACTCGGCGAGGGCGTCGTGCAGGGGGCGGTGAACCCGGACGAGTTCTACGTCGGCAAGGCGGGTCTCGCCGCGGGGCGTCCCGCGATCCTGAAGCGCGGGGTCGGTGCGAAGGCGCTGAAGATGGTGTTCACCGACGACGACCGGGTGGGCGAGACCACGGCCTTCGTCGAGGTGGACCACGCCGAACGAACCCGCCTCAGCCTCACCGACGACGAGGTGCACGCCCTCGCCCGCCACGCCCTCGCGATCGAGCGTCACTACGGCCGCCCGATGGACATCGAGTGGGCGAAGGACGGCCTGACCGGCGAGCTCTTCGTCGTCCAGGCCCGCCCCGAGACGGTCGTCTCGCGCGCGGGCGCCGGCATCGAGAAGCACACCGTCGCAGTCGGGCGGGCGACCGCGCTCCTCACCGGCCGGGCCATCGGCCAGCGCGCAGGATCCGGGAGCGTCGCCGTGCTGACCGACCCCTCCGACATGCACGCCTTCCGCTCCGGCGACGTCCTCGTCGCCGACATGACCGACCCCGACTGGGAGCCGATCATGAAGAAGGCGTCCGCGATCATCACGAACCGCGGCGGCCGCACCTGTCACGCGGCGATCATCGCCCGCGAGCTCGGGGTGCCGGCGGTCGTGGGCACCGGCACCGCCACGAGCGACCTCGCCCCGGGGGCCGAGGTGACCGTCTCGTGCGCCGAGGGCGAGACCGGGGTGGTGTACGCCGGGCTCCTGCCGATCGAGGTCACGACCACTGCGGTCGACTCTCTGCCGGCCGTCGGAACGAAGCTGATGATGAACGTGGGCAACCCCGAGCTCGCCTTCGCGCAGTCGCGGATCCCGAACCAGGGCGTGGGGCTCGCGCGGATGGAGTTCATCATCAACCGGCAGATCGGCATCCACCCCCGCGCCCTGCTCGAGCTCACCTCGCAGCCGGCAGGCGTCCGAGCCGAGATCGAGCAGGGGATCGCCGCCTACGCCTCGCCGCGGGAGTTCTTCGTGCAGCGCCTCGTCGAGGGCATCGGCACCATCGCGACCGCGTTCGCCGACCACCCCGTGATCATCCGTCTCTCCGACTTCAAGTCGAACGAGTACGCGCACCTTCTCGGCGGCAAGGCCTACGAGCCCGACGAGGAGAACCCGATGATCGGGTTCCGCGGCGCTTCGCGGTATGCTTCCGAGTCGTTCGCCGAGGCGTTCGCGCTCGAGTGCGAGGCCCTGCGGTACCTCCGCGACGAGATGGGTCTCGTGAACATCCGCATCATGGTGCCGTTCGTCCGGCGGGTCGCCGAGATCGAAGCCGTCCTCGAGATCATGGCGTCGCACGGGCTGCGTCGCGGCGTCAACGGGCTGCAGATCGTGATGATGTGCGAGATCCCGTCCAACGCGCTGAACGCCGATGCGTTCCTCGACCACGTCGACGGCTTCTCGATCGGGTCGAACGACCTCACCCAGCTCACCCTCGGCGTCGACCGCGACTCCGCCCTCGTCGCCTCGGCGTTCGACGAGCGAGACCCCGCCGTGCTGAGACTCGTCGAACTGGCGATCACCGCCTGCCGCGCCCGCGGGAAGTACGTCGGCATCTGCGGCCAGGGGCCCAGCGACCACCCCGACTTCGCCGACTGGCTCGTCTCGCTCGGCATCGAGTCGATGTCGCTCAACCCCGACACCGTCGTCGAGACGTGGCGGCGCCTCGCCTCCTCTGCCGCCGCCTAGCCTCCGCTCCCCCGGCCCACGTCGCCCCGCCACGCCACGCCCCGCCCCGCGACAAAACGCGACACCTGCGACGCTTCGGTACGTCGCAGGTGTCGCGTTTTGTCGCTCGAGGCAGCGGGTGAGAGGCACCAGTAACCCCCGGGCGAGGGCACTAGTGACCAACCCCGATTGCGGGTCGCGGCCAAACCGTACTGACGAGTACGCTCGCGGCCATGGGGATCACCTTCGACCTGGGAATCCAGAGACGTCGAGAACGGCGAGGCAGCCGTCAGCACGCCGCCGCGCTCGCGGACGCCGAAGCACGAGCGAAAGCCGAACTCGAGCACATCATCGCGGCCGCGCGCCTGGTCGTGTCGACGCGCTTCGCCTCGGCGACGCTGCTCGTCTCGCGCCTGGGCGTCACCGAGGAGGTCGCCGGCCGGATCCTGCACCGCCTCGAGCACTGCGAGGTCATCGCCCCGGCGCAGGCCGGTCGCGACGTGCAGACGGTGCTCACGACGCCGGCGCAGCTGCCCGGGGTCATCCGCGAGTTCCAGGTGCGTGGCTGACACCCCGGTCGCAGGAGCCGGGCCACTCACCTTCGTGGCCCTGCTGTTCCCCCGGGTCACGCAGCTCGACCTCACCGGGCCCGTGCAGTTCCTGTCGCGACTGCCCGGCGCCACGGTCCACCTCGCCTGGCACGACGTCGCGCCAGTGCCGACTGACTCCGGCTTCTCGATCGTGCCCACGGTCTCGTTCGACGAGGCGCCGCAGGCCGACGTGCTCCTCGTGCCCGGAGGGGACGGCGCGTTCGAGCTGATGGACGATCAGGCGGCGCTCGACTTCGTCCGCCGTCAGGCCGAGGGCGCGTCGTACGTGACGAGCGTCTGCACGGGCGCGTTCGTGCTGGGTGCCGCGGGCCTTCTCGACGGGGTGCGCGCGACGACTCACTGGGCCTCGCGCGCGATGCTCGCGGACCTCGGCGCGATCCCGACCGAGGGCCGCACCGTCCGCGACGGCCGCGTCATCACCGGCGGCGGCGTCACCAGCGGAATCGATTTCGCCCTCACGGTCGCGGCGGAGCTCTATGGCGACGACGAGGCACGCCGCGTGCAGCTGCAGATGGAGTACGCGCCCGAGCCCCCGTTCGACGCCGGTTCGCCGACCCGACCCGAGGCCGACCAGGATCGCGTGCGGCGGATGCTCGAGACGAACCGCGAGCGCCGGGGCCCCGCCGTGGCGCGTGCCGCCGCGCGGCTGCGGGAGGCCGGGCGGCCGTAGCCGGACGGCTGTCGGCCGGATCCTGCGCCCTAGTCGCTCACGGCAGGAGCAGGCGGCACGGTCGGCCGAGGCGCCCGCACGGCCGACGGCGCGCGCTTCGGCCACGCGTAGAGGGCCGCGACGATGCGGGAGCGGCGACGCAGCAGCACCATGACGCCCGGGACGGCGACGCCCAGCACCATGAGGGCGACGACGAGGACGCTGCCGTTGCGGACGTGCAGTCGGTCGAGCACGTGGACGGCGGCCGTGACGACGATCCAGTGGGTCGTGTAGTAGACGATCGAGTCGCGGCCGATGGCCGAGAGCCATCCGCCGACGCGCGAACGAGCCACCAGGGATCCGACGGGCTCGGCGAGGATCGCCACGCCGACGACGCCGAGGGCCGTGATCAGCGTGTACCGCACGAAGACCTGCGTGCTGTAGACGGCCAGCACCAGCGCTGCGGCGGCCGCGAGCGCCTCGACCCAGCGGTGACGGACCAGCCGGAGCCAGTCCGGGTAGTGGCGGGTGACGGCGTCGCCGAGGAAGAAGAAGGCGAGGAGGAAGGTCAGCCGGGTCCAGCCGTCGCCGTCGTGGATGACCGCGCTGGCGGCCAGGAGGAACGGGATGCTGAACGTGCGGATGCGCGCGGGCACGACCAGAGAGATCAGGTAGTACAGCAGCAGGTAGGCGAGGTACCAGGTGTACGTGCCGTCGTCGGTGACGATCGACCAGATGCGCGAGACGCCGTAATGACCGTGGCCGGCGACCTGGCTGCCGCCGACGAGGAGGGCGACGATGACCGCCGTCCAGACCACGTAGGGCCAGCCGATGTTGCGGAGCTTGCCGCCGATGTACTCGCGGGTGGGCTTGCCGAGCGAGCGCGGCAGCAGCATGCCCGAGCAGAACATGAGCGTGGGGATCCGGAACGGCGACGCGGCGTCGTTGAGCGTCGACGCCCAGAGCGGCGCGGCGGTGGGCGTGACGGCGAGCGCGATGACGACGTGATAGAAGACGACGAGGAAGACCGCGAAGCCGCGGGTGACGTCGATCCACGCGAGACGCTCGCCGTGGCGGTCGAGGGCGCTCACGGGCGCACCACGGCATCCGTCGCGGCGTCCGTCGGTTCGGGCCGAACGTAAGCCATGCTCAGGATTGTCGACCCGAGCCGACCCCCTGCGCTAGCCCCTGCGCACATCGACCCGGCGAATTCTTAGAGATGGACCCGGCGGGCGCTCACTCGGCGAATCGACCCACCAGAGCGCCGAGGTAGGCGTCGCCATCGAGCGCACGCACGTCGTCCAGGCCGAGGGTTCGCTGCAGCAGCACGAACGATAGCAGGGCGCCGAAGAACGACCGGGCGGCGAGGTATCCCGCCGCCGGGTCGGGGGCGGAGCCACGGCGCGCGAGCTCGGCGCCG
Organism: Frondihabitans australicus; assembly: GCF_003634555.1. NCBI lineage: Bacteria > Bacillati > Actinomycetota > Actinomycetes > Micrococcales > Microbacteriaceae > Frondihabitans > Frondihabitans australicus. The sequence continues at coordinate 2,504,335 of NZ_RBKS01000001.1, forward strand.
AGGGCGGTCGCCGCCCCGTCGACGAAGCGGGCGAAGCGGAGGTCGGGGCCGGACGGGGTGGCCGCTGCTCCTGCGACCAGAAGCCGGATCAGGTCGAGGTTCGCCTCGACCCGCCCCAGGAACCCTCGGCCGAGGAGGGTCAGCAGCTCGACCGTGTTCGCGCTCGCGAGCCGGTCGAGCGGCGGCAGATCGGTGAAGACGGCGATCGCGTCGTCGACGACCCGGTCGAGCACAGCCTGCTTGTCGGCGAAGTGGCGATAGAGCAGGGCGTCGCTGATTCCGGCGGCGCGGGCGATGTCGCGGGTCGTCGTGGCGTGGAACCCTCGGTCGGCGAAGAGCTCGCGGGCCGCGAGGGCGATCTCGGTGCGGCGGCCGTCGGCGCTCAGCCGTCGGCGCGTCGGCGCGGAGGTCACGCGGCCCGCCCGCGGATCAGGCGCAGGAACCACAGCCCCGACCCCATGTTCGCGAGCCCCAGCGGAATCCAGTCGAGGCCCGAGGCCGGCGCGAACGGCGACGTGCGATCGAACAGCAGCAGGGCCACCAGGAGCAGCGTGCCCGCCTTCACGATGCACGACACCCCCGTCAGCCACCCCGGCCCGACCGACGCCTGCGCAGCCACGACCACGATGGCGGCCCACGCGGCCGCGAGCGAGACGAGCACGGGCGAGGGCAGCGGGGCCAAGGCGACCGCCATCGACGCCACGCCCGCGACGAGCAGCACCAGACTCGTGAACCGGCGCTGCGGCACCCACGTGGGCGCGAAGGCGGTGCTCTCGGAGGCGTTCATGACGACATAGTAAGCGTGCGCTCACTTAACGGCAAGACCCGCGATGTCAGCCGTCGAAGGCGTCGAGGAACCGGTTGCGGAAGGCGCTCATCCGCCACAGCGGTGCGTCGGGAGACGGCAGCATGCCCGGCTGCCAGTGCCACGCCGAGATGGCGTGGAAGACCGACGGATCCTTCGAGATGATGCTGATCGGCACGACGTGGTTCGACGAGTGGCCGCTCACCTCGGCGTTCGGCTGGTGGTCGCCGAGCACCACCAGGGCGAGGTTGGGATCGGTCGACCGGTGCACGAACTGAAACAGCGAGGAGAGCGTGTACTGCACCGACTGGCCGTAGAGCTGCTGCACGTGCTGCGGGCTCTGCCACACGACGCTCGGCGGCAGACCCTCGCCGGGCTGCACGTCGTAGATCGAGCCGTCTCCGAGCTCGTTCCACGGCACGAGGTGCGGCAGCGGGGTCCACGGCGTGTGCGACGAGTCGAAGTCGATCTCGGCGAAGAGCGGCTTGTGTGCCGGCCGCAGCTCGTGTTGGTCGAACCAGTTCCAGGTGTACTGGTCGGGGATCCTGGCGTAGCTGAACCGCGGCCCGGCATACCCGACGTTCTGCGAGTTGAGCTGGGTGTCGTAGTGGTAGAACGACGAGCCGACCGGCCAGGGCGCGGCGTCCGACGGCACGTCGCTCACTGTGCGCCAGCCCGCTCGGCCGAACGCGTCGCTGAGCGTGAAGCGCGATCCCGAGGTGACCTCGTCGTAGCGCTGCTGCGAGTCGATCCACTGACCCGTCTGCAGCGTCGAGTGCGCCAGCCAGCTCACGCCGCCGTAGGTCGGCGAGTCGAGCCAGGCGCTCTGGTCGGAGTAGCCGTCGGCCGCGAGCTGCTTCTCGCCCGCCTTCAGCACCGAGTCGACGCCCTTCGAGAACGACGTGCCCTGCACGGCGACCTGCCCGTAGCTCTCGATGAAGGCGACGATGACGTCCTTGCCCCGGAGGCCCGTCAGCAGCTGCGAGGTCGGGGTGTCGGCGTAGCTGTCCGAGGCGCCGGACGCCTGGAACTCGGCCTGGCTCCGCTCGGTCGCCGCCGCCTGGTCGGAGCGCGACACGACCGTGTCGACGGAGTCGGCCGCGGCGACGGGCAGACCGGGCACGACCTGAGCGCCGACGAGGGCCACGATCGCCCACACCGCGGCGAGCGACGAGGTGCCGATCAACACGGCGCCCTGGCGGACCAGGCGGAGCACGCGGCCGAGACGCAGGAGCGACAGGGTCACCGCGACGACGGCGGCGGCGGACGCCGCGAGCAGGGCGGCGAGCACCCCGATCGCGGCTGCTGATCCTGCGGAGTCGCGCAGCACCCCGAAGCCGTCGGCCAGCTCGGGCCACCCGGTGATCACGTTGAAGCGTGCCCCGACCTCCTCGCGGAAGCCCCGGTCGAGCGCGGCGCTCAGCAGGGTCAGCAGCAGCAGGAGCCCGGCGATCGCCGCCACGACCGCCCGAACCCGGCGCCACGGCAGAGCCGTCACGACCACCGTCGCGAGCGCCCCGTCGAGCGGGAGGCGCAGGAGCGCCAGGGGTGTGCCGTCGGCGATGACGCCGGCGCCGGTGGACGCGCCGAATACCACGACGGCCGCCAGCGTGGTCGCGATGACCGCTCTCGTTCTCATTCGTTCTCCTTCACGATCGGTGCTGTGCGGCGGCGGCCATCGGCTTCGGGCGAATGTCAGCTCGGGCCGACAGGGCGTAGCGCAGCAGCACCACGTCGCCGATCGGCGTCGAGTCGATCGGCGTCGCGCGGCCGGGGTCTCCCCACGGCGCCGGCCCGGGGCCGAGGAATCGGGGGGCTGCGGGGTCGCCGACGAAGATCGGCGCGACCGCCAGATGGAGCTCGTCGGCGACGCCGCCGGCGAGGAACTGCCGCAACGTCGTGCCGCCGCCCTCGACCATGAGGCGCTCGACTCCGCGATCGGCGAGGTCCGCCGCCAGCGCCCGAGGCGCGACCGTACGGCCGAGTCCGACGACGGCGGCGCGACGGCCGAGGAGGCGGCGGATGCGCGACGTCTCGGATCCTGGGCAGTAGACCAGCTTCCGCGCACCGTCGTCGGCGAAGAAGGCGGCGTCGGGATCGAGGTCCCCGCTGCGCGTGACGGTGACCTTGAGCGGCGTGGCCGGGGAGCCCTCGGCGAGGCGTCGCGCTCGACGGGCCGCGCTCCGGACGAGGAGGCGCGGGTTGTCGAGCCGGACGGTCCTGGCGCCGACGAGGATCGCGTCGCTGGTCGAGCGCACCTCGTCGACCCGGTCGAGGTCGGCCGCGTTCGAGAGGATCAGGCGGGGCGGCGCGGCGGTGTCGAGGTAGCCGTCGAGCGAGACGGCGCAGCTGAGCACGGTGTACGGGGTCGTCACGAGCGTGTGCCCCCGGTGGCGGACGTCGCGGCGGCACGGGCGGCGGAGGAAGCCGGTGCCGCGGGCGCTTCGGCGTCCGACCGTCGCTCGCCGTGAGCACGCAGGTGCAGAGCCACGAGGGCGACGGCCCCCGGCGCCACCGACAGCAGGGCCAGCACCCCGAACAGCGTCGACGCGGCGACGCCGGCGCCGTCACCCAGACCGGCGAGGGCGAAGAGGCCGGCCGATGCGCCCTCGCGTGGCCCCCATCCGCCGATGTTGACGGGCACGGCCGAGGCGACGAGCACGGCGAGCGCGAGAGCCACGACCACGGGCGTCGGGGCCCGCACACCGACGGCGCGGGCTGCGACGGCGAACGTGGCGGCGTGGCAGGCCACGACGACTCCCGAGCTCAGTGCGACGACGGCCACGGTCGCAGGATCGGCGAGAGCCGCCCGCACCCGCGCCAGCTCTCTCGCGAGAGCTCCCCGCACCCGCCCGCTCGTCGCCACGGCCACAGCACCGGCGGCCGCGATCCCGGCCACGGCGACGGCCAGCGCCGCGAGCAAGAGGCCCGGTGCCGCGAGCAATCCGCCCGGCGCCGCGGGCAGCGATCCGCCACCCCAGGCGACGACGGCGACGGCTGCGACCGCCGCCATGACGATCTGGACGACCTGGCCCGCGACACGCTCGATCGCGACCGCCCGGATCGCGTCGGCGCGCCCGTCGGCCTCGGGCACGGGCACCCGTCGTCCGCCGGTTTCGGCAGCCCGGCCGGCCCTGCGACGCTCGTCGACGGCGCGCTGCACGTCGCCGACGACGCCGCCGGGCAGCACGGCGTTGACGAACTGCGACCGGTAGTAGAGCAGGACGGCGCGGCGCCAGCCGAGGTCGACGCCGAGCCTCTGCGACACCGCCGCCCAGCGCCACGAGGCGGCGGCGGTCGAGACCGCCGTCAGGGCGAGCGCGACCACGACGGTCGTCGGCGAGACCCCGGCGAGACCGCGCTCGAACGGCGTGCCGCCGACCTTCAGGGCCAGGGCGAGCAGGATCGCGACCCCGACCGCGGGGCCGAGCAGTCTCCGCCAGAGAGGCGTCCGCGCGGGACGCGCCGCCGCCTGCAGACGCACCGCCGCCCCGCTCATCGCGGCCTCGCGAGGAGGTCGACGTGGTGGACGACCGCCGACAGCTCGCCCCGGGCTGCCTGGCCGCGCCGCAGGTCGGCGTAACCCGGCGCGGTCGTCGCGAGCGCCGGCTCCTGCTCGAGCGCGGCCCCGAGCCAGCCGTCGAGCCACTCGGACAGCAGCTGCGGCTGCCTCGCGTCGAGCCGCCAGAACGTCGAGGCGGAGTCGACCTGCCACCCCGCCTCGGTGACGAGGTGCCGCGTGAGGTCGGCGGCGTCGGGGCCGGCGAACCTGCGCCCGGCGACGTCGCGGCGCTGGTGGTCGGCGAACGCCCGCTCGAACTGGGGGTCGGCGGCGTGCGGGGGCTCCTGCTCCACCCTCCCTGTGACGCTCAGGCTGAGGAACGCCGGCACGCCCGCGCCGACGAGGGCGTCGACGATCGCGCGGAGATCGGCGACGGTGAGCACGTCGAGGAGCGCGGACGCGGTGACCAGCCGGGCCCCGCGCAGGTCGGCGGCCTCGAGTCGCGACAGCAGCCCCAGCTCGCCGTGGGCGGCGACCCGCTGGCCTCGGCGCCCGAGCGGGCGCGGCTCGTGCAGGGCTCGGCGCAGGAGCGGCTCGTCGGCGTCGTGCAGGATCCAGGTCTGCTCGCCGTCGATCTGCGGCGCCAGCCAGCGCATCATCGATCCGGTGCCGCTGCCGAGGTCGTGCACGACTCCCCCGCCGCGGACCAGGTCGGCGGCCGCGCGGGCGAGGTCGGTCGAGCGCGCGCGGGCGTCCTCGGGCTCGCGGAGGGCGAGCCAGTCGGCGGAGGCGTGGGCGGTCTCGGTCATGCCGGCACCTCGTCCCGGGCGCCTCGCGCGACGCGGGGCAGCGCCCGTACGACGTCGGAGACGGTGTCGTCCCACGCGCGAGCCTCGTGACGGCGGTCTCGCGCGCCGGCGGCGAGCGCGTCGCGGAGATCCCGATCGCCGAGCCAGCGCCGGAGCGCCGCCGCGAGGGCGGGCACGTCGCCCGCGGGCACGCGCAGGGCCGCGTCGGCATGCCGAGCCGCTTCGACCAGGCCTCCGGCGTCGCTGACGAGCACGGGGATGCCCCGAGCCTGCGCCTCGGCGACGGCCATGCCGTAGCTCTCGGAGAGCGACGGCGCGACGACGAGGTCGGCTCGGTCGTACGCGCGGTCGAGGGCAGGGCCCGTGACGACGCCCGAGAACGTGAGCCGGTCGGCGATCGCGGTTGCGAGGGCGGCGGTGACGAGCGAGGAGGCGTACGCGGGGTCGGTGTCGGCGGATCCTGCGACCTCGAGGGTCCAGCCGGCGACGTCTCCGAGCGTGCCGAGGGCCGCCACGAGCGCGTGCTGCCCCTTGTGCTCGGCGAGCGTCCCGACGCACAGCAGGCGGCCGCCGCCCGGCGACAGCGCGGTCGTCGCCGCGAGCCGGTGCCGCTCGTCGACGCCCGGGCGAGCGACCGAGACGCGTTCGCGCCGGACCCCGTGGGCGACGAGGGCCGCCCTCGTCCACTCGCTCGTCGCGACGACTCCGTCGGCGACGCAGAACGCCGTCCACTCGGCCGGGGTGTGCGGCAGCATGTGCGCGAGCACGATCACGTGCGCCCGGCGCGTCAGCTCGACGAGATGGGCCGGGGCCCAGGAGCCGGCGAGCCCGTCGACGATCACCGTCCGCCCGCCCCGCAGACCCCGCACGGCCGCCGCCGCGCCTTCCGCGTCGACGGCGACCGTTTCGACGCGCAGCCCTGCCGCCCGCAGCCCGTCGCGGAGGCGGCGGTCGTAGAGGTTCCCGCCGCTCACGCGCTCGTCGTCGTCGATCGTCGCCGGGACGACGAAGGCGATGGAGTCCGAAAAACTCACCATGCCGCTCATCGCGCCACCCTCCGCGCCCTCGAATAGCTCGCCCACGCGACGTGCGACTCGTGCAGCGTGACGGCGACCGTCTCGACCCGCGAGTCGCCGACCTCGTCGAGCGCGTCGGCCAGCCGGTCGGCGACGTGGCGGCAGAGCACCTCGGTGGTCGTGTTCACGCCGGTGAAGAGCGGCTCGTCGTCGAGGTTGCGGTAGCTCAGCACTCCGACGACTCCCGCGAGCGCGGCGGAAGCCCAGCCGATGTCGACGACCACCCCGTCGGCGTCGAGATCGGCGGCGCCGAACGACGCGTCGACGACGAAGGTGGCGCCGTGCAGTCGCTGGGCGGGGCCGAACGCCTCGCCGGTGAAGCTGTGGGCGATCATCATGTGGTCGCGGACGGTGACGGTGAAGCTCACGGAGCACTCCAGTCGATCGTGTGGCAGAGGGCGTTCAGGCGCCCGGAGGCGAGTGCCGCGAGGGCGTCGGGCAGCTCCTGCCACCCGCTCGTGCCGGTGAGCAGCGTGTCGAAGGCCGGGTCGCGCAGCAGGAGCAGAGCGAGAGCCAGCCGATCGCGCGTCGACCGGCTCCCCCGACGCCGCGCGGGCACCCGCCCGACCTGGCTCGCGCGGATGCTGAGGCGGCGGGAGTGGAAGTCCTCGCCGAGGCGCAGCGTGACCTCGCGGTCGCCGTACCAGCTCGCCTCGATCACCTCGCCCTCGTCGGCGACGAGGCGCAGGCCCAGCTGCAGGCCGTCGCCGGAGCCGCTGGCGTTGATCACAATGTCCTGGCCGGCGGGCGCGTCGTCGGGCGTCGCGAACCCCACGCCGAGCGATCGGGCCAGGTCGCGCTTCGACTCGTCGACGTCGACGAGAGTGACCTCGACCCCGGGCAGAGCACGCAGGAGCCGGCAGATCGCCGCCCCGATCATCCCGCCCCCGATCACGGCGATCCGGTCTCCGACCAGCGGTTCGGCGTCCCAGAGCACGGTCACCGCGGTCTCCACCGCGCCCGCCAGGACGGCCCGTCGCGCCGGCACGCCGTCGGGCAGCGGCAGCACGCCGGAAGCGGGCACGACGTACCGCGACTGGTGCGGAGAGAGGCAGAACACTTCGCGGCCCATCAGCGCGGCCGGCCCCTGCTCGACGACGCCGACGTTCAGGTAGCCGTACATCACGGGGCCCGGGAACTCGCCGCGCTGGAACGGCGCCCGCATGCGCTCGCGCTCGCTCTCGGGCACGCGCCCGGTGAACACCGTCGTCTCGGTGCCGCGGCTGATGCCGGTCCAGAGGGTGCGCACGACCACGTCGCCGGGCGCAGGATCCGGCAGCTCGACCGTCTGGAGCGAGCCTCGGCCGGGCGCGTCGACGACGAATGCGGTGGCCGTCTGCGTCATCGTCTTCCTCCCCTCGATCGCGCCTGCCGTGTGAACCTTCGGCGGCTGCACAGCGTGGTGATAGCAGGGACACGAGACGGAGGCGGGCATGGTTCACACGGGATCGGGCGCGATCGCCCTGGTCGTCGGGGCGGTCGCCGCCGCGACGTGCGTCGCCGTCGCCGGCCTCCTTCTCACCCGCGGACTGCGGCGGCGGGGCGCCCGGCGGCTGGGCGCGGCGAACACCGTGACCAGCGTGCGTGCCCTGCTGGGGGCGGGAACGACGGGCCTCGTGGGGGCGGGGATGGTGGTGCCGGTGGCGCCCCCGATCCTGCTGGCCGTGGTGGTCCCCGCGCTGCTGCTCGACGGCCTCGACGGGTGGGTGGCGCGGCGGACCGGCACCGTGAGCGAGCTGGGCGCGCGCTACGACATGGAGGTCGACGCCTTCCTTCTGCTCGTGCTGAGCGTCGACGTCGCCCGCGACCTCGGGCCGTGGGTGCTCGCGATCGGCCTGATGCGATACGCGTTCGTCGCGGCGTCCTGGCTGCTGCCGTGGATGGGCGCGCCGCTGCCGTTCCGGTACTGGCGGAAGGTCGCCGCCGCCGCGCAGGGGGTCGCCCTCGCGGTGGCGGCATCGCGGCTGCTGCCCGGGCTCGACGTCGTGCTCGTCGCGCTGGCGCTCTCCCTGCTCGTCGAGTCGTTCGGTCGCGATGTGCTCTGGCTCGCCCGCCGCCGCCCGTCGCGCGTCGCCCGTAGGCTCGGAGCATGGCGCAGGACGGATTCGGCACGATGGCCGAGGATTACGTCAAGATCCTCTGGAACGCCGAGGAGTGGGCCGGCGACTCCCCCACCACCAACGAGATAGCCGCTCGGCTCGGCGTCGCCGCCCCGACCGTGTCGGGCAACCTGCGCCGCCTCGCCCGCGAGGGCCTCATCGACTACGAGCCCTACGGCCGCGCCACCCTCACCGACGCCGGCCGCACCCTGGGCGCCGACGTCGTGAGACGGCACCGCCTTCTCGAGACCTTCCTCGTCGAGCATCTCGGCTACGGCTGGGACGAAGTGCACGACGAGGCCGAGGTGCTCGAGCACGCCGTGTCCGACCGGCTCCTGGCCGTCATCGACCAGGAGCTCGGATACCCCGACCACGATCCCCATGGCGATCCGATCCCCCGCCCGGGTAGCACCCACCCCGAGGGCAGGCGGCTGCGCGACGTCGAGCCGGGCCGCACCGTCGTCGTGGCCCGCGTCTCCGACCACGAGCCGGAGCTGCTCCGCTACCTCGCCGGGCTCACGATCGGCGTCGGCACGCGCATCACGGTCGAGGCCCGGCACGACTTCGCCGGCTCGATGACGATCGTCATCGGCGGGTCGGAGCGGGCTCCTGCGTCGGCGCCGACTCCGACGACACGGACGGAGCTGGCGTTCCCGGCAGCGAACGCGATGTGGGTTCGCGACGGAACGGAGCCGTGATCGTCGGCACGATGTCGCGTCGGCGAACCACGAGCAGCGCGATCGCCGCGGCGACGTGCACGGCGCTCAGCACGTAGCGCCCCGTCTCGCCGGTGACCGCGAACTGCAGCGCGAACAGCGCCACCAGCGCGAGGGCGGCCGACCGCGAGAAGCGCAGGCTGATGATGATCGCGACGCCGAGCAGCGTCTGCGACGCGGTGAGCACGAACTCCTCGAGCTGACGGCCGTCGAGGGGCAGCGCGGCGCCGCCTCCGCCGACGAAGTGAGCCAGCGGCAGCGAGCCGACGAGCAGGGTCCACTGGTTGATCTTCGACGCGATCAGGGTTCCGATGGCGGCAGCGCCCTGGCCGCGCAAAGCGAACAGCACGGCCACGATGAACTCCGGCGCCTCCGACGCGAGCGGCGCCAGCCACTGCACGAGGAAGAAGCTGTCGACCCCGAGCGACCGGCCCGAGTCGACGAGCGCGTTGGCGAACGGCTCGGCGCTCGACAGGATGATCGCGGCCGACACGACGAACATGCCGGTGAAGGTCCAGCGGCGCGCCAGAGTCGGGAGATTCGCGATGTTCGCGGCCTGACCGACGAACTCCTCGGGCTCGCCGTCGTCGGCGACCCGCCCGGCCCGCCAGAGGTAGGCGGCGAAGACCGCGATCAGGAGCACTCCGAACCAGATCGCGATGTGCCCCATCGCCGGGATCGCGAACGCCAGCACCGACACGATCGCGAGCACGCCGATGTCGAGGCGGCTGGTCTGCGGCAGGTGCAGGATCCGCGCCTTCTCGCCCGGCAGAGCCCCACTGGCACGACCCCGCAGCGCGCGGCGCGCGACGGCCAGCGACACGAGGACGACGAGGGGCCAGCCGAAGCCGAGCAGCAGACGGTTCGACCCGGTCATGTTCGCCGCGGCGAACTGCTCGTACGCCGGGTCGGAGCCCGAGCGGAACGCGTAGTAGAGGTCGACGGCGTACTCGGGCAGCACGGCGATGAGCGCCAGGATCGCGATCGCCAGCGCTCCGGAGATGTCCTTCTGGGCGGCCTCGGCGGCCCAGGCGAGCATGAACGACGCGGCGACGACGGCAGTGCCGAAGACGACGAGGTCGAGCACGGGGTTCGGCGCGAAGCCGGTGAGACGGAAGACGATCGCGGGGGTCGCGAGGGCGAGGCAGAGCACGATGCGGCGGATCAGAGGAGCAGGCACGGCCACCACCCTTCCGTCCGCCACCCGGGTTCGTCTACGACACATGTCGTTTTAGGCGCGCCTCACTCGCGGCTTCGCCCGCCCGCCCGCCCCCCCCTGTCGCATTTCGCGACCGGCGCGGCCGCCGAGCGGCATGAACGCGGTAACAGGTGTGACGGGCGGCCCGCAACGGTCGCGAATTGCGGCAGGGCATCCGCCGATTGAACCTTTTCGGCCCCGGTCTCGTGCACACGGCATGCGCGTGCTCGTGGTCGACGACCAGCCCGGACTCGCCGACGGCCTCCGGATCGGGCTCGAGGCGGAGGGCTTCGCCGTCGACGTCGCGAGCAACGGCGTCGACGGCCTGTGGATGGCGCAGGAGAACCCATTCGACCTCATCGTCCTCGACGTCATGCTGCCGGGGATGTCGGGCTACGCCGTCTGCCGGGCTCTCCGCGCCGAGGGCAACTGGGTGCCCATCGTCATGCTCACCGCGAAGGACGGCGAGTGGGATCAGGTCGAGGGGCTCGACACCGGCGCCGACGACTACCTGACGAAGCCGTTCTCGTTCGCCGTGCTGCTCGCGCACATCCGGGCCCTCGTGCGGCGGGGAGCGAGGGAGAGGCCGACCGAGCTCACCGCGGGCGACCTCCGCCTGGATCCTGCGGCCCGTCGCCTCTGGCGAGGCGAGACGCCCATCGACCTGACCGCGCGCGAGTTCGCCGTGATGGAGTACCTGCTGCGCCGGCCGGGCGATGTCGTGACGAAGCGGTCGATCCTCGGAGGCGTGTGGAACGACGACTTCGACGGCGACGACAACATCGTCGAGGTCTATGTCCGGCACCTTCGAAACAAGGTCGACCGGCCGTTCGATCGCGACGCGATCCAGACCGTGCGCGGGGCGGGCTACCGGCTCGCCGCCGACGGAGGGTGACGTGACCGCGCCCGGCGCTCCTGCGAGCCGTCGCCGCCGCCGCGGGTCGCTGCGCCTGCGCATCACCCTCTCGGCCGTCGCGATCGTCGGCGTCACGCTCCTGGTGGCGGCCGTCGTGCTCGCCGCCGTGCAGAGCGCGGTGCTGCACCAGGGTCTGGCGTCGCGGGCGTCGTCGGCCGCCGACCGGGTGCTCGCGCAGCTCGAAGCAGGAGCCACTCCTCCCGACGCCGTCTCCGTCGCACGCGCCTCGGTCGGCGACGACGGCTTCGTCGTGGTCGAGACGGCTGCGACGCACGAGATAATCGCGACCGGGGGCGACCCCGCGGCGGTCCGCGCCTACACGCGCCAGGCCGACCGCACGCCGGGATCATCGCTTCGCCTGGGCCCCACGGCGTACCTCGTCGCCTCGAGCGGCGCCGTCGATCGCTCCACGCCCGCGCCGACCATCACCGTCACCCCGCACGACGACCACGGGGGCGCAGGATCGGGCAGCCCGACCGCTCCCTCGTCGTCCACCCCGCCCGACGACCACGGGGGCGCCTCACGCCCGTCGGGCTCAACGTCCGGGGGCGGGGCCGACGACACCGGCGGCTCCGGCGGCGGCGGGAGCGGCCGCGGCTCGTCCGGCGGCAGCTCGGGCGGAGGCAGCTCGGGCGGAGGCAGCGGCGGCGGCTCCGGCGGCGGCTCGGGCCTCGGGGACGGGTTCGCCGGGTTTCTCGGCGGAGGTGCGGGGCGCTCGTCGGCTGTCGCCGATCCTGCGCCCACCGCCTCGGAGTACCTCGTGGTCGCCGCGCTGTCGACCACGTCCCTCGACGCGACCACCGGCGCGACCCGCGCCACTCTCGCCGCCGCGGTGCCCACCCTCCTCGGAGTCATGGCGATCACGACCTGGCTCGTGGTGGGGAGGGCGCTGCGCCCGGTGGAGAGGCTGCGTGCCCGCGTCGCCGGGATCTCGGCGGCGCATCTGTCCGAGCGGGTGGACGATCCGGGCGGCTCGGACGAGGTGTCGCGTCTCGCAGCCACCCTCAACGGCATGCTCGATCGCCTCGACGCCTCGGCTGCGGCACAGCGCCGGTTCGTGTCGGACGCGTCGCACGAGCTGCGCTCGCCGCTCGCGGTGATGCGGCAGCACGCCGAGCTGTCGAAGTCCTACCCCGACCGGCTGCCGCCCGAACGACTCGCCGACACGGTGCTCGCCGAGGGGGCGCGGCTGGCCGACCTGGTCAGCGCGATGCTGATCCTGGCGAAGTCCGACGAGGGCGCGCTGGCTCGCGCGGCGGCCGACGTCGACCTCGACGACCTCGTCGGAGCCGAGGCCGTGAGGCTCCGTGCAGGCGGTGAGCTCGCCGTCGACACGTCTCACCTCGGCCCCGCACGCGTGCTCGGTGACGAGGGCCTCCTGGCCCAGGTGGTCCGGAACCTCGCCGACAACGCCGCCCGCCACGCCTCGTCGGCCATCGCGCTCTCCCTGACCCAGGGGCCCGACGGCCGCGCCGTGCTCACGGTCGACGACGACGGCTCCGGCATCGCCGAGTCCGAACTCGAGCGCGTGTTCGAGCGCTTCGTTCGCCTCGACGAGGCCCGGGCGCGCGAGGCCGGAGGGTCGGGGCTCGGCCTTGCCATCGTGCGCGGGATCGTCACCTCGCACGGCGGCCGCGTCCACGTCGAGTCCTCGCCGCTCGGCGGCGCCCGCTTCGTGGTCGAGCTCCCGGCGGACGGCCGCGAGCCTCGCTGAACGGATCTTCAGCGGGCTTCAGGGCCGCTTCAGCACCCCCGAGCGACAGTTCTTCCATCGACAGCGACCCACAGGAGGGCCGCACCGGGAGGAACATCATGATCACACGCACCACCCGCTGGATCGCGGCCTCGGGTGCCGCAGCCGCACTCGTCCTCGGCTCGGCCGGCGTCGCCTTCGCCTCGCAGGGCGCCGACGACCCCGCCACGCACGACACCCGCACCGCTCCCGCGACGGCTTCCCCCGTCGTCACGGGCACGGCAGCGCCGGCGCCGGTCGCCGACGACCACGGGGGCCTGCGGACCGGCCCCGAGGCCGTCCACCACCACAACCACGGAGCGCCTCACGCCACGACGGCGCCGGTCGCTCCCGCCGCTTCGCCCTCGGCCCCCGCCACCGTGCCGTCGCCCGCGCCCTCCGTCGCGGACGACCACGGCGTGCACGCCCCCGGCACCGACGACCGCGGCGGCGCGTCGCGGGGCGGCTCCGGTGCGAGCGTCTCGTCGAGCCACGGCTCGGGCTCGAGCGGCTCCGGCTCCGGCAGCTCCGGCTCCGGCAGCTCCGGCTCATCGGGTCGCGGCGGTCACGACGACCCGGCGGGCGACGACCACGGCGGCTCGGGCCACGGCTCCGACGGCTGACCGCCGCTTCCGGCGGGACGGCGAGACACCCTCGACCCGACGCGGCGGAGCCCCAGAGGCCGCCGCGGCGTCGGGTCGGGGGTGTCTCGCCGCGTCTGGGGGCGCGGCTGTCGCCGGGGGCGGGTGCCCCTGCTCCTGCGCCCTGACCGAACCCGATCAGACCGTCTGCGTGCGGCGAAGGCCCAGCCCGGCGGTGATCGCCAGCACGACGACGCCGATCGCCTCGATCAGCACCGTCTCGGGCACCAGCGTGAAGGTCCAGACCTCGGTGATGCCGAACAGGCCGACCGTGAGGGCCAGCAGAAGGGCCAGCAGGCTGACGACGTCGAAGGCCAGGCCCAGGAGCAGCGCCGCCCTCAGCAGCCCACCCCGAGCCGCCAGCACACCGACCCCGAGCACCACCCCGGCGATCGCGTTCAGGATGAAGAGCACGCCGAGGGTGCCGCCGACCCCGTCGAACACGAGGAACAGGTGGATCAGCCCCACCGCGAGCAGGACGATGCCGCTGACGATGCGCAGCGTGCGAAGTGTGGTTCCGGTCATGACGTGCCTTCTTCCGCTCCGGCCCCGCCGTCGGGGCCTTTCTGTGGAGACACGAGAAGGAGGTGCGTGCGGTTCATCGCGGTGAAGCCAGGCCCACGGCTCGTGGGCCGCTTGGGAGGGCTTTCTTCCTCCCGAACGGTGGTGGAGCGCCCACGCGGCGCCACTCGGGAGGAACTCGGCGACGTCCAGGAGGGAGCCGCCGCCGAAACTCCTCCCCAACGCGACGCCACCTTCCGCGGTCGCACGCCGGGGAGGAACGTCTTCCTCCCGAAGGGTCGGAATGCGGTCCACGGTGTACCGATCGGACCTTGCCGCTGCTCCTGCGACCCTGCAGGCTGGCCCGATGGACGACAAGGTCAGCTTCACCGACGCCCTCGACGGGCTCACCGAGTTCTGGTCGCAGCGGGTGCTCGCCGAGGCGAACGGCACGCTCATCAAGGTGGCGAAGGGCACCGGATCGACGCGCTGGCACTCGCACGACGACCAGGACGAGACCTTCATCGTGATCGACGGCGACCTCACCGTGCAGCTGCGCGACCGCGACGTCGTGATGAGCGCGGGCGACGTGTTCGTCGTGCCTCGGGGCGTCGAGCACTGCCCTATGTCCGCCACCGAGGCGCGCTTCATCATCCTCGGCACGAGCGTCACGTCCAACGCGGCCGGCGGCAAGCCCGACTGGAGTATGGGCGGCGGCAACCCCGCCTAAAATCGATGATATTTCAGTATCAGAATGCGCTAGGCTCGCGAGTGGAGGGCTCGAGAACGACGCCGACTCGAGCCGCTCCAGGGCAAAATTGAAGCCCAGGCCTGCCACAACAAGCCTGGGCTTCGAGGTTGCCTTCCGAGTGGAAAGCCTGGGACAGCCAAATTGTCCGAGCCACCTGCTCGGACAGTTTAGGCCGATCCGGGTTCCGCGTGCAACATGTCACGCGACCCGGCGACCGCCCCAGGCCTCCCGCTTCTCGTGTTCGTCGGCGCGATCATCGAGGGAGGTGGTGCCGTCGTGTGCGAACGTGACGAGCATCAGCGACCCGAGGTCGACTGGGTTGCCGTGGTGACGATGCTCGCCACCGTGGCCTCGCTCGCTCTCGACGTCGTCCGCGGCTAGCAATAGCCGGCGCCCCGCTCCGTACAGCGGGGCGCACCCGCGCGCGCAGCACTGTCGATTGACGACGAGGCCGATCTCCTGAAGAATCTGCGTATGCACTTAGATACGGAAGTATGCGGGCTCGACCCCGAATCCGAGTACGTCGAACTCGCCGTCGAGGTCTTCGCGATGCTCGCCGACGCCACGCGGGTGCGCATCATCCTGGCGCTCCGTTCCTCCGGCGAGATGAGCGTGAACCACCTCGCCGACGTCGTCGACAAGAGCCCCGCGGCGGTCTCGCAGCACCTCGCGAAACTCCGCCTGGCCCGCATGGTCTCGACGCGCCGCGAAGGCACCACAGTGTTCTACCGGCTCACCGACGAGCACGCCTCCGAGCTCGTCGTCGACGCCGTCAAGCAGGCCGAGCACGTGGTCGGAACAGCCTCGCACCACCGCACGCAGCAGACAGGCGCATGACCGGGTCGCAGGAGCAGGGCCACACCTCCCCCACCGACACCCCCGGCCCCGTCCACCCCCACGCGCACACGCACGACCACGGCGACCTCCCCCACGCGCACACGCACGACCACGGCGGCCTCCCGCACGCGCACGACCACGCCGACGACGACCACCCGCACACCCACCCCACGGCGGCGTGAAAGGCTTCCTCTACGATCTGCTCGTCCCGCACACCCACGACTCCGCCGACTCCATCGACGACGCCATGGAGGCGAGCACCGCCGGGGTCCGGGCGCTCAAGATCAGCATGTTCGTGCTCCTCGGCACGACCATTCTCCAGGCCGCCTTCGTCGCCCTCACCGGATCGGTCGCCCTGCTCGCCGACACGATCCACAACTTCGCCGACGCCCTGACGGCTGTCCCGCTGTGGATCGCCTTCGTCCTGGGGCGCCGCGTGGCGAACCGCCGCTACACCTACGGCTACGGCCGCGCCGAAGATCTGGCCGGCATGTTCATCGTGCTCGTGGTCGCCCTCTCCGCCGTCGTCGCGGGAGTCGAGGCCGTCGACCGCTTCATCCATCCGCGCCCGGTCGACAACGCGGGCTGGCTGATCGCCGCGGGCCTCATCGGGTTCGCCGGCAACGAGCTCGTCGCGATCTACCGGATCCGGGTGGGGCGCAGGATCGGCAGCGCCGCCCTCGTGGCCGACGGCGTCCACGCCCGGCTCGACGGCTTCACCTCCCTGTCCGTGGTGCTCGGGGCGATCGGCGTCCTCCTCGGGTTCCCGCTCGCCGATCCGATCATCGGTCTGCTGATCGCGATCTCGATACTGTTGCTGCTCTGGGGCACCGTGAAGTCGATCGGAGCCCGCCTCATGGACGCCGTCGATCCGGCGCTCGTCGAGCGCGTCGAGCACGCCATCGAGCGCGTCGACGGCGTGTCGGCAGTGCGCGACGTGCGGCTCCGCTGGATCGGCCACCGGCTCACGGGTTCGGCCACGATCGAAGTCGCCGCCGCCGACCTGCACGACGCCGACCACACCGCCGACCACGCCGAAGAGCACGTGCGCGAGGCGCTCCGCACCCTCGACTCGTTCACCGTCACGCCCGTCCCCGCGGGGCATGCGCGCCGAGACACCCTCGACCCGACGGGATTCGGCGCTCCTGCGCCCTGAACGGTCGGATCGGGGGTGTCTCGGCGGCCCGGCCGGGAGGGGCACCGACCGTACCTCTCACGTCGGGGTCGACGCTCGTAGCGTGGGCAGCGACCGACCACGATAGGAGTCACCACATGTCCACCTGGCTGATCACAGGATGCTCGACCGGCCTCGGCCGCGCCTTCGCCGACGCGGTCCTCGAGCGGGGCGACAACGTCGTCGTGACCGCGCGCGACGCCTCGGCCGTCGCCGACTTCGCGACGCGTTACCCCGACACCGCGCTGGCCGCCGCCCTCGACGTCACCGACCAGATGCAGGTCGATGCCGCCGTCGCCGCCGCGGTCGAGCGCTTCGGCCAGGTCGACGTGCTCGTGAACAACGCCGGCTACGGCTATCGCGCCGCCGTCGAGGAGGGCGTGGACGACGACGTGCAGCGCCTGTTCGACACGCACCTGTACGGGAGCGTCCGCATGATCAAGGCGGTGCTGCCGGCGATGCGCGCCCGTCGCTCCGGGACGATCGTCAACCTCTCGTCGATCGGCGCTCGCCTGTCGCCCGAGGGGTCCGGCTACTACGCCGCGGTGAAGGCGGCGATCGAGGCGCTGACCCTGTCGCTCCGCAAGGAGGTCGCACCGCTCGGGATCGCCGCGATGGTGGTCGAGCCGGGCGGATTCCGCACCGACTTCGCCGGGCGCTCGCTCACTCAGTCGGCCACTCCGATCGCCGACTACGCCGATACCGCGGGTCGACGTCGCAAGGAGCACGACACGGTCCACGGCACGCAGCCCGGCGACCCGGCGAAGGCCGCCCGAGTGCTGATCGACGCCGTGGAGTCGCCCGAGACCCCGTACATGCTGGTCCTCGGCAACGATGCGTCGACGGGCTTCCGCGCGGCGCTCGATGCGCTGCGCGCCGAGGTCGACGTCTGGGAGTCCGCGAGCCGCGGCACCGACTTCGACTGACCCGTCAGCCCTCACCCGCTGCGCGCTCCCGCTCGCGCTCGCTCGCGATGGCGGCCGCGCGCACACGCTCGTCACGACGCCGCAATCCCGACCGCACAGGCAGCGCGATTGCAGCCCCGACTGCACCGAGGATGATCAGGTTCAGCAGGAGTCCCACCCACGAGAAATCGACTAGCACCGCGCCGCCTCAGCTCGTCACCGAGAACGAGCCACCGGATGAGTAGATCGTCGCGGAGGCGCTTATCGTGTCGTAGACCGCGACGGATGTGTACGAGCCCGAGCGGCTGAAACTGTACGAGTGCGCCGTCGTCGTGACGCTCGGGCTCGCCGAATAGGTCAGCCCGAGCCCGCCGCTGCCGATCACACCGTACGAACGAATTTCCGCCTGGATCTTCATCTTCGTCGCCTTGGCGCTGCTCGTGGCTTTGACGCTCACGGCGTAGCGGTGCGTCACGGGACCGCTGCCGTCTGTGCTCAGTGACCCCGAGATCGCCCCCGTCACTCCACCGCTCGTCCGTGACTTCGAGAACGCGAGCGTCTTGTTAATGCCGATGCCCGATTCTGCGGCGGCGTCGATCGGCGTCGCGTACATCGTGACGAACTCTTCGTCGACAGGACTGAATCGTTGGCCCACGGCGTAATCACCATCTATCTGCGCGAATCGCGAGTTGATCTCTTCGGCAGAGAGGTCGAGATTGTCAGCGAACACCCCACCGCCACGAGGACTAGGCGAAATAGCCGTCGCCGGATGCGCGTGCTCAGCAGGCGACGCGGCAGCCGAGAGCGGCACGGGAACCGCGAGCAGGAGGGCGACAAAGAGCGCTCCTGAATCGATGCGAATTCGTCGGTAAGCCGTCATAGAAGTAACTCCCTTGGTACTCAGTGTTCTTATATCACTGAGATTGGCGAGTACGTCTATATCCGCAAGCCTAGGTTCGTGGCATGGGCGGGGACGACGAGGCGCCGGACGGATTCGAGAGGCTCGGCTTTGCGCCGGATCCAGCGCCCGAGGCCCCCGCGACTCAGCCGAAGCCGCCGTGGTGGGTGAGCGGCAGGAGCCTCGTCGCCTCGGCGATCATCGGCGGAGTGTGGTGGGCCGTCTTCGTCGTACGGCTGATCGCCCTTCTAACCGGCGCACAGACGAACGGCCTCGACATCACGCTCCTCGTGGCGAGCGGCCTGCTCGGCCTGGCGTACGTGCCTTCGGTCGTCTACTTCACCCGACGCCGGCGGGCGTGACGGCGCGCTACGCCTCGTCGCCGGGCGCCGACGCCTCCAGCTGGGCGACGATCTCGGCCAGGATCGCCGCGCGATCCTCGGCGTCGGGCGCGCGCGGCGGCAGGAGTTCTCCGCGGTAGTAGCGGAGGGCGCTCATGATGATGAAGTTCGCCGCCGCGTCGGTGTCTTCCGCGGCGATGCCGGCGTCGAGGTCGCCCTGTGTGAGCCCGCGGTCCTCCTCGACCTGCGCCAGGCCGACCCGCCACCGGCCGTCCTCCGTGTAGGCCATGATGCCGGTCTCGAAGTCGATCGCGGTCTGCACGAGCCAGTCCGTCGAGTCGCCCGACTGCTCGGTGTGCGAGACGGTCGGGGCGATGAAGGGGGTGATCTCGGTGAGTCGTGCAACGACGGCGGTGCACAGCTGTTCAGGCGTCATGCCTCGAGCGTACCGAGTGCGGGTCGGGCGCAGGCGCACACCCGGGTCGATACTCGATCCATGACCGACCTCCCCACCCGCCGCTACGGCCGCACCGGCTATGACGTCACCCCGCTCTGCATCGGCTCCGGATCCTGGGGCGCGACCCGCGACGGCGAGACGGAGACCGAGGGCGACGAGCGCATCGCCGAGATCTCCACGCCATTCGCGGCGAGGGCGCTCCCGGTGAACTTCCTCGACTCGTCGAACATCTACGGCGGAGGGCGCAGCGAGCTCCTCGTGGGCCGCGGCCTCGCGCGTGCGAAGGCGACCCTGGCCGATCAGGGCGCAGGATCCGCAGGTCTCGTCGTGCAGACCAAGCTCGACCGCGACGTCGCCACGGGTGACTTCTCCGCCGACCGGATGCGACGGTCGCTCGACGAGACGCTGGAGAGGCTGGGGGTCGACCACCTCCAGGTCCTGCATCTGCACGACCCCGACAGCATCGGCTTCGAGGCCGCGATGGCGGACGGCGGCCCCGTCTCGGCGCTCGTGACGATGAAGGAGGAGGGCGTCGTGTCGTCAATCGGCATCTCGGGCGGCCCGGTCGGCATGCTCCAGCGCTTCGTCGAGACCGACCTGTTCGACGCGCTCATCACGCACAACCGCTGGACGCTCGTCGACCGCTCGGCGTCGGCGCTGTTCGACGCGGCGACGGCGAGGGACGTCGGCATCACGAACGGCGCACCCTACGGCGCGGGAATCCTCACCGGCGATCCCCGCTTCGCCGGCACCTACGCCTACCGGCCCGCGACGCAGCAGGTGCTCGACACCGTCACGGCCCTCCAGCGCGTGTGCGACGACTTCGGCGTGCCGCTGGGGACGGCGGCGCTGCAGTTCAGCGTCCGCGAGCGGCGCATCCACTCGACGGTGGTCGGGGTGTCATCGCTGCCGCGCCTCGAGGCGGCGATCGACGCCGCGACGCAGGCCCTGCCCGACGAGCTGTGGGCGGCGCTCGACGCAGTGGTCCCCGAGGGCATCGCGCTCGACGCCTGAGCCGCAGCGAGAGCCGGTCGCGTCAGGCCCCGACGCCCGCGCCCGACCGCAGCCCGACGCCGAGCTGCGACGCGGCCGCGGAGTCCAGGCAGAGCGTCACCTCGTCATGCAGCCGCAGGAAGCTCGCCGGGCACGACTCCCCCACCGGCCCCTCGACGGCAGCCCGCACGGCCCGCGCCTTGGCCGCCCCGCTCGCGACGAGCACGATCGAGCGAGCCCGCAGGATCGTGCTGATCCCCTGCGTCACGGCCTGCACCGGCACCTCCCCCGCCGACCGGAAGAAGCGGCTGTTCGCGGCGATCGTGGACGGCGCCAGATCGACCCGTCGTGTCACGGAGTCGGCGGCCGATCCGGGCTCGTTGAAGCCGATGTGACCGTTGGAGCCGATCCCGAGGATCTGCACATCGACGCCGCCGGCGGCGGCGATCGCGGCGTCGTAGTCGAGGGCTCGGGCGTCGACCTCGTCGAGGGTCCCTGATCCTGCGGGCACGAAGACCCGCGACGGAGAGAACCCGAGCGGGCCGATCACGTCGCGCGCGATGATCGAGTGGTAGC
This sequence comes from Frondihabitans australicus, assembly GCF_003634555.1. Lineage (NCBI taxonomy): Bacteria > Bacillati > Actinomycetota > Actinomycetes > Micrococcales > Microbacteriaceae > Frondihabitans > Frondihabitans australicus. The sequence goes on from NZ_RBKS01000001.1 coordinate 2,525,262, forward strand.
TCTCGGGGTGGGCGGGGTCGAGGCCGACGTACTCGTCGAGGGCGAACCCGCGCGTGCGGCCGAAGTCGACGCTGCCGTCGGCGACCCGAGCGGCGAGCGCCGCGTACAGCGGCTGCGGGGAGCTGCCCGTGGCCAGGCCCAGCACCCCACCAGCCGAGTCGACCACGAGATCGGCGGCGTGCTCGGCCGCCTCGACGGCGGTGTCGCGGACGATGATGCGCACGGGGCTACTTCGTGAGGACGGCCGCGACCTCGGGGATCCGGTCGATGTAGCCCGAGAGGAGGTCGCGCGCGACCGAGACGGAGTCGACCAGCGGGTGCAGGGCGAAGGCCTTGAGCGCCTCGCTCTTGGAGCCGGTCATGGCGGCGGCGATTGTGTGGCGCTCGACGGCCTTCACCTGCTGCAGGAGCCCGATCTGGTCGAGTTCGGGCTGACGGTCGACGGCGAGGGGGTGGACGCCGTTGGCGTCGACCGTCGTCGGGATCTCGACGACCGCGTCGTGCGGCATGCCCTCGACGGCACCGCGGTTGCGGACGTTGAGGATCATCGTGGCGCGCTCATTGCGGCTGATGGCGGCCATCACGCCGAGGGCGACGCCGGCGTAGCCCTGATGGCTCGGATCGGTCTCGCGCTCGCGCTCGGTGGCGGGGTCGCCCTGCTCTCCGCCCTTCGCCTCGGCCATGTAGCTGGCGCTCCGGGCGTCGACCGTCTCGCGCCAGAGGTCGGCGACGCCGTTCCCGGCGGCGGCGGCCCGCTCATAGAAGGCGCCCTGGGTCTCCTTGAGGAAGTCGCCGCGGGTCAGCCTGCTGTCGACGATGCTCCGCACCGCGTCGCGGTTGAAGTAGTAGTAGAAGAGGTACTCGTTGGGGATCACGCCGAGGGTGCGGATCCAGTCGGTGCCGAAGACGAGCCCCTCCTCCATGAGGCCGAGCTTCTCGTCGTCCGCGAGCAGCTCGGGCAGCACGTCTCGCCCGTCGTACATCACGCGACGCATCCACCCGAGGTGGTTCAGGCCGACGTAGTCCATCTGCACGCGGGTGTGATCCAGGCCCAGGAGCCCGGCGACCCGGCGCCCGAGACCGGAGGGCGTGTCGCAGATGCCCAGCACGCGGTCGCCGAGCACACTCTGCATCGCCTCGGTGATGATGCCGGCCGGGTTCGTGAAGTTGAGGAAGTACGCGTTCGGGGCGAGGTCTTTGATGACCTTCGCCATGTTCACCATGACCGGCACGGTGCGCAGCGCGTACGCGAGACCGCCCGGCCCCGTCGTCTCCTGGCCCAGCACGTTCAGATCGAGGGCGACGTGCTCGTCGCAGCGACGCCCTTCGAGACCGCCGACGCGGATGGCCGCGAAGATGAAGTCGCTGCCCTCGACGGCCTTCTCGAGCGACGTCGTCGGCACGAGGCGAGGTGCGTCGGGGAAGCCCGCCGCGAGCTCCGTCAGGATCGCGACCATCGTGTGCAGCCGAGCCTCGTCGACGTCGTAGAGGGCGACCTCCTCGACCCGGGGCGAGCCCTGGTCGCGGAGCAGCGCCTGGTAGACGTAGGGAGTGCGGAATCCGCCGCCTCCGAGGATGCAGAGCTTCATGCGATGGTGACCTCTCCGCCGGCGTTCCGGCATAGTGCGAGCGTGTCGTCGGGCGCGCCGGGCGTCGTGATGACGACGTCGACCTCGGCGAGCGAGCACAGGCGCAGGGCACCGGTGCCGGGGAACTTCTTCTCGGTCGCGAGCAGCACGACCCGGTCGGCCGCGGCGATCATTGACTGCTTGATCGGGGCCTCGACCGCCATGTTGTCGACGACGTGCCCCGAGGCGCGGACGCCGGTGCAGCTGAGGAAGACGATGTCGGCGCTGATCTGAGTCAGGGCGAGCTCGGTGAGCGAGCCCACGAGCGTGCGGTAGTTGCGACGGACGACACCGCCGAGCATCACGAGGCGCACCGCCTCGTCGTCGCGCAGTTCGTCGAGCACGGCGAGGTTGCTCGTGATCACCGTGATGTCGCGGCCCTTGAGCTCGCGGGCGATCAGCGGCGTCGTCGTGCCGATGTCGAGGATCACGACGCTGCCGTCGACGACGAGGCCGGCGGCGGCCCGCGCGACGGCGGTCTTCAGCTCGAGGTCGACGTCCTGCTGGAACGGGCCCTCCTGGTCGACGGGGTCGCCGGGGTCCTGCACCGTTGCTCCCGGACGCAGGACCGCCCCGCCGTACGTGCGCGTGAGTTCGCCGTTGGCGTCGAGGGTCTCCAGGTCGCGCCGGATCGTCGCCTCGCTCACCGCGAGCGCCTCCGCCAGCTCTTTCACCGACGCGGCGCCAGACAGACGCAGGGCCGAGATGATTCGGTCCTGTCGCTCTCTCAAGATCATGGCCACAGCCTAACCCGCGCGTGATCGACTTTGCGAACGTTTGACGTTCTTGAACGTCGAATGATGCTCAGAGTTAACAAAAGTGCGTCATCTGCGTAACATGACGGTCACAACTCGTGCACATCATTGACGAAGTGCCCCGTGCCACCCGGCTGCGGTGCTCGAAGTCGATCACATCGAACGGAGTCACCGAGTGCAGCTGCAGCGATCCGAGGGCGCACCTCTCCTCTTCGCCGGCGACGTCTTCTGCGACGTCGTGTTCTCGGGCGTCGCCGTGCCCGAGGCAGGCACCGAGGTGTTCGCCGACGCCTTCACGGTCACGCCGGGAGGCGTCGCCAATCGCGCCGTGGCCTCCGCCAGGCTCGGCGTTCCTACGATCCTGCTCGCGCAGTTCGGCGACGACGTGCTCGGCATGCACATCCGGTCGCTGCTGGCCGACGAGCCGAATCTCGACGTGAGCCGCACCCGGGTCGTGCCCGGCCACCAGAGCCCCGTGACGGTCTCGCTCACCGGCGCCCACGACCGCAGCTTCATCACGTACGAGGAGAAGATCGACGACCTCGGCCTCCCGGCCGATCTGGCTCCCGTCGCCGCGACGCACATCGGCGTGTCGGCCACCCTGCCCGACTGGGTGCGTACCCTTCGCGCGGCCGGCACGACGATCGTCGGCGGCGTGGGCTGGGACTCCAGCGGCGAATGGCACAGCGACGTGCTGGACAGCCTCTGCGACGTCGACGTGTTCGTGCCGAACGACCTCGAGGCCATGAACTACACCCGCACCGACGACCCCGTCGCGGCCGCCCGTGCCCTCGGCGAGCGCGTCGAGCTCGCCGTCGTGACGCGCGGCTCGAGGGGCGCCGTCGCCTTCGACAGCGGCACCGGCGAGCTGACCGAGGTTCCCGCCGTGCTCGTGCCCGCGGTCGACCCCACCGGCGCCGGCGACGTCTTCGTCGCGACGTTCATGGCCGTGCTCGAGACCGGCTGGCCGATGGAGGAGCGCCTCCGCTTCGCGGGGCTGTGCGCGTCGCTGTCGGTCATGAGCCTCGGCGGCGCCGCGAGCGCCCCGCGACCGGACGACCTCCTGCGTCACATCGACGAGTTCTCGCCCGAGGGCGACTGGTCGTTCGTCGACGACTGGGCGACGAGCCACGCACCCGCTGTTCCCGCAACACCCACCCCCGAGGAGATCTGATGAACCGCACCCACCGTCGTGTACCGCTCGTCATCGGCGTGGCCGCCTGTCTGGTGGCGGGGCTCGCCGCCTGCGCCCCGGGCGGCTCGGGCCCTTCGACCTCCGCCTCGACCGGCCCGGTGTCGAAGACGGTCACGAAAGACAAGATCACGCTGACCGTGTGGGACCAGAACACCGACGGCGGCATCGACACCGCGCAGCAGCAGCTCAACAAGGCCTTCGAGGCGAAGTACCCGAACATCACCATCAAGCGCGTGTCGCGCTCGTTCGCCGACCTCAAGACCACCCTCAAGCTGGCGCTGTCGGGCAACAACCCGCCCGACGTGGTCCAGGCGAACCAGGGCTATCCCGACATGGGCGCGTTCGTGAAGGGCGGTCTGCTGCGCACCGAGAGTGACTACGCGAAGCTCTACGGCTGGAACAGCTACTACCCGCAGAGCCTGCTCAAGCTGAACATGTTCTCGTCCGACGGCAAGGACTGGCAGACCGGCAACCTCTACGGCGTCTCGCAGACGGGCGAGCTCGTGGGCGTCTACTACAACAAGAAGGTGCTGTCGCAGATCGGCGTCTCGGCGCCGAAGACCCTCGCCGACCTCGAGAGCGACATGGCGGCGGCGAAGGCGAAGGGCATCCTGCCGCTCTCCTACGGCTCGCTCGAGAAGAGCCCCGGCATCCACCTCTACGGCGTCGTGCAGGCGGCCCTCGCCGGCAGCACGGCCGTCGACGACCTCGTCACCCTGAAGAGCGGCAGCTGGACCGACTCGGCGAACGTCAAGGCGGCACAGACCATCGCCGACTGGTCGAAGAAGGGCTACCTGACGTCCGGCTCGAGCGGCGTCTCGCAGGACACCGCCGTGTCGTCGTTCGGCGCGGGCAAGTCGGCCTTCCTCATCGACGGGACCTGGCAGGAGGCGACGGTCGCCAAAGACCTCGGCGACTCGAACGCGGGCTTCGTCGCGCTGACGCCCGAGGGCGCGTCGGCTCCCGTGACACAGGGCGGCGAGGGCCTCGCCTGGGCCATCACGTCGAAGACGAAGAACGCCAATGCCGCGGCGGCCTACATCGACTTCATCACGAACGAGAGCGCCGCGAACACGCTCATCAAGACCGGCAACCTTCCGGCGGTCTTCCCCTCCGGCTACACCCCGCCGTCGGGCACGCTCACGGGCGACATCGACACCCAGTACGAGAAGATCTCGGCCGCGAGCTCGGTCGTGCCGTACCTCGACTACACGACGAGCACGTTCTACGACACGATGACGGCCGGCATGCAGAACCTCGTCGCCGGTCAGATGACTCCGGCGCAGTACACCGCGAGCCTGCAGACCGACTACGCGGCGTTCAAGAAGGAGCACGGGTGACCACGGGCGAACGCGTGACGGCGAGGTCGCGGGCGGCCGGGGCGACTCGGTCGGCCGCGCCCTCGCGGCGCCCGAAGCGGTCGTGGAAGGCGTACCTCTACGTGCTTCCGGCGTTCGCCGTGTTCGCGCTTTTTCTCGGCGTCCCGACCCTGCAGACCGTGCAGTACTCCTTCTACACGTGGGACGGCATCAGCCGGGCGACGGCCGCGGGGCTGTCGAACTACGCGGCGGTGCTGCAGGATCCGGAGCTCCGTGGGGCGTTCCTCCACGCCGGGGTCCTCATGGTCTTCTACGCGGCGATCCCCGTGCTCCTGGGCCTGCTGCTCACCATGGTCATCTCACGGGCGAACGCCCTGCGCGGCATGTCGGCGTTCCGCACGGTGCTCTTCCTGCCGCAGGTGATCGCCTCGGTCGTCGTGGCGACGATCTGGGTGTCGATCTACTCGCAGAACGGCCTGCTCAACCAGCTGCTCGACGGCGTCGGACTCGGCTCGCTGACCCGGGTGTGGCTCGGCGACTACGGCACCGCGCTGATCGCCATCGGCTTCGTCGGAACGTGGCTGAACATCGGGCTGTGCGTCGTGCTCTTCGTGAGCGGCGTCGGCAACATCCAGCCCGAGCTGTTCGAGGCGGCCCGGATGGACGGCGCAGGAGCCCTGCAGGAGTTCTTCGGCATCACCCTCCCCGCCCTGCGGGGTCAGATCGCGGTGGCCCTGACCCTCACCGTGACCAGCGCCCTCAAGACCTTCGACCTCGTCTACGTCACGACGCGCGGCGGCCCGGGCACCAGCACCACCGTGCCCGCCTTCGAGGCGTACAACCGCGCCTTCAACACGGGGCAGGTCGGCGCGGCGGCCGCCGTCGCGGTCATCCTCACCATCGTGATCATGATCATCACGGCCCTGATCGGCCGTCTGCAGCCGAAGGACGTCGCATGAGGATCACCGCCCGCGAGAAGGTCGTCAGCTACGTGGTCCTCACGGTCTTCGCCGTCTTCGCGATCCTGCCGCTGATCGGCGTGCTCTTCTCCAGCGTGCTGCCGGCGTCGGCCAACGACGGCGGGTTCCACGTGCCCACGACCTTCGCCTTCGGCAACTACCTCGCAGCGTGGACGCAGGGGCACTTCGCCGCGTACCTGCTGTCGAGCGTGCTCGTGACGGTGAGCGTCGTGATCCTCACGATCCTGCTCAGCGTGCTCGCCGGCTTCGCGTTCGCGCGCCTGAGCTTCATCGGCACGAACATCATCTTCTTCGTCCTGCTGGCGGGGCTCATGCTGCCCGCCGAGGCGTTCATCATTCCGCTGTACTTCGATCTTCGCGGGGCGGACCTCACCGACACGTACGCGTCGCTGATCCTGCCGCAGACCGCCCAGTCACTCGCCTTCGGGGTGTTCTGGATGCGCAACCAGTTCCGGCTGTTCCCGAGCGACGTCATCGAGGCGGCGAGGCTCGACGGCGCGAGCGACCTGCGGGTGCTGTGGCGCGTGATCGTGCCGCCGTCGGTGCCTGCGATCGCGACGATGAGCGTGCTCGTGGCCATGTGGACCTGGAACGAGTTCCTCACCCCGCTCGTCATGATCACGACCGACTCGCGCCGCACGGCGCCGCTCGGCCTCGCCTTCTTCCAGGGCGAGCACACGACGAACTACTCGCTGCTCTCGGCGGCCGGCGTGCTCGTGGCCCTGCCGATCGTGGTGCTGTACTTCGTGCTGCAGCGCCGGTTCATCAACGGCATGGTGGGCGGCATCTCGAGCCGGTGAGCGCTGTGCCGCGTCCGAGTCGGCGCGCGTAGCGTCGAGACGACCGCAGGATCGAGAGGACTCCCCCCATGGCACCAGACCGCATCGCACTCGTCACCGGAGCGAACCAGGGCGTCGGCAAGCAGGTCGCGTCCGAGCTGGCGAAGGCCGGCGTGTTCGTCTACGTCGGCTCGCGTGACTTCGCCCGCGGCGAGGCGGCGGCGGCGGAGATCGGCGAGGGTGCCACAGCGATCCAGATCGATGTCACCGGCACGGCCTCGATCGCGGCGGCTGCGGCCCGGATCGAGTCCGAGCACGGTCGCCTCGACCTCCTCGTCAACAACGCCGGCATCTCCACGGCGCCGGTGCCCGGCCGTCAGCGCGACGAGAGCACGCCGCGCAGCGCGGTCAGCACGGCGTCGCTCGACGAGATCCGCGCGGTGTGGGAGGTCAACGTGTTCGGGGTGGTCGCCGTCTACCAGGCGATGCTGCCGCTCCTGCGCCTGGGCCATGACGCCAGGATCGTGAACGTCTCGAGCGGGCTCGGCTCGCTCGCCGGCAACGCCGACCCGGCCTACTCGTTCAGGTCGTTCTTCGGGCCGGTGTACCCGGCGTCGAAGGCGGCCGAGAACGCGATGACGCTGGCGATGATGATCGAGCTCGAAGACTCCGACATCAAGGTCAACCTGGTGTCGCCGGGCTTCACGTCGACCGCGCTCAACAACTTCCAGGGCACCGAGACGATCGAGGAGGGCTCGCGCGAGGTCGTGCGGGTCGCGCTGCTCGGCCCCGACGGCCCGTCGAACACGTTCACCCGGTGGGAGGACCAGACGATCCCCTGGTGATGCTCTGCAGGCCTACAACCGCAGCGCCAGGGCGTTGGCGGTGAGTCCTGCCGCGGTGCCGCACAGCATCACGGTGTCGCCGGCGCCGATCCGGCCCTCGTCGAGGCAGCGCGCGAGCGTGTAGGGCACGGAGGCGGAGACCATGTTGCCGTACTCGGCGACGTTGTCGACGTAGGTGCCCGCGGGCAGTCCCAGCTTGCGCATGGCGAGCCCGAGGGCGCCGCTGGCCTGGTGCGGCACGACGAGGTCGAGGTCCGTCCGCGCGAGCCCCGCCTTGGCGAAGAAGCGCTCGAAGAAGCCGGGCAGCACCGAGAGCATGCCGCGCAGCGCCCGCCGGCCGTCCATCGAGAACCGGTAGTCGGCAGGGTCTCCGTCGGCGTAGTCGTACGACGGGAACGCCGACAGGCCGCCGCGCAGCTCGGTGTCGTGCGCGTGCTCGGGCCAGGTCTGCTGCAGGCTGGCGATGACTCCGGCCCCCTCCGGCCCGCGTTCGAGAACGACGGCCGCCGCGGCGTCCGAGAAGAGCTCGTAGCTCTCGCGCTGGGCGGGGTCGAGGCTGCGCGAGCCGACGTCGCCCGAGACGATGAGAATCCTGCTGTACTCGCCGTCGGCAAGGTAGCGCGACGCGATGTCGACCGCCGTGATGAAGCTCGTGCAGGTCGAGTTCACGTCGAAGCAGGCTGCCTCCGATCGCGGCCCCAGGCGCTCCATGAGCAGCGCTGCCGTGCACGGGATCGGCTGCACGCCGACGGCGCACGCCGCGATGAGGCAGTCGACGTCCGACGCGTCGAGCCCGGCGCGGTCGAGCGCCTGCGAAGCGGCGGCTGCCAGCATGTCGAGCTGACTCGTGTCGGCCGTGATCCGGTAGCGCGTCTGCCTGCCGAAGGTCACCGTCGTCGACGGCAACCAGGTCCCCCACCCGGTGATCGTTGCGTTTCTCATGCTCCCCCTTGCATCAGGTCGACACCCTCGCGGTGCCGGTCGTGACTGAACAGCAGCCGCACGCCGCGACGCTCCGCGGCGAGCAGTGCGAGCGCGGTCGCCGCCTGCGCGGCCGCGTCGTCGGCGACGGCGCGGGGCACGGGTTTCAGCCGGTGCTCCTCGCCGAGCAGCGATCGCCCCCATGCGGCGTCGCCGGCGAGCAGCACCCTCCCGTCGACGAGCGCGCCGACGTGCCCTCGCGCGTGCCCGGGCAGGTCGACGAGCTGATACGAGTCGTCGTCGAAGAGGTCTGCGGTGCGCAGGCCGGTGACGGGATCGTCGACGAACTCCGAGTCGGCCACGACACGTGCCCGGTCGAGCAGGTCGGGCGGCAGGAGCCGGCGGAACACCCCCTGCGACAGCCGCGGCGCCGCGAGAGTCCGGGCGATCCCCTCGCTGAGCACGACCTCGGCGTCGGGAAACGCCGTGAGCCCGCCGACGTGGTCGGGGTGGAGGTGCGAGAGCACGACGTGGGTGACCGATTCGGGCGGGAGGCGTTCGCCGATGGTGGCGCCGGGCGGGATGAGCGGGGGAAGGAGGCGCCGGTAGAGCCATGCCGCGGATCCTGCGCCCCAGGGCTCGGGCGCGTAGCCGGTGTCGAAGAGCACGCGCCGGTCGCGGTCGCGGTAGAGGAAGACTCCGGAGGGGAACACGCGCTGCTCGCGCTCGGCACCGCGGAGCAGCCGATGCATGCCGTGCGACGTCTGCCCGCACGCGAAGTACTCGAGGCTACCCATCGACGGCCCGCCCCTCGCGCGGCGTCCGAGAGCCTGCCGCTGCGGCGCCCACGTAGCTCGCCAGGCTCTCGTCGAGCGTCACTCGCGGCTCGTAGCCGAGCATCCGTCGTGCCCGTGAGATGTCGAGCGTCTGCGAGTGGGCGATCGTCGTCACGGTGTACCGGGTGAGCGACGGCTCGGGCCGGCCGGGCAGCACCCCGCACACCGCTTCGAGCACCCCGGCGAGGCCGTAGACCAGCCGCGCGGGCAGCGGCCGGTGCCGGTGGGGCAGCCCGAATCCGTCGAGCAGCTGGTCGAGCAGGTCGACGAACGGCCGGGGGTCGCCGTTCGTGATGTTGAAGACCTCGCCGTCGAGGCCCGGGGTCTCGGCGGCAAGCCGGACGGCGAGCGCGACGTTCTCGACGGCGGTGAGGTCGATCAGGCCTCGTCCGCCTCGCATCAGCGGCACGCCGAAGCGCTGGTGGACGCGCAGGAGCCGAGGGACGAGCGCGGGGTCGCCCGGCCCGATGATGCCGCGGGGGCGCAGCACGACGATCTCGGGCCCTCCGGTCGCTCCGACCTCGTCGCGCAGCAGGGCCTCGGCCTCGAGCTTCGACCGGATATAGGAGTTCATCGGGCGCGACGGGTCGACGTCGCTCTCCCGGAGGTCGACGAGGTCGCGCGGCGCGGCGTAGATGCCGGGCGACGAGATGTGGACGAAGCGTCGCGCCCCGCCGGCATGCGCTGCGGTGAGTGCGCGCGAGGTGCCGATCACGTTGGCGTGCTCGAAGTCGCGCCACTGGCCCCACGGCGACGACAGCGCCGCGCAGTGCACGACGACGTCGAGGTGCCCGAGCGAGCCGCCGCGGGCGGCCTCGGCCAGCGCGTCGAGGTCGCCGACGAAGGTCGGACCATCGGCGGGCAGCGCCTCCCTGCGACGCCCCGCGGCCACGACCTCGTAGCCGTGCTCGCGGAGGTCGCTCACGACGTGCCCACCGAGGAATCCGCTGGCACCGGTGACCAGTGCCCTCCCCCGAGTAGCCGTTCCCCCCATGCGTCGATCCTATGCGTGCGCTCGACGACACCCGTAGGCTCGCCGCGTGAGGATCGCGCTCGTCACCGACTACTACCTGCCGACGCTCGGGGGCGTGCAGACGGCGGTGCGGGCACTCGCCGAGGGGCTCGCGAGCGCGGGGCACGAGGTCACGGTGTTCTGTCCGCGGGATCCTGCGCCCTCGGCCTCGCCCGCCGCAGGGTCGGCCGAGCGGTCCGGCGACGGAGCCCGCGAGCCGGGCCACGGACCCCACGAACCGGAAGTCGTGGCGCTGCCGGTCTCGCCCGTCTTCCGCCCCGACGGGTACCCGTTCGCGTGGTCGCCGCGGCGGGTACGGGAGACCCTCCGGCGCGAGTTCGCCCGGCGCGGCATCGAGGTGATGCACACGCACTCCGAGATGTTCGCCGCCCTGAGCGCCATCCGGGTGGCGCACGAGCTCGGCCTCCCGGTGGTCCACACCATGCACGGCCGCATCGACGTGTACACGGCGAACGTGCTGCCGCTGCCCGCCGTGACGACCGTTCTGCTCGCCCTGCTCCACTCTCGCCACGTGAGCCACGCAGGCCTCCGTGTGTCGTCCGGCACGGCCTACACGCGCACCCGCCTGGCCCGGCGGATGTGGCGGCTCATGCTCGCGCAGTCGCGGGCGAGCACGCAGGTGATCGTGCCGTCGTCGCACTTCGCCCGCAAGCTCCGCGACTGCGGGGTCACCACGCCGGTGACGGTGCTGTCGAACGGTCTCGAGCCGTCGGCCCTGGCGTCGCCGCTGCTGGCGTCGCCCGCGGTGCGATCCGTGCCGGTCGACGGCCCGCTGCGCCTGATCTGGGTGGGGCGGCTGTCGCCCGAGAAGCGCCCGACGGTGCTCGTGCGAGCGGCCCACGCCTTCGGTCCCGGCGTCGAGGTCGACGTCTACGGCGACGGCATCGCCCGAGCGGCGGTCACGCGAGAGGCCGCAGGAGCTCCGGTCCGCCTCCACGGGGCCGTGTCGCGCGCCGACGTGCTCGTCGCCATGGCCGACGCACACGTGCTCGTGTCGAGCTCGCTCGACTTCGACAACCAGCCCATGGTGATGCTCGAGGCGATCGCGTCCGGCCTGCCGGTGCTCTTCTGCGATCCCGACCTGGCCGAGGTCGTGCCGCCAGGCGGCGGTTTCGAGACGCCGACGCCGGACGCGGCGGGCCTCGTCGCGGCGGTGGCGAGACTCCGTGCTGAGCCTGCGCTCATCGAGGCCGCGAGCGCCGCGATGCTCGCAGCCCGCTCGCGCGCCGCCCAGCCCGTCACCGCCGTCGAGGCCGTCTACGCCGCCGCCCTTAGCTCGCCCTCTTCGCTGCCTGCGGACCCTTCGCTGCCTGCGGACCCTTCGGGGCGGTCAGGATCTGCGACACGCGACCCGGGCTCATCTCGAGGGCCCCGCTGATGTCGCGCACCGAGTAGCCCTTCGCCTGGAGGACGGCCGCCATCTCGGCCGCGCGACGAGCGAGGGCGCTCACCTCCGTGTCGAGCTGCTTGCGGCGAGCGCCGATGTCGTTCGCGTCGATGAATGCCTCTTCGACATTGTCGAAAGCCCAGCTGACGCTGACCTCCTGGTCGTCGTCGAGGTCGTCCATGACCCGGATCGCTTCGTCCATCTCGCGTTTGAGCCCCGAGAACGTTCGCGCGTACGTCTGGATGCCCTCGCGGGCGACGACCTCGCCGAGCCAGACGCCGTCTTCTCGGGTCACATGGACCACGTAAGCCTCCGTACTCATGCGAGCCACCCCTTTCCGAACGCGGGCTCAAGTGAACGCTGGATGGAGAGCAGCGTGCCGACCGGAATCTCGTGGCCGCGGTGCTGAGCGACGATCGTCGAATACGTGACGCCCGCCACGACCACCGCGTACTTGCGGTGGCTGCCTCTCTGACTCACCTGTTCACCCCCGAGGGACTCGATGACACGGTTGACGTCGACGGATTTCATCGGCTTCATGAGCCTAGAGTTTAGGACCTAAACACGTCAAGTGTCCAGTGGCTAAACATCTAGACAATTAGGCCGCGGGCACCGCAGCACGCGGCCGCGACCGATGCGCGTACCACCACGCCACGAGCGCCCCGACGGCGAGCACCCCGGCGAAGATCCCGATCGCGGTGATCACGCCGAGCGCGGCGCCGACCACGCCGAGCGTCACACCGCCGCCCGTCCGCAGCCCCGACGCGAACATGCCGTAGACGCCGAGCGTGCGACCGCGCTCCACCGCGGGCGCCTCGAGCTGCACGACGCTCTGCGTGATCGACATCGACGCGATCTCGCCGACGCCGGCGATGAGCAGCGCGACGAGGGCGAGCAGGTAGCTCCCGGTCAGCGCGAACGCGACGATCGCCCCGCCGAACACGACCGTCGAGAGCACCGCGGCCTTGAGCGTCGGCTTGATGACGCCCGTCGCCTCGAGCAGGAATCCGCCGACGACGCCACCCAGCCCCATCGCGAACAGGAGGCTGCCGTAGGTGAAGTCGCCCTCGGATCCTGCGCCCAGACGCGCCGCGAAGACCGGCATCGACGACGGCAGGGCGTTGCCGATGGTGATGGCGGCGAGGCCCGAGATGACGATCATGGCGATGATCAGGTGGTTCGACCGGACGTTGCGCAGCACGCGCAGGGTGTCGCGCAGCGAGACGCGAGCCGGCTCGGAGACGTCGGCGGCGACCCCGGCGGCAGCGCCCGCCGCCCGCGCCTCGGCGTCGCGCGTGTGCCCCGTGAACCGCGTCCGGAACATCAGCAGCGTCATCGGCAGGTAGAGCAGCACGTTCACGTAGATGCCCGCGATCGGCCCCAGCCAGAGCAGCAGCGCCGAGCCCACGACCGGCCCGAACAGGATTCCGAGGCTCTGGAACGTCGCGTTCAGCCGGATGGCGCTCGGCAGCTCCGACCGGTCGACGAAGTCGTGCAGCAGCAGCTGCTCGGCCGGGCCCCACAGCGAGCCGGCGGTGCCGTGCAGCACGAGGAGGATGCAGGCCTCCCACACGGTGAGCGAGTGGGTCACGAAGAGAGTGCCCCATCCTGCGCTCACCAGCATGAAGAGCACCTGCCCGGCCTGGATGATCTTGCGGCAGTCGTACTTCTCGGCCAGCGTGCCCGACCACACCGACAGCAGCAGGAACGGCAGCCAGTGGCTGATGATCTGGAACCCGACGAGCGCCGGTGAGTGGAACGTCTGCCACAGCACCCAGTAGGTGATCACGTGCTCGGTGTTGTCCGCCATCATCGACAGCCCCGACGTGAAGAGGTAGGGGCGCGAGTCGCGGTTGCGCAGGGCCGCGAAGCGTCGGGGCACGGCGGCGGGCAGCGGCAGCGCCGGCTCCAGCTCTTGCACGGGTCGTTCTCGTCTCGTCGTCAGGGCACAGGGCAGGGCGCAGGATCCGCACGCCGCCCGACAAATGTTGCGCTCGCCAACATACCTGATCCCGCGGAACGGCGAGAGCCCGCACCGCGACTGCGATGCGGGCTCCCGAGTGCTGCGCTCAGACCGCGACCGGCTCCAGCGTGGAGGCGAACGGGTCGAAGCCCTCGGCCAGCGACGGCACGGGGGCGACCGTGCTCGCGACGTCGACGAACGAGCGGCTGGCGATCGACTCCTCGACGCTCACCATCGTGTCGAGCACGTGATAGCCGACCTCGCCCGTGGCGATGTGCGACCCGCCGGTGCGGATCGCGCGGGCCATGTCGAGGATCCCCAGGCCGCGGCCGACGTTCGGCTCCTCGTCGAGGACGGTCTCCCACTCCTGCTCGAAGGGATAGGTGGCGCCGTCCTTGAGGGGTCGGGCGATGCGGATCGGCCAGCCGCCGCCGAACATGTTCGGGTCGGGCAGAACGATCGTGCCCTCGGTGCCGTTGACCTCGAAGACGCCGTGGCGCAGGAGCGGCGTGTCGAACGACAGCAGCGACTGTCCCTGGCCGCCCTGCTCGAACGACGTGAGCACGGAGACGTGCGTCGGCACCTCGACCGGGAACTCCGCTCCGGCGTTCGGGCCGACGGCGAGCGTGCGGGTCTCGCGCGACTTCGCGCCCGTCGCGACGACGGAGGCGACGGGGCCGAGCAGGTGCACGAGCGCCGTGAAATAGTACGGGCCGATGTCGAACAGCGGGCCCGCGCCCTTCGCGTAGAGGAACGACGCGTTCGGGTGGATGAAGTCGGGGCCCTGCCACTGCATGCTCGTCACCGCGGTGAGGGGCGTGCCGATGGCGCCGGCCTCGATGGCGCGCTTGGCGGTCTGCCAGCCCGGGCCGAGCACGGTGTCGGGCGCGATGCCGAGCTTGAGGCCGAGCGATGCGGCCAGGTCGACGAGACCCTTGGCGCTCTCGCGGTCGACGCCGATCGGCTTCTCGCTCCAGACGTGCTTGCCTGCCTTGAGGGCCGCCGACGACACCTCGACATGCGTGGCCGGAAGCGTCAGGTTGACGACGATCTCGACGTCGTCGTCGGCGAGCACCTCGTCGCCGGTGCCGGAGCGAGCGACGCCCCACTTCGCAGCCGACGCCGCGGCGCGCTCGGTGTCGATGTCGCCGACGCGGACGACCTCGACGTCGGGGAACCTCGTGAGGTTCTCGAGGTACTGCTCCGAGATCATCCCGGCGCCGATGAGGCCGACGCCGACGCGCCCGTCGCGGCTCACGCCGAGACCGTCTCGGTCGACGCGGCCTGCTCCGACAGCCACTGGAACGACTGCTGGACGCCGTCGAAGATGTCGCCCTCGAAGTGGTCGTACTCGATCACGGCGAACTTCACGGCAGGAGCCGAGGCGATCGCCTCCGCGAGACGCACACCGCCCTGCCCGGCCGGCTTCTGGTCGGTGGGGAGCTCGGCGGTCGAGATGCCGTCGCGCATGGGGCCGTCCTTGGCGTGGACCGCAACGACCCGCTCGCCGAGGCGCGGCAGGAGCTTGACGATGTCGATTCCGGCGGCCGAGGCCCAGTACAGGTCGACCTCGAGCTTGACGCTCGGCTCGAGGTTCTCGACGAACAGCTCGTAGGCGGGGCGGCCGTCGATGACGTTGCGGAACTCGTGGTCGTGGTTGTGGTAGCCGACCTTCAGGCCGAACGCCGCGGCCTGCTCGGCGCGCTCATTGAGGCGCTCGGCGCCCCACTTCACGCTGTCGGCCGTCGCCCAGCGAGCCGGGGCGAGGTACGGGTCGATGACGACCTCGAGGCCGAGAGCGGCCGCCGCGGCGAAGGTCTCCTCGACCGGCGGGATCGACAGCAGCTTGTCGGGGGTGTCGACCTCCTCCTCGATGAGGATCGCGTGGCCGGTCGGGGCGGTGAGGCCGTGGGCGGCGAACGACTTCTTCAGCGCGTCGGCGCGCGAGACGAAGTCGAAGGCCTCGACGTGCTTCAGGCCGATCTCGGCGAGGCGGGCGAGGGTGCCGTCGAGGTCCTTGTCGATCTCGCGGTACACGGAGTACAGCTGAACGGAGATGGCGGGGAAGGCCATGATGTCCTTTCGTTTCTGTGACGGCGTCGGCCGGTGGGTCGGCGCGGGTGGAGTCGCACGGGGTGGGTGCGAGCCCGAGGCGGGTGCGGCTAGCGCACCGACTTGATCGGGAAGATCGCGAGTGCGCCGAGGATCACGGCGATGCCGGCACCCCAGAGCATGAGCGTGTAGTTGCCGCCGGCGCTGCTGCCCACGTGCAGGAGGAAGAGGCCGAACGCCGGGGCCAGCGACTGCGGCAGCGCGTTGGCGATGTTGAGCACGCCGAGGTCCTTGCCGGGGCGGTCGGCGTTGGGCAGCACATCGACGACGAGCGCCGTGTCGATCGAGAGGTAGGCGCCGAACGCGAAGCCCATGATGACCTCGGCCGTGTAGAAGGAGCCGATCGTGGTCGAGTGTGCGAGCACGATGAGACCGACGGCGGTGAGCGCTGTCGACGTCCAGACGAAGACCTTGCGGCGCTGGAGCCGGTCGGAAGCCCAGCCGGAGATCGCGGTCGAGACGAGGAGCGCGATCGTGTAGAGCAGCACACCGAAGGCGACGGCGGCCGTGGCTGCGGTGGCACCGAGCCCGATCCTGTCCTCCATGTAGAGGAGGCGGTAGGTCGTGAACATGTAGGTGCCGAAGATGATGAGGAATCGGCCCCACCAGGCGAAGCCGAAGTCGCGGTGCTTGAACGGGTTCGTCCAGAACGAGCTCACGATGTTGAGCAGTGTGAAGCGCTTGAGCTTGTGGGTGGGCAGCTCGTCTTTGACGATGAAGGAATAGAAGAGGATCACCGCGATGGCGAAGATGCCCGGCGCGATGAAGAGGACGGGAATGTTGCCGGCCAGGTAGACGGCGAGGTAGAGGCCCGCGAGCGCCGAGACGTTCTGCGCGAGACCGATGAGGCTCGAGGCACGACCGCGCTGGATCTCGGGCACGTTGTCGGCGAAGCTCGCCGTCATCGCCGAGAACACCGCGTTGGCCGACACCTGCGCGAGCAGCCAGGCGAGCATGAGGTCGGTGCGCGTGTGCCCGAACGCCATCCACGCCAACGAGCCAACGAAGACGATGGTGCCGCCGACCATCCACGGGCGACGGCGACCCCAGCGGGTGCGCGTGCGGTCGGAGAGGGCGCCGGCGAGCGGGTTGGCGAAGAGGGCGCCGAACGCGCCGACCGAGAGCACCGAGCCGACGATCGACGACGGGTCGTTCGGGGCGATCTGCTGCGCTTTGAGCGACAGGCTCACGTAGATCGGCGCCAGCAGGGCGAAGAAGAGCCCGAACTGGGCGAGTGCTAGTGCGAACAGGTACAGCTTCGTGACCTTCCGCGTGGCCACGGGCTGCGTGATGCCCTCGTCCAGCAGCGCGGAGGGAATCGTGCCGGAGGTCGCAAGACCTTCAGCGGGGTTTTCCATTGACGTCGGTGTCGACATGACTCCTCCTCGAGCCACAGGGGGCGACTCTCGCCCGATCTGGTCCCCTGGCGATGCCAGGCTCAGGAGGAGACGCTAGCACCGAAAACCTCCAAGTGGAAGTTTTGAGAAGAGATTCTTCGGCGGCTCTCCGGAGAGCCCGGGGTAGTGTTCCCTCGATGACCAACGACACCGCCGCCGGCACTCGCGGTCCGTACGCCAAGGGCGTGCGACGGCGACGCGAGATCCTCGACAAGACGCTCGACGTCGTGGCGTCTCGCGGCATCGACGGGACGTCGCTCCGAGCGATCGGCGAGGCGATCGGGGTGTCGCACGCCGCTCTGACCCACTACTTCGACTCGCGCGAGGCGCTCCTGGTCGAGGTGCTGCGCGAGCGAGACGTCGAGTCGACCCGACGGGTTCAGGGCATCGACGGCGTCCTCGAGCGCATGACCGCGGCGGCCGACGACAACGCGAAGGTCCCCGGCCTCGTCACGCTCTACACGAACATGCTGGCCACCGCCGTCGAGCCCGGCAACGACGTGTCGCGCGAGTTCTTCGTCGAGCGCTTCGAGTCCGGTCGCGCAACCCTGGCACGCGAGCTCCGTGAGCAGCTCGAAGCCTCGGGCCGGCACTCCGACACCGACCTCGAGCTCGTCGGGTCGCTCATCATGGCCGCTTTCGACGGCCTCCAGGTGCAGTGGCTCCTGGACCGCCGGATCGACATCGCCGGCACGCTCGCGCTCCTGCAAAGGCTCCTCTAGCACCATGGCCGTCCAGGCGAGAGCCGAGGAGACCCGACGACGCCTCATCGAGGCGGCGGCCGAGGTCCTGACCGAGCGCGGCTACCCGCAGACGACGCTCAACGACGTCGCGGCCCGCGCCGGCGTGACCAAGGGCGCGCTCTACCACCACTTCGCCTCGAAGCAGGAGCTCGCGAACGCGGTCATCGCCCTCCAGTTCGACATCGCTGCCGCGTCGACCGTGGCCGCCGTCGACCGCGGCACCACGGCGTACGAGAAGCTCGTCTGGATGAGCCGCGCCTTCGCCGAGCAGATGCGCGACGAGGTCGTCGTGCGCGCCGGGGTCCGCCTCACGACGGAGACCGGTGCCCGCGAGCTCGAGCAGCAGGCGCCGTACGACGGCTGGATCGCCTCGGTGACGCCCCTCATCGCCGCCGCCATCGCCGAGGGCTCGTTCCGCTCCGACCTCGACGCCGGCGTGGTGGCGTCGATGCTGATCCCCGCCTACTCGGGCGTGCAGATGGTCTCCGACATCCGCACCGGCCACGCCGACCTGCTCGAGCAGGTCCTGAACCTGTGGGAGGTGCTGCTCGCACCGGCCCTCGTGGCGCCCGATCGGCGTGCAGAGCTATCCGGCGTGCCGGCGTCCATCCTGAGCTGAGACGGCGCCGCAGACCGGGCAGGTGCCGTGCGAGGCGCCGACGTCGACCACGTAGGTGCCGGATCCCGAGCGCACCTCGACCATGCCGAGCACCTCCAGCACGGTGAGGGCGTTCCTCACCGCCGACTCGGTCACCCCGAGCTGCGCGGCCAGCTCGGCGCGTGACGCGAGGCGCCCGCCTGCGCCCGCCGCGGCTCCTGCGGCCCGGATCGCCTCGGCCAGCTCGAGAGCGGCCAGCGCCGCGACCGAGACCCGACCCCGGTGTGGCTCGACGAGCAGCCTCTCCCCCGATGCGCCCATGGCTCAGAGGCTCGTCATGCCGCCGTCGACGCGGAAGATCGCCCCGGTGGCGAAGCCCGCCTCGTCGCTCGCGAGGTAGGTCATGATGCCGGTGACGTCGGAGGGTGCCCCGGGCCGTCCGAGCGGAGTGCGCGAGACGATGCCGGCGCGAGCCTCGGCGTCGCCCGAGATCGTGGTGACGAGGCCGGTCTCCGTGTAGCCCGGCACGACCGTGTTGACGCGTATGCCGTCCGCGGCATACGCCATCGCGGTCGCGCGCACGAGCGAGTGGATGCCGCCCTTGCTCGACGAGTAGGCGGCGAAATCCGCTCCC
This sequence comes from Frondihabitans australicus, assembly GCF_003634555.1. Classification (NCBI taxonomy): domain Bacteria; kingdom Bacillati; phylum Actinomycetota; class Actinomycetes; order Micrococcales; family Microbacteriaceae; genus Frondihabitans; species Frondihabitans australicus. Next base: position 2,544,387 of record NZ_RBKS01000001.1, read on the forward strand.
TCGCCGTTGAGACCGGTCGGGCTGCCCGTGCACACGATCGAGCCGCGCGAGCCTGAGGCGAGGAAGGTCCGCACGGCGTGCTTCACCGTGAGGAACGTGCCCGTGAGGTTCACGTCGATCGTCGATCGCCACGCCTCGAGCGAGACGTCGGCGGTCTTGGCGTCGCGCCCGAACAGCTGCACTCCGGCGTTCGCCACCACCACGTCGGGCGTGAACCCGGCGCCGACGGCCGACGCGAACGCGGCCTCGACCTGTGCCTCGTCCGCGATGTCCACCGCCACGGCGAGAGTCGAACCCGTGGTCGCAGGAGCAGCGGCACCCGCCGCCGAGGCCGCCGCCGACGCCGCCTCGAAGTCCCGGTCCGCGTACACGACGCGGGCGCCCTCGGAGGCGAAGGCGTCCGCGATGGCTCGACCGATCCCGGATCCTGCGCCCGTCACCAGCGCCGTCTTGCCGGTGAGCCGCCCCGTCACTCGCCGGCCCCGGTGTCGACGCGGGTCAGCCGGACGGCCATGTAGGCGCGCGCGGGCAGGTCGACGACGAAGCGGCCGGAGGCGGTGCCCGGCAGCTCGTCGACGGTCATGTTCCAGGTGTCGATGACCTCCACCCTCCAGGCGAACTGCGGGTCGTGGAAGAAGCGACGGAACCGCGGCCTGCCGAACCCGAAGTAGTAGAGGTACTGCTCGCCGGGTCGGCCGGCGACGGTGGCGTCCCACTCGGTCTCGAGGGGCTCGAGCACGCCGGCCGGGCTCTCCTCGATGAAGCGGGTGAGGAACCCGATGCGCGCCGGGCTCTCGCCGTGCAGCTCGCCGCCCTTTGCCCACCAGAGGATCTCGTCGGGGTCGACGTAGGTCTCGCCGTGGCCGACGTACCCGCCGCGCAGCGCCCCCTCCCAGAATCGCCGGGTCATCTCCTCGCCGGAGATGTTGCCCCAGCCCTGGTCGATGTCGCCCTCGTAGGCGGCCTCGTCGACGACGACCGGCTTGCCCCAGGTGCGGCGCCACTCTGTCGTCATCTCCGACGTCTTGTACATGTCGGTCCGCTGCATGCTCACGTGGGTGATCCACGGGCGGGACTGGTCGTAGACGATGCGGCAGTTGTGGATCGAGCGCGGGTGCTGTGCGGCGTCCCAGGTCTCGATGATCTGCGCCCAGCGCTCCCAGTCGGCCTCGGACTTGTCGAAGAGCAGGTCGAACTCGTTGGCGAGCGACCACCACAGGTTGCGGAACGCACCCAGCCTCGCCACGGCGTAGCGGACGTAGCGGTCGTCCGAGGCGGCGTCCATCGTCGAGAATCCCCAGCGGTCGTAGGCGTGGAAGAGGATGAGGTCGGCCTCGACGCCGAGCTCGGCCAGCTGGTCGATCCGGTGCTCCAGTCGGCGCCAGTAGTCGACGTCGAACGCCTCGAGGTCGAACGCCCCGTCGTCGCGCCGGTCGAACGGGAAGCGCTCGGGCTCGTTGCTGTTGAACGTGTACGACTTCGGGAACACGCACATGCGGAGCTTGTTGAACGGCGACTCGGCGAGCGTGCGCAGGGTGGTGTCCTGCAGCTCGTCGGGTTGATGGGTCCAGGCGTAGCTCGTGGTGCCGATCGGCAGGTACCGACGCCCCGACGCGTAGGCGAAGTGGTATTTGTCGGCGACGCGGACGGGGCCGTCGGAGGTGGCGGGCGTCACGGTGAAACCTCCGCGGATCCTGCTCAGCGACCGGGCGTTGCTCGCCGTCTCGAAGCGCCATGACCCCTCGACGTCGGGCAGCAGGCGCACCACGTACGACCCGTCGCCGTCGTAGAAGCCGAGCACGTCGCGCACCTCGTCGCCCGGCCCGAAGAAGCGGGCCGTGAGCTCGACGTCGACGAACGGGTTGCCGTGCGACGGCCCCGCGAGGCGGATCTCGAAGCGGGTCCACCGGGCGACAGACTCGTCGTGCGTGACTCTGGCCGACCCGATCGCCACGTCGTCGGCCTCGTAGTCCTGCGACGGCGGCACGGGAGGGGTCCTGCCCGCGATCTCGGCGACGGGCGCCTTGATGGTCTCGAGTTCACGCAGGATCGCCTCCCGGTCGCTCGCCGTCAGCGAGTCCTCGGTCTCGAGCACGAGCCCGAGCGGCTGCGCGTGGAAGGTGTGGAGCAGCGTGGACTCGACGATCGACGGGGCGTGACGGCGCAGGACGCCGGCGGCCTCGTGGTCGCGGAGCACGTCGAAGAGAGCTGATCCCGCGTGGAATCGGCTGGTCGGGGAGGTCATGGGTCAGCCTTTCACGGCGCCGGCGAGGGCTCCGCGGACGAAGTATCTCTGGAACATGAGGTAGACGATCAGGACGGGGAAGATCGACATGATGATGTACGCGTTCAACTGCGGGTAGTTGGACCCGTACTGGGTTTGGAAGTTCGTGATGCCGAGGGGGATCGTGAACTCGTTCGTGGTCTGCAGCAGCGTCAACGCCATCGGGTACTCGTTCCACGTCGCGACGAAGTCGAGGATGAACAGGGCGGCGAGGGCCGGTTTCGCCAGCGGCAGGATGACCTGCCAGAACAGGCGCCAGTTCGAGGCGCCGTCGATGCGGGCGGCTTCGTCGAGGTCTTCGGGGATCGCTTTGAAGAACCCGTAGAGGATGAAGATCTGGTACGAGATGCCGAACGCGAGGTACGGCAGCATCAGCCCGAGTTTCGTGTTCAACAGGTTCAGGTTCAGCATCGTGGAGAACAGCGGGCCCAACGCGACCTGGACGGGGATGAGGGCGCCGAGCGCGATGACACCGAGCAGGCCCTGCTGCCACCGGAACTTCAACCGGGACATCGAGAACGCGGCAAGCGCGGCGATGAACAGGCCCAGCGGCACCTTGATGACGGAGATGATGAGGCTGTTCAGCCCGGACTGCCAGATGTTGCCGGTCGCGGCGGCCGCGGCGTAGTTACCCCACTCCCAGTGCGACGGCAGCGCCCACGGGGCGAGGTTGGAGACGTCCGCCTGGCTCTTCACACTGGTGAGGAACATGAACAGGAACGGGATGATCCAGATGATCGCCGCGATCACCAGGCCGATCCACAGGCCCACGAGGCCCCACTGCGTCTTCCGCCGGTTCGGCGTGGCGACGGTGGCCGTGGTGTGCGGGCGCTGATCGGTGATGACGGGCACGGACTCGAGAGCGGAGCTCATTGTTTGTCTCCCTTGAAGGTCCAGAGCATGTAGGGCACGACGAGGACCAGGCTGACGGCGAACAGGACGGTCGCGATCGCGTTGCCGAGCCCGAACTCGTGGTTCGAGAACGACTGCTGATACGACCACAGCGCCAGCACCTGGGTGGACTGAGCGGGGCCGCCGCCGGTGGTGCCGACGATGAGGTCGAACACCTTCAGCGACGAGATCATCGTCAACACCACGACGATGATCGTCGTCGGGCGCAGCGCCGGCCAGGTCACGGCGCGGAAGATCTGGAACTTCCCCGCACCGTCGAGTTTCGCGGCCTCGACCAACTCGTCGGGGACGTTCTGCAGGCCCGCCATGTAGAGCACCATGTTGAACCCGGCGGTCTGCCACACGAACGCGACGAAGATCGCATACAGGGCCACGTGCGCGTCGCCGAGCCAGTCGTGGGCGAGGGAACCCAGGCCGACCTGGTGCAGGACCCCGTCGATGAGGCCGGACTGCGGGTTGTACAGCCACACCCACATCGTCGCGACCGCGATCGACGCGAGCACGGCGGGGATGTAGAACGCGCTGCGGAGCAGGTTCCGGCCGAACAGCTTCTGGTTCAAGCCCAGCGCGAGCAGGAGACCGAGGGTCGTCGGGACGAGCAGCGAGAGCACGACCCAGATGACGGTGTTGCGGAACGCGGGCCAGAACACCGGATCCTGCGTGAAGATCCTGACGTAGTTCGAGATGCCGACGAAGACGGGGGAGGTGGTGATGAACCCGTTCCAGGAGAAGAAGCTCATCACCACGGTGTCGACCATCGGATAGACGAGGAACACCAGGAACAGCAGCAGCGCGGGCACCACGAACAGGAACGCGGCCCACCCGGGGGCGAGGCGCCCCCCGCGCCGCGGCGTGGTGCCGCGACGCGGAGAGCTCGACTTCAGAACAGTCACGACAGGCTCAGTTCGACGACGAACGGTTCTTGATGAACGTCTGCATCTGCTTACCCGCATCCGCCGGCGCGATCGACCCCGTCGCCACCCCGTTCATGATCCGCCAGTACTCCGTCGTCACATCCAGAGGCAACGTCTGATCGTTGTTCTGGAACTGACCGGTCGCCTTGCCTGCGAGCGCCACGAAGTCCTTCGTGATGCCGACGCCGTTGTCGCCGACCTTCGCACCGTTCACCACGGGGATCTGCGAGAAGTCGCCGGCGTACTTGTTCTGCACGCTCACGCTCATCCAGTAGTTGAGGAACTTCGCGGCGGCGTCGGGGTTCTTCGACGTCTTCGAGATGTAGTTCGCCTGCTGGAGGCCGTAGATGCGGCCGGTGCCGGTCGGGAACGGGAACACCCCGAGGTCAGAGGTCGGGCTGAAGTTCGCCTGCTTGAGGAAGCCGCCGAACCAGTCGCCCTCGAGCGCCATGGCCGCCTTCTTCTGGTAGAAGACCGTCTGGCCCTGGGCGTCGGTGTCGCTCACCCAGCCGGGGTTGAAGTAGTTCGTCGCCCAGGTCTTGAGCTGCGCGAACGACTCGGTCACGCACGACTCGGTGCCCCAGTTGCCCTTGAGCGCGGTCAGCTTGTCGAACGTCGCCGACCCGCACTTCGTCTCCAGCAGGTTGTCCAGCAGACGCATCACGTACCAGTTCACACTGCCGCCGAACTCGATCGGAGTGATCCCGGCCGACTTCAGCTTCGCCGCATCCGCTACCAACTCGTCATAGGTCGTCGGCGTCGACGTGATGCCCGCCTTGGCGAAGAGCGCCTTGTTGTAGACGATCGCCTCGACGTCGGCCGTGTACGGCACCCCGTGGTAGTCGCCGTACTGCGTGACGCTGGCGAGTGCGGTCTTCGTGAAGCGAGAGGTCCAGCCGTACTGCTTGTAGTACTTGGTGAGGTCGAGGTCGACGCCCTGCTTCACGTAGGTGCCGCCGAGGCCGAGGCCAGACCACTGGAAGTAGATGTCCGGCATCGCAGGCGTGCCGGCCGCCTGGCGCAGGGCGGTCTTGAGGTTGTCGGTGCTCTTCTCGGTGACGTTGACGGTGATGTTCGGGTACTTCTTCTCGAACCCGGCAACCATCGACTTGAGCCCGGTCTCGGCCGGCCCCTGCTGCGTCGTGGTCCAGTAGCTCAGCTCGACCTTGCCGTTGCTGCCGCCGCCGCTCGAACCCGAGCAGCCGCTGAGCACGAGAGCGATGGCCGCCGCGGTGGCGGCGATCGCCACGCCTGCGCGCTTGCGAATCATGTCATCTCCTTTGATGGGGGCGGGGAATGGACCCCGGAAGTGTGTGCTGTGTGTTACGCATAACAGAACTGCGTTATGGATAACATAGAGCGCGGCTAACCGGTTGACAAGTAGTCGCCGAAAAAATTCCGACGGGTATGCGCAGGATCCGAGTGCCTGCGCCTCCTGCGTTATGATCGCGAAAATCGACCCCCGCCGAAGGAGGCCCCGTGGCGACCGAACGCCCCAGACGGCGGCCCAGCATGGCCGATGTCGGCCGCGCCAGCGGCGTCTCCGCGCAGACCGTGTCGCGCTACTACACCGGCGGCTACGTCTCCCCCGCGACCCGCGACCTCATCGAGCGCGCCGTCGGCGAGCTGGGCTACCAGCACAACAAGCTGCCGAGCATCCTCCGCGCCCAGCACACCGACGCGATCGGCTTCCTGTCGATGGGGCCGCTGAACTACGGCAACTCGGGCATCCTCACCGGCATCAGCCGGGCGGCGAGGGCCGAGGGCCAGACCCTTCTCACGACGCAGCTCGACCTCGATCCTGAGTCCCCTTCGTCGCAGCGCGAGTTCACGCGCACCCTCGAGAGCTTCCTCTCCGTGCGGGTCGACGGCATCGTCGTCGGCACCCCCTACGTCGGCCTCGAGAAGCTGCTCGAGGCGGTCGGCCGCACGGTGCCGATCGTGTCGCTCTCGGAGGTGACGTACGAGGGCATCGACACCGTGCACGCCGACTCGTACGGGGCGGCTCGCCTGGCGGTGCGGCACCTGATCGAGCTGGGGCACCGCCGGATCCTGCATCTGGCCGGCCCCGGCAACCGCAACGAGTCGGGCGAGCGCGTGCGCGGCTACCGCGACGAGCTTTCGGCGGCGGGCATCGCCGAGCTGCCGATCGTCCGGTGCGACGAGTGGGACGCCGTCTCGGGCGCGAGCGGGGCCGAGCGGGCCGACCCGTCGACGTTCACGGCCGTCTTCTCGGCGAACGACGAGCTCGCCCTCGGCTTCATGAGCGTCATGCGCTCGCGCGGGCTCGTCGCGCCGCGCGACTACTCCATCGCAGGAGTCGACGACATGCCCGAGGCGCGCTTCTTCGCCCCGTCTCTGACCTCCGCCCGCCTCGACTTCGAGGAGCTCGGCGAGACCGCTCTGCGGATGATCCTCGGCCGGATCCACGACGTCGAGCAGACGCCGCGCGAGGTGATCCCGGCCGTGCTCTCGGTCCGCGAGTCGACTGGCGCTCCCGCGGCCGCGACGACCTAGAGGCGCACGCCGAGGCCGAGCTCGTCGACTGTGACGGCCCGGCCGTCCTGCAGCGAACGGTTACCCGCGATGCCGACGGCGACCGACCGCACGCCGTCCGCCCACGTCGCCGCGCGCCCGAGCGGATCGCCGCCGGGCCCACGGAACACGTCGTTCATGAGCAGCGCGTCTCCCCCGCCGTGGCCGCCGGCACCCGACTCGATCGGCACCTCGCGCGCCGCCTCCCACAGCCGCTGCACGACCAGCCGCTCGCCGACTCGGCGCGCCGCCGCCGCCGCAACTCCCCCGTCGTCGGCGACGGCACTGGGGTCGATGGCGCGCTCCCCGTCGAGCAGCACCGCCGCCCGCTCGACCACGTCGAGCTCGGCCCGGCCCTCCGTGCCCGTGATCGCGACGCGGTAGCCCTCCCAGGGCGCATACGTCGTCAGCGAGTACGACATGCTCGCGCCACCCGTGTAGTCGACCACCGCAGACAGGGTGTCCTCGACGTCGATGCCGGCCGAGAACACGTCGCGATCGCGGAGGTACCCGTCGAGCGGCTCGGCGTCGAGATAGAGGGCTCGGAGGCGCGGATCCTGCCGCAGATCCAGCTGGAACGGGTCGGTCGGGCCGTCGTGGGTGCCCCGGGCCGGCCTCTCGCCGAGCCCCCGGCGCGCGGCGTTCGCGTCGCCGTAGAACCGCAGCCCGCCCGAGAGGAAGACGCGGCGGGGCGAGTCGCCGAGCCACCAGTTCACGAGGTCGAAGTGGTGCGACGCCTTGTGCAGCTGCAGGCCGCCGGAGTGCTCCCGCTCGCGATGCCAGCGCCGGAAGTAGTCGGCGCCGTGCATCGAGTCGAGCACCCACTCGAAGTGCACGGCCGTCGGGGTGCCGATCGCGCCCGACGCGACGACGCTCTTGAGCGCGGCATTGCGCGGCGAGTAGCGGTAGTTGAACGTCACGACGACTTCGCGACCGGTCTCCGCCACGGCTCGCGCGATCGTGCGCACTCCCTCGGCGTCGATGGTGAGGGGCTTCTCGACGACCACGTCGGCTCCGGCCCGCAGGGCCAGGTCGATGTAGTGCGCGTGCCGGAAGTCGGGCGTCGTGGCGATCACACGGTCGATCGCCTCGCGCTCGATCACCCCGGCCAGATCGTCGGGCCTGACGAATCGGGCCGCAGGAGCCGCGTCACCCAGCCTCGCCAGATGCCACCGGGCGCGCGCCTCGTTGCAGTCCGACACCGCCACGAGCTCTGCCACATCGGACTGCGACCCCGTGATCGCGTCGAGCCAGGTCTGCGCCCGACTCCCGGCTCCGACGAGGGCGTAGCGGCGGCGGGGCGGGGTCTGAGCGGCGGCGGTCATGCCTCCGGTCTACTCGCCGGGCGCGGCGACCCGTCAGGGCGCAGGATCGGCGCATGCCCCTCCCGCAAGGCCCCGACGGCCTCGACATCGTCGCCTTCGCCTCCGTCGGCGAGCTGCGATCGTGGCTGACGCAGGCGGGGCCCACTCACGCCGCCGTGTGGGTGAGGGTGTTCACGGGGAGGGCGGACGTGCCCAGCGTCACGTTCGCCGAGCTCCTGGAGGAGGGCATCGCGTTCGGCTGGAGCGAGAGCACGCGCAAGTCGTACGACGAGGTCTCGTACCTGCAGCGCTTCGGTCCGCGCCGGTCGCGCGGCACGGCGTCGCCGCGCAATGTGGCCATCGCAGAACGGCTGGACGTCGAGGGGCGCCTCACCGACCAGGGGCGACGTGCGCTGGGGTGGTGACGCGCCAGAGTCGCCGACGAGTCGGCGGAGCGACCATGATGGTCACGGGAGGTCTTCGTGGCGGTCAGCATGGGCGACGTGGCGGCGCACGCCGGCGTCTCGCAGCGCACCGTGTCGAACGTCGTGAACCGCTCCGCGAACGTCGCGCCCGCAACTCGAGCCCGCGTCGAAGCGAGTCTCGCGGCTCTCGGCTACCGGCCGAACGCCGCCGCTCGCAAGCTCCGCAGCGGCCGGACGGGTGCGATCACGCTCGCCCTCCCCGGCTTCGACGAGCGGTACTTCGCCGACCTCGCCGAGGCGGTGATCCGGCACGCGCGCGACCTCGGGGTGGACGTGCTGGTCGAGACCACGGGCGGTGACCACGAGCGCGAGTTGGCGATCCTGCGAGGCCGTCAGGGGCTTCTCACCGACGGCGTGATCATGTCGGCGGTGACCATCGGCTCGGCCGACGAGAGCGTGCAGCGCGCACCGTATCCGCTCGTGCTCGTCGGCGACCACGAGTTCGAGGGGCCGGTCGACCACGTCGGGATCCCGAACCGCAAGGCCGCGCGTGCCGCCGTCGAGCATCTCTTCGCCACGGGCAGGAGGCGCGTCGCCCTCGTCGGCGAGAACGACGAGTCGCTCGACTCGGCGTCGCTCCGCAAGCAGGGGTACTTCGCGGCGCTCGAGCATCGTGGCGTCCCCGCGAGCGAGGCTATCGTCGTTGCGGCGCCCTGGCAGTACGAGGCCGGGGAGGCCGTCGTGGCCGCACTCCTCGCCCGCGACGAGATGCCCGACGGCATCTTCGCGATGAACGACTCCCTGGCGCTCGGCGTGATATCAGCGCTGCTACGCGCAGGCGTCCGGGTGCCGCAGGACTGCGCCGTCGTCGGCTTCGACGACACCCTCGAGGCCCGCCACGGGTTCCCCACGCTGACGTCCGTCGCCCCGTCGCTCGACGAGATCGCGGCCAATGCGCTGGACATGCTCCGCGCCCAGTTCATCGACGCCGGCGCCGAGCGGGCGAGCGTCGAGCGTCGCCACGTGGCGTTCGAGCTCCGCGTGCGGGAGTCGAGCGCCCCCGCCGAATAACCCCTTGCGCGTGCGCGCGAGCGTCTCTACACTCCCAATTGCTACGTCGCATTGCTACGTGGCAATTTCGCACACCGACGGCTCCGCCGCCGTGATCCACGAAGGAGTGGACGATGCAACGAACCCCCTCACCACCCGCCGGCGGCCTCGGCCGTCGCACGTTCCTGCTCGGCGCACTGGGTGCGCTCGGTGCCGCAGGAGCCACGGTCGGCGTCGTCGCCGATCCTCTCGCCGGCCCCGCCGATGCCGCCACCCGCCGAATGCAGCTCCAGTTCTGGCACCTGCTCGGCGGCGCCGACGGCGAGAACATGAACACGATCCTGGGCCGCGTCAACCGGATCGACCCGAAGGCGACCGTCCGGCAGACGGTGCTCGCCTGGGGCACGCCGTATTACACCAAGCTCGCCATGGCCGCGGCGGGAGGCCGTCCACCGGACCTCGCGATCTCCCACCTGTCGCGCCTCGAGGGCTACGCCCCCGGCGGCCTCTTCGACGAGTGGGACATCTCGCGCTTCGCGAAGTACGGCATCAGCGCCGACGACTTCACGAAGCCGACGTTCAAGCGGATGCACGTGAACGGCAAGCTCTACGCGATCGCCCTCGACTCCCACTCGTTCGTCCGCTTCTTCAACCACGACATCGCGAAGAAGGCCGGAGTCCTCGCCGCCGACGGCACCCTCCAGCCCACGACGACCGTGGCCGAGTTCCTCGACCAGGCGAAGGCGATGAAGTCGGTGACCGGCAAGCTCGGTCTGTCGTACGGGTATCTCGGCGATCCTGCGAACATGTGGCGGCTGTTCTGGACCTTCTACAGCCAGCTCGGCGCGACCATGTCGGCGACGAAGTCGAAGCTCGTGTTCGATCGCTCGGCGTTCAGCGAGGCGCTCGGGACGATGAAGAAGCTGCTCTCCTCGAGCGTCTCCGAGCAGCAGGCGAGCGACGGATTCTCGTTCTCGACCTTCACCGCGAAGCAGTCGGGCGAGATGTTCACCGGCGTCTGGGACCTCTCGGGCCTCAAGGCCTCCGGGATCGCACTCGACGCCTCGCCGATCCCGAACCTGTTCGGCACCGGCATCGACGCCGTCTGGGGCGACTCGCACTCGTTCGTGCTGCCGCATCAGGACGACCTCGACGAGGCTCGTCGCGAGGCCAGCTACCAGGCCGTCGCCCTCGTGCTCAAGAACTCGCTCACCTGGGCCAAGGGCGGCCACACGCCCGCCTACCAGCCGGTCGTCCACTCGTCGGCGTTCTCGAAGCTCGAGCCGAACGGCCACTACGCGAAGACCGCCACGTTCCTGCACTACGACCCGCAGCTCGCCTTCGCCGGCTCGGGCTCGAACTGGCAGAACGACTTCGGCCAGACCGTCCAGTCGGCACTCATGGGCGCCGGATCCGTGAAGGCCGCCCGCGACGAGTTCACCTCGATGAGCAACCAGTACGTCCAGCACGCGGTGCCGACCGATGACTAGTCCGTCCACTTCGAAGGGGTCACCGATGACCACGCGAAAGAGCCGATCGACCTCGGCGAACCTGCTCTACGTCCTCCCGTTCTTCGTCCTGTTCGCCGTGTTCTTCGCGTGGCCGACGGTCTACGGCCTCTACCTGAGCTTCACCGACCGCAACCTGGCCGCGGCGAAGGGCCCGAGCCTCGTCGGCTTCGCGAACTACCTGGAGGCGTTCAGCGACCCGTCGATGTGGAGCTCGCTGGCGAACACGCTCTGGTTCACCGTGATCACGACGATCCCGCTCGTGATCCTGGCGCTGGTCGTCGCGCTCCTCATCAACATGAACCTGCGCGGCACCTGGTTCTGGCGCCTCTCGGTGTTCATGCCCTACCTGTTCGCGTCGACCGTCGTCAGCCTGATCTGGGTGTGGCTGTTCGATCCGAACCTCGGTCTCGTGAACACCCTGCTGAGCCACCTCGGCATCACCGGGCCGGCCTGGCTGCAGGATCCCGGCACGGCCATGTCAGGCGTCGCGGTCGCCACGGTCTGGTGGACGATCGGGTTCAACTTCCTGCTCTACCTCTCGGCGCTGCAGAACATCCCGCAGCAGCTCTACGAGGCGGCTGCGGTCGACGGGGCGACGAAGTGGCGCCAGGTGAGGTCCATCACGCTGCCGCTCCTCGGCCGGACGACGGGGCTCGTGGTGGCGCTCCAGATCCTGGCGTCCCTCAAGGTCTTCGACCAGATCTACCAGATGACCGGCGGCGGCCCGAACGGGGCGACGCGATCGATCCTCGAGTACGTCTACGACACCGGGTTCTCGAACTACCGACTCGGCTACGCCTCCGCCATCTCGTACGTGTTCTTCGCGATCATCCTCATCCTGAGCATCGCGCAGTTCTCGATCTTCAACCGTCGCGGCTCGGCCGGCGCAGACGCGTCGCGGGTCGCGGTCCCCGAACCCGCAGAAGCGCCGACGCCCGCGCTTCGCCCCCTCACCCCGGAGGCAGCACGATGAGCGCCGTTCTCGTCCCCTCGCACACCGAACCCCAGCGGCGATCCGCTCAGGGCGCAGGATCGCCGACACCTCACCGGAGACACGTCACCGCCGGCACCGTGCTGTCGTACGTGGCCGTCGCCGTCCTCGCCGTGATCTGGCTGGTCCCGCTCTTCTGGGCGGTCAACACCGCCTTCAAGTCCGAGACCGACGCCTCCGCGAGCCCCGTCCACGTGTTGCCGGCGCACGGCTACACGGTCGACGCCTTCCGGCTCATCTTCCAGTCGGGCCGGGTGCAGGTGTGGCTCGGCAACAGCGTGATCGTCGCCGTCGCCGTCACGGCGATCACGCTCGTCGTCTCGACGCTCTGCGCCTACGCGTTCGCGCGGCTGGACTTCCCGTTCCGCCGCGTGCTCTACACGATCACGGTGGGGTCGATCCTGGTGCCGACCCAGATCTTCATCGTGCCGCTGTACGACGAGCTGCGGAGCCTTCACATGATCGACACGTACTGGGCGATCATCCTGCCCCAGACCATCGCGCCCGTGATGGTGTTCGTGCTCAAGCGGTTCTTCGACGAGATCCCGCGCGAGCTCGAGGAGGCGGCGCTCGTCGACGGAGCCTCGCGCCTGCGGATCTTCGGTCAGATCGTCCTGCCGCTGAGCCGGCCGATCATCGCGGCGGTGTCGATCTTCGTGTTCATCGGCGCCTGGAACAACTTCCTCCTGCCGTTCATCGTCACGAACAACCCGAACCTGATGACGCTGCCGGTCGGCCTGCAGACGGTGACGCCCGGCTACGGCGTGACCTACGCCCTGCAGATGGCCGAGGCGGTGTTCGCGGCGCTCCCCCTGATCGTCGTGTTCGTGCTGTTCCAGCGGCAGATCATCCGCGGCATCGCGACCACCGGCATCGCCGGTCAATGACCGCTCGGGGCGCGGACCACCTCCTCAGCTCGGCCCGCGCCCCGGGCACTCCCCTTCTCCTCGCTCCATCCCACGCCAGAAAGAGACGCCGATGCACACCCTCACCACCGCTCGAGCACCGTTCTTCCGCCCGGGCGGCCGCATCGAGTTCCGCGACCACGAGTACCCTGAGCCCGGGCCCGGCGAGCTGCTGCTGCGCCCGCGCGCGAACGCGGTGTGCGGCACCGATCGCGCGTTCTGGAACGCGGGCGCCGATCACGTGCCAGGTCACGAGACCTCGGGCGTCGTCATCGAGGCAGGATCCGACACGACCACGGCGATCGGAACCCGCGGCGTCGTGTTCCTCATGGACTACTGCGGCCGCTGCCGCAGCTGCCTCCTCGGGGCGACGAACCAGTGCCTCGACAAGCGCGCCGACCGGGGCATCGCACAGGACGGCGGGTACGGGCCCCTCGAGATCGTCTCGGAGAGCCAGTTCTTCCCGATCCCCGACGACGTCGGCTTCGTCACCGCCACGATGCTGCTCGACGTCATGGGCACGTCCGGCCACGCGATCGGCCGGGCCCGTCTCGTGCGGCCCGACATCGAGTCGGTCTACATCGCCGGAGCCGGCCCGATCGGCCTGGGCCTCTTGGTCATGTCGCGCCTCGTGCTCGGCACGGACATCCCGGTGCACATCAGCGACGTGTCCGCTTGGCGCCGGGACTTCGCGGCGACGCTCGGCGGGATCCCCGTCGACGCCTCGGATCCTGCCGCCATGGGGTCGGTGGGCACGCCCGACGTCGCCTTCGACTCGTCGGGCAAGGAGGTCGCGCGCAGGGCAGCCCTCGACGTGCTCGGGCAGCGCGGCGCTCTCGTCTGCGTGGGGCACGGCGAGACCGTGACGCTCGACGTCTCGCGCGACCTGCTCGCGCCGGAGCACGCCGTGCTCGGCTCGGAGTACTTCCGCTTCGACGAGCTGCCCGGCAACCTCGAGCTGCTCCGGGCGAATCTCGACTACGTGGGCAGCGTCGTCACGGACGTCGTGCCGGTCGAGGAGATCGACCGCGCCTTCGAGCTCTTCCTGGGCGGCGAGACGGGTAAGGTCGTCGTCGTCCAGGGCGACGAGGAGGCAGCGTGAGCGATGGCCCGCCTCCGCTTCGCGTCGTCGTCGTCGGCCCGGGCGGTTGGGGGCAGCAGCACACGCGCGTCTTCGCCGGGCGGCCCGACACGTCGCTCGCCGGCATCGTCGGGCGCGACGCCTCACGGACGACGGCACGGGCGGCGGACCTCGGCACGACCGGCTACACCGACCTCGACCGCATGCTCGACGAGGCGCGGCCCGATCTCATCACGGTGTCGCTGCCGAACGAGGAGCACTTCGAGCCGACCCTGCGCCTGCTCGAGACCGGGATCCCCCTTCTCGTCGAGAAGCCGCTCGTGTTCGACCTCGACGAGGCGGACGCGCTTCTCGCCGCTGCCGCCGCTTCCGCGTCGTTCTTTGCGATCGACTTCAACCACCGGTACGCCGAGCCGGTCCAGCGCACCCGGCGGGCTCTGGACGAGGGCAGGATCGGCGATCCTGTGTTCGCCACCTGGCGATTCGGCGGCGAGCCGAACCTCGGCGCCACGCCCCACAAGAACCTCATCGAGACGCAGTGCCACGCGTTCGACATGCTCGAGCACCTGCTCGGCCCGATCTCGTCGGTGGTGTCGCAGTCGGCGTCGTTCTCCGGCACGGGGTCGACCGTCGCACTGGCCCTCTCGTTCGCGAACGGCGCCGTCGGCACGCTGCTCGGATCGTACGACTCGTCCTATGCCTACCCGGGCACGCATCTTCTCGAGGTGAACGGCACCTCGGGGAGAGCCGTCGTCGTCGACACCGTGCAGCGGTTCGAGCTGTCGCGAGTCGGCGACACCGACACGACCGTCTGGCAGGCGGGGTACTTCGACGACTCGGCTCGGTCGTTCGCAGCGACGTTCGATCGCTACGTCGACGACCTGCTGCGAGCGCTCCGGGCAGGATCGCCGCCGCCCGTCCCCGCGACCGCCGGGCGCCGGGCGCTGTTCCTGGCGCGGTGCGCGATCGAGTCGGCGGAGTCCGGTCGGCGCGTCGCGACGACGTGACCCGCGTCAGGAGATCGCGAAGAGACGCGCCGCGTTGCCCCCGAGGAACGCCGCGCGGCTGTCGTCGTCGGGGAACCCGGTGAGGAACTCGTCGATCTCGCCGGAGGTGGGCCGCTGGAACGGGAAGTCCGTCGAGAACATCAGGCGGTCGACGCTCGTCGCCGCGAGCGCGTGCTGGAGGAGCGCCGGCGACAGCATGCCCGAACTGGTGATGTGCATGTTCGACCGGACGTAGTCGGAGGCCCGGCGTTCGAGGCCTGCGACCCGTGACAGGCCGTCGATCCGGTCGAGCCAGAAGAGCAGGAGCTCGCCCCAGTGCCCGAGAACCACCTGCAGGTCGGGGTGGCGATCGAACGCGCCCGAGACGATGAGCCGAAGCGCTGCGGTCGCCGCCTCGACGTGCCACCCCCAGCCGAAGGTCGACAGCGCCAGCGAGGTGAGGTCGTCGAAGCCCGAGTACGCGGCCTCGCGGAGGGCGCGTGAGGGGATCTGCGGGTGGATGAACACCGGGGTGCCGAGCGCCGCTGCGGCGCCGAGGACGTCGTAGTACGCCGGGTCGTCGAGCGGCCGGTCGCCGGTGCGGCCGTAGACCATGACTCCGACGGCACCGAGGCCCCGCGCCCGTTCGAGCTCGCTCGCGGCCGCTCCCGGCTCGCTGAGGGGAAGGGTGGCGAAGGCACGGAAGCGGTCGGGGTGCCGGGCGACGGCCGCGAAGGCCTGGTCGTTCAGGTCGCGGCTGAAGGCCACGGCGTCGGGCCCCGAGAGCGGCCCGGTGGCGGGAGGGGCCAGCGACAGGATCTGCACGTCGACGCCCTGGGCGTCCATCATCGCCAGGCGGGTCTCGCCGAGGTCGTGCAGCAGGTCGAGGTTGTCTCCCATGTCGTTGAGGGGGAGGCTGTCGTCGCGGCGATCGGCGGGGAGGGCGCGCAGGGCGTCTGCCAGCTCCTGCGTCGTCCAGTGCTCTTCGATGGCGATGGTCGTCATGGTGGTCTCCGGTTTCACTAAACACATGTTCATCGAGCACGCTAGCACCTTCGGTGAACGCTTGTAGAGTGAACTCATGGCCGGGACGATGCGAGACGCGAAGCGCGCCGAGTCGTCGCGTCGCATTCTCGAGGCGGCTCGGGCGGAGTTCGCCGAGGCCGGGTTCGAGGCGGCGACGATCCGCTCGATCGCCGGGCGCGCAGGAGTGACGGCCGGGCTGGTCATGCAGCACTACGGCTCGAAGGAGGCGCTGTTCCGATCGGCGGCGCGCCTGCCGGCCGACGACCGCGACACGGCGTCCGAGCACGTGCGGGACGTCCTCGACGCGCGGCTCGGCGATCTGCCGCCCGAGACTCTCGCGCTCCTGCGGTCGATGCTGACCGTGCCCGAGGCGGCCGACGCCATTCGGGCGCATCTCGACGAGCGCATCGACAACCTCACCGCCTCGCTGGGCGGCGAGGATGCGCGCGCCCGCGCGACGGTCGCCGTGACCGGCATTCTCGGGCTCACGATCGCGCGGCAACTCCTGCGCCTCCGGGCCTTCGACGAGGTGTCGCGCGAGGCGATCGTCGACGCGGCGGAGCGGGGCCTCGGCGCGGTCGGCGGCGGCGAGTAGTCGGGCGGCGGGTCTGCCGCGTCGTGCCCCTGGAGGGACTCGAACCCCCAACCCTTTCCTTAGGACGGAACTGCTCTTCCATTGAGCTACAGAGGCTGACCCGGCAAGCCTACCGAACCCTCGGGCGGCGCACCGCTTCGCGAAATCAGCAAGGCTTCGCGAGATCGCGCGAAGCAACACCGAATCCGCGAAGCGACCCTCGCGGCAAGCCCGCGACAAACCTAGGTGAGCGCTCACAACGAGGGCTATCGTGAGAGTCATGCCTCTCACCGCCGAGACCTGGCCCATCGCCGCGGCACTCCTCCCCTTCCCCGCGACCACCCGCACCGGACAAAGCGTCCAAGACGCCGACCCCGACGTCTGGCGCGCGACGCTGCAGGAGGTGAAAGACGCTGGCTTCCGCGACGTCGACCTCACCGACGGCTACCTGCGCGTCGGCGACCTCGACGACGCCCGCCTGCGCGACCTCCAAGACACAGCGCAGGATGTCGGCATCGGCACCCCGGCGATCTCGCTCATCCGCCGCAGCGTCATCGACGCCCGGCACGGCGACGACAACCTCGCCTACAGCCACCGCGCCCTCGACGCGGCCGCGGCCCTCGGGGCGAACACGGTGAGCGTCGGCCTCCACCAAGCCCTCACGGAGGCCCAGAAAGAGCAGCTCTGGTTCTGGACGGTCGAGGGCTACAAAGACCCTGACGACGCCGACGTGCGAAAGACCGCCACCGCACGGCTGCGCGAGCTGGGCGATCACGCGGCAAGCCTCGGAATCCTGCTCTCCCTCGAGATGTACGAGGACACCTATCTCGGCACCGGCGACTCGGCGGTGCAGCTGGTCACCGACATCGACCGGCCGAACGTCGGTCTGAACCCCGACATCGGCAATCTCGTGCGCCTGCACCGCCCGATCGAGAGCTGGCAGGAGCTTCTCGTGAAGACGCTCCCCTACGCCAACTACTGGCACGTCAAGAACTACCTGCGCGACGAGCACCGCGCGACGAACTCGTACTTCGCCGCGCCCGCACCGCTCGAGACCGGCGTCATCAGCTACCGGGAGGCCGTCGCGGTCGCGATCGAGAACGGCTACCAGGGCGCCTTCTGCTGCGAGCACTACGGCGGCGACGGCCTGAGCGTCTCGGCGACCAACGAGCGCTTCCTCCGCGAGCGCCTCCTGCCGAAGACCGAGACTTACGACCTCGGCACCAGCCGCGTCACCCAACCGAGCAGAGAGGCTCACTCATGACCGCAGGATCCGACACCCCTCGTTCCTATGCTGTGATCGGCAGCGGATACATGGGCGGCGGCATCGCCCAGGTCCTGGCGCTGAGCGGGGCGAGCGTGGCCATTGCCGACGTCTCCGCCGACGTCGCCGCGGCCAGCTACGAGCGCCTGCTGAAGGAGTCCGACGACTTCGTGCGGGACGACCTCTTCCCGGCGGGAGCCACGGCCGTCCTGGAGGCGAACCTTCGGCCCGCGAAGTCCATCGAGGAGGCCGTCGAGGGGGCGACGTTCGTCGAGGAGGCCGTGCCCGAGGTGGTCGACATCAAGGGGCCGACGCTCGCTCGCGTGTCGGCGGCCGCCTCCCCCGAGGCGGTGATCGGCAGCAACACCTCGACGATCTCGATCGGGCTGCTCGCCGGGTACGTGACCGAGCCGTCGCGGTTTCTCGGGGTGCACTTCTCGAATCCTGCGCCCTTCATCCCCGGCGTCGAGCTGATCGCGCACGCGCACGAGAACGGCGCGACGTCGCCCGCGACCATCGACACGGCCGAACGGATCGTTCGCGCGACGGGCAAGCAGACGGCCCGCGTCGGCGACCGGACGGGCTTCGTGCTCAACCGCCTCCAGTACGCGCTGTTCGCCGAGGCGACGCAGCTCGTTGACGAGGGCGTCGCCACCGTCGAGGACATCGACACGGTCGTGCGCACGACCTTCGGGTTCCGCCTGCCGTTCTTCGGGCCGTTCGCGATCGCCGACATGGCCGGCCTCGACGTCTACAAGTTCTGCTATGAGTCGATGCAGGGCACGTTCCCGGAGCGCTTCGCGACGCCCGCCAGCCTCACGGCGCTCGTCGACGCCGGGCACCTCGGCACGAAGTCGGGCGGCGGCTACCTCGACGTGCCCGCCGAGCGCACGCCCGAGCTCGTCGCCTACCGGAACCGCGCCTACGTCGCGATGCAGAAGCTGCTCGACGAACTGGGGCCGGCACCGCTCGACTACTGAGCCCCTACGGCGTCAGGCGGCAGGAGCCAGGTACTCGTCCCACACGGGCTGCGGCTGCTCGACGCCACGCACAACCCACCCGACGCCGTGAGGCGCCTTCGGGGCGAAGCGCAGGGTCCAGTTCATCTCGGCCGGTGTGCGGTCGCTCTTGATGTTGTTGCACTTGAGGCAGCACGCCACGAGGTTCTCCCACGTGTCCATGCCGCCGCGGGAGCGCGGCTGCACGTGGTCGATCGTCGACGCCGCCTTGCCGCAGTACGCGCACCGGTGCGAGTCGCGACGCAGCACGCCCCGGCGCGACACCGGGATCTGACGTTGGTGCGGCAGCCTCACGTAGCGCGTCAGCACGATGACGCTCGGCCGATCGAACGCCGCCGTGGCGGCGAGCACGGGGTGCTCGGCGTCGGCCGCGAGAACCGTCGCCTTCTGCGTCATCACGAGCACCAGGGCTCGCCTGAACGACACCACGGCGAGCGGCTCGTAGCCGGCGTTGAGAACAAGAGTGCGCATTGCTTCCCTTTCGAAACGGCCTAGACGGCTTCCAGGCATTCGAGTCCTCGGGCCTCGCACTCGAGGGAGGTTGCTCCGCGAAACGAAAGAAGCACCGTCACGACGTGACGGTGCTTCAGGCGTTCGAGGGGCCTTGCTGTATGGCACAGCTCAGCAGTGCACCCATGGTGCGGGTGACTCCTGTGCGTGACATGCGGCTCTCCCAGGTGTGGTCGGCTCCGAGAACATCAGATTAACCCACGAACCGCCCTGCACCTAGCAGGGCGGCTCATGGTTTACAGAGCGTTCACGCGCTTCCGGGCCTCGCGAGGGGCGCAGGAGCCGCGGCAGGGCCTACTTGCTGATGCCGAGCCGCACGAAGTGGTGAGCCTGGTTCCAGATCGGGCGGACGCTCACGACGCCGCCGGGCTTCGGCGCATCGAGGATCATCCCGTTGCCGGCGTAGAAGCCGTCGTGCGCCTCGTTGTCGAAGACGACGAGGTCGCCGGGCTCCGCGTCGGCCTGCGAGATGGTCACGCCGGCGGCGTCCTCGAGCGGCACGGAGTGCTGCAGCGAGATGCCGAACTGAGCGTAGACGTACATGACGAAGCCGGAGCAGTCGAAGCCGGCCGGCGTCGCGCCGCCGAAGACGTACGGGGTGCCCTGGTACTTGAGCGCCGTCTGGTAGACCGCGGCGAGGCTGAACGCCGGGTGGGACGGGTTGGCGAGGTAGTCGGCCGCCGTCTCGCCCGAGTAGGCGGTGCTGGCGCTGAAGGCGGCACGCTGGGCGGCGGCCTGGGTGGCCTGCGCCGCGGTGAGGGTCGTCGACACGGTCTTGGTGACGGGGACGCTCGCGGTGTAGTTGTCGCGCGACACGTCGGTCGCCGCGGCGTTGTTCGCGACCTGGACGTTCTGGGCGCCGTTGGCGCGCTCCGAGGCGATCTGCGCCGCGGACTGCGAGCCGGCGGCGGTGGTCTGGCTGTGCGCGAACGCCGGGAGGGCCATGGTGCCGAAGAGGCCCGCGATGATTCCCATCACGGCGACCGAGACGGCGGTCTTCTTCACGCCGCGGCGCTTCGACTTCGCACTGGCGGCGCGCTGCTCGGCGACGACGGCCTCGCGGGCGGCCCGGCGGGTGGCAGGTGCGGCGGCGGTCTTGACCGTGTCGATCGGGCCGGTGCGGATGGGGTCGGTGCGCATCGTGCGACGCGTGATGCCCCGGGGCGCGTTCGACGAGGGAATGATGCCAGTGGTCAAGAGTGGGTCTCTCCTGCGTCTCGACAGTCTGCGGACTGCCCTCGCCCCGTTCGTCGGATCAACGACTCACGGCAGGAGACGAGGGAAGAGACGTCCTGCCACGGGCCCGACGACCGGCCTTCCTGGTCGAACGGACCCTGCGAGCGTACCGGAGGAGGACCGCGATGTCATCCTTCAGGCTGATCTTTGTAACGAAAAGGTAAAGAACCGGCCAGAAAATCAGATCGAGAGGTAGATGTGCGACGCGACGTCGGGAGCGAGCTCGATCGCCTCGTCGTACCCCTCGACGTGGATCGAGATGTACGATCCTGCCGCCGACACGGTGGCGGTCCGCCCCGGCTGTACCCCGGAATCGTGCAGCTGCTGCAGGAATTCGGGCTCGAACTGCACGGGCTCGGCGAGGCGGCGAATCGTTCCTGACTTTCCGCTGGGATTCTTCGACGCGACCTCGACGATCGACACGACACCGTCGAGGAAGCGCCCCGCGGGCGAGTCGCCGAGCTCGTCGAGACCCGGGATCGGGTTGCCGTAGGGCGACTCGGTCGGGTGGTCGAGCATGTCGAGCAGGCGCCGCTCGACCTGCTCGCTCATCACGTGCTCCCACCGGCAGGCCTCGTCGTGCACGTAGGCCCAGTCCAGTCCGATCACGTCGGCCAGCAGGCGCTCGGCGAGACGGTGCTTGCGGATCACGTGCGTCGCCTTGGTCCGGCCGGCCTCGGTCAGCTCGAGGTGACGGTCGCCCGAGACGATCACGAGGCCGTCACGCTCCATACGCGCCACGGTCTGCGACACCGTCGGCCCCGAATGCCCGAGACGCTCGGAGATACGAGCGCGCAGAGGCACGATGTTCTCCTCCTCGAGGTCGAGGATCGTGCGCAGGTACATCTCTGTGGTGTCGACGAGATCGGTCAACTGTTCCTCCCGGTGAGCGCTCGAAAACCGCACGGCGCGTCACGGATCAGCCTACTGGCTGACTCCTTACGGCACCCCTTAGGGCCGCTTCACCTGCGCGTCTTCTGAACGAGCCGTCACACGCCGAATCGGGCCCTCGAGCCTCGATACCATCAACGCATGGCCGACATCACCATTCCCGCAGACCTCCTTCCCGAAGACGGCCGGTTCGGCTGCGGCCCGTCGAAGATCCGGGCCGAGCAGCTGTCGCACCTTGCCGGCGCAGCGTCGTCGATCCTGGGCACGTCCCATCGGCAGGCGCCCGTGAAAGACCTCGTGGGCCGCGTGCGCGCGGGGCTCGGCGAGCTCTTCACGCTTCCCGACGGCTACGAGGTCGTGCTCGGCGACGGCGGCTCGACCGCGTTCTGGGACGCCGCATCGTTCGGACTCATCGAGAAGAAGGCCGAGAACCTCTCGTTCGGCGAGTTCGGCTCGAAGTTCGCCGCCGCGGCCGGTGCTCCGTGGCTCGAGAAGCCGCACGTCATCACGGCGCCGGGCGGCTCGCGCGCCGAGGTCGAGATCCTGGACGACGTCGACGTGTACGCCTGGCCGCACAACGAGACCTCCACGGGCGTCATGGCGCCGGTGAAGCGGGTCGCAGGAGCCGACGGAGCCCTCACCGTGATCGACGCCACGAGCGCCGCCGGCGGTGCCCTGTTCGACGCCCGCGAGACCGACGTCTACTACTTCGCGCCGCAGAAGAACTTCGCATCGGACGGCGGCCTCTGGTTCGCCCTCCTGTCTCCTGCGGCGATCGAGCGGGTCGAGCGGATCGCCGCGTCGGGCCGCTACATCCCCGAGTTCCTGAGCCTCAAGAACGCCGTCGACAACTCGCGTCTCAACCAGACGCTGAACACTCCGGCCCTCGCGACGCTGCTGCTCATGGAGAACCAGATCGACTGGATCAACGGCAACGGCGGCCTGGCCTGGGCCGACGCCCGCACGAAGGAGTCGTCGGGTGCGCTCTACGACTGGGCGAGCGCGTCGGAGTACGCGACGCCGTTCGTCGTCGACCCGGAGCACCGCTCGCAGGTCGTCGCCACCATCGACTTCGCCGACTCGATCGACGCCGCGGCCGTCGCGAAGACTCTGCGCGCCAACGGCATCGTCGACACCGAGCCCTACCGCAAGCTCGGCCGCAACCAGCTGCGCATCGCCACGTTCACGGCCATCGAGCCCGACGACGTGCGCCAGCTGATCCGGTCGGTCGAGTTCGTGGTCGGCGCTCTCTAGTCGTCGCGCCTACGCGCTACTCCTCGTCGTCGGCGTCGCCGTCGAGCGCGGCTTCGGCCTCCTCGACGTCGACGCCGTCGTACTCCTCGTCGTCGTCGAAATCGTCGTCGTCTTCGTCGTCGTCGATGTCGTCATCGTCGTCCGACTCGTCGTCGATGTCGTCATCGTCGTCCGACTCGTCGTCGTCATCGTCGTCGTCCGACTCGTCGTCGTCATCGTCGTCGTCCGACTCGTCATCATCGTCGTCCGACTCGTCATCGTCGTCGTCGTCCGACTCGTCGTCGTCCGACTCGTCGTCACCGTCGTGCTCGCCCTCGGCGGCGTGCAGTGCCTCCTGCGACGCCTCGTACTCGGCCAGGCGCTCCGCCCACGGCACCCAGTCGGGCGCGAGGAGGGATCCGTCGCCGGGCACGAGCTCGGTCTCGAGCACGGTGGGGTCCTCGCCGTCTACCTCGGCGACGCTGACGGTCCACTTCCAGCCGGGGTAGCCCGGCAGCGTGTTGGCGAATCGGACGGTCGCGGTGCCGTCGGCCTCGTCGACGACCTCGAGCGGCTCGCCCAGGGTGTCGTCGCGAGTGATCTCGAGCAGCGCCTCGCGGGCGAGGGCGAAGTAGATCTCGTCGCGCGACGCGTCAGGCATCGAGCTGGTCCGCGATCCGGCGGAGCACTGCCGCGACCTGGGCGCCGTTCTCGGGGTAGCGGCCACGGCGGAGCTTGTTGCCGACGCCGTCGAGCATCTTCACGAGGTCCTCGACGATGACCGCCATGTCCTCCGCGGAGCGGCGGTTGCGCTCGACGAGGCTCGGCGCCTTCTCGAGCACGCGAACGGACAGCGCCTGGGCGCCCTTCTTGCCGTCGGCGATGCCGAACTCGAGCCGCGTACCCGGCTTGATCCCGGTGGTACCCGCGGGCAGGGCCGACGCGTGGAGGAAGACCTGCTGGCCGTCATCGCTCGAGATGAAGCCGAAGCCCTTCTCGTCGTCGTAGAACTTGACCTTGCCGGTGGGCATGACTGAACTCCTTGGTTGTGGGGCGGGTCAAGCATATGGCCCCGCACCGTCACGGGCCCACCCGGTACGCTGTGCTCGTGGCCAACTCTCGCGGTACTTCGCCGACCTCCGACTCGGCGCCGGCGCGCACGCCGATCCGGCGCGTCGAGCGAGCCCTCCTGTTCGCGTTCCCGACCGTCATCGCCCTCGGCGTCGTCTGCATCGTCATCGTCATCGTGGTCGGCGTCTCCGGCGGCCAGATCACGTCGACCGGCATCGGGCCGACCATCGTCCTACTTCCCGAGATCGCGTTCCCCATCGCCATCCTCCTCGTCATCGCCTACGTGGTCGTCAGCGCGATCCGTCGCAGCCGCGAGGCCCGAGGCGGCGCACGCTAGCCCGGGCATGGCGAGTCGGTCAGGGGCGCACCCGTGGCTAGCACCCTCGACCTCGCCGGCCTGCTGCGCTCCCTGAGTCGCGACGACCTGGCGGTCCGCGTCGGCGAGCGGGTCGTGTCCCGTCCGGCGCAGGTCCGCGACGCGTTCGACCTCGCCGAGGCGCTCCTCGAGCCCGCCTCCGTCCGAGAGGCGCTGAGCCGGCTCGACCGCGTCGGCCTGCTCCTCGTGCAGGCGGCTCGCGAGCCCGGAGACGCCGCCGCCCTGCTCGAGCGCGCGGCTCCTGCGTTCTCGGTCGGCGCCGAGCAGGCGACTGCAGCCCTCGAGCGCGCCGCCGAGCGACTCGTCTTGCGTCTCGATCCCGCGACCGGCGAGGCGTCGACCTTCGACGCGGTCGGTGCCGTGCTCGACGACGATCCCGCCCTCTCGCTCGCCACCCTTGCCGGCGTCCTCCCGCCGGCGGTCCTCGAAGCCGTCGCCCCGATCGGCCACGGGTCGCAGGAGCAGCGGGGCACCGAGCGCCTCTACGCTCTCGTCGTCGAGATGGCCGAGATCGTCCGCGCCCTCGAGGCGTCGCCGGCGCGCGAGCTCGCCAAGGGCGGCCTCGCCCTGCCGGAGAGCCGTCGTCTGGCGGAAGCCGCCCGGATCGACGTCGACGACGTGATGGTGCTGCTCGGCGCTGCGCAGAACGCCGGCCTGGCCCGTCAGGGGCGCGACGGCTGGGAGCCCGGGCCCTCGGCGGACGACTGGCTGGCGCTCTCCTGGGCGGATCGCTGGTCGTCGATCGTCGACGCGTGGCTCGCGAGCGTCAGACCCGAGGTCCGGACCGTGCTCGACGAGCGCGCCGAGACGTCCTGGCGCGAGCCGCTCCGCGCGTTCACGGACTGGTTCTTCCCGGCCGGCTCCGCCTGGGTGCCCGAGCGTCTGGCCGTCTTCGCGCACACCGCCGACCTCTTCGGCCTCACGGTCGAGGGGCGGCCGACGGGCGTGGCCGCCGCACTACTGCGGGGCGGTCGCGAAGCCGCGCGCGACCTGGTGGCCGAGCTGATGCCGTCGCCGATCACGACGGTCTACCTGCAGCACGATCTGACGGCTGTCGCGCCGGGGCCGCTGGCTCCTGCGCTCGATGCCCGGCTGCGGTCGATCGCCGACGTCGAGAGCGCCGGTCTCGCCGCCACGTACCGCATCAGCGAGGCGAAGCTGCAGAGCGCCCTGATCGAGGGTGAAACCGCCGAGAGTCTGCGCGACTTCCTCACCGGGCTGTCGTCGACGGGCATCCCCCAGCCCGTCGACTATCTGCTGCGCGAGACCGCTCAGCGTCACGGGCGCTACCGGGTCGCGCCGTTCGCCCCCGGCTCGAGCCCGCGCACGGGCGACGACGAGGCGGTGCGCTTCGGCGCGGTCAGCCGCCTGCGAGCCGACGACCCGGCGTACCTCGACATGGTGGAGGTCGACCAGTCGCTCGGGCCGCTGGGCCTGCGCCGACTCGGCCCGACGACGATGGTGAGCCGCTTCGACCCCGAGACCGTCTACTGGGCGCTCAGCGAGGCCCGGTACCCGATCGTCGTCGAGGGTGCGGACGGCTCGCCGCTGCGGCCGCCGGCCCGCCGGGTTCCGCGTCGTTCCGCCCAGCCCTCCACCGCGCCGGATGCACGTGCCGACATGCTCGACCGGGTCGCCGAGGCCTCGGGCGCAGGATCCGACGACACCGACCGTGCCTGGATCGCGCGTCAGCTCGACGCCGCCGTCAAGGCCCGGCTGACCGTCGTCGTGACGGTCGCGATGCCCGACGGAACGACGACCGAGCTCCAGATGGAGCCGACGGGCGTCGGCGGAGGCCGTGTGCGCGGCCGCGACCGGAAGTCCGACATCGAGCGCACCCTGCCCCTGTCGAGCATCGTCGCCGTCGAGACGCCGCCGCGCTAGCCCGGCGCCCAGCCCCGCCGCCTAGAGTGGGCAGGATGAACGGACCCCTGATCGTGCAGAGCGACCGCACGGTGCTCCTCGAGGTCGCGCACCCCGACGCCGAAGACGCTCGCCACGATCTGTCCGTGTTCGCCGAGCTCGAGCGCGCCCCCGAGCACGTCCACACGTACCGCATCACGCGCCTCGGCCTCTGGAACGCCCGTGCCGCCGGCCACTCGGCCGACGACATGCTGGCCACGCTCGAGAAGTACTCGAAGTTCCCGGTGCCGCAGAGCGTGAGCGTCGACATCGCCGAGACGGTCGGGCGCTACGGGCGCATCTCGATCGAGCGCGACGGCGATCAGCTGCTCCTGCGCGGTGCCGACTCGGCCGTGCTGCGCGAGGTGACGCGCGCGAAGAAGGTGGGCGAGCTCCTCGGCGTGAAGCTCCGCGACGACCTGTGGGAGCTCCAGCCGTGGGCCCGCGGCGAGGTCAAGCAGCAGCTCATCAAGCTGGGCTGGCCCGCCGAGGACCACGCCGGCTACACGCCGGGCACCCCGCACGAGATCGACCTCGACACCGCCGAGTGGCACCTCCGCGACTACCAGCGGAAGGCTGTCGACAACTTCTTCGAGGGCGGGTCCGGTGTCGTCGTGCTCCCCTGCGGGGCGGGGAAGACCCTCGTCGGGGCCGGGGCGATGGCCCAGGCCAAGACGAACACCCTGATCCTGGTCACCAACACGGTGAGCGCCCGCCAGTGGCGCGACGAGCTGCTGCGGCGGACGACGCTGACCGAGGACGAGATCGGCGAGTACTCCGGCCAGGTCAAGGAGATCAAGCCGGTCACCATCGCCACGTACCAGATCCTCACGGCACGCCGGGCCGGCAAGTACACCCACCTGTCGCTCCTCGACGCGCTCGACTGGGGGCTCGTGGTCTACGACGAGGTGCACCTGCTGCCCGCGCCGGTCTTCAAGCTCACCGCCGAACTGCAGGCCCGTCGCCGCCTCGGCCTCACCGCGACCCTCGTCCGCGAGGACGGCCGCGAGGGCGACGTCTTCAGCCTCATCGGCCCGAAGCGCTTCGACGCCCCCTGGAAGGAGATCGAGGCCCAGGGCTTCATCTCCCCCGCGTCGTGCTTCGAGGTGCGCGTCGACCTCCCGCAGGAGGAACGCCTGGAGTACGCCGCCTCGCCCGATGACGAGCGGTACCGGCTGGCGGCGACGGCCCCGATCAAGCTGAACGTGGTGAGAGAGCTCGTCGCGAAGCACGAGGGCGAGCAGATCCTGGTGATCGGCCAGTACCTCGACCAGATCGACGAGCTGGCCGATGCCCTGAAAGCGCCGAAGCTCACCGGCGCCACTCCGGTCGACGAGCGCGAACGCCTCTACCAGGCGTTCCGCGACGGCGAGGTGAAAGTGCTCGTGGTCTCGAAGGTGGCGAACTTTTCGGTCGACCTGCCCGAGGCGACTGTGGCGATCCAGGTCTCAGGATCCTACGGTTCCCGGCAAGAAGAGGCTCAGCGACTGGGCCGCCTCCTGCGCCCGAAGAAGAGCGGGATCCCGGCGTCGTTCTACACGCTCGTGACCCGCGACACCGTCGACCAGGACTTCGCGCAGAACCGCCAGAGGTTCCTCGCCGAGCAGGGGTACAGCTACACGATCCTCGATTCCGACGCTCTCGCCGCGTGATCGTGCCGCGGCCAGGCCGCTGACGGGCCGCGCACCAGATGCTCCCAGGAAACGCTTAGACCGCGCGCAGATACTGGGACCATGAGCGATGGCCCCAAGATCCTGATCGTCGACGACGAGCCCAACATCCGCGATCTCCTCACGACGAGCCTCCGGTTCGCCGGATTCGCCGTCCGCGCGGTCGGCAACGGCGCGCAGGCGATCTCCGCCGTTCTCGAGGAGGAGCCCGACCTCATTATCCTCGACGTCATGCTCCCCGACATGAACGGCTTCGGCGTGACCAAGCGCCTCCGCTCGTCGGGCTACACCTCGCCGATCCTCTTCCTCACGGCGAAGGACGACACCGAAGACAAGATCACCGGCCTGACCGTCGGCGGCGACGACTACGTCACCAAGCCCTTCAGCCTCGACGAGATCGTCGCCCGCATCAAGGCGATCCTCCGTCGCACCATGAACGAGGACGAAGACGCGGTCATCCGCACCGGCGAGCTCACGATGGACCAGGACACCCACGAGGTCACCATCGGCGACACCGCGATCGAGCTGAGCCCGACCGAGTTCAAGCTGCTCCGCTACCTCATGCTCAACCCCAACCGCGTGCTGTCGAAGGCCCAGATCCTCGACCACGTGTGGGAGTACGACTTCAACGGCGACGCCGGCATCGTCGAGAGCTACATCTCGTACCTGCGCCGCAAGCTCGACCAGTTCTCGGCCGAGCCGATCATCCAGACCAAGCGTGGCTTCGGCTACATGCTCAAGGCCGCCAAGGCCTGACACCGGGCACAGCACTGACCCCATCCCGCTCCCCGGCCGGGCCGACGCCGTCGCCCAGCCGGGCCCGGTAGTCTCGGCGACCTATGCACAAGCGTCTCTCGCAGTGGTGGAACGAGATCTCCATCCGCACCAAGATCACCGGCATCACGGTGGCCCTCGTGACGCTCGGGCTGCTGGTCGCCGGCCTCGGCACGATGACCGTGCTGAGCACCTACCTGTACGCGCAGGTGAACTCGAACCTCGAGACGGCGGCGACCAGCACGACGAACATCCAGAAGTCGGGCGACTACTGCATCGCGCAGTTCGGCTACGAGTCGTCGAGCTACCTCGCCATCATCGCTCCCGACGGAACGCTCTACTGCGACAACCGTCGCGACCTCGACGACGGCACCTACCCCTACCTCCCCGGATTCACGAGCACCGTGGCCGCAACGCACAAGGTCGCCTTCACGTCCTACAACAAGGCTCACACGCAGGAGTGGCGGCTCTTCGCCACCGAGCGCAACGTCTTCGACCAGACGACCGGCACGTCGGGCACCTACACCGTGGTCGCGGGCACCAACCTTGCGCAGACCAACAACACGATCGCGCGCTTCACCTACATCTTCCTGGGGTTCGGCCTGTCGGTGGTGGTCCTCGGTGCGGCGATCACGCGGCTCCTGGTCTCCTCCACCTTCGCCCCGCTGCGCGACGTCGAAGACACCGCGGCGCGCTTCGCCGACGGCGACTACAGCCAGCGCCTCGACGCGACGTCGCCCAACACCGAGGTCGGCCGGCTCAACCGATCGCTCAACTCGATGCTCTCGCGCATCGACTCGGCGTTCGACGACCGCGCGAAGACCATCGACCAGATGCGTCGGTTCGTGGGCGACGCCAGCCACGAGCTCCGCACGCCGCTGGTCTCGCTGCGCGGCTACGCCGAGCTCTACCGCATGGGCGCGCTGACGAAGCCCGAAGACGTCGCCCAGGCGATGGACCGCATCGAGAAAGAGGCCATCCGCATGGGCGGCCTCGTCCAAGACCTCCTGGCGCTCGCACGCCTCGACGAGTCGAAGCCGCTCGAGGTCGGGCCCGTCGACCTCGTGCAGATCGCGCGTGACTCGGCCCTCGACACGATGGCGTCGAACACCGACCGCGAGATCCGCGTGATCGTGCGCGAGCCCGTCGACCCGGGCGACGAGCGCATCGAAGAGTACGTCGTGCCGAGTCCTCAGGGCGCAGGAGCAGCGGCGAACGTCACCGGCCCGATCCGCTTCGCCGGCGCGACCCTCGCCCGGCTGCGCCAGCGCCGCGCGCGGGCGAGTGCTGCGGGCATGACCCCGCCCGGCGACCTCCCCCGCCTCGACGCCGCCACCGAGCGCAAGATCAGCCCTGTGGTGCTCGGCGAGGAGAACAAGATTCGCCAGGTCGTGACCAACCTCATGGGCAACGCGATGCGGTTCACCGACTTCGACGCCCCCATCGAGCTCGCCGTGCAGGCCGACCCGGGGCGCGGCATGGCCACGCTCGACGTGATCGACCACGGCGAGGGCATCCCGCCGCAGATCCGCGAGAAGATCTTCCAGCGCTTCTGGCGAGCCGACACGTCCCGCACGCGCGACACCGGCGGCTCCGGCCTGGGGCTCGCGATCGTCTCGGGGATCGTCGCGGCCCACCGCGGTGAGGTCGACGTGTTCGACACCCCGGGCGGCGGCGCGACCTTCCGGGTGTCGCTGCCCCTCATGCCCGAGCCCGCCGCGCCGACGGGCGCCCCCGTGCCCCTCCCCGCCCCCTCCGCCTAGGCGTAGGCCGGGGAGTTCACACGCCGCCAGGCCACCCGGGTCGAGCAGTCCCGCACGGCCGGCGGCGCATCGCCGTCAGATGTTGGCGCCGGAGGCAGCGCCGCAGGGGCGGCGGCGCAGCCCCCGGACACGGCAAGAGCCGACCACCCGAAGGGCGGCCGGCTCTTGGCGCGTCTGGCAGAGACTCAGAAGTCCATGCCACCCGTCGGGTCGCCGGCCGGAGCCGCGACCTTCTCGGGCTTGTCGGCGACGACGGCCTCGGTCGTGAGGAACAGACCGGCGATCGACGCGGCGTTCTGCAGCGCCGAGCGGGTCACCTTGGCCGGGTCGATGATGCCCGCGGCGAGCATGTCGACGTACTCGCCGGTGGCGGCGTTGAGGCCGTGGCCGACGGGCAGCTCGCGCACCTTTGCGGCGACGACGCCGGGCTCCATGCCGGCGTTGAAGGCGATCTGCTTGAGCGGAGCGTCGATGGCGACCTTGACGATGTTCGCACCGGTGGCCTCGTCACCCGTGAGCTCGAGGCCCTCGAGGACGCTGCCAGCCTGGATGAGGGCGACGCCACCACCGGCGACGATGCCCTCCTCGACGGCGGCCTTCGCGTTGCGGACTGCGTCTTCGATGCGGTGCTTGCGCTCCTTCAGCTCGACCTCGGTCGCGGCGCCCGCCTTGATGACGGCGACGCCGCCGGCCAGCTTCGCGAGGCGCTCCTGGAGCTTCTCGCGGTCGTAGTCGGAGTCGGTGTTCTCGATCTCGGCGCGGATCTGCTTGACGCGACCGGCGATCATCTCCTCGTCGCCGGCACCCTCGACGATGGTCGTCTCGTCCTTGGTGATGATGACCTTGCGGGCACGGCCGAGCAGGTCGAGGGTGGCGTTCTCGAGCTTGAGTCCGACCTCCTCCGAGATGACCTGGCCGCCGGTGAGGATGGCGATGTCCTGCAGCTGGGCCTTGCGGCGGTCGCCGAAGCCGGGGGCCTTGACGGCGACCGACTTGAAGATGCCGCGGATCTTGTTGACGACCAGCGTGGCCAGAGCCTCGCCGTCGACGTCCTCGGCGATGATCAGGAGCTGCTTGCCCGACTGGATCACCTTGTCGACGATCGGCAGGAGGTCCTTGATGTTCGAGATCTTCGAGTTGGCGATCAGGATGTAGGCGTCCTCGAAGACGGCCTCCTGGCGCTCCGGGTCGGTGACGAAGTACTGCGACAGGTAGCCCTTGTCGAAGCGCATGCCCTCGGTGAGCTCGAGCTCGGTGCCGAAGGTGTTCGACTCCTCGACGGTGACGACGCCCTCCTTGCCGACCTTGTCGATGGCCTCGGCGATGAGCTCGCCGATCGTGGTGTCGGCGGCCGAGATCGACGCGGTGGCGGCGATCTCGTCCTTCGTCTCGATCTCCTTGGCGTTCTCGAGCAGCTGCGCGGAGACGGCCGCGACGGCCTTCTCGATGCCGCGCTTGAGGCTGATCGGGTCGGCACCGGCGGCGACGTTGCGGAGGCCCTCACGGACCAGGGCCTGGGCGAGGACGGTGGCCGTCGTCGTGCCGTCACCGGCGACGTCGTCGGTCTTCTTCGCGACCTCCTTGACCAGCTCGGCGCCGATCTTCTCGTACGGGTCGTCGAGCTCGATCTCCTTGGCGATCGAGACACCGTCGTTCGTGATCGTGGGGGCGCCCCACTTCTTCTCGAGGACGACGTTGCGGCCGCGCGGGCCGAGGGTCACCTTCACGGCGTCGGCCAGGATGTTCAGGCCGCGCTCCAGGCCACGACGGGCCTCTTCGTCAAAAGCAATGATCTTTGCCATGTGGTTTTTCGTCCCTCCCGGACGCTATGAAGCAGTAGCTTTGGCACTCCCTATTGGGGAGTGCCAGTCGATTCTGGCACTCTGAGGAAGCGAGTGCAAGCGGCGTCGGGGCACTCGCAGGGGACCCTTCGCCTGCTCCTGCGCCCGACGGAAAAAGGCGCCGCCCCCACGAGGGGAGCGGCGCCTTCTCGAGCTTCGAGGCTCAGGCGAGACGGACCGCCTCGGCCTGCGGCCCCTTGTTGCCGGTGCCGACCTCGAACGTCACGGCCTGGCCCTCCTCGAGGACCTTGTAGCCGGACATGTCGATCGCCGAGTAGTGAACGAAGACGTCCTGCCCGCCCCCCTCGACGGTGATGAAACCGTAGCCCTTTTCGGCATTGAACCATTTGACGGTTCCGTTGGCCATTTCGTACTCCTAGCTGTGTTCCGCTCGCCACCAGCCCTAGTGCTCAGACGACGACTGAATCCAGATAGTAATGAAGAAAGAGGACGAAAAGTGTACCCCGACGGCAGAAAACCCGCTGTTATGGCGCCCTGCGCGCGAGTGTTAACACGGCCGTAACGTAAGCCGTCATCGCCCGTTACGTAGCGGGCGCCGTGACGCTATTTCTTGACGTAGTCCGGGCCGAGCACGACGGTGATCGTGGAGTTCGGGAAGGCGCTCGATTGGGCGACGTTCGAGATGCCGAGCTTCTGCGCGATGCCGAGGGCGATCGCGGCGTTGTCGGTCGCCGAGTTCGTGTAATAGACGGTCGACGAGCTCGCCGCGCTGGTCGTGTCGCCCGTTCCTTTGACCACGTAGCCGGCGCTGGTGAGCGCGCTCGAGGCGTTCGCGGCGAGGCCTGCGGTCTGCGTCGAGTTCAGGACGGTGATCGACGTCACCGACGAGTCGATCTGCGACGGGCCGATCGTCGTGGGCGTCTGCGTCGCCGTCGGGGCCTGCGTCGTGGTCTTGGACGGCGAGGCGCTGCTGCTGGCCGTGCCGGTGGCCGTCGCGGGCGCAGTGGCCGCCGACGTCGAGGTGTCGTGGAACTGGTTGCTCTGGTCGACGTACTTCAGCACGCCGATGCCCGCCGCGACGAGAACGCCGCAGGCCAGCGCCGCCCAGGCGAACACGACCCAGCCGGTGTGGCGCTTCGTGCCCGATCGGTGCGCGCCGACGCGCAGGGGCGATTCGGGGACCCCGTCGAAACGGTCGGGCGGGAACTTGGGCATGGAGTGAGGGCTTCCGTCGGGGTCGGCGAGTCAGCGACCGAAGGTCCGGGCGCTGCGCGCGGCTTCACGCGAGTCGCGCAGGCGGAGGAGCCTCGCGACCAGCATCGGCGCGTAGGCCAGTGCACCGGGTTTTTCTATGAGAGAGCCGAGCAGTTGCTGGTACCGGGCGCCGGACAGGCCGAATTCGGCGCGCACGGCGGCCTCCTTGCGAGCGCCCACGGTCGGCGCGTGCTGCTCGAAGTCGAGGATCATCCGATCCCGCTCCGTCAGCCCGCTCACCAGGTCGTCGTGCATGCCCCGTCCTTACAGTCCCTGGCATCCTAGGGCGGCGCGGCGGGCCTACGACGGCGACTCGCCCGGCTCTCGATCGATCACGCGCAGGCGGGTGCCGTGGGCGTCGCCGAGGGCGATCGCGCGGCCGTCGAGAGCGAGCGTCGCGAACCACCCCGAGGCGAGCGCAGGATCGGGGATCGTCGCGTGCACTCCCGTGAGAATGCCCGTCTTCTCGTACGAGATCCACCGCACGCCGAGCTCCCGCACCCGGTCGACGAAGGCCTGGCGACGGGCTCCCGGCAGGTAGACGAGGGTCCCCGAGGTCACCACGACGGGCCGCGTGCCGGGCGGAGCCAGGCCGACGAGAGCATCCAGCCCGTCGACGGCGTCGCCGGTCAGCAGGGTGGGCGGGTCGGCGGCGGCGACGGCGCACGCGGCGCGCAGCAGGGCGACCCGGTCGTCCTGGCCCGGCCAGAGCAGCGTCTCGAGCCAGAGCCGGTCGTCCGCCCGCGTGACGTCGACGGGTGCCAGGTCGAGGCCGCCGCGGTACGCGATCGGCGGCAGGGCGGCCGGGGTGGCCGAGTGGTCGTCCGGCGCATCGACGGCGACCGACACCGCCACCCCGCTCGCGCTGTCGCCGAGCCGGGCGGGCCCGATCGCTAGGTCGTATCGGTCGGGGTAGAGGCCGAGCCCCGCGGAGGCGCCGACCTCGAGCAGGGCGACCGGCCTCGGCTCCTGCGACCCCTGCGAGCCATCGGTCGACGAGCGCAGGAGCCTCGTCAGGGCCACGGCGACCGGCCCCACCCTGCGCACGTCGTTCGTCTGCGTGAACCGGCGGTCGAGCTCGGTCACGAAGCCGTCGGCGTGGCTGGTGAGCCACGCGCGAAGCCCCTCGAACGACCCCGTCTCGGCACCGAGCCACCGTGCGACCGCGAAGACGAGCACGGGCTGCCGCTGGGTCGGCCACGCGCGGTCGACGATCGCGAGGAGGTCGGGCGATGCGGCCATGCCGGCCGCCCACTCGGCGTAGACGGGCGAGCCACCGTCGGCGGCAGCGCGGGCGAAGTCGGCGAAGCGCTGGGCGGTGTCCACACGGCGAGACTACGGCCCGCTCTCGGGCGACGCACCGCCGCCTCACGGAATGGCGACAGGGCGGAGAGTGTTGAATGCAGTGGATCGCGAATCCACGCGAGTCCAGCCCGAACGAAGGAGAACCCCGTGGAGTACAAGGTCGAGAAGTCCGACGCCGAGTGGCGCGAGCAGCTCAGCGCCGAGGAGTTCGCCGTGCTGCGCCAGGCCGCCACCGAGCGCCCGTGGACGGGCGAGCTGCTGGACGAGTCGCGCGCCGGTCTCTACACGTGTGCCGCGTGTAACGCCGAGCTGTTCAAGAGCGGCACCAAGTTCGACTCGGGCTGCGGTTGGCCGTCGTTCTACGAGTCGGTCCGCCCCGAGGCGGTCGAGCTCGACGAGGACAACTCGCTGGGCATGGTCCGCACCGAGGTCCGCTGCGCGAACTGCGGTTCGCACCTGGGTCACGTGTTCCCCGACGGCTTCGGCACGCCGACCGGCGACCGCTACTGCATGAACAGCCTGTCGCTGAACTTCGAGCCCGCAGCGGAGTGAGTTCATCCGCTGAACATCGAGTCGGGGCGCAGACGAGCCGAGTGACCGAAGCACCGGTCCGAGCGGCGGCCTCGCGCCGCCGCTCCGTCTCGAAGGTGACCGACTCCGCCCCGTCGCACGGCGAACTCGTCGAGCTCGTCGGGGCGGCGAGCTCCGTCGCCGACCACTCGGGTCTTCGCCCCTGGCGGATCATCGAGATCCGCGGCGACGCCCGGCTCGACGTCGGCCGTGCCATCGCCCGAGCCGGCGGCGCCGAGGGCGAGGCCTTCGACAAGCTGGCGCAGAAGCCCCTGCGAGCGCCGCTGCTCGTGGCGGTCGTGGTGTCGCGGCGCGAGTCGCGCAAGGTTCCCGCATGGGAGCAGGAGGCGACGGCCGCGGGTGTGGCCCACCTCCTGAGCCTGCTGCTCCACGAGGCCGGCTGGGGCGTGATGTGGCGGACGGGCGTCTGGACGCGGTCGCCGGAGGTCGCGGAGGCGCATCGCCTCGCGCCCGAGGAGGACCTGCTCGGCTGGCTCTACGTCGGCGAGCCCGCGGGCGACGACGACAGGGAGCGGAAGCCGGTCGACGCCGAGGCGCTGATCAGCTCGCTCTGACGCGGCGAGGGGCTACCAGCTGCGGTTGCTGCGCCCGATGAACGTCATCGGGATGAAGAGCGACGCGGTGCAGGCGAGGATGCCGCCGAGGAAGGTGAGGTAGCGCCATGCCTCGGGCACCTGGAAGGCGAAGCCGAAGCAGAGGAGGCCGAAGATGAACAGCGCAATGGCGAGCACGGCGATGACGATGTTGGACAACGGGACTCCTCGAGAACTTCGGTTGCTTCGTCCAGCCTAAGCCCTCGGGAGTGGTTCTCTCGCATCGCGCACGCTGGCGGCGGGGACGCCAGCGTCAACAAGCACAGGGCCGACTGCGGGACTTGAACCCGCAACCTGCTGTTTACAAGACAGCTGCGCTACCAATTGCGCCAAGTCGGCAAGTGGGCTTCATCCTACCGAAGTGCGTGCAACCCGCCACGCCGCGATCCCCCCGGACTGGGGCGACCACCTCTGGGGGCAGATCATCCTCAAGGATGATGCGAGCCTCGAAGCATGGATCAGTTCGGCACTCACTCTCACACTGCGCCCACGCCTCACCAGCCGCTGGCACTCTCTCGTCGCAGCCTCCTCCTCGGTGGCGCTGCCGCCCTGTCGGGGCTCCTGATCGGAGCGGAGGCCCTCGAGGCCGCCGCCCCGGCACATGCTGCCGAAACTCTCGCCTGGGGCGGCTACACCAACGGCCGCATCCCCCTCGGCGCGATGACGCGCATGCCCGACGGCACCTACCTCCGCCGTGACGCCGCCACCGCGGCCACGCGTTTCAACTCCGCCTTCCACGCCGCCTTCGGCACCGGGGCGATCCGCACGCAGGCCTACCGCACGTTCCCCAGCCAGCTCGGCATCTTCGTGAAGCGCTACGTCCCGCACAAGGAGAAGTCGTCGGGCGGCGAGTACTGGCGCGGCAACTACTGGGTGAAGAAGCCCGACGTCGCGGTCGCAGCCATCCCCGGCACCTCCAACCACGGCTGGGGCCTGGCCATCGACTTCTCCTCCGGCATCGAGAAGGCCGGCAGCCCGCAGAAGAAGTGGGCCGACGTCAACGGGCCGAAGTTCGCCTGGTACCCGGTCGGCAACGACTTCGGTGAGCCGTGGCACTTCGAGTTCCACCCGGGCGGTCTCAAGTAGGCGACGGGGAGGGGGCGCTCGCCCCCTCCCGCCCGCTGTCCACCTGGGTCTTCCACAGGTGAACCGGTCGTAAACTCGGGTCGGCACTCAGCCGCAGACCACGACAATTCGACAGGGAGACCCTTGGACGGCAATGCGACAACGAGGCACGAGAACGTCGCCCTCCTCTCGGTGACCTCGACCCTCGCCGACCGGGTCACCACGTCCGACGAACTCGACCGACTCCTGCAGCCCGTCCTCAAGCGTCTCAAGCTCCCGAAGGGTCTCCTGCAGCGCGTCGCGGGCGTCTTCGAGCGCCGCAACTGGAGCGAGACGCAGACGTTCGAGCAGGCCGCGATCGACGCCGGCCGCCGCGCCCTGGCCGAGGCCGGAATCCGCCCCGATCAGGTGGGGCTGCTCATCAACACGTCGATCACGCGGCGCAACCTCGAGCCCAGCGTCGCGGTCCACCTCCACGACGGTCTGGGCCTCGGCTCCGCCGCCCTCAACTTCGACATCGCGAACGCCTGCCTCGGCTTCGTCAACGGCATGAACCTGGCGGCGTCGCTCATCGACGCCGGCCAGGTCGACTACGCCATCATCATCGACGGCGAGGACTTCGACGACGTGCAGGCCAACACGGTCGACCGCCTCCTGCACAGCGACATCGCGCGCAAGGACTTCATGAGCGAGTTCGCGAGCCTCACGCTCGGCTCGGGCGCCGCGGCGGCGGTGCTCGGCCGGGCAGACCTGCACCCCGAGGGCCACCGGATCCTGGGCGGCATCACCCGCTCCGCCAGCCAGTACAACGACCTGTGCGTGGGCACCGTCAACGGCATGTTCACCGACGCCAAGGGCCTGCTCAAGCACGGCATGGAGCTCGTGGTGCAGGCCTGGCGCGACGCGAAGTGCGACTGGGACTGGGCGCACATGGACCGCTACGTGATGCATCAGGTCTCCGACATCCACACGGCCGACTTCGTCAAGGCGGCCGACATCGACCGCGCTCTCGTGCCCGTGACCTACCCGACCCTCGGCAACGTCGGGTCGGCGTCGATCCCGATCACCCTGGCCGGAGAGAAGGCGACGCTGTCGAAGGGCGACCGCGTCCTGCTCATGGGGGTCGGGTCGGGCATCAACACGGCCATGACCGAGCTGGCCTGGTGACCTCCCGCCTGCCCGCCGTCGCCCTGTCGGCCCGGCCGGCCGGTCTTCCCCCCGCGGGCCTGCCCGGGCTCGATCCGCGCTGGTCGCGACTGGTCGAGGCCGCCGGCCGCACGTGGCATGTGTTGGACAACGCCGAGGTGCTCGCCGAGGCGGGCCGCGCGGCCGTGGGCACGGTCCTGTGCGTGCACGGCAACCCGACGTGGTCGTATCTCTGGCGCTCGGTCGTGACGGCGGCGACCGATCAGGCGCTGGCGGGCGGAGAGGCCTGGCGTGTCGTCGCCGTCGACCAGCTCGACATGGGCTTCTCCGAGCGCACCGGCGTCGCACGCGATCTGCCGATGCGGGTGAACGACCTCGCCGACCTCACCGACGAGCTCGCTCTCACGGGGCCCGTCGTCACCTTCGGCCACGACTGGGGCGGCAT
Source organism: Frondihabitans australicus (assembly GCF_003634555.1). Classification (NCBI taxonomy): domain Bacteria; kingdom Bacillati; phylum Actinomycetota; class Actinomycetes; order Micrococcales; family Microbacteriaceae; genus Frondihabitans; species Frondihabitans australicus. Next base: position 2,582,795 of record NZ_RBKS01000001.1, read on the forward strand.
CGTCTCGCTCGGCTGGGCGGTCGCGCACCGCGAGCAGCTCGCCGGCGTGATGCTGCTGAACACAGCCGTCCATCAGCCGTCGTCGTCGGCGATCCCCGCACCGCTGCGGCTCGCCCTCGGCCGTGGCGTGCTCGGCCGGGCGACGGTGTCGACGCCGGCCTTCCTCGAGACCACTCTCGCCCTGGCGCACCCGTCGCTCGAGCCACGCGTGGCCGACGCCTACCGCGCCCCCTACCGCGGCGCAGCGCGACGGGGAGGGATCGGCGCGTTCGTCGCCGACATCCCCACCGGCCCGGGCCATCCGTCCGAGCCCGAGCGGCGTCGCATCGCCGAGGCCGTGCGCGAGCTCGACGTCCCGGCGCTCCTGCTCTGGGGTCCTCGCGACCCGATCTTCAGCGACCGCTACCTCGACGACCTCCTCGGCCGCCTTCCGCACGCGGACGTGCACCGCTTCGAGGGCTCTGGCCACCTGCTCGCCGACGACGTCGACGTCGCGACCCCTGCCCTCACGTGGCTCGGCGACCGGGTATCCGGAGGCGTCTCGAGCCCCATCGGCGAGGGCATCGGGGCGCAGGATCCCGACGCCGCCCGTCCCAACACCTCCTCGCCGCGCCTGTGGTCGCACCTCGACGACCGCCGCGACTCGACCGAGACGGCGCTGGTCGAGATGGCTCCCCGGGGCGGCGACGGCCCGCGCGTGGTGACGTGGCGGGCGCTCGCTCGTCGCGTCGACCGGCTCGCCGCGGGGCTCTCGGCGGTCGGGGTCCGCCGCGGCGACCGGGTCTCGCTCCTCATCCCGCCCGGCGCCGACCTCACCGCCGTGCTCTACGCCTGCCTCCGCATCGGCGCGATCGTGGTGGTGGCCGACGCGGGGCTCGGAGTGCGCGGGCTCACGAGGGCGGTCCGCGGCTCCTGGCCCCATCACCTGATCGGCGAGGTGCCGGGGCTGAGCGCCGCACGTGCGCTCGGCTGGCCGGGGCGGCGCATCTCCGCGCGCACTCTGGCGCCCGCCCTGCAGCGCGCTCTCGGTGTGTCGCACTCGCTGCCCGAGCTCGCCTCGCTCGGGGCGGCATCGCGGCATCGACTTCCCGAGCCGCCGTCGCGCGACGACCTCGCGGCGATCCTGTTCACCTCGGGTTCGACAGGGCCCGCGAAGGGCGTCGCGTACCGGCACGCGCAGCTCGAGGCCGTGCGTGACGCCCTCGCGTCGCAGTTCCGGGTGGGCCCCGACACCGGTCTCGTCGCGGGCTTCGCGCCGTTCGCGCTGCTCGGCCCGGCTCTGGGCGCCCGCTCGGCGACGCCCGACATGGACATCACGCACCCGTCCACGCTGACCGCGCGCGCCGTGGCCGACGCCCTGCGCGCGGTCGACGCCACCGTCGTGTTCCTCTCTCCCGCGGCCGTCGCCAACGTGGTGAAGACGCAGGGCGCTCTCACGACCGACGATCACGCCGCGCTCGGGCGCGTGCAGGCCTTCCTCTCGGCCGGTGCACCCGTCTCGCCGCACTTGCTGGAGCGCATCTCGGCTCTTATGCCGCAGGCGGAATCCCATACCCCGTACGGCATGACCGAGTGCCTGATCGTCGCGGACATCGCGCTCGACGGCGTCCGCGAGGCCGCGCTCGACTCCGAAGCCCGGGGCGCCGGCGGTGTCTGCGTCGGGCGCCCCGGGCCCGGGGTCCGCATCCGGATCAGCGCGCTCGATGCGGACGGCTCAGCGACCGGCTCCATCGCGCAGGAGCCCGCGCCAGGCGTCGTCGGCGAGATCGTCATCGGCGCCCCGCACCTCTTCGACCACTACGACCGCCTCCGGCTGACCGATCGGGCCGCCCGCACGGTCGACGGAGCCTCCGCCGGCGAGCGCTGGCACCGCACCGGCGACGTCGGCCACGTCGACGCCTCCGGCAGGCTCTGGGTCGAGGGCAGGCTCCCCCACGTGATTGTCACCGCGGAGGGCGTGGTGACACCGGTGGGCGTCGAGCTCGAGGCCGAGGCGGTGCCCCCGATCCTGCGAGCGGCAGCCGTCGGGATCGGCCCGCGCGGCGCCCAGGTCGTCGCCGTCGTCGCCGAGACAGAGCCCGCTGCCACGAAAGTCCGGCTCGCCGATGCGGGCCTCACCGCGACCGTGCGCAGCGCCGTCGGCACGAGCGTCGCCGCGGTGATCGTCGTGCCCGCGCTGCCGACCGACATCCGGCACGACTCCAAGATCGACCGGAGCGCGCTCTCCGACTGGGCCTCGAAGCTGCTCGCCGGCGAGCGGGTCGGGCGGCCGGCGTGACCACGCTCGTCACCGGCGCCAGCGGCCTCCTCGGGCGCGCCGTCGCCGCCGAGCTGGTGCGCCGGGGCCGCGAAGTCCGGACGTTCCAGCGGCGACCGTCGGGCGTGCCCGGTGTGCAGGACGTCACCGGCGACGTCACGCGCGCGTCGGACGTCGCTCGTGCACTCGACGGTGTCGCCGAGATCGTGCACCTGGCGGCCAAGGTGTCGCTGGCCGGCGATCCCCGGGACTTCGACCGGGTCAACGTCGGCGGCACGCGCGCACTGGTGGCTTCCGCTCGAGAAGTCGGCGCCTCGCGCTTCGTCGTCGTGTCGTCTCCGTCGGTGGCCCACGCGGGCGACTCGCTGGCGGGCACGGGTGCGGGTCCCGCCGATCCGGAGAGGGCCCGCGGCGAGTACGCGCGATCGAAGGCGGCGGCGGAGCTCCTGGCTCTGGCGGCCGACGAACCGGGATTCGCCGTGGTCGCCGTGCGCCCGCACCTGGTCTGGGGACCGGGCGACACCCAGCTCGTCGAGCGCATCGTCGACCGTGCTCGCGCCGGTCGGCTCCCGCTGCTCGACCACGGCCGGGCGCTCATCGACACGCTCTTCGTCGACAACGCGGCGACCGGCATCGCGCAGGCTCTCGAGCGCGCAGACGCCCCGGAGGTGCACGGGAACTCCTACGTGCTCACGAACGGCGAGCCGCGCACGGTGGCCGAGATCCTGACCTCGGTCTGCCTCGCCGCCGGCGTCGCACCTCCCTCGCGATCCGTGCCTGCGGGGCTGGCGCGAGCCGCCGGCGCGCTGATCGAGCGGGCCTGGCGCGTGCGGCCCGGCGTCGACGAGCCGCCGATGACGCGCTTCCTGGCCGAGCAGCTCTCCACCGCGCACTGGTTCGACCAGCGGCGGACGCGAGCCGACCTGCAGTGGCGGCCCGACGTCTCGCTCGACGAGGGCTTCCGTCGGCTCGCGGCCTGGTACGCCGCCCGCGGGAGCGTGACGGAGCCCTCTCGGCGCTGAACCGGTTCAGCCGCTCATGGCCCGATGGCGTATCCTCTGCGACCATGGCCCAGGAGCAGATCGGCATCCGCACGGTCGCCGAGGCGGCCGGGGTCTCGGTCACCACCGTGTCGCACGCCCTCTCGGGTCGCGGCAAGGTCAGCCCCGAGACGCGCGTCCGCGTGCAGCAGATCGCGGCCGAGCTGGGCTACGCGCCGAATCGCATCGCGAGGGCGCTCCGCTCGCGCCGCTCGAACCTCCTCGGCTTCGTGAGCGAGGAGATCGCGACGACCCCGTACGCCGGCCAGATCCTCGTCGGGGCGCAGGAGGCCGCGACCGAGCTCGGGCTCATGCTGCTCATCGTCAACGTGAACCGCGACACCTACGACGATCCCCAGATCGACGCTCTGCTCGCGCAGCAGGTCGACGGACTCATCTTCGCGTCGTCGTCGCACCGGGTGATCTCGACCCCGGCCAAGCTCGACCTCGACCGGACGATCCTCGTCGACGCCTACGACCCCCGGTCGACGAACCCGACCGTCGTGCCGGACGAGGTCGGCATCGGACGACTGGCCACGCAGCACCTCGTCGACGCCGGGCACCGCCACATCCTGCACCTGACCGTCGACGAGGACGTCCCGGCGGCGCACGGCCGCGAGCGCGGCTACCGCGACGTCATGCGCGACCACGACCTCGACGCGCGGGTGGTGCGGGTGCCGGGGCCTGCCGATGCGGTCGCAGGAGGCGCCGCGACGCGTGTCGCCGATCCTGCGAACTCGGGCGCCACGGCCGTCTTCACCTTCAACGACCAGATGGCGATGGGCGTGTACCAGGAGCTGACCTACACCGACCACGTGGCGATCCCCGCGGGTATCTCGGTGGTCGGCGTGGACGACCTGCGGCTCGTCGCCGCGGCCCTCCGCCCGGGGCTCACGACGGTCGCGCTGCCCCACGCCGCGATGGGCCGGCGCGCGGTCGAACTCGCCGTCCGCGCCGCGGAGGACCGCGGATCCGGGCCGCTGGTCGAGCGCCTGCCCGGCACCCTGATCTCGCGCGGCTCGGTGGCGCCGCCGAGCATCGTTACCGTTCCGTAACGCATTCGGGGGTGGCGGAAACGATTTTCCCGGCGTACTGTCACGCCCAGCGAAAACGTTTTGGTTTCGCATTCTCTTTCAGCGTCGAAAGGAATAACGCAGTGAAACTCTCACGGAAGATCACGGCGGCGATCGCCGTCGCCGCCGGTGCCGCCATCGCCCTCTCAGGGTGCTCGGGCAGCTCGGGGGGCAACTCCGGCAGCACCACCGTCACCATCTCGGGCGCCTTCACCGGCGCTCAGGCCACGGCCTTCCAGGCCGACGTCTCCGCCTGGGCTAAGACCCAGGGCCTCACGGTCAAGTACAACGGCAGCAACAGCTTCCAGACCGGCATCGTCACGCAGGTGAAGGGCGGTCAGGCACCCGATGTCGCGATCTTCCCGCAGCCGGGCGTGCTGAAGTCGCTGATCTCGAACAACATGGTGCCGCTGGACGACCTCATCAACGTCAAGTCGGTCACCTCCGACGAGGCGCAGGGCATCCCCGACATCGCGAAGGTCAACGGCAAGACGTACGGTCTGCCGTACTCGATCAACGTGAAGTCGCTGGTCTGGTACGACCCGGCGGCGTTCAAGGCGGCCGGCTACACCGTGCCGACCACCGACGCCGAGCTCATGGCTCTGCAGAACAAGATCATCTCGTCGGGCTCCGGCTACCCGTGGTGCGTCGGCATCGCCTCGCAGGGCTCGAACGGCTGGCCGATGACCGACTGGCTCGAGGAGTACGTGCTCCGCTACGGCGGCCTGACCCAGTACAACGACTGGATCACGCATAAGGTGAAGTTCGACTCGCCGCTCGTCAAGAAGGCCGCGGCCAAGGTCGAGTCGATGATCTTCGCCAACGGCGCGGTCGACGGCGGCGGCAAGGCGATGGCCTCCACCGACTTCGGTGCGGCGGGCAACAACCTGTTCATCACCGGCGGCAAGGCCAAGGGCCAGTGCTTCATGATGCGCCAGGGCACGTTCATCACGGGCTTCTTCCCGAAGGACATCCAGGCGCAGATCGCGAAGAACGACACCACGAACGTGAACGCGTTCACGCTGCCGACCCCGTCTGACGCGACCACGTCGGGCACCCTCGGTGGTGGCGACCTGGTGGCGGCCTTCCACAACACGCCCGCCGTCAAGAAGGTCGTCAACTACCTGGTCGGCAAGGAGTTCGGCACGCACGGCTACGCCAAGCAGTGGACGGCGTACCTGTCGGCCCACAACACCTTCCCCGAGGCGCAGTACGCGAGCCCCTTCCAGAAGGTCGCTCAGAACGCCGTGAAGCAGTCGAAGGTGTTCGGCTTCGACGCGTCCGACCAGATGCCGGGTGCCGTCGGCGCCGGTACCGAGTGGACGAACCTCACCCAGTGGACAGCAGGCCAAGAGAGTCTCGACGACGCGCTGAAAGCCATCGACGCGTCCTGGCCCGCTACGAACTGATCCGCACCAGGCTGCCGGCGACCGTGCCCGAACACGGTCGCCGGCAGCCCCTTCCCCTCCCCCTCCTCACAACGTCGTCAGGTGGTTCGAAATGCAGATCCTCAGTGTCTTCATCTCCGTCGTAGGCGGCCTCGCCGTCTCGTTCCTCATCTACCTGGGCCTCAACTTCATCGTCTCCAAGACGAACACGAGGTGGAACGCGCGGCTGCTGCCGTACGTGTTCCTCGGCCCGGTCCTGCTCCTCATCGCCGTCTTCCTCATCGTGCCGACGGTGCTCACCGTGTACCAGAGCCTGCTGAAGACCGACCAGTACGGTCTCCAGTCGTTCGGCGGTCTCACGAACTACGTCTCGCTCTTCACGACCGGTTCGTTCCTCCAGACGCTGCTCAACAACCTGCTCTGGATCATCGTCGTGCCGGCTCTGACGGTCATCGTCGGCCTGGCCGTCGCGACGCTCGCCGACCGCATGGGCCCGAAGCGCGAGAAGACGTTCAAGTCGATCATCTTCCTGCCGATGGCCATCAGCGCCATCGCGGCCTCGTCGATCTGGAAGTTCGTCTACTACTACAGCGCCCCGGGGCAGCCGCAGGTCGGCCTCCTCAACGGCATCTGGACCGGCCTGACGCACGCCCAGCCGGTGTCGTGGCTCCTGAACGACACGGCCCACCTCAACAGCTTCCTGCTCATGGTGGTCGTGATCTGGCTGAACGCCGGATACGCGATGGTGCTGCTGTCGGCCGCGATCAAGGCGGTGCCGGAAGAGACCATCGAGGCCGCCAGGATCGACGGAGCGAACGAGCGGCAGGCGTTCTTCCGCGTCATCGCGCCGCAGATCCGCACCACCATCGTCGCCGTCTTCATCACCGTGCTCATCACGGTCATGAAGCTCTTCGACATCGTCTTCGCGATGACGAACGGGCAGTTCAACACGAACGTGCTCGGCATGGAGTTCTACAACCAGTTCTTCTCGTTCAACAACCCCGGGAAGGCGTCCGCCGTGGTCGTCATCCTGATCCTCGCGGTCGTCCCGGTCATCGTGTACCAGGTCCGCACCTATCGTGAGCAGGAGGCTCTCCGATGACCGAGATCGTTCCCACCATCGCCAAGACGAAGGGCGCTGTCTCGACCAAGGCCGAGACCATCACCAAGACGACCGTCCCGAAGAAGCGGCCGACCCTCACGATCATCCTCGGCCTCGTGGCCGTGCTCTGGATGGTGCCGGCGATCGGCCTGTTCGTCACGAGCTTCCGCTCGACGACGGACGCGCAGACGACGGGCTGGTGGGTCGCGCTGCTCCACCCGTTCCAGGCCGCGTGGACGTTCTCCAACTACACCAACGCGTTCACGGGCGCCGGCGGAGCCGGGACGGGCACGAGCCTGGGCAGCGAGTTCCTGAACAGCATCGCCGTGGCGATCCCCGCCACGGTCCTGCCGATCATGTTCGCCGCGTTCGCCGCCTACGCGTTCACGTTCCTGGAGTTCAAGGGCAAGGAGTTCTTCTTCGCCGTGATCGTCGGCCTCCTCGTGGTCCCCGTGCAGATCGCGCTGATCCCGGTTCTTCAGGTCTACAAGGCGGTCACGGCCGCGACCGGCATCCAGATCACGGGCACGTACCCGGCGGCCTGGATCGTCCACTCGGCCTTCGCCCTGCCGCTGTGCATCTTCATCCTGCGCAACTACATGTCGACCCTGCCGAACGCCCTGATCGAAGCGGCCCGCGTCGACGGCGCGAGCCACTTCCAGATCTTCTGGCGGCTCGTCATGCCGATGTCGGTGCCGGCGCTCGCCTCGTTCGCGATCTTCCAGTTCCTCTGGGTGTGGAACGACTTCCTGGTCGCCTACATCTTCCTGGGCAACGGAGCGCCCGTGCTGCAACAGGGCCTGCTCAGCCTCCTGGGCCAGTACGGCCAGGGCTGGAACCTCGTGGCGGCCGGCGCGTTCATCGTGCTGGTGGTCCCGCTCATCGTGTTCCTGTCGCTCCAGCGCTTCTTCGTGCGCGGCCTCACGGCCGGCTCCGTGAAGTAGGTGGCGCAGCAGAACACCCTGCATCTCCGAGGCGGCGGCACCAGTGTGCTCGTCGACCGCACGACACCGGGCGTCCCGGCGATCGTGCACTGGGGCCCCGACCTCGGAGACCTGGCCGACGACGTCCTCGACGACATCGCCCGCGGCGTCCGCCCTCAGCGGGTCTCGGGCGGACTCGACGAGACGGGGCGACTGACCCTCCTCCCGCAGGAGGCGTTCGGCTGGCAGGGCACTCCCGCGCTCCTGGGCTCCAGGCTGTCGGGCGGCACGGCGGGGTCCGACTTCTCGTCGGCGCTCGTCATGACGGCTCTCGAGGCGACCGCGTCCGCTCTGCGGCTGACGGCTCAGGACCCCGCCACCCGGCTCCGCCTCGACCTGGAGGTCGACGTGACACCCACCGGCCTGGTCGCCGTTCGCGCCACCCTCACCAACGAGGGCGACGCCGACTACGAGGTGCAGGATCTGGGGCTCACCCTGCCCCTCCCCGCCTCGGCCCGCGAGGTCGCCGACACCACCGGGCGACACCTCCGCGAGCGACACCCGCAGCGCCACCCCCTCTCCGTCGGCCGGTACGTCCGCGAGTCCCGTCGCGGACGTCCCGGCTCCGACGCCACGCTCCTCCTGCTGGCCGGCGAACCCGGCTTCGGGTTCGAGCGCGGGCTCGTGCACGGCGTCCACCTCGCCTGGAGCGGCAACCACTCGCTGAGCGTCGAGCGGAGCCAGAACGCGCCGAGCGCCCTGCGTGCCGCCGAGCTGCTCGCGCCGGGTGAGGTCGTGCTGCGGCCCGGGGCGAGCTACTCGACTCCTGTGGCATTCGGATCCTGGGGCCGCGGCCTGAACGAGCTCTCGTCGCGCTTTCACGAGCACCTGCGCCGTCGGCCGCAGCACCCGAGCGCCGACCGGCCGGTGACCCTCAACACGTGGGAAGCCGTCTACTTCGAGCAGGATCTCGCGCACCTCACCCGGCTGGCCGACCTGGCCGCCCGCGTCGGCGTCGAGCGCTTCGTCCTCGACGACGGCTGGTTCTCGTCACGGCGCGACGACACGGCGGGCCTCGGCGACTGGACGGTGTCGCCGGAGGTCTGGCCGGACGGCCTGGCTCCGCTCGTCGACCACGTCACCGGGCTCGGCATGCAGTTCGGCCTCTGGGTGGAGCCCGAGATGGTGAACCCCGACTCCGACCTGGCCCGAGCCCACCCGGACTGGATCCTGCAGGCCCGAGGGGTCTGGCCCGCGAGCGCGCGGCAGCAGCAGGTGCTCGACCTCTCGAACGAGGAGGCGTTCGACCACATCCTGCGAGCGCTGGACGCCCTGCTGGGCGAGTACGCGATCTCGTACCTCAAGTGGGATCACAACCGCGATCTCGTCGAGGGCGGGTCGACCGTCACCGGGCGGAGCGCCGTGCACGAGAACACCCTCGCGGTGTACCGGCTCATGGACGAGCTGAAGCGCCGCCACCCCGGGCTCGAGATCGAGAGCTGCGCCTCGGGCGGCTCGCGCGTCGACCTCGGTGTCATCGAGCACACCGACCGGGTGTGGGCGAGCGACACGAACGACCCGCTGGAACGTCTCACGATCCAGAAGTACACGGGCCTGCTGCTGCCGCCCGAGCTGATCGGAGCCCACATCGGTGCACCGCACGCGCACACGACGGGACGGCACCACACGCTGCCGTTCCGCGCGGGCGTGGCGCTCTTCGGGCACCTCGGCGTCGAGTGGGACCTCGCGTCGGCGAGCGCCGACGAGCTCGGCGACCTGACGGCCTGGATCTCGCTCTACAGGGAGTGGCGCGACGACATCGCGACGGGCGCGCTCGTGCACGCGGACCTCGCCGACGACACGATGGACCTCCGGGGCGTCGTCGCGCGGGACGGCTCCCGTGCCCTCTTCGTCTACGCCCAGACGGCGTCCGCGCAGTCGCACCCCACCGGCCGCCTGACCTTCCCCGGTCTCGACGCGGCCGCGACCTACCGCGTCGAGCCGCTCGCGCACCCGGCGAGCGCCACGGGCGTCGGGCAGTCACCGCTCGGGTGGCGCGACGGCGTGGTCTCGACCGGCGCGGCGCTGCACGAGATCGGGCTGCAGGCTCCCGTGCTCCTGCCCGAGACGCTCGCTGTCATCACCGTGACCCGGGTCGGCGAGGCGACACCGTGACCGCCCTCCACCGCGCCACCGCCACCGACCGTCACCGCTTCGACGAGCGGGTGAGGGTGCAGGAGCCGCGCCTCGTCGACCTCCTCCACCGCCTGTACGGCGACGACCCCCGCCTGGCCGGGGTGCTGGAGTGCCTGCGCCGCGACATCGAGCACGCCTGGGAGACCCGCCCCCACGACCTCCGCATGCTCGACGATCGGCGCGACGTCGACCCGGCGTGGTTCCAGTCGAACCGGATGCTCGCCGGCGTCTGCTACGTCGACCGCTACGCCGGCACCTTCGCGCAGCTCGCCGAGCACATCCCGTACTTCCAGGAGCTCGGGCTCACGGTGCTGCACCTCATGCCGGTCTACGACTGCCCCGAGCCGAATTCCGACGGCGGCTACGCGGTGTCGAGCTACCGGCGCACGAAGGCGGCCCTCGGCACGATGAACGACCTGCAGCACCTCGCGGCGAAGCTACGCGCGGCCGGGATCTCGCTCACCCTCGACTTCGTCTTCAACCACACGTCGAACGAGCACGAGTGGGCGCGCCGAGCCCTCGCCGGCGAGCGCGAGTTCGTCGACTACTACTGGATCTCCGACGACCGCGAGCTGCCCGACGCGTTCGAGGCGACGACGCGAGAGATCTTCCCCGACGACCATCCGGGGTCCTTCACGCGGCTGCCGGACGGGCGCTGGATCTGGACGACGTTCCACACCTTCCAGTGGGACCTCAACTACGCGAACCCCGAGGTGTTCCGCGCGATGGCGGGCGAGATGCTGTTCCTCGCGAACCAGGGCGTCGAGATCCTGCGGATGGACGCCGTCGCCTTCATCTGGAAGCAGCTCGGCACGTCGTCCGAGAACCTGCCGCAGGCGCACCTCCTGCTACAGGCGTTCAACGCGGTGCTCAGGATGGCGGCCCCGGCGGTCCTCTTCCTCTCGGAGGCGATCGTCCACCCGGACGACGTGGTGAGCTACATCTCGCCCGAAGAGTGCGAGCTCAGCTACAACCCGCTGCAGATGGCGCTCGTCTGGTCGACGCTCGCGACCCGCGACGTCGGGCTCCTGTCGCAGGCGCTGGAGACGAGGCACGCGCTGCCGAAAGGGACCGCCTGGGTCGACTACATCCGCAGCCACGACGACATCGGCTGGACCTTCGCCGACGAGGACGCCCGCGCGCTCGGCATCGACCCCGAGGCGCACCGCCGATTCCTCAACCGCTTCTTCGTCGGCGACCACCCCGGCAGCTTCGCGCGCGGCGCGCCGTTCCAGACGAACCCGAAGACGGGCGACAGCCGGGTGGCGGGAGCGACCGCGTCGTTGGCGGGGCTCACGGCGGGCGACGACCGGGCGGTCCGCCGGATCCTGCTCGCGCAGTCCCTCAGCCTGTCGACCGGGGGCATCCCCCTGCTGTACCTGGGCGACGAGGTGGGGCAGCAGAACGACGACGGCTACCTCGACGACGAGGGCAAGCGCGGCGATGCCCGGTGGGCCGGGAGGCCGCCGTACCCGGCGGGGCTCTACGCGTCACGGCACGACCCCGCGACATCGGCGGGCGCGCTCTACGAGGGGCTGCGCGACCTCCTGCGGGTGCGGGCGACCCTGCCCGCGTTCAGCGGGGGCGACCTGATCCCGTTCCACACCCACGACCGGCACGTGCTCGGCTTCCAGCGGCCGGCCGGGAGCGGCGCGACGGTGCTCGTGCTGGCGAACTTCGGCGATCTCCCCGCCACGATCGACCCGCTGACCCTCTCGGGGCTGCCGCCGATCGCCGTCGACGCCGTCACCGAGGGGTTCGTCGATCTGCGCGAACCCCTGACGCTCGAGGCGCTGGGATTCGTCTGGCTGCTGGTCTAGCCTGACTCGCCATGACCTGGTCTCCGACGCCGCCGCCCCGCGCGACGAGACCCGGTGACGTCCCGCCGGCGCACGCCGCACCGTCGGCCACCGCCCCGTCGGTGCCGATCCGGCGGCGCAGGATCCGACTCGCCCTCGTGGCCCTCGCTCTCGTCGCCGCCCTCGCCCTCGCCTTCACCGCCGGCGGCCAATTCGAGCGGCAGACCTCCGCGCGCTCGGGAGCCGCGACGCTCACCGCCCGCGAGCGGGCCTCCGACATCGGCACGGCCCTCGACCGTCCGCGCCGCGCGGCAGACCTCCCGGTCGGATACCAGGCCGGCCCCGACCTGCCCTACCCCGGCGACTCGTACCGGCTGCTCTACGACGAGTCGCCCCACGCCGCCGCCGACGCCCCGCGCTGGCGGGTGTGGGTGGGCGAGGGCGTCGACGCCTCGCAGCTGTGCGTCGTCGCCGCCTACACCGAGGTGCAGGAGCTCGTGGACTGCTACCCGGCGGCCCAGCTCTACACCGGCACGTTCACCGTGGCGAGCCCCGTCGGCAGTGCCCCGCTCGCGATCAACGTCGTGTCCGGCGACGTGATCGTGAACGGTCACGCCGTCCGCCGGTGATAGCGTCGCGACCATGACCTCGACCTTCGTCATCGTCGGGTACGGTCCCGGCATCTCGCACGCGGTCGCCGAGCGCGCTGGCGCCGACGGCCACCGGCTCGCTCTGGTCGGCCGCACCGAGTCCCGTCTCGGGGAGGGCGTCGCGGCCCTCGCGCAGGCGGGCATCGACGCGGCCGCCTACCCCGCCGACGCCTCCGACCCCGCGTCGCTCGGCGAGGCGCTGGCCCGCATCACCGCCGACGCCGAGAGCGTCGCCGGCGTGCTGTGGACGGCGTTCCGGGGTGGGAACGTCACCGACGTGCTGGCTGCCGATCCTGCGACCCTCGGCGACGTGTTCGGCGTGGGGGTGCGCGGGCTGCTCACGACCGTGCAGGCTCTGCGCGAGCCCCTCGTCGCGAGCGGAGGCGTGGTGCTCGTCGCCAACGGCGCGCTCGGCGAGGCGAGCGAGCAGATGGACGCGGTCTCGCAGATGCTGGGCGCCGACGGCACCGCCCTCGAGTGCGCGGCGAAGTCGAAGCTCGTGGGCCTTCTCGCCGAGCGTCTGCGAGGCGACGGCGTCTACGTGGGGCAGATCACGGTCGCAGGATCAGTGAGCGGCACGGCGACGGCGTCTCCGACCGCGATCTCCGCCGCCTCCATCGCGGAGCAGTTCTGGTCGATGGCGTCCGAGCGCTCCGAGACCCGCACCCGCATCGCCGAGTAGCCCGTCACCCGAGCAGCGCGAACGCCTCGTCCGCCCAGCCCACGCGATGGGCGAGCGCCAGGCCCCGCTGCCGGAAGAGATGCTCGGGCTCGGCCGGGCGGTGATAGGCCGAGTGGTTCGCGCCGCCCGCCGCACCGAGCAGGAGCGGAAGCAGCCAGATGTACTTCACGCACGACGCGACGAGGCCGAGCCGGGCGTCGCGCTCGCTGCCCGTCCAGCCCGCCTCGCGGAGGCCTCCGAGGTAGGCGGGCCAGCAGGCGGCCTCGAGCTCGGCGAGCCGTTCGGCCGGCCAGAAGAGGTCGAAGACCGCGTCGGGGAGGTAGTTGCCGAGGTCCTCTCCGACGGCCCCGTCGCCGGCGAACGCCCAGTCGACGAGCACGACCTCGCCCGACGGCCGCCGGATCACGTTGGCCACCCAGGCGTCGAGGTGGCACAGGGTCCGCGGTAGGCGCTCCATCACGGCGAAGAGGTCGTCCTGCCGCTGCAGGAGCCGCTGCCAGCCGTCACGCAGACCGCTCGGCCAGGTGTCGCGGATCAGCGGCTGATCCCAGGCCGCGTCGTCGTCGACAAGTGTGTAGTCGGCAGGCCGGCTCGTCGCGTAGGCGCGGAGGAACCCGCGCGAGGCCCACTCCGGCATCGGCTCGAGGGGTCGGGCCGGCCAACGGCCGAGACCGCTCGCGACGGCGACGTGGTCGTCGAGCGAGAAGTCGGGGCCGGCTGTGCCGTCGACGTCCTCGAGCCGCAGGTCGATCGTGTCGCCGTGCCGGACGACGTCGGCGCCCGGGAGCCCGAGACCCGTTCCGCGCAGCGATGCGCTAAATCGGGTGTCGCCGTAGACGTCCGCCTCGCGGATCCAGGAGTTCCAGTCGCTCGGCTCGGCGGACGACCGCCAGTGGGCGAGCGACTCGGTCACGGTGCCCGCCCGGCGCAGCCGCTTGACGACCCGCGTGGTGCCATCGGTGGCGCGGACGCGCTCGACGGTGGCGGTCGTGGCGTTGTTCGGGTTGAAGCGCAGGGTCTCGACGGTCTCGACAGTCTCGTCGCTCATGACCGGAGCCAGTCGAGGAGGGAGCGCTCGACGAGGGCCGCCAGCCGGGCGTAGCCGGCGGCGTCCGGGTGGAAGCCGTCGCCGTCGCGAGTCTCTCCTCGCCAGACCTCGTCGGCCGCCGTCGCGGCGTAGACGCCGACGAAGGGCACGCCACGCTCGTCGCACCGGCGTGCGAACGCGCGGCTCAGCTCGTCGATCCGCTCGTTCTGCTCATCGTCGTCGACGGCCGGCGGCCCGACGACCAGCAGTCCGGCAGGCGCGATCGCGGCGATGATCCCCTCGAGCGCGATCAGCGATTCGTCGAGACTCGCGCGCCGCAGGCCGTCGACCTCGACGGTGTCGTTCACTCCGACGGAGAGCACGACTCGGGCGTCGGTGGCAGCTGCGAGTCGCGGCTCGATCTCGCGCAGGATCCGATCGCCGACCATGGCGGTCGTGTCCCCGCGCACGCCCAGGTTGTACGTGGTGAACGGAATGCCTGCGGCTGTCGCTGCGTCTCCGATGCGCCCGACCCACCCCAGTCCGCTGGAGTCCCCCACGCCCACCACGAGCGAGTCCCCCACGAAGCAGCAGCGAGTGTCCTTCATCGACTCACCGTACTGTGCCCTCCCCCTCTGGCGAGCGCAGCGATGCCCCCACCTCGGGCGAGCGCAGCGATGCCCGGCGACGAGCGAAGCGATGTCGCACCCCTCCCGAGTAACAGCAGCGGCGGGTGAAAGTGTCACCGGAGAAGATTCGCCGCACGCCCGCGGAGCGGGCTAAACCAGCACGAACAGCCATTGAAGTCGAGTCGCGAAGCGACTCGACAGAGATCACCCAAATGGCTGGGGTACCTGGACTCGAACCAAGAACAACTGAACCAGAATCAGCCGTGTTGCCAATTACACCATACCCCAAAGATATATCGCTGAAGGCGTGAGCCGGGGCGCTACATCAGTGTCGGCCCGGAAACCGAACCGAGAAACTACTGTACAGCATCGGCGAGGTCGCGAATGCCGCCCACCAGGTCGCGGTTGATGGTGGCGGCGGTTCGCGCGCCGGATCCTGCGGCCACGATGAGCTGCTGAGGGCCGGGCGCCGCCGACTCGCCGGCGACGTAGAGCCCCGCTATGGTCGTGCGACCGTGGCCGTCGTCGACGAGCAGGCCGTCTGCGTCGACGTCGGGATCGAGGTCGTCGAGGTAGTGGAGCTCGCTGGACCAGCCGGGGCGCACGAAGCCGCCGACGCGGTCGACGACGTCGCCGTCGGTCATCCTGATGCCGGTCACTCCGTCGCGGTCGCCGACGATGCCGGAGATGGTTCGCCGATCGACGGCGATGCCGCGAGCGTCGAGGGCGTCCTCTTCGACCATGGTGACGACGTCGGCGCCGTTCGTGAACACGACGAGATCGTCGCTCCACTGCGACAGGAGCAGCGCGCGCTCGGCGAGGTCGGGGAACTCGCCGATCACGGCGAGGGCCTGGTCGCGCTTGTCGTAGCCGTCGCACTCGATGCAGCTGTGGAAGGAGGTCCCGTAGAACGCCCGGAGGTTGTCGATCACGGGCAGCGTCTCGGTCAGACCCGTGGCGACCAGGACGGTGCGAGCCGTGGCCTCGCTGGCCTTGCCGCGCATCTCGCAGGCGATGTGGAAGCCGCCGTCGACGCGGGAGATGCGCTGCGCCAGCGTCATTCGGTGCTCGGCGCCCTCGTACGCGAGGAACTCGTCGCGGCCGAGCTTCCGTAGCTCCAGCGGCGAGATGCCGTCGCGAGTGAGGAATCCGTGCGCCACGAGCGTCGCCGAGTTGCGCGGGCGGTTGCTGTCGATCAGCAGGACCCGACGGCGCGCTCGCACGAGGTTCAGCGCAGCGCTGAGGCCGGCGGGCCCGCCGCCGACGACGGCGACGTCGTAGACAGCGGCGGCGTCGCTCACGCCCGCGCTGCCAGCTTCTCGAGCCGAGCCATTGTCGAGTCTCGGCCCAGGATCTCCATCGACTCGAACAGCGGCGGGCTCACTCGGCGGCCCGACACGGCCACTCGCAGCGGTCCGAACGCGAGCCGGGGCTTGAGCCCGAGACCGTCGACGAGTGCTGCGCGGAGGTACTCCTCGAGCGTGGCGTGAGACCACTCCTCCACCTGCGCGAGCGCGTCGATCGACGCACGCAGCACCTCGCCCGACGTGTCGCCGAGCGTGGCGAGGGCGTCGTCGTCGTAGACGAGGTCGTCATCGCCGGTGAACAGGAAGCCCAGCATGCCGGGCGCCTCGCCGAGCAGCTGCATGCGCTCCTGCACCAGTGGCGCCGCGGCATCGAGCACGGACTGCTGGGCGGCCGTCGGCGGGTTCTCGACCAGCCCCCCGAGATACGGCACGAGCCGAGCGCTGAAATCAGCCGGCAGGAGCCGACGGATGTGGTCGCCGTTGATCGACTCAGCCTTCTTCTCATCGAAGCGCGCCGGGTTGGGGTTGACATCGCTCACGTCGAACGCCGCTGTCATCTCGTCCATCGAGAACACGTCGCGGTCGTGGCTCAGCGACCAGCCGAGCAGCGCCAGGTAGTTGCCGAGACCCTCGGGCAGCATTCCGTGCTCGCGGTGGAGGAAGAGGTTCGACTCGGGGTCGCGCTTCGACAGCTTCTTGTTCTTGTCGCCCATGACGTAGGGCAGGTGACCGAAGCGCGGGATGTGCGTCGCGATGCCGATCTCGACCAGCGCCTCGTACAGGGCGATCTGTCGGGGCGTGGAGGACAGGATGTCCTCCCCCCGCAGCACGTGCGTGATGCCCATGATCGCGTCATCGACCGGGTTGACGAACGTGTACAGCGGGATGCCGTTGGGGCGCACGACGACGAAGTCGGTGAAGGAGCCCTCGGGGAACGTGATGGGGCCGCGCACGAGGTCGTCGAAGCTCAGGTCGCGGTCCGGGACGCGGAGGCGAAGAGCCGGGAGACGGCCCTCGGCGCGGAAGGCGTCCCGCTGCTCCTGCGACAGCTCGCGCTCGAAGTTGTCGTAGCCCTGCTTCGCGTCGCGACCGTTCGCGACGTTGCGGGCCTCCATCTCCTCCGGGGTGACGAACGACTCGTATAGGAGCCCGCGCTCCTTCAGCTGCTCGATCACGCCCTGGTAGATGTCGTGTCGCTGCGACTGGCGGTACGGAGCGTGCGGCCCGCCGACCTCGACGCCTTCGTCCCAGTCGAGGTTCATCCAGCGCAGAGCCTCGATGATCTGCTCGTAGCTCTCCTCGCTGTCGCGGGCGGCATCGGTGTCTTCGATGCGGAAGATCAGCTTGCCGCCGGTGTGGCGCGCGTAGGCCCAGTTGAACAGGGCCGTGCGGATCAGGCCGACGTGAGGCGTGCCGGTGGGCGACGGACAGAAGCGAACGCGCACATCGGCGCCGGTCGCTGTGGTGAATGAGGCTGACATCGACGTCGATCCTACCGGTCGAACGTGCCGCTGACCTGGGCCTTAAACGCAGAAAAGCCACCCCGTGAGGGGTGGCTTTCCTGGTGTTGCGAAGTTGAGTCCGGCGGTGTCCTACTCTCCCACAAGGTCCCCCTTGCAGTACCATCGGCGCTGAGAGTCTTAGCTTCCGGGTTCGGAATGTGTCCGGGCGTTTCCCTCTCGCTATGGCCGCCGAAACACTAGGTCAAGCTGTACACACGGTGCCCATCAGTGATGGGGTGTGCCGGCTTGAAGATCATGTTTCAACCAAAGCTGGTTGTTCAATTATGTGTTTCCACGGTCCAGCAGGTGTGCTGGTCGACCGTTTTTTGGGAACCACAGAGTGGACGCGAGCATTCACTGCCACCCTTCATCCACACGATCGTGTGGGGGTGGTGTGTTGTCAAGTTGTCGGCTTATTAGTACCGGTCAGCTCCACGAGTCGTTAGTCCTCGCTTCCACATCCGGCCTATCAACCCAGTAGTCTAGCTGGGAGCCTCTCCCCCCGAAGGGGATGGAAATCTCATCTCGAAGCCGGCTTCCCGCTTAGATGCTTTCAGCGGTTATCCGTTCCGAACGTAGCTAATCAGCGGTGCTCTTGGCAGAACAACTGACACACCAGAGGTTCGTCCATCCCGGTCCTCTCGTACTAGGGATAGATCTTCTCAAATTTCCTACGCGCGCAGCGGATAGGGACCGAACTGTCTCACGACGTTCTAAACCCAGCTCGCGTACCGCTTTAATGGGCGAACAGCCCAACCCTTGGGACCTACTCCAGCCCCAGGATGCGACGAGCCGACATCGAGGTGCCAAACCATGCCGTCGATATGGACTCTTGGGCAAGATCAGCCTGTTATCCCCGAGGTACCTTTTATCCGTTGAGCGACAGCGCTTCCACAAGCCACTGCCGGATCACTAGTCCCGACTTTCGTCCCTGCTCGACTTGTCAGTCTCACAGTCAAGCTCCCTTGTGCACTTACACTCGACACCTGATTGCCAACCAGGTTGAGGGAACCTTTGGGCGCCTCCGTTACTTTTTGGGAGGCAACCGCCCCAGTTAAACTACCCACCAGGCACTGTCCCTGAACCGGATCACGGTTCGAAGTTAGATATCCAGAGTGACCAGAGTGGTATTTCAACAATGACTCCACCCGAACTAGCGTCCGAGCTTCACCGTCTCCCACCTATCCTACACAAGCCACACCGAACACCAATACCAAGCTGTAGTAAAGGTCACGGGGTCTTTCCGTCCTGCTGCGCGTAACGAGCATCTTTACTCGTAGTGCAATTTCGCCGAGTTCGCGGTTGAGACAGCTGGGAAGTCGTTACGCCATTCGTGCAGGTCGGAACTTACCCGACAAGGAATTTCGCTACCTTAGGATGGTTATAGTTACCACCGCCGTTTACTGGGGCTTAAATTCTGAGCTTCGCTTGCGCTAACCCTTCCTCTTAACCTTCCAGCACCGGGCAGGCGTCAGTCCGTATACATCGTCTTGCGACTTGGCACGGACCTGTGTTTTTAGTAAACAGTCGCTTCCCACTGGTCTCTGCGGCCTTTCCCGCTCCCGGAGTAAATCCGTTCACGAGTCCGGCCCCCCTTCTCCCGAAGTTACGGGGGCATTTTGCCGAGTTCCTTAACCACGATTCTCTCGATCTCCTCGGTATTCTCTACCTGACCACCTGAGTCGGTTTGGGGTACGGGCAGCTAGAACCTCGCGTCGATGCTTTTCTCGGCAACATAGGATCACTGAATTCCCCCGATCGGGGTACGCATCGGATCTCAGGCGCGTTGACGACGGATTTGCCTATCGTCAGCCCTACATCCTTACACCAGGTTCACCTTACGGATACCATCGCCTGGCTCAGCTACCTTCCTGCGTCACACCTGTTAATACGCTAGCCGCACCAGCATGGGGTCGAGCGTTAGACCGGCCGGCATCACCCCGAAGGGATCCACTCAGCCGGGTTAGGACTCTTAGCACCACTGGATTGACTGGGGCGGTTCTTCGCCGGTACGGGAATATCAACCCGTTGTCCATCGACTACGCCTGTCGGCCTCGCCTTAGGTCCCGACTTACCCAGGGCGGATTAGCCTGGCCCTGGAACCCTTGGTCTTCCGGAGGACGGGTTTCTCACCCGTCTTTCGCTACTCATGCCTGCATTCTCACTCGTGTGGCATCCACGGCTGGATTCCTCCGCCGCTTCACTCGCCACACGACGCTCTCCTACCAATCCGTACGACTGAACCACGAAGGCTTATCAAAAAGTACGAATTCTACAACTTCGGTGGTGTGCTTGAGCCCCGTTACATTGTCGGCGCGGAATCACTTGACCAGTGAGCTATTACGCACTCTTTCAAGGGTGGCTGCTTCTAAGCCAACCTCCTGGTTGTCTATGCAACTCCACATCCTTTCCCACTTAGCACACGCTTAGGGACCTTAGTTGGTAGTCTGGGTTGTTTCCCTCTCGACGATGAAGCTTATCCCCCACCGTCTCACTGCTGCGCTCTCACTTACCGGCATTCGGAGTTTGGCTGACGTCAGTAAGCTTTTGGGCCCCATCGGCCATCCAGTAGCTCTACCTCCGGCAAGAAACACGCAACGCTGCACCTAAATGCATTTCGGAGAGAACCAGCTATCACGAAGTTTGATTGGCCTTTCACCCCTATCCACAGCTCATCCCCTCCATTTTCAACTGAAGTGGGTTCGGTCCTCCACGACGTCTTACCGTCGCTTCAACCTGGCCATGGATAGATCACTTCGCTTCGGGTCTAGGACATGCGACTTAATCGCCCTATTCAGACTCGCTTTCGCTACGGCTACCCCACACGGGTTAACCTCGCCACATATCGCTAACTCGCAGGCTCATTCTTCAAAAGGCACGCTGTCACCCCTACTAAGGAGGCTCCAACGGTTTGTAAGCAAACGGTTTCAGGTACTATTTCACTCCCCTCCCGGGGTACTTTTCACCTTTCCCTCACGGTACTTGTCCGCTATCGGTCATCTGGGAGTATTTAGGCTTATCAGGTGGTCCTGACAGATTCACACGGGATTTCTCGGGCCCCGTGCTACTTGGGATACCCATCCAGCCAACACACGCATTTCGGCTACGGGGCTCGCACCCACTATGGCCCGGCTTTCAATCCGGTTCGCCTATACGCTGCTGTCACTGTTCCAGTCCGGCAGAACTGAACGATGAGTCCCACAACCCCGACCATGCAACGACCGCCGTCTATCACACATGACCGGTTTAGCCTCATCCGCTTTCGCTCGCCACTACTCACGGAATCACTGTTGTTTTCTCTTCCTGTGGGTACTGAGATGTTTCACTTCCCCACGTTCCCTCTACCCGCCCTATATATTCAGGCGGGAGTCACCAGGTCGGCACGCCGCCTGGCGGGGTTTCCCCATTCGGACACCCTCGGATCACAGCTCGATTATCAGCTCCCCGAGGCTTATCGCAGATTTCTACGTCCTTCTTCGGCTCCAGATGCCAAGGCATCCACCGTTTGCTCTTAGAAACTTGACCACAAAGACACGACCGCAACCCGAAGGCCGCGATCGATAAATCAGTGTTATCTCGTATCAACACCCCAAAGGGTGTCAACTAAGAAATTGCACTAATGCACCTGTTCAGACCTCACGCTAGAGCGCGTGTCGTCAACAAGCACATTAGATGCTCGCGTCCACTATGTAGTTCTCAAAAAACGGGCGAACCCAAGATCCACCAGCACTAAAGCCGGCTTCTCAAGGTCCGTCGAGGAAAAAACCACCACCACTCGCAAACGAGCAGCAACCGGCTTGGTCCCTCAGGACCCAACAACGTGCACACCCCCAACCAGCCACCAGGACCCGTTCCCAACTCCCGAAGAAGCCGTACTGAGACCCCGATCTCGACCAGAGGTACTTGTCAAACGTTCCACCCATGAGCGCCACCCGACCACATTCGGGCCGGCGTGACTTGACCAGTCACTCCCCGTGTAAACAGCGGGGCTGGTGCATGCTCCTTAGAAAGGAGGTGATCCAGCCGCACCTTCCGGTACGGCTACCTTGTTACGACTTAGTCCTAATCACCGATCCCACCTTCGACGGCTCCCTCCACAAGGGTTGGGCCACCGGCTTCGGGTGTTACCGACTTTCATGACTTGACGGGCGGTGTGTACAAGGCCCGGGAACGTATTCACCGCAGCGTTGCTGATCTGCGATTACTAGCGACTCCGACTTCATGAGGTCGAGTTGCAGACCTCAATCCGAACTGAGACCGACTTTTTGGGATTCGCTCCACCTTACGGTATCGCAGCCCTTTGTATCGGCCATTGTAGCATGCGTGAAGCCCAAGACATAAGGGGCATGATGATTTGACGTCATCCCCACCTTCCTCCGAGTTGACCCCGGCAGTCTCCTATGAGTTCCCACCATAACGTGCTGGCAACATAGAACGAGGGTTGCGCTCGTTGCGGGACTTAACCCAACATCTCACGACACGAGCTGACGACAACCATGCACCACCTGTATACCGACCTTGCGGGGCGACCATCTCTGGACGTTTCCGGTATATGTCAAGCCTTGGTAAGGTTCTTCGCGTTGCATCGAATTAATCCGCATGCTCCGCCGCTTGTGCGGGCCCCCGTCAATTCCTTTGAGTTTTAGCCTTGCGGCCGTACTCCCCAGGCGGGGAACTTAATGCGTTAGCTGCGACACAGAAACCGTGGAATGGCCCCTACATCTAGTTCCCAACGTTTACGGCATGGACTACCAGGGTATCTAATCCTGTTCGCTCCCCATGCTTTCGCTCCTCAGCGTCAGTTACGGCCCAGAGATCTGCCTTCGCCATCGGTGTTCCTCCTGATATCTGCGCATTCCACCGCTACACCAGGAATTCCAATCTCCCCTACCGCACTCTAGTCTGCCCGTACCCACTGCAGGCTGGGGGTTGAGCCCCCAGATTTCACAGCAGACGCGACAAACCGCCTACGAGCTCTTTACGCCCAATAATTCCGGACAACGCTTGCACCCTACGTATTACCGCGGCTGCTGGCACGTAGTTAGCCGGTGCTTTTTCTGCAGGTACCGTCACTTTCGCTTCTTCCCTACTAAAAGAGGTTTACAACCCGAAGGCCGTCGTCCCTCACGCGGCGTTGCTGCATCAGGCTTGCGCCCATTGTGCAATATTCCCCACTGCTGCCTCCCGTAGGAGTCTGGGCCGTGTCTCAGTCCCAGTGTGGCCGGTCACCCTCTCAGGCCGGCTACCCGTCGTCGGCTTGGTGAGCCATTACCTCACCAACAACCTGATAGGCCGCGAGTCCATCCTTGACCAAAAAATCTTTCCACCCCCAGACCATGCGGCCAGGAGTCCTATCCGGTATTAGACGTCGTTTCCAACGCTTATCCCAGAGTCAAGGGCAGGTTACTCACGTGTTACTCACCCGTTCGCCACTAATCCCACCAGCAAGCTGGTGTTCATCGTTCGACTTGCATGTGTTAAGCACGCCGCCAGCGTTCGTCCTGAGCCAGGATCAAACTCTCCGTAAAAGAAAAACACAGAACGCATCGGAATAGACACGAACTGCAAGTTTGATGCTGACCAAACGACAACAATCTGACGATTAAGTTGTCCATTCAATCTCAAAGAAACCGTACATCCCAAAGGTCTGACCACCTGCGGTGGCCACCCCTCCGAAACGACGAGTTATTTGGCATTTGACAATGTGCACGCTGTTGAGTTCTCAAGGACCAAACACACCCCGGCTCGGCGCTATCTTGTAGCGTTTCGCCGGAGGCAACTTTGATACCGTAGCCACCTCGGCGGGCCGTGTCAATTTCGGTCAGAGACCGGAACTCACTCGACTTCGGCGACCTTCGAGAGGTGCCGCGTGTGGACGATGTCCACGAGGTGACGGACTTGCAATCCTAACCGCATTCCGCTCGACCTACAAGAGGGAGTCGGAGGGAGGATGTCCCCGCTTGAGGCCGGCCGCTTCAGAAGCTTTCCGAACCTTTGGGGTGACAAGAGAAAACAATACGTGTCGATCGGGCTTCTGCCAAATCAAGGGCGAATCCCGGGCGTGTCGCTCTACACGTGTTGCTTTGCGCCTGCTCCTGCGACCGTCAGTCGCGGTTGCGAACGGGGTTGATGAGCGACCCCAGCCCGTCGATCGAGATCTCGACGGTCTGACCCGCGGTGAACGGGCCGACGCCGGCCGGGGTGCCGGTGAGGATGATGTCGCCGGGCAGGAGGGTGAAGATCTGGCTGACGTACGCGACGAGGTCGGGGATCTTGTGGATCATGTGCTGCGTCGTCTCGCGCTGGAGCAGCTCGCCGTCGACGCGCGACTGGATGGTGACGTCGGTCCAGTCCAGCTCGGTCTCGATGTACGGGCCGATCGGGCAGAACGTGTCGTAGCTCTTGGCGCGGGTCCACTGCCCGTCGCTCTGCTGCACGGTGCGGGCGGTGACGTCGTTCGCGATCGTGTAGCCGAAGACGACGTCGGCGTAGTCCTCGGGCCTCACCTTCTTCGCGATGCTGCCGATGACGATGGCGAGCTCGCCCTCCAGGTCGACCTGGCCCTCGACCGGCGGGAGCTGGATCGCGTCGCCCGGGCCGATGACGGTCGTGTTCGGCTTGAGGAAGACCACCGGGAACTCCGGAGCCTCCTGCCCCATCTCGTCGGCGTGGTCGTAGTAGTTGAGGCCGATGCCGACCACCTTCGACCGCGGGATCACGGGCGCCAGGATCTTCACGCCGCTCATCGGGACGCGCTCGCCCGTGGTCTCGTACCCGGCGTACATGGGATCGCCGGCGAGGACGACGAGGTCGTCTCCGTCGACGACGCCGAAGCGGGGGTCTTCGTCAGGGCTGGCAAAACGCGCGATCTTCACCCGTCGAGCCTATCCGCCGCGCTCGGCCGCCGTCGGTGCCGGGTGCGGGTCAGAGGACGGACTCGCTCCAGGGGTCGGGATTGCCGAAGCGGTGGGCCGTGATCGCGACGGCCTGCTCGCGCAGGAACGGGAGGACCTCCAGCCGAGGCGAGGGGGTGACTCTCGCCGCAAAGACAGCGACGGACGGATCTCCCCTCAGCGCGATCGCCAGCCGCCCCTGGGCACTCGGCGGGCCGACGAGACGGATGCGGGAGGTCGCGAGGTCGCCGCGAGACAGGAGGGCGTCGAACCCCGCGTCATCGACGATCGAGACGGTCTCCGGGCGCAGGGCGGCGACGAGCGCGGGCGGCAGGGCGATCGCCGAGCTGACCGTGAGCCGGGCTCCTGCCCGCGTTCCCGCCACGAGCACCCGGGCGAGATCGGCCGGGTCGCCGCCCTCGGCCAGGCGGACCGTCACCGGCAGTGGCCGATAGCGGAACACGTTGCGCTCGAGCCCCACCTGCGACACGTCGACGGCGGCGCCGTAGGTCGTCGCCCACGCCACGTCGTCGGCGATCGCCGCGGCCCGAAGACCCTCGGCGTGCGTCGGAGTCGATTTCTCGACGGCGCCGACGATCGCCTCGACCGAGGCCGTGAGCGGCCGGCCGGCCGGCGTGGTCAGAGGGGCCGGGGTCCAGGAGCCGAGGTGCACCAGGTAGTTGGGGCCACCCGCCTTGCCGCCCGCCCCGACGGCCGAGCGCTTCCATCCGCCGAACGGCTGACGCCGCACGATCGCGCCCGTGATGCCGCGGTTCACGTAGAGGTTTCCGGCCTCGACCCGGTCGAGCCAGGTGGCCAGCTCTCGGGCGTCGAGGGTGTGGAGCCCCGCGGTGAGGCCGTAGTCGGTGGCGTTCTGGAGCCGGATCGCCTCGTCGAGTGTCGTGGCGGCCATGATGCCGAGGACCGGCCCGAAGAACTCGGTGCGGTGGAAGTCGCTGCCCGGTGCGACTCCGGTGCGGATGCCGGGCGACCAGAGCCGGCCGGTCTCATCAAGGCGGCGAGGTTGGACGAGCCAGGACTCCCCTGCCCCGAGCTCGGTGAGGCCGCGCAGCAGCTTCCCGGCGGCCGGCTCGACGATCGGGCCCATCTGCGTGGTCGGGTCGGAGGGGAGCCCCACCCGCATCGACGCCGCGGCGTCGACGAGCTGTCGACGGAAGCGCTCGGAGCGAGCGACGGAGCCGACGAGGATCACCAGGCTCGACGCCGAGCACTTCTGCCCCGCGTGCCCGAAGGCCGACTTGATGACGTCGGAGGCGGCGAGGTCGAGGTCGGCGCTCGGAGTGACGATGATCGCGTTCTTGCCGCTCGTCTCGGCGAGCAGCGGGAGGTCTGGCCGCCACGACCGGAACAGCTCGGCGGTCTCGTAGGCGCCGGTGAGGATGACGCGGTCGACGGCCGGGTGCGACACGAGCCTGCGGCCGAGGTCGCCCTCGTCGACGTCGACCAGCCGGAGCACGTCGCGCGGCACACCGGCGGCCCAGAGCGCCTCGACCAGGACGGCGCCGCAGCGCTTCGCCTGCCCGGCGGGCTTGAGGACGACGCCCGCTCCCGCGGCGAGCGCGGCCAGAGTGCCACCTGTCGGGATCGCCACGGGGAAGTTCCACGGCGGCGTGACGACGATGAGCCGCGGCGCCTCGTAGACGGCACCGTCGACCCGGTCGAGTTCCTCCGCGAGAGTCGCGTAGTAGTTCGCGAAGTCGATCGCCTCGCTCACCTCGACGTCGCCCTCGGCGATCGTCTTGCCCGTCTCGGCCGCGGCCACCTCGATGAGGTCGGCGCGGCGCCGCCCGAGCTCGACCGCGGCCCGGCGGAGCACGGCCGCGCGGCCGGCGCCGCGGAGCGCCGCCCAGGACGGCGCGGCGGCGAGGGCGCCGTCGACGACCTGGTCGACGGCGATCGCGGTGTCGGCGCGGGCCGCGGCGATGGTGTCGCTGCCGAGGGTGGAGGTGGGGACGGACGAGAGGATCCTGCGCCCCCAGTCGCGATTCGCGGCGAGCGCGGGGTCGGTGTCGGGTGTGTTCGAGAAGCCTCCCGTGCTCGGCTCGAGCTGCTCGGTGAGGCGCGACTGCTGACGGTGCGGCGCGGGCACCGCGTCGTCGAGGTCGGCGATGGCGTCGAGGAACCGCTGCTTCTCGCGCTCGAAGAGCGTCGGGGTCGAGGCGAGCTCGAAGACGGCCGACATGAAGTTGTCGTGCGACGCGTTCTCCTCGAGCCGCCTGATGAGGTAGCTGATCGCGACGTCGAACTCGCGCGGGTGCACGACGGGCGTGTAGAGCAGGAGCCCGCCCACCGCCTGCCGCACGAGGTCCGCCTGGCCCTCCGCCATACCCAGCAGCATCTCGAACTCGACGTCGGCCGAGACGCCCCGCTGCTCGGCGAGGAGGTGCGCGAACGCGATGTCGAAGAGGTTGTGGCCCGCGACGCCGAGCCGGACGGCCCGCGTGCGCGAGGGCGTCATCGCCCAGGAGAGCACGCGCTTGTAGTTCGTGTCGCTCTGCCGCTTCGTGTCGTAGGTCGCCAGGGGCCAGTCGTGCACGGCCGCGTCGACGTGCTCCATCGCGAGGTTCGCTCCCTTGACCACGCGGACCTTCACCGGGGCGCCGCCGGCGTCGACACGGGCGGTCGACCAGGCGCTCAGGCGCTGCATCGCGGAGAGGGCGTCGGGCAGGTAGGTCTGCAGCACGATGCCGGCCTCGAGGTGCTTCAGCTGCGGCTGGTCGAGGAGGGTCGTGAAGACGGTGAGGGTGAGGTCGAGGTCGCGATACTCCTCCATGTCGAGGTTGATGAACTTCGCCTGCCGGGAGGTCGCGGCGATCTCGTAGAGGGGAGTCAGCTTCTCGACGACCCGGGCGACGGTCTCGTCGAAGGCCCACATCGACAGCTGGCTCACGATCGACGAGACCTTGATCGAGACGTAGTCGACGTCGTCGCGCTCGAGAAGCGCGCGCGTGCCGGCCAGGCGGTGGTCGGCCTCGGCGTCGCCGAGCACGGCCTCGCCGAGGAGGTTCAGGTTGAGGCGCGTGCCGTCTTTGCGCAGGGCGGCGATGGCGGCGCCGAGTCGGTCGTCGCGGGAGTCGACGATGAGGTGGCCGACCATGCGGCGGAGCACGCGGCGGGCGAGCGGCACGACGAGGCCCGGCATGACCGGCGCGAGCACGCCGCCGATGCGGACTGCCGCGCGCAGGTGCCACGGCAGGAAGGCCGGGGCCGACGCCGAGAGCGTCCGCAGGTTGCGCGCCGCCACACCGAGGTCTTCGGGCCGGACGACCCGGTCGACGAAGCCGATCGTGAACGCGAGACCCGACTCGTCTTTGAGCACCTGGCTCAGGAGCTCGGCCGACCCCGTGCTCGGCGCCGACCCCGCGCGCCTCGCCCAGTCGCCCGCCAGGGCCACGGCGGCGTCGGCCAGTCCCTCGGGGATCGCTGTCGCCAGGGGTGCGTCGCCGACGACGTCATCGTGCATCTTTGCCATGCGGCAAGGATACGACCGGAGTTTGCCGCGCGGCAAGGTTTGCACGGCACGCGTGCGCGGTCGGGTCGAGAGGTGCCGGCGTCAGGCCTCGGCGGGCGGCTGCTCGGTGGCGACGAGCGCGTCGAGCTCCTCGAGCGGCACCGACACGACGGTCGCGATCACCAGCCGCATCAGCTCGGCGACCCGGACCGCCGCGCGATCGTAGAGCCACTGCAGCTGCAGGCCGTCCTGCACCGCCAGCACGACGCGCGCGGCTGACGCGGCCGTGAAGCCGGGAGCGAGAAGGTGGTGGCGCTCGGCCGTCTCGAGGTAGTCGGTGGTCGACTCGATGATCCGGTCGTAGAAGTCGGCGTAGTAGTCGTGGGCCGGGTGCTCGGGCGACGTCGCCTCGGCGGACGCCGTGTTGAAGAGCTGGATGACTCCCGGCACGTCGACGTTGTACTCGGCCAGGTCGACCAGGCGGCCGAGGCTCATTCCGCCGGCGTCGCCGAAGTGCGTGCGGAGCCGCTCGTCGCGCTTGCGGACGACGGCGAGGAGCAGCTCCTCCTTCGTCGGGAAGTAGTGCATGAGCGACTGGTGCGACACCCCGCACTGGCGCGCGATCTCGCGCAGCGACGCTCCGTGGAAGCCGGACTGCCCGAACACCGGCAGCGCGGCGTCGAGGATCGCCTCGCGCTTCGCGAGCCCCTTGGCGTAGTGCCCGGGGGTCGCCGGGCGCCGAGCGGCGCCGGATCCGGTCGAGGTGCTCACGCCGCCCAACGATACCTGGGCGACGCTCGGGTTACGCGGGGGTGAACGCTCAGCCCCGCAGCGACTCGAGGGCTTTCTCGATGCGGCGCTGACGCGTCTCGGCGGTCTTGGCCTGATCGATCGGCTCGACCAGGGCGCGCTGGCGGCTGTACGAGAGGGCCTCGTAGGCGGCTGTGGCCGCAGGATCCGAGTCGAGCAGCCCCTGGAGATCGCTCGGCACGGCGACCACCCGCGGCGCCTCGTCGAGCGTGAGCGTCACCTCGACCTCGTCGCCCGCGGAGAGACCCGACGCCTTGCGGTGCTCGGACGACAGCGGGATGAGCGACTTGCCGCCCATGACGCCGACGGTGCTGCGATACGTGTAGCCACCGACCTCGACGACGACGGCGGGCTTCTTGCCGGCGCCCAGCTCGTCGATGATCTCGGGCGGCACTTCGATGCCGGCGACCGTGGGCCGGGGCGCGTAGATGGCGGTGCGGAAGGTGGCCATGAGCAGATCGTAGAGGCGCGACGGCCCGTCGGGCTAGCGCCGACCGCGCCTGCGGGAGGAGCCGGATCCGGCAGCCGGACGACGGCCTCTGGCTCCGGCGGCACCCCGGGTCTTCGGCGCGGCCGCCTGCGGCTTCTGCGACGGCCTCGCGGGGGCGGCGCCGCCGCCGGCATCGGCGTCGGCCGACCGCCCGCGGGAGCTGTTCGCCGTGCGTCCGCGGACGATGCCGATGAAGTCCTGGATGTCGTCCGAATCGCGCCCCTCGGGCCAGACGAGAGCGATGGTCGTCGGAGGCACGCCCGAGAGCGGCCTCGACACGACGTCCTTGCGGCTGTGGAGGCGGGCGAGGGATTGCGGGAGGACGGTCACGCCGGCTCCTGCGCCCACCACCTCGATCTGGACGGCGGGGCCGAGGGTCGCGTCGAGGTCGTGGCGGGTCTCGCCCTCGAGGTCTTCGACGTCGAGCGCGTCGAGGTCGGCCAGCACGTGCCCCTTCGGCAGGACCACGAAGGGCTGCTCGTCGTAGAGGCGGATCGCGTGGAAACCCTCCGCGGGGATCGGGAGGCGGGCGAGGAGGACGTCGAGGTCGTCTCGCAGGGCGGCCGTGGGATCCTGAGCCTCCAGAACACTGACCGCGAGGGGGCGGGACGGGTGGCGCTCGGACCAGACGCGAGACCACTTCGTGAGCGTCACGCCGGGCACGATCCCGACGCGGAACGGCGGCTCGTCGGGCACGGCGGCCTCCTCCCCGCGCCGACGCGGGGCTGCCGGGCGATGCCGCCAGGGTACCCTGAAGCCCATGAGCAACGAGAACAGCGACCAGCCGGGCGCCGCCGCGGGCGAGCACCTGACCGAGACGTCGCGTCCCGACACCCGCCAGCAGCCCAAGCCGCCGAAGACCCAGACGATGAAGGCGACGACGGCCGCCAAGAAGCTGGGCGTCTATCTGCCGGCGACGCCGGCCGAGTTCCAGGAGGGCCCCGTCACTCGCGACGAGCTCGACTCCCTCGTCGCGAACCCGCCGGAGTGGCTTGCGACGCTGCGCCGCGAGGGGCCGCATCCCCGCCCGGAGGTCGCGCGCAAGCTCGGCATCACCATCTCGGGCCTCGCCCGGGCCGGCGTCGACGACGTGCTGACCACCGCCGAGATCCAGGACCTCCTGACCGAGATGCCGACGTGGCTGTCGCAGGAGCGCCACAACCTCGCCGTCGTGCGGGAAGAGGAGCAGCGGGTGCGCGAGCGCGACGCCGAGCGCGCCGCCCGCCGGGAGGCCGAGGGCCGCTAACCGGTCGCCGGCCCCTTCTCGGATTCACCGGGCGCTTTGTCGCGCCCGGGCGCAGACTGCGCGCAAGGGCTGGTCGTACGGACGTCGCGGCAGGCCCGGGACGAGGAGGTCCGCCATGGATCGCACGTGCAAGGCCCTGGAATACGACCGCTACGGTGACGTCGACGTGCTCACGCTCGTCGAGGGCCCCATGCCCGAGCCGACGGCGGACGAGGTGCTCGTCGAGGTCGTCGCGGCGGGCCTCAACCACATCGAGAACTCGATCCGGCGGGGCGACTTCACCGAGCGCCTGCCGCAGGACCTCCCGGCGCGGCAGGGCTCCTGCTTCGCCGGGATCGTCATCAAGCGCGGGGCCGACGTGCACGACCTCCACCTCGGCCAGGCCGTCATCGGCCACGCGGTCGGCGGCGGCGCCCACGCCACCCACCTCACCGTCCCGCGCAGCCAGGTCGTGAAGAAGCCCGACACCGTGGACTGGGAGGTCGCGGGCGGCCTCTACCTCGCCGGGTGCACCGCCGTGACCATCGCCGAGTCGGTCGGCATCGAGGTGGGCCGCACCACCTCCGTCGACCCGCGACCCGTGCTCGTCGTGTCGGCGGCCGCCGGCGGCGTCGGCAGCATCGAGTGCCAGCTCGCCCTGGGCGCCGGATGGAAGGTCATCGGCACCTGCAGCCCGCACAACCACGACTATCTGAGGTCGATCGGCGTGATCCCGGTCACCTACGGCGAAGGGCTCGAAGGCAGGATCCGAGACGCCGCCGCACGAGACGTCACCGCGTTCATCGACAACTTCGGCGGAGACAACCCCGCCCTCGCCCGAGCTCTCGGCGTCGCCGACGACCGCTTCTCGTCGAGCGAGGACCGCCTCGACGTCGAGCTGCGCTTCATCACCGCCGACGCCGACGACCGCGCCCCCGCTCACCTGCTCGGCATGCTCGCGCAGATGATCGCCGAGATGAGGCTGCGGGTGCTCGTCTCGGGTTTCTACCCGTTCGAGTACATCGACCAGGCGTTCGCCGACATGGCCGAGATGCACTCGCGCGGCAAGGTCGTCGTCGGCATGAAGCCGGTCGAGTCGGGCTCGCGCTCCGACTGGTACCTGTCGGGCAAGGCCCGCACCCTGCACGAGGTGCTCCAGCCGGCCGGGCCGGGCGAGTGGAAGGGCCGCACGAAGCAGCACGTGCGCCGTCTCGGCGCGTAGGGCCGCACGTCGATGCGCGCCTGGTCGCGCAGGTGACGCGCCAGCGGCGTCAGCCGAGCAGGTGCGCCTGGTGCACGAGTGCGGCCGCACCCACGAGCGGGCCCTCGTCGGACAGCCCCGAGGCCACCACGCGGATGCGCGTCGCGTAGCGGTTGTAGGCGGCCTCGTCGATCGTGGCTCGCACGAGGTCGAGGTAGTCGGCGCTGACGCGCGAGAAGCCGCCGCCGACCGCCACCACGTCGAGGTCGAGCAGCGTGGTCACGGACGTGATGGCCTCGCCGAGCGCCGTCGCGGAGCGGCGCACCGCTGCGACCGCCACCGCGTCGCCGGCGGCGTAGTCGCGAGCGAGGTCTTCGCCGCGCTCGCCGTGCCAGCCCTGCATCTTCGCCCAGGTGACGGTGTGCGGCCCTGAGGCGAGCACCTCGACCGTGACGTTCTGCGAGGTCTCTCCCGGCGTGCGCGTCGCGATCTGCACCTGGCCGATGTGCCCGGCGTTGCCGGTGCCGCCCGCGAGCAGCCGCCCGTTGACGATGAGCCCGCCGCCGATGCCGGTCGACACGGTGACCGCGAGGGCGTTGTCGACGCCCTGCGTCG
The DNA here is from genome assembly GCF_003634555.1 of Frondihabitans australicus. Taxonomy (NCBI): domain Bacteria; kingdom Bacillati; phylum Actinomycetota; class Actinomycetes; order Micrococcales; family Microbacteriaceae; genus Frondihabitans; species Frondihabitans australicus. Next base: position 2,615,076 of record NZ_RBKS01000001.1, read on the forward strand.
CGCCGACCCAGTGCTCGGCCATGGCGAGGCTGACGCCGTCGAGGCGCAGGATCACCGGAACGCCCTCGGCGAGGGCCTCCCCCGCCGCCTCGATCACCAGCGCACGCAGCCCGAAGCCGCGCCAGGCCGGCAGGTTGATGGGCGACACCGTGCCCTCGGTGAGGTCGACCGGGCCCGCGCTGCCGATGCCGACGCCCACGAGCGCCGCGCCGTCGGGCAGTGCGCCGAGCGCTGACCGGACGACCTCGCGGACCGAGCCTGCCAGCTGCTCGCTCGACGACTCGGCACCGGTCGGGCGGCGGTCGCGGCTGCCCGGGAGGACCGCGCCGTCGTCGGCGACCAGGGCCGCCTCGACCTTGGTGCCGCCGAGGTCGACGGCGAGGGCGTAGGTAGTCACGACGTCAGAGTACCCGACTCGATGACAACGAGAGACAATCGGTGCTCCTGCGCTCTGGCACGCACCTCACGCCTTCGGCTCGGGACGCTTGCGGCGGGCGAACTCGGCCGGGTGCTCGGGGCCGTTCCAGACCGTGACGACGCCCCAGGCGACGGCCGCGACGGGTACCGAGAGGATCGCCCCGATGATGCCACCGAGCAGGGTCCCGGCGGTCAGCGCGAGCAGCACCACCAGAGGGTGCAGCTTGAGCGACCGCGCCATGACGACGGGCTGCAGGAAGTTGCCCTCGAGCTGGTTCACGGCGACGACGATCGCCACCACGACGATCGCCGCGACCGGGCCGTTCGCGACAAGGGCGACGAGGGCGGCCAGGATCCCGGCGACGGTCGCACCGACGAGAGGCACGAAGGCCGAGATGAACACGATCACGGCGAGCGGGATCGCCAGGGGCACGCCGATGACGAAGAGGCCGATGCCGATGCCGAGAGCGTCGACGAGGGCCACCGTCGCCGTTCCGCGGACGTAGCCGCCGAGGGTCGAGACGGTCTTGGCGCCGATCCGGGTCGCGCGCTGGTAGTGCTCGCCGGTAAACGGGCGCAGCAGGAAGCGCCAGATGACCGGGCCGTCCTTCATGAAGAAGAACAGCACCACGACGAAGAGGGCGAGGCCGGTGACGAAGCTCGTGGCGGCCGAGAGGCCGGCCAGGGCGCCGGAGGAGAACTGGCTCGACTGGAGGAACTTCACCGCCGTATCGATGACGCTCTGGATCTGCTTGTCGCTGACCTGGAAGGGCCCGTCCTTGAGGAAGCTCTGCAGCTGGTCGAGGCCCTTCGTCGCCTGGTGCACGAGCGTGTCGAACTGGCTCTGGACGGCCTCGACGACGAGCCAGACGATCAGCCCCAGGACCACGATGACGGCGACCAGGGCGATCCAGGTCGCCAGCATGGACGGCATGCCGCGGCGCCGCATGAGCTCGAGCAGCGGATACATCGCCGACGCGATGATGAGCGCGAGGACGACCGGGATCACGACGAGGCTCAGCTGCGTCATCGCGAAGACGAGCGCGGCGGCGACCAGGACCACGAGGATCACCTGCAGGCACCTCGTCGCGAGGCGGCCGAAGGGGTCGCTCCACAGGGTCCGCTGCGCCGACCAGGCGGCTCCCTCGCGGCGCTGGACAGGCTCGGTCGTCGGGGTGGGCGGGGTCGGTCTGCTGCGGCTGAAGAGGCCCATCGGCTGCTTTCGTCGGTCGGTCGGCTCGGCCTACTTCGGGGCCGGGGTGCCGATCTTGGTGTTGCCCGGCCGCGGCGTCGAGCTCGGAGTCGGGGTGGGCGTGGGCGTGGCGGTCGCGCTGTCGTTGTAGCTGTTGCCCGCGGCCGTCACGACGAAGTTGCGGAACTCGGAGGTCGTGAACGGCGTCGAGAACTTGTACGGCGCGCCATCGACCAGGATCGTGGGCGTCGACTTCACCTTCGCCAGCGTCGATCCGGGCAGCGGGCCCGTGACGGCCCTGGTCGTGGCGTCGGTCACCCAGGACGAGAACGTGCCCGCGTCGACGCACTTCTCGATCCGCGACGTGTTCGTGACGCCGTTCACGCCCTCGATCAGCGAGACGAGCTGGGCGTTCGTGAGGCCCGGTGTGCCCTCGGCCGGCTGACGGCGGAACATCGCCGCGTTGAAGTCGAAGAACGCGTCGGGCGAGTAGGTGGCCACGCACGCCGCCGCGTTCGCGGCGCGCTGCGAGTACTTCGTCGACTGCGACTGGGCGTTGAGGATCGCGATCGGGTGGAACGTGATCGTCGCCGCGCCGGAGTCGACGAGCTGGCGGATGTACGAGTCGTTCGTCTTCTCGAACGACGCGCAGAACGGGCAGAGGTAGTCGCTGTAGACGGTGATCTGGACGGTGTCGGCCTTGGCGGTCGACGTGGGGGCGGGCGACCGGGTGACCGCGCCGGCTCCTGCCCTCACGGCCTTGAAGCCCTGCCCGATGGTGATGCCGTCGCCCGCCATGTTCTGCGGGGTGCGGTCGCTCGGTTGCGACGAGCCGCGGACGACCACGATCACGACGACCACCACCGCGACGACCACGAGGGCGATGGCGCCCTGGATCGCCCAGCGCGCGCCCCGGGCCCGTCGCTTCTGCCGTCGCCGAGCGAGCTGCGCCTTCTCGCGGGCCGCCTCTCGGCGGCGATTGCGGCCGGTGTCGCTCATGGCTGTCAAGAGTATGAGGGGCCGCTGGGAAAAGTCCACGCGCGTTCGATGCGCTCACATCGAACTCGTCGCCGGAGGGGATGTGCCCCACTCCCGGGGGTGCTATACATGACTCGGCGGTCGCCGTTGACCGCCGTGGCTTGAGAGCCATCCATCACTACGGATCGTCCGGCACGTACCTGCCGGTGAAGGAGAAACATCATGGCGTCAGTGACGTTCGACAAGGCAACCCGTCTCTACCCGGGTTCCACCCGCCCCGCAGTCGACGCGATCGACCTCCAGGTCGCCGACGGCGAGTTCCTGGTTCTCGTCGGCCCCTCGGGCTGCGGCAAGTCGACCACCCTCCGCATGCTCGCCGGCCTCGAAGAGGTCAACTCGGGCGACATCCTCATCGGCGACCGCAACGTCACCGACGTGCCGCCGAAGGACCGCGACATCGCGATGGTGTTCCAGAACTACGCGCTGTACCCGCACATGACCGTCGCCGAGAACATGGGCTTCGCGCTCAAGATCGCCGGCGTCGGCAAGGACGAGCGCGCCACCCGCGTCCTCGAGGCGGCCAAGCTCCTCGACCTCGAGCCCTACCTGAGCCGCAAGCCGAAGGCCCTCTCGGGTGGCCAGCGTCAGCGCGTCGCCATGGGTCGCGCCATCGTGCGTCAGCCCCAGGTGTTCCTCATGGACGAGCCGCTGTCGAACCTCGACGCCAAGCTGCGCGTCCAGACGCGCACCCAGATCGCCTCGCTGCAGCGCCGCCTCGGTGTCACCACGGTCTACGTCACCCACGACCAGACCGAGGCGCTCACCATGGGCGACCGCATCGCGGTCCTCAAGGACGGCGTCCTCCAGCAGGTCGGCACCCCGCGCGACCTGTACGAGAAGCCCGACAACGTGTTCGTCGCCGGATTCATCGGCTCGCCCGCCATGAACCTGCTCCCCGCCGACATCGTCGACGGCGGCATCCAGTTCGGCACCTCGGTCGCCGCGGTCGAGCGCGACATCACGTCGCAGGCCACGCAGAAGTCGGTCACCATCGGTGTCCGCCCCGAGGACGTCGTCGTGTCGACCTCGGGCGAGGGCCTCAAGGTCGCGGTCGACGTCGTCGAAGAGCTCGGCGCCGACGGCTACCTCTACGGTCACGCCGACGTGAACGGCCAGCGCGCCGACATCGTCGCCCGCGTCGACGGCCGATCGCACGCCTCGGCCGGCGACACCGTGTTCATCACGCCGCAGGCGCACCACGTCCACGTCTTCGACACCGAGAGCGGCCAGCGTCTCGGCGACAAGGCTGTGGTCTCGGCTTAGCCTGCACACTGCGAGGACGGCCCGTCTTGGTCACCCGGCGTCACGCCGGGGGCGAAGGCGGGCCGTCGTCGTGAGGCGGCCGCCTCGGCTCCTGCGCCCTGCTCTTTTTCGATCGGATCACCGTGACCTCGCTCAACATCACCTCCGCCACCGCCGACCCGGCCCTGCTCGACCTCCCCTGGAACCTGCCGCTCGACGTCTGGCCCGAGGACTCGATCGCCACCCTGCCGAAGGGCATCTCGCGGCACCTGGTGCGCTTCGCCTACCTCTCGGGCTACGTCATCGCCATCAAGGAGACCTCGGGCGAGATGGCGCGGAGCGAGTACGAGATGCTGCGGACGCTGCAGCGCATGGACATCCCCTGCGTCGACCCGCTCGCCGTCATCACGAACCGCCGCGACTCGGAGGGTCACGAGCTGAACCCCGTGCTCGTGACGCGGCACCTCAAGTTCTCGCTGCCGTACCGCGCCCTCTACTCGCAGACCCTGCGGCCCGACACCGCGACGCGCCTGGTCGACGCCCTCGCGCTCCTGCTGGTGCGACTGCACGTCATCGGCTTCTACTGGGGCGACGTCTCGCTCTCGAACACGCTGTTCAGGCGTGACGCAGGAGCCTTCGCCGCCTACCTGGTCGACGCCGAGACGGGAAAGCTCTACCCCGGCGGGCTGTCGAACGGCCAGCGCGAGAACGACCTCGAGGTCGCCCGCGTGAACATCGCCGGCGAGCTCCTCGACCTCGAGGCCGGGGGCCGCCTCGACGAGGAGATGGACCCGGTCGACATCTCGAACGGCATCGTGGCGAAGTACCGCAGCCTCTGGACGGAGCTCACCGGCACCGAGACGTTCAGCGACAAGGAGCGCTGGCGCATCAACGACCGCGTCGAACGCCTCAACGACCTCGGATTCGACATCGAGGAGCTCGCGATCAAGACGACCGACGGGGGGAGCCAGGTCAGGATCCAGCCGAAGGTCGTCGACGCCGGGCACCATTCACGGCGGCTCCTGCGCCTCACCGGCCTCGACGCCCAGGAGAACCAGGCCAGGCGGCTGCTCAACGACCTCGACGCCTACGCCATGCGGCCCGACAAACAGGGCCTCGACGAGGAGCGCATCGCGCACGAGTGGGCGGCGCGCGTCTTCGAGCCCGTGGTGCGGGCGATCCCCCGCGAGCTGCGGGGGCGGCTGGAGCCGGCCGAGGTGTTCCACCAGATGCTCGAGCACCGGTGGTACCAGTCGCAGCGCGAAGGGCGCGACGTGCCGATCGCCGAGGCGCTCACCTCGTACATCAACGACGTGTTGCGCCACCGCCGCGACGAGCAGATGGTGATCGCGCCGGTGACGGAGTCGATCACGCTGCCCGTGGCGATCCAGGAGGAGGCCGACGCCGACGAGGACTGGCGGTCGAAGGTCTAGCGGCGCTCGCTCCGCAGCCGGCGCCTGTCAGGCGCTGCGTTCCGACCGCAGCTTCGAGATCTCATAGAGGGCGACGCTCGCCGCGATGCCCGCGTTGAGGCTCTCGGCGGCGGCCGTGATCGGCACCGACACGATGGCGTCGCTGGTCTCCGTCACGAGCCGTGACAGGCCCTTGCCCTCGCTGCCGATGACGAGCACGAGCGGCTGGTCGGCCAGCTCGAGGCCCGGCAGCTGCACGTCGCCGCCGCCGTCGAGGCCCAGCACGAACACGCCGCGCTCTTTGAACGCCTTGAGCGTCTGCGTCAGGTTGCTCGCCATGGCGACGGGCACCCGGGCGGCCGCCCCGGCCGAGGTCTTCCACGCCGACGCGGTCATGCCGACCGAGCGACGCTGCGGGATGATGACGCCCTGGCCGCCGAACGCCGCGACCGACCGGATGATCGCCCCGAGGTTGCGCGGGTCGGTGATGCCGTCGAGCGCGACGAACAGGGGGGTCTGACCGCGGCGCTCGGCCTGGTCGAGGAGGTCGGTGGGGTGCGCGTAGTCGTACGGCGGCACCTTGAGCGCGAGGCCCTGGTGCACGGAGTCGGGGCCGGTGAGCCGGTCGAGCTCGGGGCGCATGACCTCGAGCACGGGGATTCCGCGACGGGTGGCGAGCGTGAGGACCTCTTTGACGCGGTCGTCCATCTCGAGACGGGCGGCCATGTACAGGGTCGACGCGGGGATCCTGGCGCGAAGGGCCTCGAGCACCGAGTTGCGGCCGGTGACGAGCTCGGAGTCGTCGGCGGCCTTCTTGGTGCGCGGCGGCACGGTGCGGTCGACGGCCGTGCGCGGGTTGCGGATCGGGCGCTCGGCGTTCTTGCCGGCGCGACCGCGGGCGGCCTCGAGTCGCTCCTGCGCCGCCTTGCGCTTGCCGGCGGGGTGGTACGGCCGGTCTTCGGCCTTCGGCGTGGGCTTCTTGCCCTCGAGGGCCTGGCGACCCTGCCCGCCGGAGCCGACCTGCTTGCCCTTGCTGCCCTGGCGGACGGCGCCGGGCCTGCCCTTGCGGGCGCCTGAGGTGTTCTTCATGAGTCGAGGCTCCAATGGGGTCCGGTCGAGGTGTCTTCGATGGTGATGCCGGCGGTGGCCAGATCGGCCCGGATGCGATCGGCGTTCGCGAAGTCCTTCGCCTCGCGCGCGGACTGCCGCGCGTCGAGAAGCGAAGTGACCAGAGTAGCCAGTGCGGCGTGAGCCGACGAATCGTCGCTGCCGCGCCACTGGGCGTCATGCGGGTCGATGCCGAGCACCTGCACCATCGCGAGCACGTGCTGCCACTCGCGCGCGGCGGTCTCGAGGTCGTCGTCGTCGAGCCCGGCGTTGCCCCGGCGCACCGAGTCGTGCAGCGCGGCGAGCGCCTGCGGCACGTTGAGGTCGTCGTCCATCGCCTCGGCGAACGCCTGCGGCACCTCGCGCAAGCCCACGCCGGCGAAGCGCGTGTCGGCCAGGCGGCGCTGGGCGCGCGCGAGGAAGGTCTCGATCCGGTCGAGAGCGGCCTCGGCCTCCTCCAGCGATCCGTCGTGGTAGTCGATCGTCGAGCGGTAGTGCGCGGCGCCGAGGAAGTAGCGAACCACGATCGGGCGGGCGAGCGCGAGGAACTCGGAGGCGAAGATCGAGTTGCCGAGCGACTTCGACATCTTCTGGCCCTCGACGTTCACGAGGCCGTTGTGCACCCAGTGGTGCGCGAAGGCATCGCCGGCCGCGGTCGACTGCGCGAGCTCGTTCTCGTGGTGGGGGAACCGCAGGTCGAGGCCGCCGCCGTGGATGTCGAAGGCGCCCCCGAGGTACCGCTTCGACATCGCCGAGCACTCGATGTGCCACCCTGGTCGGCCCTCGCCCCAGGGCGACGGCCACGACGCCGACGCCGGCTCGCCCTCCTTGGCGCCCTTCCACAGGGCGAAGTCTCGCGGGTCGCGCTTGCCGCGCGGGTCGGCGTCGGTGGCGCTGGCCATGTCGTCGAGCCGCTGGCGGGTGAGCGCGCCGTAGTCGGGCCAGGTCGCCGTGTCGAAGTAGACGTCGCCCGAGTCGTCGGGCGCAGGATACGCATGCCCTCGTTCGATCAGCTTCTCGATGATGGCCTGCATCTCGGTGATGCTCGCCGTCGCCCGAGGCTCGTACGTCGGCGGGAGGATGCCCAGCGCGTTGTAGCCGCTGGTGAACTCCAGCTCGTAGCGGTAGGCGCGCGCCCACCACTCCTCGCTCGTCTCGCTCGCGAGGTTCAGGATCTTGTCGTCGATGTCGGTCACGTTGCGCACGAGCGTGACGTGCAGCCCGCGGTAGGTGAACCAGCGCCGCCACAGGTCGTAGACGAGCGCCGACCGCAGGTGGCCGATGTGCGGCGACGACTGCACCGTCGGACCGCAGACGTACAGCCCCACCCTGCCGGCTTCCAGAGGGACGAAGTCGACGATCGACTGCTCGCGGGAGTCGTAGAGGCGAATGGTCACCGCCCCAGGCTACTTGGCTGGCGCCGAGTGGTTACGCTGCCGCCTCGGTGGCGCTCACGCCGACGCGACCGGCATGGTCACCACCGCGGTGGCGATGGCTGCGAGGCCTTCCCCGCGACCCGTGAACCCCAGGCCGTCGGTGGTCGTCGCCGAGACCGACACCGGGGCCCGCAGGATCCGCGACAGCGCCGCCTCCATCTCGCCGCGGCGCTTCGCCAGCCTCGGCCGGTTGCCGACGACCTGCACGCCGACCGACCCGATGCTCGCGCCGCGGCCCTCGAGGATCTCGAGCGTGGCCTCCAGGAAGACTCGACCCGCGGCCCCGGCGTACCGGGGGTCGTCCGTGCCGAAGCGCGACCCGATGTCGCCCTCCCCGGCGGCCGAGAGCAGGGCGTCGACGATGGCGTGCGCGACCGCGTCGCCGTCGCTGTGCCCCTTCAGCCCGGGCTCGCCGGGGAAGTCGAGGGTTCCGAGCCGCAGCGGAGAAGCCGGGTCGAAGGCGTGCACGTCGACACCCAGCCCGACGCGGGGCAGTGCGGGCGAAGGCACCGAGGCCGCAGGATCGGCGACGGCCCGACGGGCAAGGGCCTCGGCTCGCTCGAGATCCCACGGCGTCGTGACCTTGAACGCCTCGGCCGACCCATCGACGACGGTGACCCGGTGGCCGGCCGCGGCGAACAGCGCCGCGTCGTCGGTGTGGTCGACGTCAGCCTCGGCGTAGACGGCGTCGAGCTCGGCGCGCGGGAAGCCCTGCGGCGTCTGCATCGCGACGAGCTCGGACCGGTCGACCGTCTCGAGCACGGCGCCCGACGGGTCGACGCGCTTGATGGTGTCGCTGACGGCGAGGCCCGGGACGACGCCGTGGCCCAGCGTCTCGACCGCGGTCGCCACGAGGTCGAACTGCGCGCTCGGCGTGAAGCACCGCGCGGTGTCGTGGACGAGCACCGTCCGCACGCCGGGTGCCACGGCCGCAAGGCCTCGGGCGACGGACCGCTGGCGCGTTTCGGCTCCTGCGACCACCGTGATGTAGCCAGCGGCATGCCCTGCGGTGCCCTCGGACAGCTCGCGGGCGGCGGCGAGCTCGGCCTCGGGCGCGACGACGACGATCTGCCACGGCGTCGCGGAGCGCAGGATCCCGCGAAGCGACCACTCGAGGATCGTCGCCCCGCCGACCTCGACGAACGCCTTCGGCCGCCCCTGCGCGAGGCGCGTGCCGCTGCCCGCGGCGACGACCACGACGGCGCGCGTGACCTCGGCCAGGACGCCGCCCGCGGCCGCTGAGCCGTCGGCGCCCGGCAGACCTACGATGCGAGGACCTCGTCGAGGACGCTCTCGGCCTTCTCTTCGTCGGTGTGCTCGGCCAGGGCCAGCTCGGACACCAGGATCTGGCGCGCCTTCGCGAGCATGCGCTTCTCGCCCGCCGACAGCCCCTTGTCTTGATCGCGCCGCCAGAGGTCGCGCACGACCTCGGAGACCTTGATGACGTCGCCCGACGCGAGCTTCTCGAGGTTGGCCTTGTAGCGGCGCGACCAGTTGGTGGGCTCTTCGGTGAACGGCGCACGGAGCACCTCGAACACCCGCTCGACGCCGTCGTGGCCGATGACGTCGCGGACGCCGACCAGGTCGACGTTGTCGGCCGGGACCTCGATGACGAGGTCGCCCTGCGTGACCTTCAGAGTGAGGTAGAGCCTCTCGTTGCCCTTGATGACCCGCGTCTTCATGGCGGTGATCTCAGCCGCACCGTGATGCGGGTAGACGACGGTCTGACCGACCTCGAAGCTCATGCGCAGACTCCGTTCTGGGGCCACCAGATTACCACGGGGCGTCTCGTCGCCGCCCGGCCGTGGCACGTACCACTGCCTCTCTAGGCTACGCTTGGAGCAGCTACGAACCGCTACTGGAGGACCCTGTGAAGCTACGCACCACGGCATCGATCGCCCTTGCCGGGGCTGTGATCGCTCTCACAGCCGGGTGCAACTTCATCAGCCCCCAGACCACCACCGAGCAGTACGACGCGAGCGACGGCTTCTCCACCAACGTGGGCTCGCTCGACGTCCGCAACGCCATCGTCTTCACCGACGACGCCGGCAAGCTCGCAAGCCTCTCGGTCACCCTCATCAACAACTCGTCCAGCGCCAAGAACGTCGTCTTCCAGTACGACGCCAAGGGCGGGGTCAAGAAGACCGTCGACGTCGTCGTCCCGGCCGACGGCACCATCAGCCGCGGCACCTCCGAGAGCGACCCGCAGCTCCTGCTCACCAACGCCAAGGCCAAGCCCGGCGCGCTCCTCAAGGTCTTCATCCAGTACGGCAACCAGTCCGGCAAGAACCTCGACGTGCCCGTGCTCAACGGCGCGTTCAAGGAGTACGCGACGCTGCAGCCGACCCCCACGACGACCACGGTGCCCACGGCCCCGTCGACGATCTCGCCGACCGACTCGGCGAACGCTCCGCTCGGCTGACCGCCGCTCGGCTGAAAGCCCCCAGACGCCCGTAGGGCCCCGACCACCGGTCGGGGCCCTTCGTCGTCGCGGGGCGACGACCCGCGAGGGTCAGGCCTCGATGCGGTAGCCGAGACCGCGCACCGTGACGAGCGCGACCGGCTCCGACGGCACGGCCTCGATCTTCGAGCGGATGCGCTTGATGTGCACGTCGAGCGTCTTCGTGTCGCCGAAGTAGTCGGAGCCCCAGACGCGGTCGATCAGCTGGCCGCGCGTGAGCACGCGACCGGCATTGCGCATCAGGAGCTCGAGAAGCTCGAACTCCTTGAGCGGCATGGCGATGTCCTTGCCGCGCACGGTGACCACGTGCCGCTCGACGTCCATCGAGATCTCGCCGGCCGTGAGGATCGCGTCGCCCAGGTCGTCGAGGTCGACGCGGCGGCGGAGCACGGCGCGGATGCGGGCCAGGAGCTCGCGGGTCGAGTAGGGCTTCGTGACGTAGTCGTCGGCACCGAGCTCGAGCCCCACGACGATGTCGACCTCGGAGTCCTTCGCCGTGAGCATGACGATCGGCACCTGCGAACGGGTGCGGATCTCCCGGCACACCTCGGTGCCGGGCAGCCCCGGGAGCATGAGGTCGAGCAGGACCAGGTCGGCGCCGTCCCGGTCGAACGCGGCCAGGGCCTTGGGCCCGTCGTCGGCCACGGTGACCTGGTAGCCCTCGCGCTCGAGGATGAAGGCGAGCGGCTCCGAGAGCGACTCTTCGTCTTCGACGATCAGGATGCGGGTCATACGATGTGTTCTCCTCGTGCGGGAACCGTGGCCTGGGAGGCCTCGGGGAGACGGATGGTGAAGGTCGAACCAGAGCCGAGCTGCGACCAGAGCCGGATGTCGCCGCCGTGATTCTGCACGATGTGCTTCACGATGGCGAGCCCCAGCCCGGTGCCGCCCGTGCGCCGTGAGCGTGCGGGGTCGACGCGGTAGAAGCGCTCGAAGATGCGCTCGCGGTCGACTTCGGCGATGCCGTCCCCCTGGTCGGTGACGGCGATCTCGACGACGCCGGCGTCGGTGACGGTCGCGCCGATGCCGATGCGGGAGCCGTCGGGCGAGTAGTGGACGGCGTTGGCGACGAGGTTGTGGACGGCGACGGAGAGCAGGTCGGCGTCGCCGACGACGGTCGCGTGCTTTCCGCCCCGCGTGACGATCTCGATGCCCCGGGCCTCGGCCTCGACGCGGTCGCGCTCCACCGCGCTGCGGATCACCTGCCGCACGTCGACGATCTCGGGATCGTCGAGAGGGTCGGCCGACTGCAGACGCGAGAGCTCGATGATGTCCTGGGTGAGTCGCCCGAGCCGCAGCGACTCGCGCTGGAGACTGGCGGCGAAGTAGCGCACCTGCTCGGGGTCGTCCGCGGCCGACTCGAGCGCCTCGGCCAGCAGTCCGACCGCCCCGATCGGCGTCTTCAGCTCGTGACTGATGTTGGCCACGAAGTCGCGGCGCACCTCCTCGAGGCGGTGCTGCTCGGTGTGGTCCTCGGCGAGCACGAGCACGTACCTCGAGCCGAGTCGCGACGCCCGCACGAGCATCCTGAGGCTGGTCTCCTCCCGCAGCGAGCGGGCCAGCAGGAGCTGACGCTCGACCGGGTGCTCCTCGTCGCGGGCCTTCTCGATCAGCTCGACGAGCTCGTGGTGGGCCACCTGCTGCCCCAGCACCAGGCCGGTCGCGATGGCCATCGCCGACGCCTTCTGCACGTTGTTCGACGGATCGACGACGAAGCCCGCCGAGTCGAGAGTGTCGAGCACGGCCCCCACGCCGTCGGGAAGCGCGACCTCGCTGAGCCGACGCGCGCGGCGCCCGCGGTCTGCGGCGAACACGACGAGAAGGACGAGTCCTGCGCCGATGACGAGGCCGACCGCCAGAGAGATCGGCACCAGCCAGGGGTTGTGCATGCAATCAGGTTAGTGAACGGTTGGTGGCGCGACTGTGCCGATCCTGATTCCCGAGGCCCTGGCGGCAGAGAGTTCTCCTCTCCATCACCGGACGTTAACCTTTGCAGTGGAGGCTCGTCGGGTCTGCGTGATCGCAGATTCAGTAGAGTGCAGACACGTTTTTCCAGGCCGGGAGGGTCGACCACACCAATGCGCGAGGTATTCCAGCAGGAGCTCCAAGAGGTTCAGGAGCGTCTCGTCGAGATCTCGACTCTCGTGGCGACGTCGATCGCGAACGCCACCGAGGCGTTCGGCGACTCGAACATCAGCCTCGCCGAGCAGGTCATCGCCGACGACGACAAGATCGACGCGCTCGCCGCGAGCCTCGACGAGCTCGCCATCGACATCCTGGCCCGCCAGCAGCCGGTCGCACGCGACCTCCGCATCGTCGTCTCCGCCCTGCGGATCTCGGCGTCGCTCGAGCGCATGGGCGACATGTCCGAGCACATCGCGCAGCTGGCCCGCTACCGGTTCCCCGAGAAGGTCGTGCCGAAGTCGCTTCGCCCGACGTTCGTCGAGCTCGGCCAGCTCGACGTCGCGATCGCCAAGAAGCTCACCGAGCTCCTGCAGACCGAGGACGTCAGCCTCGCCGAAGAGATCCGCAACGACGACGACCGCATCGACGAGCTGCACCTCAGCGTCTTCGACAAGGTGCTCGGCGAGACCTGGAAGGGCGCGCCGGCCGACACCGTCGACGCCACGCTCGCCAGCCGCTACCACGAGCGCTTCGCCGACCACGCGGTCTCCATCGCGAAGAAGGTCGCGTACCTGGCGACCGGCGACTGGGTCGGCGCCGACCTCTAGAACCACTAGCGTGAGAAGGGCCCGGAGCACTGCTCCGGGCCCTTTTCGGTTCCATCACGGTTTGCGTTAACCTCTTGACGACAATCATCAAGGCGACAATGATTCCAGCGTGCCAAATCCCCCTGACCCAATGACGGGTCGCACCGATCCGGCGACGGGTCGACGCCCCACCCCCGAGGCTCGGCCCGCGCCGCTGATGAACAACAGCCCGGGTTCGCAGACGTCGCTCCGGAAGCGCAACCAGCAGCGCGTCATCGAGGCGCTCGTCAGCGTCGGCGCCTCCACGCAGGCCGAACTGGCGCGTCGCACGGGGCTCAGCACGGCCACGATCTCGAACATCGTCACCCTCATGGCGAAGAACGGCCTCGTCAGCCTGACGCCGACCACGAGCTCGGGCCGGCGGGCCGTGTCGGTCAAACTGCTCACGTCGAACGGCACCGTCGCCGCGGGGATCGGCTTCGGGCGGCGCCACCTGCGGGTCGTGCTGGTCTACCCCGACTTCACGATCGCCGCCGAGGAGAACGTGATCCTCGAGCAGAAATACGACCCTCGCGACGGCTTCGACCTGGCGAAGGAGGTGCTGACGCGACTCCTGGAGCAGACCGGCATCTCGTGGGAGGCGCTGAGCGGCGTCGGCGTCGGGATCCCCGGCTCGATCGACCGTCGCGACCTCATGCCAGTCATCGGCACCGTCTGGGCGGAGTGGGCCTTCGTCGACGTCGTCGTCGAGCTGGAGGACCGACTCGGCGTCCCGGTCGTCCTCGACAACGACGCGAACCTCGGCAGCGTCGCCGAGACCATCTGGGGGCTCCACGGCGGCGCGACCAACCTCGTCTACCTCAAGGTCGGGTCGGGCGTCGGAGCAGGCCTGATCCTCAACGGGAAGCCGTTCAACGGCGCGACCGGCGTCACGGGCGAGGTCGGGCACGTGCAGGTGGTGCCGGACGGCCAGGCCTGCCGGTGCGGCAACCGCGGCTGCCTCGAGGCGGAGGCGTCGGTGCAGGCGATGCTCGACCGTCTCAGCTCGGTCACGCCGATCCAGTCGACCGAAGACCTCGTCCGGGCCGTGCAGGCCGGCGACGTCGCGGCCCTTCGCGTGATCGAGGACGCCGCGCGGCTGATCGGCCGGGTCGTCGGCGATCTCGCGAGCATCCTGAGCCCCGAGGTGATCGTGCTGGGCGGGCCTCTGGCGGTCCTGGGCGACACGATCCTCGACCCGATCTCCCGCTCGTTCGCCCGCCACGTGCTCCCGCTCGTCCGCGACGCGACCGACATCGTGGCGTCGACGCTCGACGACCGAGGCGAGGCCCTGGGGGCTGCGGCGCTCGTCTTCCACCAGGCCGCCGTCCGTGTGATATGACGGGCGTGGAGACAGAACGGGATGTGAGCGCTCTCGCGCGGTCACGTCCTGAAGCCGTTACAAATTCGTTGCGTTAACCTTTTGACGCCAGCGCCGCGCGGGCCTACTGTAATCGAGGGCCCCGCGGGGCCGACCGGGCGGCAACGAAGACCCAACCCGACAACGATGTCTGATTTACAAATGGCGGTGCACAATGGCTGGTGACCCAACCATCCTCGAGATGCGCTCGATCACCAAGGAATTCCCCGGTGTGAAGGCCCTCTCCGACGTGAACCTGACCGTGAAGGCCGGCGAGATCCATGCGATCTGCGGCGAGAACGGTGCGGGCAAGTCGACTCTCATGAAGGTCCTCTCGGGCGTCTACCCCTTCGGCACCTACTCGGGCGACATCGTCTACGAGAACGAGGTCGTGGAGTTCTCGAACATCCGGCAGTCCGAGGCCGCCGGCATCGTGATCATCCACCAGGAGCTCGCGCTGATCCCCGAGCTCTCGATCACCGAGAACATCTTCCTCGGCAACGAGCCCGGCCGTGGCGGCATCATCAACTGGATCGAAGCCCAGCGTCGCGCCAACGACCTGCTCGCGCGCGTGGGCCTCACCGAGGACCCCGACACGAAGATCAAGTCCATCGGCGTCGGCAAGCAGCAGCTCGTCGAGATCGCCAAGGCGCTCAACAAGAACGTGAAGCTGCTCATCCTCGACGAGCCCACGGCGGCGCTCAACGAGCAGGAGTCGCAGCACCTCCTCGACCTGATCGTGGGCCTCAAGGGTCGCGGCGTCACGAGCATCATGATCAGCCACAAGCTGAACGAGATCGAGCAGATCTCCGACACGATCACGATCCTGCGCGACGGCAAGACCATCGAGAGCCTCGATGTCAAAGCCGACGGCGTGAACGAGGACCGCATCATCCGCGGCATGGTCGGCCGCTCGCTCGAGAGCCGCTTCCCCGACCGCACGCCGAACATCGGCGAGACCTTCTTCGAGGTCCGCAACTGGACCGTGCGCCACCCGCTCGACCCCGAGCGACTCGTGTGCAAGAACGAGAACTTCTTCGTGCGTCGCGGTGAGATCGTCGGCTTCGCCGGCCTCATGGGCGCCGGCCGCACCGAGCTCGCGATGAGCATCTTCGGCCACTCCTACGGCACCTACGTCTCGGGCGAGGTCTTCAAGGACGGCAAGGAGATCCGCACCGACACGGTCGACCGCGCCATCAAGAACGGCATCGGCTACGTGTCGGAGGACCGCAAGGCCCTCGGCCTGAACCTGCTCGACACGATCAAGCGCTCGACCGTGGCCGCCGGCCTGCCGAAGATCACGCACCACGGCGTCGTCTCGAACGTCGAGGAGTACGAGGTCTCCGAGCGCTACCGCCGGAGCCTCCGCACCAAGGCGAACTCGGTCGACGAGGGCGTCTCCAAGCTGTCGGGCGGCAACCAGCAGAAGGTCGTCCTCGCCAAGTGGATGTTCACCGATCCCGACCTGCTGATCCTCGACGAGCCCACCCGCGGCATCGACGTGGGCGCCAAGTTCGAGATCTACGGAATCATCCAGGACCTCGCCGCACAGGGCAAGGGCGTGATCCTCATCTCCTCCGAACTGCCCGAACTCCTGGGCCTCTCGGATCGCATCTACACGATCTTCGAGGGCTCGATCACCAACTCCCTGACCGCAGCCGAAGCGAACCCCGAGTCGCTGATGGTGAGCATGACCTCGAAAAGGACCTCGGTTCGATGAAGAACTTCAGAAAGAATCTGGATGCCATCCTGGGCGGCAAGGGGGGTGGACTCAGCCAGTACAGCATGATCATCGCGCTCATCGTGATCCTGATCGTCTTCCAGATCTGGACCGGCGGCGTCACCCTCGACCCGGGCAACGTGATCAACGTCTTCCAGCAGTACTCCTACATCCTGATCCTCGCGATCGGCATGGTCATGGTGATCGTCGCCGGGCACATCGACCTCTCGGTCGGCTCGGTCGCGGCGTTCGTCGGCATCATCGTGGCGCAGTCGATGGCGGTCTGGCATCTGGCGTGGCCTCTCGCCGTGCTCCTGGGCCTCGTGATCGGCGCCCTCGTCGGCATCTGGCAGGGCTTCTGGGTCGCCTACGTGCGAGTGCCCGCGTTCATCGTGACGCTGGCCGGCCAGCTGATCTTCCGCGGTGCGAACCAGCTCATCGGCTCGTCGACCTCCGTGCCGGTGAACGCCTCCTTCCAGAACATCGGCGGCGGCTTCATCCCCGACTTCGGCGGCGGCGACTTCAGCAACGGCACGCTGATCCTGGGCGCCATCTCGATCGCGGCGATCGTCTACTTCGAGTTCCGCGGCCGCAAGAACCGCGTCCGCATGGGCGCCGAGCCGGCACCGCTGTGGACCAGCTGGGTCAGGATCATCGTGCTCAGCGCGATCACCGCCTACGCCACGTACCTCTTCGCGAGCTACCGCGCCGGCACCAGCGTGCCGCTGGTCGCGATCATCCTCGGCGTGATCATGATCGCCTTCACGTTCGTCTTCAACAACACGACCTTCGGCCGCCACGTCTACGCGGTCGGCGGCAACGCCAACGCGGCCGTGCTGTCGGGTGTGAACTCGCGCCGGGTGAACTTCCTGGTGATCATGAACATGTCGATCCTCGCCGCCGTCGCCGGCATCGTGTACACCTCGTACGCCGGCGCCTCGGGCCCCTCCGACGGAACCGGCTGGGAGCTCGACGCGATCGCCGCCGTCTTCGTCGGTGGCGCCGCGGTCGCCGGTGGTATCGGCACGATCCCCGCCTCCATCGTCGGTGGCCTCGTCCTCTCGTTCCTCGCCAACGGCCTCTCGCTCGTCGGCATCGACACGAACACGACGCAGATCATCCGCGGCCTCGTGCTGCTCCTCGCCGTTGCCTTCGACGTCTACAACAAGACGCAGGGACGCCCGTCGCTCACCGGCCGGCTCTTCAAGAGCCGCAACCAGAAGAGCGAGGGCCCGACCGACGGCGGCATCAAGGGGGACGGCTCGCAGCCCGAGTCGATCTCCGACCAACCGCAGGTTTTGCTGCCCTGACGCGCAGGCCCTCGGGCCGCATGCTCACCGCAGCGAAGTAATGGGCGCGAGCCTCGCTCGTCCCGAAGCACCACGGGTGCGCCCCACGCACCCTTTCTCCCCACCACAGAGGAAAGAAGCATTTCAATGAAGAAAAAGCTGATCATCGGCGTTTCCGTCGCCGCGATCACGGCCATGGCGCTGACCGGCTGCTCGTCCAGCCGCTCCGGCGGGTCGTCGAGCTCCGACTCGATCCCCAAGGGCTCGACCATCGGCGTCTCGCTCCCGGCCAAGACCTCGCAGAACTGGGTTCTCGCGAAGGCCGCCTTCGAGTCGGCTCTCAAGGCCGACGGCTTCAAGGCCGACGTCCAGTACGCCGCCGCCACGAACACCGTGCCCGACCAGCAGAGCCAGATCTCGGCCATGATCCAGAAGGGCGACAAGGCCCTGATCATCGCGGCTCAGGACGGCGCTCAGCTCGGCACGCAGGTCAAGCAGGCCAAGGCCGCCGGCATCCCCGTCATCGCCTGGGACCGCAACATCACCGGCACCAAGAACGTCGACTACTACGTCGCGTTCAACAACTACAAGGTCGGCCAGCTCCAGGGCCAGGCCCTCCTCGACGGCATGAAGGCCCGCAAGTCGAGCGGCCCGTACGACATCGAGCTGTTCGCCGGTGCGTCGACCGACGCCAACGCCCCCGTCTTCTTCGACGGCGCCATGAGCGTCCTCGAGCCGAAGATCAAGGACGGCACGCTGAAGGTCCTCTCGGGCCAGACCACGTTCGCGCAGGTCAACACGGCGGGCTGGCTCGCCCAGAACGCCCAGACCCGCATGAGCAACCTGCTCCAGAAGACCTACTCGGGCAACGAGGAGCTCGACGGCGTCCTGTCGCCGAACGACACCCTCGGTCGCGCGATCATCCAGGCCATCCAGCAGGACCACAAGACGGTCCCGATCGTCACCGGTCAGGACTCCGAGACCGCGTCGATCCCGCTCATCATGAACGGCACGCAGTACTCGACCATCTACAAGAACACCAACGAAGAGGCCAACGCGGCTGTGAAGCTCGTCAAGACCCTGTCGGACGGCAAGAAGCCGGCCACGGTCATCGACAAGAAGAACAACTACAACGGCGTCAAGACGGTCCCCGCGATCGAGCTCACCCCCGTCCTCATCACCAAGGAGAACGCGGTGAAGGAGTACGCGAACAACCCGACCCTCGAGGCTCTCGCCAAGGCGGGCGCCAAGTAGGCAGCACTCCGCATCATCGGAACCCCCGCTCGGCGTCTCGCCGGGCGGGGGTTCCTGCGTTCGGCGCAGGGTTCGTGCTGTGGACGTCAGGCCTGGGCGTGCTCGATGGCGCGGTCGAGCCACTCCCCCATGAGGTCGCGTTCGGCGGCGCTGAGCCCGTCGAGGCGACCGGCCATCGCCCGCAGAGCCACGGCGGTCGCGATGGCCTCGCCCGGCGACTCGAACCCCTCCGAGCGCAGGATCCGCGACAGCACCGCGTCGAGGAGCGCCCCCGCGAGCCCCTCGTCGCGCGCGGCGGGGTCGACGGACAGCAGAGTCGTGATGGCGCCGACGCCGGCCGCGGAGATCATCGCCACGGCGCGCTCCTCGCTCACGCGGAGCCGGCCGGTCTCGGCGACGCGACGCACACGCTCCTCCAGAACCGCGCGGCCGCTCCTCGCGGCCGCCGAGGTGCGCACGCGGTCGGGGTCGCTCAGCAGGCGGAACAGCGTCGGGTTCGCGAGGCCAAATGCGATCTGCGCGTCCCACCCCGCTCGGAGGTCGTCGAGCGGTTCGACGCCCTCGCTCGTGGCGTGCTCGACGACGGCGGCCTTGGCGGCGACGTAGCCCGCCATGACGTGCTCGGCGACGGCCTCGAGCAGGCCGTCCTTGTCGCCGAAGAGCCGGTAGATCGCAGGAGCCTGCACCCCCGCGTCGTGCGCGACCCGTCGCGTCGTGAGCGCGGCCGGCCCCTCGTCGCGGAGGAGCGTCGCCGCGGCGTCGACGATGCGGTCGCGGGTGTCGTGCATGGTCTCCGAAGTCACGGAACAACGATAACAACATCTTGCTATCGCCGTGATTCCGGTGTTATCGTTCTTCTGTTTCCAAAGTTATCGCGAAAGGCGAAACCATGTTCATCGTCACCGGCGCCACGGGCGTACTCAACGGCACCACCGTCGAGCACCTGCTCGAACGCGTGCACCCCTCCGAGATCGTCGTCGTGGCGCGAGACACGGCCGCGCCCGCCGCCGCCCGCTTCGCGGAGCGCGGCGTCGCCGTGCGGTACGGCGACTACGCCGAGCCCTCCTCTCTTCCCGCCGCCTTCGAGGGGGCGGACCAACTGCTGCTCGTGTCATCGAGCGACCCGAAGGCCGACGCCGTGGCCCTCCACGGGGCGGCGATCGACGCGGCGCGAGCCGTCGGTGTGGGCCGCGTCCTGTACACGAGTCATCAGGGGGCGGCCGCCGACACCCCGTTCGGCCCCGGCCGCGACCACTTCGCCACCGAGCGGCTTCTCGCCGACTCAGGGCTCGCCTGGACCTCGCTGCGCAACGGCTTCTACCTGCACAGTCTCGCCTGGCTCCTGGGGCCGTGGCGCGAGACCGGGACCATCGCGGTGCCGGCCGACGGCCCCGTGTCCTGGACCTCGCGGGGCGACGCGGCCGAGGCCGCGGCGGCGATCGTCGCCTCCGACGGCGCGTTCGACGGCCCGGTGACCATCACTGCCGGCGAGGCGCCGACCTTCGCCGAGATCGCGGCGACAGCCACCGAGGTCGCCGGTCGCGAGATCCGCTTCGAGCTGCTCGACACCGACGACTGGATCGCCCGCCAGATCGCGGGCGGGCAGCCGGAGTTCATGGCGCGCTTCATGCTCGGCATGTACGAGGCCGCGGCCGGGGGCTTCTTCGCGGGCACCGATCCGCTCGCCGGGCGGCTGCTCGGGCGGCCGATGGAGTCGGTGGGCGACTTTCTCGCTGCTCCTGCGCCCGCCGGTCACTGACCTCGGCCGGCGGGGCGGAGCAGGCCTCAGTACTTCTCGAGGCCGAGGTGGTCGCGGAGGTGGTCGCCCTCGTACTCGGTGCGGAACAGGCCGCGGCGCTGCAGCTCGGGGACGAGCTTGAGGGTGAAGTCCTCGACGCCGGTCGGGAAGTGCGTCGGCACGGCCAGGAATCCGTCGGTCGCGCCCATCTCGAGCCACTCCTGCATGGTGCCGGCGATCGTCGACGGCGAGCCGACCATCTTCTTGTACGAGCCCTCGGCGAAGTACTTCGCCGTCTCGAGGGCCGAGAGCCCTCGCGACTGCGACACGTCGATGATGGCCTGACGGTGCGACTGGCCGGCGTTCGACGGCGGCAGGTCGGCGATCGGCGCATGGATGTCGGTCTTGGTGAAGTCGACGCCGCCGGCGAGCGCCCGAAGGTCGCTCAGCGCGAGATCGTCGGGGATCAACCCCATCATCTCGGCGGCCTTGCGCTGCGCCTCATCGTCGGTGTCGGCCACGATCGGCGTCATGCCGACGAGGATCTTGACGTGGTCGGGGTTGCGACCGAAGGCCTGGGCACGCGCACGGATGTCGTCGCGGAAGTCCTTCGCCTTCGCCGGGTCGGACTGCAGGGTGAACACGACGTCGGCGGTTCGCGCCGCGAGAGCCCGCCCGGGCTC
This sequence comes from Frondihabitans australicus, assembly GCF_003634555.1. Lineage (NCBI taxonomy): Bacteria > Bacillati > Actinomycetota > Actinomycetes > Micrococcales > Microbacteriaceae > Frondihabitans > Frondihabitans australicus. The sequence continues at coordinate 2,636,175 of NZ_RBKS01000001.1, forward strand.
CGACGCCCCGGCCTGGAAGATCACCGGCCGCACCTGCGGCGAGCGCCCGTGCGTGAGGGGTCCGCGCACCTCGAAGTGCTTGCCCTTGTGGGCGAGGAAGTGCATCTTGTCGACGTCGAAGTAGACGCCGTTCTCCTTGTCGCGGACGACGGCTCCGTCGTCCCACGACTCCCAGAGGCCGGTGACGACTTCGACGAACTCGGCAGCGCGCTCGTAGCGATCGGCATGGGCGAGGTGCGAGTCGTGGCCGAAGTTCTGGGCTTCGTCCTCGTTGAACGAGGTGACGAGGTTCCAGCCGGCTCGGCCCTTCGAGATGAAGTCGAGCGTCGCGAAGCGCCGAGCGATGTTGTAGGGCTCGTTGTAGCTGGTGGTCGCGGTCGCGGCGAGGCCGAGCTTGCTCGTCGCCATCGCCAGCGCGGGCAGGAGCATCGACGGGTCGAGGTGGATCGACCGGGGGCTGGCGACGCCGTAGTGGTCGCCGTTCATGATGTCCTGGCTGCGGCGGACAGCCGCCTGGTCTTCGAAGAACAGGGCGTCGAGCTTGGCGCCCTCGGCGAGCTGCGCGGCGCGGACGTACTGGTCGATGTCGACGTCGAACTCCGGCAGGGCGTCGGGCAGGCGCCAGGCGCCGAGGTGATAGCCGGGGAAGAGGAACATGGCGAGGGCGAGCTGCTTCTGAGGCATGGGGGATCCTTAAATGAGAGGTCGGAGCGAGGGGGACGAGCGGGCGGAGGCCTGCTAGTTCCCGTGCGCGATCTGACCCGGAGCCCAGGCGACGACGCGCGCGCGACGCAGTGCGCGTCGCGGTGCCGGTGTCGTCGCGGTCATGAGGGCGCCTCTCGGGCTCTGAGGATCGTTCGTGACGCCAGAGTACGAGGCGGGTGTTACGCGGGCGTTTCGAGCCCGTCTCGATTTCCACGCGCTGGTTTCGGCGGCTCCTGCGCCCGGAGCCGCCGCGGGTCAGCGGACGTAGTGGACGACGTTCGTCCGCGAGAAGTGCCACTGGCCGTCGATGTGGAAGCCGGCGGCAGCGAGCTCCTTCGTGACGAGGGGGCGCTGGTCGGCACTCGTGCCGGTGACGAGCCATACGTCGCGCGCGGCCACGGTCTTGCCGACGACGGCAGAGAGCGGGTACTGGGTGGACCACATGTGGTCGGTCCGGTCGCCCGGCGTCTTCAGCGTGATGTCGTCGAGACCGACGAACGCGGTCGGATACGTCTGCGCGATGACGCGCGACGAGGTGAGCGGGTGGCGGTCGACGGGCCCGTAGACGACGTCCGAGACGACGCCGGCCGGCTCCAGCGACCGCTGCGTGGCGATGAGGGCGGCGACCTGATTCCACGCTGACGAGTCCTTCGCGGTCACCTGGCGCTGGGCGACGTAGGTGGGCGCCGAGAGCACCACGAGCACGGCCAGGGCGGCAGCCGCCAGGCGCCGACGGGGCAGCGCCGCGAGGGCGTACCCGACGAGGAGTGCTGCGCCGGGCGCGGCGAACGTGAGGTACCGCGGCGAGTACATCGGCGAGTGCACGACCGACTCCGCGACCAGCAGCACCGTCGGCACGAGCATCCAGGGCAGCGCGACCCCGAGAAGCTCGAGACCGGCGGGGCGACGAGAGCGCAGGATCAGCGCGACGGCCACCACGACGGCGGTCCAGGCCGCCACGGCGAACCCCGGCGACCCGATGAACCACTGCGTCTGCAGCACCTCGGCGACCGTGTGGACGCTCGGCCGGGGAATCCAGTGGATCTGCCCGGACTGCCGTGACGCTTCCGCGGCGAGAGGGACGACGGCCACGAGAGCGATGCCGGCAGAGACCGCCGACCGCAGCAGCCGGATCCTGCCGCCCTTCGCCTCACCGGCGAGGCGATCGCGGCGAGCACAGGCGAGCGCGGTCACGGCGTGCGCCACCACGAGCAGCGCGAGGTAGAGGAAGACGGCGGTGCCCAGGATCGCGAGCGCCGCGTAGACGACCCACCCTCGTCGGCTCCGGGTCGGCGCGCGCCACGCGCGAAGGTAGGCGATGGTCATGGCGACGGCGAGCAGGGTCCCGACCGCGAACGACCGCCCCTCGGTTCCCATCCAGGTCACGCGCGGGAACAGGCAGAACGCCACGCCCGCCAGGAAGCCCACGCGGCGACCGGCGAGCATGCGCCCGAGCACGACGATCAGTGCGGCGGCCGCACCGGTGGCGAGAGCACTCGGCAGGCGGAGTGTGGTCGGGGTGTAGCCCACGAGGTCGAACCAGACGTGCATGCCGGCGTAGTAGGTGGCGTGCACGATGTCGACGGTGGTGAGCATGCGGGCGAGGGCGCTCCACGAGCGGGTCGCCGAGACGACGGTCGCGGACTCGTCGTACCAGAGCGACGGAACCCACGAGAAGGCGAACGCGAGGGCAGCGCCGACGACGCCGACGATCAGTGCGTCGAGCGTGCGGCGGGCCGGACGGGCCCCGGGCGCGCGGACGGCCGCGAGCGGGCTGCCGGTCGCGGTCGCGGCTGCGGTCGTCGTCATGACGCGGGTCTCGTGTGGTCGATCATCGTGGGCAACCCTCTCGGGAACACCGCAAGATTCGCGCAAGAATGCGCGGTCGATCGCCCGTGATCGTTCGAGTCCTCACATGTTCGAGGCGGACACCGGCCAGACCGGGGAGCCGTGGTGGCATGCCGGTCGCCGACGCGCGATGCTGACTCCATGACGGATTCGACCGCGTCGTACGTCGCCCACGACGGCGAAGAGCACGACGGCAACCTCGCCGGCCGACTGAACTGGCTGCGCGCCGGGGTCCTCGGAGCGAACGACGGGATCGTGTCGGTGGCCGCGATCGTCGTCGGCGTGGCCGGCGCGACGCCCGCCACGGCGCCGATCGCGACCGCCGGCGTCGCCGCCCTGGTCGGCGGCGCCATCTCGATGGCCCTCGGCGAGTACGTCTCCGTGAGCAGCCAGCGCGACACGCAGCGCGCGCTCATCGAGAAGGAGCGCCGAGAGCTCGCCGACGATCCCGACGTGGAGCTCGAGGAGCTGACCGGCCTCTACGAGGAGCGCGGGCTCAGCCGTTCCACGGCCGAGCTCGTCGCCCGCGAGCTCACGGAGCACGACGCCCTCCGTGCACATCTCTCGATCGAGCTCGGCATCGACGAGGACGACGTGGTGAGCCCCTGGCGTGCGGCCGGTGCCTCGGCGCTGGCGTTCACCATCGGCGCCCTGCTGCCCCTCCTGGCGATCCTGCTGCCACCCGCGGCCGCGCGCGTGCCCGTCACCTTCGCCGCCGTCCTCGTCGCGCTGGCCCTGACCGGCCGGATCTCCGCCCGCCTGGGCGGCGGCTCGGCCCTCCGAGCGGTCGTCCGCGTCGTCGCGGGAGGCGTGCTCGCCCTGGCGGCGACGTTCGCGATCGGCACGCTGCTGCACACGGGCGGTCTCGCGTGACGGGCGGTCCGGCATGAGCAGGATCCTCGTCGTCGACGACGATCCCGAGATGCGCGAGCTCGTCGCCGCGAGCCTCGCCGACGAGGGCCACGACGTCACAGCCGTCGGCGACGGGGTCGCCGCCCTCATCGAGGCGGGCCGACGGACGTTCGACGCCGCGGCCGTCGACGTGATGCTGCCCGAGATGACCGGGTTCGAGATCTGCCGGAGGCTGCGGGAGAGCGGGCGGACGTTCCCGGTGATCCTGGTGACGGCCCGCGACGCGGTCGACGACCGCATCTTCGGGCTCGACTCGGGGGCCGACGACTACCTCACGAAGCCGTTCTCGCTGGCCGAGCTGAACGCGCGGATCCGCGCCCAGCTGCGACGGCAGGCGACCGTCCCGACGGCGCCCGCCATGGTCGAGGCGGGCGACGTGCAGCTCGACACGACCGCAGTTCGGGCGCGCATCGGCGGGCGGACCGTCGCGTTCAGCGTGAAGGAGTTCTCGCTCCTCCGCTTCCTGCTCGTCGAAGCGCCCGAGCCGGTCACCCGAGCCGCGATCCTCACCGAGGTCTGGGGCTCGGCCGAGCACTTCGACCCGACCATCGTCGACCAGTACGTCAGCTACGTCCGCCGGAAGCTCGCCGGCGCGGCATCGACCGTCACCATCGCGACGGTCCGGGGCGTGGGCTACCGGGCCGAGGCTCCGGAGTGACGCCGTCGGCCTGGCCGATCCGCGTGAGGATCACCCTCGGCAGCCTTCTCGTAGCGGGGATCGTCCTCGCGGGCGTCGCCGGTCTCATGGCGTTCCAGATCCGCTCCACGACGAACCAGAGCGAGACGACTCTCGCGAACAGCGACATCGCCCCATACATCGCCGATCTCCGCAACAATCCGGGTGAGAAGCCCGACACGCCGTCGTCCGGAATCCTCGTCGCGATTCGCGCCGAGTCGGGCGCCTTCCTCCTGAACACCCTGCCGACCGGCCTCCAGCGGAATCTCGACGACCGCGACCTGCACGACCGCGACTTCGTGCGGCTTCCCGGTGCGGCGAGCGACGCCCAGGCCCCGACCCGGCGCGTGTCGAGCGGCGGAACGACCTACGTCGTCGTCGAGCGGCACCTGGCGACCTCGCACGGCGACTACACGCTGTGGGGCGCTCGCAGCACCGCGTCGGGCGATCTCACGATCGCGGCCCTCGACCGGTCGCTCGCTCTCGGACTCGTTCTGGCGCTGGCGGGATTCGGCGCGGCCGCGTGGCTGCTGACCACGCTCTCGCTGCGGCCCGTGCGCCGGATGGCGCAGTCGGCCGAACGCCTCAGCCGCGACGACACCGGGCAGTCGCTGCCGGTCCCTCCCGGGCGCGACGAGCTGGCCACCCTGGGGCGGACCCTCAACGCCTTCATCGACCGGCTCCGCAGAAGCGCCGACCACGAACGGCAGATGGTGTCCGACGCCAGCCACGAGCTGCGCACGCCGCTCGCCGCCCTCACGGCGCGACTCGAGCGCGCCCACCGGTCGGCGGGCGACGCCGCCGCACTCGAACGCGAGATCGACGCGGCGCAGACGTCGGTCGCCCGCCTCACCGAGCTGACGACCGTGCTGCTCGAGCTGTCGCGCCTCGACGCACCCGGCGAGGCGTCGACGGTGGGGACGAGGGCGCAGGAGCAGGCGGAGACCGCCCCGCCCGAGAGTCTCGTGGCCGAGCTCCTGGAGTCCGTCGATCGCGCCCGCGTCAGCGACGGCCACGGGTCGGTGACGATCGACTTCGAGGTGCCCGACTCGACCGACGACGGGATGCGGTACGACATCGCCCCGGCGGCGTTCGGACGGATCGCCGACAACCTGCTGTCGAACGCGGTGACCTTCAGCCCGGAGCAGGGGACCGTGACCGTGGTGCTCGATCAGCGGGACGACGGCGCCCTGCACCTGGTCGTCCGCGACGAGGGCCCGGGCGTTCCGGGCGACTTCCTGCCGATCGCCTTCGACCGATTCACTCGGGCGGACGAGTCGCGTCGCCGGATCCGCGGCGGGAGCGGCCTCGGCCTGGCGCTCGTGCGCGGTCTGGCCGTGCGCGCCGGTGGCGAGGCTCGTCTCGCGAACGCCGCCGGCGGTGGCGCGGAGGCGATCGTGATTCTTCCCGCGACGACCTCGAACAACATGTGAGTTCTCGAACGCCGCCGACACCCGCTCCCGGGCATTCGCATAGATATCGAACTCACGATGGTCTCCACCACGACGCACAGAGCGCCCCCAGGAGACCCCATGACGACCACCGCCGCCGCCACGCCGGCCGAGCGAACGGCCACCGGCCGTCGCCGACCTCCCGCGCAGCAGATCGCCGTCGACGCGCTGCGGCACCGGCGTGAGCATCGGCGTCGGAGCACCGCGGTGGATCTGCTCGCGATCCTGGTCTGGGTCTCCGTCGCGGTCGCCGTCGCGCTGTACCTGGCCTCGACCGGGGCCCACGACCTGACGAGCGCCTCGGCCGTCGTCACGGCTCTCGGCATCGTCGCCGGGCTCGCCGCCACCGACCTCGTGCTCGTCATGCTGCTGCTGGCCGCGCGAGTCCCGCTCGTCGACCGGGTCTTCGGGCAGGATCGGGCGATCGCCGTCCACCGGTCGCTCGGCAAGCCCGTGCTGTACCTCATCCTCGTGCACGCCCTGCTGATCACCGTCGGCTACGGACTGGCGGATCGGACCAGCCCGATCGGCGAGACCGTGTCGCTCTTCACGACGATGCACGACATGCCGCTGGCCTATCTGGCGCTCGCGCTGTTCGTCGCCGTGGTCGTCACGTCGCTCGTGGCCGTGCGGCGGAAGCTGCCGTACGAGGCCTGGCACGTGATCCACCTGCTGAGCTACGCGGCGGTCGCGGTGGCGCTCCCCCACCAGCTCAGCGTCGGCAGCGTGTTCGCGAGCGACACCTGGCAGCGCGTCTACTGGATCACGCTCTACGTCGTCGTCCTCACGGCCGTCGCTGTCTATCGCTTCGCACTGCCCCTCTACCTCAGCTTCCATCACCGGCTGCGGGTCGTCTCGGTCGAGGCGATCGCTCCCGGCGTGTGGTCGATCCACCTCTCGGGAGTCGACCTCCACCGCCTCGGAGTCCAGGGAGGCCAGTACGGCATCTGGCGATTCTGGACCGCCCGCACCTGGTGGCACGCGCACCCCGTCTCGTTCTCGGCCGTTCCCGGCACCGACCGCGCACGCATCACCGTCCGCGATCTGGGCGCAGGATCTCGGCGACTCGGCTCCATCCGCCCGGGCGCCCGCGTCTCCCTCGAGGGCCCCTACGGCCTCTTCACCCGACGAGCCCGGACCGCGCCGTACCTCACCCTCATCGCCGCCGGCATCGGCATCACGCCGGTGCGGGCCCTGCTCGAGGACTCGCCGCTGCGACCGGGCGAGGCGACCGTGCTGCTCCGGGGTTCGGATGCCGCCCAGCAGTACCTCTGGCGGGAGGTCGCCGACCTCGCGGCAAGGAACGGCGCCGAGGTGTTCGCCATGGTCGGGCCGCGGCCGAGCGGGTTCGACGTGTGGCAGTCCGCCGACGACCACCGGCGCGGTGTGACGCTCGCGTCGACGTTCCCGCACCTGCTGGAATCCGACGTCTACATCTGCGGCCCGCAGGCCTGGGCAGACCTCGTCGCGCGCGACGCGCGGCTCGCCGGGGTGCCCGAGCACCAGATCCACCAGGAGAGGTTCACGTCATGAGAGCACGAGCGGTTGCAGGTGGAGTCGTGGCGTCGGCCGCGGTCCTGGCCGTCGGCTGGCAGATCGGCGCGGGGCAGGTCGCGGCCACGAGCGGCACCGCCTCGGGGGCGGGGTCGTCCACGGCGACCGGGACGTCGGGCTCGAGCGGATCGACGGGAGCGACGGGCTCGAGCGGCTCGTCCTCGCCGTCGGCGACCGCGGCCCCCTCCCCGTCCTCGTCGGCGTCGTCCGGCACCTCCTCGAAGTCCTCGGTGTCGGGCACCTACGAGGGCACGACCGCCGAGACCCAGTTCGGCCCCGTGCAGGTCGAGATCGTCGTGCAGGCGGGCACCATCACGGACGTCAAGGCGCTGCAGCTCACGGATCAGGGCGGCCGCTCGGTCGAGATCAGCGCCTACGCCGCGCCGATCCTGCGCCAGGAGGCCCTGAAGGCGCAGTCCGCGAACATCCAGTCCGTCAGCGGCGCGACCTACACCAGCGAGGGCTACGTCACCTCGCTCCAGGCGGCGATCGACAAGGCGGGGCTGTGACCGACGCGGCGACCCACGTCTTCGCGACCATGGGCACGACAGTGAGCATCCGCTTCGCCAACGGCGGCCCCGAACGTCAGGCGCTCGAACGGGTCGAGCAGGTCTTCGCCTCGTTCGACCGGGAGTTCAGTCTCTACGACCCGATGTCGCCCCTCAGCGCGGTGGCGCGCGGCGAGCTGACGCTGGCGGAGTCCGGCGACAGAGTCCTCGACGCCTACGCCACCGCGATCGACTGGCGCAACGCGACCGCGGGCGCCTTCACTCCGCACCGCCCCGACGGTGTCGTCGACCTCTCCGGCGTGGTCAAGGCCCTGGCGATCGCGGAGGCCGGCGTCGAGCTCGACCGGCTCTCGGGCTCCTGGCTGCTCAACGTCGGCGGGGACGTGCTCGCTCGCGGCAGCACCGCGAAGGGCCAGCCGTGGCGCGTCGGCATCGTCGACCCCGAGCACCGCGACCGTCTGGCCGGCGTCGCCGAGCTGACCGGCGCCCGTCGCGCCCTCGCGACCTCCGGCGTCGCCGAGCGCGGCGAGCACGTCTGGCGGCACGGCGACGACTCGCTGGTGCAGGTGACGATCGCGGCCGACGACATCGTCACGGCCGACGTGCTCGCCACCGCGATCCTCTCCGGAGGGCTGTCCGAGCTGGATCGTCTCACGGCGGCCCACGCCGTCGACGTGCTCGTGTTCGACCGCGAGGGCGAGGCGCGGGCGACGCCGGGTGCGCGCGAGTGGGTGTCGCCGGATCCTGCGACCCGACCCTAGGTGGGGTCGCCCTCGACGACCGCCTTGAGCCGCCAGAGCTGGCCCACCTCGTCGCGCATCGTGCGCGAGACCAGGGGGCGCAGGAGCCGCGCCATCCCGCGCGGCTCCACCTCGAGGGCGAACGAGAGCACGCACGTCCCTCCCGGCCGGGCCGTGATCGAGTAGCGCCCGCGAGGCCGGACGGGGCCTGCGAGCACACGGAACCGCAGCTCCTGCGGCCTGGTCGCCTCCGTGATCTCGTAGTCGCCGGCGATGTCGCGTCGACCCGGGCCGATCAGGATCTGACGGTAGATCGCCCCGACCTGCCCGTCGCCGCCGCGTTCCAGCGCGATCGAGCGCACGGCGGGACGCCAGAGGGCGTTGTTCATGCCGTCGGCGACGAAGTCGAACACCGCGTCGGCATCGCGGTCGATGATGACGTGGTTCTCGGCGCGCAGGAGCTGCCCGATGGTCTCGACGGTGGCGGTCATGGGGGCAGGCTCTCGCCCGCGCTCCCAGAATCGCCGGAGATTGTGTGGGCGTGCTCCTGCGGCCCGGCTTCGCCTCGCCAGCGTCGGGCGCTAGATGACGACGTCGCTGCCCATCGTGACCGTGCGGTTCGGCGGCAGCATGAAGCGGGCGGCGGGGTCGGCGGCGTTGTGCGCCAGGCCGACGAACAGCCGCTTGCGCCAGCCGACCATCGCCATCTTCTTGCCCTTCTTCTTCGCCCCGACGCGCAGGCCGCCCCGCGAGATGAAGTAGGAGGCGTTCTCCATGTCGTCGGGGTCGATGTCGAGCACGTCGGCGAGGCAGGCGGCGTGGAGGGCCTTCGGCAGGTCTTGGTCGTCCGAGAAGCCGAACTTCACCGTGATGTGGTCGATGCCGTCGTCGGTGTAGCCGAGGTCGTCGCGGAAGAACGCCTTCGAGTGCGGCACGTGAGGCACGTTCGCCGTGAGCACCGACACGAGAAGCACGTGCTCGTGGATGATGTGGTTGTGCTCGAGGTTCGCCCGGAGCGCCAGCGGAGTCGTGTCTTTGCTGGGGTGCGGGAAGATCGCGACGCCCTCGACGCGCGGGATCTTCTCGGTGTTGACCTGCTCGATGAAGTCGGCGAGGGACCCCTCGAGCCATTGGCGCTTCTGCTGCACGAGCTGACGGCCTCGCCGCCACGTCGTCATGACGGTGATCACGGCGAGCGCGATGAGCAGCGGCACCCAGCCGCCGTGGATGATCTTCGACAGGTTGCCGGCGAGGAAGGTCAGCTCGAGGCCGCCGAAGACCACGGCCGCCGCGATGAGCTTCCAGAGCTTCCACTGCCAGAGCTGTCTCGCGACGAGCAGCAGGAGCAGCGTGTCAACCACGAGCGCGCCGGTCACCGAGACGCCGTACGCCGTGGTCAGGGCGGCCGACGAGCGGAACGCCAGCATGATCGCCATCACGCCGATGAACAGCAGCATGTTCACGGCCGGCAGGTAGATCTGGCCGCCCTCGTTCTTCGAGGTCTGGCGGATCGTGATCGGAGGCAGCAGGCCGAGCTGCACCGCCTGCCGCGTGAGCGAGAACGCACCCGAGATGACCGCCTGGCTGGCGATCACGGTCGCCGCGGTCGCGAGGATCACGACGGGCAGCTGCAGCGCGTTCGGGAACAGCATGAAGAACGGGTCCTTGGTGGCCGACGGCGTGTTGAGCACCAGCGCGGCCTGGCCGAGGTAGTTGAGCACGAGGGCCGGGAACACCACGAAGAACCAGGATCGACGAATCGGCACACGACCGAAGTGGCCCATGTCGGCGTAGAGCGCCTCGGCTCCGGTGATGGTCAGCACCACGGCGCCGATGGCGACGAAGGTGACCACGGGGTGCGCGAAGACGAACGCGATGGCCCACGTGGGCGAGATGCCCTGCAGGACGCCGGGGTGGCGGATGATGTGCGGGATGCCCGCCGCGGCGATGACGACGAACCAGAGCAGCATGATCGGGCCGAAGAGGGCGCCCACGCGGCCGGTGCCGAACCGCTGCAGCAGGAACAGGAGCACGAGGATCACCGCGGCGATCGGCACGACGAGGTGCGAGATCGACGGCGCGGCCGTCCCGAGGCCCTCCACCGCCGACAGGACCGAGACCGCGGGGGTGATGACCGAGTCGCCGTAGAAGAGGGAGACGCCGACGATGCCGATCACGAGGAAGATGACCGCGCCGCCACGCCGTTTCGAGTACAGACGTCTCGCCAGGGCCGCGAGCGCCATGACGCCGCCCTCGCCGTTGTTGTCGGCGCGCATGAGCACGAGCACGTACTTGAACGACACGACGATGGTCATCGACCAGAACATCATCGAGATGACGCCGTAGACGTCCTCCGGCTTCGGCTGGACGACGCCGCCGTCGATCGTGAAGACGGTCCGCAGCGCGTAGAGGGGACTGGTGCCGATGTCGCCGAAGACGACGCCGAGTGCGGCGAGCGCCAGTGCGGTGATGCTGGCGCCGTGGCCGTGTCCTCCACCGCCGGTATCGGTCGCCTCAGCGCTGGGGGCGGGAGTGCGAGTCTGGGTCACGCGTGAACTCTCCATGGTTCGGCCGTCATGGCGGCGGCTGGCCTCATCCTGCCACCGCTGGGAGAGAATACCCGGATCATGCGGCGCGTTCGCAGACAGTGCCTCGCGCCGTCTGCCGTTTCGGCACGGTGCGGGTGTGCCCCGGGCGCGGAGCCCCGGGTGCTGGGCCCGGGCGCTGCGCCGCACCGGCTGCCGACGGTAGGGTCGCGGCATGGAGTGGAGAGCGCTGGCGCGACGCGTGATGCGGTCGGGGCTGTGGTCGGTCGAGTCGCCGGGGTCGATCGGCAGCGTCCGGTCGCTCGGCAGCGCGTGGTCTCTGCGGTCGCTCGGCAGCGCGGGCTCGATCGCGTCGATCGGGAGCGCCGGGAGCCTCGCCTCCATCGGCTCCGCCGGGAGCATCGCGTCAATCGGGAGCGCCGGCTCGATTCTGTCGATCGGATCCGTCGGCTGCATTCTGTCGATCGGCAGCCACGGGCGGAGCTTGGCGGTGTTCGATCGGCCGGTCGCCGGGCTCCTGCGCCGTCGCCGAGCCGACCCCGAGTAGCCCGCTCCGCGCCCAAGCGCGACAAAACGCGACATCTGCGACACGGCTGAGCGTCGCAGGTGTCGCGTTTTGTCGCGGGATGACGCGGGGAGGGGTAGGGCGAGCCCTACGATCTCTCTGTGCAGACGATCGGCGTGCTCGGGCTGGGGCGCATGGGCCTCCCCGTGGCGCGCCGTCTCGCCGACTCCGGGTGGCGCGTGCTCGGCCACGATCCCGACCCCGAGCGGTTGGCCGCAGCCACGCAGCACGGCATCGAGCCGGCGGAGTCCGCCCGTGCCGTCGCCGCCGCGAGCGACCTGCTCGTCACAGTGCTTCCCGGGCCGCAGGAGCTCCGCGAGGCTCTGCTCGGGCCGAAGGGTGTGGGGCGTGACCTGTCACCCGGCTCCTGCTGGCTCGACCTCACCAGCAACGACCCGCGCGTCGCCGACGAGGTGGCCGCCTCGCTCGCTTCGCGCGGCGTCGACAGCGTCGCCGCGCCGATGGGCGGCGGGCCGACGGCGGCGTGGGCGGGCACTCTGCGGTTCACGGTCGGGGGTGCGGAGGCTGCGGTCGAGCGGGTGCTGCCGATCCTGCGCCTGTTGGGCGACCCCGACGGCGTGACCCGCGCCGGCGAGACCGTCGGCAGCGCGCACGTGACCAAGCTCATGTCGAACGCGCTGTGGTTCGGGCAGGTCGTCGCGGTCACCGAGATGCTGCTGCTCGGCCAGTCGCTCGGGCTCACGGTCGCCGGCATGCGCGACGCCCTCGCCGCCGGGCCGGGGTCGAGCCGGTTCATCGCCGAGCACCTCGACTCTCTGCTCGCGGGCGACGACCTAACCACGTTCAACCTGTCGCGGGTCGTCGAAGAGCTCGACACGCTCGACTCCCTGGCGCAGGAGCACGGCCTCACCCTCGACCTGCACACCCTCGTCGGCCGCCTGCACCGCGACGCTCTCGCCCACTTCGGCCCCGTCGACGGCGAGCTGATGGCCGCGCGGCTGCTCGAGGCGCGGGCCGGGCGGACGGTGCGGCTGCCCGGCTGAGCGTCACTCGTGTGGCGCGCCGTCCCGAGCGATCGCGAATCCGCCTCGGCGCACGATCCTCGCGTCCGGTCGACCGGCGCGGCGACGCCCTCCGAGTCGACGATCGTCGTCGAGCTCGCCTTCGCGCAGCGTGCGCTGCAGCTGTTGCTCGACCCACGTCGCGGCGATCCGCGCCAGCGAGGCCGCGGGGAGTCGCACGCCGCTGACGCGCAGATCGTGGACGGGATCCTCTCCGGAAGCATCGTCGACGTATCCCGCCTCGCCCCACGAGCCCCGCAGCCACTGCGGCTGGGCCGGATCGAGTCGGGCCCCGATCCACAGGGTGTCGAGGGCACCCTCGAGTCCCGGTACCCGCACGCTGGCGTACACGGGCTCCGGTGCGGACAACGTCTCGACCGAGGTCGCCTTCGGCACCACGTCGCTGTGCCACGACGCGGCGTATGAGCGGAGCGCCCCGAGGAACTCCGCCTCGTCGCCGTGCCGCTCCAGCAGGTCGTCGAAGAAGTCGTCGGTCATCCCGCCATCATGCCGCGTCGGTGGTCACGCGCCGCAGCTCAGGGTCGACGCCGCGACGTCGCACGAGGTTTCGGCCATGCTGCCAGCGAAAGTCCGCTGGCACCATGGCCGAAATCTCGTGCGACATGAAGGTGAACTCGGCACGAGCCGCGCTAGGGTGCGGCGATGGAGACGCGGAGCATGGGGGCGGACGGCTCTCAGGCCGCGCCTCGCGATGACGAGCCCGGCGTCTTCGCCGACGCGAGCCTGGTCGCGTTCGCCCCGACGCGGTGGATCCAGGTCGCAGGATCCGCAGCCCTCCTCGTGGCCATCGGTCTCGCCGCGATCGTCTTCACGCCCACCGTCGTGAAGGTCGATCGCGAGTACCTCCGCGCCGTCATCCCCGCCCTCGGCGCCTGCGCCGTCGTGCTCGGGATCGTCTGGCTCGTCTTCGGCCTGCGGGCATACCGCACGTTCGCCGAGCACGACGTCGCCCGATTCACCCAGATGCAGCTGGTCGGCCTGTGGATCATGACGACGCTCTTCGTGGCCACGGGCATCGCGGGCGGCGTGTGGGGGCTCGTCGTCTTCGGGAGCGGCCAGGTGTCGGTCTTCACCATCACGTTCAGCCGCCCGCCGACGTCCGACCGGGGCTCGACGATCGCGCGGCTTCGTAGACGCCTACGGCCCTGCTTCATGGGTGAGGCCGCCGTCATGCTCGCAGCGGCTGTCGCGCTCGGCGTCGTGTCCCTGTTTGTGCCACTCCCCCGGCACCTCGCCGCCGACTACCAGACGAACGCGATCGTGCTGCTCTTCTTCTCGATCGTCGGTGCGGTGTGGTTGGTCGTGCGGCGGCGGCGCGGCGCGCAGTCCGCCTGATCGTTCGCCGTCGAGCAAGGAGCGGCGTCTCACGCGAGGAGTGCCGTCACGGCGCCACTCCTCGCGTGACCCGCCACTCCTTGCGGCGGCGACGACGGCGCGGACCATGAGCGCGGGTCTGGGAGGATGGGGGCATGGCCCAGGTCGCGATCATCGTCAATGGCCCCGCGACGTCGTCCGGGGCGGCGAACGCCGGCAAAGCCGAGATCGCGCAGGCGCTGGGGATCCTTCTGGGGTGCCCCGTCCTGGATCCTGCGCTCGTCGCCCAGGCCTTAAAGCAGCAGACCGGGCCGGTCGCACCCGTCGACGGGCTGCGCGCGCTGTCGATCGAGACGGTCTTGCGCACGGCCGGGCTGGTCAAGGCAGGTGTGATCGTCGACGCGGCGTTCGAGGCGGCCGACCGCGAGACCGTCGAGAGTGGGCTCGCGCTGGCGGGCACACCTACCCCGCGCGTCGTCGAGGTGTGGTGCGGCGAGGCCGGCGGGGCGCTCGCGCTGACGCCCGTGGTCGAGGTCGCCGACGTGGCCACGGTCGACATGGACGCCCTCGTCCAGGAGATCAGCGCGCTCTTCGTCTGAGACCCCGAGCGCGGCCGGGAAGCGGCAGACCAGCTCTCACGAGCCCAGCGCTCAGGAGCCGAGAGCCCTCGCCACGTATCCCAGCGCGACGTCGGCCGAGACGCCGAGTTTCGCCGCGCGATCCGCGTACGCCCGCGCCGCCTCCTGCACCTGCTGCAGAGCGGCCGACCCCTGCGCCCGGACGAGCGTGCCGTTGCGTCCGCGCGTCTCGACGAACCCGTCCGACTCCAGCTCGCGGTAGGCGCGAGCCACGGTGTTCGGCGCGATGCCCAGGTCGTCGGCGAGGCGCCGCACGGTCGGCAGCTTCGACCCGGCGGCGAGCTCGCCCGACTCCACCTGCGCCGCGATCTGCACCCGCAGCTGCTCGTACGGCGGGGTCGCCGAGCGCGGGTCGAGCGTGATCACCGGTGCGACGCCGACGGGTCGGGCCAGGGCGCGGTCGCAGGATCGGCTGCCGCGAGCCGCGCGGCCTCCTCGTCGTCGGTGCGCCGGCGTGCTCCCGGCCACAGCCGCAAGAGGAACCAGTCGGTGTTGTTGCGCGTGGCGATGTTGAAGACGGCTACCAGGACGAGCGACGCGAACGCGGTGATCAACGCCAAGGCGCCCGGGCCGTTGAGCGTGCCGAGCACCCCGTAGAACGCGCCGAAACACAGCGCCTGCAAAGGGCCCGAAAGGATGTCGCGGAGAGCCAACCACCGCAGCGCGTCGTCCCAGACCATCTCGTCGGTGTCGCGGGTCGGGCGCCCCTGCGCGACGATCCGACGAGCCGCGACGGCGAAAGCGATCTGCCCGGCGATCGCGAGTGCGACGAGCACGATGCCGGGCACGATGAGGTGCACGCGCGACGTGCCGCCAAGGGCGATCGCCAGGCCCACCGTGACGACGGCGCAGACCGAGGCGGCGAGAGCGAGACGGCGCAGGATCGGCGCGATGTAGTCGCCCACGGAGGTCACGGTCAGCCGCGCCACCCGAGCCGCATCGTCGCCCGGACGGGGTGCGGAGGCCAGCGACACGACGATGACCCCGACGGCCGACCCGACCGCGCCGAAAGCGATCACGCCGTAGTACGCGAGGAGGATCGGGCGATGCGAGTAGGGGAGGCCCCAGCCCGGGACCGTCGAGGCGAGGAGCAGGCCGAGCGCGAGACCCGCGAGGGCACCCAGGGCGCTGGCGCGGATCCTGCGCCCCATGCGGCGGCGGAAAGCAGGGTCGAGGTCGGCGGGCACACCGATGCCGATGCGCCTGCCGGCCCGTTCGAGCGCCCACACCTGCACGGCGGGCACGAAGGACAGCCCCGCGGTCACGGCGAGGCCGACCACCGCGATGGCCAGCAGTACGAGCAGATAGACGTCCATGAGCACCCCTTTGTGGCACCCATTGTCGCAATGTACTGCGACAAACGCAAGAGCGGGAAGAGCTACTTCTTGCCCTGCGCGGCGACGGCCGCGGCACCGGCGGCGGCGGCCTCGGGGTCGAGGTACTCGCCCGGCTTGACCGGCGCGAACGAGTCGTCGAGCTCGTAGACCAGCGGGATGCCGGTGGGGATGTTCAGCTCGGCGATGTCGGCGTCGCTGATGCCGTCGAGGTGCTTGACCAGGGCGCGCAGCGAGTTGCCGTGGGCGGTGACGAGCACGGTCTTGCCGGCCGCGAGGTCGACGGTGATGTCGCTCTCCCAGTAGGGCAGCATGCGGTCGATCACGAGCTTCAGCGACTCGGTGCGCGGGGCGTCGGCGCCGAGGTCGGCGTATCGCTCGTCGTGCGCCTGCGAGAACTCGGAGTCGTCGTCGAGGGGCGGCGGCGGCACGTCGAACGAGCGGCGCCAGGTCTGGAACTGCTCGGGGCCGTACTGCTCGAGCGTCTGCGCCTTGTCCTTGCCCTGGAGCGCACCGTAGTGGCGCTCGTTGAGACGCCACGAGCGCTTCACCGGGATCCAGAGGCGGTCGGCCTCCTCGAGGGCGAGGTTCGCGGTCTGGATCGCGCGAGTGAGCACCGACGTGTAGAGGATGTCGGGCTTGAGGCCCGAGGCGGCGAGGAGCTCGCCGGCGCGCTTCGCCTCGGCGGTGCCCTGCTCGCTCAGGCGGACGTCGACCCACCCGGTGAAGAGGTTCTTCTGGTTCCACTCGCTGTTGCCGTGACGGAGGAGGATGAGCGTCGAAGTCATGCCCTGATCCTATCGCCGCCGGGTTTCCTAGACTGGTCTCATGCCCATCGGCCAGGTGACGCGCGGCACCACCGGCACCAACCGCCTCCGCCGCGTCGACCGCTGGATCGCCGCCCTCCCGGCGTTCCGCAGGGCGCACGATCCCCTCGTCGTCGACCTCGGCTACGGCGCCAGCGCGACGACCCCACTGGAGCTCTTCGACCGCCTCGCGAAGGTGCGGCCCGACGTCGAGGTGATCGGCATCGAGATCGAGCCATCACGCGTCGCCGAGGCGTCGAAGAGCGCGAAGCCGGGGGTCTCGTTCCGGCTCGGCGGCTTCGAGGTGCCGCTCGACGTAGCCGACGAGGCACGGGGTCGACGCCCGGCCGTGATCCGCGCGTTCAACGTGCTGCGTCAGTACGACGAGTCCGAGGTCGCGGCCGCGTGGGCGCTCATGACGGGGCGGCTCGCCGACGGCGGCGTCCTCGTCGAGGGCACCTGCAACGAGGTCGGCCGCGTCGCCAGCTGGATCGACGTCGCGAAAGGCGGCCCGCAGACCTTCACGGCGTCGCTGCGGCTCGCGTCGCTCGAGTCGCCGTCGGTGATCGCCGAGCGCCTCCCGAAGGCGCTGATCCACCGCAACGTCGACGGCGAGCGCATCCACGACTTCCTGCAGGAGCTCGAGAGACTCTGGCGCTACAACGCCGCCCTCGCCGTGTACTCCCCCGTGCAGCGGTGGGTCGCCGCCGTCGAGGGCATGCGCGACGCCGGGTGGCCGGTGCTGCACGGGCGCACACGGTGGCGGCTCGGCGAGATCACCGTGCCGTGGTCGGCGGTGGAACCTCTCTAGGGCGAGCTACCGGCGGACGGCGCCGAGGCGCGGCATCCGCGGGACTCCGGCGGCGGCGCCGGCGGACGGCGGCACGATCGTCTCCTGTGCGGCCGCGACGGCGGTGTCCTGCGCATCGACGACCAGCCCGGCGTCGACCGGAGTGGAGCGCTTGACCACGGCGAGCGCGATGGGTCCGAGCTCGTAGTGGACGGCGGCGGAGGTGACCTGGCCGACCTCGCGAGCCGGTGCTCCTGCGCCCTCGTCGCCCGCCTCGGCAACGGTGCCAGCGATCGACACCGTGTCACCGTGGGCGGGCAGAACGTTGTCGGAGCCGTCGAGGTGCAGCATCACGAGGCGGCGAGGCGGGTGGCCGAGGTTGTGGACCTTCGCCACGGTCTCTTGCCCGCGGTAGCAGCCCTTGTCGAGGTGCACGGCGCTGCGGAGCCAGTCGAGCTCGTGCGGAATCGAGCGCTCGTCGACCTCGAGGGCCAGCCGGGGCCGCCAGGCCGCGATCCGCAGGGCCTCGAGCGCCAGGAGGCCGGCTGCGGGCACGGGCGACGACGCCAGCTCGGCGAGGGCATCGCGCGAGACGAGGGTCTCGCGGTAGGTCCAGTCGCGCGCAGGATGCGACGGCTCGTCGGCGTACGCGACGCCCCCCTCGGCGACCTCACCCCACCCGTCCTCCCACACGAGCGGAAGCCCGTTCGGGGCCAGCGCCTCGACGCCCTGCAGACCGGCGAACGCGCCCACGACCGCGACGTCGGGGCGCTCGGCGACCTCGACCCGCAGCAGGAAGCGCATGCGGTCGAGCCACTGCGCGAACGCCTCGGCCTCGGTCGCCTCGACGATCAGCCACGTGGTCACGCCGTCGTCGAGGACGGCGGCGGCGTGCTCGACGCGGCCGGACGGGTCGAGGAGGAGCGTCTCGCTCGACTGCCCGGGGGCCAGACCTTTGAGGCTCTGGCTGGTGAGCGAGTCGAGCCACGACAGGCGGTCGGGCCCGGTGACCGTGATGACCGCGCGGTGCCCGGCCTCGACGAGAGCACGGCCGGCGGCGAGGTCGCGCTGCTCGCTCAGCGGGTTGCCGTAGTGGGCGGCGACGCCGGTGGCCTCGTCGGCGACGAAGCCGGGGCGCGCGGCGAAGGGGGTCGGAGTCTCAGTCGACATGGGCGAGCCGCCCCGACGCGTGCGTGCGCAGCTCGTTGCCGAGGGCGGCGATGTCCCACGCCCAGAGCAGGTGGTTGTCGACAAGGCCGTACATGCGGGTCGCCGCCGAGTACTCCTTGGCGTTCGACGATCGCAGCACGGCGTCGGTCGCGAGGTCGATCCGCGGCCCCTTGACCCGGCCCAGGTAGAGCTCGTTGACGCCCGACGGGTGCACGAGCGACACCTCGATGTCGAAGCCGTCGTCGGGGGTGCGCAGGATCTCGACGGCCCTCGCCGTCGTGAACGGCTGGATGCCGACGCCCGGCAGCATCGCCGGGCCGCGGTCGCCCTCCTCGGCGGGCCGGTCGAGACGCCAGAAGCCGACCTCGCTCACGAGGGGCGTGTGCTCGTCGTCGAGCAGCCACGTATAGGACGAGTAGTTGAGGAACGGGAGCCCGTCGTGGCTGAAGCTGACCCGCTGGCCGAACTCGTGGGTGCGGCGCGACTCGGGCTCGTCGCCGGTCTTGTAGTCGACGACGCCGGTGCCCTCCCAGACGCCGAGGAGCCACGACAGCGGGACGAGCTCGGCGGGAAGATCGGTGGGGAGTTCTCTCATGGCGCGCAAGGCAGCAGGGTCAGCGCTGACCCTTGAAGAGCTTGACGAAGACCGTCACCGCGGTGAAGACGATGCACGCCGACGCCAGCACGAGCAGGCCGATGTAGAACATCTCGAGGGGAAGCAGGGAGTCCATACCGAAAGACTACCCGCGCACACCGCCCGGATCGCTTCAGATCGCCCGGTCTCTTCAGATCGAGAGAAGGGCGAGGATCGCCGTCGCGATCGCGAGCACCACGAAGCTCCCGGCGAGGCTGAGCATGGCGCGGTCGACCAGGCCGTCCTTCTCGCGGGTCGCGAGCTGGAGGCAGAAGGTGAGGATCACCGTCGCTCCGAGCACCATCGGAAGCCACACCAGGAAGCGGTCGCCGTGGACCGTCGCGCCCACCACGACGGCGCCGATGATCGCCACGACCCAGACCGGGATGGTGGTGGCGAGACGGAGGCGTGCGCGTCGGGTGATGGTTTCCACGGGCTCATCATCCCCCATTAGACTCGACGCAGTCCGTATCTACTGGAGGTCGTGTGGCGCAGCTCTTGGTCCTCACCTCTGCGTCGTCCGGCGATGTCCTTCCGTCGCTGGCTCTGCTCAGCCACCGCACTCGGCAGATCCCCGCCGAGCCGTCGCACCTGGTGAACGCCCCCTCGAGCGACCTCATCTTCGTCGATGCGCGCGGCGACCTCGCCAGCGCGAAGGCCCTCTGCAAGATCCTGCGCACCACCGGCGTCACCGTGCCGCTCGTGCTCGTCCTCACCGAGGGCGGCCTCACCGCCGTCAACTCCGAGTGGGGCGTCGACGACGTGATCCTCGAGTCCGCCGGCCCGGCCGAGGTCGACGCGCGCATCCGCCTGGTCACCGGCCGTCTCGCGCAGTCGCAGTCCGGCAGCAAGATCCAGGCCTCGGGCGTCGTCATCGACGAGGCCAGCTACTCCGCCAAGGTCCACGGCCGCCCGCTCGACCTCACCTTCAAGGAGTTCGAGCTCCTCCGCTTCTTCGCCACGCACCCGTCGCGCGTCTTCACCCGCGAGCAGCTGCTGAGCGAGGTGTGGGGCTACGACTACTTCGGCGGCACCCGCACCGTCGACGTCCACGTGCGGCGCCTCCGCGCGAAGCTCGGCGACCTCGAGTCGCTCATCGGCACCGTGCGCAACGTCGGCTACCGCTTCAACGTCTACGACGAGGACTCCCGCGAGCTCCCGCAGGCCTCGAGCTGACGTGAGCGGCGGCTCGACCCCCGACATCGCGATCGTCCGCGCCCTCGCCGCAGAGGCGCAGGCCGCCGACGGCGCTCCCCCGTTCTCCGATCAGGCGCTGGTGGAAGCGGCGGCGAGGACGGCCGAGGTGCTCGGGGGCCGAGAGGCTCTCGCGATCCTGCGGCCGGGCGAGGCCGAGCTGGTCGTGTCGCCGACGCACCGCCGCCACGGGCTCGGGCGGGCGCTCCTGGCCGAGGTGCTCGACGCGTCGACGGGCGATTTGGCGGTGTGGTCTCACGGCGATCACCCGGGCGGGCGGGCACTGGCGGGCGAGTTCGGGTTCGATGCGGTGCGCCGGCTCCTGCAGCAGCGGGCCCCGGTGGCGTCGCACCCGAGCGCACCGCGACTGCCCGACGGGGTCGTCGTCTCGGCGTTCCGCCCGGGGGTCGACGACGCGGCCTGGCTCGACCTCAACGCGCGCGCCTTCGCCGACCACCCCGAGCAGGGCTCGCTCACCCAGGGCGACCTCGACGCCCGCAAGGCCGAGTCGTGGTTCGACCCTGACGACCTGCTGATGCTCTGGGCCGGCACAGAGCTCGTCGCCTTCTGCTGGCTGAAGATCGAGGGCGCGCAGGAGCCCGGCGAGTTCTACGCCGTGGCCGTCTCGCCGTCGCGCCAGGGGCAGCACCTCGGGGGCGCCGCAGTCGACGCCGGGCTCGAGCGCCTGGCGGCCCGCGGCGTCAGCACGGCCTCCCTGTACGTCGAGGGTGACAACCTGGCCGCGCTGCGCCTGTACGCCGCTCGCGGTTTCGTCGACCACGCCGTCGACGTGCAGTACCTCCTGCACCGCTGAGGCGCGGCGTCCGCACCGCCTCTCCTCCACAGCGCGGTCGCCTCGCGGGAGTTACCAACAGTTCACGCAGGGCGACCCCCGGCGTTCATTCGCGGTGGCAGGATTGAGCAATGGACAGCGAACCCTACGTCGACGGTGCGGCCGTCTCGAACGACCTCCTCGACGACTTCGACGACATCGTCTCGTTCGACGACGACGGCACGCTGCCCGGCGACCGCTACCTCGACCGTGAGATCAGCTGGCTCGCCTTCAACCAGCGCGTCCTCGAGCTCGCCGAAGACCCTGCCACCCCGCTGCTCGAGCGCGTCAACTTCCTCGCGATCTTCGCGTCGAACCTCGACGAGTTCTTCATGGTGCGCGTCGCCGGCCTCAAGCGCCGCATCGCCACCGGCCTCGCGGTGCCGACCAACGTCGGCACCGCGCCGAGCGACGTGCTCGCCGCCATCAACACCCGCGCGTACGAGCTCCAGCTGCGCCACGCCCGCGCCTTCGCCGACCACGTGAAGCCCGACCTCGACGCCGCCGGCATCCACGTCGAGATGTGGTCCGACCTCAACGAGGCCGATCGCGTGATGATGCACGACGTCTTCTCGACGCAGATCTTCCCGGTCCTCATGCCGCTCGCGGTCGACCCGGCGCACCCGTTCCCCTACATCTCGGGCCTCTCGCTGAACCTCGCCGTCCGGGTGCGCAACCCCAAGACGAACAAGGAGGAGTTCGCGCGCCTCAAGGTGCCGCAGGTGATCCCCCGCTTCGTGCAGCTGCCCGACGACGACAGCGGCCGCCTCCGCTTCATCCCGCTCGAAGACCTCATCGCGAACCACCTCCAGGACCTGTTCCCCGGCATGGAGGTCGTCGAGCACCACGTCTTCCGCGTCACCCGCAACGAAGACGTCGAGATCGACGAGGACGAGTCCGAGAACCTCATCCAGGCCCTCGAGAAAGAGCTGCTGCGCCGCCGCTTCGGTCCGCCGATCCGCCTCGAGATCACGGAAGACATGGACGCCGTGACCCTCGAGCTCCTCGTCCGCGAGCTCGACATCACCGACCAGGAGGTCTACCGGCTCCCGGCCCCGCTCGACCTCGCCGGCCTGTTCGAGATCGCGAAGATCTCCAACCCCGAGCTGCACTACGCCAAGCACCTGCCGACGACGGCCGTGCAGCTGCTGCCGACCGAGCCCAACATGAAGCCCGACTTCTTCGCCAGCATCTCGCGCCGCGACGTCCTCGTGCACCACCCCTACGAGTCGTTCGCGACGAGCGTGCAGGCGTTCCTCGAGCAGGCCGCCGCCGACCCGAACGTGCTCGCCATCAAGCAGACGCTCTACCGCACCTCCGGCGACAGCCCGATCATCGAGGCTCTCATCGACGCGGCCGAGGCCGGCAAGCAGGTGCTCGCCCTGGTCGAGATCAAGGCGCGCTTCGACGAGCAGAACAACATCACCTGGGCCCGCAAGCTCGAGAAGGCCGGCGTCCACGTCGTCTACGGCCTGGTCGGCCTGAAGACCCACTGCAAGCTCGCGCTCGTGATCCGCCAGGAGAAGGGCGGGCGCCTGCGCCACTACACGCACATCGGCACGGGCAACTACAACCCCAAGACCAGCCGCATCTACGAAGACATGGGCCTGTTCACCGCCGACGACCAGGTCGGCAAGGACGTCACGCGCCTGTTCAACGAGCTCTCCGGCTACGCCATCGAGAAGAAGTTCAAGCGCCTGCTCGTGGCGCCGCTCCACCTCCGCAAGGGGCTCGTGAAGCGGATCGCCGTCGAGGCCGAGAACGCCCGCGCCGGCAAGCCCTCGGGCATCCGCATCAAGATCAACTCGATGGTCGACGAGGAGGTCATCGACGCGCTGTACCACGCCTCGAACGCCGGGGTGCCGATCGACATCTGGGTGCGCGGCATCTGCTCGCTGAAGGCCGGCGTGCCCGGCCTGAGCGAGAACATCCGGGTCCGCTCGATCCTCGGCCGCTACCTCGAGCACTCGCGCCTGTTCGCGTTCCACAACGACGGCGACCCGCAGGTGTTCATCGGCTCGGCCGACATGATGCACCGCAACCTCGACCGCCGCGTCGAGGTCCTCGTGCGACTCGTCCAGCCCGATCACCTCGACGAGGTGAGCCACCTGTTCGACCTGGCCATGTCGCCCGAGACGGCGTCGTGGCACCTCACCGAAGACCAGTCGTGGGAGCGCGTCTCGCGCAGCGATTCGGGTGAACCCCTGAACGACATGCAAGATGGACTCATGCGCGAGATCAGCAGAAGAAGGCGCTCGGCGCGGTGAGCCGCGACTACGGCACGCTCACGCGCACCGGCTCCGCCACGGCCTCGACCGTCGTGGCCGCTGGCGCAGTGTGCTGGCGCCTGGTCGACGGCAAGGTGCGCGTGCTCCTCATCCACCGCGAACACCACCACGACGTCTCGCTGCCCAAGGGCAAGGTCGACTCCGGCGAGGCGACGCCCGAGACCGCAGTCCGCGAGATCCGCGAGGAGACGGGTTACCGCGTGGCGCTCGGCGCGCCGCTCGGCACGGCCGAGTACCTCCTGCCCGGCGGCCGCGACAAGGTCGTGCACTACTGGGCAGCCGAGGTCGACGACGAGGCCTTCGCCGCCGCGGGCCCGTTCGTTCCGAACGACGAGGTGCAGCTGATCGAGTGGGTCCCGCTCGCCAAGGCCCGGGCCCAGCTGACCTACGAGCGCGACGCAGAGGTGCTCGACCGCTTCGCCGACCGCGTGGCCACCGACCAGGCGCGCACCTTCGCGATCGTGGCCCTGCGTCACGCGAAGGCGCTGTCTCCGGGCGAGTGGTCGGGTGCGGATGCGACCCGGCCGCTGGCTCCTGCGGGCCGCCGCCAGGCGAAGAGCATCGCGCCGGCCATCGCGGCCTGGGCCCCGCAGCGCATCGTGTCGTCGACGGCGGCACGCTGCCTCGCGACGGTCGAGCCACTGTCGACCCGCACGCACGTCGGCGTGAAGAACACCGACGACGTGAGCCAGGACGCCTACGAGACGGGCACCGACGACGTCGCCGGCGTGGTCCGCAAGCGCCTCAAGAAGCGCGTCAGCGCCGTGGTGTGCAGCCACGGGCCGGTCCTGCCCGAGGTGATCCGGCAGGTCTCCGCGCAGACGAAGGGGGGCCACCGGCTCGACCTGCGGCGGTTCTCCTCGCTCGGCACCGGTGACTACACGGTGCTGCACGTCTCCGTCGGCGACGGCACTCTCGTGGCCGTCGAGACGCACGGGCCGACCGTCTAGAGGGGCCGGTTTTCCGGGCTCCTGCGCCCCCTACTCCCTCGCCGGGCACTCCTCAGAGTGCCCGGCGCTTGTTCTCCGGCCGTTCACCATCCGTTCACCAGTACGGGCGACCCTCGTTAACGCGTCACCGTAGCGTCGCTCGCGGGTCAGCACCGGCCCAGTCCTGCAACGTGACTTCACTCCCGAAAAGGAACCCCTGTGAACAAGAAGCGAATCGGCAGCATCGCCGCCATCGCCGCTGTGGCCGCGATCGCCCTCAGCTCCTGCGCCGCGAACGAGTCGTCGACTCCCGCCGCCTCGTCGACCTCGACCGCCAAGCCTGTCTCGGGCACCATCAACGGCATCGGCTCGTCCGCTCAGGGCACCGCTGAGACCACCTGGATCGCGGGCTTCCAGCAGGCCAACCCCGACGCCACCGTCAACTACGACCCCCAGGGCTCGGGCGCCGGCCGCACCAGCTTCGCCTCGGGCGCCGCCAACTTCGCCGGATCCGACGCCGCTCTCGCCGACGCCGACCTCGCCGGCTCGTTCGCCGCGTGCGCCGCCGGCACCAAGGGCATCGACATCCCCGTCTACATCTCGCCCATCGCGATCGCGTACAACGTCTCCGGCGTGACCGACCTCACCCTCGACGCCTCCACCATCGCGAAGATCTTCTCGGGCAAGATCACCAAGTGGAACGACCCGGCGATCAAGGCCCTCAACTCGAGCGCCACGCTCCCCGACGCCTCGATCACCGTCGTGCACCGCTCGGACGACTCGGGCACCACGCAGAACTTCACCGAGTACCTCTCGAGCCAGGCGTCCAGCGTCTGGACCGCTCCGGCCTCGCAGACGTTCCCCTACAAGGTCGGTGACGCCGCCAAGGGCACCCCGGGTGTCGCCTCGGCCGTGAAGAACTCGACCAACTCGATCGCCTACATCGACGACTCCGGCGCGACCGGCCTGTCGAAGGCGAAGCTCATGGTCGGCAGCACCGCCACCGACATCAGCGCCAAGGGTGCTGCCGCCGTCGTCGCAAAGTCGCCGCTCGTCTCGGGCCGCGCCAAGAACGACATCGCCGTCAACATCGACCGCTCGCTGACCGCCAAGGGCGACTGGCCGATCGTCCTGGTCTCGTACCTCATCGCGTGCCAGAACTACAAGGACGCCGCTGTCGGCAAGGAGGTCAAGGCGTACGCCCAGTACGTGACCACCCCTGCCGCTCAGACCGCTGCCGCCGGCCAGGCCGGCTCGGCGCCGCTCTCCGGCTCGCTGTCGACGAAGGCTCAGGCCGCCGCCGCCACCATCAAGTAACACCCCGATGAAGGCCTGGGTCGCGGATCTACCGCGACCCAGGCCCCGTCTGGTTCACTCGTCTGAACCGCGCACCACCCGGCTCCACCAGCACCTCCGCACCACCGGCAACACGCTCCATCACCCGACAGTCATGCGGCCACAGGGCCAGAGCAGGAATTCGACTTCATGACCGCATCCGCGGAATCCCCCGCCCGCACCGACCGCCGGCCCAAGGCCACGGTCCGGCTCGGCGACAGGGTCTTCTCCCTCTCGACAGTCGTCGCGGGAACCCTGAT
This sequence comes from Frondihabitans australicus, assembly GCF_003634555.1. NCBI lineage: Bacteria > Bacillati > Actinomycetota > Actinomycetes > Micrococcales > Microbacteriaceae > Frondihabitans > Frondihabitans australicus. The sequence continues at coordinate 2,662,248 of NZ_RBKS01000001.1, forward strand.
CCTGGTCGTCCTCGCGGCCGTGGCCCTGTTCCTCATCGTCCAGTCGATCCCGGCCCTCACGGCCAAGGTCGGCACCCTGCCCGACCAGGCGACGAACTTCTGGTCGTACGTCGGGCCCCTCGTCTTCGGCACCGTCTGGGCCGCGTTCCTCGCCCTCCTGATGGCGACGCCGCTCTCGATCGGCATCGCGCTCTTCATCTCGCACTACGCGCCGCGCCGGATCAGCCAGGTGCTCGGCTACATCATCGACCTGCTGGCCGCGGTGCCCTCGGTCGTGTTCGGCCTCTGGGGCGTCCTGATCCTGGCGCCGTTCGTCCAGCCCTTCTACAACACGCTGGTCAACCACGTCGGCTGGTTCCCGCTCTTCGCCGGCCCCGTCTCGGGCACCGGCAAGACGATCCTCACCGCCGCCATCGTGCTGGCCGTGATGTGCATCCCGATCATGACGGCCGTCATGCGCGAGATCTTCCTCCAGGCACCGCGCCTCCACGAGGAGGCCGCACTGGCCCTCGGCGCGACGCGCTGGGAGATGATCCGCATGGCGGTCCTGCCGTTCGCCCGCTCGGGCATCGTGTCGGCAATCATGCTCGGCCTCGGCCGCGCCCTCGGTGAGACCCTCGCCATCGCGATCGTGCTCTCGCCCGCCACCGTGATCAGCTTCGCGGTGCTCGGCAGCCAGAACCCCAACACGATCGCCGCGAACATCGCGCTCCAGTTCGCCGAGGCCCAGGGCGTCGGCCTGAACGCCCTCATCGCCTCCGGCCTCGTCCTCTTCGTCATCACGCTGCTGATCAACATGGCAGCACGCTTCATCGTCAACCGCCGCAAGGCCTTCTCGGGAGCCAACTGATGTCGGTCGCCGTCCGCAACACCCGCGCCAACACGCTGACCGCCGGCAAGCTGCCGAAGTTCGCGCCCTGGGGCCTGCTCGCGATCAGCTGGGCCATCTTCGTCGCCGTCTTCCTCCTGCTCAAGGCATCGGGGTCGACGAAGGACTTCAACATCGTCGGCGCCCTCTTCTTCGGCACGATCCTGTTCGACGTCCTCATCGTCGTCATCTCGATGGTCGTCGAGGGGGGCCGCAAGGCGAAGGACCGCCTCGTCACGTCGCTCGTGATGTCGGCCTTCATCGTCGTGCTCCTGCCGCTCGTGTCGCTCGTCTACACGGTGATCTCGCGCGGTGTCGCCCGCTTCGACGTCCAGTACTTCACCTACTCGATGCGCAACGTCATCAGCGTGGGCGGCGGCGCCCTCCACGCGATCGTGGGCACACTCGAGATCACCGCGTTCGCGACCCTGATCAGCGTGCCGGTCGGCATCCTGACGTCGATCTACCTGGTCGAGTACGGCCGCGGCCGCCTCGCTCGCGCGATCACCTTCTTCGTCGACGTCATGACCGGCATCCCCTCGATCGTCGCCGGCCTCTTCGCCTACGCGCTCTTCGCCCTCATCGCGGGCCCCGCGATCCGCAACGGCGCCATGGGCTCCATCGCCCTGAGCGTGCTGATGATCCCCATCGTGGTGCGGTCGAGCGAGGAGATCCTCAAGATCGTGCCGAACGAGCTCCGCGAGGCGAGCTACGCGCTCGGCGTGCCCCGCTGGCTCACGATCGTCAAGATCGTGCTGCCGACGTCGTTCGCCGGCCTCGCCACCGGCGTCGTTCTCGCCATCTCGCGAGTCATCGGCGAGACCGCGCCGCTGCTGCTCACGACCGGCTTCACGACCGACATGAACTACGACCTCTTCAGCGACAGGATGATGACGCTCCCGGTCTTCGTGTACACGCAGTACGCGCAGCAGGGGCCCGACGCGACCCCGTACCTGGAGCGGGCCTGGACCGGCGCACTCGTGCTGATCCTGATCGTCATGGCCCTGAACCTGATCGCACGCATCATCGGCCGCTTCTTCGCCCCGCGCGGACGCTAGCCGCCACCCCAGACCCAGCCCGACGCAGCAACCCCGAAAAAGGAACCACGTGTCCAAGCGCATCGAAGTCAAAGACCTCAACGTCTACTACAGCAAGTTCCGTGCCGTCGAAGACGTCAACATCACCATCGAGCCCCGCACGGTGACGGCGTTCATCGGGCCGTCGGGCTGCGGCAAGTCGACGTTCCTCCGCACGCTCAACCGCATGCACGAGGTCATCCCCGGCGCCTACGTCGAGGGCGAGGTCCTCATCGACGGCAACGACCTCTACGCACCGGGCGTCGACCCGGTGCTCGTCCGCCGTCAGGTCGGCATGGTGTTCCAGCGCCCGAACCCGTTCCCGACGATGTCGATCCGCGAGAACGTCCTGGCGGGCGTGAAGCTCAACAACCGCCGCATGGGCAAGAGCGAGTCCGACGACCTCGTCGAGAAGTCGCTCACCGGCGCGAACCTCTGGAACGAGGTCAAGGACCGCCTCGACAAGCCGGGCTCGGGCCTCTCCGGCGGACAGCAGCAGCGCCTCTGCATCGCGCGCGCCGTCGCGGTCTCCCCCGACGTGATCCTCATGGACGAGCCCTGCTCGGCTCTCGACCCGATCTCGACCCTCGCGATCGAGGACCTCATCGAGGAGCTCAAGCAGGAGTACACGATCGTCATCGTGACCCACAACATGCAGCAGGCGTCGCGCGTCTCCGACAAGACGGCGTTCTTCAACATCGCCGGCACCGGCAAGCCCGGCAAGCTCATCGAGTACAACGACACCGCGACGATGTTCTCGAACCCGACCGTGCAGGCCACCGAGGACTACGTCTCGGGCCGCTTCGGTTGATCGGCGCTCCCGTCTGACGGCGACGGCCCCGCTCCCCTCGTGGGGGCGGGGCCGTCGGCGTTCGTGGGTGTGTCGTGCGTTCGGGAGGAGATGCCGGCCGACGGTCCTCCTGAGCGGCGGGAGGGCGCACAGTTTCCTCCCGGGGCGTCGCTCGCCGAGCCGATTTCCTTCCGGACGCCGCCGAGTTCCTCCCGAAGCGAGAGCCCACCGGGCGGCAATGGCACCGGTGCGCGTTCGGGAGGAAGAACATCCTCCCGGGCGCAGGGTGCGAGTGGTGCCGCTGACAACGCGTGCGGCCCACCCGAGCCGCGAGGCAGACCTAGACCGGGATCGCGGCGATCGGCGTCGTGGTCGGCTGCTTCGAGCCGCCCTTCGGCTCGACCGTGATGCCGACCGTGGCGCCTGAGGTCAGGTCGCCCTTCAGCACCTGAGTCAGGGTGCCCGACTTCGTCGAGACGAGCCCGGCCGACTTGATCACGGCGCCGTTGATGTACCAGAGCTGATAGGTCTTCGACGTCGGCAGCGTAGCGACGCCGTCGAGCACGACGGCGGACTGCCCGAGCGCGGCCGACCAGTAGACGGTGGCGGTGCCGCCGGCGGCGATCTTCGCCGAGGCGTGCTGGACGTCGCTCGCCGCGAGGATCCGCGACGCGTCGGTCGAGCTGTTCGCGGTGGGTCCGGCGATCTGCGACACGACGGGTGCCGGCTGATGCTGGTTGAGGATCGCACCGCCGCCGAAGAACAGCGCGGCAGCGGCGGCCGCACCGGCCAGCAGAGCGGCGGGCCGCAGGAACCAGCGCTGGTGGGCGAGGGGTGTGGGCCGCAGGAGCTCGCCGGAGGCGACCTCGCCGACGGTGACCACGGCGGGCCCCGTCGCCCGGGGGGAGGTCTCGGGCGGAAGGACTGCTGCATCCTGCGCCCTGTCGGCCACGGGAGGGACGAGCGTGAGTGCCGGAAGCTGCGGCGTCGAGTCGAGCAGGTCGAGGATGCTCGAGCGGAGGCCTGCGGAGGGTGTGACCGGCGGGACGGCGCGGCCGAGAAGGAGTGCTGTCTCGTTCAGCTCGGCCACCTCTCTCTGCAGGTCGGGGTTGTCGTGGAGTCGCTCTTCGAAGAGCGTTCGTTCGGGGTCGGTGAGGGCGTTCAGCGCGTAGGCGGCCGACATCGCGTCGATCTCGTCCATGCCGTCGCCTCCGAAGGTGTTGTCGTCGTCGTTGCTCATGACGCCACCCCCAGTTCGTCGCGGAGACGGATCATTCCGTCTCGAAGTCGGGTCTTGACCGTGCCGATCGGCACGTTCAGCATCGACGACACCTCGCTGTGCGAGTAGCCGCCGTAGTAGGCCAGCGTCACTGCCTGACGTTGGAGTTCGGTGAGCCTGTCGAGCGCTCGCTCGACTCGTTCGTGCTCGATGCGGATCTCGACCTGCTCGGTCACCGAGTCGAACTCGGTGTCGAAGTCGCGGATTCCGATCTTGGTGTCCCGATCGCGGCTGGACTGGCTGGCCCTGACGCGATCGACCGCCCTGCGGTGGGCCATGGTGAGCATCCAGCTCGCGGCATTGCCTCTCGACGAGTCGAAGCGCGATGCCTGCTGCCAGATCTCGAGGAATACCTCCTGGGTCACTTCTTCCGACTGTGAATGGTCTTTCAGCAGCCGCTTGATGAGCCCCAGGATTCTCGGAGCGGTCTGGTCGTACAGCGAGGCGAAGGCGACCCGATCGCCGGTGGCGACCCGCGCGAGGAGCTGCTCGGGCGTGGCGGAATCGCTCACACCCGCATCAGGCTCGTCGATGTCGCGGCTCACGAGTACCAGCATGTCAGGTCGTACCTGCATCTGCACACGACATGCGGCGGGTGGCTACCGCGGAGGGCCTCTCGTGCGATGGCCGTCTGGGATGGCAAGAAGCCCGGGTCGCACGAGAGGTCCGCCGCAGTGAACCGATCGGATGAGCGGTTCGCATGTCGATGAAGACGCGGTCTTTCTCTCGCAAGGGTGTTCGGCGCACCCGCCCGGGTGGTTTGCTCCGATCGCAGAAAATCTTTGCGAACGAGCGAGTTCGTCTCTCGACACCCTGTATCGGCAGAATCGACGGGTCGCCAGAGCACGGGATGCAGGAGGCACAGGGCGCAGGAGCAGCCGGAAGGCCTGCACACACGAGGGCCAGCAGACACAGAGGCGCCGGGCCGCAGAACGCCTCTCGGCGCGAGGCCGCTCGAAGCGGCTAAATTTGGAGCCCGGGGTTACTGCGGCCCGGCGTCCTCTACTGTAGCGACCTCGTGCCGTGCGGTGGCCCGCTTCCGCACTCGGCGAACACGTGCAACGCGGGTGTGTCGGGCGGGGCGGCCCCTAGGTCAGGCTGCCGTCGCGCCACAGGCCGGCGCAGGCCGACAGGTCGGCGGCGAGCTCGGAGAACCGCAGGCCCCGCCGGGTGAACTCGCTCGAGCGGTCCGGCTCGACCACGTCGACGTCGTCGGCCACGCTCGTGGCGCCCGCCGCCGCGATCCGGCAGAACGAGGCGCCGCGGTCGAGGGCGAGGCCGAAGTCGCCGTCGAACACGCCGCGCAGGATCGTGTCGGCCAGCTCGACGATCTCCTCCGGGCTCGCCGGCGCCGGAGCCCCCACGACCACGGGGTCGATCGTCGAGAGCTCGCGCACGCCGCGCTCGAACAGGTACGTGATGTCGTCCGGGTTCGCACGGATCACCGCGCGGGTGAGGTAGATGCGCCACAGGGCGCCGGGAAGCGAGTGGGGCGTTGCTCCTGCCCAGAGCTCGGCCAGCGCGTCGATGCCGTGCGAATCGGTGAACGCGACGAGGCGGTCGAGGATCTCGGGCGTGGGATCCTGCCGCACCCGGGCCAGCAGCGCCGCCGCCGACTCGTGCGCCACACGGTGCATGACCGCAGGATCGTCGCCACCCTGGAACGCCTCGAACTCTCGGCCGCCGAACTGGGCGGGGCGGTGGAAGTCGCGAGAAGTCATCGGAGCAAGGGTACTCGCCCGCTTGCTAGGCTTGTTCGGCTAGCTAGGGCCTCTAGCTCAGTCGGTAGAGCATCGGACTTTTAATCCGTTGGTCGTGGGTTCGAGCCCCACGGGGCCCACGAAATCCTGGATCGATCCTGCGGGGGCGCCAGGATCTCGTCGTGCTCGTCTGGCTCGCTGCGCTCGCGTCGCGGCGGAGCCGCTCAGCCTGCCGGGTGTCTCATCCCCCGTGAAGGTTGCCGCTCGCGTCGCGGCTTCGCCGCTCGGTGTCCCGGGTGTCTGCCGGCCCGTGCGAGTGCCTTTCGGGAGGATATTTTTCCTCCCGAACGAGCGTCGGTGACATTGCCGCCCGGTGGGCTCTCGCTTCGGGAGGAACTCGGCGGCGCTCGGGAGGAAATCGGCTCGGCGAGCGACGCCCCGGGAGGAAACTGCGCGACCTCCCACCGCTCAGGAGGACCGTCGGCCGGCATCTCCTCCCTGCCGCGCCTCGCGCTCCCTGTCGAGCGTGCGATTCGAGCTTCGGGAGGATAGTTCTCCTCCTCAGCGTGCGCACCGCGCGATCGGCACACCCTGCCGCGCCTACGGGAGGAACTATCTTCCTCCCGAACGCGCGCCGGCGGCGCGGCGCGGCCCGGCCACTCAGGCGGGCACACGCTCCGCGACGAACGCAGCGGCACGCGCGAGCGCCGCGTCGGCCTCGTCGAGCCGCCCGGCGAACATCTGGAATACGTGCGGCACGTCGGCCGTCACGTCGAGCACGACGTCGACCGACGCGTCGATCGCCCGCTGGGCCAGCCGCACCGTGTCGTCGAGCAGCACCTCGTTCGTGCCGACCTGCAGCAGCAGCGGCGGGAACCCCTCGAGCGAGGCCAGCGTCGCCGGCGACAGGAGCTCCTGCGCGGGGTCGGCCCCGTCGAGGTACAGCGGCGTGGTCGCAGCGAACGACGCGCGCGAGAAGATCGGATCGACGCCGTCCTTCGTGTCCATGCTGCGGCCCGTCCGCGTCGCGTCGAGCCCCGCCGAGAAGGTCACGACGGCTCCTGGCATCGGAAGCCCCTCGCGCCGCGCCGCGAGGAGGGTCGTGATCGACAGCCCTCCCCCGGCCGAGTCGCCGGCGACGACGATGCGCGACGGGTCGACCCCCTGCTGCAGGAGCTCGCGGTACGCCGCCACACCGTCGTCGATCCCCGCCGGGAAAGGGTGCTCGGGCGCGAGCCGATAGTCGACCGACACGGCCTCCATTCCGGTGCGGGAGACGAGCTGCCCGGTGAGGCCGAGGGCGGTCTGCGGCGAGCCCACGATCCAGGCCCCGCCGTGGAAGTACAGGATGACGCCGGGCCGCGTGGCTCCGCCGACCGGCTCCACTCGGAGCGCTGGCCGCCCGCCCAGCGTCGTGTCAGACGACACGACGTCGCCGGGCACGACGCACTGCTCCATGAAGGAGGCGAACGCCTCGCGACGATCGGTCATGGTGTCGCCGCCGAGGGTGAAAGCACGCAGCTCGGCGTCGAGGTCCTGTCGCTGTTCGAGAGTCATGGAAGTCCTTCCGTTCCGATGTAGATGCCGCTACAGTATATGCCGTGGCAACTAAATGGGAAGACCCATCCGCGGCGAGAGCGTTCTTCGACGACCTGCTCATCGCCGAGATCCGGCTCTACAACGCGCTCGAGGCGAGGCTGCGCGAGGGCGAGGCCGCGTCGGTGGCGCAGCTCGGCTTCCTGCGCTACGTGCGCGACCACGAGGGCGCGCGCGTCGCCGACATCGCCGCCTGGCTGGCGCTCGGGGTGGGCGCGACGAGCAAGGGCGTCGACCGCCTCGAGAAGCTCGGGTGGCTCGAGCGGCGGCCGAATCCGGAAGACCGGCGATCGTCGCTGCTGGCACTCACCGACGAGGGGGCGGCGGCGCTGGCGAGGGCCGAGCCTGTCGCCGATGAGGCCCTCGCCGGGCTCCTGCGCCCTGTCGACGACGAGGCCGATCTCGGGGCCGCGGCGGACGCCCTCACCGCATTGCGGGTGTCGCTCGAGGCGCGCGGGCTCGGCCTGCCGACCGGTTGATCAGGCGGTCGGCCCGGCGTAGGTGACGCCCCAGGTGCCGCTCCAGGTCTCGCCCTCGTCGAGCCAGCGCAGCCCCTCGCCCGAGGCGAGCGCGTTGGCCGGCGCGGTCATCGGCTCGGCGGCGAACGCCAGGCCCTTCACGCCGTCGCGAGGGAAGTTCCGCGGCGTGAAGACCTGCACGTACGGGAAGTTCGCGTCCTGCCACATCGTGGTCGACGAGCCGTCGGGCGCGGTCAGCCGCGTGTGGCGCCGCCCCTGGTCGTCGGTCGCGATGTCGCGGTAGCAGGCGTCGATGTCGAGGTCGCCGAGCACGGGCGAGCCGCTGAGGTCGAACGGCGTGCCGGCCACCGGCGACGTGCCCACGGGGATGCTGCGCACGTTCGTCTCGAATCGCGTCGCGGCGTCGAGCGTGACGGTCAGGGTCGCAGGATCGTGGTCACCCACCCGGAAGAACGGGTGCGACCCCACGGCGAACGGCGCCCGGCCGGGCCCGCGGTTGGTGATCGTGTGCGTGACGACGAGGCCGTCGGCGACGAGCTCGTGCCGCACGGTCGTGTCGAGGCGGAACGGCCAGCCGTGCTGCGGGAAGACGCTCGCCGACTGGGTCACCGCGTGCGGCTCGACCGACACCGGGCGGTAGGGCGTGTAGCGCAGGAGCCCGTGGCTCGCGTTGCCCTTCGCCACCTCCGTGATGTCGAGCTGCTGCGTCTGCCCGTCCAGAGTCCACGTGCCCCCGTCGACGCGGTTCGGCCACGGCACGAGCGTGATGCCGCATGCGGACGGCGGCGTCTCGTGCTCGGCGAACGTCTCGGCGATCGCGACGCCGCCGACCTCCAGCGCGCGGAGCCCGCCCGCGACCTCGGTGACGATGGCCGTGACGGTGGTGCCTGCGGCGTCGAGGGTGAGGTGGTACTGCTCGCCGGTCGGGGCGGTGTCGGTCACGTGGGTTCCTTCTCGTCGGGGGTGTCCGCCTCGATCACCGCGAGGCCCGCGGCCCGCAGCTCGTCGATCGACGACGCGTCGGCACCGGCGGTGATGAGCCCGTCGAACGAGGCGAGCGGCCCGATCACACCGAGGTGCGCCGTACCTATCTTGCTCCCGTCGGCGACGACGTACGACCGGCGGGCGACGCGAACCATGACCCGCTTGAGGTCCGTCTCGGGCAGGTTGACGTTCGTCACGCCGTGCGAGGCGTCGACGCCGGTGCAGCCGAGGAAGGCGAGGTCGGCCGTGACCGTCTCGAACACGGACTGCGCGAGCGGGTTCACGAGCGAGTGCTGCAACGGCCGCAGGGTGCCGCCGGTGACGATCACGGTGAAGCGCGGGACGGCCCGTTCCAGGGCGAGGGCGATGGTGAGTCCGTTGGTGACGACGGTCACGTCGGTGAGGTCGGTCCGCTCGAGGAGGGCTTCCGCGATCCTGGTGGTCGTGGTGCCGACGTCGAGGACGACGCACTGGCCGCTTCGCACGAGGCTCGCGGCCCGGACGCCGATCGCCCGCTTCGCCTCGGCGCCGGTCGCCTGCACCTCTTCGAAGGGGCGCTCGACCGGCGCGCCGGTCGACGGCAGCGCGCCGCCGTGCACACGGGTGAGGCGGCCGTCGGCCTCGAGCGCGGCGAAGTCGCTGCGCACCGTGACCTCCGACGTGCCGAGCTGCCGTGCGAGGTCGGCCGTGCGGGCGAAGCCGTGCGTCTCGACGATCGCGAGGATGCGATCGCGGCGTCTGCGGGCGTCGAGGCCGGACGGGGTGGATTCCACGGTCCCACCTTCGTATACTTTCGTTGTCTTTCGCAAGACAAAGCCGTCAGCTGCGCATCCGAGGAGGGGCATGCCCATCGCCATCAGGCCGACCGTTCTGGCCGACGGTCGAGAACTCATCTACTTCGACGACGCCGACACCGCGCTGTCGCCCGAGCGGAAGCCCGACACGCGGCCCCTCGAGGCGCGGCCCGAGACCGCGACGATGCGGCAGGACGTCCTCACCGGCGAGTGGGTGTCGATCGCCGCCGCCCGGCAGAACCGCGCGCAGCTCCCCCCTGCCGAGTTCGACCCGCTCGCGCCGCAGAGCCCGACGAACCCCAGCGAGATCCCCGACGTGTACGACGTCGCCGTCTTCGAGAACCGCTCGCCGTCGTTCGGGCCGCTGCTCGCCCCGGCGGCGCCCGACGCACCCCACGACCTCGACGACCTGGCCCAGCTCGGCCTGAACCGCACCCGTACCTCGGTCGGCCGCTGCGAGGTCGTCTGCTTCAGCCCCGAGACGAACGGCTCGCTGTCGCAGCTGCCCGAGTCGCGCATGCGCACCGTCGTCGAGGCGTGGAGCCAGCGCACGGCGGCGCTCTCCGAGCTGCCCGGCGTGCAGGAGGTGTTCCCCTTCGAGAACCGCGGCGAGGCCATCGGCGTCACGCTCCACCACCCGCACGGGCAGATCTACGCCTACCCGTACGTCACCCCGCGCACGACGTCGCTGCTGCGCAGCATCGACCAGTACGGCCCGACCCTCTTCGCCGACGTCCTCGAGCACGAGCGCACCGGCCCCCGGGTCGTGCTCGCGAGCGAGAGCTTCACCGCGTTCGTGCCGTTCGCCGCGCGCTGGCCGGTCGAGATCCACCTCCTGCCCCATCGGCAGGTGCCCGACTTCGCCGCCCTCACCGACGACGAGCGCGACGAGCTCGCCGGGGTGTACCGCCGGCTCCTGCGCGGCGTCGACGCTCTCTACGACGACCCCACGCCGTACATCGCCGCCTGGCACCAGGCGCCGGTGAACGTCGGGCGCGACACCGTGCGGCTCAACCTGCAGATCACGTCGCCTCGCAGGGCGGCGACGAAGCTGAAATACCTCGCAGGATCCGAGGCCGCCATGGGCGCCTGGATCGGCGACCTCGTGCCCGAGCAGTCCGCCGCCGCCATCCGGGAGGCGGTGGAGCGCGCATGAGCACCTCGACCTCCTCGTCTGCCGGCTCCCGCTCGTTCGCCGACGTCTTCGACACCGACGTCGTCGGCCGCTGGGCCGCCCCCGGCCGCGTGAACCTCATCGGCGAGCACACCGACTACAACGACGGCTTCGTGTTCCCGATGGCGATCGACCGCGCCACCACGATCACCGTGGGCCGACGCGGCGACCGGCTCCTGCGCGTGGCCTCGACGTTCGAGGAAGGCGTGCACGAGGCGTCGCTGGACGACCTGGACCCTGGCGAGATGGACGGCTGGTCGGCCTACGTCTTCGGCATCGCCTGGGCACTCGGGCGTCGCCTGCCGTCCGTCGAGGGGCTCGATGACGCCACCGCGTCGCTCGATGCCGCGTTCGGCCTCGACATCTTCGTCGAGTCGACGGTGCCGGTCGGGGCCGGGCTGTCGTCGTCGGCCGCCATCGAGTGCGCCGTCGCCGTCTGCCTCGCCGACCTGTGGCAGCTCGACGTGACGCGGCCGTTCCTCGCCTCGGTGGGGCAGCTCGCCGAGAACGACGCCGTGGGTGCGCCCACCGGCATCATGGACCAGTCGGCGTCTCTGCTCGGCCGGGCTGACGCCGCCGTCTTCCTCGACTGTCGCAGCCTCGACGCCGAGGTGATCGACCTCGGGTTCGATGCGGCCTCGCTCGAACTCCTCGTCATCGACACGCACGTGGCCCACGCCCACGCGACGGGCGGGTACAAGGCTCGCCGCGCCTCCTGCGAGAAGGGCGCAGCCCTCATGGGCGTGCCCGCGCTGCGCGACGTCTCGGTCGACGACCTGCCCCGAGCTGCGGAGGTGATGGACGACGAGACGTTCCGCCGGGTGCGGCACATCGTCACCGAGAACCAGCGGGTGCTCGACACCGTCCGCACGCTGCGCACGTCGGGCCCCGCGGCGATCGGGCCGCTGCTCGACGCCTCGCACGTCTCGATGCGCGACGACTTCGAGATCTCCGTGCCCGAGCTCGACCTGGCCGTGTCGACGGCCCAGGCCACGGGGGCGGTCGGCGCCCGGATGACGGGCGGCGGCTTCGGCGGCTCGGCGATCGCCCTCGTGCCGACCGAAGCGCGTGACGCCGTGGCCTCTGCCGTGGCAGCCGCCTTCGCCGACGCCGGCTACGCGGCGCCGACGATCTTCGCCGTGCACGCCGCCGACGGGGCTCGCCGCCTGGACTGACGGGGCTCGCCCCCTCTCCCGACGGGGCGCGCCGCGCCGCCGGCCGCGCCGCGCCGCCTGGCGGGTCGCGCCGGCGTGCGGGTCGCGCCGACGTGCGGACGCTCGCTCGACCGGGCGATGCATTCCATTTTCCCCTCCTCAACTACGAAGTTGAGGAGGGGAAAACGCGAGGCAACGAGAAGAGGGCCGAGCTCCTGAGGCGGCGACAGGCGACGCGCCGGGCACGCTACGCCGCGCACACCGCACGCCAAGCGCCGAGCCGGCCCACATCCGCCAGGCGTCAGCGACGCTCGGCGGCCTCGACCACGTTCTTCAGCAGCATCGCCCGAGTCATCGGGCCCACGCCGCCGGGCACGGGCGAGAGGTAGCCGGCCACCGACGCCGCGGCAGGGTCGACGTCGCCGCGCAGCCGAGCCTTGCCCGTCTCGGGATCGATGACGCGCGTGATGCCGACGTCGATCACCGCAGCGCCGGGCTTCAGCCAGTCGGCCTTCACGAGCCCCGCGACGCCGGCCGCTGCCACGACGATGTCGGCACGGCGCACCTCGGCCGCGACGTCGGCCGTGCGCGAGTGGGTGAGCGTGGCCGTCGCCTCGAGGCGGGTGAGCAGGAGCCCGAGAGGCCGCCCGACCGTCAAGCCCTGGCCGATGATCGTGACGTGCTGCCCCGCGATGGGGATGTCGTACTCCTGCAGCATCTCGACGATGCCGCGCGGCGTGCACGAAAGCGGAGTGTCGATCGTGCCCTGCCCGCCCGGCACGGCGAGCACGAGCTCGCCGAGGTTGAGCGGGTGGAGACCGTCTGCGTCTTTGTGCGGGTCCATCAGCTCGAGCATCGCCGTGGGGTCGATGCCCTCCGGCAGGGGCAGCTGGATGATGAAGGCGGTGACGAGCGGGTTCTGGTTCATGAACCGGATCGCGTCGCGCACCTCCTGCTCGCTCGCCGACTCGGGCAGGTCGAGCCGGATCGACTCGATGCCGACCTCGGCGCAGTCCCGGTGCTTCCCCGCGATGTACGACAGCGACGCCGGGTTCGTCCCGACGAGGATCGTGCCGAGACCCGGGTGGATGCCGCGTTCTTTCAGCGTGGCGACGCGGGCGCGGAGGTCGTCCTTCACCTTGCCGGCGAGGGCGGTGCCGTCGACGCGCACGGCGACGTGCCCTTGCTCCTGCGCCTCGCTCGTCGTGTTCTCGAGAGCCATGCCGGCCGGCCTAGGCGTAGAGAGGGAACGCGTCGGTCAGCACCTTCACGCGAGCCGCAAGCGCCGCCAGGTCGGGGTTCGGCATCAGCGCGTTCGCGATGATGTCGGCGACCTCGGTGAACTCGGCGTCGCCGAAACCGCGGGTCGCGAGCGCCGGGGTGCCGATGCGGACGCCCGACGTGGTCATCGGCGGGCGGGGGTCCCACGGCACGGAGTTGCGGTTGACCGTGATGCCGACCTCGTGGAGGAGGTTCTCGGCCTGCTTGCCGTCGACCTCGCTCGCGCGGAGGTCGACGAGCACGAGGTGCACGTCGGTGCCGCCGGTGAGCACGTCGATTCCGGCCGCCTTCGCGTCGGGCTGCGTGAGCCGCGACGCGAGGATCGACGCGCCGCGGAGGGTGCGCTCCTGGCGGTCCTTGAACTCGGGCTGCGCGGCGAGGAGGAACGCGGTCGCCTTGGCGGCGATCACGTGCATGAGCGGGCCGCCCTGCTGGCCGGGGAAGACGGCCGAGTTGAGCTTCTTGAACAGCGACTCGTCGTTGGAGAGGATCACGCCCGAGCGAGGCCCGGCGAGCGTCTTGTGCACGGTCGACGAGACAACGTGGGCGTGCGGCAGGGGCGACGGGTGCAGGCCAGCGGCGACCAGACCGGCGAAGTGCGCCATGTCGACCCAGAGGTACGCGCCGACCTCGTCGGCGATCGCGCGGAAGGCGGCGAAGTCGAGCTGGCGGGGGTACGCCGACCAGCCGGCGATGATGACCTTGGGCTTGTGCTCGAGCGCCTGGGCGCGCACGGTCTCCATGTTGACGAGGTACGTCTCGGGGTCGACCTCGTAGGCCACGGCGTTGTAGAGCTTGCCCGAGAAGTTGAGCTTCATGCCGTGAGTGAGGTGGCCGCCGTGCGAGAGCTCGAGGCCGAGGATCGTGTCGCCGGGGGTGGCGAGCGCCGCCAGGACGGCGGCGTTGGCCTGCGCGCCCGAGTGCGGCTGGACGTTCGCGAACTCGGCGCCGAAGAGCTTCTTCGCGCGCTCGATGGCGAGGTTCTCCGCGATGTCGACGAACTCGCAGCCGCCGTAGTAGCGGCGGCCCGGGTAGCCCTCGGCGTACTTGTTGGTGAGCACGGAGCCCTGCGACTCGAGGACGGCGCGGGGAACGAAGTTCTCGCTGGCGATCATCTCGAGGTAGTCGCGCTGTCGGCCGAGCTCCTGCTCGAGGACGGCCGCGATCTCGGGGTCGACCTCGGCGAGCGGGGCGTTGAAGGTGGAGGGAAGGCGGTCGGTGGGCGTTGTCGTCATGACGGGGCTCCTCAAAGAATCACACGGACGCGGGGCAAGCCGATTCGAAGTCGACGGCAGCCCAGGCGTACGGCCACCAACCGTGTGAGTCGCTCCCCGGTGGTAGACCACCCGAACGCCAGTCGCGACGGGTCGAGCATAACAACCGGCCGTGCCGCCTCACAAGGAAACATGACACCCTAGAAGCGTGAGCCTGACTCTCGACGAGACCGACACGCGGCGGTTGGTCGCACCCGACGTGCCGTGGGTCACCCTGGTCTGGGACGACCCCGTGAACCTCATGTCGTACGTCTCGTACGTCTTCCGCACCTACTTCGGTTTCGAGGCTCAGGAGGCCGAGCGGCTCATGCTCCAGGTGCACACGAAAGGCAAGGCGGTCGTCGCGACGGGCGCCCGCGAGCGCATGGAGATGCACGTCGAGGCCCTGCACGGCTACGGGCTCTGGGCGACCGTGACGAGGGCCGACGAGTGATGCCGTTCCAGCGCAAGCGCGACGGGATCCACCTCGCGCTGGCCGACCACGAGCGGGCGCTCGTGGGCGACCTGACGAGGCAGTTGGTGGAGCTTCTCGACGAGGGAGATTCGCAGGATCCTGCGCTCGCCCGGTTGATCCCCGACGGCTACTCGGGCGACGACGACGAGATGCGGTCCGCCGCCGCCGAGTTCCGCCGCCTGACGGCCGACGACCTCACCGCCGCGAAGGCCCGGAACGCCGAGCGGGTGATCGAGACCCTTGTGCAGGATCGGCGACAGCCCCTCGGGCTCGAGTCCGAGCAGGCCTGGCTCCGCACCCTCACCGACCTCCGCCTCACCCTCGCGTCGCGTCTCGGCGTGACGGCCGACGGCTACGAGGCACAGACCGGCGATCCGCAGACGCTGCTCATGCGCGACATCTACGAGTGGCTCGGCTACGTGCAGGAGTCGCTCGTGCGAGCGCTCGACCGGTAGCGTCGCGCTACCGCGCCGGCAGATGCCGCCGACGGTGCCGCTGCACCAGGACGCGGTCGGACACGAGCGTCGCGACCAGCATCACCGCCGCGATCGACGCGTCGACGACCGGCAGCGCGCCGAGCCCGACCCCGCTCAGGACGATGCCGCCGACGAGCGCGCCCGCACCGATACCGGCGTTGAACGACGCCGTGTAGAACGAGCTCGCCAGGTCGCGGATGCGCGCAGGAGCCCGCTCGAGCAGCCGGATCTGCAGCAGCGGCGGCAGCACGCCGAAGGTGATGCCGAGGATCACGAACACGGCGAACGACGGCGCCGCCCGCCCCTCGAGGAGCAGGAGCGCGACGACCGTGAGGATCGAGAGGACCATCGCGACGGGGATCGTGAGGCCCGTGCGCCGGCCGAGGACCCAGCCCACGAGGAGGAGTCCGGCTGCTCCTGCGATCCCGTAGGCGAACAGCGCGATGCTGAGCGCCTGGTCGGACAGCCCGGAGGTCTGGGTGAGGAACGGCGCGACATAGGTGTAGAGCGCGTAGTGGCCGACCATGAAGATGCCGGTGGTCACGCAGCTGAAGACGACGCCGAGCGTCGACGGGTCGGGAGTCTCTCGCCGCACGGCGTCGGCACGGGCCTGGGCGTCGCGGATGATCGGGATCGAGCCCGTCGCGAGGGCACCAGGGCCGATCGGGGTCGCGCCGGTGGCGGCGTCGCTGTACTCCTGCCGGAGGGTCTCGGCGTCGTCGGCACCCGAGCCGACGTCGGGCAGGAGGCGCCAGACGAGCAGAGCGCCGCCGACCATGAGGACGGCGAGGATCCCGAACGCCCAGCGCCAGCCGACGGCCTGGCCGAGCGCCGTGCCGAGCGGCACGCCGAGCACGAACGCGAGCGTGCCGCCCGACGACGACACGGCGAGCGCCTTCCCGACCTGCTCGCGCGGCACGAGGTGGGCGGCGTACGCGCCGCAGATCGCCCAGAAGACGCCGTGGGCCAGGCCGCCGAGGATCCGCGCGGCGACGAGCACGCCGTAGCTGGGCGCGAGGGCGGTGCCGATCGCGCCGATCGCGATCACGACGATGAGGCCGACGAGCAGGCGGTGGCGCGGGATCCGCGAGAGCAGGTGCGTGAGGATCGTCGAGGTGAAGACGACGGTGAACGCGAACACCGAGACGAGCAGGCCCACCGACGACTCGCTCACGTGCAGGTCGGCGCCCATCTGAGGCAGCAGGCCGGTCGGGAGCATCTCGCCCGAGATGGAGAAGAACGAGGCGACGGCGAGGGCGATCAGGCCGCCCCACGGGAAGCGGTCGGCGGCGGACGAGGAGTGCGGAGAGGAAGACATCGCGAACCTGGAACGAGTGCGCATCGACGCGCGCGCTGCGGGGCCGAACGAGGTGTCTCGGCCACCTCGAGCCTAGGGCATGCCATGCGGAGTAGACCGGTCGGGTGACCACCGCCGAGAAGACCTGCCGCTCGTGCGGGCGGCGCATCGAATGGCGTTCGAAGTGGGCCGAGACGTGGGACGACATCGCCTACTGCAGCGACGCGTGCCGCCGCCGGAAGGTCCGCCCGATCGACCACCGCCTCGAGGCCAGCATCCGGGGCCTGCTCGACTCCCGGGCCGCCACCGCGACGATCTGCCCGTCGGATGCGGCGCGCGACGTGTATGACGGAGACGACGACGGCTGGCGCGAGCTCATGGAGCCGGCCCGCCGGGCGGCCCGGCGCCTCGTCGCACAGGGCGTGGTCGACATCACGCAGAAGGGGCGGGTCGTCGACCCGTCGACCGCGAAGGGGCCGATCCGCATCCGACGGCACCGCTGAGCGCCGCCGGCCTCGCCGGGCACCGCTAGGTTGGCGTGGTGCACCGACTCTCCCGCCTCCCGCCGTGGGGCGGCGCGCTGGTCGTGTACGCCCTGTCGAGAGTCGTGTCGACGATCCTGCTGGCCGCGATGTTCTGGATCGCGACGGCGAACGGCTGGCGGTTCGCGAGCCACCGGGCGCACGCGACGTTCTTCTCCTTCTCGGGCTCCTGGGACGCCTCGTCGTACCGCTCGATCGCCGAGCACGGCTACCCGTCGACGCTGCCGGTGGATGCCGCCGGGCACGTGCTGCAGAACACCTGGGCGTTCCTTCCCGTCTACCCGTACGTCGTCCACGCCCTGACGACGGTGCTCGGCGTGAACGGCACCCCGAACGGCTTCTACGCGGTGGGGGCGATCGTCTCTCTCGTCGCGGGAGGAGTGGCGGCCGTGCTGCTCTCCGCGATCCTGCGCCGCTCGATCCCGGCCCCGCGCGCTCTCTTCGCCGTCGCGCTGTTCAGCCTGGGGCCCCTCGGGTTCCTGCTGCAGACCGCCTACGCCGAGAGCCTTTTCCTCGCGCTGCTCTTCGCGTCCCTGTGGTGCCTCGTGGCGCGGCGCTACTGGCTGCTGATCCCGTTCGGCGTCGTCGCGGCGTTCACGCGACCGGGTGTCCTCGCCCTGTCGCTGGCGCTCGGCATCCACTTCGTCGTGAGGCTTCGGGGGCGCAGGATCACCGGGTCCGCCTTCCCCTGGCGCGACCGCCTGGCCATCGTCGTCGCGGCGGGCCTCACCGCCGCCGCGGGGCTCGCCTGGCCCGTGATCGCCTCCGCCGCCACCCGCCGCCCGGACGCCTACCTCGACACCGAGCTGGCGTTCTGGACCGGCTTCGTCGGGCGGCGCCACTTCGCGCCGCTCACGCCCTGGTTCGCGATGGCGACGACCTATCTGGGCGTCGTCGCCGGCGTCGTCCTGGTGCTGCTCGTGATCGCGGCCGGGGTCTTCTGGCTGACGCGGCGCGGAACCCGCGCCCTCGGAGCCGACGTGGTGGGCCTCACGGCGTCGTACTGGCTGTATCTCGTCGCGGTGTTCCTGCCGCAGCAGAGCCTGCCGCGGCTCCTGCTGCCCACCGCGCCGATGCTGGGCAGCCCGGTGTTCTGGGGGCCCGTGTCGGCCGGCGAGGCGGGGTCGCGCCGGCGGCGGGTCGCGCTGCTCGTCGGGTGCGTGGTGCTGCAGGCGGTCGCGATCGTGTTCCTGTGGTTCGTCGGGTACCCGTGAGCGCGCCGCGGCGTGGCCTGCCCCTGCCGCAATTCGCGACCGGAACCGCGCTCCGACCTCACCCGTGACCGGCGTGCCGCGACTCCCGGCCGAGGCCGGTCGCGAAATGCGTCTAACCGGTCAGCGTGTGACGTCGTCCGCGCCGCCGCGCACGCGGTGACGTACGACAGGAGGCGATGACCCAGCCCGCGATTCCGCAGCGACGGGATCACGTACACCGACTGGATGTCGCCGCCGAGCCGCTCGATGTCGCGCGGCGAGGGGACTCGCGTGCCGATGGCGAGCCAGGCCATGCCGACGATCTGTTCGTCCGCGGGCGCCGAGCCTCTCCGCACCACGACGAAGCAGTGATGGTCAGGATGGGCGCGCGCCCAGGCGGCGAAGGCCGCGAGGTACTCGTCGCGATCGCCGGCCGCGCGGTCCGGCTTGCCGGAGCAGGTATACAGGCGTACTGTATAAATCGATCCGCTCCTCCCGGCGTCGTGATGGGCAGCGACCCGCAGCCACCGCACCCGAGAAGGCGATCCCCACGACCACCACAGCACCGACCCGCGCAGGAGCAGGCTCACGCCCCCACGGCGAGACCGGCTTCGGCCCGCGCTTCGTCATCCCCATCCTGTTCGGCCCCCTGCTGAACCCGATCAACACGACGATGATCGCCGTCGCACTCGCGCCGATCCAGAAGAGCCTCGGGATCGGCAGCGACCAGGCGATCTGGCTCGTCTCGTCGCTCTACCTCGCCAGCGCGATCGCCCAGCCGACCATGGGCAAGCTCGCCGACCGGTTCGGGCCGAAGAAGATCTTCCTGCTCGGCATGGTCGTGGTGATCGTCGCCGGTGTGCTGCCCGACGTCCTGCCGTCGTTCGGCGCCGCGCTCACGAGCCGCGTGCTGATCGGCATCGGCACGTCGAGTGCGTATCCGGCGGCGATGAGCGCGATCCGCAACCAGTCCGACCGGCTGGGCGTCGCGACTCCCCCGCTCGTCCTCGGCGGCCTCTCGGTGTCGTCGCTCGTCTCCGCCGCCGCCGGGCCGCCGCTCGCCGGCGTCCTCATCGGCGCGTTCGGCTGGCACTCGATCTTCCTCGTGAACGTTCCCCTCGCCGGCGCGGGCCTGGTGCTCGCGGCGCTCTGGCTGCCGAGCGACCGCATCCGCCCGATCCGCGCCGCCGCACTGCCGGTCACCCAGGCGATCGACCTGCCCGGCCTCGCCCTGTTCGCGGTCACCGTGTCGAGCCTGCTCGTCTTCCTGCTCGACCTCTCGGCCGGCCTGTACTGGCTGCTCGCGATCACCGTCGCGGCTCTCGTCGCGCTGGTCCTCTGGGAGCGCCGCGCGGTCGCCCCGTTCATCGACGTGCGCATGCTCGCGTCGAACGGGGCGCTGAGCCGCACCTACATCCGCCTCTTCCTGCTCTACGGCATCGCCTACACGATGACCTACGGCTTCTCGCAGTGGGTGCAGGACTCCGCGGGGCTGTCGTCGCAGACCGCCGGCCTCGTGCAGCTGCCGGGCGCGATCCTCGCCGGTGTCGCCTCGTTCTGGTTCGCGCGCCGGACGGGGGTGCGGGCACCACTCATCGCCGCGGCGCTGATCCCCCTGGGCGGCGGCGTTCTGATCCTGGCCCTCACCGGGGCCTCGCCCGTGTGGCTGTTCGTCGGCGTGACCCTGTTCTTCACCATTCCGCAGGGGCTGGCGTCGGTGTCGAACCAGGCCGCCCTGTACCGCCAGGTGCCGACCGGCGGCATCGGCTCGGCCGCCGGGCTCTCGCGCACGTCGATCTACATCGGTGCGATCGCGTCGACGTCGCTCATCGGCGTCGCCTACGGGCAGCGGCCGACCACGGCGGCGCTGCACGAGCTGGGCTGGGTGATCCTCGGCATCGCGGTCGTGCTGTCGGCGCTCACGATCCTCGACCGGGCGCTGCGGGCGCGCGCCGCTGCAGACGACGTCGCCCGAGGCTAGAGCCGCGTCAGGTCGAGCACCTCGGCGGTCGTCGGCGCCTGGACGGTCGGGGGCTCGCCGCCGGGCCAGCCGCGGCCGAGCGACACCCAGCCCGTGCGGAGTCCCGCATCCTGCGCCCCTCGAATGTCGGCGCGAGCGCTGTCGCCGACCATCCAGGTGTCGTCCGGCGTCGCACCGGCCCGCTCCATCGCGCGCCGGAAGATCTCGGGGTCCGGCTTCGCCACCCCCGCGCCCTCCGAGATCATCGCCCGGTCGACGAGGCC
Organism: Frondihabitans australicus; assembly: GCF_003634555.1. Lineage (NCBI taxonomy): Bacteria > Bacillati > Actinomycetota > Actinomycetes > Micrococcales > Microbacteriaceae > Frondihabitans > Frondihabitans australicus. The sequence goes on from NZ_RBKS01000001.1 coordinate 2,682,903, forward strand.
CGACAGCCCCACCCGTCGCAGCTTCATCGTCTGCTGCCGCACGGGCCCGTTCGTGACGACGCCGAGATGCACGCCCCGGTCGGCGATCGCCTCGATCCGCTCCCGGACTCCCTCGGCGAGCGCGACCAACTCGACGTGCTCGTGCCTGATGCGGTCGACCAGCGTCTCGGGGTCGTCCTCGAGCCGCAGGAGCCGACGCATCGCCTCCGCGACGTCGTCACGGTCGCCGTACCCCGAGTCGTCGACCGCGAGCACCTCGTCGACCGCCGAGACGGGCGCTCCCGCCCCCTCGGCCACGTGGCGGACCCATGCCTCGAAAGCCGCGTCCCGGTCGATGAGGGTGTTGTCGAGGTCGAGGAGGAGCAACGGCGCCATGTCCCGAGGTTATCCACAGCAGTTCTCAGGACGCCGAGTCCGGGTGGGCCGGTGCCATATCCTGGACGGGTGACGGATACCGCCCGGCCGACGGACGTCGGACAGACTGCTGACGAGCAGACCCACTGGACCCTGACGCTGGTGTGCGAGGACCGCCCGGGCATCGTGCACGCGATCAGCGGCGCGGTCGTCGACGCCGGCGGCAACATCACCGAGTCGCAGCAGTTCTCGAGCCACGACACCGGCACGTTCTTCATGCGCCTCCAGGTGGTGTCGTCAACCGGCCGGGAGGCGTTCGAGGCCGCCCTGGCGCCCGTCGTCGCTCGGTACGGCATGGAGTGGAAGCTCGACGTGGTCGGCCGTCCGCTCCGCACGCTCGTGCTCGTGAGCACGGCGGCCCACTGCCTGAACGACCTCCTGTTCCGCCAGCGCGCCGGTCAGCTGCCGATCGAGATCCCGCTCGTCCTCGCGAACCACCCCGATCTGCAGGGCCTCGCCGAGTTCTACGGCGTCCCGTTCGAGCACCGCGCCGTCGTGGGTGCCGAGCTCAAGGCCGAGTTCGAGCGCCGCATTCTCGAGGTGGTCGACGAGCACGACGTCGAGCTGGTCGTGCTCGCGAGGTACATGCAGATCCTGAGCCCCGAGCTCTGCGCCGCCCTCGAGGGCCGGGCCATCAACATCCATCACTCGTTCCTGCCCGGGTTCAAGGGCGCGAACCCCTACCGGCAGGCGCACGCCCGCGGCGTGAAGCTGATCGGCGCCACGGCCCATTTCGTCACGAGCGACCTCGACGAGGGGCCGATCATCGAGCAGAACGTCGTGCGGGTCGACCACACCCGCGAGGCGGCGGACCTCGTCGCCATCGGGCAGGATGAAGAGTCGCGGACCCTGACGCAGGCCGTCCGCTGGTTCGCCGAAGACCGCGTGCTCCTCGACGGGGCCCGGACCATCGTGTTCCGCTAGGCGGCCCACCGAGATCAGCAGAGGGCGAGGCATGTTCGACACACCGAAGCGGCGCCCCCGCCGGGGCGGGGGAGGCGGCGGTCAGCCGTTGCGCGTCAACGACGTGCTGCGCTTCTTCCTCGAGCTGTTCGCGTTCTTCAGCCTCGCGTTCTGGGGCTACATGGCGTGGCCGTTCCCCTGGCCGGGCCTGCTCTTCCTCATCGGCCTGCCGATCCTGGCCATGGTGGTCTGGGGGCTGTTCCGCTCGCCGAAGGCGGTGGTCCAGAGCGACCCGGTCGGCAAGGCGATCGTCGAGATCGCCGTGATGGGCGCCGCGGTCTACACCTGGTTCAGCCTCGGCTACCCGATCGTATGCGCCGTCTTCGGCGTGCTCGCGCTGGTCTCGGGCATCGTCAACTTCCGACGCGAGAACGCGTCGTGAGCACGCTCTTCCGCAACCTCACCGCGATCGACGCGTCCGGCGAGCGCCGCGGCGCGTGGATCCTGGTCGACGGCGACACGATCGCTGCGACCGGCGTCGGCGACCCGCGGGCCCCGGGCTCGGCCGCCGCCGACCTTGTCCCGCACGACGCCGACACGGTCGACGTCGGGTCGCACGTGGTCACGCCCGGCTTCATCGACCTTCACGGCCACGGCGCCGGCGGCCACGCTTTCGACGACGGCGCTGCCGACATCGAGGCCGCCCTCCGGGTCCACCGGCAGCACGGCACGACCCGGTCGGTGCTCAGCCTGGTCGCGAACCCGCTTCCGGCGCTGCGAGGCTCACTCGAGACGATCGCCACGCTCATGCGGAGCGACCCGCTCGTCCTCGGGGCGCACCTGGAGGGGCCGTTCCTGTCGCCCGACAACCGGGGGGCTCACCGGCCCGACTACCTGGCCGTCCCCGATCCTGCGACCGTGGCCTCGCTGCTCGACGTGCACCCGGGCGTCGTGCGCCAGATCACCGTCGCGCCCGAGCTGCCGCACGCGCTCGACGCGATCGAGACCGTCGTCGACCGCGGCGTCGTCGCGGCCGTCGGCCACACGCAGGCCGACTACGAGACGGCACGGGCGGCCTTCGACCGCGGTGCCACGCTGCTCACGCACGCGTTCAACGCGATGCCGGGCATCCACCACCGTGCGCCCGGCCCGATCGTCGCCGCGATCGACGACGCCCGGGTGACCCTCGAGCTGATCCTCGACACCGTCCACGTGCACCCCTCCGTCGCCCGCGTCCTGTTCGAGCAGGCGCCGGACCGCGTCGCGCTCATCACCGACGCGATGGCCGCTGCCGGGGCGTCCGACGGCCCCTACCGGCTCGGCTCGCTGGACGTGACGGTGCGCGAGGGCACGGCACTCCTCACCGAACCGCTGTCGCACGGCGTCGAGACGATCGCGGGGTCGACGCTGCTGCTCGACCAGGCGCTCCGCCACGCCATCGAGACGCTGGGGCTGCCGCCGGTCGACGCGGTCACGGCGCTGACCCGCACGCCGGCGAGGGCGCTCGGGCTCGACGGGCACCTCGGTCTTCTCGCGCCGGGTCACGCGGCCGACCTCGTCGTGTGGGACGACGAGTGGAACGTGCAGAAGGTGTGGGCCGCGGGGCGTCGGGTCGAGAGCGCTCCCCGATCCTGAGCCGAGACCCGCGGTCGCCGTGCGGCGATCTCGTGCCTCGCATGGCCGGTCGACCGACCTGTCTGCCATGATCGACGGATGACAACGAAGTCACTCCTCGTCATCGGGGGCACGGGCCAGATCAGCGCGGCGGTCGTCCGCGACGCCGTCCAGCAGGGCGTCGACGTCACGGTGATCAACCGCGGCGCGACTCACACTCGCGAGACGCCCGACGGGGTGGAGGCGATCATCGCCGACGTGCGCGACGAAGACGCCGTGCGGAGCGCGCTCGGCAACCGGCGCTTCGACACGGTCGCCGACTTCATCACCTTCACGACCGACCAGCTCGCCTCAGCGATCCGCCTCTACGGCGACCGGAGCGACCAGTACGTCTTCATCAGCTCGGCGTCGGCCTACCAGAAGCCGCCGGCTCGGCTGCCGATCACCGAGACGACGCCGCTGTTCAACCCGTTCTGGCAGTACTCCCGCGACAAGATCGCCTGCGAGCGGCTGCTGCGCGACGAGCACGCCGCCGGGCGGGTCCGCGCCACGGTCGTGCGCCCCTCGCACACCTACGACCGCACGCAGGTGCCGCTCCTCGGCGGCTGGACTCTCGTCGACCGCCTCCGCCGCGGCCTCCCGATCGCGCTGCACGGCGATGGCACCTCTCCCTGGGCACTGACCCACGTCGACGACTTCTCGCCCGCGTTCCTCGCCCTGCTCGGGCGCGACGAGGCGATCGGCGAGGCGTTCAACATCATGTCGCCCGAGCTCCTGACCTGGAACATGATCGCCCTCGACCTCGCCGACGCAGCCGGCGTCGAGGTGCCCCACATCGTGCACCGCACCACCCACGACATCGTCCGTGAGGCGCCCGAGTGGGACGAACCCCTGCGCGGCGACCGCAGCCACGCGGCCGTCTTCGACTGCACGAAGATCCGCGAGCTGGCGCCCGGCTGGGAGGCCCGCGTCCCCTTCGCCGAGGGGGCCCGCAGGATCCTGAAGTGGTACGACGCCGACGCCTCCCGACGTGTGATCGATCCCCGCGTCGACGCCCTGCAGAGCGCCCTCACGGCCTGAGGTCGCGGCGCCGCGACGCGGGTGTCCCGCAGGCTGTCCCCCGAAGGTCCGACTGCGGGGGACGCCGCCGTCTCGTTAGCCTCGCACCATGAAGACCTCAGCTCGTCGGGTGTGGGAGCGGGTCGCCATCGTCTCGGGGCTGATCGGCGGCGCGTTCCTCGTCGCCTCGTTCACGCTCCTGCTGACGCCGGCTCCCGTCATCGCCACGGCCGTCACGCTGCCGATCGGCTTCGCCGGTCTCGTCTTCGGCATCCTGCTCGCCCTCTGGCTCCGCCGGGGAGTCGCAGCCGACTCCTGGCCCAGGTCGGGTCGCAGGGTGCCGCGCTAGCGGGTCCCCTACCCCGCAGCGCACGAAACCCCCCGGCGATCGTCGGGGGGTTTCGTGCGTTCAGCCGGTCGTCGGCGCCGACGGCTCAGAAGCGCGTCGTCAGGCGGCCCGTCACCGCGGGCAGACGATCCCCTCCGCGGCCGTCGTCGATGGTGGCGATCTGCGTCCACTTGTCGATCGTCGTGCACGGGTGCGAGATGCCCAGGCGCACGAGGTCGCCCACCGCGAGCGCCGAGTCGACCGGCACCCGGACGAACGCGTGCTGGTCGTTGAGCCCGGTCACGGTCGCGGCGGCCACGGCTCCCTCGATCCGGCGCGCGCCGCCGGGTCCGGGACGATAGGCCTCGAGAGCGACGGGGAAGCCCTCGTCGTCGGCGGTGTCGCGACGCCCCGCGTTGAGCAGCGCGAGGCCCGGTTCGGGCAGCGAGATGACGCTGGCCCAGAGGTCGAGAGCAGGCAGGAACGACTCCCCCGTGCTCGCCCGGGCGAACGGCGTCACGCGCCGGTAGTGATCGTGGTCGTGGGTCACGTAGGAACCGGAGCGCAGCACGACCCGCGTCGGTACCCCGCGACGCCCCTCGGGGTCATGCCGGAAGCCGAGCGACTCGACGACGCGGTCGAAGTAGATGCTGCCGCCCGCCGTGAGGATCACCTCGCCGCCCATCGCCACCCAGTCGGCGAACGCGTCGCCGTCGAGGACGTCGCGCAGCTCGATCAGCGTGGCGAGGTAGTCGTCGACGAGGTGCAGGGCCTCCGCGTCGATCTCGTGCGAGACGGCGCCCTCGTACCCCGCGATGCCGGCCAGCACGAGGTGCTCGGCGTCGGCGACGGCCGCGGCCACCTCGAGAGCCGCGGGGATGCTGCGAGCGCCCGTGCGGGCTCCGACGGCGCCGAGCTCGACCAGGACCGCGAGGGGGTTCTCGGCTCCTGCGCGCCCCAGGGCCTCGTCGACGATCTTCACGCCCGCGACCGAGTCGAGCCACATGTGCACTCGGCTGCCGGACGACGCGAGCAGGGCGAGGGCGTCGGGCGAGAACGTCGTGCCGGCCAGCAGAATCCGCGAGACCCCGGCCTCGCGCGCGACCTCGGCCTGGTAGGCGGTCGCGACGGTGATGCCCCAGGCGCCCGCGTCGAGCTGCTGCTGCCAGATCGACGGCGCCATCGTGGTCTTGCCGTGCGGCGCGAGGTCGACGCCGGCGCGACGGCACCAGTCGGCCATCGTGTCGATGTTGTGCGCGAGCGCCCGCGTGTCGATGGTCAGGACGGGCGTCGGGAGATCCTCGAGGGCGGCCGGCCAGGCGTGCTCGGTGAAGGCGACCTTGGTCGCGGGCTCGCTGGCGATCTGCATGACGGTGCCTCCTGGTTCGGGTGAACGCGCCTCGGCGCGCGTGCGCCGGAGGAGAGCGAGACGGCCGGCGCGGTGGTTAATCCCCAGGATGGCGCTGCCCGCGCTCCGCGGCAAGTCGGGAGTCGAGAGTCTGGTGTCGCGACGGCCTGGCGCCGGGCAGGCTGCGGTCAGGCCGTCCGCTCGAGGCGCGCGTGCCCCGCCAGCCAGCGGGCGACGCCGTCGTCCGCGTTGGAGCCGATCACGCCGGTCGCCGCGGCGAGCACCTCGGGGTGCGCGTTCTCGACCGCGTAGGCCTCGTCGGCGACGGCGAACATGTCGAGGTCGTTGAGGTTGTCGCCGAAGCACACGATGCGGTCGGCGTCGTAGATCTCCGCGAGGGTGCGCACGCCGACGCCCTTGGTGGCGCCGGGCGCCGCGAGATCGAGCCAGTACATGCCTTCGAGGTAGGTCTCCTCCTGCAGCGACACCACGACGTCCGCCCCGAGATCCGAGCGCAGGATCCGCGCCACCGGCTCGAGCTCCGCGAGAGGCCCGAGCGCGACGATCGAGAACGTGCCGTAGCGCGGCAGCTCGCCCGGGTGCCCCACCGGCCGGAATCTCGGGTCCGCGCCGCGGTCGTCGAGGTACCACCGGATGCCCGGACTCTCGTCGCCCGCCACCCACGACACCGTGTCGTCCAGACCGGGTGCCGGGGCGACGCCAGGGCCTCCGGGGGTCGCCGAGTACACGAGGGCGGGAACGCCGAGTCGACCGAGGACGGCGAGGATCCCGTCGACCGCCTCGGGAGCGAGCGTCTGTTCGACGAGGTTGCGGCCGGTGCGAAGGTCGACCACGAACGCGCCGCCGTAGACGACGGCGGGGCCCGTCTGCCGCAGCGCGGGAGCGCGCTTCAGCAGCGACTGCCGCGACCTCGCCGTCGCGACCGCGAAGAGCTCGCCGTCCGCGATCAGCGCCTCGACGGTACGGCGGGTGAAGGCGCTCAGGCGGGCATCCGGGCCGAGGAGCGTGCCGTCGAGGTCGGAGACGTAGAGCGTGCGGGTCACGCGCCCATTGTGACTCGCATCCGTGGACGATCTCGCACCCGCGTTCCGGGGTCAGTCGTGTCGGGCGTCACCACCGGCTCCTGCTGAGTCAAAAGGTGATGAATACCCTGAATTGACATGTCACACGCTACGAGAATAGAGTCGTGGCCGTTCCCGCTCCCCACGATGAGGTGGTCCATGACACCCCGCTCGCTCCTGACCTTCGTCCTGCTCTCGATGACCGGCGGCGTCATCTTCCAGGTCGCCTATATCCGCTTCGTCTTCCTCGACGCCACCACTGCAGCCCTCGGCCTCACGGGGCAGGAGTACGGCACGGTCGTCTCCGTCTTCGGGGCGACGGCGACGATCATGTACTTCTTCGGCGGCTGGTTCGCCGACCGGTTCTCTCCTCGGCTCCTCATCTGCATCGCCCTCGTCGGCGTCGGGCTGTGCGACCTCTACATCGCGACGACGCCGGGCCTCGTCGGCATCATGGCCGCCCACGTCGTCATGGCGGTGCTGAGCACCGGCCTGTACTGGTCGGCTCTGGTGAAGTCGATCGGCCTGCTCGCCGAGCCGGGCAGCCAGGGGCGCTTCTTCGGCTTCCTCGAGGGCATCCGCGGCGCGACCTCCACGGTCGTCGGCCTCATCGGCACCGCCGTCGTGGCGGCGGCGATCGTCCCCTCCGCCGGCGTCCTCACGCTGATCCGCATCTACGGCGTGCTCTGCTTCGTGCTCGCCGCGGTCATCCTCCTCGCGGTCCGCGAAGACCGCGCGCGTCTCGCCGACGCCGAGTCGACGTCGGTCTCGCTCGGTCAGCTGCTCCTCGCGGCCAAGAACCCGTTCACCTGGCTCATCGGCCTCACCATCGCGATGGCGTTCACCTTCTACACCACCCTCGGCTACTTCTCGCCGCTCCTCGAGCACAGCTTCGGCGTGGGTGTCGCCGCGATCGGCGTCATCGGCGTGATCCGCAGCTACGTGTTCCAGTTCGTCGCGGGGCCCATCGGCGGCATCGTCGTCGACAAGGTCACGAAGTCGTCCACGCGGTTCCTGGGCTGGATGTTCCTCGCGTCGTCGGCGATGGCACTCGGGTTCCTCGTGCTGCCGAAGCGCCCGGGTCTCATCGTGGCGGCTCTCGGCCTGCTCCTGCTGCTCTGCCTGGCCGTGTTCATGAGCCGCGGCGTCTACTGGGCGACCGTCGGCGAGCTGGGCATCCCCGCCAGTCAGCGCGGCGGCGTCATCGGCCTCGCGTCGGGCCTGGCGTACCTCCCCGACGCGTTCCTGCCGGCCCTCTGCGCCTGGTGGATCGGCGACCCCGCCGCGGGCGTGCCCGAGCAGGGCGGCGGCTACTCCACGCTCTTCGCCGTGCTCGTCGTGGCCGGGCTCGCCGGCTTCGCCCTGACCCGCGTGACGATCCGCGTCGCCGCGCGTCGGCCCCTCGTCGCCGTGCCCGTCTGACCCCTCGTCGCCTCCTGCGACACCCCCACGAAAGGAATCCCATGGACATCCGCGACTTCTCGCTCGACCACTTCGG